>NZ_CP124062.1:0-907874 GCF_030438115.2 Borreliella japonica
ATATAATTTTTAATTAGTATAGATATTTTTGATTCAAAGATTAACCCCAATATACCTAAAACCCCTGGTTCAAAACTAGTAGTAAATAGGATTAAAATAACAAGTTTTTCGATAAAACTGAGAAAATAATCAATTATAATATTATATATTATAATTGATTATTGCAAGCTAAAAGGAAGCTTAATAAAAATGTACAAATTATTAATACTTATTGTTTTGTCTTCCTTTTCATGCGATTTAAGTAAATCTGAACAAAAAATCAACTAAGCATATTAGACTTATTAAAGCAGCCTAAACCTTCTATCTTTTGAGCTTATCTATGAGCTTATAACATATGAGCTTATAACAAGAGCTCTCTTCAATAGATAGAAGACCTTAAAATTATTAAGCCTCATACGATTTATTTGCTCCTAAATAATTCTCATATCCTTTTATTAAAGACAAAATATAATCTTCTCCTTTTTTGTTTTTCAATACTTTAAAATCTCTAAGTAAAGTAATAAAATCTTCTTTGGTTAGTGAATAAAGGTTAGCCACAATAAAGTTATTTTCAATTTCTTTTTCCTTAAAAAATTCATCTTTCACATCTAGATTTAGTATTTTATTGACTTTTTCTTTACTAAACTCAAAATATTCTAAGTAAAGCAAATATTTAAAGTTCTCGGGATCATTTTTAGCTATTAGCAAGGAAGTATTTTTTACTAAAGTTAAGTATAGCGGGTTAGTTAAAATATCTTTTTCTTCAGGTTGAGGCATTGGACACTGGTATAAATATGATTTTTGAACATGTATATTAACAAATCTTCTGATCAAAAAATCAAATGTTAATGAATTAAAAATAGATATAATAAATAATTTTTATAAATAGATATTGGCGTTTTCTCATAATTTATATACATTGAATCTGAGCAATAACAATTTTTAGGAGAAAGTGTGCTGATCATAGTTCTTTCATTGGTATTGCTTGCAATATCTCTATAAAATACTCTTTCAGTTTTATATTGATCATCTTTAGTTAATACCTTTTCTAAGTCTTCTTTATCTATCCATAAAAGCTTAGAACTTTCTTTTGCATCATCACTAGCAAAAAATCTTGAATTAAACTGATAAATATTGGCTCCAGAATAAAGAAATATAAAGTTTTCATTATTATATGTTTTTAGTAAAGATTTACGATTATTAATACTTGTGTTCAAACCTCTTGTGAAATCAATATACTCTTCTGATAGAGTACTAAATCGACTAAACATCTCGTTAATAAGCTTAAGCTCAGCGCTATCTCTAAATTCTATTATTGATTCTTGAATAGGAGATAGTTTTCTAATTTGGTCTATGTTTAATTCAATTCCTTTATAAGAATCATCTTTACCCTCTTTTAAGTCTCTAGTTGTTTCTTTTAAAATATTATCACTACCCTGAATCATGAATTTTGCTTTAAAATTTGATGCAAGGGCTTTGATATTGCTAAGTTGAAATATTGCAAATTTAAAGCGAGAATCCACATCTTTAAATCTTTTTTTATTTTCAAATTGATAAATATAGTTAAGTTTATAGTTATTAAAAATATGCTTTCTTATCACTCTAGAACTATATTCATCCCAAAGACCAGAGGGAGCTAGATAAGTTAAATTGCCTCCTGGTTTCATTAATTTTAAATTAAATGCAACAAAATATCTAAAAAGATTGGGGCCTCCACCACCAGAAAAGTCTTTAAAATCGAATTTATAAATATTGTTAATGGCAGTTATACTATTTTTTTCTTCATTGTATTCAATATTTAAAGAGTGATTATCTTTACCGAGCATTTCTTGTTTTATTTTGTTTTGTTCTTTTATGCTTAGTCTTCTGTAACTAGGAATATGTTTTGAAAAAAATTCTGTTTCATTAAACTTAGTTTCCTCCCATGGAGGATTTCCAATCACAATATCAAATCCTTCTTGAATATCTGGAAATTCAACTCCATAGTGGAAAAGTTTATAATAGCTACTCAATTTTCTAATTTTATCTATTTTTTCTTTATCTTCAGTAGAAGTTTTATTGCTTAATATGTTTTCAATTAAAGTAATTACAGTTATAATATCACTAAATTCTATTTTTAAAGATTTGTCAAAAGATAATGAATAAAGTTTTATTAAAGAAAACATTATTCTTAAATAATCTGTATCTTCACTTTCCTCATATTCTTTGTATATCTTTTTGGATTTTTCTATATCTTCTTTAGTAGTATCGTTAATACTTTTAATTTTTTGGTAGCTATCTTCTAAAATAGTTGTAATTTCTTTAATTCTTTTTTTAAATAACGAAAATCCACTTTCAAATTTCTTTTTTGCAATATCAAAAAATTCATCTTTGGTATACCCTAGCAGAGCATTTCCTACTTTTATGTGATGCTCAATAAAACTTAGTGGTGTTCCAAAGATGAAGGTATTAATCCACAAACTTAGCATAGTAATTTCAACTGAAATAGGATTAATATCAACACCATAAATACATTTCTTTAATAGCATCCTTTTAAGCACTAATTCTTTACTTATAGTGTCCTGAACATCATATTCTTCACTTTCTTTAAGAATAGCTCTATATTCTTTATCAAGCTCTTTTTTTACATCTTCAAATTTATTTAGCTCATACCATACTTTTTCTGTTAAATAATCTAGACAAGAAATTAAAAAATGACCTGAACCACAAGAATTATCAATGATTTTTATATCTAAAGGGGACTTGGTTTTAAGCTGTTCTTCAATTGCAGATGTAACCATAAAGTCAGTTAAGTCATCGGGTGTATAATATGCCCCACTTTTTTTTCTATCAAGGGATCTGGATGTAAGATAAATATTGTTTTTAAAATATGTCGCAACTTTGTTTACTTTTTATTTTTAAGCTCTTCTTCAGTGCGAATTAGATAAACGCCGTCTTCGACAATGCGATGAACAGTAGTATCTGCAATTCTTAGGTCATATTCAAGTAGAGTTTCGTACAATTCTCCAAAACTTTTGGGATCTAGCTTTGAATACTCTACAAATTTTTTATTTTTAATATTTCCTTCTTCAAAGAAAAGTATTTTAACTAGTATTTCTTCAAGTTCGCTAATACTTAATAAATTTTCATTATTTAAATATTTAACCTTATCTTGTGCAAATAATCCCCCATTAAATATAGGAAATTTTATTGAATCACTTCCTTTATCAAGTAAATTAAAAATTGTTATTATTTTTTTATATCCTAATTTATTTTTTGTATTTTCATCATAAAAAAAATATCTAAAAGATATAGAAGATCTATATAACTTGTTTTCTTCTAATATTTTCTTAAATATGTCGTTATCTTCAATATATGCAATAAAAAATATTCTTAAAATAAAAATAATTGATTCTTCAAGAATACTAGCCAAAATATGTTGAGTAATTTCTTTGTTTGATATTTTAAATTCTTTGTCATATATATTTTTTGCAATTTTAAATACTATAGAATCGTCAGGCCTCTCATAAAGTATCTCTTTTAAAGTTTTTTGAATTATCTCTTTTTCTTTAGTTATTTGTTCCTTTTCGACTTCTATTACATTGTTTGTCTTTAGGTATCTTTCTTTTCTTATAAGGTAGCTAAATAAATCAAACCATTCTTGTTCTTTGTATTCTTCTTTTTCTTCGATTTTAGAAAAATCAAATTCAATATATCTTTTTTCTCCATAAAGTACTTTCGATTTGTCATATAATCTCCACACCTTACCATTTGAAAGTATCCCATAATGTTTTTGATATTGATTTAGATATCTATATAGCTGATCCTCTGCTTCTTTTATTGTATTTTTAATATCAAAACTAAACGATGGACGCTTAATTTCTACTATAAGTAAGATATCTTCGGCTGGAATAGGATCATTATTTTTTTTAGCTTCTTCTAGTTTATTATTAAAATCTACTTTGTCTTTATCATTTTCAAAAAGTAATATATCTACTCTAGACTTCACCCCATCTATTTGACCACCTTTTTGTTGCTCTACTGAATAATTTAGTTCTTCAAATATAGATTTTAGTAAAGACTCTATATTTGCTTCTGTTGAATTATCGTCTATTGACAACAGCTTATTTTTTACAAAAATAAAAAAGGCTTTTAGCTTATTAATATTTTCTTTTTTTATAAAATCTTTTGATAGTTCTTTATAAAGAGATATATTTGGATCATTTGTTTTTACAATGCCATTAGTTTTCATTATTTTATTTTATCATTTATAAATAATTGAGCTCAAAAGTTGAATACCATTGCTAATCAAAACATTTAATTATAATTTTTGATATTATTTTTTAAACTTTATTCTTTTTATAATTAAATTAAAAAATAAAGAACTTAAAAATGAAATTAATTCTGTCGAAAAAAATTTGCAAAAAACATATCTAATCAAACACATCTTCTTTTTTTCAATGTTCACTATATCACAATAAACTTATTATTGAAAGTAATTCACTGCAAATTAGAACAACTAAAAACAGTACTTAAACGAATAAAGCTACAAGTAAGAAGTTTTTAGACAAAGTAAAGGGAACAAATACTGATCTTGGTAAAAAAGTGGGCTAGTAATGAAAATATAAAAAAGCTTTACTTAAAAGTGCTACCTACTACCGGAAACAAAGGAACAAAAGATCTTATCGTTTTAAACAAAGCAATAGATAAATTATTTAAAACTGTTTGTATTAAGAAGAGATATGTGTTTGTAATTTCACAGGAATAGCAATATATTTGCATAAAACAGATATGGATCTATAAAGATCCCATCGGGAGAAAATATGAAAAAAAATATTTTGACAATATACATGTTAATGTTAATAATAAGTTTACTGTCATGTAATACAAGTGGCACTAATGAATTGATTAACAAAAAAATAGATAAAAGAGGAGGGAAAATTTTAGACTTTATAGAGAAAATTCAAGAAAGTGTAGAAGTTGTTGAACAAAATGCAGAAGAAGGAAAAAAACAAATAACACAGGCTGTTTCTGCAAACCCTGTTAATGTAAATAAAAATTTTCCATATTATTCTAAAGAAGAAATAAAGATAAAAGAAGAAGAGTTGGTCCCAAATACCGATGAAGAAAAGAAAGCAGAGAAAGCAATTAACGAAGGGAGTATTGAATTTGCTAAATTAGCTTATGACGAAAATAAACTTAAAAATGAGTCTGATCAAATAGAATCTAGTTTTAATGAAGTTTATGATGAAATCTCAGGACTTGTAGATTCAATAAAAACAGAAATGCATATTGTGGGAAGAATAAATCATATAATAAAAACAAAGCCTCATATACAAAAAGAATATCAGAAAAGAATAATACAGAATAGACAAGAAAAACAGAATCTAATTAATTTGTTCAATCAGTTATTAGAAAAGAGGAGTGATATTGAAGAGCTTAACACTCAATTAGATAGTGGACTTAGTGAGAGAGAATCTGCAAAGTACTTTTTTGAGAAAGCCCAAAAAACTTTAAAAGATGCTATTACTGAAAGATTAAAAACCGAACGTAAAAATTGGTCAAGAAGAACATATAATAATTTGGCAAGACAATCAAAAAATGAAATGGATAATGCTTTAAGGCAGTTAAATACCTCTTCTTCTAAGATAGTTAAAGCAGGAGAACTAAAAAAAGAGATAGAACAACTTATTCAAAAAACAAAATCTTTTTTAGATTCTTCAAAAAACGAAATCTGTTCTGGTAATAGATTTGTGATTTTTAATAGATAAGAAAATAAAAAGATATATCTTATAATAAGATTAATTATTTAGAATTAAAGTCTTCTGTTAAAGGAAGGCTTTTTATAATTTTAATATTTATTTGAAATAAATATTAAAATTAGATGTATTACTGATATATGTTTTAAGCATTCCATTTTTTGATGGAATGTATTTAAAATAAAAAAATATATTGAAAAGTTTTTCTTAAAGTTTAATTATAAGATTCACTATTCTTATAAAGAAGTTTAAAGGAATTTGTTAAATCATCACTAAAAACCCCAAAATTATATGAAATAGGGGTGTCTTTGGAATCATTGAATAATAATAATTCCTTTGGGCTATAAATCTTTGGAGTAAAACTTGAACACTTCTTGTTCTAACTCAAAATTTCCTTATACTATTTTCTAATAGATAGAATATTCCGGCCGTTAATGAAATAAGATATGGTATAAACATACAGAAACACACTTCCCGTTTTGAACCTAAATTCAATGTAATAAGCCTTATTGAAAAGGATTTGAATTTTTTTAGAAAATCTACAAACAGACGAATAATCGTTAAAAAACCTATTTTCCTTGATTCTTTTATATCCGTAAAAAATTCCGTAAAATAGCAAAAAAATCAGTCCATTATTATAATAATGGCAAGCTTAAAAGGGGGTGTTGACAAAATGATGGGTTACTAGTTTTGATCAGTTTACACAACATTTTGTAATTGCTAAAACCCAAGCTTATAAATTTATAAATATTGAAGGGTTTATCAAAAAATTCTTGATGGTGTTATCACTATTGATAGGGATTAAAGAAATTGGCTTTACTAATTTACTGTAAACTTACCCTCCCCCTTTTTTTCAGAATATAAGCGAGTTTCTCAAACTATTCTTTTCAATCAAATAGGGCTCTCAATGGCAATATTGAAAATGTTTATCTTTATATACTCACAATCTTTTTGTAAGTTTTCTTTTTTAACGTCAATTAATTTTTCTTTATAGTATATAATATATAGTATACGATTATAAGCTGATTAAATGAAATATACTGCTGTTTTATTAATGTTTAGCGTTAATTTATTTTGTTTTCAAAATAAATTAACTATTTCCTGCTGGGAATTTCCTAAAGAAGATATAATTAAAAAAAAAATGAAAATGGGTATAATTTACCATAATTATATAAACCCTATCTTTTATAATGAAGACTACAAATACATTGCCTTCATCGGAATATTGATATCTTATAACGAATGGATTGAAATACAGTTCAGTCCCATCAATTTCTTTACTATCCCAATAAATAAAAATTTTGCTTCAAATACTTATTTCAATTTGGCTTTCACTATTTATATTGCTAAATATTCAATTATAGCTGATACAATTACTATAAAATTCTTCATTGGAACCCAAGTCGATTTAACTCTAAGAACCACTATATTTACAGGGAAAACAACTAATGCATTTCTCTATCCAAGCCTTCCCTTAATTACCTTAAAATTTGAAATTGATTTCATACCCAATAACTACAGCATTTACTCTAAATTATCAACTTCTTTTAAAGAATTTATTCTTTTAGATCTAGGAATTTCTATATTTATGACATAAAAAATTTTAACCATTTTCATTCTTTTTGAAATTTTTAACAAGAAAATACCCAATTATCTAAACACAAATTGATAAAGGCCTAAAACGAATCTTTAAAACAACTTTATTTTACTAAAGAATTTTTTTCCAAATCTATAAATCTATAAATAAATGTCTTTTAAAATTTTAACCGTGACCTGCAAGCAAAGCTAAAATAGCATAATCATTTTTATTATCCTTAATTTTATTATCCTTAAAATAAAATATTGATAATTTTAATTATTTTATTATATCATATTTGCCTTTTCTATCAAGCTTTTATTAAGTTCTAGTAGTTTGAATAAAATGTTTCTTTTTGTATAAATAACCTCGCTGAGCACCCTTGTTACTGGTTCTGTTTTTGAGATTCTCATCCATAAGGTTGCAACAATTTCTTTATCAGTTTTTAATAATACCTTTAATCCTCCCGAGGCATCTCCTGTTCTAACCTTAGATTGTCTTTTGCCTTCATAATTAATTATTTCATAATCAATTATTGATAATCCTTGGAATAACCTATTGCTTTCTATCTCTTTAATCAATAGATTTTCATAATTTCTTTTTAAAATTTCTTGATTTTCTATTTTAAGATTTGTTAAATTTGCTTTCTTAGATGATACCATTACATTGCTGTAAAAATTTGTTGTGTTTAAAATATCTTTCAAGCTATATTCTTCTTTATAGTAGTTTTTAGACAATTTGCACCATATTTGGTAAAGTTCTTTCATTTTTAATAATTTTACGATACTAATCAGAGTAGTAATTGGATCTCTTACTCTTGAAGGATCTATTATGCAACCCCCATTTGATCCCTCTCCCGAGATTTTTACAATCAATCCCTGGGCTCTTAAATCATCTGCCATTTCTGTTAGATTGGCTTCTCCAACTTCTACTCTATAAACTTTGGCATTGAAAAAATTTGCAATTTTTTCAATATTTAGAGATGTTGCATCGTTGGTTACTATTGCTATGTTATTTTTTATTCCTGTATAATAAAGATAGCTAAGTTCTGAAATTACTACAAGTGCAAATATTTTTTGTGCTTCGATGATATTTGCAGTGTTTGTAACTTTGTCTATAAACACTAGATTGCCTCTATCTCCATCACAATCCGGTACATATCCTAGTTCAAAAAAATTGTCTTGTATATATTTTTTTTGTAGTATCTTTTTACATTCATTTAAAGATTTTCCTTCGGGAATAATATTATGCTTAAAAATACCTATTTTGTCATTATATAATTCTATTTTTAATCCCAAAGACTCTAACAATTCTTTATCTATTGAATTTATTCTAGAGCTTCCATTCATTTCTGCTATTATTCCAATTGGATTTTTTAGTATTCTTTTCTTTAATTTTTCGATATTTTTATTATTAATATCGTTTTCATACGCTATTTCATGTATTAATGATTTATATGCTTCGTAAGATTGGTTTTTATTTTTTCTTTCTAATTCTATTGTTTTGTTATAATGCTCTAAATGGGATTTATTTTCATCAAATTTGTTTAGAATATTAATTAAATGACTTATTAATTTTTCGTTTTGGCTATTATTTTTAATTTGTTTTATTATTTCATGAGTTTTTGCAGAATTTAATACACCACCATCGTTTAACCCTATTTTGATCCCGTTGTATCCTGTTGGATTATGACTTGCAGAGATATAAATGAAGCCCTTTGAATCTTTGCTTTTTTTTGTACAAGCTAAAATTTCAGTTATTGGAAGTATGCCAAAAAACTTAATCTTTTCTTCGCTTGTTATTAATATTTTTATTGTTATTTCTACAATAATGTTACCGGTTGGTCTTGAGTCTAATCCTAATCCAATATAGGGTTTGGATTCATTGGATTCATTTTTAAAGTAATTTGATACTGTGAAGATTATTAGCGCTATTAATACTTTATCTTCATTACCTATTTCATTTTCTGTTGAATCTTCATTTTTTGATTTTGCAAAAATTTTTCTAAATCCCGAAGGAGAAAATATCATTTCATCAAAAGCTTTTTTAAAATTTTTCATGTTAAGTGAATATTGTTTAAGCATGTAAATTTCTTCTCATTGATATTTTAGTCATATTATTTCTATAATAATCAATAATATGATAGCTTATATTTTATTATACTTAAAAATTTGTTTTTTTTGCTTATATTAATTAACTTTATCTTAAGGATTTTAGTTTTTATTGATGAATTTTGTTGATAATTTTAAATCCATTAAATATTTTTATGATTCTTCTAAATTTTTGTATTCAAAAAAAGGTGATTATTATGTTTTTTTCTTGCGATCTTAAAAATTTAGGACTAATTTTTTTATATATCTTTCTTTTGGAATATTAATGGGGAATTGTTTTTATTTAGCTAAATATAGGAGAGAGGTAAATGAAGGTTTATATATGTGCTATATGAATCTAAAATACTTGAATTTAAGGGCATACCCCCAGCTTATATTAATAAAGACGTTAGTTTTGGATTTCCATTTTTGGCTTTTAAAAAATCGGATATCTTTTAATGGTTGTCAAAAGAATTTATTTGTAGATGATTTGATTAAAAGTGTAAATTTTTGCAATTTCAAAAAAAAGAAGATATTTTTACAGTTGTTAGACCTTTAGTTTATTGTTATGAAAAACTGAATAGTTAATACTGCTTGATTCAAATCATAAGTTAATCGCTACTATAAGTCTGCATAAAATCAGCAATTTTCATTCTTCATTTTTTCAACACTACATTTTATTCCATTCCAAGTTTTTGAAAGTCCTATTAAATCTTTAACATCTTTTACTACTTTATTTGCAATAAATCTTGCCTTGCTAGTACCATCAAAAATAATTTCATTAATGTAATCTTTTTTTTTTGTTTCATAAAAACTTCTTTTATCTCTGATTGGTTTTAAAAAGCTATTCAAAGCTAAAAACAATTTCTTCTTAACTTCAACATCACCTACTTTGCCCTTCTTATACCTACTTTTAAGATCTTCAACTTCTTCATGATTACTATTAAAAATACTGTGATAAATAAAAACAGGGTTACCATCAACATTACCAGGAATATCTGCCCTTATTCTATTTGGATCTGTATACATAGACATAATTTTTTTTTCTAATAAATCTTCAGTATCCTTTAAAAAAATTGCATTATCAAGACTCTTGCTCATTTTATTTTTACCGTAAATACCCACCAAAGGACGAGAATCTGTGAAAACAGATTCGGGTATTGGGAAAAAATTATTTTCGTACAAATGATTAAATCTTCTTGCAAGTTCTCTTGCAAATTCAATATGAGATTCATTGTCACGCCCAACAGGAACTAAATTTGCTTTTGCCATTAAAATATCTGAACTCATAAGAACAGGATATCCTAAAAGACCATAAGGAACATCTTTAAGTCCAGCCACAATGCTCATGTCCTTTATACTTGGAATCCTTTGCAAACGAGCAACAGTAACAATCATTGAAAATATTAAATGAAGCTCAAAGAGCTCAGGTATAGCTGATTGCAAATATATACTAACCTTATTAGGATTGATTCCACAAGCAAGATAATCTAAAACCATTTCTCTAACATTATAAGGTATTGTATTGATACTTTTTAAATCGGGCTTTGTGGTCAAAGTATGCAAATCGGCTATAATAAAATATGTTTCATATTCTTCTTGAAATTTCAACCGATTTACTACAGATCCTACATAATGTCCTAAATGTAGAGCACCGGTAGGTCTATCCCCTGTAAGCATAACCTTTCTTTTCAAAATCAAATCTCCCTATCTTTATCTGAAACATGACCAACATTGTTTAAAATCTCAGAACCACCTAAAAATACAGAAAAAGACTTTAACCAGCTTACATTATCAACTATTACCTTTACAATAACAGTAAAAGGGTAAGCTATTAAAAGGCCCACAATACCCCAAAGCCATCCCCAAAAAAACAAAAAACATAAGAGCAAAAATGGTGAAATATCAAGTCTTTCCCCTTGCATTTTAGGCTCAAGAATATTTCCAATCAAAACTTGAACAGAAGTATTGTATATTAATATATAAAGCACTATGTTTAAATTTGGATAAAATTGTATTAAAGATGTTATTACAATGAAAAACACAGCCAATATAGACCCAATGCTGGGAATAAAATTAAAAACAAAAGTAAGAACTGCCCAAACAAGAGGAAAGTCTTGTCCAAACAAAGTTAATCCAATAAACACTAAAATTCCTGTCAAACAGCTCACAAAAATTTTTATCCCTAAATATTTTCCAATTTGATTATTAATCGTATCTAGAGCTTCAATAAATCTAGTAGATATTGGCTTTTTAAAAGCTTTGTCAAGTTTCATTCCAAAAACATGTATTTCTGAAAGCAAAAAATACAACAACAAAAAAACTACTACTAAGCTACTTGTAAATCCAATAATCTCATTAGAAGCTCTTGTTAAAAACGGATAAATGTAGCCAGAAAAATTCATATCATTAATAACAGAACTATCAACTTTATATCGACTAAGCACATCTTTCATAATAAATGCCAATTGATTTTGATAGTAGGGCAATTGCTTCATTAAAACAGTAACACTGTAATAAACAAAACTAAAAATCAAATAAGAAAAAGAAAATAATAAAAAAAATATAAGAAAAACTATTAAAAATTTTGGAACTTTGAATCTTGCCAAAAAAGTATAAACAGGATAAACTAAAAATCCCAACACTATAGAAATAGCCAAGGGTTTAAGTACGGCTTCTGCTATTTTAAAAGCTCCAATAAATATTGAAACTATAACAATACAATAAAAAACAGATTCTACTCTCCAAGGTTTTAGCCTTTGATTTGTATTCAAATCTTTAAACATATCTCCTCTTTTCGTTTTTTTTAATGCTTTTATCAATAATTAAACAAAAATAAATTAAATGAATTATAAGTTCAAACAAATTTTCTCCATTATCCAATTATACAGTTTAGTGCCTTTGCTATAATTGGCCTCAGCAAAATCTCCTACTCTATTCTCATAAAACAATTTTTTTGCATTCGTATCATCTCCATAGTACACTGTCAAGGTATTTTTACAATGATTTAAAATATTATTTAAAATTTCAAATGCCGGAATATCACTAAATCCATCTGCAATGTAAAATATATTTTTAAAAGGAATTTGCCTTTTACTCTTTGGCACTCTCTCGTTAATTTTCTCATAAGACCCTTTGTTAATTTCAAAAATAACCCTGGTTTTTATTGTATGATCTACAAAGTAGCAAACACTACTTAAAACCTTATTTTTAGAAAATTTTTCATCTCTAAGCGCATAAAAAGGCATCAAATAAGAGTCTATAAACTCACACGCCCACACTTTACTCACATAAGGTGCAATTTTGCTTCCCAAAATCATTTGTCTAAATCCACTTGAAACAATATAAATCTTAACTTGCGAATTATTACTTTCCAACTTCTTATTTATTTCAAATATCTCTTTAAATAAACCAATAACCCCTTCAAAAAATCTCAACTTAGCACCTAAATTAAATAATACTCTATTATCTAGACTTTTAAAAAAACCCTCTCTTACATAGGTTAAAAAATGAGATAAATATATCATTTCGTTAGAAATTATATTATAACCATTTTGCTTATAAACATACTCTAAAGCTTCAACTTCTTTCCAAAAGGAACAAGAATCAACACAATATTCATCAAACAACACTTGCTGCATATTACCATAAATAAGAGTATTATCAAAATCAAATATTAAAGCTATAATATTTTCTCTTTCATTCATAAATTCAAAAAACAATTTAATTTAATTATAAACTGTGCTTATTTATATATTTTATATTATACTAATATAGATCAATAAGTACAGTGTTTTAACATTGAGTAGAAAATTTGTGATGGATATAAATGATTTAAATCAAATAAAAGATAATTTTTCAAGAATTTTAGATCTAAGCTTAATTAGCATTCTAGTGTATTACATATATAAAAACGTAATCAATTCTTATTCTACAAATCTACTAAAAGGAATGCTGATCATCACCTCCATAGGAATTATCTCATATTATTTAAATCTCCATACTATTAGCTGGCTGTTAAATTATATAGCCAATATATTACCAATAGCAATAGTCATACTTTTCAATCAAGAAATAAAAAAAATAATAATGCAAATTGGAAATTTCAATTTAGCTTTTAAACTTTCAAATAAAAAAGAAGAAACTTTAAAAGTCATTTCTGAAATTCTAAAAGCAGTTGAACACCTGTCTGAAAACAAATCTGGCAGTCTAATATGTATTGAAAAAAAAATACAACTAGAACAAATAATAAACAAAGGAACTAAAATTGATGCACTAATATCTAGTGAACTACTAATATCACTATTTGAACGAGAAACCCCTCTTCACGATGGAGCTGTAATAATTAGCAAAAATAAATTAAAATATGCAGGCTCATTTTTACCATTATCTAATGTTGATTCTATTAGCAAAGCATTTGGAACAAGACATAGAGCAGGACTTGGGATTTCTGAAAATTCTGATGCAATAACAATAATAACCTCCGAAGAGACCGGGTCTATTTCTATTACAATCAATGCAAAATTGGAATACAACTTAAGCTTAAACGAAATTAGAAATAAATTAAATCTCGAACTAATAGAGTAAAATAATGAAAAAAAGCAAAAAAATAACAAATATAATAAAGTTACTATTTGATGATTGGCAAAATAAAGCCATTTCCATTTTAATAGCTATTCTAATGTTTGTAGCATTTAATTTCAATAAAATAGAATCAATAACAACTGAAAAAGAATTCAAAATTATCTTGAATGATCAAATAGCCCTTGGAAAAATTCCCGACTTTAGCAAAGTCAAGATTACAATAAAAATCAACAAAGATGACTTAAAATATCTTGATCTTAATAAAATAATATTATTTATTGAAGCATCAAAAATAAAGATTCCTGGAAAATATAAGTTACCAATAAAAATAAAAAATCTCAACTCAATACACATTGCAGAATATAAACTTTCAAAAACAAATGTGTTGCTAAATCTTGATAACAAAATCTCTAAATTAGTTAAAATAGAACCCAAATTTAAACTCATAGAAAAAGATGGCAAAGGAGAATATTTTATTGCAAAATATAATATATTACCTGAACATTTATTAGTATATGGCCCCGAACAAGAACTCAAAAAAATAAACACTATTCAAACCAATGTAAAAGAATTTGACACAAGAACCCTGTTTGTATCAGATTATCTTGAAGTAGTTCCTCCAAATCCCTTAGTTATGTTTGAAAAAAGCCACGCAGTAATCAATATTTATTTAAACAAAAAATATTCAAACACAACAATAAAATCTCCTAATCTTATTTTTAATAATCTAAAAAATGGTCTTGAAATTAAAGATAAAGAAAAAATAATAAACTCAGAAAACAAAATGTTTGTAAAAATAAAAACAAGGCTTTCTGAAAAACAAATTAAAACCCATATAAACAATCAAAATATAAGCCTTGCTTTTGATTTAGCAGATATAAAAACTCCTGGAATTTACAACATTAACACAAATATAATTCTTAAAGAGAATATTAATGAAACAGAAATATCTGATTATGAACCCAAAAAAATAAAACTAGAAATAATTGAAAACTCAGAGATCAAACCATGAAGTCAATAGGATGTGATATAATAAAAGTTGAAAGATTCAAAAGTTTTTTAGAAAATAAAAAAAAAATGGAGAGATTCTTTACTCATAAAGAAATTGAAAATTTTAAGTTTAAAGGGGGCGGCAGCATTATAGAAAGTTTAGCTGGAAAATTTGCAGCTAAAGAATCTTTAATTAAAGCATTAACCCCACTGTTGCAATATAAAATACATTATAGTCTTAAAGATATTGAGGTAATAAAATCTTTAAAAGGGAATGCTAAGTTTTGTTTGCATAATGAAATTGAAAAAGTTGCAAGAGAAATGAATTTAAAACTATACCTAACAATATCACATGAAAAGGAGTACGCTATTGCATTTGTAATGGTAGAAAATTAATTCATGAAAAAAATATCATATTTTACAAAAGAAAAAATTGAATGCCCTGTATGCTCTTTTAAATTTCAAAAAGAAGAACTTTTGACTGGAAGTAGCAGATTAATAGCTGGAGAGTTGAAAATTGATCTAAAAAGAGAATATATAAAAAATGACAAATATGGCAATATTTATCCTAGAATATACTCTGTAACAGTATGTCCAAAATGCTACTTTGCAACATTTCCAAGCGAATTTAATTCAATCTCTAAAAACAAAAAAGAAATTTTACAAAATAAAAAGTCCGAAAGAAAAAAAATAAATTCTATTTTTGATGACATGATCAACTTCAGTAAATCTAGAACATTAAAAGAAGGAGCTGCAAGTTATATTCTTGCCATGCTATGTTACGAACATTTTGAAAAGAATCATAATCCCACTTTAAATCAAGCAAAATCAGCAATAAGAGCCGCTTGGACATTTGAGGACCTTGAAAAAGAAGAACCAAACAAAAACTATAATTATCTTCAAAAAATATTTTACCACAAAGCTGCATATCTTTATAAACTAGTTATCGAAAAAGACAAAGACAATTCAGAACCTGTTAACGCATCAACCATATTCGGCCCAGATACAGATAAAAATTATGGCTATGACAGTGTTCTCTACTTATCAGGTCTTCTAGAATACTTTTATGGAAATAAAGATAATAAAGAATACAGATACAAACAATTAAACGACATAAAAACCACTCTTTCTAAAATAGCGGGAATGGGCAAATCTTCAAAAGAAAAGCCTTCAATACTTTTAGATAAAATCAAAGAAGTTTACTTCAAAATATCAAGGGAAATGAAAAATCTTAAATAAATAAATAAATAAATGAAAAAAATATTAGCTGAAATAGCTTATGACGGACATATGTACTATGGATTTCAAATACAGCCAGAAAAGCCTACTGTTCAAGGAGAAATTGAAAAAGCTCTGATGAAAATCAATAAAAAAAAAGTAAAGATTCATTCATCTGGAAGAACAGATAAAGGAGTTCATGCAAAAAGACAAATAATAACTTTTAAGATGAACATCAATATTCATCTAGACAATCTAAAAAAAGCTTTAAATGCAATGTTATTAAAAAACAGTATAAAAATACTAAAACTCAAACATGTTAAAAATTCATTTCATCCACGTTTTAACGCTCAAAAAAGAAAATACAGTTACTATATATTAAACAGCAACAACTACTATCCTTGGGAAGGATATCAAGCTCACCATGTAAATAAAAAACTCAACATAAGCAATTTAAACCAAATGGCTAAAATATTAATTGGGAACCATGATTTTACCACATTTTCATGCATAAAGGATAAAAGCAGATCCAAATTTAGGCATATATATTTTGCCAAGTTTAAAAAAAGAGGAAAATATATTATTTTTGAAATAATAGGGTCTTCTTTTTTGTGGAAAATGGTAAGATCAATAATAGGTACAATGTTGGATATTGAAATAAAAAATGAATCAATTTCTACTTTTAAAACAATACTAAAATCAAAAAATAGAAACCTTGCAAGAAAAACTGCGCCCGCAAATGCTTTATTTTTAGACAAGGTTTACTATGAATAACAATATTTTAGCTAAAAAACTTTTTTTATTTAAAATATTAACAAATAATATCGAAGGCAAAATTACAGAAAATTTTGAAAAAATAGATAATGAGATTAAACAAAAAATAGAAAAAGTTAAAAATGTTAAAATTTATCAAAAAAATGAAAACAACAAAAAACCCGCAGAAGTACCTGAAAAAAACAAAAATTTAACAAACCTATTATCAAATAATACCTTACAAGAAAAAAGTATCAGCAATTATATTATAATATATGTGAACAAAAACTATCTCAACGAACCTTCAAAGGATATTGTAACGAAATGGTGCAAAAGCATAAACATACAAAATTATAAAATAATAGACAATATTGAATCACTTAACTCAGAAATCAGCAACAAAACTCCCAAAGCAATTTTATCTTGTGAAGAAATAGATTTTTTCTTAAATCAACCATTAAGAATTCAAATTGTAAGGGGAATAGAACTAAGATTTAAAGGCATACCATTAGTTTTTACACACCTTCCTACAAATCAAATAAAAAATCCAGAATTAAAAAAAGAAATATGGCAAGATTTAAAAATAATAAAAGGCATAATAAAATATGGCTGAACATTATCATTCAACTTATTACTATGAAATTGCAATAAACATTCCTTTAAATAAACTTTTTTTTTACAGGTTCAACTTGAATCTAGAAATTGGAATAAGAGTAATGGTTAATTTTAATGGCTCCAATAAAATTGGAATAATTATTAAAAAATATTTTGAAAACGAATTCAAAGAAAAATTTGAATTTAAAATAAAAGAAATTATTAAAATAATAGATAAAACTGAAATAATAACAGAACATAACATTAATTTAGCAAATTGGATTAGTAAAAAAACATTTTCAGGATTCGGAGAAACTCTATTCTTTGGATTGCCCCAAAATGCAAAATCCAAAAAAAATCAAACATTGCCTTCAATAAATGGGTGCCTGTATCCGGATCATAAAAATCACCTTCAACTAAACAAAGAACAACAAAATATTTACAAAGAAATTGTTGAGTCAGAAAAAACTAATGTTTTTTACCTTTTTGGAATACCTGGATCTGGAAAAACTGAAATATTTATTAAACTGTGTGAATATTACTTACAACTAGAACAGCAAATACTTTTCTTGATTCCTGAAATATCAT
The DNA here is from genome assembly GCF_030438115.2 of Borreliella japonica. Taxonomy (NCBI): domain Bacteria; kingdom Pseudomonadati; phylum Spirochaetota; class Spirochaetia; order Spirochaetales; family Borreliaceae; genus Borreliella; species Borreliella japonica. The sequence continues at coordinate 18,111 of NZ_CP124062.1, forward strand.
TAGGATATCAAATAATAAAAAGAATAAAATCTGCATTAAATGAACACCATAAAATTTATGAATACAACTCTAAAGTTCCAAATTCTAATAAAAATTTAATATGGAATAAAGTCAAAAATGGAGAAAGTCTGGTTGTTATTGGCATTAAAAGTACACTAATGCTGCCTTTTACCAAATTAAAATTAATAATTATGGACGAAGAACACGAAACTACATACAAATCTGAAAATACCCCAAGATTTCACTCAAGACATGTAGCATTTTTTTTGCAAAAAAAATTTAATGCTAAATTTATAATGGGAAGCGCAACACCTTCTCTTGAAGCATACCACGCAATGAAACATAATCAAATAAAAAAAATAATAATGCAAAACAAATTCTCTCAAAGCAAAATAGACGATATAAAAATAATAAATATGAAAAAAGAACCTAGCACAATCTCATCAGAACTATTATACAGCATACAAAAAAGTTTGAATGAAAAAAGACAATCTTTGATTTTCATTAATAAAAGAGGATATCTAAAAAATCTCGAATGTAACGAATGTGGACATACAATTTGTTGCCCAAATTGCTCATTTAGTCTGATTTACTACAAAAAAGAAAACAAACTTTTATGCCACTATTGTAGCTATAAAACAAAAACAACAAGCCAATGCCCTCAATGTGAATCAAAAGACATTAAATACAAAACTTATGGAATTCAACTTGTTGAAAAAGAATTAAAAAAATTTTTGCCAAATGCAAAAATTGCAAGAATAGATTCTGATATTAAAAAAACAGAAAATATAAATTCAATAAGTAAATTTGAAAACAAAGAAATAGACATACTTATCGGAACACAAATCATCGCAAAAGGATTCAATTTTGAAAATATAAAAACACTAGGTATAATCAACGCGGATATTGGAATAGGATTACCTGATTTTAGAAGCAGCGAAAGAATTTTTACAACACTCTCACAGATTATGGGAAGAGCTGCAAGATTCAAAGATGACAACACAATTATAATACAAACAAAAAATCCTGATTATTATGCCATAAAGTATGCTTATAAGAATCAATATGAACAATTTTACGAACAAGAACTAGATATAAGAAAAAAGTTAAACTATCCCCCGTTTAACAAAATTATTAGAATAATATTTAGAAGCAAAAATGAAGAATCAGCTAAACAAAAATGTTGGGAATTTTTTGAAAAATCTAAAGAATTTTTGCAAGAAGAAATTGAGCATTTAGGACCATCAGAAGCTATTATGAAGAAAATATCTAAAAATTACAGATATAATATAATATACTTGTCAAAGTCCTACAGTTTGCTTGAAAAACTAGTTAAAAAGACAAGAGAAAAGATAAAAATAACGAATACTGTTTACATTGAAATAGATTATTATCCAATATCATTAATTTAAATAAAGTCTAACCCTTCTTTACTTAAAGACTTAAGAAACGTTGAAAGTACATAAAGCGCTTTATCATTATGCCCTCCCTCAGGAATAATAAGATCAGCATATTCCTTGGTAGGCTCAATAAATCTATAATAACCCCATCTAGTGGTGCTCAAATACTGATCAATAACCGACTCCAAGGTACGTCCTCTTTTAGAAATATCTCTCCTTAAACGCCTAATAAATCTAATATCATTTGGGGTATCAATATAGATTTTAAGATCTATTAAATTTCTTACTCTCTCATCAACAAAAATCATAATACCTTCAACAATAACAACAGGAGTTGGAACAACCAAAACTGTTTTAAGTTGTCTTTTATGATTAATAAAGTCATAAAGAGGCATATCTATTGGGCTATTTTTTTTTAAATTTTTCAAATGTTCATAAAACAAATTATTATCAAAAGCATCCGGATGATCAAAATTTACCTTAGAAAACTCATATTCATAATCACCTACACTCTTATAGTAATTATCTTGAGAAATAAGGACAAACTCTGGAATAAACTCACTAATCTTGCTTACAACTGTAGTTTTTCCGCTTCCAGAACCACCAGATATCCCAATAATCTTAGCCATCAACCAACTTCTTTTTTCTTAATTTGTGGCATGTCTTTTAAAGTACCAGCCACAAACACATTCTTAAATCCCATACTTTTTAAAACTTTTTTAGCCTCATAAGACTTATTAAAACTTTTGCCATAAACAATTATTTGGGATTCAAAATCGCCCAATTTATCCTTTTTGGCAAATAAATTATTAAAAGGTATGTTAATCGATTTCAAATAATGAGACTTACTATATTCTTTGGGAGATCGAATATCCAAAATTTTTGCTCCATTTTTGATTTTTTCCAATAAAAACAGATTTACCCTTTTCATCCTAAGGATAATAAAAAACCAAATATAAAAAAAAAGCAGAACTATTAATGCTATAAATTTTGCATAACTCATCGACATAGTTTCCATGAACATGATATCAAAAAAAATAAAAAAAGGAAATAAAATTGTTTTTTTTGAAAAATTAATATAAAATTCAAGTAAATTAGAACTTACAACTTAAAAGTAACCCTAGAGTTGAGATGAAAAAGAAAAAAAAGATACATTGGCGCAGAATTAAAAAAAAACTTAAGTTGTTATTCATAATACTAGCAAAAAAATTAAAAACTATAGCTAAAAATCCCAAATTAATACTTGGTAGTACAATACAAATAACTTTGGGATCTGCACTAATGGCAATTTCTACAAATGTTTTATATATTCCTCATGGACTTCTTAGTGGGGGAATTGGGGGCATCTCATTAATGCTACATTACTTGTTAAGCTTCAATTTAGGATGGACAATATTTGCATTAAATATCCCATTATTTCTTATTGGAATCAAATTTTTAAATATAACATTCATCATTCAAAGTTGGATTGCAATGGGATTATATTCTATTATCATAAACTACTCCCAGTTTTTACAAAACAAAATACATCTTAATGATATGATGCTTGTATCAATACTAGCTGGACTTATTTCTGGACTTGGTCTTGGACTAGTATTCAAAGGTAAAGGCTCTTCAGGCGGATCAGACATAATTGCAATGATAATTAAAGAAAAATATTCAATTAGTATTGGAACAACAAACTTCATAATTAATCTAGCAGTATTAATACTTGCAACCTTTTTCTTTAATATTGAAATCGCCCTTTATACGCTAATAGCATCATTTGTAACATCTATAATGACAGACAAAACAAGCACTGGATTTGGAAATCAAAAAGCAATATTAATCATTTCGGATAAAGGAAAAGAAATTGCCTATCTTCTTACAAATAAGTTAAAATTGGCCGCTACATTAATAAACGGAAAAGGAGCTTGGGCAGGAACAGAAAAAACTATAGTATTTATAGTAGTTCCAATAATGCGCTTATCAAGAATTAAGTATATATCGCAAAAAGTTGATCCAAACTGTTTCATTACTGTTATTAACACTAATGAAATCACTGGTGGCAAAATAATAGCTAATTCAATCTTATTAAAACAAGAAGGTTCAAATTAAAAATCTTTTAAGAAGAGAACCAAATTATCAATAATCAAATTCAATTCATCACTCTTGTAAAAATTTGACAAAAAAATAACAAATCTTTTGGGAAATTCAGAAATGAATTTCTTTAAAGATTTGTTTCCAACATCAATTTCAAGCTTATAAGAATGAAGCATTAAAGTTGTTTTTTTGAAACTGCCTTCTAATCTGCCATAAACCTCATCGCCCAATATTGGAAAATTAAGATATTTCATATGGACCCTCAATTGATGAGTACGGCCAGTTTTAGGTTTTAAAGCCAAAAGAGAATATCCCTCCAAATTGAGTAATAACCTATATTCTGTTAATGCTTTTTTACCTCTATCTTTAGACACAGCAAATCTTTTCCTATTGTGTTTATCTCTATCTATAAAAGATTCAATATTTCCAAAAAAACTATTAAAATTGCCTCTAACAATTGCAATGTAAACTTTATTTGTTCTTTTATCTTTAAACTGCTGAGATAAAAACCTTAAAGTACCAATGTTTTTTGCACAAATTAACACTCCAGAAGTATCTTTGTCCAATCTATGAACAATTCCAGGTCTAATTTTTTCTTCATTAAAATTAATTTTCAATTTTTTCACATGGTATAAAAGAAAATTTACAACAGTATCATCCCAATGTGATATTCCAGGATGACTTAAAATTCCTTGTGGTTTATTCAAAACAATAACATTAGAATCTTCATAAATTATAGCAATAGGGATATTATTGGGCCTAAGACAATCAATTTGATTACTCTCTTCGTCAAATTCAATCAGCATTTCGTCATCCTTAAAAACAGGCTTGGACAATTTTATCTTAAAAAATTTTCCATTACTCTTTTTGAAAGCTTCTACATTTCTTCTTTTAATTTGACTTCTAGTAAAAAATTCCAAATTGTTTGATAAATAAAGATCCAATCTTAAAGCATTTTCTTTAACAGTAAATTCTTTCCTAAGTCTTATCATATCACTAAAGAAAATAATCAATCAAAGCTATAGTTAACGCAACTATAGTCCCAATGGAAGCTGAAACAATAAATTTTTTATAAATTTCATCTTTTGAAAACCTAGAACCATTTGAAAAGGGATATGGAACGTAACTTGCATTCATTCCGCTATAAAAATAGTATCCTACATCAAAAAAAAACAAGCTCAAAAATAAAACTATTGGAAAAGATCCAATACTGATTGCTGAAAACCTAAACAAATCTTTTGCTGTTTTTGACTCAAGCTCATTCTCAAGATTTAAAGCTTTATTTTCTTGAATATTTTTGTAAAGAAAAGAATCGTCCTTATCGACAACAGACATACTATTTTTTTCATGAGAAACAAAATTGCCACTGGAAGTTAATTTGTCTTGCAATGGCAAACTTTCAGCAATACTTATCTTTAAATAACTAAAATTTAGCTTGAAATAATCAAGTGAATTTGAATAAACATTCAAAACACTAAAAAACAACAACAAGCTTGCAATAAGCATAAATTTTCTATTTCGATAATTCAAACTTTAAAGTCTCAGTTATTTCATCAACAATCTCAGAAGGACCAAAATACTGCACAGGCCCTGGACATAAATACAAATTATTTAAAGCCCACTTATCACGATTTTCAACAAACTCTTTAAATGGCCTTCCTTCTAAATCAACTAAAGCTTTTTTTATTACAGGCTTTTGCACCCCATACCTCTCTTCCATGTTCATCAACATTGTTAGGGGAACTCCTCCTGCAATCCAATCCGTTGGTTTTGAATTTAAATTTTTTATACAAGACATATAGCCTGTAAGGCCATTTAAAATAAGAACAACAGCATTGTACCCTAAACCATAGCAATAATCACTATCAAAATTAGAAGGAAAAGCGCTTCTACCTTCATAGCCAAAGAAATGATCAACTGGAATAAAGCTTCCCTTATATTCTCCTTTTTTTTTCATTTCACTTAATCTTGATTGAACCATTTCAATAAACAATTTTTCAGTAGGAACTCTTGAAACATTAAAATTCCCATGAGGATCTCTTTCTAAAATTGAATTTACAAGTTCAAATTGAATAAACAAAGGTAAAGACAAGTAAACTCCCTTCATATAATCACCAAGCTTGGCAACAAAAACTTCTTTCATTCCTTCAATATTAAGTCCCTTAAACTCACTCTCATTTTTATCAAAAATATTGCATAATTCAAGCATTAAAGACTTAACTTCTGGAATAAACTCAATCACACCTTCTGGAACTATAACTATTCCAAAATTATCCCCATTTAAAGATCTCTTTAAAATAACAAACACCATTTCATCAACAATTTCAGATAAAGTTTTCTTTTTCGCCAAAACCTCTTCAGACACAATGCAAATGTTTGGATGAGTTTTTAAAGCACATTCTAAAGCAACATGAGACGCACTCCTACCCATAAGTTTGACAAAATGCCAATATTTTTTAGTCGACATAGCATCTCGACATAAATTACCTATCATCTCAGAATAAATTTTCGTAGCAGAATCAAACCCAAATGAAATTTCAATATGATCATTTTTAAGATCGGCATCAATTGTCTTTGGGACCCCAATAACCTGAATACTCTCTCCTTTCTTTTTAAAATACTCTGAAAGAATAGCAGCATTGGTATTCGAATCATCACCACCAATAATAACAATAGCATTAAGATTGTTTTCTTTAGCAACAAATAAGGCTTTGTTATAATGTTCTTCTGTTTCTATTTTTGTTCTTCCAGAAGATACAATATCAAAACCTCCGGTATTTCTGTAAGAATTTACCAAACTCTCAGTAAGTTCAATTTTGTCATCCTCTAACAGGCCTAAAGGACCGCCCTTAAATCCAAAAAGCTTTGAATTTGCATTAAATTTTTTTATTGCGTCAAAAACACCAGCTATAACATTATGCCCCCCAGGAGCGGGCCCCCCAGAAAGAACAATTCCGATATTCAAAGCTTTTGAAAAAGATAAATTGGACTTACCCTCGGCAAAACTTACAATTGGCAGCCCATAAGTATTCTTAAAAAATTCCTTTAAAGCCTGTCTGTCTTGAATTGCTTCGGTCTTTTCTCCATAAACTAAACCAATATTCTTAAAATCTTTTTTCAAAATATTTGGCAATTTAGGAATATACTTTTGCCTTTCTTGCTGAAAAAGAGAAGTATTCATACATTTTCCTCCTAATTAATTAAATCAAGCCTATATCACAACTTAAATATTAAAATAATTTAAAACTAATATCTATATATGATTTAAAACTAACATAGCATCACCATAAGAAAAAAATTTATAACCTTTATTTATAGCTTCTTCATAAGAGCTAAACACAAAATCTTTGCCTGCAAATGAAGAGACCAGCATTAAAAGAGTAGATTGTGGCGTGTGAAAATTTGTAAAAAGCATGTCTACAAACTTAAAACAATAGTTTTTACCAGGATAAATAAAAAGATTTGTACTTTGCTGGCCTGTTTTAAACTTCTTAAGCTTATTGTCATAAGCTGACTCTAAAGCTCTAAGTGTTGTGGTACCAATTGATAAAATTTTTTTACCAAGCAATTTTGCATTCTCCAATCTATCAGCCACACAATCTTTTATTAAAAAAGTTTCAAAATGCATATTATGTTCTTCAACCTTTTTTGATCTTACAGGAAGAAAAGTACCAAGCCCAACATGAAGAGTAATAAAATCATATTCAATATTGTTCTTTTTAAAAGCAGAAAACAAATCTTGACTAAAATGCAAACCCGCAGTTGCAGAAGCTGCAGACCCAACATACTTAGAATAAACAGTTTGATATCGATCTTCATCTATTTTGTCATAATCTCTTTTAATGTAAGGAGGTATAGGAATAAAACCGTATTTTTCAAAATAATCTTCCCCAACATCATTATTAAATTTTAAAACAATCTCACTACTATTTTTTGACAAAATTTCACCTACTAATCCTTCAGGAAATTTGTAAACATTGCCAACAATTTGCTTTTTGGACTTAGAAATCAACGCAGTAAACAAATCAGTGCCAATTCTATCCAAAATCAAAAATTCAACATTACTACCCATCTCTGATTCTGCATACATTCTTGATTTTCTAACTTTTGAGTTATTAAAAATAATAAAAGTATCACTATTTATATATTTTAAAATATTGTTTACAGAATTTTCATGATAATTTTTTTGCAATTTAGGATCTAGCACCATTAACCTTGAAGTTCCTCTTTTTTCACTTGGATATTGAGCTATTAAAGAATAGGGTAAATTAAAATGAAACTCTTTGGTTTTCACTAATATCATCCTCTTTCATCTCTAAGTTTAAGTGGAGATACGCAAACTCAGTAGCTTTACGACCTCTGTGAGTTCTGTTAATAAATCCTTTCATAATTAAATAAGGTTCATAAAAATCCTCAAGAGAATCTGCTGTTTCCCCTACAGAAATAGCCAAAGTATCAACACCTACAGGGCCCCCATTAAATTTCAATATTAAACTTCTTAAAATATTTCTATCTTGCTCATCAAGACCTTCTCCATCAATTCTAAGCATTTCAAGTCCAATTGCAACAATGTCACTTGTAACAACCAAACTTCCAGTTACCTGAGCAATATCTCTTATTCGCCTTAGCAATCTATTTGCTATGCGGGGAGTTCCTCTTGAACTTCTTGCAAGAAGAAAAGCAGCATCCTCTTCTATTTCAATATTTAAAATAATAGAATTTCTCTTTATTATCTCAACAAGCTCTATTTCACTGTAAAGTTCAAATCTTGCAGTAATTCCAAATCTCGCATAAAGTGGAGATGTTACTCTTCCCGGTTTAGTAGTAGCTCCAATCAATGTGAATTTTGGAAGTGGCATTCGAACAGTTCTTGCGTTGGCTCCTTGCCCGATTACCCAATCCAGCTCATAATCTTCCATAGCAATACAAAGCATTTCTTCTATTATTGGCCTAAGTCTATGTATTTCATCAATAAATAAAATACTCTTCTCATCAAGACCTGTCAAAATCCCAATAATATCTTTAGGTTTATCAAAAGCCGGAGCTGACGTAATCTTAATCGAAGCATTCATCTCAAATGCAATAATACTTGCAAGGGTAGTTTTTCCAAGACCTGGTGGACCACTTAAAAAAACATGATCCAAAGCTTCATCTCTCTCTTTGGAAGCTCTTATAAAAATACTAAGGGTTTCTTTAACATTAGACTGACCTTTAAAATCTTCAAAAACTTTGGGCCTAAGCTCATTTTCATTCTTATCATATAAATAATTTTCATTAGAAGTTGAAAACTTTATACTATTTTCGTCTTTCATAAATACCTCTTAAAGACTATTTAATAACTACCAAAAACTAACATAATTAATTCGACATTCTTTTTAAAACCTCCTTAAATAAAAACTGTTCCTTTTCGGAGTCTTTTAAATTTGAAAATTCAACTGAATTGAAAGCCTCCTTAAGTTTAGTATCAACAATTTTTCTATCAAATCCCATGCTAACAATCGATTCTTCTAATTCTTTAAATTTAACAAGACTAGATTCAAGCTCATTATTAATTAAAAGCTTACCCTGAAGATGTAAAAACATTTTACCAGCCATTTTTTTACCAATGCCTTTGATTTTAGCAACAAGCTCAACATCCTCTCTATCAATAGCATCCTTAAACTCATTATACCTTATATTAGAGAGCACTCTTAAAGCGGCCCTTGGACCTATTCCACTCACCCCAATAAGCCTTTTAAAAGTCTCTCTTTCGTCTGAATTCAAAAATCCAAAAAGTTTTAATTCATTTTCTTTCGCATAAAGATAAGTAAATAGTTCGACCTTGTCTGACAAATTAAAATTAGCAAGACAAAATGCACTAACTAAAAGCTCAAATTCAAAAACAGTAGTCATTAAAACCAAACTAGATTCTTTTTTTTCTATAACTTTACCATGGATCTTATTTATCATATAATTAAATTATATTACACAGAAACATCCAATTTAAAGCAAAAGCCTTAAATAAAAAAAGGACACTAAATGAAAAATCAACTTCTAAATAGCTATTTTCAATTAATTGCAACTATTTTTTTAATCTTATCTATAAGTATGGCAGCAGAAGAAACCACAAACCTGCTAAAAGTTCCAAATGGATTTAAAGTCGAAATTTTCTTAAACAATACAATCGAAAAACCAAGAGGAATTACAAGCGATCAAGATGGAAACATATTTATAGGATCTGGGAGTACTTTTGCATATTTTGTAACAAAAACCAAAAAAATTTATACCATAGCAAAAACTCTAAAAAACCCTATTGGCATTGCTTATTGGAATAATAAATTATATATATCTTCAGTCGATAAAATATATGTGGTTGAAAATGTAAAAGAAGAAATTAATAAAAGCATAAAAGCAAATGAAGACTATACATGGAAAATGCAAATTTTTTCACTTTTACCAAAAAATAATTCCAAAATGCACTCTGGACGTTATATTAAAGTGGATCCCAAAAATAACAAATTAATAGTAAACATAGGATCTCAAAATAATGCTAATATTCCCCCAAATAAAGAAGCAATAATTCTCAGCATCGATTTAAAAACAAAAAAAGAAGACATAGTAGCTTTTGGGGTAAGAAACTCAGTTGGGTTTGATCTCCATCCAGTTAGCAATGAACTATATTTTAGCGACAATGGTCAAGACGGATTGGGAGACAACATCCCCCCAGATGAAATAAACCTAATAATCAAATATAAAGAACATTTTGGATTTCCCTACGTGTTTGGAAAAAACCAAAAAAATTACAATTTTTACAACAAAGCACCCAAAAATACTAATTTTAGCCCATCCATCTATGAACTTCCTGCACATGTAGCTCCACTTGGAATACACTTTTACCAAGGAAATAACTTTCCAAAAGAATATACAAATAAATTATTCATAGCAGAACATGGTTCATGGAACAGATCTTCTCCTGTTGGCTACAGAATAACCACACTAGATATTGATCCCAAAACCAGAATAGCAAAAAATTACGAAATTTTTTTATATGGATTTTTAAAGCCCGATAACTCTAAATTTGGACGCCCTGTTGATATAATCACATATCATGACGGTTCAATGCTTTTTTCAGATGATTTTGGAAATAAAATTTACAGAGTATACTACGAAAAGATTTAAATAAAACTAGTTTAATTCTTCTGGAATCTCCAAATTATGAATTACTTCTTGAACATCATCAAAGTCTTCAAGTTTTTCAACAAGAAGAATTATTTTTTCTGCTTGCTCTTTGTTTAAAGAAATTTTATTTTCAGGAATTAAAGCTATCTCTGCCATCTCTTCTTTAAATTTAGTTTTTAAGAAAGATAAAACTTTGTCAAAATTATCAGGACTTGTTACAACTTCTACTTCATTATTTGAAACTAAAATATCTTCAGCACCAACTTCTAATGCAAATTCCATTATTTCATCCTCAAGATATTTTTCTAAATTATAGACAATAAGACCTTTTCTGTAAAACATATATGAGACTGAACCTGGGGTCCCAAGAGATCCTCCACCTTTTGAAAGAACACTTTTTACATCACTAGAAGTTCTGTTTTTATTGTCTGTCAAGCATTTAATCATTAAAGCCACTCCATAAGGAGCATAAGCCTCATAAATGATTTCAAAATATTCTACCCCTTCATTACCGCCAACACCCTTTTTTATTGCCTTCTCAATATTATCTTTTGGCATATTGGCAACTTTAGCTTTATTAACAGCAACTCTTAGTCTTGGATTAGACTCAATATCCCCCCCCCCTATTTTAGCTGCAATAGTTATTTCTCTTATTAGCTTTGTAAAAATTTTATTACGCTTTGCATCAAGAGCGCCTTTTTTCCTCTTTATTGTTGACCATTTGCTGTGACCAGACATTTACACCTCCATTAATTTTTCCAACCGATCCAAAATGTCAAACATATTATTATTAATCAAATGAGCTTTAATTGTGTTAAACATTAACATAAGAACCGTAACAGGTCCTATTCCCCCCTTAACAGGGGTAATAAATTTAACACAATCTTTAATATTATCAAAATCTGTATCGCCTGAGAGAATTTTTCCGTTATCAGTATCAATTTCAGAAATACCAATATCAATTACATAAGGTTTTCCACATAACATGCTTTTGTCTATTAACTTAGGCTTACCAACAGCAGAAATAACAATATCCGCCTGCCTTAAATAAACATCTAAATAAATACTTTTACTATGACAAGCAATAACAGTTGCATCATAAGGCTTTGATGAGAGCAATATTGAAATAGGCTTTCCTACAAGAGGACTCCTGCCGACTACAACAACCGTTTTCCCCGATGTTTTTATCCTTTTATCTTGCAAAATCTTTAATACAGCAAGAGCTGTACAAGGAATAAATCCTTTCTTATCGCCCAAAATCATTTTACCCAAATTAATAAAAGATAAACCATCAACATCTTTTGAATAAACTATGCCATTTAAAATAGAATTTAAATCCATACCTTTCAAAAGAGGCAATTGAACAATAATCCCATCTGTACTTAAATTTTTATTTTCCCTATCAATTACTTCTAAAACATCGCTTTGAACAGAATTTGTAGAAAATTTAATTACCTCAACATTTAAGCCGATCTCTTTTGCAACTCGATTCTTAATTGAAACATAAAGCTTGCTTGCAGGCTCATCATTTGCTAAAAGCACCTTTAATGCGATTTTATCTCTCAAATCGTGCTGTTTTAAGAATTCTTTCAACATTAAATAATACTTATTTGCAAAATCCTTACCATTAAACACAGTATTCAAAATATGCCTCTTAAACCCAACAAGATTACCTTAATATTATACTTAGATTATCAATATAAGGAAAGCTAAACTTATAAATTTCAAATTGTAATTAAATTTGTTTTCAACTATAATAAACAAGGATAATAATTTTAAAAGAATGGAGAATAATGAAAAAATATCTTTTTATAATGCTAATTGCAACCTTGCTAATTGGTGTAAACATAAAAAAAATTGAAGCCGCAGTCAATATTGATAGACATACAAACTCTACTTTGGGAATAGATTTAAGTGTTGGGGTGCCTGTTTTTTACAATGACTTATCAAAAGCTTATCCTACCAATTTATATCCAGGAGGTATTGGGGCAATAAAATACCAGTACCATATTTTAAACAACTTGGCAATCGGACTTGAACTGAGATATATGTTTAACTTTGACATTAACCATTCTTTTAATATATTAAATCCAGATTCAAGTGTAGGTAAAATTTTTTATAGTGTACCTATTACATTTTCAGTAAACTATATATTTGATATAGGAGAATTATTTCAAATTCCAGTTTTCACAAACATGGGGTTTTCTCTTAATACATACGGGGATAGAAATAACAATATTACAAATTTAAGAACTTTTGACGCACTACCTACAATTTCTTTTGGAACTGGAATTTTATGGAACTTCAACCATAAATGGTCTTTTGGAGCAACAACATCTTGGTGGATGATGTTTGAATTTGGAAATTATGCTAAAATGGCACATTTTGCACTTATATCATTATCAGTTACAGTAAATGTAAATAAATTGTAGGGTAAAAATGAAACAAAGATATGAAAACTATTTTAAAAAAAGATTAATTTTAAGCTTATTAATATTTTTACTACCAGGATGCTCAAGCGAATCCATATTTTCACAACTAGGGAATCTACAAGAAATAAAACATGAATATAATATTTTGGGTAGTTCAAGTCCAAGAGGAATTTCTCTAGTAGGAGAAACGCTTTACATTGCAGCCATGCATTTATTTAAAAAAGAAAACGGCAAGATTGAAAAAATTGATTTGAGCAATTCTTATGAGTTTGTAAATGATATTGTAAATGTATCTGGTAAAACCTACCTTTTAGCACAAAACAAAACAGCAGAACTAGAAGTTTGCGAGTTAAGTGGAAACGATTGGATATTAAAATTTAAAAAACCACTAAAAGCATATAAATTCTTAAAATCTGTGGGAAAAGAGGGTATAAAAGAAGCATATATTTTAGCTATAGATAAAAATAATCAAGAGAGAATTTTTGATCTGCAAGGAGCTGACAAAACACCATCACAAGCTAATGAAAATGACAAATTTTTCCAAATATCAAATGAGGATAACTTAATTACAGGAAATTTACTTAAAATATGGCAAATAAACAATAATACATACACAAGTATAGACTATCAACAAACCAAAGAAATAATGCCTATCATTAAAACAAGCATTAGGGGTTTTTCTGAAATTTTAGTAATGACTGGTGGTTATAACAATTTAGACACAAAATTTAAGGTGTATTCGAATGCAAATAATTATACAACACCAATATTTATTCAAGACGAAGTAGGCGAATTTAGCGGCTACTTTGCAAGAGAATTTAATGATGCAATATTAATCGGAAGTAATAATGGATTTGCAGAATTTACAAAAAATAAAGAAGGAATTTTTGCTTTACAAGCGCCCTCAAAATCCGTAGAGCCTGGAGCTTATAACGGTTCTCAGCTAGGCAAAACGGGCCTTAACGATATTATTCCCGTATCAAACAACACGATTTACATATTAACTCAAGGCAAGGGTTTGTGGAAATTGGAAAACAAAAAATTAACTAAAGAATAAAGAATAAAAGTTTGTTATAAATTTATCATATCTAGATTTATTAAAATCTTCATCATAATATTTTTTAGTCTTAATTTTCAAATTGAAATTAATCTTAGATCTAAAATATAAATAATTTATATTATTTATATTAAAAATTCGACCCTCATCATTCATAACCTTAACCTCAAGATCTAAAAGAAGTTTAGCAAAAAAAATATCTCGAGTAATCACAAGGCTGCTCCTGTCTGCTAAATTCAAAATAAATACATCAACATTGTCCACCACCTCTAAAGCAACATTTTCTGTTTTTTCCAAACTTAAAAACTTATTAGAAACTACAATAAGTTTTGATTTATTGTGCAATATAAATTTTTGTAAAAATTTTATTATCTTAAAATTACAAGAATCAGCATCAACAAAAATTTTATTTAACAATCTTATAGTCCACTACCTTAAAAGCCAAAAACGAAACAACAGCATTTTTGTTAATAGGCCCAAATATTCTAGAATCATTCAAAACACTTAAATTATCATTCAATAAAAAAATTTCATTTTTTTTCAAAATAAAACACTTAACCACTTCATCTGTATTGAAAAAATTATTCAACTTGTAATAGCTAACCAAATTGCCATTCAAATAAAAAAAATCTGTATCCTTTTTATTTACCAGAACATTCAAACCTCTAACATAAACAGAATCGCCCTGAACAGCTGCTATTCTTGATACTTTATAGCTTGCTCTTTTAAAAATTTTATTTAAAAAAAAGAAATCTTTTATTAAAGTTAATAAAAAATTATCGCTTAACCTAAAATCTTCATAAAGAACAATATCATTCATTTTTAAAGGAATAAAAAAAGATGTTATATGTGTTGCAACAAAAAATAAACTGGCATTTTTTGTTATTGTTGGTAACATCTCATTGCCTTTAATCATAAAAATTTGCAAAACAAACTTTGTGAAAAAAAAATTTAACATTAAAAATGTTAAAACATATTTAAAAAAAATTTTTCTTTGCTTTTTCCTTAAAATTCTTTGTTCGAAAGTTAAATATGAAGGAGCCACTTTAAATAAATCCTATTCTGGAAAATGGAAGATATATTATCAAAGTTCTTCCAAGCACTTTATCCTTATTAATTACTCCAAAAAATCGACCATCATGAGAATTGTCCCTATTGTCTCCAATTGGCAAAATATATCCATAAGGAACATAAATACCATAATCTCTTATTATAGCTTTTTCCATATAATAATCAACATAGGGCATAAAAGCAGACAAATACTTATATTCCAATCTTTCAAATTCAAACCTATCAATCAATCTAACATCAAAAAATGAAAAATCAGGAGTACTGCTTAAATTTATATTTAACTGACTCAGAGCAACAAACATAGCAAAATCACCATAAATACCATAATCCTCATTTGCCACAATCTTTTTAATATTAAAATTTTGACCAACCAAATCCCGATAAGAATCTTCTAAAATAAAATTTTCTTCGCCTTCTCTTTTAACATAAGCTTTACCATTATTAAATTTAACAACTTTACCGTCTGAGAATACACCTCTTTTTACTAGAAATCTAACATTGGGATTACCATATTCATCTTTATCAAGGTCAACAAAAGATAAAGTTAACATGTAAAGTATTCTTTGAAAAATATCAAAAAAAACACCCTTTGATTTATACTCTGGATTTTCAAAAATAATAACATCGGATTCTTCTGGAATTTTAAAACCATCAATCTTAAATAATCCTGGTAAAAGTTCAGGACCGTAAGAAAATTTATCTACAAATAAAAAATCCCCTATTTGAAGAGTATCTTCCATTGAACCTGATGGTATTTTATAAGCTTGAACAAAATACTGATTTATTACCAGTACAAAAATTGCTGCTGCTACAAAATCAAATAAAAAGTTGAGCAAAAATCCTCGTTTCTTCGCCCTTAATTTGCAGAAATACTTCTTTCTTTTTCGATATGTCAAGTACCTTTCAATAAGGTATACCAAAAAAGATGCAAATTTATCCAATTTTCTTAAATACATAATCTAACCTCAAGAATTAAATCATACAAAATATTGACACTTATTTAAATACTTTTCTATACTTTAAAAGATGAAAGAAATTGATGAAAATTCAAATGTTGAGCTTTTTGAAGTTAAATTAAAGCCAATTCTAGGAGTAGCTCCCAAAATTTACGTATTCATTACAACAATAATATTGCTTTTAAGCTTAATATCAATTTCAATTGTCATACCTAAGTTTAAAAATCCAGGAGCATATTTAAAAATAAATTCCAATATTGAAAACACTTACATCTATTTAAACGAAAAATATATCGGCAGAACTCCTCTTAACAGATATATAAACACTACTGAAGGAATTATTAAAGCAAAAAGGATGGGATTTAAAACATACGAGCAAAACATAAAAATTCACAACAAATTTTTTGGGAGCTACAGTTTACAAATAAATTTAGAACTGGTTGATCCTGAAAAGATCATTAAACAAAGACAAAAAGAGCTCTCTATAATGGTGAAAATAAAAAATATTAATGAAAATACAAAATTAATTCCTGTATTTTCATTAATATCTAGTGAACTCAAAGAACATCCCAAATACATTAAAAAATTTCTCAAAGATTCCATACCTCACTTGAATTCAATCGAAATGTTTAAAGATTTTCTAGATTCATACAAAATGATATATTCAATAGACCAAAGCAATAGTAATCAAGAAAAAATATGGAACTCTTTAAAAACAAATTTTGACTTAGAAAATAGAGCTATTTTTTGGTTTTTAGAAAATTTAAATAAAGATTTAAAAATGTTAACAAAAAATGAGCCTTGGGTTAAAAAATTAACCAAAACTCTAGACAATGAAAACATTCAATTAACTTCTAAAAATGAAAACATTAATATAACGTTACCTGGATTTAAAAAAATAAATTCAAATAAAATCGAAAAAATTCAAAATTATGAACTAGATTCAAAAAATATTTCACTAAAATCTACCTATAGTATAAAAGAATTTCTTATTCAAGAACAAAATGTTACAAAATATGAGTATCAAGATTTTTTAAAAGAAAATCCAAAATGGACATTAAATAATAAAGAAAATTTAATAAAAGAACAACTTGTAGATGAAAATTATCTTAAAAATTTTAATCAAATAGGCTTAAATGAAGCTATCACGGGAATATCTTATTTCTCAGCAATAGAATATGCCAACTGGTACTCTAAAAAACTACCCGACGGATTAAAAGCAAGACTCCCCATATCACAAGAATGGGAATTGTACCAAAAAGAACCAAACAAAAAACCTTTAAATATTAATGAAATATCAAAAAAAGTTGGGTTTTGGAATTTAATGCAAAATTCATCCTTTAATGATATTGCAATATTCAAAAATGAAAAAAATTTTTATAACGAAAATTCAAATTTTTATTCATTGATAACAGAAATTAGAACATACCCTTATCAAAACAATAATTTACTCAATCCATCAACTAAAGCTTCTTTTTTGAAAAATTGGAGCTCTCCAAACATTGGTTTTAGATTGATTGTATCAAAAGAATAGAAGGGATAGATTTGGACACAAATACTTTGTTTCTTGAAAACAAAAAGGCAAAATTCAATTACTTTATTGAAGATAAAATAAGTTGTGGAATAGTACTAAAAGGAACTGAAGTAAAATCAATAAAGGCAAAAAAATTATCATTTAACAATAGTTTTGCGAGTATAAAAAAAGAAGAATTGTGGCTTGAAAACTTGCACGTATCAAAATATAAAGAAGGAAATATCTTTAATCATGATGAATTAAGACCTAGAAAGCTTCTAATCAAAAAAAAGGAATTACAAAGACTAAAAAAATTTAGAGAAAAAGAGGGATACACTTTAATTCCTATTAGTTTTTATTTGAAAAAATCGATAATTAAAGTAGAAATTGGAATATGTAAAGGAAAAAAATTATATGATAAAAGAGAAATACTAAAACAAAAAAGTATAAAAAAAGACCTTAGTAGGGAAATAAAATATAAATAATAAATAAAAGCTCTAATTTTAAATTCCAATGGATAATCACAATACAAAATTGTAATTACCCATTTTCATAATAAATAAAATTAATAACTTTTTTTGAAAGACAGTTCAAAACCAAGAGCACTGGCTTGACCCGTATTGATATCAAAACTAGGCTCAAATCCTCCCAAAGCTATATTAAGGCTATTTTTTAGTTTCCTATTATAGCTATTGGCAAATGCAAATGGAAGAATAATTTCTGTCAATCTTGTCGCTGCCATAGTAACCGCACCTACCAACATCATTCCCTTACCCCAAGTCCATTTAAAAGGAACTTTTTTGGCACTATCATCAAAATTTTTGATATCTAAATAAGCTCCTGCAAGTATAAGACCTATACCAACCGCATCAAATCCAAGAATAAGAGAACCCCCAAGAATATCGCCTTGAGCAAAAGAACCTATCCCAAACCCTAAAAAAAGGTTCAATAAAAATGGCACAATAGGATCTTTTTTGCTAGTTTCATAAGCCAAAAGTTTTTCTCCTGCTCCCAGATTAAAAGTGCTTTTAGAATCAGAAGCTTGAGCAAAGCTGGAAAAAACACAAAAAGCTACCAAAATAAAAATTAAAGATTTATTCATAAAAACCCCTTTATTAAAACTGATATCATGGTACCATATTAATGGAATTTAAAAAAGGTTTTTAAACTATTTGAATTTAACTTTTTTCAAATTGTTACTTGGAATTCGCTTCCCAATAGAGCTTCTTGATTTGACCATAAAATTAGTAATTTCAATTCTTTTAACAATATCTTTATTTGTCAAAAATTCTACAAATTTGGGGCTCAATGAAAAATCGACAAATTCATCATTTTTTCCCAAAAATTCATAAACTTTATCTGTAATAAATTTATCTATTTTAAATCTTTTAACATAATAAAAATTGTCAAGTTTATTAAGATAAATTAATGAAAATATTTGTTCTTTTGAATTATTTATATCATAAACTAAAACACATATATTCTTTTTATCTATAAACACCTTGTCTTCAATATTTTTGAGAACATAACTATTTTCCCTAAAAACCAATATTTTATCATAATAACTAGCATTTCCAATAAATTCACCATCAAAAAGACTAGTTCCTACAAAACCTTCT
The DNA here is from genome assembly GCF_030438115.2 of Borreliella japonica. Lineage (NCBI taxonomy): Bacteria > Pseudomonadati > Spirochaetota > Spirochaetia > Spirochaetales > Borreliaceae > Borreliella > Borreliella japonica. Next base: position 37,399 of record NZ_CP124062.1, read on the forward strand.
GCCAAGTTTAAATATACTTTCATATTCTTTGTGGCTATTTCTTTTACATTCTTTGATTTGATTAAAGAAATTTCAGTCTTCCTTTGATGATCCTTAGAATACTTTGAAAGCAATAAATCAATAAAGTTTATTGAATATCCTCTTATTGAAGAAATACTGCTATTTACACCCTTTAACTCTTTATTTAAGATTTTAATATCCTTGGAATTTTTATCAATATCAAAAAGACTTATTTTTCTAATTGGAATCTTAAGCAAATTTTCAATATCTTCTTTTAAAACTTCTCTTGAAAAAGATTCTTTGTACCTTAAAACCTCTGACAATATTATACTTACAATATTTTCTTCTTTAGAAATTGTTTCAAGAAGTTTATAAATCTTTTTTTCAATAAAAATTTGTTCTAGCGTTTTATAAAATATTTTTTCAAGAATCTTGCTTTTTTGCAACTCAAGTTCCATTTTTAAAATTTTTTGAAGATGGGCTGCATGAAACTTAATAAGATCTCTAATAGTATAAACAACGGGATATCGCTCACTAAGTAATAATAAATTAACAGAAATTGATATCTGGCAATTTGTATAATGATACAACTTCTCAATCACTTCACTTGCATAAACACCCCTGGGCAAAGATAGTTCTATAGCTACATTCTCGGCAGTAAAATCATTAATGCTTGAAACTTTAATATAATTTTTTCTAATAGCTTTCTCAATCGAAGATATCAAACTTTCAGTGGTCTCACCAAAAGGTAATTCTCTTATTACAATTGTTTTTTCATCTATAGTTTCAATTTTAGCCCTAACTAAAACTTTACCATTACCATCAGCATATTCATTAACATCAACTATTCCTCCTGTTGGAAAATCGGGATAAATATCGTAAGTCTCTCCAAGAAGTTCACTCTTTACTGCATTTAAAATCTCATTAAAATTGTGAGGCAATATTTTGGCTGCCATTCCAACAGCAATTCCCTCACTTCCCTGAATCAAAATAACAGGAATTTTTGCAGGATAAAGCAAAGGTTCATTATTTCTTCCATCATAAGAAGATTCATAAACTGTTATCTCTTTGCTGTAAAGAACATCAAAAGCTAAAGGTGTTAATCTACATTCAATATATCTAGAAGCAGAAGCGGGATCACCCGTGAACAAATTACCAAAATTACCCTGCTTTTCAATAAATAGATCCTTGTTAGCAATATTAACAAGAGCCTCATAAATTGATGTATCACCGTGGGGATGGTATTTCATTGTATTACCAACAACATTTGCAACTTTATGAAAATTACCATCATGCATTTCAAAAAGAGAATGTATAATTCTTCTTTGAACTGGTTTAAATCCATCAACAACACTAGCAATAGCACGATCTTTAATAACATAAGATGAATATTGCAAAAAATTATCTTTAAGTACGGTTCTAATATCCATTAAATCAAATTCTCCATAATAAAATTCCGCCTCTCAGGAGTATTTTGCCCCATATAAAAACCCAATTTCTCTTTTATTTCTTTAATATTGAAAAGATCCACTTTTGTAAGTTTAATACTATTAATATCAATAAAACCTTTAAATTCATTTGGAGAAATTTCACCAAGGCCTTTAAACCTTGTTACTTCACACCCCCCCCTACCTTTAAGCTGAAGAATAGCTTTTTGCTTTTCTTCCTCAGAATAACAATAAATTGTGATTTTTTTGTTCCTAACCCTAAAAAGAGGGGTTTCTAAAATATACATATGTCCATTTAAAATTAAATCTTCAAAAAAAGTCAAGAAAAAGGTTAACAACAAATTTCTAATATGAAATCCATCAAAATCTGCATCAGTTGCTATTACAACCTTATTATACCTCAAATTTTCAATTGATTCTTCAATACCAAGAGCCACCATCATATTATAAAGCTCTTCATTTTTATATATTTCAGATTTATTTTTTTCAAACATATTTTGAGGTTTTCCTCTAAGAGAAAATATAGCCTGAGTATAAACATCTCTACAAGACACCATTGAACCTGTTGCAGAGTCCCCTTCTGTTAAGAATATCATGGTTTGTTCTGATTGCTTACTGTTACCATTAAAATGAAATTTACAATCCTTAAGTTTAGGAATTTTAAAAGATATTTTTTTTGCTCTCTCTCTTGCTTCTTTTCTTACACTACTTAATTCTTTTCTAAGTCGCTCATTGTCAACTACCTTTTTCTCAATCAATTTTGCAAGTATTTTATCTTTATACAAAATCTCAGAAATTATCTTTTGCACTTCCCTTGCAACATTGCCTCTAGTTTCAATATTTCCAAGCTTATTCTTAGTTTGGCTTTCAAATATTGGGTCTTTAATTTTAACAGAAAGAGTTGCAACGAGCCCTTCCCTAACATCTGTTGACGAATATGTTTTTTTAAGAAAATCGTTAATAGCTCTTACAAACCCTTCTCTAAAACCAGTCTGATGAGTACCCCCATCGTTAGTATATTGCCCATTAACAAATGAAAAATAAGTCTCTCCATAATTATTTGTATGAGAAAAAGCAAATTCTAAGGTCTTACTAGAATAGTAAACAATATCATAAAGCAAATCATCACTTTTAATTTCTGAATTCAAAAAATCTAAAAGACCATTTTTGGATTCAAAAATTTGATTATTATAGTTTATTATAAGTCCTTTATTCAAACAAACATAATGGAAAAATCTTCTCTTTAGAAAATCTTCACTGTAAGAATATTTTCCGAATATCTCTGAATCTGCCAAAAACTCAACATAAGTGCCGTCTTTATCGGAAGATTTCATTTCTCTAGATTCCAATAAGTTTCCTTTAGAAAATAAAGCCTCAAAAGATTTGCCATTTCTTGTTGATCTTACTAGAAATTTTGAACTTAAGGCATTAACCGCCTTAGTTCCAACCCCATTAAGCCCTACGGAAAATTGAAAAATATCATCATTATACTTCGCCCCAGTATTAATAACTGAAACACTCTCAATAACTTTTCCAAGAGGAATCCCTCTTCCATAATCCCTAATAGTAATAAGATTATTTTCTTTCTTTATAAGAATTTCATTTCCGTAACCCATAATAAACTCATCAATTGAATTATCTATTATCTCTTTAATTAAAATATAAATACCATCATCAATATTAGAACCATCTCCTAAACGCCCAATATACATACCAGATCTTAATCTAATGTGTTCAAGAGAAGATAGGGTGATTATTTTACTTTCGTCATAATTTTGAGTCTTCATCTAAATCCTTGCTTTATATTTATAAATTAAACTTTATAAATTAAATTTTAATAGTTTTTAATAGTTTCAAGCTTTTTAACTATTTGATCTCTGATAATACTAGCAAGATTTTCTTTTTCATATTCACTTAATTTTAAAATATCTATCAAAGGATGAACATGAATATAAACAGACAGTCCAGAATTAAAAATAACATTTTTAATGAAAAAATTATTAGTATTATAAAGAGTAACAGGAAGAATAGATGTTCCTGTCTTTAATGCCATCTTAATTGCACCTTTTTTAAAAACCTTAGTATCCCCCCCCCTATTTCTAGTACCTTCAGGAAAAATTCCAATAGATCTACCCTCTCTCATAACCTTTATTGCCTTAACTTCAGCCTCAGCAGCAGATCTTATACTCTTTCTATTAACAAAAATAGAACCCATAACAATTAAAACAAGATTCACAAAAGGAACCCTACGCAAAGAATGTTTTGCCAATATTACAAATGGATTAACAAAAGTATAAATAAAAATTAAAGGATCCATAGCCGCAATATGATTTCCCATTATTATTACATTCCCCTTTTGGGGAATATTCTCAGTACCTGTAACAATAATTTTAATTCCAGCAATCCACAAACCAACTTTAATGCAAGCTCGAATCATAAGAAAACTAAATTTAATAATATAACGCTCAAGTGAAAAAATTTTAAAAACCAAGTAAAAAGGAAATAAAAAAAAAATAAAAATCAAAAAGAACAATAAAACATTAAAATAAGTTATAATACTTCTCAATATTTTCATAAAAACTATTATCCTATTTTTTCTATTCGCTCAAGTTTTAATTTTTGCCCTTTAACTAAGCTTACATCATCTTTTAAAATTTTAATAGGATTAAGAATGATTGTAGAAAATTTTTGCTTTTGAACAACTCTCTCGTTATGTTCAAGAAAAAAAGATTCGACAATCTTATAACTACCCATATCAATTTCATATTCAAGAACAAAATTATTTTTTAAAGGGAAAATATTAAAAATGCCATAATAAATTTTATTCTCATCAATATAAGTTAAATTGGGATAAGAAAAATCATAAATTTTATCCTTATATACATAATTTCCATTAGGAATAAAATAAACATTATTACCATTTTTTTCAACATTTAAGATATTTTCATCAAATCTCTTAAATGTTCCTGAAAATCCACTATTATCATAAGAATTTGTACTAGTGTCAATTTTGATTTCAACATTTTCTTTATCTACAATTTTTATCCAAAAGTTATAAACAATCAAATCTGAAAAAAGAGACTTAGCGCTAACATTAAGGGTATTGTAAGCCGGCTTTGAAATATATTCAATCTTTGCAACTTCTTGAGAATTTTTTCTAAAAAGATTAATCTCGCTTGATTGCCTTTCAAAAGACAAAAATAAAACTTCATCAATATCTTTGCCTTGTTTTTTATTATAATCATGAACGTCATACCAAACTCCATGCAAAAATCTATAAACTTCGTCTTTGCTTAAATTCTTTAAAGTTTTATAAATATTATTATCAATCTTACCAACTTTTTCACTAACAGAAGAAAGATAATATTTACCCTGAACATGAGAATATTCATATTTTTCAATCTTGCTGACTATTAAATCTTCCCCTACTTTTTCATATTTTTCTAAAGAAATAGGATAACTTTCCCTTGATCTATTTTCCTCATAAGCTGAAGATCTTGCATACTTATTGATAAGAACAGTGCCATTAACTTTGTCAAAAAATATAGGCTTATAAGAAGACACATCATTTAAAACAGATTTTTGGAAAACGTACAAAACAGATTTATCTTTTGAAAATCCCTGAACAACTATATTAAAATCATAATCACCTGTAATATCCTCAAGATACATATTGTAAGAATTTTTTAGGTCAATGTCTATTTGGGTTTTAAAAAGAATCGTTCCAGCCTTAATTTTAGGATCAAAGCCAATAATAAATAAATACGCATCAAGATTTGAAAAATTTTGAGCTAAAACCACCTGTTCAAAATAAACATCTAAATTTAAATTTTCCTGCTGAACTGCAAGAATTTTATAACCTTTTAAATCTATAATAGCTCCAAAAAAATCTTCCATCTTGTTAATTTCCAAAACGTTAGAATTTAGATCATCGATCTCAGAAGCAGACTTCACATCTTTGTTAAAAACAATAAAATCTTTATTCACTTGAGAACAAGCAAGTAACGTAAAAAAAAAGAATAAAACCAAAAATCTATAAAAATAAGTATAAAACCAGATTAATCCCTTACTAAAGTCAATTACATTGACAACCAAAACCTTTATCATAGCACTCGTTTCTTAATTTTGACCAAAACTTTGTAAAGCAAAAAACGATTCATTAAAATTATTAACAAAATCTTTTTTATTCAACAAAAAATCTGTAATCAAGCCGCTATTCGCAATGTTAAAATTGTCAAGAAGTCTTTCATTTTTGATCTCTTCTTTGAGCTCGTTAGATCCTTTTTTAGCCAAGTTAAGGAAAAACAAATAAACCTTTTTATTCGCTACAAAAGGCTTAGACCAAGAATTTTCTTTTAATCCAAAAACAATGTCATAAAAAGACTTGCTATTATTAAACTCAACCAACTCTTTCAAAGTACTAGGATAAACATTAACATTGTAAGATAAATTGACAATTTCTTCTTTTAAACTAAATTGATATTTTTCAAGAGCTTGGCTTAAACTGCTAAGTTTAATATCATTAAGAAAATCATTTAACTTATTTTCCAAATAACTTTCAATAACATTTGGTTCATAAGCTTCAATATAATTTTTAACAGAGCTAATATCACGATCTGAGTTTTTATCAAAATCATGAACATTGCCAAATGCCTTGTATATTTGATATTCATTTTTATTTTTAATCTTAATAGGCTTGCTAAATTCGCCTTCTTTTAAAGAAAAAATAGCATTTAGATCTTCCTTATTTTCAACATTAAGATCTAAGTCAAAATAATACTTATCCAAAGAAACAACGCCTTTGAAATTAGCTATATCATCTGAATAAAGTTTAGCAAGCTCTTCAAATGGAGTTTTGTTTAATAGCTTATCATAAGCATTCCGAGCATCGCTTACATTTTTAAAACGAATAGATGCAAGCGACAAACGCTTGAATAAATTTAAATTTTTCTCAGCATAAAATATTGCCTCTTTATTAGAAAAATCCTGGTAAGAAAGAGCAAGATATGAAATATGCCTTTTTACAGTACTCATATCTTTAATCGAGTTAAAAAGAGAATCGGGAAATATCAAATTACTATTTAAAAAAACTTTAACATTCGAAAACAGCATATTTTCTACCATATCATCATAAATTTTAACTTTTTGATAATCAGAGGCTTTATTATATCTTTTAGAACTAAAATTTCCACTAGAGTCTAAATATTCAGGAGATCTGAGTAAATTTTTATTTAGCATTTCCTTAGAAATGTAAAAATTATATTTCTTTATCAGGTCAAAAAAAGCAATATCCTCAACATATTTCATAAATGCTAAATACCAGGCATTATAATCTATGTTGATACCTTTAGAATCCCCTTGTAACCTAGAATAAAGATTTGAATAGTAATTAACATACTTGGCAAACTTACTATCTTTTTCATAGTAAATAGGTTGACCTTTATAAGAACCAAATTTTAAACCAGATGAATGAGAATTATCAAACATCCCTGGAAGTAAAGGTGCAATAATAAATCCAAAAACAATTAAAATAAGAGCAAAAATACCCCATATACCAACTTTTTTTTCTTTAGATTCAAACACAACCAAATCACTTTTGACTTTTCTACTTCTTTTTCGCATAAAACAACCTTTAATAAGTAAGCATACTAATAATTTAACTACTAAATTATCACAATTGAAAAATTATTGCAATTGAAATATCTAACTTAAGCTATACGCTTAAGTATTATAGAGCTAAAAAAGAAATTTTTACATTTCTAGCATAAAAACAAATCACTCTGAATCAAAAAGGAGAACGAAATCAATAGTATATGAATATGAATATGAATATGAATCAAAACAAATTCAATCTTAATATAAATATAACTAAGGACGAACTTTTAAGGTTAATAAAAATAGTTTACAACAATTTTGGAATCAATCTAAGTGAAAAAAAAAAGATGCTAATTGAAAGTAGATTATCATCTCTTCTTAAAGTTAAAGGTTTTAAAAATTTTACTGAATACATCAACTTTTTAGAAAAAAGCAATGGAAACATTGAATTAATTAAATTAATAGACAAAATATCAACAAATCACACCTATTTTTTCAGAGAACCTAAACATTTTGATTTTTTAAATAATAAAATATTGCCCAATCTCTCTGAAAAAATATTAAAATCAGAAAACCCAGAAATTAGAATATGGTCAGCCGGATGCTCAAGTGGTGAAGAGCCATATACAATTGCAATGATATTAAAAGAATACATGGAAAATAATAAAGTAAATTTTAAAGTCAAAATCTTAGCAACAGATATTTCAATTAGCGTTCTACATGAAGCTCATGAAGGAATTTATCCTGAAGATCGTATAATAAATTTGCCCAAACATTTAAAAACTAAATATTTAAATCAACTTCAAGATGATAAATTTCAAGTTAAAGAAATTTTAAAAAAAATGGTTTACTTTAAAAAATTAAATTTAATGGATGAAAAATTTCCATTTAGCAAGAAATTTGACCTGATATTTTGCAGAAACGTCATGATCTATTTTGATGAAAAAACTAGAAATAACCTTGCCAATAAATTCAACTCCTATCTTAAAAATGATTCTTATCTTTTAATTGGACATTCAGAAACAATCAGAGGAAACAAAAATCTTGAATACATAATGCCTGCCACTTATAAAAAGAATTAATGACAATAATCATTAATTCTTTTTATAATAAATTTTTTATAATATAAAATTTACTTAGCTTAAAAAGCTAAAATAATACCGCTAAGTTAAGTTTACTTTCTCACCTATTCTAATAAAATAAAGCAATTCACCAATTGTTGCTACATGATCGCCCACTCTTTCTAAAAAAGAATTCAAAAATAATATATTTAAAAGATAATCCAAATTTTCAGGATTTTTTTTCATTGCATCAATAACAATACTTTTTTGCTTTGAAAATAATTTATCTATTATATTATCATACTTAACTATCTTTAATATTTTAGTAAAATCTCCATCAAAATATGCATCAAAAATATCAGACAACATCTCTTTAGCTGTATCCGCCATTTCTCTTAAAGGTTTAAAATACAGATTAAGAAAATCAAAATCATCTAAATCTGATTCGAGAAGAAGAACAACTCTTACAATCTTAGTAGCATGATCTGCAATCCTTTCAAGAGAACTTATTATTTTAATAATTGCTAAAATTTCTCTAAGTTCTGTAGCAACAGGATGTTCGGTAGCAATTATTCTTCCGCACAAATCTTCAATATCGTATTGATAATCATCTATTATTTTTTCATCCTCATTAATTATTTTTTTAGCTAAACTTTTATCTTTAGATTCTAAGGCTATCAAAGAGTCATCTATAATCTTAAGCACACATTCTTTCATGTCCCAAAGATAATCTTTTATTATTTCAAGTTGTTTAGTAAGCCTTCTCCGTATCATGTCACATCTCCTAAAAAAACCGCTTTAAAAATAAATACCCTATCTTAGCTCTATCATAATAATCACTAAAAGGGTAATTATCAATAACCAATTTATAGTAATGCAAAGCCTTTAAAAAATCTTTATGCTTGCTCTCAGATTCATAAAGTTTTCCCAAAAAATAACTATATTTATCTGAAAAACTTGAATTAATATACTTAGGAAAGTACAGAGAACTAAAATTTAAAGCAAACTCATACTCTCCTCTCATTACCAAAAATTCAAAAATGTCAAGATAAATACTCTCAGAAAAATCAATATTCTTTTCAACTAAATATCTAGCACCCTCTAAAACCTCTTCTTTAACATTTAATTCTATACCAAGCTTAATTAGATCAAAAATAATGCTTTCAAAGCATTTGCTCTTCAATTTCAAATAATTTTCATAAGATTTTAAATAATCCCTATTTTTATAATAAATTTCTGCCTTCAATAAAATATATTTATCATCATTAAAATCATACTTATTAAGCAATTCTATTGCTCCTTTGTAATCATTTATGTAAGATAAATTCAAAGCTCTAGCAACAACCTCTAAAGAGCTTATCTTATTAACACCATCCCTTCTAAGTTCAAGATTATTGTTACTTCTAATATCCCTATCCTCATCAGAACCATCACCACCATTTGAAATTTCAGCTTCAAAATTCTTTGTAATTTTCAAGATAATTATTTTATTAAATTCAATCGAATCCTTAACATTTTGGTAACTGAAAATCAACTTAATTTTGCCCTCCTTTTTAAAAGTTTGAAAAGCAAAAACAGCCCCGTTTTCATAAGATTCTCCAATTAGGTTAATAAAAGCTCTATTTTCATTGCTTTTGATGTAAATCCAAGACTCATCCTTAAAAGAAAGATTAAACTTTGAATTAGTATTTACATTAATATCTACTTCTCTATTGCTAAAATCAAGCTCATACGAATTGCCCTGACTTATAAAAGATGGCTCAGGACAAACTTCAAAAACAACAAAGAGCAAACTTATATAAATCAAATATTTTTTAATCATTTGGAAATTTCTAAAATCTTATCTATTAATTTTTCATTCTCCTTCTCAATATCAATGTTAAATAAATTTTCCTTTTTAATCCAAAGATCTTTGAAAAAATACTCATCAAGAAACTTATTTTTAATTAACCCATCAACAACCAAATCTTTATTTAAATTTTCATTTAAATAATCAGGTCTTGGAATAAAAAAATCATCCATATTCAGACATTCATTTAAATCAAAATAAAAATCTTCCATATTAAGCAATTTAACCTTAGCATCTAAATTGTCTTCAACAGACTTTTGAGATTTCTCCAACATTTGTATTGAATAGAAATAAGTAATGCCTGAAACAATAAAAATCAAAAATATTAAAATTAAAAAATATTTTCTAAAACTAAACCTTCCATCTTGCATGTTAATTTCCTTAAATCTAACTTAATTATATATTAAACACCTTGCTTTCACCATTATCAAGTGTAATACCTATCAAATTTTCACCACCCTCAGAAACATATGCATTATGGGTTATTACTAAAAGTTGAATTTTTTTTCCCAATTCTTTTAATAGCAAAGAAAGTTTTTTACTATTTTCAAAATCAAGAGCCGCATCTATTTCATCAAGCATACAAAAACAAGCGGGAGAATAATAATAAAGTGCAAATACAAAAGCCATACTAACCAAAGTACTCTCGCCTCCTGAAAGCATATTATTGTTTTTGACAAATTTGTTTGAAAAATTTATTCTAATCTCAACATTATCAGTATTTTCATTGTAAAAAAGAATGGCGGTTCCTTTGAAAATTTTTTTAAAAAAGTAAGAAAAATTTTTATTAATCTCATCAAATGATTCTCTAAATTTTTTATAAATCTCATTTTTTATTTTTTTTTGAAGCTTTTGTAATGAATATTTTGAAAGCTTTAAATCTTCCACTTGTAAACTTACTTTTTCAAAACGATCCTTAGTTTCATCAAATTCTTTATCAATATTGAAAAATACATAATCGCCTAGATTGATTGCATCTATTTCTTTTCGCAATAAATCCCTGGCTACAAGATCTCCTTCTAATTCAAATTTATCAGACATCTTATTAGAAATATTAAAATTTTCTATTTCATTCTTAATACTTATATTAGAGTTCAAAAGAAATTCGTACTCTGTCTGTTTTTTTATATATTCATAATATTTAGTTTTTTTAAAATCATTAAAAAAAACTAAAGAGCTCAAATCTTTCTCCTTTAAAGACTCATTGTTAGATTTTGAAGCACCAATAAGATTGCTTAAATTAAGCTGAATATCGCTCTTTTCTAAATTTAAACCTTCAAGCTTTAAACACAAATTTTTAAACTCTTCATCAAGACTATTCTTAGATTCAAATAAAAATTCTAAATTACTATCTATGAGTTTAATTTCGTCCAAATTTTTAAATTTAGAAAGCTCTATATACTCAAGCTCTCCTAATACATCATTTAATTTGAGTGTCTTTTCTTCGATTAATCTCTCGATATTTGTTATCTCCTTAGCAATATTTGCTTTTAAAGCATTTTTTTCAAGCAAAAATTTTTTCAAATTAACATTTTGATCAAAAACAGGCTCAATTTTATCCTTCAATAAAGCCAAAAGATTATCATCTTTGCTTATATACTTGATTAAATTTACTCTAATCTCTTTAATATACTTTATACTTAATGATTCTTCAAAAAGTTTAAGAGAATCTAATATATTCTCTTTTAACAAAACAAACTCTTCTGATTTAGCACTCTTTAACACAGATAAAATTAAATCAACAAGTTCAAAAAAACTTTTAGTATATTTATTAATTTCGTCACTTAAAGAAAAAAATTCTTTTTTATTTTCTTTAAGCAAACTATTTAATTGATATAAATCGTTATTTATAGATTTTTTTTTCTCCTCAAACTTAGATTTACTCTTGACAAACTTATCTTCCAAATTCATCTTTACAGTCTTTTCTTGCTCTAATTTTTGAATCTTAATCTCTAGTCCAAGAATTTTAGACTTCATAAACTCAAGATCTTTTCCTAATGCTTGAATATTATTCGCAATATTTTTTTCTCTAAATGAATAAAATTCTAACTTTTCCTTAAAACTAGAAGACAAAAATTTACTCAAATCGTCTAAATTTAATTCATTTTTTAAAACATTAATATCAAAATTAATATTGAAAAGCTTTTTTAATGTTATTGTTTTTTCCAAAGCTTCTAATTTTTGAACTGAATCTTGATGTTTTTTTCTCAAAAAGTAAACATTTTTTATGTTATCGTACTTTTGCTTTAAACTTTCTTGCAAGGCTAACAAAGATAATAAATTTTGATTAGATTGCTTAAAATTTTTCAAGGCCTCTTCTTCTTCAATTTTTAAAACATCTATTCCACTTGCCTGTTCAATTAAAGACTTAAGATTTACATTTCTCCCTAAAGAAATGTCTTCAACCTTACCTTGGGTTATAAACATATAAGGCGATCTTTTAAAATGAAACCTGTTCAAAAGTCTATTATAATCTTGAAAATTTAAAATTTTATTATTAAAATAGTATTCACTTGAGCCGTCCTTATAAAGACGCCTGCGAATATAAAAATTTTCTCCAAATCCATTCAAAGTCGATTTTTCACCGTTAATGTTACTAAAAAAAAGAGTTATTTCTGCAAAATTTGATTTTCCTAATTTTGAAACAGAAATTAAATCAGAAATATCTTCAACTCTTAAAAATTTTAAATTATCTTCCCCCATACAAAAACGTACAGCATCAATAAGATTGCTCTTTCCACATCCATTAGGACCAACAATAAAACTTAAATTTTCACCTATTTCAAACTCTTGTCTATTTAAAAAAGATTTAAATCCTAAGAGTGCTATTTTTTTTAAAACCAAACTAACTCCCAATTAAAATTAAAAACCAATTACTTATAAATCTACAATTTCATATTATAATAAATAAAAATATTTTTATAAAAAGGCCAATTATGATTTGCGGAATAGATGAAGTTGGAAGAGGCTGTATTTTTGGACCTATTCTAAGTGCTGCTGTAGTTTTCAAAAAAAAACCTAACTTTATAAAAGAATTGGATGATTCTAAAAAACTAAAAAAAGAAAAAAGGGAATATCTATCCTCATTAATACTTGAAAACTCATATTATGCATTCGCTGAAATTTCAAACATAACAATAGAAAAAATAAATATTCACAACGCATCTCTTCTTGCAATGCAAACTGCATACGAAAATCTAAAATTAAATTGCAGCTTAGTATTTGTAGATGGCAAATTTATTCCAAAAATAACAGCAAAAACTGTTAAAGCAATAATTAGAGGAGATTCAATAATAGACGAAATAAAAGCTGCTTCAATTATTGCTAAAGTTAAAAGAGACAAACTGATGGATGAATATGATAAAATTTATCCATTATATTTACTCAAAAAAAATAAAGGATACCCCACAAAAGAACATAAAAATGCAATAAAAAAATATGGGGTTTTAAGCCTTCATAGAAAAAATTTTAAACTAATTTAAAAAATAAAAATTAATAATCCTTTTAATAATCCTTCTTTTTAAATCTCCCACCTGATAAATGAGATTTCTTCTGAAATTTAGAATCGTCTAATTTAGATCTCTCTCCATATTCACCATACCCTTTATTATGCCTCGCAGAAGAGCTAACAGATCCTGTAGACACTTTCTGCTTAATAACTGCTATTGCCTTAAGCAAATTGGATTCAAACTCACTTATATTTTCTTCATATACAAAAATAGAATGTCTTTCAAAATCTCCACTTGGACTTCTTTTGCTCTCTACAATATTTAAAAAATAATCCCCTTTTCTATTTTCTTTGACATTAAAAAAATAAGTTCTCTCAGACTCTGTAAATAGTTTCTCAGAGAATACTTCCCCTCTCTCTCCCATCAATTTCCTCCACACAAGTTTTTGCACTTGACTACATTTAAGTTAAATTAATTGTACTTATTTAAAAAAAAAAATACTAGCTAAAAATAAACATTACAATAAATCTTATTGACATAAATTGATTTTTTTTATATAAGTAAAGTATTGTCTTGCGTCCTTCGTATAATGGCTATTACCTTAGCCTTCCAAGCTAATGATGTCGGTTCGATTCCGATAGGACGCTTTAAATAATAATTACACATCCTTTAAATTTAGCAATGATTTTCAAGAATTAAATTTAGATAAGTAAACACATAAAGCAAATGGAGATGGCGGGAATTGAACCCGCGTCCTAAAAACAATACTATAAGCTTCTACAAGCTTATCTAGCATTTTATTAAGCAATATGGTTTGGAAATACTAGCAAACCGCCAAATTGCTCTCAAGTACAAAAGTCCCTAAAAATCAACTTGAAAATATTTTTAAGCAAGCTTCGATGTCGAAAAGAGTATAAGTGAATCTCAAAGCCAAATTCAACAAAACTCCCTGCTAACTTAAGCAGCCATTACAAGGTTTGAGCTTGTAAAGTTATTATTTTTTGCATTTATTTTAGAAGTTTTAAGAGATTCCCTCTGCCTGCAACTTACAATATTAGCATTTTCAGTCAAATCCAAAACATCCCCTCATGTAAATACTATTTTACCATAATTTTAAAAAAATAACAATGCTATCTTATTTGCAAAAACCAAAATAAAATTTTATAATAGTAGGTCTAACGTTACTAAAAGAGAATTTTATGTTTAATGAGATTTTATGGTTTGCCATGCTAATTACTACTTATTCATTTTTAATCATTATATTCCTTTTTTTTAAAAAAAACGGATTATTTGCATGGGTTGCAGTAGCAATTATTATAGCAAACATTCAAGTTTTAAAACAAATTACAATATTCGGAATTAATGCTACATTGGGCAACATTATTTATGCATCGTCATATATTGCAACAGATATTCTCTCAGAATTTTATGGGAAAAAAACTTCAAAAAAATCCGTTTATATTGGGTTTATCAGCTTCATTGTATTTGCAGTATTAACAAATGCCCAAATTCACTTTATATCAAACAGAACTCAAGAAAACTTTAAAAGCCTGGAAAACATCTTCTCTTCAATACCAGCTTTACTATTAGCCTCTCTTGTTGCATACCTAGTATCCCAATTAAATGATGTATACCTATATCAGCTTATTAAAAAAAAATTTCCTAAATTTTTATTTTTTAGAACCAATGGATCAACACTAATAAGTAGCTTAATAGATACAATAATTTTTGTAAGCATAGCAACCTATTTTGAAGTATTTCCAAAGCAAGCTTTTCTGGACATAGTAATTTCCACATATCTAATTAAAGGTTTGGCAGGAATTTTGGGAACACCTTTTATATATTTTGCAAAATATATAAAACTTCAAAAATAAAAAAAATTAATTTGCATAAATAAAAACCTTTATCTAAAATAATTAATCGGGTATAATTGAATGCTATGAATAACGATATGTTTGATTTAAGCTTGTGGACGGGAATGTTTCTCTTTACATATATAACATTGGGAATTCTTTATCGATTTTTTGGAAAGTCTGGTCTTTTATGTTTCAATGCAATTGTTTCAACAATATCAAATATTATAATACTAAGCAATTTAAGAACATTTGAAATATTCTTAAATTTGTCAGGTATTACTTTTTTATCGGCATTATTCTCTTTAAACCTAATGGTAGAGAAATACAACAAAAAAGACGCAACAAACTCCGTAATATTGGGTCTTTTGTTAAACATAACTTTTACAATTATGATTAATTTTATGACAGCATTCAATCATAATAAATTAGACACCTCAGACATTCATTTTAAAATATTGTTCAACAACTTCACATACATTTTAACAATATTAATTGGAACATATGTGTTCTTTCTGTCCCAATATACAAACATCTTACTATATGATTATTTTAAACAAATAAAAATAAAATCTTTATGGATAATTCATCCTCTATCAAGACTAATTTCTGGATATTTAGCTAATTCACTAGTTTCAATATCAGTAAATACAATATTAAAATTCTACCCCGAAACAAAAAATATCCAACTTACAAAAGGTTCCTTAATTATTACATTAACAATGATTACAATCGATACCATTTTTTATCTGTTTTTAAATTCCTGGAAAAAAATAAGAGAGGTTTAAGAATTAATAAAATTTTTAATAAATTGATAATTTTTAACAACCTGTCTGCATGTTTTAATATCAAATTTAATTTCTCAACTTCATTCAACAAGTAATCAATACATAATAAAAATCAAATTTTAAAAATAGTAAAGTCGTCCTTTAATGTATTTGAAATGTATTTCAAATTACCAACTATTTTTTATATAATACAAAAATGAAAGTAAAAATTGAAGAATCTTGGAAAGAGGTTTTAAAAAATGAATTTAACAAAGAATACTTTAAAAAGCTTGTGGGATTTATAAAACATGAATATAAAACAAAAGTAGGAAAAATATTTCCTCCTCCAAAACTTATATTTAATGCTTTTAATTCTTTACCATTTAAAGACATAAAAGTGGTAATAATTGGACAAGATCCATATCATGGAAAAAATCAAGCAAATGGACTTGCTTTTTCTGTAGATTCAGAAATAAAAATTCCGCCTTCCTTGCAAAACATATTTAAAGAAATAGAAAGAAGTTTAAAAATAAAAACCATTCCAAATGGGGATTTAAAAAGATGGGCAATTCAAGGTGTATTTCTAATCAATACAATCTTAACTGTCGAAGAAGGAAAACCTTCTTCTCACAAAGCTATTGGGTGGGAAATTTTCACAGATGAAGTAATAAAAATAATTTCCAAAAATTTGAAAAATATTGTATTTATGCTTTGGGGCAATTTAGCAAGAAGTAAAAAAAAACTAATTGACCCATCAAAGCATCTAATCCTTGAAACAAGTCACCCATCTCCATATTCAGCAAACAATGGATTTTTGGGATCGAACCATTTTAGCAATGCTTTAAACTATTTGAAAAAATACAATAAAGATGAAATAAACTTTCAATAAAATTGATAAATTCAATATAATAATTGTAATATAAAATTCTTTTACACAAAAGAATTTTATATTACATAAATACCACTCATAACATAAATACAACGGAAATCAATTTAAATTATTTTTCTTTCATATCTTTTTCTTTAATTTCATTAATATTAGTATCTGATTCATTATTCTCATTATCCCAGAAAGTCGAACTATTCTTATTCTCCGTCTTTATATCATCTAAAAAGCTATTATCTGCTCTTCTAGTATTCATAAAAGATAACAAAACTACAAAGACAAAAAAGCACGCTATAAAAAATCCAGTAATTTTTACAGCAACGCTTGAAGACTTTGCCCCAAAAATAGAAGAACTACCACCTCCAAAAACACCGCCTATTCCATCACCCTGCTCATCTTGAATTAAAATTAAAAGGATAATAAAAATCGAAACAATAACAAAAATCATAAAAATACAAAATCTAACTAAACCCAAAATAAACCTCTTAACTAAAAACCATTATTAATTATAGATAAAAAAGATTCAGCCTTCAAAGATGCTCCACCTATTAACGCACCATCAATATTGGGCTGATTCATAAGCTCTTTTATATTGTTTGAATTAACAGAGCCTCCATACTGAATTATAACATTATCTGAAACTGACTTTGAATAAAGCTTCATAATCTCAAGCCTAATTGCTTTATGAACCTCTTCTGCTTCCTCTTTAGTTGCGGTCTTGCCCGTTCCAATTGCCCAAACAGGTTCATAAGCTAAAATTATTCTTTTAATATCTGATTCAGAAACACAATCTAACCCCTTTTTAACCTGATTTAAAACAACATCTAAAGTTTTTCCAGAATCTCTTTCATCAAGAGTTTCTCCAACACAAAGAATTAAGTACTTAAAGGAATGCTTAAGCCCTGCACGAATCTTTTTATTTATTATTTCATCTGTTTCTGCCAAATACAATCTACATTCAGAATGACCAAGTATAACATATTCTACTCCAAATTCTAAAAGCATCGAAGGTGAAATTTCGCTCGTTCTTGCCCCACTTTCCATATAAGACATGTTTTGAGCACCTAGAAGAATATTACTGCCCTTAATACATTCTGAAACCTTAGACAAAGCCGTAAATGGGGGAGTTATCATTATTACAAAATCATCTTTTAAAGCCTTAACTCCAGCTACAATTTCTTTTGCAACAATAGAAGCTTCTGCACTCGTATAATGCATTTTCCAATTTCCCGCTAAAAACGTTTTTCTCACTTCACTTCTCCAAAACCTTAATACCTGGCAAAATCTTCCCTTCAAGATATTCAAGTGAAGCACCGCCACCTGTTGAAACATGAGTGATCTTATCAGATAAACTAAATTTATTAACAGCTGCAACAGAATCTCCACCACCAACAATAGTTAAACCCGAGCAAGATGCTACCATTTCAGCAACCTTGGCAGTTCCTTTTGAAAATGAATCAAATTCAAATACACCAAGGGGACCATTCCAAATTACAGTCTTGGCGTTTTTTACAACCTTTTCAATTTCTTTTAAAGTATTAACTCCAACATCCATGCCAATCTTGTTTTCAGGAATATTAAAAGAATCAATATACTCAGGAGTAGAATTTTTATTAAAATCGTCCGCTACAACGTGATCAAGTGGTAAAATTACTTCAACACCTAACTCTTTTGCTTTCTTTAGAAAAGAAGAAGCTATATCAATATATTCGATCTCTAAAAGAGATTTACCTATAGAATATCCTTTGGAATGTAAAAAAGTATAAGCCATTCCACCACCAATCACAACTACATTTGACTTTGATAAAAGTGATTCTAGTACTCCAATCTTTGAAGAAACCTTAGACCCACCAATAATCGAAACAAATGGCCTTTCGGGATTTTTTAACACTTCCCCAAGAAATTTGTCTTCTTTTTCCATTAAAAATCCACCAACAGATGGCAAATAATCAGAAACACCTACGGTTGAAGCATGAGCTCTATGAGCTGCTCCAAAGGCATCATTTACAAAAACATCTCCATTATCAGAAAGTTTTTTTGCAAAACTTTTATCGTTTTTCTCTTCTTCTGCATAAAATCTCACATTTTCAAGCAATGCAACATCGCCATCCTTCATTTGCAAAGTATTATTTACAATTTCGCTTCCAATGCAATCAGAAAGCATCTTGACATCTTGACCTAAAAGCTCTGACAATCTATTGGCAATGGGTTTAAGAGAGTATTTAAGATTTTTCTTGCCCTCTGGTCTACCCAAATGACTTACAAGTACAATCCTAGCCCCTCTTTCTTTTAGATATTCTATTGTGGGCAATGCAGCCTTAATTCTAGTATCATCGCTAATGCTCCCCTCTTTTAGGGGAACATTAAAATCACACCTTACTAAAGCTCGCTTGCCCGCAAAGCTATTAAAATCTTTTACTGTTTTTATTGACATTTTATTTTATTACCTTACAAGCATTTCTACTTATTTTACTAATTTTTGAGCAAGATCAACCACTCTTGTAGAATATCCAAACTCGTTATCATACCATGACAACACCTTTGCAAATCCATTTTCAAGAACCATTGTCTCAAGACCATCAACAATAGAAGAATGGGAATTTCCCTTTATATCTGAAGACACAATCGGATCTTCAGTGTACCCCAAGATACCTTTAAGCTCGGGTGTTTCTGATGCTCTTCTAAGAACAGAATTAATCTCTTCTTTTGTAACATCTTTTTTCTTGAGTTGAACCGTAAAATCAACAATTGAACCTGTTGGTACAGGTACTCTCATTGAAGTCCCATTCAACTTTCCCTTAAGTTCAGGCAAAACAAGTCCAACGGCTTTTGCAGCACCGGTTGAAGTTGGAATAATAGAAAGTGCAGCAGCCCTTGCTCGTCTAAGATCAGAATGAGGAAGATCCAAAATTCTTTGATCATTTGTATAAGCATGAACAGTTGTCATAAGTCCTTGTTCTATTCCAAATGATTCATGAAGCACTTTCGCAAGAGGTGCCAAACAATTGGTTGTACATGAAGCATTTGATACAGCTTTTAAATCAGAATTAATATCCTGATCATTTACACCAAGAACTATTGTTTTAATTTCGTCCTTGGCAGGAACTGTTAAAATAACTTTCTTGGCTCCAGCATGACTTACGTGATCAAGATATCCCCCCTTATCACTAGTTGCTGATGAAAAAACACCTGTTGATTCAATTACAACATCAATTCCAAGCTTTCCCCAAGGAAGATTTTTTGGATCTCTCTCGGCAATAATTTTTATTTCTCTTCCATCCACAACAATAGCACCATCTCTTGACTCAACTTTTTTATTATATACTCCAAAAGTAGAATCATACTTTAAAAGATGTGCAAGGGTTTTAGGATCTGTTAAATCATTTATTGCTACAATATCAATTCCTCTTTCAAAAGCAATCTTAAAAACATTTCTACCAATGCGACCAAAACCATTAATAGCCAATTTCATACAAAATCCTCCGATTTTTTTGATTTTATTCTTACTAGAATTATTAAATCATAAATTAACAACAAGTGTCAAACTATCTTTTTACAAGCACAGTGGCTCCCTCTTGAATATAATCTTTTAAAAAAGTAGAAGATTTTATAGTACCTCTAGAAATATAATCACTTATATCTTCAATTAAAATCTCCCCCAAAATATCTGATTTTTTGTAAACAATAAAACTAGAATCTCTAGCACCATTATTTAAAGCACCTTCTTTAAGAATTAAAAAAATATCTCCATTTACAACACCGCTTACTTGACCAAGATTAATAAGAACATCATCATTTTTAATTTGAAGGATCTTTCCTTTTTTGGGCAAATAATCATGAAAATCTTTAGAAAGAGAATTTAAAGCATTACTTAAATAATTAGCACCTCCCACATTATAAGAGAAAGAAGTAACCTTAATTCCTGTTTTCCCTGAAAAAACATTCACCGCCAAAGTAGCTGTATTTTTTAAAACATCTGCATTAAAATCAAAAATTAAAAATAAATCCAAATTATTATTTCTTGAATAAGAAAATCCTTCTGAAAAATTATTAATCAAATAATCTCTATTTTTATTGTAATCAAAATTATAGTTAACTATTTCTATATTTAAATTACGCTCAAGAACCCTTTCAGCAAATCTTAATATCAAATCGTTTGCCCCAAAAAACTTATTCTCACTTTGAGTAAAAATAGCCATCCTATAAACCATTCTGTCATCATAAAGCTTATTAAAATCAGCAATACTTTTATATCCATATTTATAAAATAAAGACTTTCTAACATCAAAAGACACAACATCATAAAAATCTAAAATTCTAGAATCTGTAGAATTTCTCTGTTTTACCAAATAAAAAAGCTGCTCATAAGCCATAATATCTAAATTCATAAGCTTATAGATTTTTGAAAGCAAAAATCTAGCACTATCATTATCAGGCCAAATATCAACAGCATTTTTTGCATTAAATAATGCTTTGTTTAAATTTAAAGATTTAAAAGCTTTAAACCCTTCATTTTCATAATGCTTAGAAATTTTAGCATTGGAATTATTTTCCAAAAAATTTCTAAAATTAGATGCAAAAAAACTCTCCTCAAGAGCAATATTATAAAATTCTAAATCTTTTTTAAGATCTTTAGCCCGCTCCAAATTTAAAATAGCCTTTTCAACATTCCCAAATTTTAAATAAGAATATCCCAATAAATAATAAAGTTCATCAGAATCTTTATTAACCAAAATAGCATTCTGTAATACATTTATTGCATCTTCATATTTAAATTCATGCAAATAAACAAGCGCAAGCAATCGATATGCATCAACAACTCCAAAATCTTTGTAAGAACTTTCAATTAAAGCCAAATAATTTAAAGCATACTTTTCGGCAAGCCCCAAGTTATTACTACTAATGTAAAATTCAGCTACTCTTTTATGAAAATCTGGGAAAGATAAAAAATTTACCCTAACTTTATTTATCAAATGTCTAATCTTGTCATGCATTCCTAGCCTTTGATAAATATCAACAAGATGTTCAAATGCACTATAATTATTTTGACTGTAATCAAGAATAGATAAATAATAATTAGCAGCAGCTATGAACAATCCATTTTTTTCAAAAATCGAAGCAAGTCCAACCAAAGCATCAATATTATTTCTCTGTTTAACTAAAATCTCAGAATAGATTTTTTTTGCTTGATCAATTTTATTATTTTTTAACAATATATTTGCATAAAGAATTTTATATTCAGTGTCTTCGTTAGACATTTTGTAAGCTTTCTCTATGAAAAATTGCGCTTGAGTATATATCTTAAGAGAATAATAAATTGATGCAATAAATTTATAAGCTTCATAATAATTGGGATTAATTTTTATAGCCTCAACAAGTTCATCAATAGCATCATAATACCTTTTAGATAAATAGTACTCATGGGCCTTTTGATAATGCCCTAATGCTGTGGTATCACTGCCCAATAGAACACTAAAATTAAAAAGGAATAATATAAAAAATCTATTAAAATTCATAAACCTTCCTTCTCGGAAATCTTTATCACTTTAATATTTCTTTGATGCATATTTTTGATTGAAAAAACCAAATTACTATATTCTACCTTTTCATTTTTCAAAGGAATCCTCCCAAAAAGATCATAAACGAAACCGCCAAGAGTATCAAAGTCTCCATTTGGCAAATTTAAATTAAGCTTTTCATTTAAATCCTCTATTAAAATTCTCGCATCACAAAGATAAGACCCATCATCAAGACGAACTATTTCATCAAGCTCATTGTCAAATTCATCCTGAATGTCACCCACTATCTCTTCAAGAATATCTTCAAGCGTCACAAGCCCTGAAACCCCACCATACTCATCAACTACAATTGCAATATGTACATGATTTTCTTGAAATTCTTTTAAAAGAGAGTCTGTTTTTTTGCTTTCAGGAACAAACATAACCTTTCGCATAATATCTTTTAAATCTATTTCGTAGAAATCTTTTTTACACATGTGCAATAGCACATCTCTTGTATGGATTATCCCAACAATATTGTCAATAGTACCATGATACACAGGAAATCTTGAATGACTGCTGGATGTTACAACCTTTAAAAGCTCGTCCTTACTCTTAGCGTAATCAACAAATATAACTCCTATCCTAGGAATCATAATCTCTTTTACAATAGTCTCTTTAAGAGCATTGAAATTTTTTACCAAAGAAGTTTCAATATTCGACTTATCTTCAAGATCATTTTTTGGGCTTCCTTTCTTCTTCTTGTTTTTAAAATTAAAAAATCCCAACATCTAAAATACCCTTTTATTTTTTCTTAAGATATTTTCTTGAAGAATCAACATACCTTCCTTTTGAAAATTATTAGTTTCATGTTCATATCCCATTAAATGCAAAATTCCATGAATAGTAACACGTTGAAGTTCTTCATAAATTTCAACATTAAACTCTTGAGCACTAAATTTTAAATATTCAAAAGATATTATAAGATCTCCTTGTATTTTATAGTTTATACCATCAACCAAATCTTCGCTAAGTTCATTATAATTAAAAGAAAGAACATCGGTTGGCTCGTTCTTGTTTCTAAATTTATTATTTAATTTTTGTATATAAGCATTATCACAAAGAATAACTGAAAGTTCAAAATCACTAATAGAAAGAGTATTTAAAACAGATAAAATAAAATCGTAAAAAACACTAAAATGTTCAAATTTAATATTTTCTATCAATAAATTCAAATCAGATTTGGACAAATTAACTATACCCTAGAATAATCCATATATAACTTATAAAATAATTTACTTGCCATGGCATTGAATTATTTTACTTTGCAAACTAAAAACCAAAAAAATCCTTAATTATATTTTCAAAAGCATCTTCTTGCAAAAAGCCAACAGAAACCTTTGGCTTGCCATCAATAGGAATAAAAAGAATAGTTGGAAGACTTTGCACTCCAAGCGCAGAAGAAATATCTTGTTCTTTATCTGTATCTATCTTATAAAAATCAATACTATTCCCATACTTTTTAGAAAGTTTTTCAAAAATCGGAGAGAGCATTTTACATGGACCACACCAATCGGCATAAAAATCAATTATAGCAGGTCTCTCGCCTCTAAAACTCCACTCTTTATTATTCTTATAATCAAAAATTTTAGTAACAAAATGTTCTTTGGTTAAAGAAATAGCCATATATTCTACATGCCCCCTATCGACTTAAAATTATATCACAAATACAATATTAATAATAAGGAATTATAAAATGAATCTAATGTTAATAACTTTTAATGAATTTAAAATAGGAATTTCACTCAATGACACTAGAGCAGAACATCTTGTTAAAATCTTAAAATTAAAAGATAACGACAAATTTAAATTTGGCATTCTTGGAGAAAAAAACATTTACCATTGCATTTACAAAAAAGATAAAAAACTATTTTTCAACAACATCTTTAAAATAGGGGAATCTAATAAACTCAAAAAATTAAATGTACTAATTGGAATGATAAGACCAATTGTTGCCAGGAGAATCATAAAAGAACTTGCTAGTATTGGAATATACGAAATAATTTTTTTCAATACTAAGCTTACTGAAAAATCATATTTAAATTCTAAAATTTTTAAAAACAATGATTACAAAAAACATTTAATAGAAGGGGCGATGCAGGGAGGAATAACGTACTTACCAAAAATAAAAATTATGAAAAATTTGAAAGACAGTCTTCAATATATTAAACAAAAAAATTTTGGAATAAAAATATTACTTGAAAAAAATAGCAAAAAAAATTTAATTGATATCGAACAAGTAAAAAATGCAACCATTATTGTAGGACCTGAGAGAGGATTTACAGAAAAAGAAAAACAATTAATAACGCAATATAATTTTTCCTCTTACAATATATCTCCAAATATCCTAAGAACTGAAACGGCCATACTTGCTGCATCCATTATTACTGTATCGAAACTAATTAACATATAATCAATTTATAACTGTTTGATTGAAAAGCTTGTCATAAATATAAAGTTCAATCGTAGAGCCTTTGTAAGCCTCATAGGGCAATTTAATCA
This sequence comes from Borreliella japonica, assembly GCF_030438115.2. Taxonomy (NCBI): domain Bacteria; kingdom Pseudomonadati; phylum Spirochaetota; class Spirochaetia; order Spirochaetales; family Borreliaceae; genus Borreliella; species Borreliella japonica. The sequence goes on from NZ_CP124062.1 coordinate 62,367, forward strand.
ACCCTCCTTTCGACTTAAAGAAATAAATCAAAGAATTTTCACCATCCGAACCTTTTAACCTAACAGATATATCAACATAAGATGGATGTTGCCTTAATTTATAATTCAAAATTCCAAAAACAATTTTATTATCAACCTTAGGCTTTGCAATAGTAATTAAAATTTTATCTGATTCGCTTATTTTAGTTCCAGGTGGAATAGACTGAAAAACAACATTTCCAAAATCGTCCTTATCTACCAAATCAATGTCAAAACTAATACTATCGTTCAGAAGAGAAGCAATCGCATCCTTATAATAAATTCCAATATAATTTTTAACATGTTTTTCTAAATGATCTTTACCCTTACTAATTAAAAACTGAAGATCTGTTAAACTTGATATTTGACTACCTGGTGACGGATTTTGACGAATTATTATACCTTTTGGCAATTCGCTTTCAACCTCAAGGGGCTTAACAATATGGTAAAGCAATTTGGAATTATCAAAAGAATTAGCCTTTAAATTGATGATAACATCGTCAATGTTTTTGCCAATAAAACTATCAACTCTATTTATTATAGCCCCTTTGCTAATGAAAATTATAACCTTATTGCTATGCCTTAAAACAGTTCCCGGTTTTGGTCCCTGTTCTATCACTCTTCCTTTGTCAAGAGCACTTGAAGAAAATTTAAATTCAATATGAGGAATCAACTCTTTTCTTTGTAATTCAATAATAGCATCTTCAATAGTAAGAGAATAAAGATTCGGAACAACTGTAATCTCTTTATTTTCTAAAACCATAAAGAAAATTGCAAAAGAAACAATTAAAGATCCAAAAATAACCAAAAGCAATGCCTTGATCGCAGTTTTAGGCAAAATCAACATTTCATTATTACAATTTTTGCAACTCTGAGCCAAATCCAATTTACTTTCAAGCAATTCATCTGCATTAGAAAATTTATTTTCTAGATTGTCATTATTATTGAAACTAATATATCCCTCCTATTTAAGAAAACACTTGTCCTATTAGCTGTCTACTCCCATTATAAAAAGACTTAAAATCTAAAACCTTTCTTCCGGGTCTTTGAACTTCTAAGAGCAAAAGAATTCCTTCACCGGTATTAACAAATAATCCTTTCTCAGAATTAAAATCAACAATTTCTCCTACTTTTCTCTCTTTATATAAATCTATTTTCAAAAAATCAGCACGATGAAAAATAATGTCGCTATAATTAAGCCTAGCTCTTACAAGTGGCCAAGGATTGCATGCGTTAATTCTGTTTTTAATCTCAAATGCACCTAAATTAAAATCTATAAATCCCAATTCTTTTTTAAAAAAAGAACAAAAAGTAGCTTCGCTTGATTTTTGAGGAATCCCCACAAAACCTTTGCTAATTTTTTCTAAAGCCTCCAAAACAAGGCTTGGACTAAGACTTGATACAAGCTTTGAAATATCATAACTTGTATCATAAGATCTTATTTTAAATTTTTTTTGCACTAAAATGTTACCGCTATCCATTTCCAAAGCCATACTCTGAATAGTAATACCACTAACAGAATCGCCATTTAAAATTGCAGATTGAATCGGAGAAACACCTCTATATTTGGGCAAAAGAGAAGGATGAACATTGATACACCCCTTTGGGAAAATATCCAAAAATTCTTTTTTAAATATCTTGCCATAAGAAAAAACTAACATTAAATCTGGATTCAAATCTCTAATTAGATTTAATATATTATCATCAAGAGTCAAGGGATCAAAAACTTTAATATCCTTAGCAATAGCCTCCACCTTTATTACATTTTGACTTAACTTCTGCCCTCTGCCTTTAGGCTTATCGGGCAAGGTCAGAACTCCCACCACTTCATAATGCTTTATAACTTCCTTTAAAACTTCTAAAGCAATAGAAGAAGAGCTTATAAAAAATATTTTCATTTTGCTTTAAGACCTCTTTCTCTCATATAAGGCTTTAACAATTTATTTTTTATCCTTTTTTCGTAATAATCAATAAAAAGAACTCCATTTAAATGGTCCATTTCATGCTGAATAATTCTTGCCAAAAAATCAGAATTTTCTATAGTAAAAGATTTTCCATTCTCGTCATAAAAATTTACAACAATGGCCTTAGGCCTCATTAAATCATAATAAACTCCTGGTATACTTAAACATCCTTCTTTGTAAGAATTAAGCTCATAAGAAGTCTCTGTTATTAAAGGGTTAATAAAAACCAAAGGCCTTGCCATTTTATTCTCTCTAACTACAAAAAGTGACAAATCAAGACCTACCTGAGGAGCAGCGAGTCCAACTCCACCGCTAATGTCCATTAATTCTATCATCTTTTTTGCATAATCTCTGATCTTGTCATCAATATTATCGATTTGCTTTGTCTTAACACGAAGCAAATCATTAGGATAAAATATCATTTCCATAAAAACTCATCCCTCTTTCAAAAAAAAGACACTTATTTTATTTTTCCAAAAAGCTTCCATTCCTCATTTCCCAATAATGAAAAATAAATATTACCAGTCCTGGACTTAGGAATAGCATAAAGCTTGTTTTCATCAATATCTTTAAAAACTAAAAATTCTTTAAGATCTGTATCAAAAAGAACAAGCTTTCTGTCTTTACCATCAAACTTTAATCGCCAATCACCTTTTAATGTTTTATAAAAAAAGATCTTCTCGTCAATAGTATTAATTTCATAATTTTTTTGCTTTTTTAGAACACTTGTTGATTTTATAGCCCCCATAAGATAGCTCAAAAAATCCTTATCAAATTGAATACTACTCAAAATAGTTCCCACATAAGCTGCCTTTATTTGCTCATTTTTAGAATCTACAAAAAAAATAGTGGGGCTTTTTTGTAGATTAATTTTATTAAAAATTTCATTATCCTTATCGATAACTAAGAAAACATTTTTTTTAGATACCTTGTTAATAATTTCATTATTTTTAAAAGAATTTAAAAAATTCTTTATTAGATTTTCCTTAATATCTCTGCCAACCAAAATTAAAACATTTTTATCCAATTTTTGGGCTTTTTTAATTGCAATCTCATAAGAGCTCTCAAAAATAATATCTTCCGACAAAGAAAACAAGTCTGAAAATCCTTGATTTAAAATCATTAAAAATGCAATTATAAATCTCATATTTTACTTGTCAGTTTTGCTAAAAATTCTAACTCCCATTCATCATTAAAATGCTCTTTTAAAGTTAAAAATATGCATTCATGATAATTATTGATATAATTTAATTCATCTTTTGAGAGCATTTCTTTTACTATCAACTCTTTTTCAAAAGGAACAAGAGTTAAATTTTCAAACTCTAAAAAAGTTCCAAAGTCGTTTGTAAAAGCTTGCTTTACAAAAACTAAATTTTCAATCCTTATTCCATGACTAAATGTTTTATAAAGGCCGGGCTCGATTGAAACCACCTCAGATCCTTTAAAAGGATAGTTAGAATTAGGACTAATCGAAACTGGAAGTTCATGAACATTAAGGAAAAATCCAACACCATGTCCAGTACCATGAATAAAATTCAATTCATTTTTTAAAAGCGGCAATCTACAAATTCCATCAAGAAAAGCCCCCGAAGATCCATATGGAAACTTTAAAGAAGCAAGGCTAATGAAAGCTTTAAGAACCAAAGTATAGTCACGCTTTTCCTCATCAGAAGCATTCCCTATCAGAAAAACTCTTGTAACATCTGTAGTACCAAGTCCAAAATAAGAACCTCCAGAATCAATCAAAAGAAGACCTTTAGTATTTATTTTTTTACCTCTCTTGGGCTTATAATGGGGAAGAGCCCCATTTTCTTTAAAGCCAACTATTGAATCAAAACTAGAACTAAAAAAATCTTTACTCGATTCCCTAAAATGTAAAAGCATATCAGCAATGTCTATTTCATCTAACTCAGCCAATTCGACCTTACTTAGACTTTTAAATTTACGTAAAAATTTAATCAGACAAATAGCATCAACAATATGTGCTTCTTTCATCTTAAGAAGTTCATAATCGGTTTTTACTGCCTTAAGATTGCTTATAATACTCTCTCCAAAAATAATATTGGACTCGCCGAGAACTTTCAAAACTCTAATATTAGTAGAAAATGAAACAAAAAATCTACCTTCATGCTTCATTCGATCTAGAAAACAGTAAAAATTACTATAAGAATCTATTTCAAAATTTTCCATTCCAAGTATTTCTTTAATTCTTGAATCAAGTTTTTTTGTATCAATAAAAAGAACATTTTTTCGATCTTTGTTCCTAGATATTAAAAGAAACGAATAAAACAATGCAGACTTTTTAACATCTGCCCCTCTTAAATTCAATATCCAAGCAATCTCATCAAGAGCGGTAATAACATAAAAATCCGCCAAATTTTTTTCTAAGATTAAACAAATAGACTTGATTTTTTCAACTCTTTTATTATTCTTCTCAGCATCAATCAATTCAACTATATTACTAAACTCAATCTGAGGTCTAGATTTCCAAATTAAATCAATTAGATCTTGATTTAAAACCTTAATATGTGTATTTTTACATTTTTCAGACAACTCTTTATAAAACTTTATACTAATCTCATCAGAGTAAATTCCAAGCTTTGATTCTTGGAGATTTAAATTTATATACGTAAAAATGTCAGGAAATCCTTTTACTCCAAGCTTTATTAATACAACTTCGGTTCCCTTAAGTTCTTGATCCGCCTGTAAAAAATATCTACCATCCGTGAAAAGAACAGCTTTGGATAATGTTACAATTACCGTACCAAAGCTACCAGAAAAGCCTGTAATAAACTTGCGAGTACTATACCTTTCATGAGAATATTCACTAAAATGAGGATCATAACCTGCTACCAAATACGCATCAACCCCACTTTTTCTCATATGATCCCTAAGCAAAGCTAATCTTTTATTAATATCCAAAAAAATCCCCTTTATACAACCCTAATAATACTAGTATACCAAATAATTTTCAATTTAAAAAAAAAATTATATTTGATATAATTTAGCTTGAAATTAACTCCTAAAGGATAAAATATGAAAAATATTAAAGCGGTTGCCTCTGATCTTGACGGCACTCTTTTACTATCAAAAAGCTATATTGGAGCATTTACAGAACTTGTAATTAAAAAATTAACAAAAGAAAAAAAGAAATTCATAATCGCAACAGGAAGAAGTAAGAATGAAATCACTCAAATTACAAAAAAAATAGATCAACTGCAAGTTTCATTTTTTATTACATTAAACGGAGCAAAAGTTTACAATCAAGAATGGAAACTAATAAAAAGTCATAATTTATCTCCTGAAGTGGTAAAGAAAATTTTAAATTTAAGAGACGAAAAATTTGGCCACATACCTCATTTTCTACATAAAGCAGATCAATACGACGATCAATTAAATATTGACATCAAAACTAAAATTGCAATTGATCAATGCCAAAAATTTAAAAAAGAATCCAATATCTTTAGTCATGAAATAGTCAGTCCAATCAATAAAATTGTAGAAATTAAAGACTTTAATGAGCTTAAAAATTTTGAAAATGTTGCAAAAATAATATTAGCTGGCAGAGAAGAAAGCCTAATAGAATATGAAGCAATGATTTTAGAAAAATACAAAGGAGAAATAAATGCATACCTTTCTACTCCAAATTCGCTAGAAATTGTAGATCATAAAGTCTCAAAAGGAAATGCATTAAGCGAAGTTCTTAAAACTATCAACATTGATTTAAGCGAAACCATAGCTTTTGGAGATGGATTTAATGATACTGATATGTTAGAAAATGTAAAAAAGGGATTACTAATGGGAAATGCAAATTATAGATTAAAAGCAATGCTGCCTTACTTGGAAGTAATAGGGACAAATGACGAAGAAGCTGTTGCAAATTACATTAATGAGAATGTTTTAGAAGAACCTATTCGGGAGGAATAAATGGAGACAGATTTAACAAAATATGCAGAACTTATAATTTTAAAAGGAATTAATTTACAAAAAAATCAATGTGTTTTAATTCAAGGTTCAATCGAAAATTACAATTTTTTGAAAATATTAGCAAAAAAGGCCTATGAACATGGAGCTAAATATGTCAAGCTAAATATTAAAGACATTGATATTTTAAAATCAAGATTAAAATTCTCACAAGAGGAAAGCTTAGAATTTATTCCAAATGCTGAGAAGAGCTTCTTAGAAGAAATGGTTCAAGATAAATGGGCAAGAATAAACGTCGATGATACAGAAAATTTTGAAGCATTAAAAAAGGACATTGGTCAAAAAATGTCAATTTATCAAAAAGCCTTAAATCTAGCAAGCAAAAAATTATCGCAAGCAATAATGAGCAACGAAATAGCTTGGTGTGTTGTTTGCTCACCAGGTCCAAAATGGGCTTCTAAAGTTTTAAATAAAAAAGAAGGAAATAAAACTTTAGAAGAATTTTTCGAAATACAAAAGAAAATATTATTACTTGATAAAGAAAATCCAATAGAAAAATGGGAATCCCATGGAGAAAAACTTCACAAAAGATGCAAAATATTAAATGAACTTAACCTAGAAAAGGTTATCTTTAAAAACGAAAAAACAAACTTGGAAGTATACCTACTTGAAACTTCTCTATGGACAGGTGGAAGCGAAAAAGTTAAAGGAACAGAAATAGAATTCAATGCCAATATACCAACAGAAGAAGTTTTTACAACTCCAAACTACAAAAAAACAAAAGGAATTGTGTATACCACCCGCCCCGTCATGGTGCTTGGAACACTAATATCTGGAATATGGCTAAAATTTGAAAATGGAAAAGTAGTTGACTTTGGCTGTAATGATGAGAAGCAACAAGAAATATTAAAATCGCACATCGAAACCGACATTCAGGCAAAATATATAGGAGAAGTAGCACTAGTTGACAGCAGTTCCCCTATTTATCAAAGTAATCTTATTTTTTACAGCACATTATACGATGAAAATGCAAGTTGCCACATAGCACTGGGAGCTGCATATCCGTCTTGTTTAAGCAACGAAGAAGATTTAAAAACTGACACCAATAAACTAACTTACGGATGCAACGTTTCATTAATACATACGGATTTAATGATTGGAAGCGACGACTTGAATGTCATTGGTGTGAGCAAAAATGGAAAAGAATACACAATAATAAAAGCTGGCAAATTCGCAATATAAAAGGGGGTTTATAATGATAAGGGCATTGCTTACAAATAAGCTTTTTTTATCTTGTCTTTTATCAGGAATTTCTGCTCAAGTAATCAAATATAGTATCCAAACCGTAAAAACAAGAAAGTTAAAATTAACTCCAGCACATCTTTTAAAAAAAATTTTCCTAGAAACAGGAGGCATGCCAAGCAGTCATTCATCAACAGTTACTGCTCTTTCAACCTCAATTGCATTAACTGAAGGAATAGATACAAATTTTATAATAGCTCTTGCCTTTGCCCTTATTACAATAAGAGATTCTTTCGGAGTAAGATATATGTCTGGAGTTCAAGCAGAATATTTGAACGCATTATCAGAAAAATTAAAAAAAGAAATAAAAATTGACACAACAAAAATAAAAGTGGTCAAAGGACATAAAAAGAAAGAGGTTCTAACGGGCATAATAATAGGAATAGTATCTGCATATATTGTATGCTGTTTGTAGCATAAGGAAAAAATAAATGGTGCGTTTTTTAAGTTTTTTATGTCTAATTGCAACAATACCGCTTATCAATTCCTGCGATTTAGCTCAATTTGGAGATTACAAACCATTATACTTTGCAAATGAAGCCGATCTAAAAACCGCTAATGAATATATAAATTCACAAGGGTATAAAACAATCTCAGAATACACAACTAAAATTGACATTTTAGACTTCCCTGAAAATAAAACAATAACAATAAATGAAATAAGCAAGCTCAACAACCTTGATCTGAGGAAAAATATATTTTTAAAAAAACTGTCCAATCTTTTCAACATAGCAGATAAAAAACTTCTTTATGTTGAAAACAAGTTCAAAAATATAAATTTTAAAAACCTAAAAAAAGCGCTCAATATTAATATTGACATGCATTCTCTTGACCACAAAACAAAAATTAATCTTATATCAATCACAATATTTCTAATCATAATAATTTTATTAATTTTTTTAGACCCAGCAAACTCTACATTTACTTTAATTTTCCTATTAATCTCATCCCTTACCTTTCTAATAAGTAAAGAAATAATGTATTTTTATCCATTTGTGATTCTCTCTTATTTGTTATTTTCAATAATCAATAATTTTAACAAAAATTACAACAAAATATATTTAAAAGAAATAAATTTCTTAACACTAATAACGAAAATAAAATACTTATTATTTTTATTTATATTCACAACTCTATATTTCATTACGATCACAGCCTTTTTTACTACAAATATTGATCCCACTTTTATTGCATTTGTTGCAATAACAACTCTTTGCATTTTTTTAATTTTCAGTTGGATCAAAACAGAAAGCAATTTTAAAGATACGTTCTTATTCCCTATCGAAATTAAAGAGAAAAAAAAAGAAGAAAAAAAAACTTTAAAGCTAAAAATAGCAATACATCTCTTGCTATTTACACTCTCATTAATTCCGTTCACTTATTCAAGCTATATGCTAAATTCTTATAAAAATATCAACTATCTTTACAGTAAAAAATTAAATTATTTTGATTATTTAAATCCTAACAATATTTATATAATGCTAGGATACAACAAAGAAATACCTAACATCGTGGGGTACCTATCCCATATTCTTTATCAAAACGAACTAAAATACAATATTGCCGCTAAATATGGAGAAATTCCTAAAAACATAAAAGAAAATTACTTTGAAATCAAAACCGACAAGATAGAAATTAATCCTAAAACTGTTTATGAAGTAGACAAATCATTTATTGATGAAGCTCTTAAAAAAGAGCTTGCAAATCTGTTTTTAAGAAATAAAAACCCAATCTTAATATATAAAGAAAACAAGAACAATATAAGCATAGATAAAAAAAATTACAAAATACTCTTCTTATTCTCTTTGCCCTTCCTTGTATTGCTATTCCTATTTAAAGCAATAAGATTTACAATTCTTTTAAACATAAATGAAAAAACCTATAAAAAATATATTCAAGGATAATTAGCTGATGTTTGACTTAGAAAAAGTAAAAACAATTTTTAAAAAATATAATAAATACGAGGTGCGCATTGATGAAATTCAAATACCTGAGTATGTCCTAATACCACTTGAAACAGAAAATTCAAAATCCATAATATACATAATTGAAAACCAAAAAATAGAAGAAAATCAAATTTTATCGAAAAATTCAAACATAGAGCTATACACATACACTCCAATATCTGGAATAGTAGAAAAAATATACACGGCCAACTTTCCAGATGGAAAAAAATTAAAATCAGCATTAATCAAATTTCAAGGAAAAATAAAAACCGAAAAAGACACAATTGAAGACGAAATCTCAAGAGAAAAAACCCTATCAAAATTAATTCAACTGGGAATTCCTTGGTTTAACGAAAATTCTTTATTTCAATTTATAAACAAATGTAAAAAAATAGACAAAATGATTTTATTAACAAATGGAAAAGATGGATTTACAAATATTTCAGAAGCATTAATGGCAGAAAAATTAGAAGAGATTCTTTCAGGATTCCAAATAATCGACAAAATATTTAAATTCAAAGAAATAACAATAATATCAAATAAAGACAAATTGAAAAAAGAATTCGAAAAATTGAGTGTTTTTAAAAACAGAAAAATAAAAATTAAATCTTTAGAAAATGCATACCCTTATACAAATCATGAAATGATAATGCACTTTTTATACAATAACAAAAATGCAAAAGATGACATAAACCCCAACAACAATATTTTATTAGTAAATATTGAAGATCTATACAATACAAATCTTGTTATAAAAAACAACAATCCCTATAAAGAAAAATTTATAGCTATAAATGGAAATAAAAAAATAAAAAGTAGAATACTGAAGGTGAAAATTGGAACTTCTTTAAGCCAAATAATAAATGAAAAAATTGATACAAAAAAATATGAAATTTTTTTAAACAATCCAACCAACAAAATAAAAATTAAAACATTAAATATACCAATAACAAGAGATATTTATAGTTTTACCATATTAAAGAAAAAGTCAATATATGACAAAATCAAAGCATTGTTTATATCTAGTTTTTCGCCATTACAAATAGAAAATATTATTTTTTCATACTTAAAAAATGAAAAAATAAATGATAATGGCAAATTAAAAATATTTAAATATACGGACAAAGAAGTAGAAGAAGAAATACATAAAGTTCAAAAAGAAATTAAAGGCAAAATTCTAAATGAAAATCTAATAAATGAAGTAATATACACTGAAAACAATTTAAAAGACATATACTTTACTATCATACTGTCATTATTGCCTAGTCTAATATTTTCTTTCCTAAATAATACAAAATTCATGACAGATACTTTGCTATTAATACTTATTAGCATAGCAATCTATATACCAATAATGCTAAAAATTAATTACAAATGTCTTTCTTTTTTTGTTTACAATGCCTTAATAATAAGCATTATATTACCTTTAAATTTAGAAATTACACTAAAAATAACATCCTTACTATTTGCTTTTTTAGTATTTTTTTACTTTTTAAGACTTTCAGCATTTTTAGTAAATCCTATATTAATTTCTTTTATGTTTTTTGCATTAAATTTTCCAGTCAGTTTTAAGCAAACCTATCAAGAAGAGCTTAAAAGATCAATACCAATAATTCCAACCTGGAATGAAATAATAGACACAAATCCAACCATAAAAAATTTAAAAAGTTTACATACCTTCACAAAACATGAAAATAAAAAAATCGATGCAATTGAAAACTTTTTAAATAAAAACATTTTTTCTGTTTTCAATACCATTGTCACGAGATTTCATATTGAAAGTCTCTTAGGAGTTAATAATGAAAAAAAAATATCTCCAATCTTGCTTTATTTTGGACTCTTATTAATAGTTGGCAAATATATAATTAACAAATTAATACCATTGTCATTTTATATAAGCTTGATGACAATCTCATACATAGCAAATAATATGGGAATGCTAAGCCACATCAGCTCAGATATGTTAACATTGCTTATTTCTCCAGTACCGATGCTCTTAATATTTACAATGGCAACAGAAGTGCAAATAACACCACACTTTAAATTTGAACAAATACTTTACGGAACACTATTGGCATTTACATACTTTTTAACATTAAGCTATATTCCTTTTGAAACTTTATCGGCTATAATATCTATTTTTATCTTACAAATAAGCTCAAGCTTAATAAAAAGCTATAGCTTAACTCTCAAAATTCAAAAAATAATGTATTTTTTGAAAGCAAATAAAGAAAAAGCGCTCAAAATCTCTCTTGAAAATGAAAAGGATATAATAAAATTATGACTGATAATTTGATCACATGCTTGATTATTAACAATTTAACTTTAATACACTTTGTCGGATTTGAGGATATAAAAATAAAAAATAATGCAATCTTAATAAAAAAATATGTCATAATAACAATTACCTCTTTATTAATATATTCAATATCATTTTATCTTTATAAACTGCTTGAAAAGAACAACTTGCTGTTCTTAATGCCAATTTTTTATGTAACTTTAATTTACGTATTGATATTATTATTTAAAGTATTAAATGACATATTTATTATATACAACATAAAATCGAATTATTCAAACGACTTTATGCTCTCAAGTAGCAGTTTAATTGCAATAACATTTTTTGCACTTGATAAGAACAATGGATTTTTTGAGGGATTAGAAATACTTATTCTATCTACACTTGGCGTACTAATAACTTTAATGTCAATAACGTCAATAAAAAAAAACTTTGATAAAAACCCTAAAATCAATATATTGGAAAACGAACCAATATATTTTTTTATAATGTTTATTATATCTTTAATTCCAAATATAATTATATTAATATACAATCATTAGTAGCGAGAGAAATAAAAATGAAAGAAAAAATAAATACATTGTTTAAACAAGCTGAAGATATTTGGAGGAAGCTTTGACAAAAAAGAAATTCAAGCCAAAATCGAAGAATACGAAAAAGAAATAAGCAAGAAAAATTTTTGGAATGATCCTAAAAGAGCCCAAGAAGTTATTAAAGCTCAAAGCATTTTAAAAAACAAAATTGATCCGTGGGAAGAGTTAATCAATAAAATTAAAGACTTAAACGATCTGTGCGAAATCATTGACAATGAAAAAGATACTGTTAGCTTGGAAATCGAATTTAATGCACTAGAAAGACAATACAAAGATTTGCTTACAATTTCTTACTTTAAAGAAGAACTTGATGCAAACAACGCTTTTTTGACCATTCATTCTGGTGCTGGAGGCACTGAAGCATGCGACTGGGTTGCAATGCTTTACAGAATGTATTCAAGATATGCTGAGAGAAAAAAATACAAAACAGAACTTATCGATTTGCTTGAAGCTGAAGGCGGAATAAAATCTGTTACAATAGAAATTAAAGGAAAGTATGCTTACGGACTGTTAAAAAGTGAAGTCGGAATACATCGTCTTATAAGAATTTCTCCATTTGATGCTGCTAAAAAAAGACATACCTCTTTTGCATCAGTATTTATTGACCCTGTTATCGATGAAAAAATAGAAATAATAATCAAACCAGAAGATATAAGAATTGATACATACAGAGCATCGGGAGCCGGGGGGCAACACGTCAATAAAACATCCTCTGCTGTAAGAATAACTCACATTGAAACAGGAATAGTAACTCAATCTCAAAGCGACCGAAGTCAGCACAAAAACAAGGAAATGGCAATGAAAGTTTTAAAATCAAGACTTTACGAATACTATAAGAATAAAGAAGATGAAAAAAACAAATCCAAACAAGACACGAAAAAAGAAATTTCTTGGGGCAATCAAATAAGATCTTACGTATTTCAACCTTACAATTTGGTAAAGGATCACAGAACAAAATTTGAAAATTCAAACACCACTTCGGTTATGGATGGCAATATAGATAATTTCATAGAAGAGTATTTGAAATGGAAAAGCTTAAACTAACACTAACAATATCGTTACTAATATTTACAATATACAAAATACATTCTCAAAGTAATATAGAATACAACTTTTCCTATATCATTAATACAAAAAAAGAAAACATTGACCTTAAAAAAGGAATTGAAAAACAATTAAACAAAATATATGACAAAATAACAGAACATATCGTAAACAATGATGACAAAAACATAATTGAAGATATTTATATAAATCAAGACATAATAAAAACAGAACTTGAAATTAGCAAATTAAAAGAAGAAATGGATAAAAAAAAACTTCAAAATATAATAAACGCAAAAGAAATGCATGACACCAAAACCAAAATTGATGAACTTAAGAAAAATATCCAAAATATTGATAGCAAAAAAAAAGTATTTGCAGAATATTCTAAAAATTTAAAAAAACTAAAAGTAAAATATAAAAAAATCGAAGAACAAAGAAATATCTCAAATTTAAATAAAGAATTTTTTATAAAAGAAGAATTGTTTTTTATAAATTATATTGACCTGAAAAAAATAGAAAATTATTATTTACTAGAAATTAGCAACATTATGTCTGAAAAAATTGAGACTAAAAAAGCGGTATTTAAAACGTCATCTTCTATTAATGAAATTACAGATACAATAATAAACCACAGTTTCAAAGAAATATTAGGTAGAGAATTTTTAAAAATCAATATTAACGTCAAAAACAACCCAGATGCAAAAATCTACATAAATGAAAAATTTGTTTCAAAAGGAATCTATTACAACAATATTTTTGACATTTCTAAAATCCCAAACAAGGAAATTGAAATACAAGTCATAAGTACAAATTTCGAAAACTACTCTACTAGAAGAACGGTAAAAAATGCAGATTCAATAATATTGAATATTGAATTAAAAAGAACAAACTCTAAAAAAGCATCAATTACAAGCAATGTAAAATCTAAAGTTTTTAAAAAAGGCATATTCATGGGAGAAACCCCAATTGAAATTGAAAAACCAGAAAATCAAGACATAATTTTGCTTAAATCTGAAGGATATAAAGATAAATTCAAATTAATAAATAAAGAAGAAGATCAAGTAGAAATAGAAATGATAAAAACTAGCAAAAATAGACTCAGCAGCACAAGAGATAAATTTTACATTAATCTAGCTGTTTTTACATTAAGCACAATAGGAACCATTTTTGCAGGAACATTGCTTAACAACGCAGAATCACTTTATAAAATAGCTGGCAATCACTTTATCAACAAAAATTTAACAGCTGAAGATGTTTATATGGCAAAAGCAGAACAAATGACCGCAACATTTCTATTTGGAGCAGGCATCACTTTAAGTATTGGCAGCTTTATTTCATTAATAACTCATTTAGTAGAATATATTAAAGAAGCAAATCTGGGAGAATAGATTTAACAATTAACAATAAAATAGGAGAACAAACTTTTGGGTATTTTAGAAAAAATAAAAAATTTATTTAAAAGCAATCAACAAGAAAATGTTATTGAAAACCTAGAAGACATTCTTTTAGAATCAGACATTAACAATGAAATTGTAATAGAAATACTAAACAAATTAACAAAAGAAAAAAATAAAAACGAAAAAACTATTATTGAAAAATTAAAAGAACTTTTAAGCAGTTATATTAACACAAAAAAATTTATTCTAGAAGACAACAAATTAAACATTTTGTTAATAGTCGGCATAAATGGAATTGGAAAAACATCAAGCATAGCAAAACTTGCAAATAAATTAAAAAATGAAGGCAAAAATATATTAATATCAGCTGCTGATACATTCAGAGCAGCTGCAATTGAACAAATGAAAATTTATGGGGAACAAATCGGAATCAGAATAATATCTCAAAGCCAAGGAAGCGATCCATCAGCTGTGATATTTGACAGCATCTCAAGCGCTAAGCTTAAAAATTACGATGCATTAATTATTGACACAGCTGGAAGATTGCAAAATAAAGAAAATTTAATAAAAGAGCTTCAAAAAATAAACAATGTAATATTAAAGCAAATAAAAAACGCTAACATCAATTATCAAAAAATACTTGTAATCGATTCTACTATTGGAAAAAATACAAATAGTCAAGCAGAAATTTTCAATAAAGCAATAGAAATAGACGGAATAATAATTACTAAACTAGATTCATCCTCAAGAGCGGGTACAATAATAAATACTTCAAAAATTCTTCAAAAACCTATATACTTTACTACATTTGGAGAAAAAATAGAAGACATTAAAGAATTTGATATCAATGAATATCTTAATAAATTACTATGAAAAAAAACCAATTAATACTTCTTCTATTTATACCACAAATTATTTATGCAAAAAGCTATTTTGCGTCTGATGCATTTTTCAATAAATACCAAAAATTGGATGTAAAACCAAAAACAGGATTTTACATTGAGCATCATTTTATTGATGATATCGATAAACTCTACTTATATAAAGAAACTAATTTAATAAAATACAAGACAATTCAAATCATAGAAAATACAAGAAAAATCACATATTATGATACAAAAGATACAAAAAGAAAAGAAGAAATATACGACAATTTAAATAATAAAATACAAGAAATTGAATATGACAACAAAGGAAAAATTCTTGAAACAGCAAATTACTTTTATGAAAACGGCAACTTAATATCCAAAAATTTAAAAACAATACACCAAAAACCAAAATTAATATATTACTCTAAAGATGAAAATGGTAAATTACTAAAAATAACGGGGTCAAATTTTCAAATTTGGAATTATGGAATTAACGGCGACATAAAATCTACATATTTTGATATCAAAAAATCAACAACAAAAGTGATAAAATATGATGACAAAAAAAGAAATTTAAACAGTGCGATAATTGTTAATAATAAAATAAAATCCAAAGAAAAAAACCAATATCTAGATGAACAAAAAACAGTAAATACCTTTGAAGAAGAAAATACAAAAATTATATCTACCTATCAAGGAAACAACCTAATTAAAGAAGAAACATATAAAAATAATGAACTTATAAAAATAAATGATTTTCAATACAACTCATCTGATATGATAATTCTTCAAAACACTAAAGAGAAGGATAAAGACCAATATACCAATACTAAAATTGAATACGAATATAGCCAAGACAATCAATTAAAAAGCAAAAAAATCTATGAAAACGATATAATTTATCTAAAAACCGAATACCACAATGATAATGAATATGAAGAAGAAATATACTACAATAAAAAGCCCGCTCTTAGAGTAAAACATAAGAATGGAAAAGTTACCGAAGAAAAACCAATGGAAACAAATTAAATGAATATAAGAAGTTTTTTGCTTAAAAGATTAATAATAGAAGAAAAAAACAGTCTAGCCCTCACAATTGTAATAATATTAAGCATTACCTTAGGTGAAATAATAATTATCCTAACAATATCAATCATGAATGGTTTTCAAAACGATTTCTTCCTTAGCATTACAAATGTAGAAAGTGGAAATTTAAAAATAGAAAATGAACTTACTCAAAAAGAAATCAAAGAAATTAAAAAAATTGAGGGAATAAAACATATAAATAAAATATACGAAACACAAGGCATTGGAATTCAAAATTATTATTATCCAACTATTTTGAACATCATTGCGGTTGATATTAAAGATCTCGAAAAAGACCAAAATTTTATTTCATTTACAGGACTTAAAAAAGCTGAACTAGATCTTAAAGACAATGAGATTATTATTGGAAATATACTCTCATACAATTTTAACTTATTCGAAAATGATACCCTGGGATTAATAATCACCGATGAAATAAAAAACCTTATATCATTAGAAAATGATATTAAAAAATTCAAAATAAAATCAATTTTCAAAAGCGATTATGCAAAAACAAATGAAACTTTAATTTTTATGAATATAGACTATTTCATTAAAAATAAAATTTTACATACTTCTAGCATTAACTACCAAATAAAAACAAAAAATTTAAATCCAAGTAGCAAATTAATTGAAAAGATCAAAGCTATTAATCCAAAAATCAAAATAAAAACTTGGAATGAATATAATAAAGAATTCTACAAAGCATTGAAAATAGAACGAAATACAATGTTAATTATTTTAGCAAGCATTTTCATTGTTATTGCCGTTAATACATATTATCTACAAAAAAGAATAATAATAAACAAGAATAAAGCCATTTCAATACTATTAGCCATGGGGCTTAGAGTAAAAAAAATAAAGCAAATTTTTTTTACCCACTCAATAATAATCTGCACTATAGGAGGACTTCTTGGATTGATACTGGGAATTTTAATTTCCTTAAATATAAATGAAATTTTAAAAATAATTGACAACCTGGTAAACACTCAAATAAATTTTTTAAATCAAATATTGGCTTTAAAAATAGATAACATTAAAATACAAATAGTAAAAAATACAATTACTCCTAAATTATTTTTAAGCGATTTAGCATTTACTTTCTGCTTTGCATGCTTTTCTACAATATATTCAAGCATGAAAGCAACAAAAAAAATTGAAAATCAAAAAAACATTGAAACTATAAATGGATCATAAAATGGAAAATATATTAATTATAAAAAATCTTTGCAAGGCATACAAAAAAAATAAAACAAAAATTCAAGTAATAGAAAATTTAAACTTAACTGTAACAAAAGGTGAATTTATTTCAATTCAAGGAAAAAGTGGTTGCGGAAAATCCACTCTTTTTAATATGATTTCAGGAATTGATAAAATAGATTCTGGAGAGATAATATCATGCGGAATATTTTTGAAAAATGCAAATGAAAAAACATTAAGTTTGTATAAAAACAGACAAATAGGTTTAGTATTCCAAAATTATAATTTAATAAATGAGTTTAGTGTATTTGAAAATATAATTTTACCCAAAATTATCTCAGGCCAAGAAACAAAAGAAACCATAAATAAAAAAGCTCTAGATCTAATGAAAACATTAAAAATAGAAAACAGAGCAAACCATTACCCTTCAGAGCTTTCAGGAGGCGAATCACAAAGGGTTGCTATTGCTAGAGCGTTAATCAATGAACCTAATATAATCTTGTGTGACGAACCTACTGGAAATTTAGATTTAATCACAGCTAAAACTGTAGAAAATCTACTTATCAATACAGCAAAAAATTTTAAAAAAACCTTAATACTAGTTAGTCATAATCCTCAATTTGCGAACAAAGCAGATTCAAAATATGAATTCAAAGATAGGACATTGAAAAAAATATGATGCTTTTAAAACTAAGAGAAATTACAAAAATTGCATATATAATTTTCAAAAATTCAACAAATAAAATAGCTTTAATAGGTTCTGGAATATCATTAAGTCTAGTAATGATCCCATTAATTATCGTCTACTATATGTCTAGCAATATTATGACTTCTACTATTAATAAATATATTGAAAGTGAAGGATTTTCTACACAAATAGAATACAACGACACAAATAAAATCCATTACTTAAAAGACAGATTAAGCTCATTTAAAAAAAAATATAATTACAAAGATTTAAATTATTTTTTTGAGAAAAGAACTTATGGAATTATTGGAAATAATAAAAAACAAGGTGTCTTAATAAGAGCAATAGAAAATGAATTCATATTGGAAAACAAATCAATAAAATTAATAAAAGGTAGTAAAAATTTAAAAAAGGATTCTATACTTATTTCAAATCAAATAAAAAATAAACTTAATTTAAATCTCAATGAAAAAATTGACATTTTGATTCCAAATACAAAAAACAATACAATAATACCCAGAATAAAAAAGTTTAATATCTCGGGAATAATTGAAACCGGGCTAAAAGATATTGATAATAATTTAGTGTTAATTTCTTTTGAAAACGAAAATTTAATGTCAAAAAAGTTTTCAA
Organism: Borreliella japonica; assembly: GCF_030438115.2. Classification (NCBI taxonomy): domain Bacteria; kingdom Pseudomonadati; phylum Spirochaetota; class Spirochaetia; order Spirochaetales; family Borreliaceae; genus Borreliella; species Borreliella japonica. Next base: position 81,333 of record NZ_CP124062.1, read on the forward strand.
AAAGCATAATTGGACTTGAAATAAATTCCAATTCCATAAAAACCAATGAAATCTTGAAACAGAATTTAGAAACTGAATTTCAAGAATTCCAAATAAACACATTCTATGAACTTTATTTAAATAAATACAATAATCTAGATATAAGTAAAAAACTTTTAATATTCATTATGGCTTTGATTATAATATTTGCAAGCATTAATATATCTTCGTCCCTTTCAATGCTTATTTTTGAAAATAAAAAGAAAATTGCAATACTAAAATCAATTGGAATGAATAATTTAAACATAAAAATAATATTTCTTTTAATATCACTCACATTAAGCACCACCTTTTGTGGGATTGGAATAATACTTGGAAATTATTTAACACTTAAAATATCTTATTTAATAAACTTTGTTGATAATATTTTAAACTTTTTTTTAAAAATATTTGGAGAAGAAAATTCTGAAATATTAAACTCAGAATACTACGTATCTGAATTTCAAATACATTTAAGCTTGAGCTTTAGCTTAACACTTATTGGCTTATATATGCTAATAAACATTTTAACTACACTGATTCCGCTTAAAATTGTCTCAAATTTAAAAGAAAAAGAAATCTTAAGATAATTTTAAAGCTCTATTTAATCATCACATTATAAATTTTAATAGATGAAAAATCCTTTTCAATTGTGGGATAAATCTCATTTGGGAAAATAGTACTAATTGTGAAACTCTGTTTGGATTTAGATTTTAAAAAAGAATTGGCAGAAGAGATTAATTTACGTCTCAAGGACCTAATAGTTCTTCCGTCCTTATCAATATAACTAATTTCAATTTCCAAATCTTTAATAACATCTTTTGAAGAATTGAAAACTTCTACCACAGTATTTGCCTTACAAATTCCAAAGGACTTTTTAAAATAATTTCCAATATATTTAAATTTCAATATAAAAGAATCTGAGTCAAGATTTACACCAATTTTATCATCAACATTTTCAAAAAAATCAATTTCAATAATATCTAATACTACTTTTTTGGGATTAACATCAATAGCTCTTGGTATACTTGATATAACATCAATTGGAATATAAACATTTTTACCCCATTTTGCAAAAAAATCACTTTCTTTATTGAAAACCTGATTAAATACAGATTTGCCAAGATCATCGTAAACTGCGACTCTGTAAGAAATCTTTTTAACAGGATACTTTGTTGAGACAATCCCCGCTTTAAGCTGATACAAATGTGCATCTTCAAATGCCAGAACTTTAGCATCCTCTATTTCTATGTAATAGAAGTCTTTGGGACGTGAAATAAGATCAACAGCCTCAACTACTAAATCTTTAGCCATAGTAATAGGGGGAAGACCTTGAGATGCAGTAGAAGAAGTAAATTTTTCTTTTAAAACCATTTTACCATTTCCATTTACACCAACGAAACTTTGAAAAGATCTGTAAGTAATCAAAGAAATAAAAAATATCAAGATAGAACTCAAAGTTAATATTAAAATTCTACTCTTAGATTTCTTAGATTCATAATAGTCTATTAAATCCAAATCATTTCTTATTCCAAATTCTTTTGCTTGTAAACTTACATGAATCATTTTTTTTTTAGATTCTTTAGTATTTACTTTATCAGCAATCTCTTTAAAAAGAGAAAAAAATAAACTAAACATTGATTTGTCATGAAGAGAATAAAAATAAATAGATTCAAGCTCTCTAAAAGCAACACCTATCTTCCCCATATCGACAAATCTTCTAACTCTCACATAAGATCTTCTAAAATAAAGCTCCATATTTTCAATATCATTATCAGAAATATCTGATACTTCAATAATATTTTTAATACTCTTTTTGCTTAAAATTTTATTTTTATGCTTCCTAAGTTTTGATAAATAAATCTTAATTCTATCTTCAGACGTTTTGCTATTCATTATCTTCTAATTCATCAACTTTTTTTAAAAGCCAATAAGCAATATTTCTAGCAGTAATCTTTGTAATAGAAATTCCTATAAAAGAGTTGATTAATACTATTTTACCCTCTTCTCCACGTTTTAATTCTTTTGAAACCTCTTCTAAAACACCTTCTTTGGTTTTAGTATAAGCAATCTCCTCAGAAATCTCTGTAGACTCGAAAACAAGATCACAAAAAATCTCTCCTGTATCAGTTACATTCCCATAAATATTATTAATAGGAACCAATTTATAATCTTCGGCTTTTTCAAACCTATAAATTACTTCTTTCATATAAACGAGTATATCATAATCAAAAAACATAACCAATAAACAAAATTTATACAAAAAAATAAACTTCAATTTTTAAAAAAAATGATTATTAATTAATAATCATTTTAATTTTTTTTTGTAGAATAAAAAATAATGCTATAATTATTAAAAGCTAAAAATTAAAACAAAGGAACTTGTAAGGATTATGGATTTCAAACAAATAAAAAGTAATACCGAAAAAGTCGAGTTTTTAAGAAAAGATTTTCCTATTTTAAATAAACAGATTGACAATAAACATATAATTTATTTTGATAATGCAGCAACCTCTCAAAAGCCCAAAAAAGTAATTTACTCTAGCATCGAATATTATGAAAATTACAATGCAAATGTACACAGAAGCGGTCACAAATTTGCAATTCAATCAAGCATAAAAATAGAAAAAACAAGAGAACTTGTAAAAAATTTCATTAATGCAGAATCTGCAAACAATATAATATTTAACTCTGGAACTACGGACGGAATCAATACCATTGCAAACTCGTTTTTTTACTCAAAATACTTTAAAAAAAAAGATGAAATTATTCTTACAACTCTTGAACACAATAGTAATTTACTGCCATGGGCAAATCTTGCAAAATTAGCTAATCTAACAATTAAGCTTGCTAAATTCAATGAAATGGGAATTATTACCCCTGAAGAAATTGAAAAACTTATTACAGAAAAAACAAAGCTTATCAGTATTTCCGGAATAAATAATACCCTAGGAACCATTAATGATTTAGAATCTATTGGAAAAATCGCAAAAAAATATAATATAAGTCTTTTTATAGATGCTGCACAAATGGCACCTCATGTAAAAATAGATGTCAAAAAAATTGGTTGTGACTTTTTGGTATTTTCTGGGCATAAAATGCTTGCCCCAACAGGAATTGGAATTTTATATATTTCAAATAATATGGCTGAAAAACTTCATAGCTCAAAATTAGGAGGAAATACTGTCGAAGAAATATTTATCAAAAATAAAAAAATTAAATTTAAATCACTCGATGCTCCAAATAAATTTGAATCGGGAACCCCAAATATTGCAGGAATTATTGGACTTGAAGAGGCAATAAAATATATCAATAATATTTCTATGGATTTTATTTTAGAACATGATCAGCAATTAATAGAATATGGGATAAAAAAATTACAAGAGATTGATGAAGTTGAATTTTTACTAAATACAAATCTTAAAAGAAATTCAATAATATCATTTACAGTAAAAAATATTCACTCACACGATATTGAAACCTATCTAGATACAATGGGAATAGCAACTAGAGCCGGAAAAACTTGTTCTTATGTAGCATTTTTTCCAGAAAATTTAAACAAAAACCATCTTTTAAGAATTAGCTTTTATTTTTATAATACACAAAAAGAAATTGATATTTTTATATTAGGATTAAAAAAAGTAATAAAAGAGCTTTCATAAAAATTTAGAAAATAAACTTCATATTATCTTTTATTATTGATTTAATAAATCAAAGAAAATAAAATTAAATTATGCTCACTGAAAAAATTAAAAGAAAATTAGTAAAGCTTAGTAAGATAAATAATTATATAATACATAAAGTAGAAACAAATCAAAATTTCAAACATCAATCTAAATGCGGGGATCAAATTTTATTCCAAATAAAAAAAGAAAATAACGGAAAATTTAATTTAAAACATCATGCATCTGGATGCATGATTTTACTTGCAAGCGCCAACGCTTTAAACAAATTGTGCAATAACAAACCAAAACCCGAAATCCTAAACTTAGTGCAAAAAGTGATAAACAATGATTTTGCAAATCTAGACGAAATTGACGCAAGTTTAAAAATTTTCAACATATTTACAAATACAAATAGAAAAGACTGTTTTTTACTGCCATACAAATCATTAAAAGATAGTTTGGAAAACTACAAGTCTTTAAGGGAGAGCTGTTAGATGAAAATCTATTCACACTCATCAATAGGATACGAAGGAGAACTAATTGAAATTGAAATAGACATCAAAAAAGGAAGCTCTGGAATTGACATCGTGGGGCTTGCTGGAAACGAAATTAAAGAATCGAGAGAAAGAGTAAAATCAGCTATCAAAAATTCAAATTTTCATTTCCCTAAAGATAGAATATTAATAAATCTTGCACCAGCTGGAATTAAAAAGCTTGGAACAGCTTTTGACCTTTCAATTGCTATTAGCATTATTAAAATCCAAGAAAACAAAAATAATAAAAATTTAGAAATCTTAGTATTGGGAGAATTGCAATTAGATGGCAAAATAAGATCAATAAAAGCAGTTTTACCGGCAATTGCTCTTGCCAAAGAAAACGAAATAAAACTTGCAATAGTTCCCTTTGAAAATTTAGAAGAAGCTTGCCTAATAGATGGTTTAAATATTTGGGGTGTTAAAGATTTAAAAGAAACCATAAAAATAATAGAACAATTAAACGACAATATATTTCCCCCAAGAACAAATGTTAAACCGCACACAATAACTGAACAAGATTGTATTTTAGATTATGACTTTAAAAATATAAAAGGACAACAAAGAGTAAAAAGAGCAATTGAAATAGCAATTGCTGGTGGACACAGCATAATGTTATTTGGTCCACCTGGAAGCGGGAAAACACTCAGTATTAAGTGCACTCAATCTATTCTTCCTCCACTTACAAACAAAGAACTGATAGAAACAAATAGAATATGGTCAATATCGGGGAAATTAATAGACAGAAAGATAATAAAACAAAGACCTTTTAGAAATCCTCACCATACTGCTAGTAAAGAAGGAATAATTGGGGGGGGTTCGAATCCTTTACCTGGAGAAGTGTCTCTTGCCCACAATGGAATATTATTTCTAGATGAAGCTTTAGAATTTAAAAAATCCATCTTACAATCTTTACGTGAACCTATTGAAGATAAATCAATTTCAATCTCAAGAGCAAGTTCCAAATTATTCAAATACCCTGCCAATTTCCAACTAATGCTTGCAATGAATCTTTGCCCTTGTGGAAATCTTGGCAAAAAAAACACAGATTGTTTTTGTTCACAACAAGAAATTTCAAATTATTGGAAAAAACTTGGAGCTGCAATGCTTGATAGAATTGATATTAGGGTCCCAACAAGAGCAATTACTAATGAAAAATTACTAAGCGAAAAAAGCGAAAGTTCAAGCGAAATAAAACAAAGAATAATAAAAGCAAGAAACATTCAAAATATAAGATACAAAAATTTTTCAAATATAAATAAAAATTCTGATCTTAATACCGATCACATTGAAAAATTTTGCGAATTAAGTGCAATATTGAAAAATGATTTGATTTACATTCTAAACAAACTCAACATATCCTCAAGGGCAACGCATTCAATATTAAAAATTGCAAGAACAATCTCCGACTTAAGGGAAGAAAAAAACATTTCAAGAGAAGCCTTACTTGAAGCAATTGAACATAGAAAAAACGGAGAAAATATGCTTGAAAAATAAAGACCCTCAAATATTGGGGGTCTTAAAATTAAAATTTCACTTCTCAAAACTAAAAAGTTATTTTATCAATATAGCTTTTAAGCTGATTAGCAGAACTGTTAAAACTATCAAGCTCTTTGGAGCTTATCTTAAAGTTTAAAACTTCTTTGACTCCTTCTTTACAAACTATGGCAGGTGCTCCAATATAAATATCTTTAACTAATCCCCCGTACTGGCCATTAATATAAGAAGATATTGGCAGGATAATATTCTGATCCCCAATTATTGCATTTACAATATTCTTAATACCAAGCCCAATAGCATAATAAGTTGCTCCCTTAAGATTAATCACCTCATAAGCAGCATTTACAACCTTTTTATGAATTTCATCAAGCTCTAGCTCAGTTATTTTGCCTTCAGCAAGGTATTCTGATAAAGGCTTCATTGCTATTTTTGTTTCATCCCAAGTAGCAAAAGAACTATCACCATGCTCCCCCATAATATATGAATGTACATTTTGAGTGTTCACATTAAAACGAGCACTTAAAAAATATCTAAGCCTTGAAGTGTCAAGAATAGTACCGGTGCCTATAACCTTATGAATAGGAAATTTGGAATATTTCATTGTAACATAAGTCATAATGTCTACAGGATTAGTTGCAATGACAAAAATACCGTCAAAGCCACTAGACACAACATTGGTTACAATATCTTTAAAAATTTTAGAATTTTTATCAACTAAATCAAGTCTTGTTTCACCAGGTTTTTGATTAAGCCCTGCTGTAATTACAACAATATCTGCGTTAACACAATCTTTGTAAGTCCCAAACAATACATTAATATTCTTCTTTAAAAACATTTGGCCATGATTAAGGTCCATGACCTCACCTTTTGCTTTATTTTCATTAACATCAATAATTACAAGTTCATGTACAAGCGAATTGTCTATTGTCAAAGCATAAGCAAAGCTTGAACCCACTCCACCAGCTCCGATAAGAACAACTTTATTAGACTTAAGCATAATAACTCCATATAAATTTAAACTACATACAACTAATTTTAAATAAGTAATGACAAAAATATTTTATCGCATTTCTAAAGGATTTGCCAATCACATACCTTAAATAATTAAAAACATATTTAATTATCATTATTAGATTTCAGAACTGCAAGAAAAACACTTTGTGGAATCTCAACATTTCCTACCATCTTCATTCGCTTTTTGCCTTCTTTCTGCTTTTCCAAAAGTTTTCGCTTACGAGTAATATCACCACCATAACACTTGGCAGTAACATCTTTTCTAACAGGAGAGATTGTCTCTCTAGCAATAACGTTAGAGCCAATAGCACCTTGAATAGCTATTTTAAATTGTTGCCTTGATATTTCATCTTTCAACTTTTTACAAATCCCAGCAGCCTTAGTTCTTGCACTATCTTTAAAAACCAATTGAGAAAGTGCATCAACCTTATCCCCATTTACTAATATATCTAATCTTACTAAATCCGTATATTCATAATCTAAAAGTTCATAATCAAAAGAAGCATATCCACGACTTACAGATTTAATCTTATCATAAAAATCAAAAAGGATTTCGGAAAGAGGCATTTTATAAATAAGCTCAACGCGCTTAGTATCAAGATAAATTAAATTTGTCTGCACTCCTCTTTTCAACAAACATACACTCATAATATTTCCTAAAAATTCTGTAGGAACAATAATATTAGCTCTAATATAAGGCTCAAGCACACTTTCAATAGCTTCATTTCCAGGAAATTGTTCAGGACTTTCAATAAAATAAGATTCTCCCTTTTTAGGAATTATTTTGTATCTAACAGAAGGAGAAGTCAATATCACATTTAAATCAAATTCACGCTCAATACGTTCTTGAATAACCTCTAAATGCAAAAGACCAAGAAACCCACACTTAAAACCATGGCCAAGAGCCGATGATGAATCTTTTTCAAATGTTAACGATGCATCATTAAGCTTTAATCTATCCATTGCCTTTAAAAGGTCATCATATTGATTGGCATCAACAGGATACACTGAAGAAAACACTACAGGCTTAATTTCTTTAAATCCCTCAAGGGGAGATAATGCGGAACAATTGCAAAGAGTTACTGTATCTCCAATCTTCACATCTGATATATTTTTTATTCCTGCAATAAAATATCCAACATCCCCTGCTTCTAACCTATCTTTTCTTTCAAGAGATATTTTAAAAACCCCAATCTCCTCAATTAAATACTCACTATCGGTATGCATTAACCTAATTTTGTCGCCTGTCTTGATTTGTCCTTCGAAAATCCTAAAGTGAACAACAACTCCTCTATAAGAATCATAATGCGAATCAAAAATTAATGCTCTTAATGGATCCTTAATACTTCCTTTAGGAGATGGCACATGCTTACAAATAGCTTCAAGCAAATTATCAATTCCTATTCCATTCTTAGCAGAAATCAAAATAGCAATTTCTTCATTTAATCCTAAATCATTTTTTATTTGCTTTTTTACAAAATCAATATTAGCATTTGGAAGATCTATCTTATTAATAACAGGAATAATTTCTAAATCATGCTCAAAGGCCATATAAAAATTAGAAACCGTCTGAGCTTGTATTCCCTGACTTGCATCAATTAATAAAAGAGCGCCCTCACAAGATGAAATTGCTCTTGAGACTTCATAAGAAAAATCAACATGACCTGGAGTATCTACAAAATTTAACTCATAAAAATCACCATCATTACTTTTATAAGTAATTGTTACTGCCTGACTTTTTATTGTAATTCCTCTTTCTCGCTCAATATCCATACTGTCAAGCATTTGACTTTTAAAATCGCGATCAGATATTATTTTGGCCTTTTGAATAAACCTATCGGCTAATGTCGATTTACCGTGATCAATGTGTGCAATAATGCAAAAATTTTTTTTACAAATACTAATACTCACTCCCCCGAACTACAAATCAAGATTTAAAATTTATCTTTTTTTTAAATACAGAATTTTTAATTTGGCTTCTTGATTTAGCAATATAAGGAGAAAATCTTGGCGCAAGATCCACTATTAATTTCCAAGTATCTATTGCTCTAAATCCATAATTACCATTAGAATATGAATAGGTAGCAACAGCAACATTATAAATTATTTCCCAAAAATCTGTAGATTCAAAAGCATTTTTTATTTCCTTATACTCATTAATTTTTTGAACAAAAGACCTTAAATTCCTAAACTGATACACAGATTCATAATAACAAACATAATCATACATTCTTGTTAAAATCCCCACTGCAGCTATAAGTCCATGAGTAATTGAAAGTTCATAAGCCCTTAGGCGCAAATAAACTTTTGACAATAATTGGTGAGTATCAATAACATTGTAGTTCTTAAATCTGTAAAGATTAAAAGTAAAATCAATACCAAAAGCTCCTCTTACTTGTTTTAAATAAGAAGTTAAATAAAATGAAACATTAAATTTATTATTTGGTGTAGTATTTTTACCTTGAGAATAATCATGATAACTATAATAATCTTTTTTGGTTGAAAACTTATTTAATATATCATTTAAATAATCAATCGTATCAACATAATTATTCTCAAGTTCGGCCATTTTGGCTAAAGAAAAAAGTATTTTTTTTTCAAAAGATTCATCTATCAAATAATCTTTATCTTCAAAAGACTTGTAAAGGTTTAATTTTTCAAGAACAGTATTGCCAGACATGCCATAAGCTACTGACAAATAATAGCTGGCTTCGGGATAAACACCTTTTCTAAGCAAAGCTTCCTGCAAATAATTAATAGCATGTGTAAGATTAGACTTACTAAATTCAGATTTAGAATAAAGAAATTGTCTACCTTTTTCAAGCAAAATCCAATAAGGAAAATTTTTATTATTTGAAGAATTCAAAGAAACAGAAAAAGGCAAAACAAAAAAAATTAAAACCAATTTTCTCATAACAACAAATATATTAAATTAACTCATAAATTACGAGAAAATTTAATATTAAAATAAATAATAAATCAAAATTAAACAAACTTAAATATCATTAGAAATACCATTACAAAAAGAGCAACGGATTCTATTAAGCCCAAAACTAATAGGTATGTAGCAAATCCTTTCCCAGTCTCAGAAAAAGCATCACAAGCACCTGCTGCTGCCTTACCTTGAGCAAATCCAGAAACAGCAATCGCAAATCCACCACCAAGACCAGCTCCAAGCAGCAACCATGGATTAGTCTGCATCATTACCTCATATAACGTGTTCATTAAAATATATCCATATATTATTTGAGTCAATGGTGCTGAGACAAAAACAATCAATAGAAATGGCGCTGGTTTTCCTTGCATATAGCACCTCTTCCATGCTCCAATAGCAGCACTACCTGCTGCTCCCATACCCAATGCAGAACCTATTGCTGAGATTGTCAGAGCTGAATTAACTCCTATTAAACCTATATCCATAAGTACTCCTTTTTATTTTTTTTTTATTTTTCTAAAAGGCTTATAAGCGTGCCCACTCCATTCTTGCCCTAAATGGTTCGAAAATTCAAGCATATTAAGCCTTACCCCATGAACAATCACTGAAAGCAGAGATAGCATTATATTTAAAACATGCCCAAAAAGTATAACAATAATCCCGGCTACTATAAAGCCAACATTGGAAGATTTTAACAAAGGCATTGACATAGCATTAAAACTTGCTGAGATTGAAAGCCCCGCAAGTCCAACTGCAAAAAGCCTAATATAAGATATTATATCTGCAAACCCTGACACAGTGGTTAAAAACTGCTCTATAATGCCCCCAAAACTTTTCAATATGCACTTGAAAAAATTTGAACCATCTTGCTTGCCAAAAACAAATACAAGTGCAACACCAAAATATATTATATTATAAACAGCATTATACATGGGAAATCGAGATTGACTAAGTATTAAATTCAAAGCAAGGTAATAAAGACCAGATATACATGTAAGCCAACCAATCTGTGCAATTGAATGAACATGGGGCTTTTCTTTTACTTGTCTGAAAAAATTCCAAACATGAGCTAATGAAATTTGCAAAACTCCTATTGAAAAGCAAATAAAGATAATATTTTGAACACTATTTTTCTCTGTCAAATAACTAACTTTAAATGAATTCAAAATAGGAAACATTTCAAGAACTAAAGAACTACCAAACCAAGTCCCAGTCATAGAACCATAAAGTATCGATGACACACTAAGATAAAATATTAACCCATGAACTGAAGTTAAAGGCTTACCTTTAAGAATAAAACTCAAACTAAGCAAAATTCCTATCAAAAAAAATATCACTCCATAAGCTGCATCACCTATTATCATACCAAAAAACACAAAGAAAAATAACATAAAAATAAAACTTATGTCTCTTTCTTTATATCCGGGAATTGTCTCTAAAATACTAAAAATAGGAGCAGCTAAATTGGCGATTCCTTTCCTTTTTATATAGGTTGGAATAATATCGTTTTCTTCAGGATCTGCAAATTGAACTGCAAAACCTGCTTTTAACACAGAGCTTTTAAGAGATTCTTGACTTTCAGCTGGAACAAATCCTGTAATATACGAAAAATCCTCAAAATCGGTTTGCATATCAGCTAAAACTTGCTCAAACTCTACAATTTGATCATATTTTTTTATTTCATCCCTTAAAATATCAATATATTTATTAAAAAGAGAAATTTGGGTCAATTTTTGATCCAAAATCTCATCAACAACCTTTAATTTATTATTAATATAATCAAGATCAAAATTAAACTTAAACTCATCAGCAATCTCAATTTTTTGTTCAAACTCACCAACACTTACAAAATAAGAAGTGTTTTTTACATTTTTAATCAAAAAAACATTAACATTAGGATCTTTTAATAAATTTTTATATTCACTTTTTTGGATTTTAAAAAAGTGAATATAAATGTTAGATTCTTTCAATTTGTTAACATTCTCTAAAGAAAAACTCCCCCAAACAGAAATCAAACTCCTTTCATGCAATAAGGATCGTTTAATATCTTGAAATTCTTTAATCTCATTACCTAAATTGACTATGCTCTTTGCAATATCCAAAAAATTACCATTAGAAGATTTTAAAGCCTTAACACCTCCATCTTCTCTAAGTAGCGAAAAAGCTTGTATTAAAATTTGCCGATCATCAATGCTTTTTTTTAAGGAATCCGAACTTTTATTACAATAATTAATATGAACTGCTCCAAAATCTCTTAAAATCTCTAATGATTCTTTTTTATATTTTGATAAAGTCAAAAGTAAAATTTTTTTCATTTTTACAATCATAAGCTTGTTCCTATCTTTTTTTATCAATCAAATTAGACTTAGCAATTTTACCTCTTACAACAGCTGCAGTTTGCTGATCTCCAAGATATATATTAATTTTTTTTATATTAGCTTTAGCTGTTGGTATCATCACTTTCTCAAATAAATTAACTCTTTGGGATGTTACTCGAAACTCTTTTAAAAGCAAAGCGATTTGTTTTTTTAAAATTTTAAGCTCTACATCAATTTGAATCACAATTTTAAGAATTTCAATCCCCTTATCTACCCAATAAGGAGTAAAAAGTAAATCATGCCTTATATCTTCATATTCAATAGAATCAAATATAGGAATTGCAACCCCTGCAATATTTAAAGACTTCTTTACCACTGTTTTTACTTGAATCCAACTCTCAAAAGGAAATTTCTCGCCAAAAAGAGAAATCCAATTTGAAATACTATCCTTAAGTTTTTGTTGCTCAAGATTTTTGATTTTGTAAGAATTCTCAATTCTAACAATTTCCATATAAAGCTGTTGCTTCTTAAGCTGCAAAGTAGGCAAATATCTATTAAACATTTTAAGTTCATCTTTTTGCTTTTTAAGATCATTTTTGGTCAATTTAATTTTAGGCATAATCAAAAGGTCTCTTTTTTAGGCCAATATTTTTCAATAAGGTCTGTTTTTATTCCTGTTTCTTTTGGACTAAAACAACTAGCAAGAATATCCCAACCCAAATCTAAAGCCTCTTCTAAAGGAATATTAACAGACAAATCCATCATCTTGCTTTCAAACATGTTGCTATACTTGAGTAATTTCTCATCCCACTTAGTCATATTAAATCCCATAGCCTTCTTTTCTACAGATTCTTTTGAAGATGCGTAAAGCTTAATCATTGAATCCATTATAGTCCTGTGATCGTCCCTGGTCTTACTATTTACCATTTGCTTGAGCCTTGAAAGCGATCCAAAAGGTTCTATTCTGCCGCCCTTTAAATAGTACTGACCTTCTGTAATATAACCAGTATTATCAGGAACAGGATGAGTAACATCATCACCCGGCATAGTTGTAACCGCAAGTATTGTAACCGATCCTGCACCTTCAAAATCAATAGCTTTCTCATAACGATATGCAAGCTGAGAATATAAATCTCCAGGATAACCTCTATTAGAAGGTACTTGCTCCATTGTAATAGATATTTCTTTCATCGCATCAGCAAAATTTGTCATATCTGTAAGAAGAACTAAAACTTTTTTACCCTTGAGAGCAAACTTTTCAGCAACAGAAAGCGAAATATCAGGAACAGTTAAAGATTCAACAACAGAATCATTAGCAGTATGAACAAAAAAAATTGTTCTACTTAAAGCTCCTCCTTTTTCTAAAGAATCTTTAAAAGTCAAATAATCATCATGCTTAAGCCCCATTCCACCAAGAATTATCAAATCAACCTCTGCTTGAAGTGCAATTCTTACAAGAAGCTCATTATAAGGTTCACCAGAAACAGAAAAGATTGGTAATTTTTGAGATTCAACAAGAGTGTTAAAAACATCTATCATTGGAAGTCCTGTCCTTATCATATTCCTAGGAACAATACGTTTTGCGGGATTTGCAGAAGGTCCTCCAATTTCAATCAAATTATCATCTAGAGAAGGGCCTCCATCTCTAGGATTTCCAGAACCATCAAAAATTCTACCCAACAAATTATCAGAAAATGAAACTTGCATTGAATGTCCTAAAAATTTTATCTCATCTGACGTAGAAACACCTCTTGTACCACCATAAACTTGAAGGGAAACTTTTTCTCGATCAAGTTTAATTACTTCGGCTAGAGAACTTGTATCTTTTGCTTTCACAATAGCAAGCTCACCGTACTTAATACCTTGAGCTGTAACAGTTATTACATTGCCTGCTATAGACTCTATTTTACTGTAGACTCTTTTCATATATATATATTTCTCCAAATCCTCTAAATTACCTTTTTAAATTTACCAATTCATTCAAAGCATGCTCCAATTTATTAAACTTATAATCTTTAAAAGAAGAAAGATTCATGTCTAAAAGATTTTGCCTTAATTCATTTATGAAATCTCTTGCTTGAAGCTTATCAGAAAACTCAAAGTTAGTTTTAAGAATCTTATAAACTATATCAAACATATAATTTTGACGCTCCGCATTAACAGCAGCATCAACAGAATCAAATGAATTTTGTTGCAAATAACATGAATCAAGTAGTTCAGATTTCAAGTAAATTAAAAAATCCTCGTTACTTATGCCTTCTTCTCCAACAACTTTCATCATTTGATTAATTTCGCTACCTTTTACCAAAAAAGATCTTGCATATTCCGTTTTTTTAGGATCAATAACACCTTTATATTTACTCCAAGATTCAAGAGGACTAATAGCTGGAAATTTCCTAGCATCAGACCTTTCTCTTGTAAGTCCATGGAATGCTCCTACAACCTTTAAAGTTGCTTGAGTAACTGGCTCTTCAAAATTACCACCAGCAGGACTTACAGAACCACCAACTGTTACAGATCCAATATCGCCATTATTAAGAACTACGATACCTGCCCTTTCATAAAAGGAAGCAATAACAGACTCTAGATAGGCCGGAAAAGCCTCCTCACCAGGAATTTCCTCGAGGCGACCAGACATTTCTCTCATAGCTTGAGCCCATCTTGAAGTTGAATCTGCCAAAAGAAGAATATCAAGGCCCATTTGCCTATAATACTCGCCAATAGTAATAGCGGTATAAACAGAAGCTTCTCTAGCTGCAACTGGCATTGAAGACGTATTACAAATAATGCAAGTCCTATCCATTAACGATTTACCGGTTTTTGGATCTATCAACTCGGGAAACTCCTTAAGAGTTTCTACAACTTCTCCTGCTCGCTCACCACAAGCTGCAATAATCACTATATCAACATCAGCATTTCGACTTGTGACCTGCTGAAGAACCGTTTTTCCAGCCCCAAAAGGACCTGGAATGCAAAAAGTTCCTCCTTTGGCAACTGGAAAAAATGTATCTATAATTCTAGTTTGGGTCAACATAGGCTCACTAGGAATAAGTCGTTCTTTATAATTAGTAATAGGAATTTTAACAGGCCAATGAAAAGACATTGTAATATTGTGTCTTGTACCAGAATCATCTTCAATTACAGCAATTTGCTCATCAATCGAATAGTTACCATCATTTACAATTTCCACAATTTTATAAGAATCTCTTTTATAAAATGGAATCATTATTCGGTGATGAACAGTTCCTTCGATTACAAAACCCAAAAAATCACCTGCAATAACTCTGTCTCCAATTTTGGAAGTTTTTTTAAAATTCCATTTTTTATCTTTATTCAAGGGTCTTAAATACACCCCCCTTTCTAAAAAAAATCCACATTGAACAGCCAGCTCGGGCAAAGGATTTTGAAGCCCATCATAAACTTGAGTTAAAAGACCTGGCCCTAATTCAACTGTTAAAAGCTTGTCTGTAAATTCAACTACATCTCCAACAGATATCCCTTTTGTCAATTCAAAAACTTGCGCATCAACTTCATTCCCTCTAACACGAATTACTTCGGCTTTTAAATTTCTACCAGCAGTCCTTATAAATAAAACTTCATTCATAGAAACTGAACCTTCTACCTCAATAGCAACTAAGTTGCCATTCACTCCAACAACTTTTCCTTTTGTCTTCATTAAAATTCCTTTTCTAAACTTTTTCATTAGTTTTATCAATTAAATTTTGACAAATATTGTCAAAATTTTGAATACCTAATTTTTCTTTAAATAAATTATGCCTTAAAAATAACCTTAGCTTTAAAAAGTAAATTATTAATTTTTCAAAATCAAATTCATGCCCAACCTCAAGATCAGTCAAAAATTGCCACTTAAGAAGGTCAAAGCCTAATTCTATTTC
The DNA here is from genome assembly GCF_030438115.2 of Borreliella japonica. Taxonomy (NCBI): domain Bacteria; kingdom Pseudomonadati; phylum Spirochaetota; class Spirochaetia; order Spirochaetales; family Borreliaceae; genus Borreliella; species Borreliella japonica. Next base: position 97,212 of record NZ_CP124062.1, read on the forward strand.
AAAAGAATTTTCTTTCAAACAAATATTTCTCAAAATACTCAGATAATAACTCGAAAAATAAGAAGATTCTAAATAAAAATCCTTGGATAACCCCAATTTTTCTGCCCTTAAAGCTGCAAGTGTATATCTTATTGTATCTTCAAAATCAAAAAAAAGATCAATAACTCTTGACTTACCCTTATCTACCTTAAATTCTAGCAACCCTTTTAAAAAATTGAAGTCCTTTTTGCTTAAAGAAATTTCGACATTATTCAAAAAATCTAAAACGCTGTAATTTTTTAAAGATTTTAAATCAATATAAGGCAAAGAAGATAAAACATAATAATATGAATCCAACACAAAAGTCTCCTAGACCACTTTTATAACTTCCTTAAATCTTGGATTAAGATAATCAAAAAGAATGTCTGCAATAGTTTCCACTGAAAAATCATAATACAGACCAATATTCTTTTTTTGAATCTTAAACCCTTTGCTTGTACCTTTGAAAGGCTTAATCTCTATTCCTTCTTTAAGCTTATTTCCAAGTTTTAGTCTTAATATCTGCTCTAAGCTAGAAAAATCAGATTCATTTAATTGAACAACTAATTTTTCTTCCTTAACCCAAGAATCCGTTATTTTAATTATAAGATCTACTAAGAAATTATTGTCATTAAAAACTTCTGCTACGTTATCTTTTAAAGTATTTTCAAAAAGAGATTTAAGATTCTTCTCAACACCAATAATTAAATCTCTGATTGCCTGACGAGAAGCTTCAAGGGCATGGCATTTATAATCATTAACTTCTTTTTCTAATTTTACCTTTAATACTCTAGCATCTTCTTCTGCTCTAGTAACTATTTCTTCTGCCTCTTTTTTAGCCTTCAAAATAATATCATTAGATATTCTCTCAGCCTCTTCAAGCCCATCTTTTTTAATTTTATTTATCAGATCCTTTACTTCAAATTGCATTAAAACTCCTTATCATATAACATAAAAATAATAACTTAAAACCTATTAGCAAACAAAACTTTAAAAAAGTATACAATAATTTTCAATATCAAAAATATTACAATATCAATAAGAAATATCAAATTAGCACAGCAATACTACTTCAAAAAAATATACTTACTCTCAATTATTGAAAATAATACAATCATTATAAAATTGACCCAACAATTTTATAAACATTGCCATCAAGCACTATATCGAGATCTTTACTTGGAAATTTATTTCTAAGTCCTTCTCTAAAGATTTCAATACCCTTTTTATTTATCTTATCCCAAAATTCATCATTAACAAAACTTAAAGTTAATATCTCAATAATAATCAAATAGCCTCTTCCAAACTTAGATCCATAGCCTAATGTAAAAGTTGTTGTAACGCTAAAAAGACCATCCAAAAGACCGTTTGCAGTCTTACCCCTAAAAGGTCTATTGGGATGAATATCATAAGAATTGCCAAATTCCTCCTCAAGAACAAAATCAACATCAAGGCAAATGCTAAACAATATATTTTCAAATTCATTAAACTTCGTTATATTCACTTAAATTAAATCTCAACTATAGTTTTTCCTGCCCCTCCATCACTAGGATGAGCAAAATAATATTTTTTAACAAACTTCAACTCTTTTAACAAATTATGAACTTCTCTCATAAGATGACCCTCTCCTTTTCCATGGATGACTTCAAATTTATTAATGCCATTTAATATAATATTATCTATTTTCTTATTCAAAAAGTCTAGAGCATCAAAAGACCTCATACCCCTAATATCAACAGTAAAACTTAACAAGTTTTCCTTACTATAATCAATTGAGAAGCTAAAATTTTTACTGCCCTCTTTTTTCTGCTCTGTAAAGTTTTCTAAAGATATCTCTGAGCTGGAAACACTAACATTAAAAGTACCTGCATTAACGGTAATCTTCTTTTTCGAAATTCCAACTATTTTTCCTTTTACATTAGAATTAACTATTCTAACCATATCTCCTATTTTAAAATCTATCGCTATATTACTCTTACTGTTGAGAGAATTTACTTTATTTAACTTGAAGTCTATATTTTTTTCCAAGTCTGATATAAAAGCTTTATTCTTTACGACATTAATATTACCTTCTTTTATTTCTCTAACTAAATTTTCCAAAACTTTTCTTGAATTTTTTAAAAATTCATTCTGCTCATTTAAAAGTTCCATCTCAATATTTTTTTCTTTCAATAAAAGATCTTGATAAAGATTTTCTACTTCTTTTTTTTGCAATTCAATTTGGATTAATTTCTTATTCATATTTTCTTTAATTAAAAGCAAATCTTTCTCTTTCTCTATTAATCTTTCTAAAATTTTATTAACTTCTGTCTTTTGAGATGAATAAATTTCATTAGCACGAATTACGATACTACTGTCAATCAAAACCCTACTAGCAACATTAAACGCATAACTTTCACCGGGAATTGAAAAAATCAAATCATAATTAGGTTGCATTGTTTCTAAATCCATCCGCATAGAAGCATTAATAACACCCTCATGAGTATATGCAAAATATTTAAGAGCATTATAATGGGTTGATATTAAAACATAAGAATCAATATTGATTAAATATTCAAGAATTGAAATGGCAAGCGCCTGCCCTTGGTCAATGTCTGTTCCTGAACAAAATTCATCAAATATTACAAGACTATTTTTTGTAGCATGTCTTAAAATAAAAGAAATATTACTCATATGGCTTGAAAAAGTTGAAAGAGAATTAGAAATTGATTGCTCATCGCCAATATCAATAAAAATGTTATCAAAAATTTTAAAAGTGCTAGACTCACTAACAAGAATAGGAATCCCAAATTGAAACATTGCACTAAGCAGCCCAATTGTCTTTAAAGTTACCGTTTTTCCACCAGCATTAGGACCAGTAACAATTACAACACGATTCTCATCAGGAGTAAAAGCTATAGCCTTTGAATCTTTTAACAAAGGATGATGTGCATCGAAAATATTTAATACATTTGAAATTTCAGGAAATACCCCTTTAGTTTTGATTCCATAAATCGCTCGTGCTTTTAAAGAATCATAATACAAAAAATTATTATAAAGATTCTCTAAAAGAACAATATTGCTATGAACTTTACTGGAAAGATTCTGTAAGATTTTTAAAATTATTCTTTTTTTTTCTAAATTCAAATAATTTAATCTATTGTTATCATTTATAATATCATTTGGTTCAATGTAAAATGTTTCACCTGATGACGAAACAGAAATAAGATTGCCTTTAATTTTACCTTTAAAATTAGACTTAAGAGCAAGAGCATATTTATTAGATTTGTAATAAACAAAATTAGAAGCTAAATATTCTACATTCAAGCTAATTATTCTTTTTATCTGTTTTTCAACTCGCCTATTTAAATTTTTAATTTCAAATTCAATCGCATCATATTCTTTTACAACACCACTTTTCAATTCAAGAGCATCAATATCTATATATTCTTTCAATTCACTAAGCAAATTCTTTAGCTCTGGACTTAAAAATAATAAATCAGATAAAATCCGAACATTAAGATGCTTGATATCATTATTTTTATGCAAAAATGAATTTATTTTCAAAACCTCATCTAAAAACCCTACAATGTCTCTCAAATTTTCAATAGAGACTCTTGAATTTTCTTTTGATAATAATGAAATGGGGTATTTCAAGCTACTTATAAAAGAATTTGGATATCCTTTATAACTCTCAAAAAGCATTCTAATAAGATTAACAAAAGAAAACATTTTCTCTAAACTTTCTCTTGTTTTTAATATTTTTTGATTATTTAGTAAATTAACAGTGTCTGGATTAGAAACGTATTTAGACACTAAAGATAAAATTTCATAAAAATCAATATTTTTTAAATATTTATCTTGCATAATTTTTATAATTTTTAAGCTCTGACAAAATCTTTAAATAGCTTTCGTACCTGAGCTTAGAAATACCATTACCTAAAGAACTCGTAACAGAGCAACAAGGTTCACTAACATGTAAGCAGGATTTATATTTACAAAAACTAGCAAAATTTTCAAACTCTTTAAAATAATACTTAAGATTCTCAAAAGATAATGTTTCAATTCCAAACTCCTTTATCCCAGGAGTATCAATTATTATTCCGCTCTCAGAATGAAATGATATTGAATAAACAGTAGTATGTTTTCCTCTAGAATACTTATGTGAAATTTCATTTACTGATTGAGAAGCTTTTGAATCAATCAAATTTATTAAAGAAGATTTACCAACACCAGACTGGCCAATAAAAGAAGTTCTTGAATTTCTCAAAACCTCTTTTACTTCTTTAATGCCCTCAAAAGTTTTAACAGAGGTTTTTAAAACTTTGTATCCTAAATTCTTATAAATTTCAGAGAATTCTTCAACCCTTTGACTTATTCCTTTATCAATTTTATTAATCACAATAACAGGAACAATATTTTGCTCTTCTGCAACAACAAGAACTCTGTCAATAAAAAAATTTTTCATCTCAGGAAAATTAGCAGAATTTACAATCAAAACATTGTCAATATTAGAAACAATTATCTGTCTAAGATCTGCTTTCCTGTTATATCGCCAAAGAATATTTTTTCTACTTAGTCGCTTATCAATATATACCTTACGAGAGCCGTAAATATACCCTAAGACTATATCTCCCGGAACTAAAGGACTATACTCCTTACAACCCGTTTCTAATACCTTACCCTTAAAAATTCCTTCATAAATTAATTTACTGCCAAGTTCTAAAATAGAATATATATTGTTAACTCCCCAAATAACTTCAAATTCAAGATAATTCAAATTATCGTTCCTTTAAAGTGGAGATTATATTTTTTGCAAAAATTTTGATAAAAAGTCAAATTTTCATTTCCAGTTAAATAAAACTCATCTACGAAATCAAGATCATTTTTATGATAATTACATTTATATTCAGAAAAATTCATCAATCTAATAAGACTTTGTGTCACTAATTCACGATTCTCATAAACAGGAATTTCTAAAAAATCTTCTATCATTGTCTTAAGATGCAAATAATGCGTGCATCCAAGAAAAACAATCTCTCTATCGGTGTTTACAACTTCAAACTTTAAAGCTTCCAAACATCTAAGAGCATCTTTTCTGTACTTATTCCCATATTCAACAAAATTAACAAGCTCTCCAGCAGCTTTAACAATTAAATCATCATGCATATTTACTTGATCCTTAACAAATTTACTTTCAATCGTAGTATTTGTCGCAATCAAAAGAACTCTTTTTAAAGCAAGATCTGAAACTGAACTTACCTCTGGCAAAGTATAGACTACTGGAAAAACAAAATTTAATTTATTGTATACGCTAACAGAAATCGTATTGCAAGCCAAAATTAATGCACCAATATTGTAAATTTTTTTAAATTTCTCAATTAAAAACAAAACTGCTTCTAAAAGATATTCAGAACTTTTCTCTCCATAAGGAAAATTTTTATTATCGGCAACATAAACATACTGGCACCCTTCTATTTTACTTTTAATATATTTAAAATAAGAAAGTCCCCCTATTCCTGAATCAAAAACAATTATTACTTCTTTGAAATTTTTCATTACAAAATAATAATTACCCCTAAAAGGTAAAGTATAAATATTAACAAAGTTAATTTCAAGAATTAAAACAATAAAAATTGATAGAATGTTTTTTAAAAAAAAAGTTTTAAGCTATAATAAAATTGATTTAGCAATATTAATAAATATTTAGGATGATAAATAAAATGTTTGCAAGCATTAAAGATATTTTAAAAAATCCAATTTTAAACAGCAATGTTACAATAAACGGCTGGATTAGAACTAAAAGAAGTAATGGCAAGATTGGATTTATAGAAATTAATGATGGCTCAACGCTTAAAGGAATGCAAGCCATAATAAACGAAGAAGAAAATCAATTTGATGAAAAAGATCTAAAAAAACTAACAACAGGAGCAAGTATATCATTAACAGGTCTACTAGTAGAGAGTCCTGCAAAAGGACAAAATTATGAAATAAAAACACATGGTTTTCATATAATCGGAGAAACAGATCCAAAAACTTACCCATTACAAAAAAAAAGACATACTTTTGAGTTTTTAAGAGAAATACCTCATTTAAGAATAAGAACCAATACGTTTGGAGCTATTGCTAGAGTAAGAAATAAAATTTCATACAAAATTCATGAATATTTCCAAAAAAATGGATTTTTTTATATCAATACACCAATAATTACATCAAATGATGGGGAAGGTGCTGGAGAAATGTTTAGAGTTTCCACACTAAAATTCAATGAATCAAACAATTCGCTTAGCAACATTGATTTTAAAAATGATTTTTTTGGAAAAGAAGCTTTTCTCTCTGTCACTGGTCAATTGCACGGGGAAGCATATGCAATGGCTTTATCTAAAATATATACATTCGGCCCAACATTTCGAGCAGAAAATTCCAACACCACACGTCACGCCTCAGAATTTTGGATGATAGAACCAGAAATGGCTTTTTGCAAGCTTAACGACAATATTATCCTAGCGGAAGATCTCTTAAAATATATTTTAAGTTCAATTTTAAACGAATGCTCACAAGATATGGATTTTTTAGAAAATTACATTGAAAAAGGCTTAATTAAAAAACTAGAAAACGTAATAAATTCAAAATTTGAAGTTATTACCTATACCAAAGCAATTGAAATTCTTGAAAGCTCAAAAAAAAATTTTGAAATAAAACCTTGCTGGGGAATAGATTTGCAAACAGATCACGAAAGATACTTAACAGAAGAGACTTTTAAAAAACCAGTGGTGATTATTGATTATCCAAAAAATTTTAAAGCATTTTACATGAAAATAAACAAAGACAATAAAACTGTCAAAGGAATGGACATACTTGTTCCAAGAATTGGAGAGATTATAGGAGGAAGCGAAAGAGAAGATGACTTGCAAAAATTAGAAAATAGAATAAAAGAATTAAACCTAAGCATTGAACATCTAGACTGGTATCTTGATTTAAGAAAATTTGGTTCTACTCCTCATTCTGGCTTTGGACTTGGACTTGAAAGATTAGTGCAATACTCAACAGGAATATCTAATATAAGGGATTCAATACCCTTCCCAAGAACTCCTAAAAATCTTTATTTTTAATCAGAAAAAAGGAACCGTAAAATGAGATTAACAAAATTCTACAAATTAATACTACTCCTTCTTTTTGCAACAAGATTATTTTCAGCAAAAGATGAAAAATTAAACAATAATAAATTAGAATTATTTTCGAACGTAGAAAAAAAAATAAAAAAAAATTCTAAGCCTTACGATTCAAGTTCAAACTTTAAAAAGACTAAAAAAGAATCAATTTTGAAAAAAGATACAAAAGATGAAAAAAATATAAATTCCAGCATATACATACAAAAATCAAAAAAAATTAATTACCCTAACGGAAATTTAAGCAATAATATCAATCAAAAAACTACAGATGATAGAAATTTCACAACAAATCATTATGTTAAAGTTTATCCTAGCTATAAAAATGATAACTTTGAAACAATTAAAAATACTATTAAATTCCCAGTTAAAACCGAAAAAACTCATGCGCTAATCGGACCAATATTAAAAGATAATCTGGGAATTATAATTAAAATGTTAAAAACAAAAGGATTCAATTTAATAGAATATATAAAGGACAATAATTAAGATTTATTTTTTGACAAAAATTTGAAAATCTCATTAAGCTCATCATCTATATATTCAAAACTATTCTTATATTCACTTTCATTTAATCCTGTCAGTTCATGATTTCCATAATGAATCCAAGTATTTAGTTCTTCTTGATTGGAATATTTATTAACATAATAATCAGGAATATAATCTACAAACCCATGGTCCTTGTAATCGTAAACTGCTATTTTAACATTTTTACTCTCTATACCCTTTTTTAAAACCTCACCTCTCAAATAAACAATAGTACGACCAGTATCAAAAATATCATCAACAAATAAAACTTTATCACCTGCCCTTAAATATTTTGGATCATAAGTCCAGCCATCTATCATTATCTTTTTTTGCTCATTAAAAATATCATAAGATCTAGCAACAACAGCAGCATATAAAAGGGGTTTATCTAATTTTACAAATTTAAAAAATTCGCTAATAATATTACCAAGATAGGCTCCCCCTCTCAAAGAGACATACATAATATCTGGAATAAATCCATCTTTATAAATTTTATAAGCAAGCTTAAACCCATTAATTCTTATCTCTTCATAAGAAATATATTTTTTCATAATTTAAACTTATTCCTTCCTAACAAAAATAAATTTTATTTAATCAAAATATTTTACTTGCAAATTAACACCATAAATATTTATATAAAATAAAAAAATTACAATCTAAAACAAAACTTAGCAAATTATACATAAAACAAAAAGAAGGCTAAGATCAGATCTTAGCCCAAAACTAAAATTTACTAAAACGAAACATCAAAAGAATCGTTTCCTCTTAAAATTTTATAAGTATTTTTTCCAATCTTGAGAGCATCATAAAATTCTCTTAAATTAGAAACACTTTTTGAATTTACAGAAAGAATTACATCTCCCGATTTCATCTTAATATTTGATGCTAAATTTTTATCAATATAATCAACAACAACACCTTTAATCCAATTTCTTAAATTAAGCTGAGCTTTAATGTCCTCAACTAATGGATATACAACAAAACCTGGAAACATTTTTGAAGAAGAAAGTTCTTTATCCTTAGGTCTAACAGCAAGAATAATTTCAATATTTTTTTTGACATTGCCTCTTAAAATTTCTACATCTACTTTCTCTCCAGCATAAAAATCACTAATATATGATGTGACATCTTGAAAAACACTCATAGGAACCCCATTAACCTTCACAATAATGTCTCCTGCTCTAAGCCCCGACTTAACAGCAGGCGAACCTGGATAAAGAGAGGCAATAATTGCAGATGAAACATCATTATCTTCAACCCCCAAGCTTTTTAGCACTTCAGAATCTTTTGTCTTTAGCGGATAAAAAGAAATCCCAAGCCATGCTGATTCAATTTTTTTACCTTTAAGGAAAAAATCTACAGTACCTTTAATATTGTTAACAGGAATTGCAAAACCTAATCCAATATTTCCACCAGAATTTGAAGCTATCCAAGCATTAATCCCAATAACTTCACCTTTTATATTTACAAGAGGACCGCCTGAATTACCTCTATTGATTGCAGCATCGGTTTGAATAAATAAATTCCTTGATTGCAAATTAGGATTTGCAGAGCGCTGCAATCCACTTACAATACCTGCTGTAACCGTAAAGCTAAATTGAAAAGGACTACCCACTGCCATAACCCAATCACCTATTTCAAGCTTATCACTATCCCCAAGATCAGCTACTTTGATAGTTGCGTCATCACTTTCAAAGCTAATAAGCGCAATATCTTTTTTTTCATCTTTGCCAATTAACTTAGCCTTGTGCTTTTTCTTATCATAAGATATAACTTCAAGTTCAATTGCCTTATCTACTACATGACTATTTGTAATCACATAAAATAACGATTTTTTTTGAGAATCTCTACCAATTATTACTCCAGACCCTGCCCAATTACTTTTTCTCTCAGTATCAAACTCTGGCATATCAAAAAAGAAAAATGGAATAGGAAAACTCTGCTTAACCACCCCTGTTACATGAACTTCTACAGACGACGGTAAAATTTTCTTGGAAACTTCCCTAAAAGAATCTTGTAAAGCTTGTACTGTATTACCTTTTTCTTCTGCAAAAACAATGTTGCTTCTGCTAGAATCTAAATAATGAATTCCAATAAAAAATCCAATGCCCAAAGCCAAAAAACTGAGAATAAATCCAGAAAAAAACTTTTTTTCCACTTTTATAACCTCCATGTAATTACTTAATTTATAAATTAATATTTTAATTTGATTAATTTAAAATTTAAACTTCACTTAAAATTAAAGGCAATCCATCAACAACAGCAACTGTATGTTCAAAATGCGCAGAATAACTAAGATCAGATGCAAAAACAGTCCAACCATCATTTTTTATTGAAACCTTATGCCCCTTTAAGTTTACCATAGGCTCAATAGCTAAAACCATACCCTCTTGAATTCTAATGTTTTTAAAAAAAGGAGCATAATAATTTGGAACACTTGGCTCTTCGTGAAGTTGAAACCCAACACCATGACCCGTATATTCTCTAACTATTCCAAAACCAAATGGTTTTATATAATCTTCTATTGCTTTTGATATATTTAAAATTCTATTTCCTACTTTCATCTCAGCAATACCTTTGTAAAGAGAAGCATTTGTAACTTCTAAAAGTTTATCAATACTAGAATCCACACTACCCACTTTAAAAGTTTTTGCCATATCGCTATAAAACCCATCAAGAATAACTCCACAATCAATACTAATAATATCCCCGTCAGCTAGTTTTCTTTTCCCGGGAATACCGTGAATAACTTCTTCATTAACAGATGCACAAATAGTACCCGTAAACCCATGATATCCTTTAAAAGCAGGTTTAGCTCCATTTTTAATAATAAAATCATAGGCTATCAAATCAAGTTCCTTGGTGCTAATACCAGGAACAATATTTCTCTCAACTTCTAATAAAGTAAGCGCTAACAAACTAGCTGAAGCTTTTATTTTTTTAATCTCATCTTTAGATTTCAATCTTAGTTTAGTCAAAATTCAACTTCCTTTCTTCAAGTGTATCTACCATGTTTTTGTAAAGCCTTCCTTCATCAGTTTCATAAAAAGAATAAGAAGCTAAAATAGATTCTTTGCCTTTTTCCATTTTTCCCAAATAAAGATAATTGATTCCTTGTTTTAAGTAGATTTTCGATACAAACTCACTCTCATAATGAGTAATAGCATCTTTATCGTAAAAACTACTAGGCAACAAAGATATTCCTTTATTAAAATATCCTTCTGCTTCTTTATAATTTTTCTCAGAAAAGCTTAAAACTCCAAGATTATAATAAATTCCAAACATATATTTTTGAGATTTATTGTCAAAAATTACCCTTTTTGAACCAATAAAATCTCTTTTAAGGAAATAATAATAAAATTTATAAAAATCATACCAATCTTGTTTATTTTCATAAAAATTATAAATTTTAAAAAATAAATCTAAATCCTTTAAATCTGAATAAAGCAACAAATTCCAAGCCAAAAATTGAGCAATACTAGAATTGTACTCTGTCTTGTAAAATAGTCGCCATAAATAAGATTTTTTTGCCTCATACTCAGAATCTGCATAATTTAATGCAAAATAAATTTTAAAAAATAAAGGATCTTCCTTATAATTAGCTATAATTTCATTAGCCTTAAAATAATTTTTAATTCTAAAATATATATTTGCTAAATAATAATTTATTATCTTATTGTCTTTAAACACTTCACTAGCCTTATTTAAATAAGAAATTGCTCTTTTAAAATCATTCTCATTATTAGCTATAAGTGCAAGATTCAAATATACAAGAACATTATAATCGGGAAATTTTGTATAAAGCTTTAAATATTCATTCTTAGAATTCTTAATATCTCCTTTTTTAAAATAAGCATCAGCAAGCAAAAAAAGCAAAGCGGGATCATCTCCATTTTCAATGGACTTAAGATTGGAAATTGTAAAATCTAAATCATTAAGACTGTACGAAATATATGCAAGCTCTTTGAAAAAGTTTTTGTCTTCTTTAATTTTAAAAAGTATACGCTTAGCAGCATCCATGTTTTTTTTCTCTATATGTAAAAGCATTGCATTTACTAAAAATGCGTTATTTTTAAGATTTAAACCTATCTCTTCAAAAACACGAGCATCCTTTTCTCTGTAAATTTTATCAATAAATTTTCTAAAATCTAAAACCTTATTATCTGCACTTAAATTTTTCAGAAAAACTTCTTCATAAAGACCCCAATATTCTTCACTATTTAAAAGATATTGATTTGCAATTCTATAAGCATCTTTTAAAAATCCAACTTTAAGCTTAGAATAAACTTCTAAAGCTCTTAGTTTCAAATTACCTGGTAAAACTTTAACACTAAAATTTACTATATCTCCCATAAGATGGAAGTCGCCTGTATTTAAAGCCCAAACCTTGGCTCTTTTAATAAGAGCTAGCCATTTAAATTCATTATTAGCATAATACGATGAAAATAGTATTGCTTTTTTAGCATCCGAAAATTTTTTTTTATCGATATAAAAATCAATTTCTACAATAAGCTTGCTAAAATCTTTCTCGCCTTTTAAGAAATATAAAATATTGGGATTGAAATAGAAATAAAAACCACCTAAAAAACTCAATAATAAAAATAATAAAATGAATATTAAAGTTTTATTTTTTTTCAATACAATTCTCCATATTTTTCAACAAAGCATCAAGTATACCATTTATAAATTTGTAAGAATTTTTACTGCCATATTTCTTGGCAATCAAAATCAACTCATCAATTACAGCACGACTTGAATTTTCAAAATTTTGGAATTTCAAAGAATAAACGCCCATTCTAAGTATTGCAAGATCAACCTTGTCCATTCGATCTAAAGACCAATTCCAAGAAATATTCCTAATCAAGCTATCAATATACTCTAAATTATTAAAAGTACCATTTACCAAAGAAGAGTAAAATGACCTAACAGATTCATTTTCTATATCCAATCCTTTATCTTCAATATTAAAAATATCAAAAATATCGTCCATTGCGCTTTGATTAATGTCAATACTATAAATCTTTTGAAAAGCCAAAACTCTAACTTCATGCATTAAATCCATACCAAAATTATATAAACAAAAATATGTTTTATTTTAGACTAGAATCCAAGATTTGTATATTTGCAGACTTATTAAGCTTGCCATACACATCTTGCTGCACTTGAACAACAATTTGCTGTTGCTGAACATTAACCATGTTATTTCTTATTGCATCTTTGACAATCAAATCTGTAGTAGGAGATACTTTATCATTCAAGCCCAAAAATCTCTGAGCATATTTTTCTGTAACTTTAATAATATGAAACCCTTCCTTTGAAGCAATAGGAGAAGATATATCGCCCTTATTAAAATTAAAAACCTCTTTTATAAAATCAGCTCCAAGAAGATTTTGAGCATTTTGATCGTCTCTTGACAAAAAGCCAAGATCGCCATTTTTGGCTTTAGAAGACTCATCATTAGAATATTTTCTTACAGCTTCTTCAAAAGTAATTTTTTTTGATCTTATTTGGCTTAAAATATTTCTTGCTTGATCTAAAACATCTGATCTTTTTTTATCCTTAGTAGAAAAAAATACATGACTAACTCTTGAAATATCTGGATTTACAAATCTAGTTTTATTAGCCTCATAATACTCAATAATTTCTTTCTCGCTAGGGGTTTTAACCTCAGAAAATTTAGGCTGAGCTTGCTTTAAAACAAGTTTTTGGGAAGACAAAGATCTTTTCATTGAAGACAAAAGCTCGTTCCAATTTGTACCTTGTTTTTCTATCATCTGCTTGATTTGCTCATCAGTAAGATTTAAAAGTCCAAATTGAGTTCTAATTGTTTGCATGACCTCATCATCTGAAATTTCAATTCCTTGTTTTAAAGCCTCTTGACTAAAAAGAACATCTGCTATTAAAACTTGCAAAACTTGCTTTTTCTCAGCATTAGTCAAATCTCGACCTTGAGTCTTTTTAAATATATCAACCTTAGAATCAAAACTGGTTTTAGTAATAATTTCATTTTTATATAAATTAATAATAGCAATAGGAGTATTTTGAGCAAAAGAGTCGATCCCCATAGTTCCCAATATTACCAAAAATAAAAAACTCTTCATAACATAACCTCTTATTAAAGAATCACTTACCCACTAATTTAACAAAATTTTACATTTAAATCTAGCTAATAAAACATTTTCATCTATACAAAAAACTAGAAATTCCTTGTCCACCGCCAACACAAACAGACGCTATTCCTTTTGTTTTATTCTTAATTTTCATAGAACGAGAAAGTGTTAATAAAATTCTTGAACCACTAACTGCAAACGGATGCCCCAAAGCAATAGCACCACCATTTACATTAATAATATCGCTAGTTATATTGTATTTTTTAAACAAGGCTTTTTCAATACTTAATGCTTGAGCCGCAAATGCTTCATTTATTTCAATCAAATCTATTTCGCTAGGGTTTAAACTTAATTTACTAATAATGCCTTCAATAGCCATATAAGCTCCAAAACCCATATAAAGCGGATCAAGCCCCACACTTTTAAATCCTCCAATATAAGCTAATGGCCTTACCCCTAAGCTTTTTACTTTCTCTTCACTTGCTAAAATTAAAAAACAAGCCCCATCATTTAAACTAGAAGAATTTCCAGCGGTTACCGTGCCTGATTCTTTAAAAACAGGATTAAGGGATGCCAGTTTATTTAGAGTTAAATTATCTCTTATTTCCTCATCACTTGAGACAACTATACTAGAATTAGTCTTTTTGTCAAAAACAGTCAAAGGATAAATTTCATCTTCAAAATATCCAAGTCCTCTTGCCTTTAATGCCTTTACATGAGAATTATATGCAAATTCATCTTGCATCTCTCTCGTTATTCCATATTTTTCTGAAAGATTTTCTGCTGTAAGTCCCATGGAAATAAAATTTAGAGAATCTATTAAAGCATCTTTTTGAATTGAATCTTCAAGTCCAAAATTACCAAATTTAAGACCGCCAAATCTAATCTTTCTGGGTAATAAATAAGGAGAATTAGTTAGATCTTCTACTCCTCCGGCTAAAACAATATCATTGTTTCCAAGAACAATAGAATTAAATGCAAGCTCCAAAGCCTTAAGACCAGAACCACAAACTTTATTAACGCTAAACGCGGGCACAGTATTGCCTAAACTAGACTTTAAAGCAATTTGCCTTGCAATATTTTGACCAAGTCCTGAAGATATTACATTCCCAATAATGACCTCATCCACTTCAAATAACCTATTTCTTTCAAGCAAAGCTTTTACAACTTTTGAAGATTCATCAATAATGTCCAAACCCCTAAAAGAACCTCCGAACTTGGTATTGGGTGTTCGAAGTCCATCAATAATAGCTACCTTTTTCATCAAAACTACTCCTAAAGCCTTAGTAAACTTCATTGAATTATACAATATAATAGCTCGCTATAAAAACTAAGTTTATTAAATAAAAATAAATCATTTAGCCTGAATTGCTTAATAAATAAACTAAAATGTTATAATCTTAAAATGCACTTTAAAAAAATAATTTTCATAGTATTTATAATTTCTACTTTAAAAGCTTATTCTTATAATTATGCAATCCAATACAAAAATGAAGGTATTGACAAATACTATTTTGAAATACTAAATGATGGATTTGGATTTTCATTAAGCGATTTTTTTGATGATTTAAGAAGCGGTTCTCTAATTTTTACCTATGCTTCTAAATACAATTTTATAATGAATTTAGAAGCACACATGTTAACTTTTAGAGGCTATAAAGACTCACCAAAATCTTTAATTAGCAGAACAGACTTAATTGAAATAGGTTTTATGTATTACTTTCCAATCTTATTGCTAATTAATGGAAAAAATTTTGGAGAAATAGATTTAGGAGTTGGAATTAAAAACTTATTATTTGGAGACTGGGGGGGACGCTTAACACAAGGTATAATACACCTCATTTTAAATCAACACCGTCCAATTCCAAGTATAAAAAGCTATGATAGCTACAATTACAGAGGATTTTTAAGCTTTGCTATAAATTACTCATACATGAATTTTTTAAATTTAGAAAATTATATAGATTTATCTTATTTTGCAGATTATTTTATCAAAAACAGTATTGGAATTACCTTAAAAAATGAAAATATTGGATTTGATATAAAACTTTACACCCAAATTCAAAATCAAATTAAAAGCCTTAAAACATATTCAAAAATACAAGAAGCAGAAACGGGAATTGGAATAAATTATAAACTTTACTCTAAAAACTTTTTCATAACAAACAATTTAAACATTAAAAATTTTTCAACCAAAGAAAATTTCTTAAGCGTTGGAGGATTTGGAATAATCATTACGCCTGAAGAATACACAAAAATATCGGAATTGAAAAATGAATTTAATATTTTAAGTAATAATTTTTACTTTGGATTTGATATCATGATTCCATTTAAAATAAGAAATTCAATATTTTATAAAATAAATGAAAATATTAACTATTACTTTTCAATAGAAACAAATTATTACACCAATTATAATGAAACTAATAGCTTTACAAATCGATTGTCATCGGGTATCATGTATGAATTTTTACCCCAAAATACATTCAATCCTTATCTCATTTCGGGATTATTTTTTGCCTATAATCAAAACAACCAAGATATTAAAAACATCTTCAGGCCAATAAGAATAAACAACATTATTCAAGGTGGAATTGAAAATGAATTTGGATTCTTGTTCAAAATGCTAAAATACCATAACACAGAATATATTTTCAAAATATATTCAAAAATCAGTTATGTCCCTCTAGCTTATAATCTAAATGAAAAAAAATTAGAAAAACATTCTATTAACTTTAATTATTTAGGAATTGGAATAGTTATTAAATAGCAACATTAAATTAATACTGATGGTCTTTATTAACAAACTTAGTAATGTGTGGTAAAAATAATATGTCCGCCCTACCTGTAGGGCCATTTCTATGTTTTGCTACAATGACCTTAGTTTCTATTGGCTCTATCTCATCGGAAGACTCAAATTTAAAATCTTTATCTCTATGAAGTAAAATTACAATATCAGCGTCTTGCTCTAATGCTCCTGATTCTCTTAGGCTAGCAAGATTAGGTTCACGCCCCTCTGTATCTCTTGTAAGCTGAGATAACGCAATAATAGGAATCTCAAGTTCTCTAGCAAGCTCTTTAAGAGATTTGCTAATCGAAGCAACTTGTTCATGCCTTGGAAGATTTTTTGTTTCAAAAGAAATCAGACTGATATAATCAACAAATATTATATCTATACCATAAAATCGCTTAAGCTTTCGAGCTTGAGTTGCTAAAGTTAGCAAGCTAATATTAGGAGTATCTTCAATATAAAGCTCAGAATCACTAATATCATTTACAATATCATTTAATGATTTTATCTCTTGTCCAGATAAAATGCTATTTTGAACTTTAAAGCTATCAATACAAGATTGAGACGATATTATTCTTTTTATTAAAGCATCCGCTGTCATTTCAAGAGAAAAAAATCCTACTTTTTTCTTTCCTTCTTTTCTCAATGCTATAGCAGACGCAATATTTAAAGCAAAAGCCGTTTTACCAATACTAGGACGAGCTCCAACTATAATAAAATCACTGTTTCTAAACCCCCCAATAAGAGAATCAACCTTTCTAAAACCACTTGGAATGCCAAAATTTGCTTCCTTTTTCTTCATGCTACGTTCATATATCTCATTATGAACACGTTCTGCAATAACTTTAGCATGATAGAGGTTTTTACTAGAATAATCTAACTCAATTGAAAGAATCTTTTGCTGAGATTCTTCAACAATTTCATTAATAGTTTTTGTAGAATCATTTATATAGTCATTAAGCTCTTTAGACACATTTAAAATGCTTCTACGAACACTCTGTTCTTTTACAATTTTTGCATAAACATTTATAGTTCTATCTGTCGGCAAATAAACTGAAAGTGAATCTAAATAATCTGGCAAATTGATTAAATCTTTTTTAACCAAAAGCTGTGTTTTTGAAACATGCTTAGATACTTCTTCAAAAACAGTAATGGGGTCAATATTTTCCCTTTTTTCATAAAGCGAAACCATTGCTTTGAAAATCAGCTTATGAGTTTCATTGTAAAAATCATCAGCTCTTACATGAAAAGCAATTTGCTCTAACTTATCTGAATTATAAAATATACTAGAAATTACCGCTTTTTCTGCGCCATCATTAAAAAGAAGTGCAGAATTTGAAAAAGCTGCTAAAGCCACAAACTATACCTCGCCTCTTTCAGCTTACTCATCTACTTTATTTAACTTTTTATTTAAAGACTCTTTATTATCTTGCTTTTTTTCTTCCTCTTGCTTTTTTTCTTTTTTTATCTCTACTTTAATAATAGAGCTAATGCCTTCATAAAGCTTAATTGTCGCATCATAAGTTCCAAAAGTCTTTAAAGTTCCACGATGTATATCTATTTTTTTCCTCTCTATATCAAAACCAAGTTTAAAAAGTTCATCAGCAATATTCGAACTGTTAATACTATGAAATAACTTACCAGAATCATTAGATTTCATAAAAAATTCCAATCTAACAAGATCAAGCTTAGATTTCAGTTCGTTGGCAACTTGTTTTTTTGCTTCTTGCTTTTTTAATATTGATCTTCTTTTTTGATTAAAAATCTCCACATTATGTTTATTTGAAAAAACTGCAAAACCTTGGGGTAGCAAATAATTTCTTGCAAATCCATCCTTTACCTCTACAATATCCCCTTCTCTTCCAAGATTAACAAAATCTTCTTTTAAAATCACCTTCATAATTACCTCTAAACAACTATTTTTTCACAAAAGGCAACAACGCCATATATCTTGCCCGTTTAACTTCTAATGCCAAACGCCTTTGATGCTTAGCAGAAGTTCCAGTAATTCTTTTAGGTAAAATTTTACCTTGCTCGGTAATAAACTTTTTAAGAAAATCAAAATCTTTATAATCAGGATGTTTGCCAGAATCACAAAATTTACATGACTTTCTCTTAAAAAACCTGAAATTTGAATTTTTTTTAAAACCATCCTGCTGATTTTCAAATCTTGAATCTCTTTGATTTGCATCTCTATCTTTATACATAAACTTAAACTCCATTAAAAAGGTATATCTTCATTAAATTTATCATCAACAATGTCAATATCCTTGATTGCATCTTCTCTTTTATATTTTGTAGAATTATTAATATCTGAATCTTGCATTTGAAAAGTATTAGAACCCAAACCTGAACTAAACATTTGCAAATTATCTACAAATATATTCACCTTGCTCCTCTTATCACCCGTATTTCTATCTTGCCAGCTTTCATACTTAAGAGTTCCACTTACCACAACTTGTTTCCCCTTTTTCAAATACTCATTGAGACTTTCGGCTCTTTTTGAAAAAATAACACAATCAAAATATTGTGGATAATCAATCCATTCATCATTTTTCTTCATTTTCCTATTATTAGCTAAAGAAAACCTAAGAATGGCCATTCCACTTTCTGTATAAGAAAGCTCAGAATCTCTTGTAAGCCTGCCAGACAACACCAGTGAATTAATATCAGCCATTTAAAACCCTCTATTTTTCCTAAATATCTGTGCTTTCAGAACCTGTTGGCATTTCAACTTTAGAACCACCTTTAAAACTGTCTTTGTCAATATTATCTCTAAATTCCCTAAAATTTCTTCTTTTAATTTTTCTAGTATTTATCTTCCTAACTATTTTTACCAAAATCATATACCTAAGCAAATTTTTAATTAACTTAAGCTTCGATTCAAATTCTTTTAAATTGGCACCTTCCATACTAAATTCTATTATTTCATAACGACCTCTAGCTTGCTTTTTGATAGGATATTCTAAAGCTCTCTCTCCAATAAAATTGTTAACAATATCAGTTGCACCAAACAATTCTAAAGATTTTTTAACCTCTTCTAAAGAACCTTTATACTCAACTTCTTCACTTTTAAACAAAAAACATGCCTCATATCTTTTAATCATTACTAAAACTCCTCATGGTCTATCGCGTTGCAAAATATGCAACGAAGGTTAGTTAGTAGTATATAAAAGAGAATAATTTTTTTCAACAATAAAAACTTTATTTATAACAAAAAAGAAGATAACTAGAACATGGTCTTAGCTCTTAATCTTCTTCTTCGCTAAGCTTATAAGTTTTTCCCGATTTGCCTTGCTTTTCAAGTTTTCTGTCTTCTTTCATTTCAATATAAGTCTTAAAGCCTTTTTTTACATTATCAACTGCAATCATAACGCTAGCTTCAAAAAGACTTTTTGGAGAATAGGTATCAATAGCTTTTTTAATATAATATACATTAGATCCACAAAAGAGCTGCACTTTGTTATTAATAAGTCCCATCTTAAGAACTCCAGCCTCTTTAAGTAAATTATTGTCAACAAGCTCAGTATTAACAACATCTACATGCAATCTTGTAGAACAAGCACTAAGCTTTGTAATATTATCAAATCCGCCAAGACCTTGAATTAAAAGATGAGCAATCCCAAGACTCTCTAGCTTGCCTTCTTGACCTTCAAAAAATGGATCGTCTGCAACAAATATCTGAAAATCAAAATATCTATAAAGCCAACTAAAAGTAAAATAATAAAGGATAAAAAAGACTACTCCTAAAGGTAATACACTAATCCAATTTGTCTTAGAATTCCCTTGAAGAATTCCAAACATAAAAAAATCCAAAAATCCCGTAGAAAAGGTATTGCCAATCGTAACATCAAAAAAATTAGCAATCAATAATGCAAATCCTGAATAAATAGCGTGAACAAAATAAAGCAAAGGCGCTGTGAAAATAAATAAAAATTCTAAAGGTTCCGTTATTCCTGTCAAAAAAGCTGTCAAGGCCCCAGAAAAAAGAAGTGCTGCAACCTTGCTCTTATCTTCATGAACAATGCCCTTGTAAACCCCTAATGCTGCTCCAGGAAGCCCGAACATAATAGAAAGATAAAATCCACTACCAATCTTAGCAAAACCTGATGAAAATTTAATAAGTGATGGATCTAATAACTGAGCATAAAATATATTCTTAAGACCTCTAAAAGCATTGCCATTGATTGTCTCCACCCCCCCTAAAGAAGTAAACTCGAAAGGAAAAGATAAAATAGAATGCAACCCCAAAGGCAATAACAACCTATTTAAAAATCCATAAAGAAAACTGCCAAAATATTCAAATCTAAAAACAAGCATACCCAAAGATGCAATCAACTTATCAAAACTTGACCAAGCCAAACAAAAAAATATAGCCAAAATAACACAAAAAGGCATAATCATTAATATAGGAACAAAATGGCACTCTGAAAAAAAAATAAAAGGCTTTGGCAGCTTTATATTATAAAATTTGTTATGCAAATAACCAACTAAAAGCCCTACTGCTAGAGAACCTGCAATTCCCGTATTTAAAGTTTGAACGCCAAGAAAATTTATACGCCCCAAAGAAGACATTGTATCTGCTTCAACAAGTCCTGAGAAAGTTTCAATAAAATAATTTTCAGTAATATTGAATGTCAAATAACCAACAAGTCCTCCTAAAGCAGCTGTTCCCTGACCCATTCTTGCAACTCCAATAGAAATTCCAATAGAAAAAATTAAAGGCATATTGAGAAGAATAGCATTGCCTATAGCCTTCATTAAACCTATAACATCTTGAAAAAAAAATTTATCAACGTAAACAATATTAGAAGGATTTGAAAATACAGATCCAATACCAATTAATAAGCATGAAACTGGTAAAATAGAAATAGGCACTCGTAGTGCTTTAGAAAATTTTTGCAAACTTGAAAAGTTAATTATTTTAATAAAATTAATCATGCTAAGCCTCTCCAATGCTAATTTCAGCAAACACTATTTATTATAAAGCTTTTTTACAAAAAAAAAACTTTACTTATAAAAGAAGCCAAATAAATAATAAGATTGGATAAGTCAAGTAAGATTTAATTTGATCTTGAGAAAAACTTACAATTAAAGTAATGTATTATATATTTTTTTATAAACAAAAAATGATCAAACGGAGGCAAAATTGTGATTACAGAAAACAAACTTAAAAATTACTCATTAAGCGATGCTAATACAAGTAAAATACCAAAAAATGAGCTTTTTAGCTCTATATCGCATCTTTTTGGAATTATTTTGTCTATAATCGGAACAACAATTCTTATTACAATATCTGCTCTTAAGAAAAAAGATCTACATATGATTGTATTCTTTATTTACGGATTTTCAATGACTCTATTATATACAATGAGCACTCTTTACCATATATTTCCCAAAGGAAGCAAAATAAAAAGAATCTTTAGAAAATTTGATCATATTTCAATATTTATTCTAATAGCGGGAACATATACTCCTGCATGTGCAATCCTTGTGCCAAACAAATCAGGCCTAATAATACTATGTACAGTCTGGGGTCTAGCTACAATCGGAATCATTTTCAAAGCAGTATTCACAAATAGCCCTGGATGGTTTAATGGATTTTTATTTATAACCATGGGGTGGATCATTCTTTTTAAAATTAAGCCCATTTACGAGTCCCTTAAAGGAAAAGGATTTTTTTGGCTAGTTTTTGGTGGAATTGTATATACAATAGGCGGAATAGTGTATATATTGAGTAAAAAATTCAATCCAGCAATTAATATGAAAATGCATGATGTATTTCATATATTAATAATAATCGCATCAGTATCTCACTTTTGGCTTATGCTAAAATACATTTCTAATTTTTAATTTAATATATGTAAAAACCCTTTCAAATCATTAAAAAGGCCTAAGCCAAAAAGAAACAGCGCTAAAAAAATGCCAAAGCTATAAAAAGAATAAATGGTCTTGGCCTTAAATCTTTTCCCACGTAAAAGTTCAATAAAACTTATAAAAATTTGTCCCCCATCAAAAATAGGTATTACAATAAAAAACAAATTCATACCAGCAAGAATTAAGCTCAAGACAGAAATGCTATTAATCCAATACAATAGCCCCAAAGAATAAGATGAAGAGAGAATACCCACAATACCAACAGGACCTGACACACTCTTAGAAGTATTTAAAAAATTTGTTATCAATAAGAAAATAGAATACAAAATATCTTGCAAAGTATTTACAATCTTAAAAAAAGAATTTTTAACAGCACTTGAAACATTTTCTACTTTAATTATTCTTTTTAAAGGTGATAAAAAATATATGCCAATCACTTTATTTCTATCTTGAAATACTAATTTTGAAGAAAAAATTTCTCCATCCCTAACAAACTTAATCTCCACAACATCTGAATTTAAATTCTTAAGCAAATCGTCTAAATCTCTTTTATTTTTCAAAAGAATATTATCAATGCTAATTATTTTGTCCCCCGATTTCATTCCCGCAATCTTAGCAGGCGAATTTAAAACCACATCTGCTATCACAAGATCAATCCAAGGGCCAATTTCTTTTAAAAAATCTTGCAAACTAACAATCTCTTCAAAAGTAATATTTTCTTTTTCCCTTAAAACATCAAACGTAACTGTGGATTTTTCCTCTGGAATAATATTTCTCAAATCAGAGAAATATTCAATTTTCTTATTATTAACCTTTAATATAACATCACCATCTCTAAATTTATCTTTTAAAAAAGAATTTTTATTTAAAATACTAATCTTTGAAGAATGATCAAAGTATATAACACCCATCATGCTTATAAAAATGAAAACAATAAATGAAAAAATCAAATTAAATAAAGGCCCTGCAAAATATATTAAAATTTTTTTAAAATGTGAAATTCCAAACAAAGAATCCTTATCTGCTTCTAATTCCTTATTTGCCTTAAGTTCCTTTTCTAAATGATCAAATCCTTTAAGCTTGCAATATCCCCCTAAAAGGATTGGAGAAAGTCTATACTCAGTATTATTAATTTTAAACTTTAATATGCTAGGACCTATACCCACAGAAAAAACTTCAACCTTAACTTTAAAAAGTTTAGCAAATAAAAAGTGCCCTAGCTCATGAATAAATATTATAAAACTAAGAGCTAGTACACTAAAAAGAATATACATAATTCCCTCCAAAAAAATCATCAAGATATGTATAAATAAAATATTGGGCCCGTCAAAAGAAAGGAATCAATCGAGTCAAGAGCACCACCTCTACCAGGAATGATTTTTCCAGAATCTTTTACTCCGGCACTTCGTTTTAATCCAGATTCAAACAAATCACCAATAATGGTAAAAACTCCAATCAAAATACCAAAAATAATAGATTCTCCGTAGCTTAAATTTATTAATTTAAAAACTACCGCAAATATAGCAGTAAACACAGAAAACAAAATACCCCCAAGAAAACCCATTAATGTTTTATTCGGACTAATAATAGTAGGACGATAGCTGTTTTTTCCTAAAAAATAGCCAAAAAGATATGCAAAAGTATCGTTTCCACTCACCATAGCAAAAAGTATTAACATTAAAAATGGAGCCTTGGGTAAAGTCGTAATAGAGACTGTAAAAGACATTAATACCCCAGGATATATAAGTATAAAAAGTATTGACGTTGCTTGAGACAAAAAGTTTCCAATCTCATGTTCTTTAATAAACACTAAATTAACAATCCAATTACTAAACACTAACGCTATAACCAAGTAATATACTACATTAATGCCTAAATAAAAAACATTAAAATGAATATAAGTTAAAATTGGAGGAACAAACCCTAAAAAAAAAGATAATATACCTGAAAGTCCTGACGATTTGTATTTTAATAAATCATTAACTTCTTTTGCTGCAAAACCACTAAATATAAAAATTAAAATATTAAGAAATAAATAATTTTTAAAATCTAAAAATATTAAAAATAAAATTAAAGGAACAAAAAATAGAAATGTTCCCAACCTTGCAAAAAAAGCGAATCTCTTAACCTTACTCAACAAATCATCTCCCGAAATTTCTTCCTCTAAATTTAAAACATTCCAAATCCTTACTATACCTATTGTCATAATATTCAGGCCACAAAACATTTGAAAAAATTAATTCAGAATAAGCAATCCTCCATAAGAAAAAATTACTTATTCTAATATTTCCACCTGTACGTATCAAAAGATCGAGATCGGGCAGTTCTGGATTGTCCAAAAAATTAGAAAAAGTATTCTCGTCTAAAGATTCTAAATCAAAATCACTTGAAACAAATTTCCTAACAGCTCGAAGTATTTCATTGCGACCCCCATAATTGATTGCTAAATTTAAAATAAGGTTGTTAAAATTTTTAGAAAAGCTAGTAGAATCTTTTATCGAGCTTTTTACTTCTTCACTTAAAGACTCAACATCTCCTGAAACTACTATTTTTATTCCATTCTTTTTGTAAAAATTAAATTCAGCCCTCAAATAATTAGCAATTAAAACCATTAAACTTTCTATTTCACGACTATCCCTTTTCCAATTCTCAGTAGAAAATACATAAAAGGATAAATACTTGATACCTACTTTTAAAGAATGCTTAACTATTTCTTTTGCCCTTTTAAGCCCCTCTTTATAACCTTCCAAAGAAGATAATCCCTTGCCTAAAGCCCACCTTCTATTACCATCCATGATAATTCCAACATGAATTGGAAAAGAACCTTTATTCATGGTTTTAAACTTCCATTATTTCTTGAATCTTAGATTCTAAAATCGTATCTATCCTTTTAATATAAATATCTGTAGATTTCTGAATATCATCTAAAATTCTTTTTAAACTGTCCTCTGTAATTTCCGATTCTTTTTCTTGCTTTTTAACCTTATTGTTTAAGTCCTGTCGTATATTTCTAGTTGAAATTTTATGTTCCTCTGCTATTTTTTTAGCATGCTTTACAATATCTTGTCGCCTTTCACTAGTTAAAGCTGGAACTTTGATTCTAATAACCGAACCATCACTTGAAGGGTTCATAGAAAGATCCGAATTAAGTATGGCTTGTTCTATTTTATTTAAGATGGTTTTATCCCAAGGTTGAATAACAACAAGTCTTGCTTCAGGAATTCTAATACTTGACACCTGGGTTATAGGTGTTCTTTGACCATGGTATTGAATAAAAATTTTATCAAAAATATTACTACTAATTCTACCTGTTCTTAATGCTTTATATTCACTATCAAGTGATAAAAGAACCTTGCTCATCTTTTCATCTAGAAAAGCCTTATAATCTTCCATATAAACTCCTCCTTACTGATAAAAAGTAGTAAATTATTTACCCTATTCTTAAATACTTAAACTCAACTATTTCTATCTTGCTTGAAATTGCTCTTGAAATCTCTTCCAACATTTCCCTAACAGTGATTTTATCATTTTTTACAAAACTTTGTTCAAGAAGAGAAATTTCAGCAAGATGTTTTTTTATTTTTCCAGCAACTATACCCTTGACTATACTTTCTGACTTATCACTAAACTCTAATTGTTTGGTAAATATCTCTTCTTGCTCTTTAATATAATTTGGACAAACATCATCATTTCTCAAATAAATAGGAGCAAACGCAGCCACATGCAAAGCTAAATCCATAGCAAAACTTTGCAACATTTTATCTTCAGTTTTAGAAAAATCATCTACTTTTAATTTAACCAAAACACCTATCTTAGATTGTTCACCATGCAAATAAATTTTTACAAATTCATTAGATTGAATTTCAGTAATAAAAATTTTTTTAACTTGAATATTTTCTTTTATTGTAGCTGCTAGATTTTTAAGCTCTGACTCTTGAGAAGTAGTTAAAGAATTTCTTCCGCTTTCTACCAATTCCTTAATTAAAGAATTCCCCAAATTAACAAAATTATGGTTTAAAGCAACAAAATCTGTCTCACAAGAAACAAGCAAAAGTCCGGCATGAATATTGTTCGAATATGAAAATACTCTACCTTCTTTTGCATCTCGGTCAAGCCTTTTTTCAGCAGACGCAATTCCCATTTCTCTAAGTTTTTTTTTAGCTAACTCAAAGTCTCCGCCAGCAGCAGACAAAGCTTTTTTACAATCTCCAAAACCAGCATTGGTTTCTTCTCGAAGCTTTTTTACATCCTGAGGACTAATAATGCTCATAAATTATTCTCCCCTTTTTCAATAGAATCACTTTTATCATTTTTAATTTCAATTTCTTTCATCAAATCTTCTTCATTTAAATTTTCAATTATTTGAATACCAACTTCTTTATCACTTTCCAAAATAGCATCGGATATTATTTTTGTAAACAAAGCAACAGAACGAATAGCATCATCATTACCGGGAATTGGACAATCAATAACATCTGGATTACAATTTGTATCAACCACAGAAATAATGGGAATTTTTAATTTTCTAGCCTCATTAATAGCTATTTGCTCTCGCTTAGGATCAATGATGAAAATAGCACCAGGAAGTGTTTCCATATCTTTAATACCTGTTAAATTTTTAGCTAATTTTAATTTTTCACGATTAAGCTGCGAGATCTCTTTCTTACTTATCATGTCAAAAGTTCCATCAACTTCCATCTTTTCTAGCTTTTTCAATTTTTGAACAGATTTTCTAATTGTATTAAAATTAGAAAGCATACCCCCAAGCCATCTATTGTTTACATATGGCATATCACTTCTTCTTGCTTCTTGTTCGATTATCTCGCTAGCTTGCTTTTTAGTTCCAACAAAAAGTACCTTTTTACCATCTTTTATCACCCTTTGAACAAGCTCATAAGAATCTTTAATACCCTGCAAAGTTTTTTGAAGATCTAAAATATGTATTTCATTTCTCTCAGAAAAAATAAATCTTTTCATTCTAGGATC
This sequence comes from Borreliella japonica, assembly GCF_030438115.2. Lineage (NCBI taxonomy): Bacteria > Pseudomonadati > Spirochaetota > Spirochaetia > Spirochaetales > Borreliaceae > Borreliella > Borreliella japonica. Next base: position 124,670 of record NZ_CP124062.1, read on the forward strand.
AAGCCTTTTCACCTGATGACCAAAATGAACTCCGGCCTCCAACAAGCTCTTCATCGTAATAATTGCCAAATCAACCTCCTATTATCCTTCTCTTTTACTCACTATGACAGCACATAGCGGAAATTATCCCTTCTTTTATAAGAATATAATAAAACAATCCAATTAATAAGTCCACTACATTGAAAATAAACATCATTCTCTTTGATAAAATTATTAAAAGCCAAGATGATATCTGATTTTTTTAAAAAATCATTCTCTTACAAATCGTTCTTATTTCTTTCAGAGAATTTAATCAAACTTATTAAAATAACTGACCCCAAAATAGGAAATAAATAAAGAATAAGATCTATTCGTCTTTCATAATAATCAGAATAGAAAAAAGGAACAAAAAACAAAAATACAATGCCGCCTAAAAAACTTATTAAATAAACTACTAAAAACTTGAAATTCAATATGTTTAAAAACATAACAAAAAAGCTTACCAAAAAAGAAATAATAATGTTTGTTAAAATCAAATGAGAAAAAAATACTATCATACTCCTCCCTTAAAATTAACTAGTTAGATAAACTAAATCCTGACAAATCTCCAAGATCAATAAGAACACTATAAGCATCGTCAACAACGTTGCCTACACCCATAACAAAAATTGCCAAATTATATTTAGGAGCAATATCTTTTGTAAAAAAATCATCATTTATATGTTTTAAATCCATTGGTCTTTTCTCTTTGTCTAAAAAATCAGACTTTTTAATAGATTTTGAAAAACCTATATATTCCCCTTTATCAATGTAGGATCTATATATGTTTGTCTTCTCAAGAAGAACAGGAGACGAAGAAGTGTTGCCATTTCTTACAATAATAAAAGCCTCGCCGGGAACATCTTTTCTTAATTCTTCAAAATTTATTTCAAAATACAAAGGCAATTTGTTATCAACCCATTCTTTATTTAATTTAAAAACAGGCTTACCCGAATAAATAGTAGAACTCAAATTTATTTTATAAAATCCTCTATTATTAAATTCACTAACATTATCAAAAACACCTTTTAAGGCTTCAAAATCTCTTTCTACGCTTTTTTGAAAACTATTTATATGATAATTAGCACCTTCTGGGTAAAACTTGTAGTATATATCAAAACCCCTTAGATTTCCAGCCGCTTGATTGGAAAAATAACTTGCTGGCAAAAAAAAGGCTAAAGAATCTCTTGAAATTCGATTATCAATTTTTTCAGGCGGAGGAAGTATTAAAATATTGTCAAGACCACATCCAAAAAATCCTAGACAAAATGCAAAATATAAGATAAAAAAAATTATAAAACCTCCTATCAAAAATACAAATTAATTTTGCTTAAGTTCTAAAATTTTATTATTTGCTATATTTATATATAAATTATTTTCATAAGGAAATTTGATAATCTCTTCATACACTTTCACAGCAAGATCTTTATCTTTCTCCTCAATCAATATTGCCTTACTCAAAAGAGCCCTTACCTTTAAAAAGTCTAAACTAGTACTATTAATAAGATTCTCATAAACCAATAAAGCATCTTCTTTTAATCCCATTTTTTCATAAACCGCAGCTTTATTAATAAAAGCAATTTCACTTTCAATACCTTTTGCCTTAATAACAATATCTAAATCCTTAATAGCCTCGTCATACTGTGCTTGACTTTGCAAATAAAAAGCTCTGGCCAAATAAAACCTTGGAATAAAATAAGATGAAATTTCTTTTTCCTTTGAAATAAGCTCCTTTATCCTAAGAAATATTTTTTCCCTCTCTTTTGTATCATTTTCTTTTAAATAATTATTTAAATCCTTTTCAAGATTTTCTACTATTTCTCCACCACTCTTTACATAATCTTTGCCTAAAGAATTATAAAAAACAACAATAACAGATGCAAACATAAAAATAATAACAATAAATAAAACTAAAAAATTATTCCTAGTCATTATTCATCCCTCTTTAGCAAATTTTCAAATGGCTTATAAGATTCGTCATCATTGCCCTTAAATAAATAAGAAGAAATCTCCTCTCTTGATCTTTGATTCTCATACTCTCTATAAGAGAGCAACACCGATCTGTCTTTAGAATCAATATTTGTTATTACCACTTTAAGCTTATCTCCAATGCTTAATTTTTCAAAAGTTTCTAAACTAGATTCTTTTGTATCTCCTAGTTGAATTTTGCTAATAAATCCCATTATTTTATTATAAACTCTTACTTGAAAGCCTTTTGACTTTTTTTCTACAATCTCAACCTCAATAGCATCACCTTTTTTGTAACTTTTAGAGAAATCTTCCCAAGGACTCTCTTCTAACTGTTTGATTCCCAATCTAACATTTCTCTTTCGTCTGTCAACCTCAAGCACTTTTCCATTCACTAAATCCCCTATCTTGAAATATTCTTCAGGATCAATCTCTTCAAGCCAAGAAATATCAAACTTACTCACATAGGCATCTATACCTTCTTCAATATTTACAAAAGCGCCTGTTTTTGTAATATTAGTAACAACACCTTGAATAACCCTTCCAATAGGATATCTCTCAGTTAATCTCTCCCAAGGATTCTCATTGACCTGTTTAATACCCAGCGATATTTTTTGATTTTCTTTGTCTATCTCTAAAATCTTAACTTCCACTATCTGACCAAGTTTTATTAATTCTTGAGGACTTTTTATTACCCTTACCCAAGAAAAATTACTTATATGTAAAAATCCTGACAATTCGCTATCAAGCTCAATAACAGCTCCAAAGGGTAAAATTTTTACAACTTTCCCTTTTACAATGCTATCAATTTTATATTTAACTTCTACAGAATCCCAAGGATTTGCTTTTAAAGCCTTAAGAGATAATTCCATTTTACCTGTTTGTGGATTTATCTTAATAATTTTCAATTTTAACTTATCGCCAACTCTAACAAAATCTTCAATATTTTCAACTTGATTAAAGGCAATATTTCTTTTATGCAAAATTCCTGTAACAAAATTTTTAATTCTTATAATAGCACCATACTCTGTAATACGATCAACCACCCCATCAACTACATCTTCTTCATTGTAAGAACTTACTAACTCTATTCTCTTAGCAAGATCTCTTTCTCTTTCTAAAGTTCGCCTATCAAGAATAAGTCTCAAACCATCCGATTCGCTTGCTTCAAGAATATAAAATTCAACAATAAAACCTCTTTTTAATTTCTCATCCTTGGATTTAGAGCTCAAATAAAAAGGCATAAAGCCAGAAACATTTTCATTAATTTGAATCTTATAACCATTTGAAAGCTCAGCTAACACTTTACCTTTAATTACTTTTTTATTTTGAATATATTCAGCTACTTTATCTTGAAAATTTAAAGAATCAAGCTTTTCAACGCTTAAAATCAAACCCAATTCTCCACCTATTCTTACAACAATTGCTTCAAGTTTATCACCAATTTTGGGAACATTTTCAAATTCTTCAATCTTGATAAAACCTTCAGATTTATAACCGATATCTACTAGAACATAATCCTTCATAATGTTAACAATCGTCCCAGAAACACGGCTTCCAAGTTCTACTCTTTCAAGTACCTTTAAATAATTTTCTTGTAAATCTTTTTGATTTTCCATTCTCACCTCTCTCTTACTTTTTTCAAATTAAACTTTTCTATTATAATACTACATACATCGTCTAATCCTTTGTAGCTTGTATCAAGGTAAAAAACCCCTTTTGATAATTTTAACTTACCATATTGTTTTCTCTTGTCAACATCATCTCTTATTTTAAGAGTACGCTCTAATTCTTCTAAAGTTTCATTTCCATTTCTTTGCTTATACCGCCTTAAAGCTCGAACTTTAACAGAAGCATCAAGATATATTTTGAATTCAGATTCTGGAAAAACAACAGTAGTAATATCTCTACCTTCTATTATATAATTATCATCGCTAAATTTAACAACCTCTCTTAATTTTTTATTCACAATATTTCTTATTCCAACATAAGAAGAATAAAAAGAAACTTGAAAATCAATCTTATCGTTTAAAATTTGATTTTCAACATTCTCTCCATTAAGAAAAAAGCTAGAATCATTAAAACTTATATCATTCTCAAGGGTCAAATTTAAAAGTCTATTCTCACTAATAAAATCGCAACTATTCATAAGAGATCTTTGGGCAATTAAAGTTATTATCCTGTAAAGATAACCAGAACTGATAAATTTATATCCCAGTTTTATACCAAGCTCTCTTGCAATTGAACTTTTTCCTGATGCTGAAGGTCCATCAATTGCTATTATCATTTGACCTCTCCAGTCTGGATTTTAACCTATTTATTTTAACCAAAGGAACAATTTTTACTTGACCTTCCCTTAAACTATCCAAATTAATATTGCCAATTCTAATTCTATGAATTTTTTTTAAAAAAATATTTTTGCTTAAAAACACTTTTCTTATTTCCCTATTTTTCCCTTCGTCTAAAATCAATCTAGCAGAATTTTTATTTAAAATTTCATAAGATTTTAATTTAAAAAAATCTTTTTCTACCTTTATACCCGATTTAAAAGAAATAAGCAAATTTTCATCAATATCTTTTTTTGATTCAATAATATATTCTCTTTCAACTTTTAGCCTTGGATGAATAATATCATTTGCAAATTTACCATCATTAGTGAATAACAAAAGTCCAGAACTTTTAAAATCAAGCCTGCCAATTGAAAATACACGCTCTTTAAATAAAGGCTGAACCAAAGATATTGCTAACCTTCTTCCATTAACATCAAAATTGGAACATAAATAATTTCTAGGCTTATTAAGAGCCAGATAAATTCTACTCTTGCTTTGAAAGTCTTTAAAAACATAAATCTGCTTCTTATAAATTATTCTGTCTCCTAAAGATACCTTATCCCCAAGCTTAGCAATAGAGCCATTAACTCTTACAAGGTTTTTTCTTATCAACTCCTCACAAAATCTTCTTGATCCTACTCCCTTTTCAGCTAAAAACACATGAACTCTGGGGGCCTTAAGTGCAATCATTAATTTTACAACCTCGATACAATACTAATTTATTATTCAGATATCCTAAATTTATAATATTAAGCATTTTACACTCAAGAGATACCAAAAAATAAGAAAATCTCTCAAAAGAATAATTGTCAGCATTAAAATCTAAAAGAGAATCAAAAATTATGCTATTCTCTTTATTTAATATAGAAATAATTTTCATTTTTTTCTCAAAAATTTTCAATTCATATTTATTGCAAGCAACTTTAAGCTTCTTATTACGCAAAAAACTTTTATTAACAACTTTTTCCTTCAATTCACTAGACTTTTTCTTTAAATTTTTCTTTTTATTATTATCATTAGCAATAACACTACTATTTTTAACAAAATTACCACTATCGCCAAAAATAAAATCTTCAATCATTTTTGAGTCATATAATTTAAAATTCTTTATTTGATTTAATTGTAAATTTTCATTTTCTCTATTCTTGCTATAACCTATTAACCTTTCTACAACTTTACGCTCAGCTTTATCCTTGTATTCAAGCTTAAATGGGAATAAAATTTGAGTTTTCCAATAAAACAAATTATTAGCAAGATAAAAAAAATCAATCAACCCCCTAATACTTATATTAAGGTCGTTTGAAGCAACTATAAATTCTTCGATTATTTGATTTAACCTCAAAGTTCTTAAAACGCGTCTATTTACATTAACATATTCAAAAAAAAGCTCTATTCCGCCTGTAAAATTATCAAGATTTATAGAGTAACTACTTAATTCTGACATTTAAAAATTTCCCTACTGCTTGAATTCATCTTCCTTGAATTCAATAGAATTGATATCCTCTTCTTGAACAAAATTATTAAAAATTATTTTTCTAAGCCTCTTATCTAAATCATTTGCAAGTTCTACTTCTTTACTAAGATACTCAATAACGCTCTCCCTCCCCTGTCCAATCTTATTATCTCCTAATGAATACCAAGAACCTGTTTTTTGTATTAAATTATGCTTAAGAGCAGCATCTAAAATGCCAGCTTCTCTAGAAATACCTTTCCCAAAGTAAATTACCAATTCTACCTTACGAAAAGGTGGAGCAACCTTATTCTTCACAATCTTAACTCTAATCTTATTGCCAATAACATCATCACTTGAGCCCGATCTAGTTACTTGTTCTATTTTTCGAACTTCAAGCCTAATAGATGAATAAAACTTTAAAGCGTTCCCACCAGTAGTAGTCTCAGGATTTCCAAACATAATACCAATCCTCATTCTTATTTGATTAATAAACATAATACAAGTATCAGATTTAGAAAGTATACCTGTAATCTTTCTAAGAGCCTTGCTCATTAACCTTGCTTGAAGACCAATCTGAGAATCCCCCATTTCTCCATCTATCTCTAATTTTGGGGTTAAAGCTGCTACAGAATCAACTACAATTAAATCAATACCACCACTTCTGATTAAATGCTCGGCAATCTCAAGAGCTTGCTCACCAGTATCGGGTTGACTAAGCCAAAGTTCTTCAACATTAACTCCCAAAGCCCTTGCATAAATGGGATCAAGAGCATGCTCAGCGTCAATAAAAGCAGCTATGCCCCCTTCTTTTTGCACCTCAGCAATCGCTTGAAGAGTTAAAGTAGTCTTGCCAGACGACTCAGGACCAAATATTTCTATTATGCGCCCCCTAGGATATCCACCAATGCCGAGAGCTTCATCCAATACAATAGATCCGCTCGACATACTATTTATGCCTTTTCCGACAGGAGATTCTCCCATCTTAATAAGACTTCCTTTTCCAAAAGTTTTTTCTATTTGAATTCTTGCAAGCTCAACAGCTTCCTCTTTGCTTGCTCTCTCCATACTAACAATAATTTTTTCTCTTTTTCCCTTTAACTTTGACATTCTTAAATTTTTCCTAGCTAAATTTTATGGGTTCTATTTTCTTTACAAAATATCTAAAATTGGTATTATTTATAATAAAATTAAGACTATCTCCTTCCTTAGAATCAAGCAAATTTTCTCCAAAAGGTGATTTATATGAAATAATACCTTCATCGGGATTTGACTCCCAAGGCCCAAGTATCAAATAAGATTCATCTTTACCCGTAATTTCATTTAAAATAACCACCTTAGTTCCAAAACCAACAATAGAACTTTGAAGGTCTTTAGTGTCTATAACTTTTGCATTCTCTATTTCCAACATTAAGGAGTTTAATCTTTTTGTTAAAAACTGTTGTTTTTCCTTAGCAGAATGATATTCAGCATTTTCTTTTAAATCTCCAAGTTCACGAGCTTTACCAATCTCTTTCGAATTTTCTGGAATTTCAACTTCCTTTAAATACTTGAGCTCTTTTTGCTTTTTATTTAAAGAACTTAGTATAGTTAAAAATCCAATTTCCATTCTCTCTCCTGCAAGCTGAATCTTTTCATCTTCAAACTCAACAGAATCAAATAATTGTCTTATTATAGATTTAATCTCTAAAAGATCTTTAGGAGGAAAATCTTTTACATAAAAACAAGTCATATAAACTCTCTTTGCAAGTTCTTCATCTCTTACACTCTCTAAAACCGATTTAAGATATCCATCTTTAACTAAAAGATTAATTACCATTTTATAAATTCTTTTACTTGCAACAGAATTATTTTTATTATTAATTTTAATAACACTGTCTGTTAAAATTTTAATCAAATTAGCCAAAAGGTCGGAATCTGAATAACTCAATTCAATAAAATAGGTTTTGCAGTGCTTCAAAATCCAAATATAAGCATCCTTATAGATTTTATAATTTTTTATAACATAATTAAATAATTTTTCCACTTCTCTGGGATCTTCCTTGTAAAGCGATTCAATCAATTTCTTATTAACAGAATGGGGGAAAAGTTCCTTATAATACAAAATCCAATTACTAAGTTCTCTTTTGATTAAAACAACCAATTCTTTTTTAATTTCTGCATTCAAAATTGAATCAAAAAGATCTACTATTCCTTTTGAATACTCCTTTAAAAGAGATTCTAAATTAACATCTTTTTCTATATTAACTTTTGATGACAATTTTTCAGAAAAATTACCCAAAGATTTAAGAATAACGTAAGAACTTATAACATGATGATCAACCTTTGTAAAATTGTTAACATAAATTAAAAAATAGTTAAGCATCTCTTCTTCAATATGCAAATCCTTAACAATTCCTTTAACATTACAATAGTTTATAAATATCTCGTATCTTTTATAAAAATCTTTCTCAATCTTAAATTTATCATACATTTTTTCATTTAAATTGGAAGATCTCTCATTATATATATAACAATCAAGCTTACCAGAATCCATAACAAAATGGGGATTGTCCTTTAAGATTTGCTTTGCTTTCAAGCTCCATGAATTCCATGAACTTTGAGTCATCAAGCTTGGCACCAACTCTTTTTTTATTCCCTTTAAATCAATAGCTTTATAGCTTTTTATAATAACTTTTATAGCCCACTCAATATCTTTTTTTACTCTATCTGCAAGCTCCTCTTTAGGCGTTATAGCCTTTAATACCCTAATATCCTCTCTACTAAGAGGAGAAAGAGCCGACATCGCCATATCAAAACCAATAAAATGACCTCTTTTGGAAACAAAATCAACCGTAATACCATGATCATTTACATCCCTTACTATTCCAACAGACCAAGTCTGGTGATAAACAAAATTACCCTTTGCGAAAAACAAATATTTTTCAAAGTCTGAGTATACCTCAACAAAATTTTTATCTAAGTTTTCAATATCAGACTTTACAAGATAATCCTCAATATTCTTTACATCTTTATATCTTTCTCTTAAAAATTTAACTAAATTTTCTCTTGCCTTATAATTTTTATTGTCAAGCTTTAAAATACCTTTTAAAATTTCTATTGTCTCGTCAATATTATCAGTCAAAGAATAATGATCAAATAAATCTTCATAAAGAACTATGGCTTTTTTAAATCCAAGATCTTTTTCAATCTTTTGTAAAATAAGCAAAAAAGAATCAAAATCGTCTGAAACATAATGAATAAGCTTTGCCCATACTTCTCTGATTCCTGACATTTGTTTTTTATCGATAAAACGATAAATAGCTTTTCTAAAATAAAAAATTGATTTTTGCAAATCAATAGTTTCATAATAAGTAGCAAGTTGCCTTACAAACACAGTGTCATCAATATCTGCTTCAACAATTCTAGTCCAAATGCTTGGAAGCTTATCATTTTCATTGTTTTGGGCATATATTTTTGCAAGAGTATAAAGAGCATGCTTATTTTCTGAAATAAAAAGCATTTCATTGCATATATGCTCAACAAGAGCCCATTTTAAGTTTTGAGAAAATAAATCAATAACAGCAAGCAAATTCATGTCATTTAAAGGCCTCCTGCTATATATAAGCATTCCAGAAATATAAAGACCTGCTATACTTTTTTTAACATCTTTTAAATGCCTGCCGCAAATATCAAGCACATCCTCTGTTAACCCCTCATCAATTATATTATCTATCAAATCATCCAATTCTTTTATTTTAGCAAGAGAATAATTACTAACAACTATTCTTGTCCACTTATCTTCTTGTAAAATACTATCTAATTTATCTATGGTAACATTAGACATTAAACTCTCCTAATATCGATTTTTAGCATCAAGCAACTAATTTACATACTGTTGATAAATTCCCAAGTCTATTTCTTTTATGTATAACAAAATCTCATCAATACGTGCTCTATCTTCTTTTATCCTTACATAATGATCAATAAGCCAAAAATACTTATTAATAAGCCTTGGAAGTAATATGCTCTCATTTATTGATCTATAAGACTTTTCTTTAAGTTCATTGCGCAAATTGTAAACAGACTGCTTCAGCTGTCCAAGCTCTATAGGTCTTAATTCTCTTTTAACATTAAAAACACCATTAAGAGAGCCATAAACAGGAATCCATTCTTTTATAAGATCATCTGAAATATTTCTGTCAGACTTAATAAGATCAATTAATCTTAAAATCATATCGGACTCAAGAGAATATATATCTATCTTTTGAGGATTGATAAAAAAAGCTTCTCTGAATAAGACTTTAGCCTCTTTAATTTCATCAACCAACGCATAAGAATCGGCAAGCTCTGCAACAACATCTGAATTTTCCTTAGCATTTCCCAATATTTGTAAAAAGACATTAATTGCTTTCTCGTAATTTCCCATACCCTTATAAGACTTAGCAATTTTTATTAAAAGGTCCAAATTTTCTGGATGCAGTTTGTATATGTTTTTATATATGTAAAGACAAGTCTGAAACACAAAATATTTTATAGAATTACGACCTTGCAAAAAATTACAACCCATCTTTTTCAAATATCGTCCTGCAAAATTATTCCACTCTCTTATTAAAAATTCTGCCTTTTCATAATCTTGTCCTATTCTATCAAGGCTTTCAACCTGACCATTCCAATACACAGAACTTTTCAAAGCCGTTAAAATCTCAATATTATCAAAATCAAGAGAATGAGCTTCTTCAGATTTTACTAAAGCTTCTTTAAAATTGCCTTTTCTAAAATCTAAATAAATCTCTTTAATCAATTCAACGATTCTTTCTGATGACACATCCCCACCATTTTAAAAATATATACAACCACCCCGTTACACTTTGTATAATTATATCATTTATCAATTTTTAGTCAAACAAGAAATTAAGGCAAAATAACAATATTCTATTTATTATTCTTTCAAAAGAAAATCTTATATTATAATATTAAAAAGAAAATTGTGGGGTCAAATTCTAGCTATATGGAACCTAATAAAATTATTAACAAGGCTATTTATTACTATAATTCAAAAAAATATTCACAAGCAATAAAGCTCTTAGAAAAAGAAATTTTTTTCTACAAAAATTACTATTTATATCACTATGTCTTAGGAATGTCTTACCTTCGTATTGGAAATCTCGGCAATGCTCAAACATATCTTAAAAAAGCTTACACTTTAAATCCTAGTGAATCAAACATAAAACAAGCTATTGCTATACTTTTAGCAAGCCAAGGTAAAGAAGAAAAAGCCATTCAAATATGGCTTAAAATGATAGAAGAAAATCAAGAAGTAGATCAATCAGAGCTATCTCTTGAAATTATCCGAAAAAATCCTATCAAAGGATCTATTTTTTTAAAAAATAGCAACCTATATGAGAAATTGTTTCCAATAATCAAGGCAATACCCGATAAAAATTTAAAAAAAATAATCATAATAATTGCCATTGGAGGAATTGTACTTATTTCAATCTTAGCAATCTATTTTATTTTTTATAAACAAAAAACAACAACATCTGCAAATCGAAGAGAAGAAATAAACAAAAATTTAAACAACATTGCCGCTTACATTGACGACATTAAAATAAATAACAAAGAAAAAATAAAAACCGAAGAAGGCCAATTTATATTAATACTAACCAGTGACGAAATTAAAAATTCTTTTGAAAAAATTAAAATTTATTTAAAAACAGGAAAAGATAATTTTGCAAGAATAGAAATAAATAAAATATTGAACTCAAACGCATCAGAATCCATAAAACTAAAAGCCAAAAACCTTGCAAGTTTTATCTCAAGGCCAGATTTTATTAGCTTTAATGAATATCTAAACTTAAAAGATATTAAGAAAGATCCATCAATCTATTCAAACGTATATGTAAAATGGGAAGGGGTAGTAAATAATGTAGAAAAAAAAGACAACATAATTCAGTTTGACTTTTATGTGGGATACAACAAAAATGTACTCTTAGGAATTATCCCAACAAAAACAACCTTTGATATTGATATTGATTTTAAAGACAATGTTGAAATACTTGGACAAATAGAATTCAAAAATAACAAACTTACCTTAAACGCAATCACAATTAGAAAAATAGATAGAAACGAAAATTAATCTTAATATCTTTGTCAAAATTTTTAAAGACAATCAAAATTCAAGATTAAAAAGGAGTGCACAGCAACTTTTCATTACATTTGATAATATTTATTGACTCTTCAAAAGAAAGTAGCAACTCTTCTTTTTTTGTCAAATCTCTTACTTTCATTTTATTTTCTTTATATTCTTCTTGACCAACAAAAACTAAAAATCTTATCTCTTTGCTTAAAGCATATTCTATTTGTTCTTTAATATTTTTACCATTTTTATTTTTAAAATAGACTTCACAAGAAATATTTTTAACCTTAGAATAATCATGATTTCTAAACCTAGTAGCAAGTTCATAATAATAATTTTGCAAAGCACTATCTAGGTTTACAATTAGAACCTTAGATCTAGCCTTGGTGACAAATATTTTAACATAACTAAACTTTTCAAGATCAATTATGTCCTTTATTCTATCAACGCCGAAAGATCCTCCAACTCCTGAAATTTTTTGAATAGAGTTTGAGAACGAAGAAACCAAATTATCATATCTTCCCCCACTGCAAACACTTCCCATATCACTACCAAACACCTCAGATTCAAAAACAATCCCTGTATAATAATCAAGCCCACGTGATATTTTAAGATTCAAATTAAAAGAATCTTGAATTTTCAATAAACTAAGGTGACTAAAAACATCTTCTACTCTTTTAACAGAATCGTTGTCACCCAAAATACTTCTTAAGGCCTGTATTTTATCTTTAAAAGTACCTTGCAAGTTTACTAAACTCAAGATTGAATCTACTGCTTCCTTTTCGATCTTAAGAAGCAACGCCTCTTTAACCTTGTCAATTCCTATTTTATCTATTTTATCAATATTTCTTAAAATAAAAAGAGATTCTTCTTTAATTCCTAATTTTTCAAAAAAAGAATTTAATATGCCAAGATGAGAATAATGAATAATAAATTTTTTATTAATGCCTTCTATAAAATTCAAAAAAATCTCTTCAAGTCCATAATACACAACAGAAAGAATTTCCGCATCGCCTCTAAAACTGTCTTCTCCGACTATATCAAAATCGAATTGCATAAATTCTCTGTATCTACCCTTTTGAGAATTTTCTCCTCTAAAAACTTTTCCAAATTGAGAACGTCTGAAAGGAAATTTCAAATCAGAAATATTTGTAGCAACAAATCTGGCAAAAGGAACGGTTAAATCAAATCGCATGGAAACATCTCTGCCTCCATTATCTTTAAACCTATAAATTTGCTTTTCAGTCTCATCACCACTCTTTTTTAAAAGCAACTCTGAATATTCAAGAACCGGCGTATCTATTAAATCAAAATTATAAGAATTAAGAACGCTAAATATCTGCTTAACAATATGAATTCGAATCAAAGAATCTTTAGGCAAATAATCTTTAAAGCCTTTTAAAGTTTTAACATCCGTCATATTATACCCTCTGCTATATAGTAATCTACTTTTTCAGAATATAATAACATATAATAATATAGATGCAAAAAAAAATGAATAATTTTTTGTTTCATATGGCCACAAATAAATTTAAGAGGACCACAATTCATGACCAAAAGAATACTTAATAACAAGTATCGAGCAAAGACAATACTAACAATATTCTTGGGCATAACTTTGCTAACTATTTACAAATACTTCACGTTAATGGTCTTTAATAACAGCTCAGATAACATGATACCTTTAAAATCAAACGATATTGTCAAAAGAGGAACAATTTATGATAGAAATGGCAAACCAATAGCATTCTCTTCGAGGTCCTACTCAATAGGAACAAATCCTCAAAAAATAGAAAATATTGTCAGCACGTCTGAAACTCTTGGCGCAATACTCCAAATTGATTCAAGAATTTTAAAAGAAAGGCTTTCTTCCAATAAAGGATTTTTATATATAAAAAGAAAAATAAAAAGGGAAGAATCAGATTTAATAAAAAGAATTCAAGCTGAAGGCAGGCTCTCAAACATTGCTTTATATCCCGATTACACAAGAATTTATCCTTTTCGTTATACCACAAGTAATATTACTGGCTTTGTAGGAACAGATAATCTTGGCCTTGAAGGCATTGAATTTTCTCTAAATAGCATATTAGGAAAAGATAAAACAAAACAACAATTTTTAAATGAAGAATTAGAAACAAATAACATCTACTTAACAATAGATATGAATATACAACAAGGTGTTAGCAAAATAGCTGAAAAATACTTTAAAGAAAATAATCCTGAAAGTTTAATTACTTTGGTAATGAACTCTCAAAATGGAGAAATATTGTCTATGGTTCAATTTCCTCAATACGATGCAAACTTTTATTCTGAATATCCTGAAGAAATACGAAAAAATCTTTCTTCATCGTTAACCTATGAGCCTGGAAGCATTAATAAAATTTTTACAGTTGCAATAATATTAGAAAGTGGAAAGTTAAATCTAGAAGAAAAATTTTTAGACAATGGAATATATCAAAAACAATTTCCATCAGGAGAAAAAATTACAATCAAAACATTAAATCCTCCCTATAAACACATCGACTCTACAGAGATTTTAATTTATTCATCAAATGTAGGAATAGCTTATATTACTGAGAAGGTTAACAATGAATACTTCTATAAAAAACTTTTGGATTTTGGATTTGGGGAAAAAGTTGGATTTCCATTTCCCGGAGAAACAAAAGGACTATTAAATCATTATTCAAAATGGTCAGGGAGAAGTAAAGCTACAATTGGATTTGGGCAAGAAATAGGAGTGTCTGCAGTTCAAATATTACAAGCTGCAAGCGTACTAAGCAACAATGGAATAATGTTAAAACCTAGAATAATAAAAAAAATAAGCAACAACAAAGGAGAAAGTATTAAAGAATTTGGTAAAGAAGAAATAAAAAAAACAATATCCAAGAGTTCAGCACAAAAAGTTTTAAAAATGATGAGAGAAGTTGTAAATAAAGGTGGAATTCCAAATCTTAAAATTAAAAATCTTGACATTTCTGCAAAAAGCGGAACATCTCAGGCTATTGACAGAAAAACCGGAAAATACTCAGAAGAAGACTATACATCCTCTATTTTGGCAATATATCCTACAGAACAACCAAAATATATTATTTATATTGTATACAGATACCCAAAAAAAATAATATATGGAACAAGAATAGCAGCTCCAATGGCAAAAGAAATAATAGAATTTATTGAATACCAACAAAATACAAACGTATATAAAAAAATCAAAATGCCATCAAAAATTAAGATCCCTAAAATCACCACTAATTATAAAAACAACGCATATTTGCCAAATTTTATCAACCTTTCCAAAAGAGAAGCAATAGACATACTAAAATACTATAAAAATACTATGAAAATAAAAATAAATGGCGACGGATTTGTTTACAAGCAAAGTATACCCCCCAATACAAAATTAGAAGATATAAAAGAGCTTGAACTGCATTTAAAATAATCAGGTAAATAAATTTTTAATTTCATTTTTATAAAAATTTAAAATATAGTTTCGCTTAATGTCCATTTTAATCGATATTTCTTTGCCAACTTCAAATGGTTTTTCTAAAAGAGCAAACTTTAATATCTGCTCAAAAGGCTTAAATCCATTAGTCCTATTGATTAATTTTTTTATTTCATCATTTATAGCCTTAAGAACAATATTATTTGCAATAATTTGACGTCTATTATTAGCATCAAAAATTTTTTGCCCAATACTTTCTAGATATTTATTTATTTCTTCAAAATTTGGAAGAATAAGGGCTCCTAAAAATTTTTGATCTTGCCCTACAACAACCGCTTTTTCTATTAATATTGATTCTTCAAGCTTAATCTCAATTGGAGCAGGCTCAACATTCTCTCCGTTATTCAAAACAATCGTATCTTTTTCTCGACCAATAATTTGAACAACATTATCCTTAGATAATTTTGCAATATCACCTGTGTTTAAAAAACCATCAGAACCAATAATTCTGCAAGTTGCTTCTTTATCCTTATAATACCCAAGCATTACTTGAGGGCCTTTTACAAACAAAATTCCTTTTCCAGGCTTTTTAAGTTTATTTCCATCAGCATCTCTAATCTCAGCAACAGTTCCAGGTAAAATTTTACCACAAGTTCCAATAATCACTTTTTTATACTTATTAGAAGCAACTCCGGGTGAAGTTTCTGTCAATCCATAAGCATTAGCAAGCTCAATACCAATTGAATTAAAAAATCTAACAACAGATAAAGGCATACTACCACCACCAGTAATTCCAACAACAAAATTATTACCTAAGATTTTATTTATTTTATTAAAAATCAAAATATTTCCCAAAACTTTAAAAGGAAATAAGCAGATTAAACCTAACATTCCCAAAATTTTCTTTATAGGGAAAAATAAACTAAACCCATTGTCCGGATAAAGCCCCATTACAGCCCTATAGCAAATATCACTAAGAAATGCCAATTTTATAAAAAAATGAAAAATTATCCTAGAAACAAACGGTTTCTTAGAAACTTCTTTGTAAATATTTTGCCTTATTGCAATCCAAAGCCTGGGAACAGCTGCAATATAATGAGGATTAATATTCCTAATATCATCAAGCATTGCTCTTGGAACAATAGTAGAAAATAGACAAACCATACCCTTGAGAAAAATATTATAAGAAAAAGATCTTTGAAAGGAATGCCAAATTGGCAAAATACACATAAATATTTGACCCACTTGCGTATCAACCATTAAACTAAAACTAGAAACCTGATAAAGAAGATTAGCATGACTGAGCATTACCCCCTTTGGATGACCTGTTGTTCCAGAAGTATATATTATCGTTGCCATATCATTAGGATCAACTTTACTTGCAATGTCAATAATTTCTGAATCTTTTCTTAAATTATCTCCAAATAAAATACAATCGTTATAGGTATAAATTTCAAAATCACCATATTTTAGTATATCTTCTTTGTTCAAATTTTCAATAATAATAAATATCGGTTTTACTGTAAATTGGATTTGAACAAACATATCAAGAAGATTTAAATTTTCTAAAATAACTACACCTGGAAGAACAGAATTAAAAATAATTTCAGCTTCAAAAAGTGTAACATCAGAACCTTTTGGAATATCGACAGCACCCAAAGATAAAATTGCAAAATCTATCACGGACCACTCGGCTCTATTCTCAGAACAAATAAATATTTTATCTTGATGCTTAACATTGATTGACTTTAAAAAGGAAGCAAGCTTTAAAACATTGTTTTTTAAGTCGCCATAAGTAACATGGGCATATTCACTGCAAACTTTATATACTTGAGCAATTTTATCCTTTTGTTGATCAGCTACCTCAAAGAATGCCTTTGCTATTGACATATAATCCTCCTTTTAACAAAATTAACATGGTTTATTATATCATTATTAACCATAAATTCATAAAATTATTTATAAAGCCTCCTACTGAAAAAACATACAGAAAGCCAATAAGAATAAAAACCTAAAAAATCGCAAAAAAGTTTAAAAAATATTTAACAAAAAAAAATAATTTAAAATCTAAGAATAAATTTCTGTTTTAATATTTTTGAAAGTAATATTTTTTTCTCAAAATATCTAAAACACTAAATATCATTGAATTATTTTTGTTTATCAATTTAAAACAAAATGTTCACATAACCCATCAACATAAATTTGATCGCCTATCTGCAACATTTTTAAAAATTATATTTTTATGCCCAAATCTTAAAACATAATTTTTATTATCCAAAACAATAAGTGAAATTCCACTCTTAAAAATTAATTTCTCAAAATAAAAAAATTAATCCCCTCTGTAGGGTAAGAGCGATTTAAATCATCTACAATATCCTTTAATCTATTAACAATAGATTTATTGGAAGTATAAATAATCAGAATAAAATTTTCTTCAGGCCAAACACCATTACCATGCTTTTCCCCTTTCTTACCTTTTCCATAAACATTTTCTATCTTAGAATAATATACAGACTCTCCTAACTCTTGCTCTATTTTTTCCATACATTCAAAAATGTCAAGCTCTAAAGATAAGTTGGAAATTATTTCAATCCTATACCTATAAAATTTAGCCATATCAATCCTCATCTTCTTCAAATAGATTATCATAACTACTTTTAGTTGAATCATTAATTTTGGATGATTCAACATCTACATTAAACGACACTCTTTTAAACTTAGATTTAAAACTTGAAACAATATTGGAAAAAATTTCAAAAAGCATGGGAATAAAAAATAAAGTAAGAAATGTACTAGCTGTCATTCCGCCAATAAAAGTGAATGCAATTGGTTTTAGAAGTTCATTCCCACTCCCACTAGAAAATGCCATCGGAATAAGCCCTATTATTGAAGTCAAAGAAGACATTAAAATTGGTCTAAACCTTGAACGGCAAGATTCAATAATTGCTTCTCTTAGACCAAATCCCCTCTTGACCAATAAACCGGTATAATCTACAAGAACAATTCCCGTATTTACCACAACACCAACAAGCATAAGCATCCCAATTGCAGCAAAAATAGAAAGTTTTTCTCCTGCAAGGAAATGTATAAGCACAACCCCTATTGCCGTTAAAGGAATTGTAAAAATAACAATAAAGGGTTTTAAAAAAGATTCAAATTGAGAAGCCATAATGCCAAACACAGCAATAATAGCCATAATAATGATTATTTTAAACTGATTCATGATATTTGAAAATTCATTATACTCTCCTTCAACCTTAAGCACTGTGCCCTCTTTATGAGGAACTTTATTGCTAATAAAATCTATAACTTTTGCAGTTACTTGGGTTAAATTATCATTTGGAGAAATACCTGCATTAAGATAAATAGTTAAAGCTTGATTTTCTCTGTAAATAGATTCGGCTTTATTGGTTTTTTCAAAGGTAGCTATTGATGAAAAAGGAATTTTAACTCCAGATGAATTTGTAATAAATATCTTTTCCAAATCTTTTAAACTTTTAACATCCATTCTATCAAGCTTAAGAACAATATCATAATTAAGTCCATCCTCTACATATTGCCCAGCAACAACACCATTAATATTGGCTTTCAACTCATTTAAAATAGCATTCATGTCAATACCATAATTGTAAGCTAACTCTCTGTCTATCTCAACACCAATTTGAAGTTGAGAATCATTTATACTAAGCCTTGGATTTACAAGTTCGGGAATTTCTTTTTTTAACATAGAGACTAAAATTTTTCCATAATCTTTTATATATTCGAAATCATTCGCTGAAATTTTAATTTTAATAGAATCTCCACCACCTAAAGCATTACCGCTGGAAGGCTCAATATTAAATTCAGGATAAAGATTCCCAATACGACTTATAATTTTATACTTAATAGCATCGTAATCTATGCTTTCGATTAACTTATCTCTTGACTCTTCTTTAAGAGGAAACAATACGTTAAAAGTTATTCTGTCAGCATTCAAAGTAGAAATAATACTTTTATATCCTTTAGCTTCGTTTTTTACAATTTCTAAAAATCTATTAGAATAAAATTTTGCATATTCCAAATTAGTTTTATGAGGAAAATTTAAATTAATAACAATAGAATTATCTTTTCCTCTCTCAAAAGTTGTCACATCTAGCAACAATCCTAAAAACAAACTACCAATAAAACTAAAAAAAACAATCAATCCAAAAATCAATTTGTGATTTAAAACTATATTTAATAAATTGATATACAAAAATTCTAAAAAATAATAAACACCAGCAAAAAAAGCATCAATTTTCTTAATAAAAGCACTCTTAATATTTTTTTGGAAGCTTGTGTATAAACCGACATAATGGCTTGATAAAACGGGAACCAAAAAAATAGCAACCAAAAGAGAAACTCCTAAAGAGATAACAATTGTAAATGAAAAGTCTTTAAAAAAATCTCCATATACCCCAAGTTCTGATTTGAAAATAAGAAATGGACCAAAAACACAAATGGAAGTAAAAGTTGAAGACGTAATAGGCAACATCATCTCTTGGGCTCCAAGGATAGAAGATGAAATAAGCTTTGCTCCTTTTTGCCTATATTTATATATATTGTCTATTACAACAATTGAACAGTCAACAACCATTCCAACTCCAAGTGCAAGACCTGCAAGACTCATAATATTAATAGAAACATCTACAAAATACATTAAACAAAAGGTCAGAATAATTGCTATTGGAATAGAAATTCCAATAATTATTGTGGCTCTAAAGCTTCTTAAAAAGAAAAAAATAACAAATATTGCAAGCATAGCCCCAAAATAGGCTGAATTTACAACCGTTGAAATAGACGCTTTAATAAAATCAGTACTATCAGAAGCAATTTCCAATCTCATATCTTTGGGCATAGATAATTTCAATTTTGCTATTTCACTCATAACAACATTAGAAACTGCAATAGAATTGGCATCACTACGTTTTTGAACCGATAAAGAAATTGAAGGCAACCCATTATATTCAACATATTCTGACAAATCTTCAAAATCGGTTTTAATATTAGCAATATCTTTAAGTTTTATCTCAATAGCAGATGAATTTATGCCGGAAGAAACATCGGGCATCTTGTAAGCTATGACTACATTACCAATCTCTTCAATTGATTTAAATTTTCCAGACACTTGAACCAAATATTCTAAGTTGTTCTCTAATATATTACCAGCTGAAAGTTCAAAATTTTGAGATGCTATAATCGAAGATATTCTTGACAAAGAAAGTCCATAAGACTCTAATCTGTTTTGAGAAACTTCAATTAAAACACGTTTTTTACTCCCGCCATTAACAGTAACAATTGCAACTCCATCAAGCCTTTCAAGCTCAGGTTTAATAATCTCATCAGCATATCTTTTAAGCTCAGAAACTGGCCTTACAGAATTAATAACAATTTCCATTACAGGAATATTTTTAAGATTATATCTGAAAATTCTGGGTGTTTGTGATTCACTGGGTAATGAAGATTTTGCCAATTCAAGAGCATCTCGAATTTCATTTAAAGCCAAATCTAAATCGGTTCCATGATAAAATTCAAGCGAAACGGTACTATTTTCTTTAGAAGAAACGCTATATATATTTTTCAAATTCTTTACCGAACTCAAGCCACTCTCAAGAACTCTAGAAACACTCTCTTCAACTTCTTTAGGAGAAGCACCGGGATAAACAGTATTAATGCTTATTTGGGGAATATCAATTCCGGGTAAAAGGTCTACTTTCAATCTTGAAAAGGTATATAAACTCATCATCATTAACAATGAAAATAAAATCAACATTGTTATTGGTTTGCCAACTATTCTCTTTACCAACATAACAAATCTCCTAATAAATTAAATATTGCTTTCAGCTGAAAGACCCTCTTTTGTATCTACCAAATTTATTAGAGCTCCATTAGAAAGAGCAGACATACCTTCTACTACAACTAAATCATTTTCTTCAACCTCGCCCGAAAGAGCTACAATGTTATCTATCTCAAAAAGTACCGTAACAGGCAACATTTGAACACTTTTACCCTCTAAATCAAGTTTAAATACAAATTTCTTACCTTCTCTCTCGACAACAGCCTCTCTTGGGATCTTAATTACATCTTTAAAACGCTTAGTAATAAGTTTGATTTTAGAAAACATGCCAATAATCAGTTTATCCAAATTACTACCAATAGGTGTAAGATATACCTCAATAGCACGACTTTTAGAATCTAAAACAGGAGATATCTCTGAAACTTTAGCTTTAAACTTTTCATTAGGATAAGCTCCAACCTCAATAATAGCATCATTTCCAACTTTAATATTTGAAATGTATTTCTCAGACACATAAGTTAAAATTTGCTTTGCATCTATCCTTCCTACTACTGCTATGCTGGACTGAGAATTAACTGTTTCGCCAATTTTTTTTCTAATATTTAAAATATATCCTGAAATTGGCGCTCTTACTGGATTTTTTAAATATACAGAACCGGGTCTTGAAGGATCAAGAGTTGCAACTATTTGCCCCTTTTGAACATAAGCTCCAAGTTTTATTCTCAAAGAAGTTATTTTACCCGCGGTATCTGGAAAAATATCTGCCTTAACTTTTGTATCTATATCTCCATTTAAAGACAAATAATCACTCAAAATTCCCTTTTTAACTTTTATGGCAATTACTGGGAATCTATAAGAACTTTCTTCCTCTTTGTCAATATTTTTGTTATCAAGCTTGTTATTACTTACACACGCAACTAAAACTAAAACTAAAAAATATTTTTTTAAAAATAAGTTAATATTAAAAATCAAATTCATAAAAATACCTCTTAATCTAATGAATTTATTAAATTCTTATATTCAAGTATAGAATTGGAATAATTCAATTTATCTTCAATGAACTTCAAATCGCTCTGCTTATAAACAAGCTCAATATCATTCAATTTAGAAAGATCTATTACTCCGGAATTAAAAGCATTAAATGCCATTTGATAATTTTTATTAGCTAATTCTACATTAATTTTAGAAGCATCAAGAATCGTTTTATACCTTCTGATATCCTTTCTTTTTTGCACAATACTAGATTTTAAATTTCTAATTTTATCTTCAATATTGTTTTGCAGTATTTTTAGTTGGTAGTTGTTATCTTGTATTTTTGTAAAACTCTTTGAAAATGGAAATATTTCAGTTAAACCATAATTTAAACTAAAAGATGCTGAAAATCCACCTGAAAAACCTTTGGAATTTTCATGAAATGATCTATAAGGAGAATAAGAAAATGACAAAGAAATGCTTGGCAAAAAAGTATCTAGCCAAAGCGAACCGATAATCTGTTCTGTCATTTTTAAGCGCATATTTAACTCCTTAATTTCTAATGATTCGTTAAAATTTAATTCTTCATTAAATAAGGAAAAATCTATTGTCTTGTCTGACAATTCTCCAATAATTTCAAAATCTTGATCCGGATCTAATCCTATTAATAATTTGAAAATTTCTTTTGATTTTTCAAAGTTAATAATCTGACCATCCAAATCTGGTTGAGATTTTTTATACTTAAGCTGTGCATCAAGGAAATCTATTTCTGATATTAGTCCATTATTGTAAGCAATTCTGGCTTGTTCAAATTTAAGTTTACTATTTTGTATTTGACTCTCAAAAACTTTCAAAGTACTCTTTAAAGCTATCAATTGATTGTAAGATTTAAGAACATTTAATTTAATATTACGAACAGCACTCTCCCTTTCTATTTTTGCATTTTCATACTCTAGCATAACAAGTTCTATTCTCTTTAAAACAGAAGGCGATAAAGAAAGACTAATCCCAACTCCCAACCCCAAGCCCCAATAATCTCTCTCAAATTCACTAGAATCAGAAGGATTTCTACTAAATGTAGAGCTAAGATTAACATCTGGAACAAAAATATTCCATGCATTGTTTTTATAAAGTCTTTTTATATTTTCTTTGTATCTAGCATTTTCTGAATCTAAACTACTTTCTAATGCCATATCTACAGCCTGTTTGGGAGATATTTGAATAATTTCAGCAAAAGAAAAAGAGACAGTCATAAAAATTAAAAAAATTTTTTTAATTTAAAGCCCCCTTTATAATAAAAATTAAACTTTAAATTTATAAAACTTAATTGCTATTTATTTTAAAGTTATAAAATTTAATTATTATTTTTAATTCATTTGATTAATCATTATATTATAATACAATTCTAAATATGAACATTTTCAAAATTTTCTTTATCTTAAATTATACGCTTATTTTTTTAATAAAAATTTACCAATACACTTTCTCTAGACTATTTGGATTACAATGCATATACCAACCTACCTGCTCAGAATATTCAATTGAATGCCTTAAAAAATACAATTTTCTAACAGCTTTAATATTAATGACACTAAGAATAATAAGATGTAATGCATTATTCAAAGGAGGAAATGATTTTATTCCTAAATACAATCCTATTTCAACATCTTTAAAAGAATTTCAAAAAAGATTACTCAAATAAAGCCTTATATTTTTCCGGAACCCACATCTTCACAATTTCTTTATTATTCTCAACAAATTCAACTGCATTGCGATACTCTTTGCCTGGCTCTTTATCATTTCTATCCATTAAAGGTAATATTAAATCATCATTCCAATAAAAATGATCAAAAACATAATATGCATCAAGATCATCATCTTCAAGACCAAGCCTAACAAGAGTATGCACACTCTCAACTCCCCCCATAATTAAATCAGGATCATCAAGAAACTTAATATCATACCTAGAAAAAGCCCAATGGGGCTTCCACAAAGGAACTAATACCCACTCGTTTCTCTTTATTGAAGAATTCAAACTTGCTAACATAACACTCTCGCTTGAAGGAACTAGCTCATACTCTTTACTTAATCCATAATAATCAAGCGCTTGTTCTGTAACAATCTGAGTTCCAGAACCAGCATCTATGCCAATCATTTTGTTCTTAAACTTATCCCCTTTACCTTTAAGCTCGCTAATGCTAAAAATTGGAACATAACTTGGCACTACAAACCCCTGAATGGTTCCTTCATAATTTGCTCCAAGATCGACAAATTTTGTTTTCAGCTTTTCGTAATAAAATTTATCAGCTGTAGGAAGCCAAGAAGATACCGTGCCATCTACTTTTCCAGATGCTAAGTACTGATACATTACAGATGTGGTAACTGAAAATATTTCTGCATTGTAGCCCATTTTTTCAAAAACAACCTTTAATACATTTGTAGCTGCTGTTTCTCCGCCCCAATTCACATATCCAATTTTTACCGATTTCAAATCCTTTAAAATCTTCTTTTCATCACAAGAAAAAAAAATAAGAAAAATACAAAATCCAATGAATAATTTATACATAAAATATCCCCCATTTATTTATTATACATTTCCAAAAATCTTTTAAATTTATTTTCTTTCTTTCCCCCATAATGATCTGTATTCAAATAGCTAAATTTAATAAAGATAGATTGCATAATCCTATCTAAAACAATAGCTATAATAACAACTGCTAATCCAGATATTAAACCCTCACCAAAATTCAATCTTTCAATAGAGTAAATCACAGTTCTACCCAAGCCAGACGATCCAACCATTGCAGCAATTACTATCATAGATATCGCCATCATTATTGACTGATTAATACCTTCGATTATACTCTGAAGAGAAAGGGGAAGCTGAACCTGCAAAAGAATACGCAAATTACTACTTCCAAAAGACTTGGCAGCTTCTATTACCTCATCTGAAACTTGGACAATTCCTAACCTTGTATATCTAATAACAGGAGGCATAGCAAAAATTATTGTAGCAAAAATAGCAGAAGCTGTGCCCATTCCAAAAAAAGGAATGGCGGGAATCAAGTAAATAAACGGGGGCATAGCTTGCATTAAATCTAGAATGGGTTTTAAAAAAACATAAAATCTTGGGAAATATCCCCCAAAAATACCTATGGGAATTCCCAAAATAACAGAAACAAATACAGAAACAAATATAATAGCTATTGTATCCATTGAAGCTTCCCAAAGATTAAAATACAAAATAAAAAAGAATCCAGGCAAAATTAAAAATACCAATCTCTTTTTCAAGAAAATAAAACTTAGCAAGCATACAGTCAAAATAAAAAGAACGGGATTAACAAAAAGAAATAAATTTTTTAAATTCTCATATAAAAAAATTATACTTTTAGAAAAACCTACCCCATCAGAAATTGAAAAATTATCAACCAAAAAATCAAAAAAATTATCTATTTTTAATATAAAAAAATCTTTACTCATAAATTTCTATCTTGACAATAGATCGGAAATTTCATTTAAATTAATATATCCGACAATAGCTTCCTTTTTTTTTATTATTAAATAATCTTGCCTATTCAAGTATCCAACAATTTTTTTTATCTCATCATTTAGCTCCAAATTCAAAGATACAAGATTATCATATCTTTTATTAAGAGCTTTATCATATAAGCTAAAACTTTCACCTTGATGCTTAATAATAACATTTAAACCATTATCACTACCAGAGTTTAAATCAAAATCATCTTTTAAAATATCTTTTATTTTTAAAATATTTAAAACAGGTAAATTTTTGATAAAATGAGATATAAAATCTGTACTAGGATTGGCTAAAATTTCCAAAGGTTTGCCAACTTGAATAATTTCTCCATCTCTCATGAAAGCGATTCTATGTCCCAATTTAAAAGCTTCAATTAAATCGTGAGTAATAAACACAACTGTTTTTTTAAGCTTAGCCACTAGCCTTAAAAGCTCTTCCTGCATTTCTCCTTTAATTAATGGATCAAGAGCCGAAAAAGCCTCATCCATTAAAAGAATATCTGGATTAACAACCAATGCTCTTGCTATTCCAACCCTTTGCTTCATTCCTCCAGAAAGTTCATTAATATACTTATATTTCGAATCTTCTAGCCCTACAAGATTTAATACCTCAATAGCACGTTCTTCTCTGATCTTCCTGGAGATGTGCTTGACTTCAAGTCCATAAGTAACGTTTCTCAATACATTCATGTGGGGGAAAAGTCCGAAGTTTTGAAAAACCATTGCAAATTTATCTTTTCTTAAATTAGAAAGATCTTTGCGATTTATTGTATTCATTTCCATGTTATTTACCAAAATAGATCCCGAATCTATTTTGTAAATACCATTTAAGCACCTGACCAAAGTAGACTTGCCACAACCTGACATACCCATAATAACTAAAATTTCATTTTCATAAACATCAAGATTAATATTGGCATTTGCAATAAAAATAGAAGATTCTTTGTAAATTTGCATTCTATCTTTACCATCTTCATAATCTTTTATAGCTCGACTTATCTGCTTTTTGTCAAAATAATAAGAAAAT
Source organism: Borreliella japonica (assembly GCF_030438115.2). Classification (NCBI taxonomy): domain Bacteria; kingdom Pseudomonadati; phylum Spirochaetota; class Spirochaetia; order Spirochaetales; family Borreliaceae; genus Borreliella; species Borreliella japonica. The sequence goes on from NZ_CP124062.1 coordinate 151,347, forward strand.
ACTTTATAACAATCTTTAATTCTAACAGTAGTCCTATCCAAAGCAAACTCCTCAATAAGCCCGAATTATGCTTCATAACATGTCATTATAAATTATACTAAAATTATTAAATTTTTTACCGATCCGAAATAAAAAAACAAAAGATCCTTTAAAGGATCTTTTGTTAATAATTTGTACTAATTAAATTAAAATTTTACCTAAGCAATGACAAAACATATTGAGGAACTTGATTAGCCTGTGCAATCATTGCCATTGCAGATTGTGTTAAAATGCTATTAGTTGTAGCAGCTACAACCTCATCTGTCATTGTAGCATCTTTTATTTGAGCATAAGATGCTTTTAGATTTTCAATGGCATACTCAGTACTATTCTTTATAGATTCAAGTCTATTTTGGAAAGCACCTAAATTTGCTCTTTGATCACTTACCATTCTAATAGCATTTTCTATTTTAGCAAGCGATGTATTAGCATCAACTGTAGTTGTAACATTAACAGGAGAATTAACTCCACCTTGAGAAGGTGCTGTAGCAGGTGCTGGCTGTTGAGCTCCTTCCTGTTGAATGCCTTCTTGAACAGGCGCAGCCTGAGCAGTTTGAGCTCCCTCACCAGAAAATAAATTTGCAACATTAGCTGCATAAATATTTACAGCAATCGCTTCATCTTGATTTGCTCCCACATGAACTCTTAAAGTCCAAGAAGCTTGGGATCCTGAAAGTGACGCTGGAGTGTTAATTTTTGCGGGTTGCATTCCGAGTTCTTCAGCTGTTTTTACATTTTGGGAAGCAGATTTGTTTGACAACATGTGCATTTGGTTATATTGGGCTTGATCAGCAATTCTATTAATTTCGTCTGTAAGCTGTTCTATTTCAATTTGTATAGAACCTCTGTCTGAGTCTGAATATGTGCCGTTACCTGATTGAACTGCTAATTCTTTCATTCTTACTAAAACTTTTTCTACTTCATTCAAATTTCCCTCTGTTGTCTGAATAAAATTGATAGCTTTTGAGGTATTTCTAGAAGCTTGGGACAAGCCTCTTATTTGAGCATTAATTTTGCCAGAAACTGCCATCCCAGCAGCATCATCAGAAGCTCGATTGATTCTGTACCCACTAGAAAGCTTCTCTTGAGTTTTACTAAGATTAGCAGCATTAATGCCATTATTTCTTGAAGCATTAATAGCTGATGTATTATGATTTATAATCATATATCATTCCTCCATGATAAAATTTAATTATTTATTTTTGGCAAATCCTTTTGCCTTTTAAAAAGAATAGCACAAAAAATTAAAAAAAAGAAACTCGCATAACAATAGCATTAAAATAATTACTATTATCTATTTCTTTGATTAAAATCAAAAGCCTTTAATGTATTTTCTTGATCTTTCATGCGCTTAACGGTAAAATCCAAGGTATTAAGCTCGCCTTCTACTTTTCTTTCTCTATCATCGTACTTCTTTTTATAATCTTCAACTTTATTTTTTTGATTAACAATTTTCAAGTCGTAATTTTTTATTTTATTATAAATAACTCCTCCAGAAGTCACAAGAGGCGACAAACAATCCCCTAGCATTTTAGCAATCCCATTATCATATACTCTGTCACCATTAAGATCAAATAAAAAAAGTTCTCTAACATTATCAATGTTATTGCGAATTGATTCATCAAACTTTTTCTCATCAAGTCTTAAATATCTAGAAAGCCCACCAGAAGAAGAAATGGAGTTAGTAAACACGCCCATCTGATTAATTATTGAAAAACTAGGATCACTAGTAACATAAGGCTTAAAAATTATTGATTCTAATCTGGACTTAAGATTTTTTAACAAAAATTCAGACCTTAGAATACCTAAATTTTTATAAGCCTCTTCTTTTTGAGATTCAGTAAGATAAGTCAACTCTTCAACTATATTAGACTTTTGATTACCAAGTTGATCTTCATTGGAGCTTACAATATTAATCTCAGCAAGAACCTCATTATAAGCACCAATAAAATCCAAAAGAACTCTCTTAATCCCTTCGTAATCGGGTTCAATTTTAGCCTCAACCGTATCACTTGAAGCTTTTTTTAAACTTAATGTCACATTTGGAACTAAATCATTAATAACATTTGAATCTCTCTCAACATCTACTCCATCAAATTTAATTTTTGCATTCTCAGCAAAACTTTTGGCATTTATTGGCAAATAACCGTCTCTATTTTTTGGATCAAAAACTTCGACATTGCTAATCACAACTACCTTATTATTTGCTTTATTTTCAATATTTATTTCTTCTAAATTAGAAAAAGCTCCAATATCAATTTCAACTTCTTCAAAGTTATTTGAAATATTTACTGGAGGAAGCTCCAAAGAACCTTCCTTGCTAGATATTTTAAACATATTCATTTGAATATATTTTTTTTCCAAAGAAGTTTTTAAATCAGATCCAAGGTCAACTACACTATCTTCACTGTCAACTTTTGCATCCTTAAATGTAGCCCCTCCGGGATTAAAAATAATCTTACTATCAGACTCTTCTAAACCTGTATCAAAATACTTAACTTCAAATTTAATTTTACTCCTAGATGTAATTTCAATATCTTCAGGAATTTCAATCGACACTTCTGAAAGCGGATTTAAAACAAGGCTATTGTTTTCAAAAGCAAGTCTATTGTTACTACTAAATTGATTTACAACAATTTCTGAAAGGTCAGGATTAAAATTGGTTTTCAGTTCACTTAAAATGCCAATTTGCTTGGCAAAAGACAATCCTTCTCCTTTGATAACAAGTTTATTTTCTTTACCTTCCTTTAAGGATTGCAAAATAAAACGACTATTCCCATTTTTATCACTTTTCACTATTTTTGCAGATAAAAAACCCTTTCCCTTGTTATTAATATCCTTAACAAGCAAATCAATATTACCATTACTTTTTACATCAATTTCTTTCTTGCCAACTAAAAATATATAATCTCCTTCCGGAATTGTAACTTTTTTAGGATCAAAATTTGAAGACAAAAACACATCAGCTGATGCTATTTGATCAATAATCAATCTGTGAATCTCATTCTTGGCTCCATATCGAGTGGATAAGGTTAAAATTTCGCTATTACTAGAATTCCCTGACATTAGATTAAAAGGGCTGTTAAGTGAAGTAATCTCTTTTGCAAGAGAATTTAAAATAGAAATTTTCCTATTGATTAACTGCCAAGCACTTTTTTCTTGCTCTAAAGATTCAAGTTTCTTAAAAGAAGAATCAATTTTAGCTTTATCGGGTTTAAGCATGGATTCACGAATTTCTTTAGTATTATATTTACTCTCAAGCCCTGGAACAAAAAATCCTGATGCCATAATAATGTCCTTTACGGGATATTATATCATTAATAAAATTTAAAATAAAATATAATAAATTTAAAAAACATAAATTTTTAACTATCTAAACACTTTAAAATAAAAAAATAAACATTAAAAAAGACTAATGTTTATAGTAAAATAAATTAAAAGGAGCATGAAAATGCCAAATTTTTGCTTATTCAATTCAAAATCTGTTTTAACTGGAATTGACAAACTGGATAATTCAGCAGTCCTGATTAAAGATAATAAAATCTTTGATATTGTAACATCTGATAGACTTAAAAAAATGGATCTTGAAGAATACCAAATGATTGATACAAAAGGCAATTATATAACTCCTGGACTTTACGACAATCATATTCATGGATTTCACGGTCATGGAACAGACAAGTGTTCAACAGAGTCAATACTTAAAATGTCAGAACATTTAGCACAATACGGCGTAGTAGGATTTTTACCAACTCTTTATCCAAGACCCATAGACGAAATGGTTCAAACAATAAAAGCTTGCACAGCAGCAATTGGCAAAGAAAAGGGAGCTAAAATTCTAGGACTTCACCTTGAAGGGCCATTTTTTTCCCCGGAAAAAAGAGGAGCACATCCTGTTTCTTATCTTCACGAACCTAGCATTAAAGTTATGCAAAAACTAATAGATGCAGCTGGTGGAGTATTTACAGGTTCAAACGGAAGAAAAAAAACACACATAAGCACGATGACTGTTGCTCCCGAGCTTAAAGGCATGAGAGAGCTTGCAATATTTTGCCTTGAAAACAATATAAACCTTCAAGCGGGACACACAAACGCAAAATACGAAAATATGATCGAAGGATTTCAAGTTGGAATACTCCACACAACCCATTTTTTCAACGCAATGTCAAAACTTGACCACAGAAATCCAAATGCAATAGGAGCAGTACTAATACACGGAGATGTTTCTTGTGAAATTATTGCAGATGGTCATCACATACACCCAAAATTAGTTTTAATGCTTAGAAAACTTAAAGATATAAGTAAAATAGTTCTTGTAACTGACGGACTTACTCCAAATTTTCAAACTTCCGGAAAACTAATTGCAAACGGAGATGAGGTTTATATTGCAGAAGATGGATTATTCCACAGCGTGAAAAGCAACACAATAGCTGGATCAGCACTTACAATGATACAAGGTCTTAAAAATTTAGTAGAATTTGGCTACAGCTTGAGTGATGCTGTTCAAGCAAGTTCCTACAACCCAACAAGAATCCTAAACATTGAGAAAAAGGGGTTAATATGTCATGGATATGATGCAAACATAAATGTCTTAGATAAAGATTTTAATTTAAAGTTAACAATGATAGAATCTAGAATAATTTTTAATAATCTCTAATTTTAACCCATTTTAAGGAGATCGCAATGAGATTAATAATCAGACCCACATATAAAGAAATATCAAAGTGGGCTGCTAATCATGTAGCACAAAAAATTAAAGAATTTTCTCCAACAAAAACAAAGCCATTTGTTCTTGGGCTTCCAACAGGAAGCTCCCCAATCGGAATGTACAAAAGTTTAATTGAATTGAATAAAAGTGAAAAAATTTCATTTCAAAATGTCATAACTTTTAACATGGATGAATATATAGGAATTGAAAAAAATCATCCTGAAAGTTACCATTCATTTATGTGGAAAAATTTTTTTTCTCACATTGATATTAAAAAAGAAAACATAAATATACTAAATGGAAATGCTTTAAATCTCAAAAAAGAATGTGAAGAATATGAAAAAAAAATCAAATCTTTTGGAGGTATCATGCTTTTTGTAGGTGGAATCGGGCCTGATGGGCACATTGCTTTTAACGAACCGGGTTCCTCTTTAACATCAAGAACAAGAATTAAAACTTTAACTCAAGATACAATCATTGCTAATTCAAGATTTTTTGAAGGTAATGTGAACAAAGTTCCCAAAAGCGCTCTAACTGTTGGAATTGGAACAATTATGGATTCACAAGAAATTTTAATAATAGTAAACGGACATAACAAAGCAAGAGCATTAAAGCATGCTATTGAAAAAGGGGTTAATCATATGTGGACAATTAGCGCACTTCAATTACATAAAAATGCAATCATAGTATCTGACAAAGATGCAACTTATGAATTAAAAGTTGGAACAGTAGAATACTTTAATGACATAGAAAAGGAAAACTTTAATAATGATTTAAAATAAATTGCTCAAAGAGTCAGAATTTTATTCTAACTCTAAAATTAAAAATCTTTATAAAATAAAAACTAATTGTTAACTTCGGTGTAAATTTTTGAAACTTCTTCCCAATTTAAAGCCTTTAAAAATGCATCAACATATTCAATTCTTCTATTTTGATATTTAAGATAATAGGCGTGCTCCCAAACATCAATACCTAAAATCGGTTTATAAGACTTCATTAAAGGACTATCCTGATTAGGCATTGAAATCGCTTTAAGACCGCTATCAGGACACAACACTAACCATGCCCAACCACTTCCGAAAATTTTCATTGCAGTATCCTTCAAGATAGACTTAAGAGCATCCAAGCTTCCAAAGGTTATATTAACATCATTTTCAAACTTTTCCAAAAGATTACTCTTGTTGCCTGGTTTTAAAGTTCTAAAATATAGAGTATGGTTCGAATAGCCCCCAGCATTATTTCTTATTAAAGTTTGAAATTCATCTGGAAAATCATGAATATTTTTCAATATGTTTGACACGTCTTTTAAATGACTTTTTCCCATTTTTTCAAAAATAGAATTCAAATTCATTACAAAACCATTATGATGCTTGCTATGATGAATTTCCATAGTTTTAGCATCAATATAAGGCTCAACAGCATCATAATCATAACCAAGTTCTGGTAGTTTAAACATAAAAACCTCCTGTTCTAACTTTTACCGTGACAATTTTTATATTTCTTCCCACTTCCACAATAACAAGGCTCATTTCTACCTATTTTAGGAGAACTTCTAATCACTTGAACATTAGAAACGCTTTTATTTTCATTAATAACAATTCCTGAAAGTTCTTTATGAATTGAATTAACATTCTTAGACTTCTTTACTGACTTAAAATCGGAAGAATGGTTATCCAATTTTAGCTGCAAAACACGTCTTATGGTAGAAACTTTAATATCTTTAATAAGTTCACTAAATATTAAAAACCCTTCTTCTTTGTATTCTGTAATTGGATTTTTATTAGCATAAGATCTTAAATATACAGCCTCCCTTAAAGAGTCCAAATTTGCAAGATGCTCTTGAAATTTAAAATCAATATTTTTCAAATATTCATATCTTAAAAATCCATTAAAAAGTTCCTTACCAATCAAACTTTCTTTCTCATCTAAATTTGCCTTTGCTATTTGCATTAGCTTAGCCTTTAAATCAATAGAATTGATATTTTCAATAGAACCAAGACTCTCGAGCATATAGGCAAAAATTAAATTTATTTCATTTAAAAAAACATTTGAAACTACACTACTTTTTGTTCCCTCAAGCAAAAAACTAAGATATTCTTCTAAGGCAATAAGAATACGGTCCTTAATAGCTGTATCTTCAAGAATAGAATTTCTCTGAGCGTAAATAAAATCTCTCTGTTTTGTAATAACATCATCATACTCTAACAAATGTTTTCTAATTTCAAAATTTCTGTCCTCTACTCTTTTTTGGGCATTAATCAAAGATTTAGTCAAAAGAGAATGTGTAATAGGCTCCCCCGTTGCCATTCCAAGCCTACCCATTAATGACCTTAAATTGTCTCCAGCAAAAAGACGCATTAAATCGTCTTCAAGCGACACATAAAATCTTGAACGACCAGGATCACCTTGTCTTCCGCTACGCCCACGAAGCTGATTATCTATTCGTCTTGATTCGTGGCGTTCACTACCAATAACATAAAGACCTCCAAGACTTTTAACCTCATTATAGTCTTTTAGGTAATTTTCCCTTTCATTCTTAACAGCTTCTTGAAATTCTTCAAGACTTACATTGGTCCCAATTTTTTTTCTAACCCTGTGTTCAATATTACCTCCAAGTTTAATATCCGTACCACGACCAGCCATATTTGTTGCTATTGTAACCGCATGTTTTGCCCCAGCTTCAGCAATAATAAATGCTTCTCGAGAATGATTTTTTGCATTAAGAACTTCATGCTTAATCCCTCTATTTTTAAACATAGCTGATAAAATTTCAGATTTTTCAATAGAAACAGTTCCCACTAAAACCGGTTGCCCCTTCTTGTAAGTTTTATAAACTTCATCTGTAATCGCATTAAACTTAAATTCTTCCGTATAATAAATGGTATCATCCTCATCTATTCGTGCTAACAATCTATTTGTTGGAACTACAACTACATCAAGATTATATATTTTATGAAATTCCTTAGCTTCTGTATCGGCTGTACCTGTCATACCAGAAATTTTATCAAACATTCTAAATAAATTTTGAAAAGTAATAGTTGCCATGGTCTTATTTTCATTAGCAACTCTAACTCCCTCTTTAGCCTCAATAGCTTGATGAAGTCCATCAGAATATCTTCGCCCTGTTAAAACTCGACCAGTAAATTCGTCTACAATCTCAACCCCAGAATCACCAACGATATATTCTCTATCTTTTAAAAAAAGCAAATGGGCTTTCAAAGCTTGAGTCATATAATGAACATAATTAAAATTTGAATCGGTATACATAGACCCACTAATAATGCCTTTAGAAACTAAAAGCTGTTCAAGATTATTAAGTCCTTTAGCGGTAAAAGAAATTCTTTTAGCTTTCTCATCAATAGTATAATCACCATCAAGATCGTCTATTTCTAAAGGATAATCACCTGTTTTGGGATCTTTGGCACACTCTTTTAAAAACGACACAAGAGAATTAACCTCAAGATAAGCATTGGTGTTGCCCTCAGTAGGCCCTGAAATAATCAAGGGAGTCCTTGCCTCATCAATTAAAATAGAATCAATCTCGTCAATAATACAATAATTAAACTTTCTTAAAGATTTTTCATTCAAGTCATAACGCATATTATCTCTTAAGTAATCAAAGCCAAGCTCATTATTTGTAACATAAGTAATATCTTTGGCATATTGAGCTTTTCTTAGATCATAATCCATATTAGACAGAACAACCCCAACACTAACACCTAAAAGATCAAAAACCGGCTTCATCCAATTAGAATCACGCTCTGCAAGATAGTCATTAACAGTAACAATAATAACCCCATCTCCTCTTAAACTATTCAGGTAAGCTGCTTGAACTGAAGAGAGAGTTTTTCCTTCTCCTGTTTTCATCTCTATTATTTTACCTTTGTGAAGAGCAAGCCCTGCGATGATTTGCACATCATAAGGCCTTTCTTTAAGACGTCTTCTAGCAGCTTCTCTAGACAGAGTAAAAGCTCGCTCTAAAATATTCTCTAAAGAATTATCCGATTTTAATTCATCTTTAAGTTTTTCCGTCTCTTTTGAAAAATCTTCATCTGCTAACAACAATGCCCAACGCTCAAGCTTATTAATATTTCTTAAAGTTGGAAGATAATCTTTTAAATCTCTTTTACTTTTTGAGCCAATGGTTGTCTCAAGTACTGCTTTTAACATGTTAGGCATTAATTCTCCTAAATAATTGACTTAAAGTCATTTTTCATTTTAAATGATAATATAAAAAATATGAAAAATTACTGTAAAACTTTTATATTAAGTTTACTTCTTGCAATTATATCATGCAATACTAAAACTTTAAACGAACTAGGAGAAGAACAATTTAAAATACCATTCGGAACACTTCCTGGTGCAATAATGCCCCTGGATAACAAATTTACAAATTCAAAATTTGATATCAAAACATATAATGGGTTAGTGTACATTGCAGAAATAAAAACAAATAAATTAATGATTTTTAACTCGTACGGAAAACTAATACAAACTTATCAAAATGGAATATTTAAAACAAATCCCGATTTAAAAATAAAAAAAATAGATTTTGAAGGAATTCAAGCAATATATCCTTTAAAAGATTTTATTATTGTTGCAGACAAACTAACTAACAAAAAATCAAAATTTAATCAAAAAGAAAATATTGCATACTTTATGAGGATACTAATATTAAACAAAAACTCAACTGTAGAAATTTTGGGCCAAGAAGGTTTAAACAGTACTCCATTTCCACAAATTTACGATGTTAACGTTGACGAAAATGGAAATATTGCAATAATATCAATATATAGCGAAGGCTATATAATATATTCTTATAACAAAGAATTTTCTCCACTTTATAAAATTTACGTCAATAAAAACCTACTAAAAACAATAGACACTCAAAAGAAAAAATACAATATTTCAATAGACAAGGTTTTTTTTGAAGTTAATAAAAAAACTCTTTATGTAAAAATTACTTACTATGAAAACATTGATGATAATGAAAACATAAACGATCTTGGAATTAAAATTAAAGATCAATATATCTATAAAATGAGTTTAAAGAATAACAAAGAATTTGAATTAATAAATAAAATCGCTCTTCCTAAAAACTTACTAGATGATAAACAAGAAAGCTTTATTAATGTTATAAAAATACAAAAAGATAAAATAATAGCATCTACTAATATGAAAAATTTATCTAACAATTTAATATGGAAATTAGACAACAAAGGCTTGATTAAAGAGCAAATAGCTTTAATTGAACCTCCAAATTTAACATTTCTCTCTGAAAGCTTGTCTAAAGATGGGATACTTAGCATACTTTATGGCGGAAAAAATGGTGTTAGTGTTTACTGGTGGAATTTAAATACGTTATTAAAATTATGATTATAAAAAGGTTAGATATGCTAATCTAATGAAAAAGATTAATTGTAATCAACAACTAGAAATTGAATATCAAAAAAAATTAAAAAAACATATCATTGTTGGAATAGTCTTTGTTTTAATTCTCTTATTTTTTAAAATTTTACTAATTCCCAAAATTCAAAATCACGAAAATAATAAAAACAATATTAAAATGATAGTAAACTACAAACAAGAGAAAAGCGGATTATCGATAAAAATAAACATAAAAACAAAAAAAATCTCTAACCTAGGAAAAGCCAAACTAGATATTTATCTGGACAATAGATTAATTGAAAGCAATATGATTTATATAAGCAGTAAAAACTTTACAACATATGCTAAGATAATCTATCAAAATGAAAGTTTATTAAGTATAATATTAAAAAGTAATGGCAATAATAATGTTTTTTATAGCAAAAGAATAAAATCTAGAGGATAAAATATGATGCAAATATACTTTATGTCTGTTTCGCTTAACATCTTAGGAGGAATAATACTTGCATTCCCAATATTAATAGAAAAAATAAAATTTTTAAAAATTTTTGAAGATTTTGTAAATTTAATAAACGATAACAAAAAGGTAAAAAGCATTTTTGGATTATTATTTTTAATAACTAGTACCCTTGAAATAATTAGGCCCTACAAATTGCCAATAATTGGAAACTTGATTCCGGCTGTAAGTTTATTTTTAATTGGATTTATTTTGTTTTTAAAACAAAAATTACCAACAGAAGTTCAAAATAATGAAAAATATGGAAAATTTCAATCAATACTTGAGAATAATCAGCAGATAATTGGCATTATATCAATCATTATAGGAATAATTCATTTTTTAGCAGCAGAAATACCTTTATTATAGGATTAAAAATCAAAAATACAACTTTTAAAGAATAAAGATAAAAAAAGCAACTTGACTTTGACATGAGTATTCTGTATTATAACTTATTGTAATTTTAATTACCGCTCAATAAAAATTACAAACGGTATAAAGGAAGAAGATATTATGATATTTAAAACATGTAAACGCTTGAAGTTAATAACGATGCTTATGTTAATATTAAGTTGCGCTTTTTTTAAAAAACCACAATCTGTACAACAAGACAGTGATGTTGGAAAGCCAATAAGCAATGAAAAATCATCTGAAAAACCACAACCTTTGCAGCAAGACAGTGATAGTGATATTGGAAAACCAACAAGCGATGAAAAATTACATTTACTATTGGGCAAAATTTTGAATAAAAAATTGCCAATCATAAATAGCAATCATGACGTAACTTGGATAAAAACAAAAGCAATGACAATCTTAGATGAATATGGACAAGCAATATCAGAATTTAAAAACAAATTTGGATATTCTTATATACTATCTCCTATAAAAATGGACGATAAGTATAGTAGTTTCACATCGCTATTAATACTTTTTGAAACAACTAAAAATGGAGATAAAGAATATGAAATTGAAAACATTAAATTTATAACAGCCGGTTCCAACCTAGAGCTTAAAGATCCTCTTCTAGTTGTTGAAAATTCACAAGAAGAAGGATATGTTACTGCATACCCATTTGGAATATTGATGAGCGATGAACTTAAAAATGCTTTTAAATTAACATATCAAAATGGTCATTGGAATTATATGCTTGCAAATTTAACCGTCAAAAACAAACTTACTCAAAAAACTAAAACTTATAAAATTTCCCTTAATTCAAAATTAATTATCGACTTTTTAAAAGAAGTAATAAAGGAAAATTCTATCTTAAAAGATACTAATGGGGATCTATTTGAAGATATATAAAATAAAAAAAGGAAATATTTTATGAACCTTAAAAAATTTATTTTAATTGCAGTAATTCTTTCTCTAGCTAAAAATGTTTTTTCTGAAAACGAAATTAATATCTTCGAAAATAACAATTATATTGTAAAGGAAAATATAAAAACAGGAATTAAAAAACTAAAACAAAGTTTTTTACTAGTACCTGTTGATATTGCAATTAGCCAACCTTACATAGAATTAGTAGATCTGAATGGAGACCCGATAAAAGAACTTGTTGGAATTAGCTATACATTTATAAATGCATTTTCAAAAATTGGATTTTCTGCCATTATTTCGTTTGACCTATCAAACGAAGCTTCTGAGAAATACAAAATCACAAAATTAGAATTCTTAAGTCCAGATAAAGGCAATTTTATCGATCATCTAAGCAGTCTTGCCAGTGGAAAGCAGCAATCAAAAAAAGAGCTCGCAAAAGATGCTTATTCTTTTGGCACACTACGAACTGAATCTCTCTCAAAAACGATTGCAGAATATTACAAGGACAACAACTGGTATTACATCTTGGCAGCAATAACAGTAGAAAATAATATAAATAAAGAAGCTAAAAAATATGAAATTAGAATTAACCCCCAAATATATAACGATTTCCAAAAAAATTTGAGATTACATTTTAAAAGCAACAAATTAAAAAAATTTCCAATACCCGTTATAGAATAAACCAAAAATAAATAGAAAAAAGATTTTACTTCTCTAAGATCGTTAAATGTATAATAATAAAACAATGAGCAGTAATAAAACAATAATAATAAATTTAAATAATTTAGAGCATAACTTAAATTTAATTAAAAATAAAATTGGTGAAAAAGAAATAGTGGCTACCTTAAAAGCTGATGCATACGGTCACGGACTTATAAATATATTTAAATTTCTAAAAACAAAAAAGATAAATTATTTCGGACTTTCCAATATTGAAGATGCTAAGACACTTAAAAAAATTGATAAAACTATAAAAATATTAATGTACACTAAAGTAGATAAAAAAGAAATTAAAAATTTGATTAAACTTGAGTTATTACCATTTGTTGCTGATTTTGAATATCTATCTTTAATAGAAAAAGAATGCGCATTGCAAAAAAAGAAAATAAAAGTTCACTTAAAAATTGATATTGGCATGAATAGATATGGAATAGAAATAGATAGCGCCTTTGAAATAGCCACTTATATTCAAAATTCAAAATTTCTAGAACTAGAGGGGGTCTGCTCACATCTTCCAGCAACAGAAAATTTTAAAACCACACAAAAACAAATAAAGCAATTCTTATTTTTTCTAGAAACGATTAAACAAAAAAATATAAATCCAAAATTTGTTCATATTTCTAATTCGGGACACATTATCAATTACAAAATAAATCCACAATTTAATATGGTAAGACCGGGTCTTATTCTTTACGGTTATTATCCATCACTAAAAAACAAAAAAACTACACTAAACTTTAAACCTGTATTAAATTTATTTTCAAAAATAATGTTTATCAAAAATGTAAAAAAGGGTGAGAAAATTTCATATTCAGGTTTATTTCAAGCTAAAGAGGATATGAAAATAGGAATTATCCCAATCGGATATTTTGATGGAATACCTCAAAACATAAATAATAATTTTTATTTTTTAATAAACAATAAAAAATGTAAAATAAGGGGAAAAGTTTGCATGAATCTAACAATAGTAGAAATCCCTAAAAACCTAAAAGTTAAAACAGGTTCAAAAGTAGAAATTGTATCAGAAAAATTAAGCATAGATGAAATGAGTAAATTTTCCAAAAGAAGTCATTATGAATTATTATGTAATATAGGAAAATATGAAAACAGAAAATACTTAGATTAAATTGCCCAAAGAATCAAATTTTTGGAAATCTATTAAATTACCTCTAGCATCATAAATCCATTTATAAATTGAAAATCCCCCAACATCATCTCTTAATCTCAAATCTGGACCATGATTTGATTGTTTTGATATTTTCCCAAACTTATTATATTCGTATTTATAAACACTAACCCCATGAATATCGTCTTGCAATTGTCCCAAGCTGCCAAAATTTTTTTGAGAAATAAGTCTATTTTGCTTATCATATTCATATAAATATTCAAAAACAAAATTACAATCAGCAACCAAAACTCCATCCTTAGAATAATTTTTCTTTGAAATCATATTGCCATTAGAATCGTAACTAAATTTATACTTTGAAACTCCTTCAAAATCATCTATTGGATTAACAAAATCCCCACCAAAATGTTCCTGAGCAATCAAAAATCCTTCTTTATCGTAAGAGTATCTGTAAATCATCACACCTTTAGCATCAGCTATTAAATTAAAATTTTTATCAAAAAAAATATTTTCTATTAAATAAAACTTGTCGTCATATTTATAACTATAAATAGCAATGCCTTTAAAATTATCCATTATTTCATACTTTTCCTCATAAACAGTTGGAATATCTCTATTATAGTTTTTATTAATTTTATTACTATAGTTTATTATTCTTTTTTCATTATTTTGGATATAAAAAATAGTTTTCTTCATGGCATAACCATTTTGACTAATTGTTAAATTATTGTTATTGTCATAATTATATTCTTTGTAATAACAATCCTTATCTTTAAAATAATAGTCATAACGATAAATTGCTACATTATTTTCATCAGGAGTTAAGTTATTATTAATATCGTAATTTAAAACCTCAATAACTTTTCCATCAATATCATAATGATATATTTTAGTAGCTACAGAAAATGGATTTGAAACAATGTAAGCTGATTTATCAAGATATTCCTCTTTAATAAGATTATGATTAGCATCATAAGTTAATCTAAACCCACAAGTACCATTTTTTGATCTCACAATATAACCATTCTCATCGTAATACAAAACCGTTTTAACAAATTTGGAATGATCATAACTAACCTTTGTAAAATACACGTTATTTAAATCTTTAATCTGAATCCCTGATTCATTAAATCTGTAAACACTAAACACTCTCTCATTATCGTATAAAAAATGATAATAAGAAACATTATATCTATCTCTAACCATTTCATTAGATCTATTATAATTAAAGATATTCTTAATCCTGCCATCACTCATATACTCTATATGTTCAATGTAAACACCATTATTATTTTTAAAAGCAAGTCCCCTATTTAGAAATATGCGCCTTTCACTGTGTTTGGATCTTTCTATTTTAATTTGATTTGCATTAAAAAAAGAAGGTATTAAAATACTAAGCTTGCCAATATAATCAACGAAAATAAGATTATTATTGCGATCATAAGTGAATTTATATCCATACCCTTCCTCAGACTCTTCTTTTGTAATCTTATATTTACCTACTATATTGTAATTGACAGAATAATCCGCAAATCTATAGTAAACTTCTTTTGAAAAAAGAAAAGTGCTCATAAAAAATATGATAAATAACATGAATAAATTCCTTGATAAATCAACCTTATTTTGATAGATTTATTATACAATAAATCTATCAAAAAGGAGCTTTAAAATGGCAAAGATTTCTAAAAACGCTCAAAGAGGAGGTTCGAAAGAATTAATAAGTCGATGGGGAGGAAAAATTTTAATGAAATCAAAATTTGAAAATGGAAAAATAAAGCATTATGCAGAATGTCAAACTTCAAAAAATATAGCAAGAAAGCCAAGGGATTTATTTTAACAAATAAATCCACTTACTTATAAATGCTATTTTTTTTGTATCCTATCACTAAATTTGCCCCATGCTTCATCTTGTTCTTGTTTTGTATAGTTCTTATTTACTGCTTGTTTAATCGTTGCACCTTTTTTAGGAAAAGAATTTCTAACTTGCTCTTTTATTTCCTCTCTTTGTCTTCTAATTTTTTCCAATTGTCTTTTAACTCTTTCATTTGAATCAAAAAGACCACTGCCACTTTTATTCAAACCAACCCTAAAATCCAATCTAGACAAAGCTTCTTTATAACTTTGATGCTTGCCTGTCAAAAACAAAACAATTCTTTTAAGAAGGCTTAAATCCTTATAAGCAGCATTCAAAAGCGAATACAAATCAAGTTTATATATTTTATATAAAGGCAGTAATTCATTACTATTCTTAAAATATTTAGCTGCCTCAACTTTAATCAAATCTTTAAGATGGACTTGGACACTTTGTGTTTTATAAATTCTTCTGTAATGAGAAACAATAAGGTCAAGAAATTTGACTTTATTTTTCAAACAATACTCATTCATAATATATCTAGATACTAATCTGCTAATAATTTCTTCTAAGCCTTCCTCTGTAAAAATAGAAGAAGGATCATCTCCGAAACTAAGAATTTTAAATATACTAGCTCTCAATTCACTATTAAGAAATTGCAAAACCTTCTCATATTCTTCTAGAAAAAACTCATATGCAAAAGGTTTGTACAAATGAAAGTTTTCTTTTACTTGAAATATTTTTGGCAAAATATCATGAATTTTGGATTCAAAAAAGTACATATTAGCAACTAATAAAAAATTTTCAGGGTCATTCAAACCTTCAGAATAAACTCTTAGAATACTAGAAAACTCTTTCGCATCAATTAAACCTTTTTTAAACTCCAAAGTCTTCTCAATTGCTTTCAAAGCTTCATCAATTTTAATAGCTTCTAGAGCCTTAAGCTCTTCTAAGTCTTTTTCATTTTTAATAAAAAGATTAAGAAAATCCAAAAAAACAAAATGATTTTTTGAGAAAGTGATTCCTTTTTTGCCAAGAACTTCATCCTTAATTTCAATCATGCCAGAGATAATCTTGGAAATAGCACCAATAATATTCTTACCCTCTTCTAAAGCTCTCTCATAATCACCAAGCTTTAATCCTTTTACTCTAACGAAAACATCTTTTACAACATTATTAGAAGCAATATCGAAAAATATTTTTTTAACAAACTCAATAAAATACAAAGCCCTGTTTGATGGAATTATCAATGATTTCCAAACCAATATTTCTTTCAGTTGGGATTTTGTTTCAAAAAATTTGTAATTAATATCTGAATCTGTAATAGTTATAAATTCATTCTGAAAAACCAACAAACTAGATTCTATATTTTTAACAGTAAGCAAAGAACTAAAAAGCTCTATTCCTATATAAGTTTTCAAAAATAAATCGTCAATAGAATAATAATAAAAATCATAACTGGCCTCATCAGTCAAAATTATGCTATCTGGTAAAATTTCTCCATTCTTTGCTATTTTATTAGTAATTATTCCTCTTTTAACTTCATAAAGTTTGCGAAATAAAAAATCAAGTTCTCCTTTTAGACCTCGTATTTTTACAGAATACTCTTCTATAAAAGAAGAATAATCTATAGCGCCCTTTTTATAAGACAGAATAGTTTTCAAAATTGATTTTTGGGTATCAGAAGATATTCCTAGTTGAGAAATCAAAATATCTACTTCTTTGCTAATCATATAAAAAATTTCTGGTAATTTTTTCATACTGCTCCTTATATTACATTAAAATAATAAACCATATTACATTAAAAATAATTAACAAGCTAAAATTTAGATCATATAATCAATAAAGGTTAAATAACATTAAATTATACAAAATATATAAAAGCAAAAAAATTAAAGAAATGCCTCTGCTGAAAATCCCCTTAAATTTCACCACTAAGAATAAAACTAAAGTTATAAATACCATTATACTAAAATCTAAAATATAAATATCTTTCAACAAGATAGGTCTAAAAAAACTACTACTAGCTAAAATAAAACCGATATTAAAAATATTGCTACCAATAATATTCCCAAATGCAATGTCTGACTCTTTTTTAATTATTGCAAAAAGAGATACAACAAGCTCTGGCACACTTGTCCCAAAAGCTACAACTATAATTCCAATCAACTTTTCACTAACATTAAAAACATTATTGGCAATATAAAGAGCCCCATCCACCAATAATTTCGATCCTAAATAAAGGAAATACATACTAACAAAAAAGCTTAACGCATTAAAAAACACAAAATTTAAACTCGGATTTATATTGCTTACTCCTTCTTGAAAAGAATTTTCCAAACTGAAATGCGATTTTTCTTCTTTATAAAAGAAGAAAAGATAGGACAAAAACAAAATCAAGATACTCAATGAGCTTAAACGATTATAAGGCATTACAAAAAAAGAGTAAGTTCTCAAATCAAATGAAAGCAACAAAAGAAGAAACATTAATAAAAATAGAAACATAAAAGAAAGCTTAAGTCTTTTAAAATCTGCCTTAATCCTTAAAAATAATCCTGCTAAAGGCAGGGCAAGCAACATATTGATAATATTGCTTCCAATAACATTAGAAACAACAATTTCGTTTTTACCCTTAAAAGCCGCCACCAAACTTGTAAAAAGCTCTGGAGCACTTGTTGAAAAAGATACTATTGTAACCCCTATTAAAAGTGTTGGAACTTTTAAATAAGTAGCAATGCTAACCGAACTTTTTAAAAGTAAATCACCACCAAGATACAATAAAAAAATACCAATTCCTACATAAAAAAATTGAATTAACTGTTCCAAATGAATCTCCTTTATAAGAAACAGTAATTAAAAAGAATCTAAATATTCTTTCAAACTACCTTTAATCATATAATAAACATTAGATGCGTTCCAAAGACTAAAGCCACTACCAAATGACTCTTTAACCCCTTTAAGCTGAAACTTCAAATACTTAAAATAAATCTCGTCATCCACAAACCTTTCTTTTCCTAACAAAAAAGCTTGAACATAAGGCCTAATGACAACCCTATCTAAAGAAAACATAAGTGCTCTATCGCAACCCTCTTTATAAATCTTATAAGCTCTTTTTGTATAATAAGAATTGCTTGGCAAAAAATCATTAGTATAGTGTGAAGGATAAAACATAGGAGATATAACATCAACATAATCTGACAACATTGCAATATTTTGACCAATACTATTAGTAAGAAACCAACCGTTGTACCCATAAATATCAACAGAAATAGGAATATAGAGCTGTTCTCTTGCCATAATCAAAAAAGATTCAAGAGCATCAACAGGTCGCATCTCATACTTATTCATTCTTGAAGTTGCAAAAGATACAGGACCATCTGACGGAAATCTAATATAATCAAATTGTATCTCGTCAACTCCAAAAGATTGTATTTCTTTTGCAATGGAAATATTATATTCCCAAGTAGCAGGAGAAAAAATATCTACCCAATGCTCTGCTTGCACATATTTTACAAGACCATTAGAATCAATTTTTTTAATAAAATGAGCCCAAGGCTTATTGGTCCTTTTATTCCAAAGAGCATGCTTAAAATCATTATAATAATACAATTTTGCATCTTTAAATACAACACATCTAGCAATAACATAAATTCCAAGTTCTCTAGCTTTTTTAAGAATATAAGAAATATCAATCAAGTTTCTAACGGCTCCTAACTTATTGGGCAAAGAAAGCTTACTAGAATAAGTTAAATTGCCATTATCATCTTTAAAGTCAATCACAACAGCATTCATACCTGAATCTTTAATAAATTTAAATCTTTCATCAACTGCCCTGTTATTACGCAATGTATATGCTGTTAAATAAATAGATCCTTTATCTTTAGCAAGCCCCATCCTTTGTGACTTTTCAACAAAATCCTGATCTTGCAAAGATGATTTTCCAATAAATACCCATTGCCCATTAAAATAAGAATAAAAATGATTATCATATGTTCTAACTAAAATTTTTTCTACATTCTTGCTAGATAAATCTAAAATACGTATTATTTGCTTCTTAAAAGGAAAAGAAATTTTTTTAATAAACCCACTTTTTTGATTAATTAAAAAAATATCCCCATAAACTCCAGAAGAAAAATATAAATTATTTGTCTCTTCTTTTGAAAATTCAACAGCACTAATAATGTCGTAATACCCCGCACCTAGATAAATCTGAGGAATTAAACGATTTAAATTTTTAAAGCTAACAGCTCCATTAACACTAAGATAAATCCCATGAAACGCAGTTCCAATGGCAATACGCTTATACTCTCCTTGAGAAAAGGCACTCGATGTGATATACGCATTATTGTTAAATTTGCTAATTTCCACTAATTTTCTAAAATTTTTTGAATAATCATAAGAAACATAAAGATTATTGCTTGTAGTCAAAAATGAACTTGAAGAATAAACATCTTCATAAATAGAAGTAATTCGACTGGGAGCAAGCTTACAAAAAGGGTAAACCCACCTAGAATCTATCCCATTAACCTGAACTTTAGTTATTTTCCCATTAATATTTTTACTCAAAAATCCTTTATGGATAAAAAATAAACTATATTTTTTTAAAAATTCTTCATCGGTTATTGAATATATACTAAAAACTTTAAAAACAAAAAAAAAGAAAATAACTATCCAATAGACAAAAATTTTCATATACATTAATACATGATACTTACAAATCAAAAAATATTAAATAACAATGATTTTGATTTGACGATTGAATCTCAATTTAATTCAAAAATATTTAAATATTGCAGCAAATATAATCTTAAAAAGATTAAGCTCTGCCATAAAGTCTTGTAATAAAACTTATATTTTTACTCAAAATGGGATCCAAATCACTTTCTAATAATCTAAAAATCCAATTATCTGAAGTATTTTTTGGAATATTTGCCTTAAATTCATTTCCCAAATTAATATAATCTTGCATTGATACTATTACATTATTAGAAACACTGCCCATAGCACTTCTTATTATGTCCCAAACAACAAAATCTTCATTTGTATTTAAATAATCAAAAATGTACTTTTTATGCAAATCGTCTAAAGAGTCAACAAATTCTCGTATTGTATCATTATCGTTAATTCCTGTGTAAACTATACAATTTTTAATATAATTATGGGGAAGATTCTGATTGTCCGAATCAAAATCAAAAGCAAGACTCATTATTCTCATTCCTGGAAAATTAAAAAAATCTCTTAGCCTTGAAACATCTTCAAGATCATTTCCAAAATCTTCAACCCAAATTTTTAAATCTTTAATTTCATTTAAAATAAAATTAAAAAAATCTCGTCCTGGCGACTTTACCCAAAGCCCATTAAATGCATAAGCCTCACTGGCACTAACTTCCCAAGTAGAAACAAAACCTCTGAAATGATTAATTTTAATCACATCTATATACTTTCTTAAAACCTCGATCCTTTTTGCCCACCATTCATACTTAACTTTCTTTAAAACATTCCAACTATAAGCTGGACTATCCCAAGCTTGCTCTTGCTCTAAAAAATAATCTGGAGAAATTCCTGCAACTTTATCCTTGCTTGCATCAAATCTCAACTTAAAATATTTTTGATGTGCCCAAACATCAGCAGAATCATATGCCACAAAAAGGGGCACGCTTATAACCAGCTCAATTCCCTTATCGTTCGCATAGCGCTTTAAAGCTTGAAACTGTGAAAAAAAGAAATACTGCAACACCTCTTGCACTTTGATCTCTTTTGAGAGAATATTTCTCAATTTAAATAAGTCTTTTTCATTTCTTTTAAGAATTCCTCTATCAAAAAGAACATTAAAAGCGTCCTTTGATTCTTTAAAAAAATATTCTTTAAAAGCAACAAAACTTGCAAAATCTAAAAGCCAATAAGAAGACTTTTTTTTAAACTTTTCAAAGCTTCTAACCTCATCAACTGAAGCTCTATTAATAAAATTTAAAGCAGCTTCTTTGAGAAATTTATCTTTTAAACTTAATTTTTTTAAATCAAAATACCTGGTTTCATTTTCCTTTAAAAGGCTCAAATCCGAATCTATAAATTTGCCAAGAGCTTCTAAATCAATATAATAAACATTACCAGCAAAAGCGGAAAAAATTGAATAAGGAGGAGATCTTGTAAAATCAATAGGAGAATAAGCAAACATTTGCCAATAACTTTGCGAAGATGCAAACAAAAAATCTATAAATTTATAAGCCCCTTTGCCCAAATCTCCAATGCCATATTTAGATGGCAAAGAACTTATGTTAAGCGATATACCGCTTTTTCTTTTTAAATTTAAATTAATTCTTATTTTTTCATATTTCATATAAAACCCCTATTAATTAACAATTTAAACAATTACCCACTGTGTTATAAATTATAATAAATATTAGATCAGAACAAAATGTTAAATAGCAATTTTAAGAAAAATTTAAAAATTAAATACTTTTATGATAAAATCTATTAATGGATACCAAAGCAACCATACTATTGTTGCTATTATTTTTAGTTCAAAGCTTGGCTTTGTCTTCTGAAATCTTTGAATTCAAATACATTAAAGGTGCAAAATTTAGATTAGAAGGTATAGATAATCAAAAAATATATTTTAACGATCATTATAATTCAAGCTCTACAACCAATATTCAAATTTCAAGTGAAATAAAAGACACAAAAGAAAAATTCGCAAACATTAAAGCTTTTTTTAGAATCTTAAAAAGAGAAAATATTAATGAACCTTACCTATTAAATGAAGAATTTGAAGAAACCTTCAGCGTAAATAAGCAAGGGGAATATATAATAGGAATAAATCAAAAAAGACCTTCTGTTAGAGGCATTCCAAGATTTCCAAAAACACCTATCAAAATAAATGACAAATGGACATATCCTGCAGAAGAATATATAGAAGCTTCAAAAATAGACAAAAGCATAAAAGATTTTATTGTAAAATTTAATGTTAACTACGAATATAAAGGCAAAGAAGAGCACAATGGAAAACATTACCACATAATTCTTTCGAATTATGAGTCACAATACAATATAAAAAACATCTCTTTTTATCAAAAAGTAAACCAAAAAATTTATTTTGACAATGAAATTGGAAATACTTATAAATACAACGATGAATATATATTTGAAATAAAGCAAAACAACAATCAACATTTTAAAATGATTGGAAACTCTCTTGGCAGAATAGTTTCAATTGAACTTCCAAATGATAATTTCATTGAAACTGAAGTTGAAAATTATATCCAAGAAAAAAAAATAAAAGCTATTGGCGTTGAAAAAAATGATAAAGGCATTTGTTTAAGCTTTGATATTGAATTTTATCCTGACTCATTCCAAATACTACAAAAAGAATATAAAAAACTTGACCTTATAGCTAAACTTCTTGAAAAATTCAAAAAAAATAACATTCTAATAGAAGGACATACTGAAGAATTTGGATTAGAAAAAGAGATGCATGAGCTCTCTGAAAAAAGAGCTCATGCAATTGGAAATTATTTGATAAAAATGAAAGCAAAAAACAAAGACCAAATACTATTTAAAGGATGGGGATCTCAAAAATCAAAATATCCTAAATCATCCCCATTAAAGGCTAAAAATAGACGAGTAGAAATTACAATATTAAATAACTAATCTAGATGCATCATCTTTTATTCTTTTTTTCTTTTTTTGTCTGACAACTAATACATAAAAAAGCATAAGGAATTGCTAAAAGTCTCTCTCTAGCAATCTCTTTTTCACAAGCCAAACACTTACCATAAGAATTTTGAGAAATTCTATAAAGAGCTTGATTTATTAAATTCAACTTTCTCTTTTCAACAAAACCTAACGCTTCAAGATTATTCCCATCCATATTGTCAAAAGCAATATCAACGACATCCTTTGGATACATATCATTATTAATGATTTCCTTTTTGCTATTTTCCACAGACTTAATAGAATCCAATATCTCTCTTTTTTCAGCTGAAAGAAATTTTTTTATCTCTTCAATAAACTCATGCTCAGAACTAGCTTTTTGCATGATACCTCCCTATAAATTACATTTTTAAAAAACTCCGTGTAATTATATACACAATTTCTTATAATGTAAACAAACAATAATGCTTTTATTCCTAAAAAGGACAATTGAAATGATATGTTTAATCATGTAAAATTTATCCTATTAGAGAAAAAATGCGGAGGTTGTCTTGAATATTAAAGAAGAAGCTATTGAAACTGAAGGAATTGTAAAAGAATCCCTTCCAAATACCATGTTTAGAGTAGAACTTAAAAACAAGCACATTGTGCTTGCTCATCTATCTGGCAAGATGCGAAAACATTTCATAAAAATAGTCCCTGGTGATAAAGTAAAAGTTGAACTATCTCCTTATGATCTTACAAAAGGTAGAATAGTATACAGGGAAAAATAAAACTAAGCCATTTTAAAACATTTTTCAAATACTGAAAAATGTTTATTTTTTAAATCAAATCATCTTTTAAGGATACAATAAAATTCTTGTGAATCCAACCTTGAAGTCCATAACTTGTTTCAATAAGAACAAAATCATCTTTACTATCAAGAATATAAACACTAGCATTTCCTTTTAAAAATCTCCAACTCCTTGAAAAGTTGTCAGGAACTTTATAAAGAGAGACTAAATCACCTTTAATTATTCCTACCTCAGATTGTTGATCAGAATAAAAATAATATGTTTCAAATATGGTAAAACAAACTGCAGAAAAAAGTAAAAAAATAACTATTTTTTTTAAATTTTTTGCCAAAAATCTATAAGAAATAGATACAACTAAAAAATTTATCAAAAATAAGCTAATAATAAAAAAAATATTAGAAAAGATAAAACTATTATTGCGAATACTGTCTGTAACTCCGTTCTTAGATTCAATCAAATCAATAACCTTATAGGGGACTTCATTATTTGGAGAAGCCAAAAATGCCTTATAGGCTGAATAAATAGCATCAAAATCTCTATCCATTTTACTTAAAACAAGAGCTCTATTTAACCAAAGTCCTGAATAATTTGGATATTTTTTAAGAATATTGTCAATCTTAATAAGTGCAGCATTATAATTTTTAGTATTATAGTTTTCAATCAAATCATTTATATTTTTTTCTGACAATAAACCATCATTTACAGCATTTAAACTAATGCCGGCAGCCAATATTAAAATGATCAGTCCAAAACTCGATGCTGCAAAAAATTTTTTATAGTTAATTAAAATAGCTAAAGATAATAAAAATCCTGGAATCAAAAGTAAATAATAGTATGGAACAAAAAATAAAAAAGTTTTATTTTTGTAATTCAAAATATCAGTGTAAGACAAAAGTTTAAAATCATCATCCAAATTGCTTTGTACCTTGCTTATTCCATTAAACTCTCCTGAATATTCGTACTTCAATTTTTTTCCTTTAAGAGTATAAACTGTTCCATTATCAGGATTTAAATAATTAAAATCACCAATATTCAAAAATACACTACCTTTAGTGCCAGGCTTAACTGTATAAATTTGAGAAATGCTGCCCTTGTACCCATCCTTAGAAGGCTTAAAATTATAATTTTTCTTTTTATTAAGAATTTTAGAATTATAAGTTTCAATCTCTGGAAAGTAAAAATGTGGAAAATTTCCTTGACCTGTAATTTTTATTAAAATAGTAAACATATCTTGATCAATTGCCGAATAAGTCGGGGTTTCATAATCAATTCTAAAAGTTCCCACTGCTAAAGATTTAACCTCTTTAGGAATCGGTTTAACTTTCAATAAAAGTTCAGGGGTTTCCCTAACAAGACCGGAATCAATATTAAAAGGAAAACTGGGAATCAAAACATTTTTTGAGCCTTTAAGAGGAGTTAATACAAAGTTATAAAAAGGTACATCTAAAATTTCTTTATTATGAAAAGTTCTATATTTTATATCCCCGAATATAGGCATCTTTTCAATCATTGCATCCTTAATGGCAGGTAAAAATCCAGACATTTCATTAGAATTACCATCTGAAAGCCAATTTGAACGCAAAACAAGCCCAATGCTTTGATATTCATAAACTTCTCTTTTATCAAGATCCCAATATAGATCAACTGGCAAACCAAAAGAATTTATTTCATCAGCTCTTAGCACGCTAACTTCAACCTCTGAAGATAAATAGAAATCACCTTTATAAATTACTTTTAATGGGGGAATCTTAATAAATCCTAGACTCTCAAAAAGATATTCAACTTTAATCTCAACAAAAGAAAAGCTATTATTATCAGTTGTTTTAGATATTGATAAAACATTAGAATTAGATTGAACTTCTTTATTTATTTCAACTTTTATCAAACTTATATCAATATCTTGCAAAGGATTGTTAAGCATTACAACCTGAGTAAATTTCTCACCCCTTAAAACTTTAATATTTTTAACAAAATCAATACCCGTAAGCGAATAAAGTTTTGCGATTGAAAAAAAATAAATAAAAAATATTACCAATCTTCTTTTGAAACAACTAAACTCTCGTCTATTTTTCTCAACCATACAACCCTCTCAAGATTTTCGATATATCTTAAAAAATTTTCATTACTTTCAACAAAATTTTTACTTTTTTCCACACTTAAAGAATTTAAACTATCACGCGCTGTTCGTTTTTTTATTATTGCAAGTTCAAGATTATATTTAGCATTATAACTACCGGGATTAATTTTTAAAGCCTCCTTAAAAGCCATCTCAGCTTTATGATAAAGCCCTTGATTGTAGTATATTATCCCCTCGTTATAATTGACGTTAAAATTTAAAAAAATATCATCGGTTTTCTTTGCATAAGAGAATATTCTAAGAGAACTTTCATACTCACCTAAAGAATAGTATACAATTCCAAGATTGTAATATCCCCAAGCAGAATATTTTTTATCCTCTACAAGATTGTAATAATTTGAAATTGCATTTTGATAATTTCCTCTAACATATTCATAATTACCAATAGCCATTAATGACATAGACTTAACATTTGAACAAGACCAAAAACTTAAACACAAAAAACAAGCATATAAAACTACTAAAAAGTTTCGTCCCACTTTATCATCCTGACAAATAAATACATAAAAATAAACAACAACGAAACAACCAAAAAAATTTTATACCTTGATACATCAACAAGTATAATATCATTTGAAGTTCTTCTTATTATACCATTTCTTATATCATCAACAACAAAGTTGATCCCTTTTAAATACAAGTTATAATATGAACCTTTAAGAGAAGAGGCAAGAAGAAGTAAATTTTCTTCATTTATAACATTTTTAACAAGATTCCCATTTTTATCTTTAATACTTAAGTTTTGATCAAATAAAATAGGATTACTTCCTCCAATCCCCACCACAAAACTTTCTAACTTTAAGTTATTTACAAATTTAGAAAACCTATAGTAATTACTCTCTCCCCAATCATCACCATCCGTTAAAATAACTAAAAAATTATAATAAGAATCATCCTCTAAATTAGAGATTACATTAAAAACAGCATCTCCTAAAAAACTCCCAGGAGAGCTTATTAAATCGGGCTTTATGTAATTTAACATCTTGTTTAAACTGTTTTTATCCTTAGAAAAAGGTAAAACCAATATAGACTTGCCTTTAAAAATAGTAAGAGAATATTCTGCATTCTCAAAATTGCTTAAAATTAAACTAATTATATTTTTAGCACTCTCAAGCCTATTAATAATTTTACCTTCATCCACACTTAACATGCTACGAGAAATATCGAAAATAAAAGAAATTCTCAATTTACCTCTGTCATCTTCAACAGCTTTTTGTCCCCAAGAAATATCCGAGATGGATAAAATTAAAAAAATCAAGCTAAAAATAAAAAACATTGTCATGAGAACTTTTTTAATGTAATAATTTTGAATATATGAATTGTTTCCATACATAAAGCTTAAGGTTTTGAAAAACGGAATATTTCGTTTAAAATCAAGCACGCAAACAAAAAAAATCCACATTAAAATTAAAAAAAAGTATAAAGCACTATAATTATTTATATTCATAGTATCTCTTTTAAGAAAATCTTTGAAAAAATAAAATAAATAAGCAATAAGCAAAACGATGAAACTAGAAATTCTTTATAAATATCTTTATTGTCCACAGCTATTTTAATTTTTCTCTCCAAATTTTCCTTTTTTGAAAAATCTTGAATTGCAAATTGAAAAGAAAAATCATCATTAACCGAATAAAAAAGCCCTCCTGTTTTATTTGAAATCTCAAAAAGCATACTAGGATCATAAACCTCTTTCAGACTTCCTTGATAAAACTTTCCAGATCTCAACTTAAACTCAACATTAAATTCCTCAGAACTTCCAATACCAATAGAATAAATCTTAACATTTAAACCTTGAGCAAGGTTAATCACTTGATCTTTATAAATCTCATCTGAATTAACAACTCCATCTGTTAAAACCACTATTGATCTTTTAATAGCTTCAGAATACTTTAAATGAGACAATGCAATAGAAATACCTAATCCTAAAGCAGACCCATTGCCAAGATCCATAATATAAATATCATCTAACTTTTTATTAAAAAAATCTCTATCTGTTGTTATAGGCACTACTATTGAAGCATCTCTTGCAAAAGCTACTAAGCCAATATTATCATTTTCACGTTGAGAAATAAAACGTCTAATCAACTCTTTTGAAAACTCGAGTCTATTCTTAGAAGAAAACTCAACAGCGCCCATACTAGGAGATATGTCAAGAACAATAACAATGTCAGCGCCAGCACTAAGATGTATCATCTTCTTTTTTGAAATCGAAGGACCCGCTAAAGCAAACACCATAACCATTGCAGCTAGATATAAAAAAGAATAAGTAAAAAAATACATCAAATTCAATCTATAATCTTTAAGCTTTAAAGAGTTGAAATCACCATAAAGCGATATTGGAAACTTTATCTTGCCCCCTCTATTTTTAAAAAAATGATTAAAATAAATTATTAAAGGAAAAATTACCAATAAAAATAAATATAGGGGCTCATTAAAAGTTAACATTAGCACCTCTATTAAATTCTTCAAAATTAGATGCTGCGGTTTTTAAATCATCTAAAACAAACGCCAAGCTATCAAATACTAAATCAACACCACTAAATTTACTAAAATCAGAAAGCCTTAACGTATTAATAAAAGTTGAACGAATCTCGTAAGGAACCTTAAGATCTTGCAAAATTATGGAAATTTCTGTTGTAGTAATCGCATTAAAATCGAAACCTGTTTTTTTAGATAAATAAACTCTTAAAGAAGAATTTATTAAATTATAAAATGTACTTTGATTCCCATCCTCTTTAACGTATTTAGACAAAATAACAAACTGTCTTTGCAATACTTTATAAGGTTTTCTAAGTCCATGTCTAACTATCAAGTAAATTAAAAGTCGATTTAAAAGCTTTAAAAGCTTAATAATCAAATAAGGAATCAAAAACAAAACAAGAATAAATAAAAACAAATAAGTACTTGTTCCAGGAATAAATAAAACACCTTCTATATTTTTAATTTTAAAATCAGAATTACTAGATACTAGCTTATCTGTATTAATTTTTATATTCTCTAAAACAACCTTATTTTTCTTACCATTACTAACTACATCCCCAATATAAATAGAAGGAAGAGAGCTGCTTCCAATATAAAAAGAAACAAAATTAACTATTATTTCATTTGTTACTTCATTAAAGCTAATCGAATTCACTTCAACAAATTCATCTCTAATCTCTTCAAAGTCTACAGGAAAAAACTCTTCACCATCATTTAAAACTAATGAAACTTTAAAATCAACAGAATCACCTACATAATAACGAGTTGGCATAAATATTTCATTCTTTATTTCATAAGAATGTAAAAATAAGGTTGAAAAAAGAAAAAGATTTGAAATAATTCTCTTCAAGATCTATTATCCTTTTTTAAGAAGAATTTTAAGTTTTTTAAAAACATCTTCTTTAGTATCAATCTCAATAAAACTAATATTTTTTTTAATACACTCTTTTTTCCACTTTATTTTATCAAGCGTCCAATAGTTTTTATAGCCACTTAATGTCAACTTGCTAAATCCTGAAACTAGAAAATTTTCTCCAGTTTCAATATCTTCGCAAATCAAAGTTCCAATTTTAGGAAAATTTTCATCAAAAAAATCTGAAATTCTTATAGCAACAACGTTATGTCTCCTGCTTAAAACATTTAAAGATTTAAAATAAGCATTTGCCTTAAAATCAGAAATAATTATAACCAAAGATCTTTTTTTATAATATTCTGCAGTATTTTTAAAAATATAAGCTAAGCTGCTACCCGGCTTAAGATTTCTATTGATCGTTTCACTCAATATCAATCCTAAGTGTGAATGACCTTTGCTAGAGGGTATAAACTTGTCTGTTCCACTTGAAAAAAAGGTAACTCCTATTTTATCATTGTTAAAAAATGCCATATGCGCAAAAATAGAAACCAATAAATCTTGAATATCTTTTTTATTTATCTTGTCTCCCAAACTCATGGAAAGTGAATTATCGACAAGAAGATGAAGATTCATTCCCCTATCTTCTTTGAAAATCTTTGAAAAAATGCTATCGGTTTTTGAGCTTACATTCCAATCAATAAATCTAGCATCATCAGAATCCTCATAAGGCCTAAATTCATGAAATTCAAGACCAAGTCCTTTAAAAATTGAACGATAACCACCAAAATTAAGCTCTGAAAGCATTTTCCTTGAAAAGAACTTTAAAGCCTTTATTCTAGTTTTAGTACTATTACTTATCTCGCTATCTTGTATCATTTAAAAATTATTTCCTAAGGAAGCGCTACAGCAGAAAGAAGCATCCTGATAATATCATCGATGCTCATTTCCTCTACCTCTGCCTCGTAAGATGGCGTAATTCTATGCCTTAACACATTACAAGCCACAGCTTTGACATCTTCTGGGAGAACAAATATTCGTCCCTCATAAAGAGCATTAACACGGGCACACTTTAATAAACTAAGAGAAGCTCTAGGAGATGCACCAAATTCAATATATTTGGCAAAAGGATAAGTTTTCTTATCTCTCTCACGAGATGCCGAGATTAAAGTAACAATATAAAGCATTATTTTGTCATCAACTTTTACCCTACCAACCGTTCTTTTAATATCCGCCAAGGAATAAGCATTCATCACCTTTGCAACTTTAATATTTTCAAGACGTCCATCCACTGAAAATATTTTCAAAAGCTTTACTTCGTCCTGCACTGATGGATAATGGACATTAACTTTTAATAAAAATCTATCAAGTTGAGATTCTGGCAAATTATAAGTCCCTTCTTGTTCTATTGGATTTTGAGTAGCAAGTACAAAAAACGGATCTGGAAGCCTATGGGTTTCGTCTCCAAGAGTTACCTGCCTTTCTCCCATAGCTTCAAGAAGAGCAGACTGAACTTTTGCAGGAGCCCTATTGATTTCATCTGCTAAAATAACATTTGAGAATACTGGCCCTTTTCTAACTTTAAAAGTCCCTGTAGCACTTTTATAAACCATATTACCCGTAAGATCGGACGGCAAAAGATCTGGGGTAAACTGTATGCGCTTAAATTCAAGATCAAGAACATCAGATACAGTTTGAATTGCAAGGGTCTTAGCAAGACCTGGAACCCCTTCAAGCAAAACATGCCCCTCTGTTAAAAGTCCCATTAAAATAGCATCGATCATTTCTTTTTGACCAAGAACTCTGCTTGCAACCTCTCTTCTAAACTTATTTATCAAATGCAATGCATTCTCCACTTCTGAATCTATCTGAAAACTACTCTTCATAATGCTCCTAGTCAAAATAACTCTAAAATATAAATTGAACCTAAGCGATAATAATATTATTTGTAAAACAAAACCAAATTTCTGTCTACGCTTAATTTTGAATTTAAAGCCTTTATTTCTATTTTACTAAATAAATCTTTAATTTGATTGACTTCAAGATTAATTCTATCAAATCTACCCTTATATGCCATAATCAACCCTCCATTCTTTAAAAGATTCTTTAAAACTAACGCATATTCATTCATACTTCTAAAAGCTCGAATTGTAATAAATTCATACTTCTTTTTTTCCCTTTCAACCTCATATTCTAAAATTTTTACATTTTCTAAATCAAGTTCTAATTTTATCATTTTCAAAAAAATAGACTTTTTTTTACTTCTTTCCAAAAGATAATACTTTCTAGAAGCGTCAAAAATAGCTAAAATAATACCTGGAAATCCAGCACCACTTCCAACATCAATAATTTCAGAAGGATTAATCTCTTTAATAGTAGGCAAGCCCAAAAGAGAATCTATGACGTGTAAATTAAGAATAGAATTGAAATTGCTATTACTATTTGAAATTAAATTAAATCTGGTATTTAAAAGCAAAATTCTATTTATATATAAATTTATTTTCTTAAGATCTTTGTAAGTAAACTGAAAATTATGTTCTGACAAAGCAAGCTCAATATCACTTATCATAAAGAAAAATTTAAAACTACCTTATTTTTAGGATTTGAAAAATATATAAACAAAACAGTAATATCCGTATTTCTTATTCCAGGAATTCGACTTGCTTGAGCAAGAGTAGCTGGTTGAACCTTGGAAAATTTCTCTCTAGCTTCTCTTGAAAGGCCTTCAATAATCTCATAATTAAAATCAAATGGGAGCTTGACAAGTTCTAGATTATGAAGCTTTTTAATTAAATCTTTTTGTCTATTAATATAACCTTCATATTTAACATCTAATTCAACTTGCTCTAAAATTATTTTTGAATCACTTAAACTTGGATCTATCTTTATTAGAGTATTTAAACTAACAGAAGGATCTTTTAAAATATGATAAAAATCCTTACTAACATGCTTTTTTAATTGTTCATCAGCAACATCTTTTAAGCTAAGACGCCTTTGCTTTAAAAGCTCCTTTATCTCTTCAACTCTCTTTTTCTTAAAAAGATATCTTAAATATCTCTCCTCATCAACAAGACCAAGATCATATCCAATCTTAATCAAACGCTTATCACTAGTGTCATGCCTTAAATTAAGTCTATGCTCAGCCCTAGAAGTAAACATTCTGTAAGGCTCTTTGGTACCTTTAGTAACAAGATCATCAATAAGAACTCCAATATAAGAACTAGTTCTTGTTAAAATCATTGGCTTTTTATTTTGAAGTCTAAGAGCAGCATTAATCCCAGCCATTAACCCTTGAGCTGCTGCCTCTTCGTATCCTGAAGAGCCATTGGTCTGACCTGCTATAAAAAGTCCTTTAACTCTTTTGCTCTCAAGATTTGGATAGAGTTCAATCGGATTTATATAATCATACTCAACAGCATAACCAGGCCTTGTAATAACAGCATGCTCAAGGCCTTCAATGCTGTTAATCAACTTTTGCTGAATATTTTCAGGCAAAGAAGAGCTAAGACCATTAAGATACATTTCTTCTGTATTAAAACCTTCAGGCTCAATAAAAATTTGATGCCTATCTTTATCTTTAAATTTTACTATTTTATCCTCAATAGAAGGACAATATCTTGGACCATTGCCAACAATCTCACCAGAATAAAGGGGTGACAGGTGCATATTTTTACTAATTATTTCATGAGTTCTTCTATTGGTATAAGTCACATAACATGAAAGCTGAGATTTATCTAATTTGCTATTTGAAAAAGAAAAGGGAATGATATCTGAATCTCCAAATTGAACCTCGGTCTTTGAAAAGTCTACACTTTTTTTATGAATTCTTGCTGGAGTGCCCGTTTTAAGCCTACCCATTTCAAATCCAAGGTCAAGCAAAGTTTTATCAAGCCCATAAGCAGAAAATTCAGCAAGCCTGCCCATATTAGCTCTATACTCACCAATAAATATTTTACCTCGAAGAAACGTCCCCGTTGTAAGAACGACAACACTTGCTTTAAACTTATTACCTCTCTCTGTAACAACACCTTCAATTTCATTTCTCATAGAATTAAGAAGAAAGTCAACAACTGTATCTTGAAAAAGATCAAGATTGTCTTGACGCTCTAAAGTTTCTTTAGCCTTGGTTTGGTACATTAATTTATCAGCCTGAGCACGTGGAGCTTGAACTGCAGGGCCACGACTTTTGTTTAAAACTCTAAACTGAATCATGCTAAAGTCAATAATACGGCCCATTTCACCACCAAGAGCATCAATTTCTCTAACCATATTGCCCTTAGCAAGTCCACCAATAGCGGGATTGCAAGAGAGCTTACCGATTGTATCTAAATTTTGAGTAATCATTAAAGTTTTAAAATTCAACCTTGAAAGAGCAAGCGCAGCTTCAATCCCCGCATGCCCTCCTCCAATAACAATTGCATCAAAACCCATATTCATTTCCCCAAACAGAAATTCTTAAACATATTGTCAAGAACATCTTCACTACTAACTTCTCCGGTTATTTCACCTAAGCAGTTAATAATCTCATAAGCATCAAATGCTAGCATATCATAACTTAGTTGACGATCAATTTTACTCAATAAATCCAAAATCAAATCATAAGCTTTCTCTAAAAGTTGAACCTGACGTCTTGATGATATTATTATATCATCAAATCCAACCTCTACTCTTTCATAAGAAACCAATGTCTTTATTTTGTCATAAAGAATATCTATTCCTTCTAAATTTTTAGTACTAATCATTATTAAATTGGAAGAATTTAATACATTTGAAAGAACAAATTCCTCAGTAGATTTATTTATCTTTAAATCTATCTTATTTAAAACGAACAATATTTTACTATTAGATTTGTTTGAATCAATAAATAAAAAATCATCTCTTGTTAAATTTGAACTAACATCGATCAAATAAATTACTAAAGATGCCTCCTTTATTAAAGAATTGCTTTTCTCGATTCCTAATCTCTCAACAAAATTATCAGCATCTCTAAGACCTGCTGTATCAAAAAGATTAAATAAAATACCATCAAGCTCAAAACTTGCTTCAATATAATCTCTTGTAGTACCGGGATGCGAAGATACGATTGATCTATCTTTTTTGAGAAACAAATTAAATAACGAAGACTTTCCAGCATTAACAGAACCTGCTAAAACTAAAGCAACACCATGATCAATTTTTTCATAAACCTTATAAGAATTAATTAACTTTTTAAGCTCAGCCTTGCTATTTAAAAGCAAATCAAAAGGAATGTTAATCTCATGATCATCAACCTCGTAATCAAGATAAACACTAACAGCAGAGAGAAAATTCAAAATATATTTTTTTATTGTATCTATTTTAACAAATAAAGCTCCAGAAAGTTTATTAACTGCAAGAGAATAAGTTTTATTGGTCTTGGCAAAGATAATCTCATTAATTGCTTCTGCCTTTGTAAGATCAATTTTTTTAGCAAGAAATGAACGCAAAGTAAATTCACCAGGCTCAGCCATCCTAAACCCACTTTTTAAAAACAAATCTATAATCTTTTTAATTCCAATCATAGAACCATGAGCTATAACTTCAATGGCATCTTGCCCTGTAAAGCTCTTTGGCGCTCGATACAAACACACAACAACTTCATCTACTTTACAGTTATTATCATTATCTAATATATAACCATAATGAATCGTATTACCAGATGCTGAATTAAGAGCTAAATGATTTGAAAAGATTTTAGAAAATTTAGAAATAGAAGAATCACCGCTACTACGAATCACACATAAAGCACTACTTAAAAAAGGGGTTGCAAGAGCTACAATATCATCATCTCTTTCAAAAAGCTTACTCATACTCTAACATATTATAACACAACAAAAAGACAAAGTTGATTTGTAAATATATTTATAATGACTTATAATTAATTTTATAAAAATGGAAACAAAACTTGAAATTGAACTAAGAGATGTTTTAAAAAAAGAACTCCTCTTAGTAGAAGAAATATATAGATCATACTTAAAAATAAAAGAGAATGTCGACAATAAAAATGAAATAGGACTTAAAGAGATTGTAAACAAAACAAAAATATCACTTGAAAATT
The DNA here is from genome assembly GCF_030438115.2 of Borreliella japonica. NCBI lineage: Bacteria > Pseudomonadati > Spirochaetota > Spirochaetia > Spirochaetales > Borreliaceae > Borreliella > Borreliella japonica. The sequence continues at coordinate 186,981 of NZ_CP124062.1, forward strand.
TTAAAGAAATTGAAAGCAGAAGAGACCAAATTTGGAAAAAATTTACCAAAGGTAAAAACTTTGGGTCAACTTACGAAGCTGTAGAAAAATTGACTACAATTTACAAAAAAGAAATATACGAATATCTACACAAATTGAAAATTGGAATACTAAATATTAAAAATTTAAACTTCATAATACAAAACTATGTAAACACATCCCTTGACACCTTGGCAATAATATTTCAAGATATCCAAGAAAGTGTGGAAAATGTAACTTACAAAAACCCTTACGGGCCACAAAATGGATGCTTAAACGAAGCTTCCATTTTAATAAATAAAAAACTTTAAAGGAGTTTGGAGTGGATTCAACATTCTCAGGAATAGAAATTGGCAAAAGAAGTCTATTTGCACATAAAGATGCTATGAATACAGTTGGGCACAATTTATCCAATGCTACAAAGCCTGGATATTCAAGGCAAAGAGTAACAATGAAAACCGAAATTCCTCTTTATGTTACACAGCTAAACAGAGCTAAAAAGCAAGGACAATTGGGTCAGGGAATCATGGTTCAATCTATAGACAGAATAAAAGATGAACTACTCAATACAAGGATCATTGAAGAATCACACCGACTAGGATACTGGACTTCGCAAGACAAGTTTATATCAATGTTAGAAGATGTTTATAATGAACCTGAGGATCAATCAATAAGAAAAAGACTAAATGATTTTTGGGAAAGTTGGCACGATCTAGCAAATCAACCACAAGGTTTGGCAGAAAGAAAGATAATTCTAGAAAGGGGTAAATCTTTTTGCGAAGCAATAAGAAGCAGATTTCATTCGCTTGAAAGAATTTACATAATGGCAAACGATGAAATAAAAATTACAACAGATGAGGCAAACAATTACATTAAAAATATTGCAAATCTTAATAAACAAATTTCGAAATCTCAAGCAATGAAAGACAATCCAAATGACTTAATGGATGCAAGAGATTTGATGGTTGAAAAATTGGGCAATTTAATAAGTGTATCAATTGAAAACAAACAGGATCCAAATGAATTTTTAATTCACTCAGAAGGAAGACACCTTGTACAAGGTTCAATTGCCAATGAATTTAAACTAGAAGCTACAAACGGACCTACTAGAACCAAATGGGATATTTTATGGACAAATAATGACAAAGTTTACCTTAAAACAGGTAAGCTGGGCTCTTTGCTTGACATAAGGGATGAAGAGATTAAAAATGAAATCAATGAACTAAATAATATAGCTGTCAACATTGTAGAGATTGTTAACGAAATACATGAAGCGGGGCATGGGATGGACAAAAAAAGCGGAAGAAGCTTTTTTTCTCAAGAACTAAAACTAACTGATGATCGCGGTCGATATGACACTGATGGAAATGGCCAATTTGATTCCGTTCATATTTTCAAAATTAATAGCACAAACGAAATATTTCCAGAAGAGAAATTGGGATTTTACGGAACTCTTAAATTTGAAGCTACAAATAGCAACGAGATTATAGAAATACCTTACAATGCTCCAGATACAGTTCAAGATGTAATAAATAGAATAAACAATTCAAATGCACAAATTACAGCAAGAATCAACTCAGAAGGTAAACTTGAAATCAAAGCAATTAAAGAAAATGAAAATGAGAACATAACATTTAGAATTAAACATATAGAGGATTCTGGATTATTTCTAACAAAATATACAGGAATATTAAATGCATCTGGACCTGAGGGAGCTTATGATTACAAAAATATTGACACAACAGACAGATTAACACCCAAGTCCGCTTATTCAATTTCACCTCTAAGAAACCCTGCAGCATGGATAAAAGTTGAAGACATGATAGACTTAGATCCTTCAAAAATAGCAGCAGGAATCAAAAATCCAACAAATGAAATATCTATTGGGAATAACCAAGCAGCACTAAGAATATCCTCTTTCGGAAATTCTCAAATTATGATTGGCAAAAACTTAACACTAAACGATTATTTTGCAAATACAGCATCAAATATCGCAATAAAAGGACAAATATCAGAAATCACAAAAGAAAGCCAATCTCAAATATTAAAAGATTTGACAGATCTAAGAATGTCTATTTCTGGAGTAAATAAAGATGAGGAACTTGCAAACATGATCGAATTTCAACAAGCCTTTATTGCGGCAAGTAAATTCATCACTGTTTCTGCTGAACTAATAGACACAATAATAAATAAAATGGGAGTATAAGCATGATAAATAGAGTAAGCCATCCATTAACATATGAAAATTTAAAAACCTCTGCAGCAGAGCAAGAGTCTAAAATTACAAAACTTTTAGAAAACTTATACAAAGGCGGCAAAAGAATTATAAAACTAAGAAACGATCCCACAGGCGTTAATCACGCAATAAGGCTAGATAACAACATATTTAAGCTGAATGTATATATGAAAAATATTGGCACTTCTAAGGGCAACTTACGATATGCAGAAGGATACTTACAATCCCTTACAAATATTTTAACACGGGCTAAAGAAATTGCCATTCAAGGAGCAAGCGGAACTTACGAAGCAGATGACAAAAAAATGATATCAAAAGAAGTAAATGCTTTACTCGAAGATGCTGTTGCAATAGCAAACGCTAAAGGACCTGACGGATACAGTATATTCTCGGGGACCAAAATTGATAGTGAGGCATTTAGAGTGACTAGAGAAAACAAAATAAGCAAAATAAGCAAAGACGGTGAGGGGCCCCAAATAATCAAAGTAGAATACAGCGGCAACCAAGCTGAAAAAGAAACAGAAGTATACAATGGAGTGCATATCTCAAATAATTATCCTGGAAATAAAATATTTTTCTCACAAAACCAAAATATCATCTCGTCAACAAACACTAATGGGTTTACTGTAAAAGAAAATACAAAAATTTATATTGACAATGTTGAAATAGGTCTAACAACAGGGGATACTGCTCTTGACATTGTTGCAAAAATAAACGAATCTTCAGCTCCCGTTGAAGCAAGCATTGACCCCATTTTAAACTCATTGTCTATTAAAACTACAACTCCGCACCAAATTTGGATAACAGAAGCAAAAGAATCCAATGTTTTACAAACACTTGGAATACTTACTAAGAACAATGATACTAAACTACCTCCTTACAACCTTTCTAGCAATACAGAAGTTAGAAGCAGATCTATTTTCGATGCACTTATTGAGCTTAGAGATACACTCTACAATAATAAAGAAGAGCTAGTTGGAAGCAGAAGTTTGGCAGAAATTGATGAAAGCTTAAAAAGATTACTTATATCGGTTGCAGATCTTGGAGCAAAAGAAAATAAACTTGATAGAAGCTATGAAAGAATAAGTAAAGAGGCTGCAGACATGAAAGAAGATATGGTCCAATACACCGATCTTGACGTAACAAAGGCAATAACTAATTTAAATATGGCAAGCTTGGCTTATCAAGTATCTTTAGGAATCTCTGCTAAAATAATGCAAACAACTTTGTTAGATTTTATAAAATAGAATGACAAATGATAAAAGCATAGAGTTTGATTTCCTTGAAGGGATACTTGGATTTGAAAACATTAAAAAATTTATAATAAAAGACTCTAAATATAAGCCTTTTTCTATTATGCAATCCATCAATAAAGACGTAAGTTTTTTAGTGACATCTCCTTTTAATTTCCTAAGCGAATACTTACCAAATATCCAGGAAAAAGATTGGTCAGACATTAAAGTAAAAACAGAAGATGAAAAAGTCATTCTATGTATAATTAATATGCATGTCAATGATTATAAGGACATTACGGCTAACCTAAAAGCACCAATCATAATAAACAAAAAAAAATTACTCGGAAAACAAGCTATATGCACAAATGAAAAATACTCACTACACCATAAAGTTTTCAAGGAATAAAGATGCTAGTATTGTCAAGAAAAGTAAATGAAAGTATTAAAATAAACTCTAATATTGAAGTTTTAATATTAGAGATAAAAAAGGATACTGTTAAAATAGCAATTAAGGCTCCTGAAAACATTAAAATATTTAGATCTGAAATTTATGAGTTTATTATAGAAGAAAATAAAAAATCAATATTAAAAGACAAACACAATATAGGCAAAATTAAAAATCTATTTAATCATTATTTTAAGAACGAAAATTAATCTCTGCATCACTTTGCCTTATGTAAAGAGGTCCAGATAAAATATCATCACTTTTGCGATTTTTTAAATATTTAGCTATCCCAAGTTCTGTTAAAACTTTTCCAAACGAGCTTAAATTTTCAATGATTTTAAATTTACAATTAAATTCACTGCAAACATTCTCAAGATTGTTTCCAATAAGCACTGAATTTGGATCAATCTGATTTAGATATTCAAGCAAATCTTCCTTAGAAAAACACAAAATCTTCCCTATCAATTTACAATTTTTATAATGTCCAAGAAAATATTTGCCAGCAGTAAAAGTTAATACAATTACACTGGAATTGTTTTTAACTAAATTTGCAAAAACATCAAATGTAGAAATATTGACAAAAGGGATAGAAAGACCCAAAGCAAGGCCTTTAACAAAACCTAAACTAATTCTAAGGCCGGTAAAAGAACCGGGTCCACAAGAATTTACAATTAATTTAATTTGATTAAGATCAATGTTATTTTTAATAATAAAATCATTGAAAATTTTTGCAATACTAAAATTAAAATTTGATTTAAATTCAACTAATGAAAAATTCTTATTATTAATTCTACAATAAACTATTAATGCTTTATATGAATACTCAAATGCAAGTGCATTAATCATTAAATTCTACAACCCTGCCTGAACCGGCTATTTTGAAAGCTAAAGAAAATAATCTGCCTTTTGGAACAATACTCAAAACAATTTGGGGCCATTCAATAGCAATAATTGAGTCAAGATCCACAAGCATTTCCAATCCCCCAATAAGTTCAAATTCTTCCAAAGAAAACACCCGATATAAATCAATATGATAAAGCTTAAAATCTATAAAATCATAAACATTAACAATGTTGTAAGTTGGACTTGAAAAATAAGAAATTCCAAGATTTAAGGCAAGTCCTTTCAAAAAACTAGTTTTTCCAGATCCCATATCACCGCTTAAAGCAAATATCTTACCAATTGGCAAAGGATGAAAAAAAGATTTGGAAAAATTTATCATTTCTTTTTCTGATTTGAATTCTAAAGTCAAGGGAGCTTACCTTTAAACTCCAAATCAATTACACGTCTTTTAATGGCAACCATTAACTTTAAAACGGGATAATTCAAAAGATCTACAAAATCAATAGTGATATGCTTTTCTCCTAAAGGCGTAGCCTCAATTACAAACTTTACTTTTTTAATTTCTAAGGTGTCATTATACTTATAAATAGCATCAGCAAAATATACATTTCTATAGTAAATAAAGCTCTCTTGTTTTTCAATATTATTAAGAGAAATAAGCTGCACAATAATAATCCTTAAAATAAATTAAACTCCCAAAAAGCCAACATAAGAATACTTTTATTTAGCGCTATTTTTCAAGGCGGAATTTTTATTCTTAACCTCTGAATTGCTTCTAGCTATCATTGACTAAAAATCTTCAAATTCCTAAATTTAATGAGATGTCGCAAAAAAATAACTCTAATTCTTAAAATTAAACCTCCCAGGAGTTTTGATTTTTCATTTTCTTATTTCTAAAACAATCTTTTTAAAAGCTTCAGCGTCTTCAATTGCTAAATTAGACAAAATTTTTCTATTAATTTTTATATTAGACTTCAATAAACCCTCAATAAATCTTGAATAACTAACTCCAGTATCAGTCAAAGCAGCCGAAATTCTTGAAATCCATAAGCGTCTAAAGTCTCTTTTTCTGGCCTTTCTATCTCTTGTGGCATACATCATACCCTTTCTCAAGGTATCTTTAGCTTTTTTATAGTTACTCTTTTTAGTACCCCAAAACCCTTTTGTCTTTTTTAAAATTCGCTTACGCCTTGCAACGTGAACTGTGCCATTTTTAGCCCTAGCCATATTTATCTCCTAAAATTATTTTAACCATAAGGTAATAAAGTTTTAATTCTTTTAACTTCAAAACAAGAAAGATTTCCCAATTTCCTTAAATTTCTCTTACGCTTAGAAGATTTTTTTGTTAAAATATGCCTTAAATTTTGTTTTTTATACTTAACTTTACCATTTACAGTAAAAAAATACCTTTTTTTTGCACTTTTGCGTGTTTTCATTTTACTTGCCATTTTATCCCCTTTAATTTAATACTTATTTAATTTAATACTTATTTTTTGAACTTAGGAGCTACAATCAAAAACATTGTCTTGCCTTCCATTTTAGCCGCAGATTCCAAAACATAATTCACATCCCCTACTTTTTCAAGAATACTATCTAAAATACCATATCCTAAATATGTATGAGCAAGCTCACGACCTCTAAATCTTATTGTAACTTTAACCTTATTGCCATCTTTGAGAAAACTTAAAATGTTTTTTGATTTAAAATCAAGATCATGGGCATCTATCTTGGGTTGCATTCTGACTTCCTTAAGCTTAATTACCTTTTGATTCTTTTTTTGCTCTTTTTGACGCTTTTCTTGATGGAATTTATACTTCCCATAATCAATAATCTTACAAACCGGGGGAGACACATTAGGAGAAACCTCAACCAAATCAAGTCCAGCTTCTTTTGCCTTTTTAATAGCATCTTCAATCGATAAAACCTCTTGTGTTCCATCTTCAAAAATAACTCTTACCTCATGAGCCTTAATTCTGTAATTAATTTTCAATTCCTTGTCATTTGATCTAGATCTATCCCTATCTCTATTGGCATTTCTATTTATCATCTAAAAAATATATACTCCTAAAGCAATTAATAATCAACATTGATACTTAATTTTAATATACATTAACTAAAAAGTAAATTCTTAAGAAGAATGTTTGCCAAAAGTAATAAAATCAACAACATTAATGAAAAATAAATATACAAATCACACGAATTTTTAGCCAATCAATCTATCCAAATAGATTGATTTAAAAAACGTTTAAAAGTAGAATTGTACTTGTAATGAGTTTGTTTTTATTAACGAGTCTACCATTAATATTAAAAATATATATAAATACTCAGTTAAGACAAAATAAAACAAAAAATACCCAAGCCCATAGCTTAGCAATATTTTTTGCAATAACAATCTTTTCTTTTCTTTATCTGACTCAAGAATTTATTTTATACAGATCATTTGAATTAAATTACACATCACCAATAAGTCTAGGAATTTCAATATTTATCAAAGAACATTTATACTACTATATATTCCCACTACTAATATTTATATTTTTTTTCACTTTAAATGAAAATTCTTCATTTAAAAAAAATTTAACAATTCTGATATATTTCGCATTTGGACTAATTTTTTCTAAAAACCTAGAAATAATAATCCTAAATAGCAAAATTTTTGGACTCTATGAATATATTCAATTGCCAATACTTAATGCAATAGAGTTAATATTTTCAGCAATAATATTTGAAAAGAAAATTAAAAAATGCCAAAAATACTCGGTAAAAGAATACAAAATTATTTTTTTACCTATTCTATTTTTAGAATTATTTATTGCAACCTTAAAAACATTAATTCTAACCAATATGGGCATTTATGCGTTAATAATATTTTCATTAATTTTAATAATTATAGCAATTAATAATAAGTATACTGGGAAATAAAATAAAATGTCTAACCCTAAAATACTTGCTATAATAGCTCTTTTAGTAGTTTTAACACAAGGATGCGAAAAATCTTCCATTATTGAAAAGCAATTTGATTATGCAATAATTTTCTCGGATGTAACTGAATATTTTTTTGAAATTCAAAAAACCCCATTTATAAAAAACAAAATACTGTTTATAAATGACAAAAACTTAGAAATTGCAAAAGACAAGCTTAAAACAACAAAAAAAATACTATTAACCCATAAATCAAATAACGAAATCCTAAATAGCGAAATCCTAAAAGAAAAAATTTTTCATCTACCAAAAATAAAATTTTCTCTAGCAAAGTCTATTGATTTTCTGCTTAACGGAAAATCAATAGACTTTCAAAAAGCATTACTGTTTAGAGACAACTCTTTAAATAACGAAGACCTTGAATACTTGGAAAAAAAAGGGAAAGAAAAAAATGTTATTATTACCCTAATAAACGAAAAAAACATATCCTACATGCAAACATTTATTACTCCTAAAATAACAACAATAGTATTGTTGTCTTTAAGAGATAACAATACTATTTTAAAAAGAATATCAAATTCACCTTTTTTCAAAAATATAAGATTTGTATTAATTGGCAATACAAGAAAAGATTTAAAAATTATTAAGCTAAAATATGTAATTACTCTTAAAGAAAATGATTTGATGGAAATAGTAAAAGACGTTGAAAACAATTTTCAATATGAATTTAACATTTATAAACAATAAAAATGATTAAATTTGCAACTAATAATAAAACATGCAAACAAATAGTTACAAATAAGCAATTAATGCAACAATAAAAGATCTTTAAAGCTATTGTATACAGCAATAGCAACATCATTAACAGAGCAATTTTTAATCCTTGCAATCTCTAGACATACATATCCTAAAAACAAAGGCGAATTTATTTTACCTCTTAACGGCACTGGAGCTAAAAAAGGACTGTCCGTTTCTATTAAAAGATCGTTGGTATTTAATTTGCTAACAACAGTTCTTAAAGGTTCTGCATTTTTAAAAGTTATATTACCCGAAAAAGAAACTTTAAATCCTAAATCAATAAATTTTTTAGCATACTCGTAAGTTCCTGAATAACAATGCAATATGCCCCTATTTAAAAAATTTAAAGACTTTACAATACTATAGACATCATCATAGGCATCTCTTATATGTAAAATAACTGGCTTTTTATATCTACTAGCCAAATACAATTGCTCTTCAAAAACTTTAATTTGAAATTTCTTATTATTTGCCTTAAAATAATCAAGGCCTATCTCACCAACAGCAACAACATTTTCACTAATCAAAATTTTTTCAAGCTGTTTAACATCATCTTTAAAATTATCATCTAAATTTAAAGGATGAATACCTGCTGTTAAAAACACATTAGAATATGGACTTAAAAGATTTTTTCTACTATTAAAATCGCTAGGATGCAAGCCAATGTCAAGAAAATAAGAAAATCCATTTTTAAAACATTCGCTAATAATATAATTGACATCCAAAGATCTCTTCTTTAATTCATAAAAATGAACATGGGTATCTATTAACTTATCAAAAAAGATAGATTTTTCCGTTTCAAGTAAGAAGTTCATCATTCCATTTTTTTCCTAAGAGCTGTAAGGTAGTCAATAACAACAATATTTTTCATACCAAGATGTAAAAAGCTTGATAAAATATCAACAGCGTTTCCAATCTGTCCCAATGCCTCATAGCATTCAGCAGCACTGACATATAATGCTGAATTTTTGGGATTGTTTTTAATTAAACTTTTAATAGCTACTAATGCTTCTTCATATTTGCCTTGTTCCTTTTGAAGAAGAGCAAGTCCAAGTATAGCAAACATATCAAAATCAACATCTAGGGCCTTTTTATAATAAATTTGAGAATTTTCATAATCATTCAAATAACGATAAGCATCTCCTACCCTTGTAAGAACCAAATTATTTTTTGGATCTTTTTCGATAATATCAAGCCAATATTTTAAAGCTTCTTTATATTCCTTATTTCCCCTATAACAATCAGCAAGTCCAAAAACAGCATAAAAATTGCTAGGTGAAATTTCTAAAGCTTTTTTAAAAAAATAAATTCCTCTAGTAAATTCCCTTAGCTTACGATAACAATTACCAATTGAAGTTAACACCCTAACATCAATCTTAGATTGATTTAATTCATACATTTTAAGCCAATACTTTAAAGCCTCTTTATATTCTTTAAAGTCGTAATACAAATGACCAATTCCTACAAGCGCGTAATCATTCTCAGGCATTAATTCCATTACCTTAAGATATGTTTGCTTAGATTTTTGAAAATTTTTTAGCTTTCTGTAAGATGAAGCAACTCTTGTTAAAACCGTTATATTTTCAGGATCATATTTCAAATACTCTTCCCATATGTCTGTAGCTTTTTTATAATTATCCAAATTTCTGTAACAGTCTCCAAGTCCAAAAAGAGCATAATTATTGTTTGAATGTTTTACAAGACATCTTTGATAATAAACTATTGCTTTATCGTAATTACTCTTCTTCCTTTCAATGTCTCCAAGTCCAACAAGAGCATAATTATTCTCATTATCCTTTTCAAGGATATCAGAAAACAAACTTTCTGCCTCAGAAAGTCTTTCTTCTTTAATCAACTGATACCCTCTTTTTGATTTCTCAGTGACATCAAGAAGTTGATCATCAGAAATATTTGAGAGATCCCCTAAAGCATCCAAAATTTTTTCATTTAACATAAATACCCCTTTTAAATCGGTTTATCAAAGATATAACTTTAACTACCTTGAACAACACCACAAATAATAATAATACGCAAAGCTCAATTTATATACAAATACAACAAAACAATCTAACTTTAATATCCAACTTAATAACATTCATTATATAAAAAAACATAAAAAAATATAATTGATTTTTTTGATCAAGCTTATTCTATTTATTCCATAAAATCAGTTTCTAAAAAAGAGTTTCTAAAAAAGAGAATTGAAATAAAACATAAAAGCAAGCATAGTAACACAAAACTTACTAAAAAGTCTAACAAAAAAATCTAAAATTAATATAAACTATTACTATCTTTCAGGAGAAAACATAATGTTTTTAGAAAAATTAAATTCAGCAACAAGTAAGATTAAGTCGATAGAAGAAAAATTGCAAGATATAAATCTAATTAAAAATCAAAAAAAATATTCTAAAATAATAAAAGAATATACATATCTGGAAAAAATAAATACTAAAAAATTTGAATATGAAAAAATACTGAGCCAAATCAATGATAACAAAAGCATCTTGGAAAAAGAAGAGCAACAAGAAATGAAAGAACTAATAAAACAAGAGCTAATTGATCTAAACAAAAAAAAAGAAGATCTTGAACATCAAATAAAAATACTACTTTTACCTCAAGATGAAAATGATAGTAAAAATATAATAATTGAAATTAGGGCTGGAACGGGAGGAGAAGAAGCTGCTCTTTTTGCAAACAATCTTTATAGCATGTATATAAAATATTCAGAGAGAAAAAAATGGAAAACAGAAATCATAAACTTCAATGAAACAGAACTTGGGGGATTTAAAGAAATAATCTTTGAAATTAAAGGAAAAGATGTATTTAAAAAATTAAAATATGAAAGCGGCGTTCACAGGGTACAAAGAATCCCTATAACAGAGTCTAACGGAAGACTTCAAACCTCGGCTGCCACTGTAGCAGTTCTACCTAATATTGAAGAAACAGAAATCGATATTAATGAAAAAGACTTAAGAATTGATGTTTACAGGTCATCTGGGGCTGGTGGACAACATGTTAATACAACCGATTCTGCGGTTAGAATAACACATTTACCAACAGGAATTGTTGTACAATGCCAAAACGAAAGAAGTCAGCATAAAAACAAAGATCAAGCAATGAAAATATTAAGAGCAAGACTTTATGAATTTGAAGATTCCAAAAAACAAGAGCAAAGATCAAATAACAGAAAACAACAAGTCGGCTCAGGAGACAGATCTGAAAGAATTAGAACCTATAATTTTCCTCAAAATAGAATAACAGATCATAGGGCAAACATCACTCTTTACAAATTAGAAGAATTTATGCAAGGAGAACTTGATCCACTTCTTGATCCCTTGACAATAGAGCTTCAAGAACAAACATTAAAAAACAACAGCATATAGCGATGAATGTTAACGAAGTCATAAATTATGCTAAAAGTAAAAATTTAAATACAATAGAAGCGCTACTAATACTTGAACTAATTTTAAAAATCAAAAAAGAATTAATAATTGCAAATAGAAAAAAAAGCTTAACAAAAAGGGAAAAAAAACTTTTTTTTGATCAAATAGATAAAATAGAAAAAGGAACACCTATTCACTACATATTACAAAAAAAAGAATTTATGGGTATTGAATTTAACCTAAACAAGCACGTCTTAATTCCAAGATTTGATACAGAATGTTTAGTAGAAGAAGCCTTAATTCAAATTCAACAAAATGACTTTACAAAAATACTAGACTTATGCTGCGGCAGTGGATGCATAGGACTTTCTATTGCCTATTACATGAAAAAAAAAGTAATACTCTCGGACATTTCAATAAAAGCTTTACAAATAGCTGCAAAAAATACAAAAAAGCTAAAACTTGAAAAATTTGCAGAAATAATTCACTCTAATTTGCTAAACTGTATAAAGGAAAGGATTGATATAATTATTACAAATCCTCCTTATTTAAACAAAAAAGAATTAGAAATAACAAATAAAATAAAAAAAGAACCCGCAAAAGCTCTTTTTGGATTTGGAAAAGACGGGCTTAATATTTCTAGAAAAATATTAAGCCAAGCAAAAGAAAAGCTTGCCCCAAATGGACTAATAATAATAGAATCAGCTCCTTGGCAAATAAAAAATCTGAAAGATTTTGCAATTAAAAAAGGATTTTCACATTTAAAAACCATTTATGATCTTGAAAAGAGAGCAAGAGCGCTGGTATTAGGACAAAGAGCATGATACAAGCATATGAGATTGCACACTTAATAAAAATAAATGATCTTGAAAAAGCTAGAAGTATTTTCAAAAAAACTGTTGAGAATACTTACAAAGATGAATTTGAACGAAAAAACATATTCAAAGCTCTAGAAATAGCAGAACAACTTCACTATGGCCAATACAGAGAAAGTGGGGAACCTTACATTATTCATCCAATAATGGTTTCATTATTTCTTGCTAAATTTCAACTGGATTTCAAAGCAACTATCGCCGGACTACTTCATGACGTGCTTGAAGATACAAATATTGAAAAAGAAGAAATAGTAAAAGAATTTGACGAGGAAATTTTAAGCTTAATCGACGGTGTAACTAAAATTCATGATTTACACAATAAAACAAGAAGCATAAAAGAAGCTAATACTATTTCAAAAATGTTTTTTGCAATGACGCATGACATTAGAATAATAATAATAAAACTGGCAGACAAACTTCACAATATGACGACTCTCTCTTATTTGCCTAAAAACAGACAAGACAGGATTGCAAAAGATTGCCTTTCAACTTATGTTCCAATAGCAGAACGCCTTGGAATCTCATCTCTTAAAACATATCTTGAAGATCTTTCATTTAAGCATCTTTATCCTAAAGATTATAAAGAGATAAAAAATTTTTTATCTGAAACAAAAATAGAAAGAGAGAAAAAATTATACAAAGGTAAATTATCAATAGAAAAAGAACTCCAAAAAAGCGGAATTGGGGCAGAAATTACAGTAAGATCAAAACACTTTTATTCAATATTTAGAAAAATGCAAACAAGGACAAACAGGCTTACTCAAATTTTTGATACCCTGGGAATCAGAATAATTTGCAAAAAACAAAAAGAATGTTATGAAATATTAGAAATTGTTCACAGGGTATGGAAACCAATCCCAGGAAGACTTAAAGACTATATTGCAAGTCCAAAAGAAAATAAATATCAATCACTACACACTACCGTAAGAATACCTGAAGATAACCAGCTTATTGAAATACAAATTCGAACAGAAGAAATGGACAGAATTGCCAATTATGGGGTTGCGGCCCACTGGATATACAAAGAACAAATTGAGCTTAAAGCTGATGATCTTTCATTTATAAACCGAATAAAAAAATGGCAACAAGAATCGGCTAACAAAAGTCAATATTCAATGAATGATATACACAAAGAGTTGTTAAATACATTTATATATGTTTACACCCCAGAAGGAGAAGTAGTAGAACTTCCTTTTGGATCAAATTCAATTGATTTTGCATACATAATACACACAGATATTGGAGACCAAGCTCTTTATGCAAAAATAAATGGAAAAATAAGTTCAATCACAAAGCCACTTAAAAACGAACAAATTGTTGAAATATTCACATCAAAAGACTCAAAACCAGATGTGATATGGCTAAACAGTGTAAGAACAAAAAAAGCCCGATCAAAAATTAGATCATGGCTTAACAAAAATGACAACACAATTTTTGTAGATAACAATATTATTGCGTATCTTGTTGGGGCAAACAAAGAACAAAGAAAGCTTTTTAGCCTATTTAAAGCTTATACTAAAAACAAAATAAAAAGAATTGCAATAGACTCTGAATGCAATCCCACAACAGGTGAAGATATTGTTGGAATAATACACAAAGATGAGATAATAGTACACAATGAAAATTGTCAAAAGCTCAAATACTATAAAAAAAATCAATTAATTGAAGTTGAATGGGAAGCAACACCAACTAGAAAAGTGCATCATATTATTTTGCTTTTAAAAGAATTGAAAGGAATATTTGGCTATCTTGAGAACATTTTTACAATCAATGACGTAAGGCTTATTAGCGAAAAAATAGAAGACTGTGGAAATGGTCATGGAATAACAAACATAATAGTCTCATCAAATGCTAAAAATATAACAAAAATAATTTCTGCCTTAAAAGAAAACCCAAATATCTTACAAATAATGCAAGTAGAAGAAGATATTAAAAATTATGACAATTAAGATATTATTATCATTATCATTCTTATTAATTCACTCAAAAATCACCCCTATTGAATCAAATAAAATGGAAAAAAATATATCGAATTTAAACAATAAAATTGCAAACATAGAAACTGAAAAGAACATAAAAGAGCATATTGAAAAAATTCATCAACTAAGCAAAAACCAGGAAAAAATAATAAACACTTTTAATTATATAAAAAAATATTTTAATACAAATGAAATTAAATATACGGAATATTCTTTACAAGAAATTGGATTTATTGGGTATTCTCAAAAGATAATACATTCCAAAATCAAAGGTAAAAGAGCAGACATTTATAATATAATTATTCCAATTAAAATACTAAATAATTTAAAAAATAATTTAGCAATTGGAATTGCTATTGAGCTTTTGAATAAACTTAGAAATATTAACTCTGAAAACAACTTAAATTTTTTTTTTGTTGAGGATGATTCTTTAGAAGAAAATACAATAATTAGCAGCAGAATTTTACTTAGCAATAATTATTTGGGAAAAAATACAAATACGATTTACTTAATGCTAAACGAAAATAGAATAAAAAATAAAATTTACTTAGAAAATGAATCTTTCATAACAAATTCAAAAACAAATTTGGGATTTTTAAAAGCTACTATTAAAAGCTTTGAAAAGAATAAACTTGATTTTAATACAGCAAAAATAACTGAAAAAAAAATAAACAATTTATACAATATATATTGGGACGAATCTATACCCTTTTTAATAATAAATAACAATTTAAATCCTATATTAACTCAAAATAAAAATACTATTTACGAAATTTACAAATCAATTGAAGAAACATTGACTAATCAGTACAAAAGCAAAAATACTGATGAAATACACTACATTATAATTGATACGCCTTTTGAAAAAATAATAATTAATGAAATTACCTTAATAACATTAATTTATATTTGTTACAACTTAATTATAATTGTATTTATTAGAAAATTCAAAGAAGCCGGATTGGTCATGAAGAAAGTAAAAAATGATTACTATAAATTGATAAGACTATTTTTTACTTTATTTTTAAGCACATATTTATCCTTATTAATTACAAATAAGCTATTTGTAAACTATGAAAACACGACAGTTTACACTATAATAAACTCCAAGTATTTAATAACTTTTTTTGCAACTTTACTCATACATAATCTTTTGTCTCTTTTTACATACAATTTCACAATATATTTAAATTACAGACAACTTAAATACCTTGCAATATCAATCTCTATTATTGAACTAATAATATTAATGTTTATTAAAATAGAATTTATCTTAATAGTTATCATAAAAAGCATCCTACTATTAATAAAACCAAATAAAATTACTATTGTCCAAAAAATAATAGTAACAATTATTTGGACAATCAATTTTGTATTAATAACATTAATACAAAATACTACATCAATCACAAATACACTTACGCTAAGCTATCTAATCTCAATTTGCCTTTTTTCTACCATATTTATGAATATCTCAGAACATTTAAAATCTAAACTTTCAAAAATTAAACAAAATTTAAAAAAAGCTGAAAAACTTGGTCTTGTAACTTTTTTTTTAATAACCACAATTATAATATCTAGCAATATCGATAAAAAAGGACATGTAATACAAATAGAACAAACAGTCAGCTTTCCAGAAAAAATAAATACAATAAAAATTGAATACCCAAAAGGCAATAAAAATCCTATCCAAATAATTTCAAATGACTTTAACCTAACTTTACAGGCAAACAAAAAAACATTAAAAACCAACATTAAAGCCGATGATGAGCTAATGAATATTGATTTTAAAAAAATAGATATAGCAGAAAGAGCTGTTTATAACATCGATTTGGTTACTCAAAAAATTGCAAATCAAATAGAACTACATTTTAAAAACGCATCTAAACTAATAATTTACCAAAGCAACACTCCTTATAAAATATTGGCTAATAAGATTATCTTTTCACTTAAAAACATTAACTCTAAAAAAACAACAATTGCATTTACTCTTAAATCTCAAGATGACATAGCATATGAAGCATTTGCAAATCTTCATATTAAAAAAAATCAAGTTAAAATTTACAATAAAAACAATAATAAAGAAGAAAAAAATATAAAGATAAATTACTCTTACAAGATAAAATATTCAGGAATATTGCCTAAAGCAGAAAAATATAAAAATCTTGATTACTTTAAACTAAAAAATGATAAAGAGATTGAAAATCTAAAAAATTTTAAATTAAATTAAATTAAATTAAATTAATCTTCAAAATTAATCATTTTTTTTCTATTAATATAACTTTTAAAAGCATAATCAATTAAATTATCCACCAAGTCTTTAAACTGAAGACCATCATGGCTACACATTTTAGCGAACATAGATATATCGGTAAATCCCGGAATGGTATTTATTTCATTAAAATAAATTGTTCCTGATTTTTTTTCAACAAAAAAATCAATTCTTGCCATACCTCTGAGTTCTAAATTTTTATAAACAAGAAAGGCATATTCCTTAATGCTTAACAACTGATTTGTCTCAAGATGTGCAGGGATATTAAAGATAATAGAATTTCCAGGAATAACAGAATATTTAGCATCATAATCATAAAATATAAAATCCTGCACAATAACTTCTCCAGGAGAAAAGATTTTCATCTTTTCATTTCCAATAACAGAACATTCAATCTCTCTAGCTTCAATAAATTTTTCTATTATAATAGTAAGGTCATACCTTAAAGCTTCCTTAATAAAAGATTCAATCTGATTTTCGCTGTAAGCTACATTTATTCCAATCGAAGAACCTAATACTGCAGGCTTAACAATAACAGGATAGCCTAGGACCTCCCTTACCTTTCTTTTTACTTCCTCTTTATCTAAAAAATAATCATATTGTCTAAACCCAATAAAAGGTACTAAAGGAATATTAAAGCTTTTAAGTAAAAGTTTGCAAAAATACTTATTGCTAGAAATAGCACTTCCTATAATACCAGCACCAACACAAGGAATATCCATAATCTTTAAAACCCCTTGAACAGCACCATCCTCACCGGTTCTTCCATGAATAACAGGAAAAACAACATCTATCTCAAGATTTTTGTTATTTGAAAAAATTCCAAGACCGGGTAATAAACTAACAGTAGGTAAAACACCTATGTCAATGGGATTTGAAGGGTCAGAAACAGAATCCAATAAATACCAAATACCTGTACACTTATCAATATAAACAGGATAAATATTGTATTTATTTAAATCCAAAAGGGCTAAATAAATGCTATAAGCAGATTTGCAAGAAATTTCATGCTCAAAAGAAACACCACCAAATATTAACATAAGATTTTTTTTGCACATCACTTCTCCTTTTTTGATTTTTCTAAACTTAAAATAGCATCTTTAACTACTTCTTGCTCATTCCAAAAAACTTCTCTATTTTCATAAATTATTGAACTTTCATGACCTTTGCCTAAGGCTACAACCAAATCCCCAGCCCTTGCAAGACCTATTGCTTTTTCAATAGCCTGCCTTCTATCAGGAATAAAAAATAAATTCTGATTTATAACTTTATTCACAATTCCTTTTGCAATATCTTTAATTATACACATACTATTCTCACCTCTTGGATCTTCATCACAAAGCACTATTAAATCAGAATAAATATCTGAAATTTGTCCTTGCAAAAATCGTTTTGCAATATCTCTTTCTCCTGCAGAGCCAAAAACAGAAATCAGTCTATTTGTAGCAAATCTTTTAAAAATAGGAAAAAGTTTAGAAAAAGCACCAGGGGTATGAGCATAATCAATTATTACAGAAAAATTTTGCCCTAAATTAATACTATTCATACGTCCATCAAGACCTTTAATGCAAATAAGCTTGTCAACAATATCTTGAATGTCGCTATTTAAAATTTGAGAAACTAAAATAAGAGCAGCCATTACATTTTCAACATTGAAACTCCCTAGCAGGTTAATATTGGCAAAATATTTAACCCCTTTGTGATAAAATTCAAATCTAGTAGAATCTGCTTTCTCGTCAATAAAACTGACAAAAAAATCTGCTTGATTGCTTTTTAAGCTATAGGTAAAAGATTTTTTAATAGCATTCTTAAAGTCAGAAGAATAAAAATCATCAAAATTAATAACACCAAAACCAGCATCATCACTAACAGATTTAAAAAGACTTAACTTTACATTCATGTAATTTTGAATTGTACCATGAAATTCAAGATGCTCATGTCCAATATTAGTAAAAACAACCGCAAAATAAGTAATATCAATAAGTCTTGCTGTTTCAAGGTCAAGCCCATGGGAAGTAGATTCAAGAATTGCATATTGAACCTCATTTTTAACCATATCGCTTAAAAATGAATGTATTTCTGTGGATTCAGGAGTTGATTGTCTGTAAGGATTTTTAATCAAATTACCACTTCCGTCATCAAAAAATACCGTCGATATAAAACCCACTTTAACACCTTTATTTTTTAACAACAGGTATATATAATAACAAACAGAACTTTTGCCGTCAGTACCAGTGACCCCAATAACTTTTAATTTTTTTGAAGGCTCATCATAAAAAATATTTGAAAAATTAGACATAAATTTTCTTATATTAAGGTCATCTACCTTAATATAAGTAACATTGGAATCGTAAAAATTCAAATCCCGTGAATATACAATAACATTACTACCCTTTTGAATTGCGATTTCAACAAAGTTATGTCCATCAAAACGAATTCCCGGAAGAGCAAAAAATACAAAGCCGGACAAAACTAATTTAGAGCTGTAAGTAACTCCGGTTATTTCTAAATCAAGAGAACCTTTTACATGTTTTATTAAATTTTGATCCAATTTTAATAAAACATCATTAAGTTTTTTATTCATACATTAAAATTTTACATAAAACTAATAAAAATAGCTAAGAAATTCAAAATTATGCTTCAATAGAAAATATATTTACAATTTTCTATTTTTTTAATAAACTAAGCACTGTTACAAGGCGCTGTACCCAAGTGGCTAAGGGAGAAGTCTGCAAAACTTTGATTCGCCGGTTCGATTCCGGTCAGCGCCTTTTAAAGTCGAATCAAAAATATTTTTTATTGCTTAAGGATATGATTTTAAAGCATTTTTATCAAAGATAAATTAAAATAGTACATATATGATAGAATTAATCGTGATACTGTTATTTATAATATTATCTGCTATTTTCTCAGCATCTGAAACAGCTTACACTTCCTTAAGCATGATTCAGATACAAGATATAAGAAAAAAAGGAAAATCGGGAATATCGGTGTATAACTTGGTTCAATCTCCTTCAAAATTAATCACCACCATTCTTATAGGCAACAATATATCAAATATTATTGCAAGTACGCTTACAACAAAATTTGTACTTGAAAAATACGGAAACGGCGCACTTGCAATATCAACAGGACTAATAACAATAATCGTTCTAATTTTTGCAGAAATACTTCCAAAACAAATTGCAATTCTAAATAATGAAATTATTGCTCTATCTACTTCTTTTTTTTTAAAACCATTAATTTTTATATTTACTCCATTGATATATATAATAAACAAAATAATAAAAAAAATATTAAATTTCTTTAAAATTAAGACAAGCTGTAAAATGACTAAAGAGAGCATCAAAAATATGCTCTCTTTAGCGGGAAATTTAGGTATTTTAAAAAACGACTCTAGAATATTTATGCAAAAAATGTTAGACATAGATCAAGTAAGAGCTTCTGAAATCATGACTCACAGAACAGAGGTTTTTTCACTATCAAGCTCCTCAAAGTTAAAAGATGTAATTAAGCTGATCAAAGAGGAAGGATATTCTAGAGTCCCTATATACAAAGGACAAAGCAGAGAGCAGATAATTGGGATTCTAATAGCTAAAGACCTCATAGAAATCAATAAAAAAGATACAAATAAAAACGTTTCTCAATTTATTAAGCCGGCTGTATTTGTACAACAAAACAAAAGAATAAAAGACATACTAGATATTATGAGAAAAAAGCAAAAAATAATGGCAATCGTAATTGACGAGTATGGCGGTTTTTCGGGAATACTTACAATAGAAGACATAGTAGAAAAAATTTTTGGAGCAATATCTGACGAATACGACATTAAAGAGGAAAAACCCCTGATTACAAAAATCAATAACAATACTTACTCAATACTTGGAGAAACTACTTTTGACGAAATTGAAGAGATAATTGGAATATCTATTAAGCATAAAGAATATACAAATACAATTGGGGGCTACTTAATAGATATACTTGACAAAATACCAACAAAAGACGAAACCGTAAAAACAACTGATGGGGAATATTTTATTAAGGAAATTCAAAATAATAGAATTGAAACAATAACTTTTATCAAATACAAAAAGTAGTGATAAAATTCGCTTACAAAACAAAAATTATTGAAAAAATTGGGAGAAATAAATGTTTGACATAAAACAAATTTTTAATAAAACTTACGAATATTTAATAATTATTATTACCTTAATACTAATATCAATAATAATTATTGCAAACATATTCATAGTTGGACCATCGGAAGAAGCAATTGTACTTCGTCTTGGCAAGCTTAACAGAACTCTTGATTCAGGAATACATATGAAGATTCCATTAATTGAAGAAAAATTTATCGTACCAGTAAAAATAGTTCAAGAAATTAAATTTGGATTTATAATATCTCCAAACGATATTAGAGAAAATAATAATGAAAGCGATGAAGGTATGATTATCACTGGAGATTTAAATATCATAAACATTGAATGGTTAGTACAATACAAAATAAGAGATCCTTACTCATTTAAGTTTAAAGTAGAAGACCCCGAGACAACAATTAAAGATATTGCAAAGTCATCAATGAATAGATTAATTGGAGATAATACTATTTTTGAAATAATAAATGACAACAGAGTAGGAGTAACAGAAGGTGTAAAATCCTCTATGAATGAAATAATAGATAATTATAATTTAGGAATTGATGTAGTACAAGTGCAAATTAGAAATGCCCTACCCCCAAAAGGAAAAGTTTACGAAGCTTTTGAAGATGTAAACATTGCTATTCAAGACAAAAATAAATACATAAACGAAGGAAAAAGAGAATTTAATCAAATAGTTCCTAAAATTAAAGGTGAGGCGTTAAAGGTTATTGAAGAAGCCAAAGGATACAAAGAAAGCAGAATAAACAATGCATTAGCAGACACGGAAATTTTTAATGCTATACTAGATGCTTACTTAAAAAATCCCGATATTACAAAAGAAAGGCTTTACAATGAAGCTATGAGGGAAATACTTGAAAACAAAGATAATATTGAAATAATTGACAAAAACTTAAAAAATTTCCTACCATTTAAAGAGGTAAAATAAATGAAATTTATAATAAATCTTTTATTATCTACTGTAAAAATTGCAATCTTTACAATAATAGTTTGCTTGACTATTTTATCTATTTTTCAACCAATTTATATTTTAAAAGAAAATGAAATTTCAATAACTACTCGACTTGGAAAAATTCAAAGAACTGAAAATTTAGCTGGGCTTAAATATAAAATCCCATTAATTGAAAATGTACAAATATTTCCCAAAATTATTCTTAGATGGGACGGAGAACCTCAAAGAATCCCAACAGGAGGAGAAGAAAAGCAATTAATATGGATTGATACAACGGCTAGATGGAAAATTGCAGACATAAATAAATTTTATACAACAATAAAAACGATGAATAGGGCTTACATTAGAATTGATGCAGCAATTGAACCTGCTGTTAGAGGAGTTATCGCAAAATATCCTTTGCTTGAAATTATAAGAAGCTCAAACGATCCAATTCAGCGCTTGTCTAATGGAGTACTCACTCCGCAAGAAACAAAAATTGATGGTATTTACAGAATAACAAAAGGAAGAAAGATAATCGAAAAAGAAATAATAGATATAGCAAACAAAAATACCAAAGATATTGGGATTGAAATTGTAGATGTACTAATAAGAAAAGTTACTTATGATCCAAGCCTTATTGAATCTGTAAACAACAGAATGATTTCAGAAAGACAACAAATAGCAGAAGAACAAAGAAGCATAGGATTAGCTGAAAAAACAGAAATTCTTGGAAGCATAGAAAAAGAAAAACTTAGCCTATTAAGCGAAGCAAAAGCTACTGCTGCAAAAATAAAAGCTGAAGGAGACCGGGAAGCCGCAAAAATTTATTCAAATACATATGGTAAAAATGTTGAATTTTACAAATTTTGGCAGGCACTAGAAAGCTATAAAGCTGTATTAAAGGATAAAAGAAAAATTTTCTCAACAGATATGGATTTCTTTCAATATCTTCACAAAAAAAATTAAAAATTTATTTGTTTGAATTTAAAAGACAAATAAAACCATTTAAAAATTAATTAAATTTTCAAAATTGGCTTATTTTATTAAAATTCAAAGCTGGCTATAAATCATTTTTTTAGCACTACGTTCAAAATCTAAAATTTAAAAAGAGTTGACAAACATATATACTTATGAAAAAATTAAGGTATTAGAATAAAAACGCTGCTGTAGCTCAGTTGGTAGAGCATAGGACTGAAAATCCTTGTGTCAGGAGTTCGATTCTCCTCGGCAGCATGTTAAATAAGTTGAAATTGTCGCTGTAGCTCAGTTGGTAGAGCATAGGACTGAAAATCCTTGTGTCAGGAGTTCGATTCTCCTCGGCGACATTTATTTAAAGATTGAAAGGATCTCAAAGTGGTACTTAAAGAAATAAAGCAAATAAAAGATCTAAATGAACAAGACGTAATTTTTGCAAGAATAGGAAATTTATCAAAGCTCGGCACAAGAATAAATGAAAAAATTATTAAAATACTTGCTAAAGGTAATACACCATACATTCCTGTACTTAAAAAAGAAGAAGATGAATCTTATGAGAACCTAATAAAAAAAATAAATGAAGAAATTTTAAATGATGATCTTAACTATTTGAGAGAAAAGCTAATAGACAATCTAAAAGACGTATATAAACCCTTTAAGGAAGACGATCCAATATTTTTTACCAAAGGAAAAAAACCACTCATGAAAATAAATACATTAATGGAAGCTGAACCTAATCAAATTTATTGGAAAGAAATATTGGAAGGAAGCTTTAAAATACTTCCAAGACATAAAATAGCATCTCTACAAAAAATTTTATTAGAAATATATCATTATTTTGATGTTCAAAAACTTAGAACAAAAGAAAACATTAAAGATAAAAAAACTTTAAAAAAATTATATTTATATTCTGCTAGAAGAGATTATGAATTTTTTAAAGGAAGGGTAAAAACAGAAGGCGATTCAATACTACTACATTCAGTCGACACAACAATTTATTTTTTAATTACAATTGCAAATTTGAACAAAATAAGATCTTTACAAAATGCACCTCGTTCAACTATCAAATTTTTTCTTGATAAAACTGAATACAACGAATTTACAGAATTTTTTTACGCAGAAGAAATGATACTACAAGCTGCACTTGGATCATTGCTACACTCAATAGGATTAATGCACACAACAATATTAGAAAATATAGGGGATAAAATAAGCCTTAAGGAGAAAAATTTAAAAGAAAAACACAAATTAAAAATAGAACATTTGGAAAAAAATATTAACATTGCTAAGAATTTGTTTAGAATAAGAGAAGATATTTCAGCTATTACAAAAATGATAATCAATGGGCAAAAGGATTACCTTGATGCTACTGGATATCCACAATTAAAAATCAACAAATTTATTCACGAACTTGTTAGAATCTTCATCATAATAGATACTTACGATGAATTGGTAAATCCAATAATAATAAAAGAAAGCGCTAACCCTTTAGAAGCTATTAAATTCCTAATAGAAAATAGTGGAAAATACTATTGGAGCAGAAAAGAAATAAACGAGCAAACAAAAAACAAAAAATTTGACATTAAGATGCTAGAAAATTTTTTAACAATACTTGCGCCTTTTGATTATGGACAAATAGTAAGTGTAAACAAAAAAAATAACAATGAAAATCTTTTTCAAGCTGCTGTTATTGAATATAAAATGAACATTGTGCCAAATCTATCTATAATAAACAAAAAAAACCAGACTTACAAAATAGAAGAAATAATAATGGACTCTGAAAACAAGGAAATTTTAATAAAAGATGCAAATGGAAACTACAAAAAAAATCCATTAAAAAATATGGATGATTTTGTAATAAAAAACAATATTCCAGAATTAAATAAAAATGAAATTCAACTCATTACCTTCAACTATGAAAGAAAATCAAATCCTACAATAGTTTCAAAAAAATAAGTTTTGACCCCCCATACCTTTTCAAATTATAAACTGAAAATTTTGATGTATTTATGTCCAAGTTTTCACCAAAAGGACAATGCATAATAATATTGACTTTATCATTTGAAATATTGCCTTTTAAAATAATCTCAAGTAAATTAACCTTATTCTTATAATTAAAAGGGGGATCAAGATAAATAAAATCGTAAAAAAGATCTTTTTTACCTAAAAAATCCTCTGCCCTTTGAAAAAAAAAATTATAAAATTCCTCAACAAAGCTAAAATTTTTTACTAATGTAGTTTTGATTTTTTTATTACATTCAACAAGATGGGCAAGATTTGCTCCTCTGCTAAGAGCCTCAACAGACATTATGCCAGTCCCTGCAAAAACATCCAAAAATTTTGAGTTAATAATATCCTTGAAAATAATAGAAAAAAAGGCTTCTCTGACAAGAGACATCACAGGGCGAACAGCACCAGCCTTGGGAAACAAAATTTTTTTACCTTTATATTTACCCGAACTTACATACATAAATAAAAATTCTAAAACAATTTTAAAAAACATTGAATATATAAAATTAAATTTTTGCTATAATCTTATTTCAAGAGAGAAAAATATGAAAGGCATTATTCTAGCAGCTGGATATGGAACAAGATTTTTACCAATAACGAAAACAATTCCAAAAGAAATGTTGCCAATTTTAAACAAACCAGCCATAGATTACATTATTCAAGAATTTATCGATTCGGGAATAAAAGACATTTTATTAATAAGCTCAAGACGAAAAAAAACTCTTGAGGATTATTTTGATAGAGAAATTGAACTTGAAAATATTTTTTTAAAAGAAAATAAAAAAAATGAATTAGAAAAGATTAAAAACAAAAAAATTAATATAAGCTTCATAAGACAAAAAGAGATGTTGGGCACAGGAAATGCACTGCTTTATGCAAAACCCTGGATAAATAGAGAACCTGTAATTGTGGCCTACCCCGACGATCTTCACGTTGGAAATCCGCCATTAAGCTTGCAATTGATTAAACTTCATGAAAAAACTGGAAAGAACATAATATCTATCATTGAAAATCCAGAAAATATAAACACATACGGAGTAATAGATCTCTACAAAGACGAAGTCCATGTAAAAAACATTGTTGAAAAACCAGAAATTGGAAGTGAACCTAGCAATAAAGCATCTATTGGAAGATTTTTGTACAACTATGAGTTTTTTGAACATTTAGAAGAAGGATTCAAGCTGCATCAAAAAGGTGAATACTATCACATTTATGCTTTAAGAAAGCTGATGGAGCAAAAAAAAGTATTATATAAAAATATTAAGGGAAAAAGAATCGATATAGGAACTCTTGAAGGCTATTTAAAGGCAATAATAAATTTTGCAAAAAGAGATAAAAATTTAATGGAAATTATAAAAAAAGGAATAGATGAAAACGATTAAAAAGGATTCAGAATTTTATAATTCCCTTACTACATTAAAAAAATACATAATCAAATACATAGAAGAAAAAGTTTTAAAATACAGCATTTCTTCCCAACTTTACAAATTAGAAAAACCCGAAATAATTGAACTTATAAAAATCAGCAATGATTATGAAAAAGAAAAAAATGTATTAAACACTTCACTCGAAGAATACTACTACAAAAAAACACAAAATGAAATCATTAAAAAATGGATATTAGAAATCATAAGAAATAAAAACTTCACTCAAATAAGCAAAGAAGACAACTTTAACACCAAAAAACTAGGAATAACATATAAACTGAAATCTAACAACTTTTTAAAACTAATCGAAATACAAAATAGCCCTTATTATTCCCAAGAAAAAAAAAACATTTATAAGCAAATTATATTAAATTTTTCTAGCAATATTAACATTGACAACTTAGAGCACACAATAGATATTTTAGTAGCTGTAAGAAACAAAAATAAATTCAAAATATTAAATATATTAAATAAAAATTTTAAAAATCAATCGGAAAATCAAAAAGTTTTTAAATCAAGCTTAATTAATAAAGAAAGCAGACTAATAAAACTAAAAAAAATGCTAATACTTACATATTGGCCTGTTGGATGTCTAAGTAAAAGCATTTTTATCAAAATTTTAATAAAACATTATAAATACTTAGAAGAAGAAATTTTAGCGCTAAAACACAATGAAATTTTAAACTACTTGCATGCAATAAAAACTTTAAGTCTTAATGAAATTTTTTATAAAGGTTCGAATAAAAATATTAACTTTAATTATTTTTTCAGTGATTTTACACAATACACTCCAAAGGATTTTAAAGACGCATTAAAGTGTTATTTATATATAGTCGAAAAAACAATAACAAAAAAATATTTAACTTGGTTTTTCAAAGACAAAATATCTAACAATTGGGAATCCTTCATAGATGCACTTGAATACATTGAAAAACACAAATTAATCAACATAAAAGAAAAAATCAAAGAAATTATAACCGCAAAATTTCAAACAGAAGATTTTTTTATATCTTTTGACAAAACAAATTTTAACCCTTACGAAAGCTCAACCATATTTAAAGAAAAATACATTAAAAATGCATTCATACAAAGCATTATGGACTATGTCAAAAAAAATTCTCAGAATATAGAAACTTATGGATGGATTGCATTCTATATTTATGCCGAGAATAAAGATAAAACAATTTTTTGTCAACACATGAAAGAATTTTTTAAAACTAAAACCTTTGAAATACAAAATCAAATATTTATATATTTTCTATCTTTTTATCCCAATATTGAAAATAGACATTTCAAATTTATATCAGATATACTGCTTTACCTTGACGAAAATAAAATTACAATACCTAAAAAAATAATAAAAATGCAAAAAATAAATCCCAACCAACTAGATTACCAAAAGTCATATATTTTAATAAAATCACTAAAAACAAGATCTAGAATTTTAAAAATTCTTCTCAAGAATATAAGATTTAATCTTATTGAAAAACTAGAAGATGAAAATGAGAAAAAATTATTACCTGCAATATGCTATTTAATATATTGTGAGAATCTGGTAGAATTAAAGAGCAATAAAAAGATAAAATCTAATGAAAAAAATAGTTTATTAGAATTTATTTCTTTTTTCAAAACAAAATTGAAGCAAAAAATAAATTTTAAAAAAGAACTTATGAAAACTAGAGACATTTAATCTAAATTAAGTAGAATGGAAAAAAAAATGAAAATTTATTTATTATTAGATAAAAAATATAAAATTTTTATTTTATTTTTAATTTTAATATTTAATTCAAAATTGGCATATTCTCAAAGACTAATTAGAATCGGCAAAGAAGAAATGAAAAACAAAAATTACATTCAAGCAATTGAAACACTAAGCGATGCTATTAAAAAATATCCAAAAGTACAACTCGGCTATTACTTTTTATCAGTAGCATACAGAGAAAACAATCAACTAACAGAAGCAGAAGGTGCTTTGCTTGATGGAATTGCGGTAGGAGGTGAGATAGATTACGTACTATATTATGAATTAGGCAACATAATGTTTAACAGAGGAGAAGGATACTATCCTCTAGCAATAAAATATTATTCTAATTCCATTAAAAGCAAACCCAATTATGACAGCGCCCTGCTAAACAGAGCTAATGCCTATGTTCAACAAGGCAAAATAACATCTAAAGAAAAAGAATACCAAAAGGCTTGGGACTCATATACTATGGCTATCCACGACTACTCGCAATTTATTACCCTTAGATCAAAAACAGAAAAAAAAGACAGTATTTTGCTTATAATAAGCTATTTAAGAAATGAAAAAATTAATCTTGAAAAACTTGACAAAAGTTTAAAGGGACGAACCGAGCATATTGTATACGCAAAAGAAGATAAAAATCAAATACTTAAAGATAGTTTTAAAGACAACTTAGAAACAAATTCTTTAATTGAGCTAGAAAAACTTAATTGGCAAGAGGAGTTATACATAGATGAATAAAAAACGTACAAATTTTTCGGTATTATTGCTTTTAATTTTCTTACTTATCTTATCATTTGGCGGATTTGGTTACTATATATATCAAAGCAAATTGAATGACAAAAATCGAGAAATAATGCTAAACGAAGTTAAAAATAGCGTAATAGATCGAAATTATAAAAAAGCATATTCTGTTGCAAAACTTCTGCAAGATAAATACCCGCAAAACGAAGACATTGAAATGCTTACAAATACGCTAGCAGAAATTGCCAACAGCAGTCCTTTTGAATCAAACGACTTACAAAGAGATTCTGCTAATCAAATTTTGGACAAGATCAAAGGTCAAGACAATGCAAAATCAAATGTAAACGAAAATTTTGATATTGCATTTAATAATAGATATATTAAAGACACCGCAATAACAGAAAACTACTCTGACAGAAACGATAACGTTGGCATTGAAGATGAAGACATATCTGAATTTAAAAAAAGCAAAATACCAGAAAAAATAAACTCAAACACAAAACCAAAAGAAGAAGAAGAAGAAGAAGAAGATAAAACTGTTAATGATCAAAAAAATTTATTTAATTTAGAAAAACTAAAAAAAAATTTAAGTGAAAAATCAAATAGTGAAAATATTTTAAACAACCCTCAAAAAATAGAAATTGATAAGCAAAACAAAAATGTTTCCAAAGAAAAAATTTCAGAGCATGTTTTAAAAAACCTAGAAAACAGTAAATATTCAAACAATGATAATAATACATCTTTAAAAAAGATTCCTTCAAATTCTAAAAAGGAAAGTGATATTTCTCCATCCAGTCAAACAATAATGGGAAAAATTAATAGACCATATAGTTACTTAATAAAAAAAGAGCTCTATGAAATATTAGACAATATTAATACTGGTAGAGTCACGCTTGGAAAAAACAGATTAAAAGAATTAATTAAAAAGGGTTTAAGTAATAAATTTCAAAAAGTAAATGAGTTGATTGAAAGTTTAAAAAACAAAGAAGCCTCCAACTTACTATTAACCTTAATAAAAAAAGATATTGAACCAAATTTAATTAATATTAATATACCAAAAGATCCTTACAGAAAAAACATCTCTCAATTAAATGAAGAAGACAAAATACAGCAATCAGAAGAACTCAAATCTAAAGTTTATTCAATAAAACCTGTTGATCTTGAAAACCCAAAAACACGTCAACAAGCCATTAAAGATCTAAACGAATTCTTGACCATCAACCCCAATGACACCCACGCCTCTGAAACCTTAGCTCAAGCTAACAAAATACAGCAATCAGAAGAACTCAAATCTAAAGTTTATTCAATAAAACCTATTGATCTTAAAAACCCAAAAACACGTCAACAAGCCATTAAAGATCTAAACGAATTCTTGACCATCAATCCCAATGACACCCACGCCTCTGAAACCTTAGCTCAAGCTAACAAAATACAGCAATCAGAAGAACTCAAATCTAAAGTTTATTCAATAAAACCTATTGATCTTGAAAACCCAAAAACACGTCAACAAGCCATCAAGGATCTAAACGAATTCTTGACCATCAATCCCAATGACACCCACGCCTCTGAAACCTTAGCTCAAGCTAACAAAATACAGCAATCAGAAGAACTCAAATCTAAAGTTTATTCAATAAAACCTATTGATCTTGAAAACCCAAAAACACGTCAACAAGCCATTAAAGATCTAAACGAATTCTTGACCATCAATCCCAATGACACCCACGCCTCTGAAACCTTAGCTCAAGCTAACAAAATACAGCAATCAGAAGAACTCAAATCTAAAGTTTATTCAATAAAACCTATTGATCTTGAAAACCCAAAAACACGTCAACAAGCCATTAAAGATCTAAACGAATTCTTGACCATCAATCCCAATGACACCCACGCCTCTGAAACCTTAGCTCAAGCTAACAAAATACAGCAATCAGAAGAACTCAAATCTAAAGTTTATTCAATAAAACCTATTGATCTTGAAAACCCAAAAACACGTCAACAAGCCATTAAAGATCTAAACGAATTCTTGACCATCAATCCCAATGACACCCACGCCTCTGAAACCTTAGCTCAAGCTAACAAAATACAGCAATCAGAAGAACTCAAATCTAAAGTTTATTCAATAAAACCTATTGATCTTGAAAACCCAAAAACACGTCAACAAGCCATCAAGGATCTAAACGAATTCTTGACCATCAATCCCAATGACACCCACGCCTCTAAAACTTTAGCTCAAGCTTATGAAAACAATGGAGATTTGCTAAAAGCAGAAAATGTATATGAAAAAATTGCCAAACTCACAAATACCCAAGAAGATTACTACAAACTTGGAATCATTAGATTCAAGCTTAAAAAATATGAACCCTCAATAGAGTCATTTGATCAAACAATAAGACTCAATCCAAAACATAAAAAAGCACACAACAATAAAGGAATAGCTTTAATAATTCTAAATGAAAACAAAAAAGCAATAGAAGCTTTCGAGAAAGCAATACAAATTGATAAAAATTATGACACTGCCTACTACCAAAAAGGAATAGCGGAAGAAAAAAATGGCGACATGCAGCAAGCATTCACAAGTTTTAAAAATGCCTATGATCTTGACAAAAAACTAAATTATGCATTAAAAGCTGGAATAGTATCTAACAACTTGGGAAACTTCAAAAAAAGCGAAGAGTATTTAAGTTTTTTTAATGACAATGCAAAAAAACCTAACGAAATTGCTATTTATAACCTATCAATAGCAAAATTTGAGAACAACAAACTTGAAGAATCTCTTGAGATAATAAACAAGGCCATAAATTTAAACCCAGAAAAAAGTGAATATTTATATTTAAAAGCATCTATAAATTTTAAAACCGAAAATTACCGAAATGCTATATCGCTTTACAACTTAGTACTTGAAAAAAACCCTGAAAATACTTCAGCATACATAAACCTAGCAAAAGCATACGAAAAATCGGGAAATAGGACTCAAGCAATCTCAACTCTTGAAAAAATAATAAACAAAAACAATAAATTAGCCTTAAACAATCTTGGAATACTTTACAAAAAACAAAAAAATTATCAAAAAGCAATTGAAATTTTTGAAAAAGCAATAATCAATTCAGATATTGAAGCAAAATATAATCTTGCAACCACTCTAATTGAAGTTAATAATAACACGAGAGCTAAAGACCTTCTAAAGGAATACACAAAATTAAACCCAAACAATCCAGAAGCCTTACATGCGCTTGGAATAATAGAATATAATGAGAATAACAATGATCAAACATTAAGAGAACTTGTTGAAAAATTTCCAAATTACAAAAAAAATGAAAATATTAAAAAAATAATAGGAATATAAATTTCAATGAACAAAATAAGATTCTTAGATAAATACTTGGTTCAAAAAATAGCAGCAGGAGAATCAATAGACAGACCATGTTCAATATTAAGGGAATTATTAGACAATTCAATAGATTCTGGAGCTACTAAAATTGAGGTCTTTCTTGAAGAAGGAGGAATTCAAAAAATCTTAATAATAGACAATGGAAGCGGAATAAGTAAAGAAGATTTAAAAATATGCTATCTACCACACACTACTTCAAAAATATCCTCAGAAGAGGATTTGAGAAAAATAGAAACTCTAGGATTTAGAGGAGAGGCTCTCTCTAGTATTGCAATTTGCTCCAACATTTCAATAACAAGCTCAACAACTGGCAATGAAAGCTATCAAATAGAAGTAGAAAATGGAATCGAAAAATGCTTTAAAAAACAACCTACCATAACCGGAACAATAGTAGATGTTACAAAAATATTTCACAACTTTCCAGCAAGAAAAAGGTTCTTAAAGCAAGAACCTATTGAAACAAAAATGTGTCTAAAAGTTTTAGAAGAAAAAATAATAACCCACCCAGAAATCAATTTCGAAATTAATTTGAATCAAAAACTAAGAAAAATTTACTTTAAAGAATCGTTAATTGATAGAGTGCAAAATGTATATGGAAATGTAATAGAAAATAATAAATTTAAAGTCTTAAAAAAAGAACATGAAAATATAAAAATAGAAATATTTTTAGCACCAGATAATTTTTCTAAAAAAAGTAAAAGATATATTAAAACATTTGTCAATAGAAGACCTATCGATCAAAAAGATCTCTTAGAAGCAATAACTAATGGGCACAATAGAATACTTTCCCCTGGCAACTTCCCAATATGTTATTTATTTCTAGAAATAAACCCTGAATATATTGACTTTAATGTTCACCCTCAAAAAAAAGAAGTAAGATTTTACAATCTTCCATTTTTATTTAAACTAATCTCTGACAATATTAATAATTTTTTCGATAAAAACATAGATAATAGCTACAAAGACATAATAATAAAAAGACAATTAACAGATGACGATCATTTAATAGAAATTATAAACCAACCAGAAAACTTTAATAAAACTAACACATATGATATGCCACAAAACAAAAATTTAGAAACAGAAAATAATGTAAACGAACTAAACAAAGACATACTACAAAACGACATTGGCCTTAGAAAATATAACTCAATTATACAAAATAGACCATCACTTAAGGAAAACATTGCAAACATTTTCTCTGACAACTTTTTAGAATTTGAAAAACCGCCAACCAAAAATGAAAAAGAAGACATAAAATTTAACTATATCGGTCAAATATTCTCTGAATTTTTGATCGTTGAAAAAGTAAATGAAATTTACTTCATAGACCAACACGCAGTTCACGAAAAAATAATATATGAAAAACTTAGAAATTCAAAAAAAACTATTCAAAAGCTTCTAATACCAATTGAATTCACAATAGTTGATAAAAACATAGAAGAAATTGTAGACAGTGAAATCGAAGAATATAAAAAATTGGACATCATAATCTCCAAAATAGACTCTAAAAAATATCAACTCGAATCTATTCCTAATATTTGCAGTCAATATGAAAACACTCTTATTCATTTTTTTCAATCAAGAAGAAGTAGAACAATAAATTCTCTTGAATCTGATCTATATGCAACTATTGCATGTAGAAAAGCTGTTAAAACAAATGACATATTAAGCATTGAATTTAGCAAATTTTTAATAAATGAATTTTTTAAACTAGAAATCAAACATTGCCCTCATGGACGAAAAATTTATTACAAAATATCTAAATTTGAGCTTGAAAAAAAAGTTGACAGAGCATAAAATAAAACCAGAGTTCTAATGATAAAAAAAATCAAATCCGAAATCAGCTTACTAAAGCTAGAAAAAGAAAAAAGTTTAATTGAGCTTGGGAAAATATTAAAAAATAATAATACAGTAGAATTAAAAAATTTAAGCCACTATCCTAATCTAAAATTAGCAGAAAAAGAATTGTACCAAATGAAAAGCAATTTAAGCAAATCAGAAGAAAATGAAAACATATTAAAAAATTTAAACAAACAGATTTATATTCTTAAAACAGAATATAAATCTGTTAGCAAGTCGTATAAAAAAAACCTTAAAGAAATTGCTAACACAATAATCAAAATTTATCCTCAAAACCTAGAATTAATATCAAAATACAACATGAATTTTTCTAAATTGAAACTTGAAAAATATAAAAAAATAGAATTATCAAATGATAATAAAACAAAAAATTCTTTACAAAGAATAATGCTTAAAGTAAACTCATCAATAAACAACATTATAAATATGGTAAATGTATGTAAAATATCAAAAGAATTAGAAAAACAAGTATTCATAATATATTGCCTTTCTGAAAATTTTGAAAGCATAATAAACGAATTTTCATTAAATAAAAAATTAAGCAATCTAATTATTAAAGAATTTAAAATAATAAATGAAATCAAAACAAATGTAAAAAGCAAAAAAGAAGAAATAAAACAAATAATACATACAAGCAAAAAAGAAAAAATATACAAAAAGAGTCAAATAAAAACCGAAATCAATGTTATTATAAAAAACAAAGAAAATATTCTAAAAAAAATTGCTGAAGAATTTATTGAAACAACAAAAAAAGATAAAATAACAAATAAAACCAATGCAATCTGCTCAATAATCCAAAAAATAGAAAAAACAAACCATAAAATATTAAACTTAAGTAATGATTTAATAAAAATAGCAAAACAGGAAGAAATAAAAACCATTCAACAAAAAATACAAGTCCTAACGAAGGAAAAAGATAAAATTAATAACAAATTAGATACATTAACTTCTAAAATAGAAGTTATTCAAAATGAACTTGACAATGAATAAAAAATAAATATAATAATTAAAGCTAAGGGCCCATAGCTCAGTTGGTTAGAGCACCCGACTCATAATCGGTAGGTCCCAGGTTCAAGTCCTGGTGGGCCCAATTTGATCTTTTTTTAATTGACTTTAAAAAAAAGATTTGAATTTTTTTCGATATAATAAAAACTTATATAATTGTCCAATGTTTCATCGATCTCTAGAGCATCCATTGAATCAATTCCAACAACTGAAGAGACTGGATATAGCTTATCTTTAAGAGTTTTAACAAAAAATACTTTAGAATTGCTCAACTTATTTAACATTGCAATGTCTTTAGACTTATATACATAATTATGAACATCATCTAAATCATATTTTGACATACCTAAAGAAACAACAAGCTCTTTACTATACACCCTCATACCCTTATCAAAAATACGAACAGATGATATAAAGTCTTCAAAAGTTTCATCAAAAAAATTAAACCTCAAATCCCTGCAATACAAAATATCCTTACCAAGACTAGAATCAATAAAAAAAGAGCTATAATCGTTATTAACCACCTGAATAAACTCACTGGTGTTCTTATTTTCTATTGATAGTTTAAAAACATCTTTTGGATTTAGAACTTTAATTGCAAAATCAAAACTCATAAAATAATCTAAACGATTCTCAGTAAAATAATAATTTACCTTATAATCAAGTTCTTTTATCTCTGGATAATTTACTTCGCAAGAACAAACAACACAACAAAAAAATAATATTAATTTAACTTTTAATCCGCTCTGCATACTCTTTGGTTTCAGAATTAACCAAAACTTTATCTCCAACGTTAATAAAAAGCGGAGCTTTTATTACAAGCCCTGTATTAAGAGTAATATTTTTCATTACATTTGTTACAGTGTCACCTTTAACAGCTGCTTCAACCTCTACAACTTCAAAAGCAATCTTTGGGGCCAACTTAATATCAATAACCACATTGTCAAACATCACAAGAGAATAGATTTCCGACTCCTGCAAAAAAGGTACCTTATCTTGGAAATTAGCACTTTCTTTTAAGTCCAAACTAACTTGATCATAAGTTTCTAAATCCATAAAAACCAAAACGTCTTTATCTTTGTATAAATACTGGGCACCAACCTCATAAATTTCAATCGCTTCTGCAGTATCTGCTCCTTTTAAAGTTTCTCTAATGATAAATTTGCTTTTTAAGTTCTTAAGCTTTAACCTTACTATTGCCCCTCCCCTACCCGTTTTTGAAAATTCTCTTTCAAGAACAATATGGGGGGCTCCTTTGATAAGTAAAAAAGAACCTTTTTCAATCTCACTAGATCTCACTAACGCCATTTAAATACCTCGCAAAACTTAACATACAAATCTAGTAGTTAATTTATACCAAAAAATTTAAATATTTACTATTATTACCCAATTATAACTTAATCAATAAAGTTAATTTATAATTGACTTATTTTAAATTAATGCTATTATATACTTAAACAAAGGAGTTTACTTGATGAGAAAAATTATTATCTTAATTTTTATGCTATCAACAAGTTTATTATACAACTGTAAAAATCAAGACAATGAACAAATTGTATCAATTGGGGGATCTACAACTGTAAGCCCAATACTAGACGAAATGATTTTAAAATATAATAAAATAAACAGCAATGCTAAAGTAACATACGATGCACAAGGAAGTAGTGTTGGCATAAACGGGCTATTCAACAGAATATATAAAATAGCCATATCATCAAGAGATTTAACAAAAGAGGAAATTGAACAGGGAGCAAAAGAAACCGTATTTGCTTATGATGCTTTAATTTTCATCACAAGTCCCGAAATAAAAATTACAAATATTACAGAAGAAAATCTAGCTAAAATACTAAATGGAAAAATTCAAAATTGGAAACAAGTGGGAGGCCCTGATGCTAAAATCAACTTTATTAATCGAGATTCCTCATCAGGTTCTTATTCGTCTATAAAAGATCTACTTCTTAATAAAATATTTAAAACTCACGAAGAATCTCAATTCAGACAAGACGGAATAGTAGTAAAATCCAATGGTGAGGTAATTGAAAAAACAAGCCTTACTCCAAACTCAATAGGGTATATAGGCCTTGGATACGCAAAAAATTCAATAGAAAAAGGGTTAAATATACTTTCAGTCAACAGAACATACCCTACAAAAGAAACAATAAATAGCAATAAATACACCATTAAAAGAAATTTAATAATAGTTACAAATAACAAATACGAAGATAAAAGCGTAACTCAATTTATTGATTTTATGACAAGCTCAACTGGACAAGATATCGTTGAAGAACAAGGTTTTTTGGGGATAAAAACAAATTAAATTAAATAAAAGATTACTTGACTTAACATCAAGTCAAGTAATACAATTTAACACTAACATGAGCTTTAAGGGATTCTTTTAAAAAATGCATCTAGGCTTAAAGACAAAAAGAAAGATAGTTGGAATTATTTTCAAATCTTTTATTCTTATATCTGCAATAATCAGTTCCTTATCAATAGTGTTTTTAGGTGCGTTTATATTAAAAACTGGAATAACGCCATTTATTACTAATAAAATTAAAATTTTCAACTTTTTATTTAGCACAAATTGGGATCCTACTAATAGCCTACAAAAATCTTATGGAATCTTAGCATTCATTATTAATTCTTTTTTAACTACACTTTTTTCTATTTTAATCGCTTTACCGATTGGATTGGGATTTGCAATATATTTACTTGAAAAAGCAAAAGGATTTTACAGACAATTTTTACAAACAGTAATAGAGCTTTTGGCAGGAATTCCTAGTGTGGTTTACGGATTTTTTGGAAGCACATTTATTGCCGCCTTAGTAAAAAACATTTTTCAAAGAGAAGACAATTTGGGATACAATTTAATAAGCTCATCACTTATATTAAGTATAATGATAGTTCCCACAATAATTAGCGTCTGCTATTCATCACTTAAAGCCGTTCCTAAATCATATAAATTTGCATCTCTTGCATTAGCAGCAACAGACTGGCAAACAATATATAAGATAACAATACCATCAGCTAGTCGAGGCATTTTAGCAGGAACAATATTAGCAATAGGAAGAGCTATTGGAGAAACAGTGGCAGTATTAATGGTAGGAGGGGGCTCTCCTCTTTTTATAAAAAATGTATTTTCTCCGATTAGAACACTAACTGTAAATATTGCTATGGACATGGGATACGCCTCAGGTACCCACAGAGAAGCTCTATTCTCTACAGCCCTGGTGTTATTACTATTTTCAATAATTACAAATTTACTCAAAAATTTCATACTATCTTCAAATAAAAGGTTAAAGAAAAAGTGACCAAAACTCAAATAAACAAATTGATCAACAAGTTCTATTTCTTTATAATTAACCTTATTGCATATTTTTTAACAGCGCTATTAATTTTTCTAATAGCATATATATTGTACAACTCCTTGTTTTATTTTAAAAAAAAACAAACTTTATTTTTAAGCAAAACTCAAAACTTTGTGCCATTTAAAACAGAAGACGACAAAGAAATACAAATTGCTTTTATCGTTAACAAAAATATCAATGTAGATAAAATCTCAACAAAAGACATTTACAACATATATAATAATAAAATTTCACACTGGGGGAGTATTTCAGATCAAGGAATCGATATTATACCTATTGTCAATTCACTTAACATCACATCTAACAAAGCTATTTTAAGAGCACTAATCAAAAACAATGTATTTAATAAAAGATACATAAAATTCGAACCATCTACAAAAAAAATACTTCAAACCATAAACAGCACAATAGGCTCTGTAAGTTATTTAACAAAAGAAGAATTCGAGTCCCTAGATTTAAAGTTATATCCTAATATTAAAGCTTTAAAAATAAAAACTATGTCTGTCCTAATAAATAAAAAAACTTTAACAAAAAATGAAAATGAAATAATCAATACACTGGGTGTTGACGAGGTTGAAAAACTTATTGAAGGCAAAGAAAAATGGATTAATTTAATATCAAAGGATATTAAATTAAAAATAATAGAATATACTGATCAAAAAGAAAAAATAATACAAACTATAGAAAAAACAGAAGGCGCACTAGCAATTGTACCTTGGCATTATTTTCAAAATATTGAAGCACCCTTTATTAAAATGCATTACTTTGACAAAAGTAGTCCCTTAAATTTAAATTTCATATTATCTACTCCAAGAGATTCTGGTGCATATGGCGGAATTTCTTACTTAATCTTAAATACTTTTTATGTAATATTGCTAACAACTGCTATTTCAATATGCATTGGAATAGGAACTGGCATAATGCTTGCCGAGTACACTTCTAACAAAATATTTTACAAAATACTATCTATGAGTGTTGACATTCTGTCTTCAATTCCTGCAATAATTTTTGGACTTTTTGGACTGATATTTTTTGTGCCAATTTTTGGAATGGGAATACTCTCAGGAGCAATAACGAGCTCTTTAATGATATTGCCAATGATTGTTAAAACAACCGAAGAAACATTTAAAACAATCCCAAAATCATACAAATATGCTTCATTTGCCTTAGGAGCAAACAAAACAGAAACTATCATTAAAATTATGGTTCCAGCAGCTATTCCTGGAATACTAACAGGAATAGTTCTTGCAATAGGAAGAGCCTTGGGAGAAACAGCTGTGCTACTTTTTACAATGGGAACAAACTTAGGACTTGCAACAAATTTAAATGAACCATCAAGAACATTAACCGTACACTTACTGATGTTATTTCAAGAAGGACACCTGGATAAAGGATTTGGAACAGCTTCAATACTTGTAATAATGGTACTCATAATAAATTTAACATCAAAATTTTTAATAAACAAATTATATAGGATTAAATAAGTGGTAAAGGAAAAAGATAAACCAAAAAATGAAATTATAATAGAAACAGAAAATCTAAATCTATTTTATACAGACTTTAAGGCTCTAAACGAAATAAATATTAAAATACTAAAAAATAGTATTACCGCTTTAATAGGTCCATCTGGATGCGGCAAATCAACATTCTTAAGAACTCTCAACAGAATGAATGACCTTGTTGAAGGCGTTAAAATAGAAGGCAATGTAATATATGAGGGGAAAAACATTTATTCAAATAATTTCGATATCCTGGAACTTAGAAGAAAAATAGGAATGGTATTCCAAACTCCCAACCCATTTTTAATGTCTATCTACGACAATATAAGCTACGGACCAAAAATTCATGGAACAAAAGATAAAAAAAAACTAGATGAAATAGTAGAACAATCGCTAAAAAAATCTGCACTCTGGGACGAGGTCAAAGACAAACTTAATACAAATGCATTAAGTTTGTCAGGAGGTCAACAACAAAGACTCTGTATTGCAAGAACTCTTGCAATACAGCCAAATGTAATACTAATGGATGAACCTACCTCTGCACTCGATCCAATATCAACAGGTAAGATTGAAGAGCTAATAATAAATTTAAAAGAAAGTTACACAATAATCATTGTAACCCATAACATGCAACAAGCCGGAAGAATATCTGATAGAACCGCATTTTTCCTTAATGGATGCATTGAAGAAGAAAGTCCAACTGACGAACTATTCTTTAATCCCAAAAGTACCAAAACTGAAGAATATATCAGTGGAAAATTTGGGTAATTTCAACCTAATGAAACATCAAGAAACATCATTAATGTAAAACCAATAACACCAAATATGCTTGGCACTTTATTGTCAATATCTTTTCTCTTAGCTTCAGGTATTAATTGTTCAATGGAGACATAAATCATGGCTCCTGCTGAGAAAGCTAAAGCAAAAGGTAAAATTCGGGTAAAAGAATAAACTGCATAAGCACCCATGAGCCCCCCTACAATTTCCACTAATCCTGACATTTGGCCATAATTAAAGCATTTTGCCAAAGCAACATTACCTCTTCTTAAAGGTAGAGAAATAGCAGCTCCTTCAGGGATATTTTGAATGCCAATACCTAGCGTAAGAAGCATAGCCCCAACTAAAGTTTGAATATCTGGATTAGACGCCAAGGCTCCAAAAGCAACTCCAACAGCTAATCCTTCTGGAAAATTATGCAAAGTAACGGCAGTAAAGAGTAGAAAATCTTTTTTACCGTGTTTAGTTAAATCTTCATCAATAAAAGTAAGTTTATCGAGATCTGGAATAAATACATCTACAATGTATATAAAAAATGCTCCAACAAGAAATCCAAAAACAGCTGGCATCCAGGTAATATATCCAAGCTCTTCAGCTCTTTCTATAGCCGGTTGAATAAGCGAAAAAAAACTGGCCGCTATCATAATACCAGCAGAGAAACCAAGCATAGCGTCCATTATTTTATTATCTACCTTTCTAAAGAAAAAAACTGCTCCTGCTCCAAAAGCTGTAGTAAACCAAGTAAAAGTAGAACCCAAAAGTCCTAATAATACAGGATGCAAAGTCAATAAATAATCCAAAATTGATTTTATCATAAAACCTCCTATTAAAATAAATCAACAAATAATAAACAATTTTACTCATCAATCAAAATAGCTTTTATCCTTCTTATACCCGAAGATGAGGATTGTTCTTTTTGTATTTTAAAAGTACCAAGTTCATTGGTATTCTCTACATGAGGACCTCCACACACTTCAAGTGAAAATCCATCTATCTCATAAACGCTCACTAAATTATCATATTTCTCTCCAAAAAGAGCCATGGCACCTTTTTCTCGAGCTTCACTTAATTCCATTATAGATTTTTTTACAGATAAAGAATTTTTTATCTGTAAATTAACAATCTCTTCAACTTTTTTTATCTCATCATCTGTCATCTTTTTAAAATGCACAAAATCAAACCTTAATCGCTCAGCAGTGATATTGCTTCCTTTTTGCCTAACATGATCACCTAATACTAATTGAAGCGCCTTATGAAGCAAATGAGTCGCTGTATGTAACTTGGTAGTCTCATAAGTATAATCAGCAAGCCCTCCTTTAAAGACTTTGTCACCCCCTTTCTTTGAAGTCTTTTGATGCTTTTTAAAATGCTCATTAAAACCCAACTTATCAATATTAAAGCCATATTCAAAAGCAAGCTCTTCTGTTACTTCATATGGAAAACCATAAGTATCGTAAAGCTTAAAAGCAATATCGCCAGGAATAGTCTTAGAAGATAAATTTCGTGTTACTTTAATAAATTCTTGCTCACCTTGAAATAAGGTTTTAAAAAACTTTTCTTCTTCTGTGATCAATTCTTTTTTGATAAAATCTTTTTTTTCTATCAACTCATTATAAAAAGATCCATAAATGGTCTCTACAGAATCAACAAGATCAGCTAAAAAATGGGATTTTATTCCAAGCTTTTTTGCATATCTAATCGATCGCCTTATTAGCCTTCTTAAAACATACCCTTGACCCAAATTGGAGGGAAAAACAACAGAACTATCAGCAAGAATAAAGCAAGCCGCTTTAACATGATCAGAAATTATTCTAATATATCTATCGTCATTTTCTTTTTGTCCATAAATTTTACCAGAAATAAATTCTATTTTTCTTATTATAGGAATAAATGCATCTGTATCATAAACTGAAGATTTACCCTGTAAGAAAGCAATTGTTCTCTCAAGCCCCATTCCCGTATCGACACATTTTCGATCCAATTCTACGTAATTACCATTTTCATCTTTATTGTATTGCATAAAAACATTATTCCAAATTTCAAAATACTTACCACAAGAACACGTGATATCACAGCCAAGAGAGCACTTAGTCTTTCCAGTATCCACATATATTTCAGTATCTGGTCCACAAGGCCCTTTAGATCCAACAGGCCCCCAAAAATTATGATTCCTAGAAAGATAATATATTCTATCTTTGGGAATGCCCAAGCTTTCCCAAACTTTAGCCGTCTCTGTATCACGAGGGATCTCTTGATCGCCTTCAAATACGCTCACGTAAAGACTGTCTTTGGGAATATTTAAATAATCAGAAGACGTCAAAAATTCAAAACTACACTTTACAGAATACTCTTTAAAATAAGCTCCAAGAGACCAATTTCCAAGCATTTCAAAAAAAGTTAAATGACTCAAATCTCCAACCTCATCAATGTCGCCTGTTCTTAAGCATTTTTGAACATTAACAAGCATATCTCCTGATGGATGTACTTCTCCAAGAAGATAAGGAGTAAGGGGCTGCATTCCGGCTGTATTGAAAAGAACTGTAGAATCATTTTCAGGAATCAATGATTTGCCCATTATTTCAAAATGTTTTTTTGATTTAAAAAAATCAATATATTTTTTACGCAACTTGTCAAGTGTCATTAAACAAATTCCTCATTTTTTCTATATATTACTAAATCGCCTTTTAAAGTTAAATTTTTAATATAATTAATAAAAGATAGTGTCATGGTTTTTAAATCTTTTTTACTTATTTTTCCCAAAAAAGCTTCTTCATCTAAAATAATTTCTTTACGCCTTTTTGAGACATTTGAAAGCATTTTATCTCTAACCTCATCGCTTTTATCTTTAATAATAATTGCAATCTCTTTGTCTGTAAACTCTCTTAAAATATTATAAAGGTCATTATCCATGATTCTCAATATTACATTGATATCAAATATTTTTTCTCGAATTTCACTGTCTACAACAGGATTTAAATCCTGAATATTAATCTTATTAAGAAGATTTTTCTCTTCATTGGAATCCATATAGCTTAAAATATCAACAAGTATCTTAGATCCATCAAGTTTATCTGTCTTAAGTCTTCCTTGCATCTTAAATCTATCCTTAAGCTTATTTGAAATTGCCTCTATTGTCTCCATGCTCAATTGCCTTGGTCTAGCAAGATCTTTTACAAATTCTCTTCTATCTTCTTCCCCTAGCATTGAAAAAACATACTTTTTCTGATCTTTATTTAAAT
This sequence comes from Borreliella japonica, assembly GCF_030438115.2. Taxonomy (NCBI): domain Bacteria; kingdom Pseudomonadati; phylum Spirochaetota; class Spirochaetia; order Spirochaetales; family Borreliaceae; genus Borreliella; species Borreliella japonica. The sequence goes on from NZ_CP124062.1 coordinate 231,114, forward strand.
AATTATATAATATGACAAGCGTCTTAATATTCTCATCTTTAATTAATGCCCAAAGTTGTTCATGCTCAATTTGAGAGAAATAGTCAAAAGGAATAAAAATATCATTGCCAGTAACTTTTTTATAAATTGATTTTGCTTTAGACTTTCCTAATGTTTTATTTAATAATTCGTAAGCAAAGTTGTCATCAACCTTAACATACCTTTTTTCATTCCTCAGCAACTCTTCAAATTCTTTAACAATGTGTTCTTTTTCTTCTGGAGCAATATAACTAATCTTTGAAATTTCTCTAGTAATTAAGATTATATCCGAATCATCAAGCTCAGACATAATCTTTGCAGATTTTTCAAGTCCAATAGCTAAAAAATATTTTGCAATCTTTGTAACCTTGCTCTCTTTGCGAATAAACCCTGGCTTTAAATCATTAATATTATTAGATTTAGGCTCAATAGGTGATTTGGTCTTATTACCCTTAATAAGACTTATCCAAGATCTAAGCATAGAGCCTTGAATCTCTGAATCGGAAAAGTTTTTATTTAAACTCAAAGTATCAATTTGTTCAACAGTTTTTTTACTTAAATTTTTAGTATTTTTATACTTAGAAAGCCTAGGATCCTGCATAACTTTCATCTCTTTTGATGTTTGTAAGAACTAATAAATTGGGATGCTCTTTGAGAAGTTTAGCTGGACATTCATTAATAGAACTATTAAAACCTAAAAAATTCTCTAAAGCACGCTTTTTATCAACTCCCATAAATAGCAAAACAACCGCTTTTGAATTAAACAAAGATTTTGGCGTCAAGCTTATTCTTTTACTAGGAAATTTAGGAGAATTGTATTCATACTGATAACCTTCTACATCTGAAAACAACAGCTTTCTTGAAGGGAAAAGAGATGCGATATGTCCATCCTCACCAACAGAAACTAAAATAAAATCAAAAATATTAAACCTAGAATTAAATTCAATATTATACTCATGAATAGCTGTGGTTTCATCTATTTCGTTATAAACAAAAGTATGAAATTTGGAAACACTTATTAAATTTTTATCAACCATTTTGGAAAAAAAATTTTTGTTTAAAAAATTATAATTGCTATTCTCATCATTCAACGGAACACAACGTTCATCGACTAAAAAAAAATGTGATCTTTTTAAAGAAAAATTTTCTTTAAAAAAAACACTTAAAAAAGTGACTATACTTCGACCACCACAAATTCCAATACTTGTATACTTATCTTTATCTATATTCATATTAAAAAAATCAAAAAATCTATTTTTTAAATAATTCTCTTCATCAGAATATAAAAACTCCATTCAATTTCCTTTAATACATATTAATCTAAATAATAAGAAATAATTGCAACAAGCCTTAATCTTTTTTGAAGATAAAAGCTTTTGATTACCAAAGCTTTTATCAACTAAAAAAAATTCAAAATATTCTTGATCTGCATTCTTAATTTTACCTGATTTGAAACCAAAATGTTTTGCAAATTCCAAAACTGTTAATTCTACATTTCTGATTGAATCAGCCAGCATTTCAGACTTTATATGATTAATTTTATAAAAATAATATCTTGAGCCTCCATCATTTACAATCAACAAACCTTGATTATAAAGCTCAATAATATTTTTTTCTACTGCTTTTATTTTCCTAACATCAATTGTATTGACAATTAAATAAACATACATACTCTACCTATATAATGAAAGTTTTTTATAACTCTCCTAATTAAAATTCATAAATCCCATTTTTATATGAATAGTCTTCATTAAACCCGCATTTAATAAAAAAGTTTTTAAACTTAGATAATTTCAATCTTAGATAAATTTAAACTATTCGCTTTAATGTTGTCATCAACCGTACTACCATTCAAATCATATTGTAAATTCCAACTCGAAAATGTTAAAAGGATTTCTTTTTTAGCTTATGCCCTCTGAAATATAATTACCATTCTTGATGTTAACGTTTTTTCCATAATAAATTATAATTGACAATGCTAGAAAAAGTAGTAAAAAAATAAATCTTTTCTTCCTAACATATAACAATTCCTCCTAAAAACAAAAACAAACAATTGTTAAATTAGCTCGTTTATTCTAACATATTAAGTAATGTTAATAAATCGAAAAATATCAATAGCTCCAATGGTAAACATCACAGACGAGCATTTCAGATATTTTATAAGACTTTTATCAAAAAAAGTTACATTATATACTCCAATGGTTTCTGCAAAGTCAATAATCATGGGTGATGTAAAAAAACTTGTAAAACAAACGCCCTTAGATTCTCCAATTGCAATTCAAATAGCAACAAACTCTAAAAATGATGCTCTTAGGGCCATTCAGATTCTTGAAAAACACTTCAATTTTGATGAATACAACCTTAATGTCGGATGTCCATCTCTAAAAATCCAAAATGCAAGTTGTGGAGCCTGTCTAATGAGCAATGCCAATCAAGTAGGTGAAATTTTAAAAATAATGAAAGAAAACACAAATAAACCTATTTCAATTAAACATAGATTGGGCATAAGGCTTTCACCTAGTGATTATAAAAATGAAAATTACTCTGAGTTAAAAAGCTTTGTCAAAATAATCTCAGATTTTGGTATCAAGAATTTTATTGTACATGCAAGGGTTGCAATATTAAAAGGATTTTCCCCTAAAAATAATAGAAATATACCAAAATTAAGACATGAATTTGTATATAATCTCAAAAAAGAGAATAAAAATTTGTTTATTGAGACAAACGGAGGAATCAGCAACTCAGAACAAATTAAAAAACACTTATCCATTGTTGATTCTGTCATGATTGGAAGAAGTGCGTTTGAAAATCCATACTTTATTGCAAACGCCTCAAGAGAATTTTTAAAAGAAACTGATAAAATTCTTACAAGAAAAGAAATATTGATGCAAATGGTAGAATATATTAAAGAATACGAAAATTATTTGTCAATAAATGTATTATTCAAAAATCTTATGGGAATAACATTTTCCAAAAAAGGATCTAAAAAATTTAGACAAAATTTAACAGCACCGTTCCCAAAAACCTTAAAAAAACATGAAATATTGCTAAAAGCTATAGAAACATTACCAGAAAAAACACTAGATTCTAATTCTTAAAAGGAATGTGGTCAAAACCTGTATACTTAACCAAACTTTTGGGAATTTTAACTCCCCCGCTTTCATCCTGAAAGTTTTCAAGTATGGAAATAATAGCTCTTGTTGTAGCTATTGCTGTTCCATTTACCATGTGTGCGAATTTATTTTGTCCATCTTTATCTTTATATCTAATCTTAAGCCTTCTTGATTGATAATCTGTACAATTTGACGTTGAGGTAACCTCTCCATACCTACCTTTACCATCTCTTCCGGGCATCCATGCTTCAATATCATATTTTTTATAAGCTGGCGAACCAAGATCAAAAGAACAAATATTTAAAACCCTATAAGGAATCTCAAGCTCAGTAAAAATTTGCTCTTGAATGTTCAAAAATTCGTCATGAATAACATGCGATTCTTCCGCTTTACAAAAACAAAACATCTCTACCTTGCTAAACTGATGAACTCTATAAAGACCTTTTGAAAGTTGTCCGTATGTTCCAGCTTCTTTTCGAAAACAATGTGAAAATCCTGCCATTTTTATTGGCAAAGTGAGATCTATTATTTTATTATAATAATAACCACCAAGCGTAATCTCAGAAGTGCCTACAAGATATTTATCTGTACCTTCGATCTTATAAATATTGCTTTCATTGCCACGAGGATTAAAACCAATTCCATCAACTATATACTCTCTTGCAACATCAGGAGTAATAAAAACATCAAAACCTTTTTCTCTTAATTTATTCAAAGAGAAATTAATCAGAGCAATTTCTAAAAACACTGCTTCATTTTTAAGATAATAAAATTTACTCCCACTAACTTCACGTGCTCTGTCAAAATCTAGAAGATCTAAATCTCTGCCAAGCTCTAAATGATCTTTTGGCTTAAAATCAAACTTTGGAACAACTCCAACTTTTTTTATCTCAAAATTATCTTCCTCACTATTACCAATAGGCACGTCAGATGATAAAATATTAGGCACTCGCTTATTTTCAAGGTCAAAATCAAAAGACAATCTCTCAAGCTCTTCTTCTAGATTAGTAATCTGTTTTTTTAAAATCTTTCCAGTTTCTATTAAAGAGATCTTTAAAACCTTATCAGGATTTTCTCGCATTTTAGAAGAATTGACATTTCTTTTTGCATTAAGCTCACCAATTTTAGTAATTATTTTTTTTCTCTTATCATCAAGATAAATTAACTTATCAACATCTAAAACAAGGCCTCTTGCTTTAATACTTCTCTTAACAAGATCAAGATTATCTCTAATAAATTTCAGATCAAGCATCTTATCTCCTAAGATATGTCTTAAGTAAAATTTTCAAACAAAATTACAAATAATACTAATTCATATCAAGGTTATTATATAATATCTTATAGCAGGATTAAAATAAATATTGCAGGGAGAAATCATCGTATGCTAAATTCAAAAACAACAAAAGCAACTTTTGTGTTAATATTTACATTAATGATTTTTAACGGATGTACAAAAAAATTAACCAAAATCAATTTCAAAGATATTGACTCAAATAGTAACAAAATGAATTCTTTAATAATAACTTCAATGAGTTCAAAAGAAGAATCAAAATTTTATGAATACAATATTAGAATACCTAAATTAATAATTGAAGGAAAGGAACAAGGAAATCTTGAAGAATTAAATACTGAGCTTAATGAATATGTAAACCAAATTGTAGCAAGACTTGACATTGTTAGTAAAGAGCTTAAACCTGAGGATAAAAAATTCAGCTTGAAAATAGACTATGAAATTCACCATGGATACAATACCTACACAATAATACTTATTGCAACTCAAGAAATCAATAGCAGTCCTATTACAAATTACAGAAGCTATTACATTCAAGATAAAGGAAACTATGTTCATAATATTGACGACATAATTAAAACAGATGAAGCATTCCCATTTTTTACAAAAAAAATTAAAGAAAAAATTTTACCTAACGAATTACTATTTGATTTACAGCAAGCAGCAATTTACTTTGAAAACAAAAAAATTATTATTAAATTTCCTGAATACACATTTAAACTAGACGACACAGAGGAACTTCAAAACATATTTGAATTTAATGCAAGCGAAATAGCACAATTTGTAAAATAAGGATTAAAGCCATAAATGAAAAAGAAAAAAATCTTTAAACTAATTTCAAAAACTTATTTAGAAGAATATGATGCGGAAGGATCTTATTTTAAACACGACAGTGGCCTTGAAATATTTCACTTAAAAAGTGATTCTTTTAAAGAAAATGCATTTTGCATAGCTTTCAAGACAATACCTTCAAACAATACCGGAGTTGCACATGTTTTAGAACATACAATTTTTTGTGGTTCTAACAAATATAAAATAAAAGATCCATTTCTTTACCTACTAAAGGGAAGTCTAAACACATTTTTAAATGCAATGACATTTCCGGACAAAACCATCTATCCAGCAGCATCAACAATTGAAAAAGACTATTTTAATTTATTTAATATCTATGCCGATTCTATATTTCACCCGTTACTTAAAAAAGAATCATTTATGCAAGAAGGATACAATATAAACCCAAAAGATTTTAAAGTATCTGGAATTGTCTTCAATGAAATGAAAGGCAGCTACTCAAATAAAAATTCCCTAATCAACGAAATAGCAAGTAGTTCTCTTTTTGAAGAGGGATCATATAAATACGATTCGGGTGGAATCCCAACAAATATTATTGATCTCACCTATGAAAGTTTTTTAGATTTTTATAAAAAATATTATACACTTGAAAACTGCAAAATATTTTTATGCGGCAACATTCAGACTGAAAAAAATCTAAATTTCATTGAAAAATACATAATAAGGCCTTATAAAAAAGAAAAAAGCAATGTTAATATTAATATAGAAAACGTTAAAAGATGGGAAAAAGGGAAAAAATTAACATACAAAATTCCTAAAGAAAACGATAATGCTCTTGGGGTATACACAATAAATTGGCTTTGCACGGAAATTAACAATATTGAAGATAGCATTGGTCTTGAAATTCTCTCAGAAATACTCTTAGATGATTCTTGCTCATTCACAATCAATATCTTAAAAAGCGGGATTGGCGAAGATATAGCCCATGTTAGCGGAATAAATACAGATTTAAAAGAATCCGTTTTTTCGTTTGGACTTCAAAATGTTGTTGAAAAAAAGGAAAAAGAATTTAAAAATTTAATTTTCAACGAACTTAAAAATTTAGTAAAAAACAAAATTCCAAAAGAGTTAATAAAAGGAATTCTTTTTGGTTACGAATTCACTCTAAAAGAAGAAAAAGGACAAAATCTTCCCATCGCTTTAATGATAAAAAGTTTTAAAGGATGGTTAAATGGCATGCATCCAATCAAAACATTACAAACAAGCTACTATATAAATGAAATTACAAATAAACTGGAAAAAGGAATTTATTACTTCGAAAATTTAATCGAAAAATATCTAATATTTAACAATCATTATACATTAATAAGCTTTATTCCATCGCATGATACAGAAAAAGAAATGGAAGAAGAAATTGAAAAAAAATTAATGGAAAAGGAAATTAAAATTAAACAAAATCCAGAAAAATTTATACAATTTAAAAAAGACTTTAACCAGTTTAAAAAATACCAAAATAAAAAAGACTCCAAAGCAGATATAGCAAAACTTCCTTTACTAAAAATAGAAGATTTGCCAAAACAAATAGAAAAAAGTCTAGATCTTAATGAAGTAAAAGAACTAAATCTGCATTCTTTTAAATTTAAGAATAACAATATTTTTAATGTAAACTTATTTTTTAAACTAAATTTTTTAGAAAAAGAAGATTATATATATCTATCTTTATTTAAAAGAGCTCTTCAAGATTTATCTACAAAAAACTATTCTTACATAGATATTAACAATAAAATTCAAAATACTTTGGGACAAATAAATATATCTGAGAGTTACGATGAGGATATTAATGGAAACATTTTAAATTCATTTAATATTAGCTTTAAATCTTTTAACCATAAAGTTAAAGAATCATTTGAACTGATCAAAGAAATTTTAACTAACATCAATTTCTATGATTGTGAGAGATTAAAAGAAATAACACTAAGCTTGAAAAACGATTTTAAATCCTTATTAATCCCCAAAGGTCATCTTTTAGCAATATTAAGGTCCAAATCGAAGTTAAAATTAAATGAATATTTAAAAGAATTACAAAATGGAATAACGGGTAGAGAATTTTGGCAAAAAGTAAAAACCGATACAGAGTCTTTAAAAGAAATCGCAAATAAATTAGACAATCTAAAAAATAAAATAATTTTAAAAAACAATCTATCTGCACTAATAATAGGAAACACTGACGATATTCTTAAAAATTTGGAAAATGAATTGTTTAATCTAAAAGAAAGCCTGGAAGAGAATAATTATTACGATGGATTGCTAAATATTGAAACAAACAACAAAGCATTAAAAGAAATAATAATTATCCAATCAAAAGTAGCTTTCAATGCCATATGTTTCCCTAGTTACAAAATCAACGATGAAAATTATCCAAAAGCAAATTTTTTAGAGCATATATTAAGAAGTGGAATTTTTTGGGAAAAAATAAGAGTAATAGGTGGTGCATACGGAGCAAGCGCATCGATCGCTAACGGAATTTTTTCTTTTGCATCCTACAGAGACCCCAATTTCATCAAAACTTACCAAGCTTTTGAAAACTCTTTGGAAGAATTGGCTAATAATAAAATGACAAATGAAGAGATTTATACCTATTTGATAGGTTTAATAGGAACCAACATCTATGTAAAAACTAAAGCTACAGAAGCCTTGCAAAGTTATAGAAGAAAAATGTTAAATATTAGCGATAGTTTAAGACAAGACATTCGAAATGCCTACTTTACAATTACGCCTCAAGATATTAAAGACATATCCGAAAAGATTCTAAAACAAATTAGACAACACAATAGCATTGTATCTTTGGTAAATAATCAAACATATGAAGAAGAAAAAAACAAACTGGAAAAATTAATGGGGAAAGAATATAATGTAAAAAAAATTTATTAATATTTTCTCAAAATTTCATATAAAAAGACCTAATTTTCAGATCTTTTTATACCTTTTATTAAATTTATCAATTCTTCCCGCTGCATCAACAAACTTTTGTTGACCTGTATAAAAAGGATGTGATTTGCTTGTAATCTCTACAGTAATCAATGGATATTCATTTCCATCAACATACTTAATAGTTTCTTTTGAGTTCAAAGTAGACCTGGTTAAAAACATTGCTCCATTTGATCCGTCTTTAAATACCACTAAATTACTTTTAGGATGTACACCTTTTCTCATAAAACCCTCCTCTTAACCTTCAGTAAAGTTTAATTGACATTAGAAATAATGTCAATTTATTTAATTACCATTGCTCATTGTCTTTAAAAAGATCTCATTATTTTTGCTTTTTTTCATCTTTTCTATCAAAACTTCAACTCCCTCATAATCATCAACACCACTGAGTATTCTTCTAATAAGTAAAATTTTAGAACGCTCCTCTTCACTGAGCAAGAGCTCTTCTTTTCTCGTGCCCGACTTTTTAATATTAATAGCAGGGAAAAGTCTTCTATCTGCCAAGCTTCTATCAAGAATTAATTCCATATTACCAGTACTTTTAAATTCTTCAAAAATAACTTCATCCATTTTACTCCCAGTATCTACCAAAGCAGTAGCTATAATAGTTAGACTTCCTCCCTCCTCAATATTTCTAGCAGATCCAAAAAATCTCTTTGGCTTATGTAGAGCATTAGAATCTACTCCGCCCGATAAAATTTTACCAGAAGTTGGCATAGTTTGATTATATGCCCTTGCAAGCCTTGTAATAGAATCAAGCAAAATAACAACATCTTTTTTGTTCTCAACAAGCCTTTTTGCCTTTTCGATAACCATCTCTGCTACCTGGACATGCCTACTAGCCTGCTCATCAAAATTAGATGCTATCACTTCACCTTTAACACTACGAATCATATCCGTAACTTCTTCTGGTCTCTCATCAATAAGCAATATCATCAAAATAACATCCGAATAATTAGTAGTTATTGCATTGGCTATTTTTTGAAGCAAGGTAGTCTTCCCCGCTTTTGGAGGAGAAACTATTAAAGCCCTTTGTCCTTTACCTATAGGTGAAAAAAGATTAATAAGCCTTGTAGAAATATTGCAATTTTCATATTCAAGATTTAACTTAATATTAGGATAAAGAGGAGTTAAATTATCAAAAGGTATTCTGTTTTGAGCAAACGTAGGATCTTGATTATTAATAGATTTAATTTTAACCATGGCAAAAAATCTCTCCCCATCTCTAGGTGATCTAATTTGGCCATATAAAATATCACCTGTCCTTAAATTAAAAAGTCTAATCTGAGAAGGAGAAACATAAACATCATTACCTCCTGAAAGATAAGAATTTGATGCAGTTCTCAAAAACCCATAACCATCACTAAGCACATCAAGCACACCTGTAAATAAAACATCAATATTATTCTCACTTAATATTTTTACCAATAAAAATATTAATTCGGTTTTTTTCATTGTTACAGCAATAGTATGATTGGTCCCAAGACCTTCAACAATTTTTCTAACCTCTGTAATTGGCTTGTCATAAAGTTTTTCAATCTCTACATAATCTTTACCGTTAAAAAACTTTATGATATTACTTTGCTCTAAAGTTTTAATATTATTTTCTAAACCTGAAGCAGGAACATCATAATCAAATTCAGAAAATACTACACCGTTTGAATCCTTTGCACTACTTAAATCTACAGATTTTACCACATTAGATGCAGAATCCTTTTTAGCAACAACTTTAACCACTTTTTTTTTAAAATTATCTTCAATCTTAAACTCTTTAGAAATATCCAACCGCCTCATTTCACTTTCTAAATCAAATCCAACATTTTTTTTATCCATATTTTCCTCTACGAATTAAATTTTTGAGAAAGGATTTTATAAAAATCTACTTATTATTAATTAATAAAAAACACCGACCCTATTGCAAAGTATCTTTTATTTGTGAAACAGTGAAAGAAAATAAATCTACAATTTCATTAGACTTTATCATTTCACACTTACCATCAAAAATTATATTATCATTAATAAATATTTTTCTTGTCTTTACATCCCCATATATTTTACAACCGCTGTTTAAATAAACTTTACTAGCAGCATTCACATTGCCCTTCAAAATTCCTTCTACTATCAATGTATCACAAGTTATTACATTGGTAATAACCTTGCTGTTCTTACCAATAAAAAGCACACCCCCTTTTGAAAATATTTCACCTTCAAAAGAAGAATCGAGATACAAAGTTCCTTCAAATTTTAATTTTCCTCTAAAAGTCAAACTAGAATCAAGTTTACAATCCCATTTACAAGAATCTACCATATTAACCGGCACTTAACCTTTAATACCCCACACTCTCTCTTTCAAATCTTTGCCTGGACGAAAATACGCAACATGATGATCTAAAACCTTAACATATTCCCCTGTTTGAGGATTACGTGCATTTAAACGTCCCTTTCTTTTTCTAACTTCGAATGTACCAAAAGATCTAAACTCAATAACATTATTCGAACAAAGATTGCCCTTAAGCTCCTCAAAAAAAGCATCTATTACAAGTCTTATGTATTTTTTTTCTAATTTTAGATTATTATTTCTAATGTTCAAAGATATTTGATCAACAATATCTGACTTAGTAACCTTTGGTCTTCTTGAAAAAGACATAAACTAATTTCCTTGTTTTAACAGCAAAACATTTAAACGAGATTTTTTTCTAGCGGCCTTATTTTTATGAATTATTCGCTTTCTAGCAGCAGTGTCTAGTTTTTTTGCAACAAACTTAAAAAATTCAATAGCTTCGTCTTTCTTTCCCGCTTTAATCATGTTGATACAGCGTTTTTCTATTGTTTTTAATTCACTTTTTACACTTACATTTCTAATCTTTCTTTTTAAATTTTGACGAGAGCGCTTCAATGCAGATGCATTTTTTCTCAAGTGATACTCCTTAATATTATTAAACAATAATTTTAATATATCAACTAATTTAAATATAGTCAATCAAAGCTTAAGTTAATTCAGTGCAATAGTTTTGTTTAATATATTCAAAAACCTTTTGCATGGAATAAGAAATTTTTTTATTCAAAATATATACTTTTTTTGCCGGATGATTACCTTTATAAGAAAAACATAAATAATTTTTATTATTAAATTCAAATTCCCTAGCAATAAAAATTTTTTCAAAAAATTCATAAAAATAAATTTCACTCTTAAAGATTTTCCTTTCATAAATTGAATCTTTTCTAAATTCGTAAAACAACACTATATTACTGATAACTAAAAAATCGCCTAACAAAACTTTAATATCAATAAAGCAAATAAATAAAAAAATAAATATATTGCTTAATGAAAGATAATAAACAAATAAACTAATCATAATACGGGCCAAAAACATGCAAAGATAGACATAAGACAAATAGTATCTTATTGGAAAATTTTCCAATTTTGGAATGAACAAATCTTTTCTTTTAAATTTAAGCTCTCTGAATAATTCACTCGAACCATTGCCTATCCAAAAACAAACCTTAATTTTTTTTTTATTTTTTAATTTCAAAATCAAAACATTGTCTGATAATCTTTTTTCAAACGAAATAACGTCATCAAAACCAAAATTACAACTTAAAAAAACACCCTTATAATAAATCTTAGATCCTTTAAAGGAGATAGAACAAAAATACTTTAAATAAAAAAGAATTACAAAAAAATTTACTAAAAGAAGTGTTAAAACAAAGTAAAAAAAAATTGCTTCATACAAAAACAAATAAAGCAAACAAATAACAATATTAAAAACAAACAAACTAACTAGCTTTATACTGCTGAAAAATAAACCGCCCATAATATAAAATAAATCTAAACATTAAATTTAAAAAAGATTACATCTCCATCTCTTACCAGATATTCTTTACCTTCAATTCTAACAAGTCCTTTCTCTTTTAATCTTTGAACACTTTGAAATTCAAACAAATCCTCACAAGAATAAACTTCTGCTTTAATAAAACCTCTCTCAAAATCACTATGAATTATTCCAGCAGCTTTAGGAGCTTTCATGCCCTGTTTAAATGTCCAAGCTCTAACTTCTTGCAAACCCGCTGTAAAATAAGTTCTAAGTCCCAAAGTATAATAGGCTTTTTTAATTAAATTACCAAGACTGCTATTATTTATCCCAAATAATTCTAACATTTCATTTTTATAAGATATATCCTTTATTTCGGAAAGCTCAGATTCAATCTTGGCACATAAGATTAAAAAATCATTCCCTTCTTTCAAGGCAATATTTTTTACAATATCTGTATATTTATTACCACTAAGTGAATTTTCATCAACATTACAAACATACAAAACTTTTTTAAAAGTCAAAAGATTTAATGATCTAATAAAGTTGTATTCAAAATCATCAAATTTAAAATCAACAACAGGATTCATATTGCTTAAATGCTCTTCAAGTCTTTTTAGCATTAAAACAATTGCTTTAGAAGATTCGCTAACTTTTTTATCGGTGCTTTTAACATTTTTTTCTTGTTTTTGAAGGCTTTTTTGAACAGTTTCAAGATCTGCCAAACAAAGCTCAACATTGATTGTAGCTATATCTTTCTCAGGATTAATATCATTATTAATATGAATAACTTCTTTTTCTTCAAAACATCTGACAACATGAATAATAAGAGAAACTTCTCGAATATTAGCCAAAAATTTATTGCCAAGCCCTTCGCCTGTTGATGCTCCTTTAACAAGACCTGCAATATCCACAAATTCCATAGCGGCAGAAATAATTTTTCGTGGAACAATACACTCAGCAATTTTTAAAAGCCTTTCATCAGGAATTTCTACTATTCCTATATTTGGCTCAATAGTGCAAAAAGGATAATTCGCGATCTCAACTTTAGATGATGTCAACGATGAAAATAAAGTAGATTTACCTACATTGGGAAGCCCCACAATCCCTGCATTAAGCCTCACAGCTTATCCTCCCCCTAATAAAATCAAAAATCAATCTAATTAATAAAATATGCAAACTCACCTCTTCCTGTCTGTTGATTTATATTTGCTTCAACAGATAAATTAAAGTATTTATTGGGCTCCTGGGGACCTGGATAATAATATTCTAGCAAATAAGTACCGGTTTTTTGTTCTAAAATTAAATCATATACTTTAGATACTCCTTCATAAGATGAAAAAGGAATTATGGCGCCACCTGTTTCATTAACTAAATATTGAAGCTTACTGTTAACAGGATCATTGCCAAACAATATTAAGTAAAATCTTATATCATTATTTTTATAATAGCTTACTATCGTATCTAAAGAGTACTTTTCAAAGGATTTACGATTTAAAACACCACCACTAAAATAAACTACCGCTCTTCTTGAACTTTTTGACATAAGCCCAGAACCTGCTAACTTCAAACTAACATCTGTTTTTACAGAATCTGTACTATAAGGACCAAGAGAACTTGTATTTCTAATGCTATTTGTCAAGCTTTCAATATTATCTATAATGGGAACATTTGTTGCATTTATAAAACTAAAGTTTTTATTTTTTGAGGACTCTATTAAAGCATTTAAACCTACAATTTGATCTAAATCATAATTTTTCATATAAGAAGATTTATCAAAAACAACTGCTATATTAATGTCTTTAGAAGCATTTACATTGTATGCGACCTTAGGATTAACAATGTAATAATTTTCATTTGCAATTGAAAAGTTTTCGCTTTTAAGTCCAACAACCGGTAATCCGCTTTTACTGCTTACATTAAGCTCGACATAAATTTTGGGCCCCCCAAGCCTAACTATTCTTCTAACATCAACATTCAAACTGTCATAAAGACTTGAATCACTCTTATAAACTGAAACTTTGGCATTATTAAAATCTGAGACAATCATCTGATTATTGGCATCCAAAATAGATGAAGAAATTTTAGAATTCACTTTATCTGCTTTTAAAATTTTTGTAATTGTCTTTTTAGCAATATTGTACTTATAAACACCATGTTTTGAAGATATTATAACATTATTGCCAGCAGAATCACTACTAAGACCCTCTATTCCTTCAATAAAAGTAGAAACTGAATACAAATGATTGCCGCTAGTATCAAAAACTTCAATAGTATTTCTCAAAGAATCTGCAACGTAAATGTTTTCATTCAAATAAGTAACACCTGTGGGACCTAAAAGGCCCTTGTAACCCGAAATTCTATGGCCGAAATGCAGAATAAAATCGCCCTCAAGTCCAAATTTACTCACTCTTTTATTTCCCCATTCACTCACATAAATATAGTTTCTCTTATCAATAGTCATATACTGAGGAGCAAGCAATTCACCGTCTTTTGTGCCTTTTTTCCCAATAGATCTCTTTTTAACTCCAAAAACTTTGTCATAAACACCAATTTCATCACTTGAATAAAGAGTCACGTAAAGCAAATTATTAACCTCGATAACATCATAAGGCGATTTTAAGTAACTAAATCCATCTTTAACTAAAGCACTAACATTATTATTAACATCGAAATACAATATTTCATTACCTACAAAGTTAGCAGCATAATATCCACCGTAATTATCAGCCCTTAAAGATGTAATCTGATATCCATGTGGCCTTTTATAAATAGAATTATCAAGAGAAGCGACTTTTACAAGTTTTTTAAAATCAAGTTCGTAATTTGAAAAAATACCCCTCCTTTGCTCAATAGTAGAAATCAAATGCCTAAGATAAGGGACCTTATAACCTTGATCTTTTAAATTTCTCCATTCCATTAAAGCTTCTTCAACATAACCCAGTCTATAATAAACATTACCAGTCCAAAAATGATAATCAAGGTTATTAGGATCAAAGCTTAAAATTTTTTTAAAAGATAAAAGAGCATCATCATAAATTCCATTATTATAAGAATTAAGAGCCCATTTAAACTCTTCTTGAGCATCTTTATTGGTAACTATTCCTTGAGCATGCAAACTGAAAAGATTTAAAAACAATAAACCAATAAAACCAAAAATTAACATAATTTCCTTTACTCTTTAAAAGTCTATTATAAGCATAAATTTTCAAAAATAACACAAAAAAATCAATGCTATCATTTAAAATTATTAATGATAGTGTTAAATATATTACATTATTATATTATTAATAATAGTAAAAAAGAGGAAAAATGAAAACTAGATACTTTTGCCTAGCCGCATTTTCAGGAATTCTTACAACACTTGCAATTCCAAATGAAATTAAAGAAACCGGATATTCAGCACTAGGATTTATTGCTTATGTGCCGCTTTTTATAGCCTTAAACAAACTAAAAGATAAAAAAACATTAATAGGATTGACAGTGTTTTACTTCATAATAGCCAACAGTTTGCAAAATTTTTGGCTTGGATTTTTTCATGCATTTGGATGGATTACATTCATAGGAGTGGTAATAGGATACATTCCATATTCATTAACTTTAGGTTATTTTCTTTATTACTCTTTAAAAAACTTTAAAAATAAGACAATAACAATAGCAATACTTTTTACATTTTATGATTACTCAAGATCAATTGGATTTTTAGCATATCCCTGGGGACTTGCAGCTTTCACTGTAAATAACTTTAGCAACTTAATTCAAGTAGCAGATATTTTCGGTGTATTTTTTGTATCATTTGTAGTCTACTTTTTAAACTCGGGAATTGCAGACTTTTTAATCCATAAAAACAAAACAAATTTACTAAACATAATATTTCCAATACTATTAATAACAACATCTTTTACTTACGGAATGATTAAAAAGACAGAACTAAAAGACTTATTGTCAAAAGAAATAGATAGTCTAAACATTGCAGCTATTCAACTCAATACTGATCCATGGTTGCCTGGAAATGACAAAAAAGGAATAAGTGATTCTATTGAAATTACAAAACAAGCCTTAAAAGAAAATCCAAAAATAGAATTTGTAATCTGGAGTGAAGGGGTGCTAACTTATCCTTTTAGCAAAGAAGACCAATACTTTAAAAACTATGATTTGCATAATGAACTTAAAAGCTTTATAAAAGAGCGAAAAATCCCATTTGCCATTGGGGCTCCCTCAAATATTGAAAAAACTATAAAAATCCAACAAAATTCTATTTATATGGTAGATCCAAACCTTAACATTACAAACATATACTCTAAAATATTCTTGGTCCCTTTTGCAGAAAAAATTCCGTTTTACGAATATGAATTTGTAAGAAACTTTTTTTTAAAAAATTTTAGAATACTGGGGCAACTTGAAGGTAATAAAATTGAAATATTGAAATTGAAAAAATTTAAATTTGCTCCCTTAATATGCTATGACGACGCATTTCCAGAACTTTCAAGGTTTTATAAAATCCAAGGCGCTAATACATTACTAAATTTTTCAAACGACTCTTGGTCAAAAACAAATTCAGCAGAATGGCAACACTTTGTTGTGGCTAAATTTAGAAGCATTGAAAATGGAATCAAAACCATTAGAGCTACAAACTCAGGAATTACTGCAATCATCAACGAATATGGAGAAATCATTAAAAGATTAGAAACTTTTACAAAAGGCTACTTATTATCAACCGTAAAATTGTCTCCAACATTTACAACTATCTATGAAAAAATTGGAGACTTGTTTATAAATATATTAATGATAATGTTTTTAATTACAACACTAAGATTTCACTCTATGGAAGACAAAAACCAATTATTATCATCCTCTTTAGTAAAAATTAAAGTCTGACGCTCTTTCCAAAATGGAAAATTTTTAGTAACATCATTGTTTTTGGCATTCACATTAACAACAAAAGAAGTATCGTTGGATTTTAAAATTTTCAAAGACTTTAAATCGTAATAATCATCAACTGATAAATACTCTAACTCATCAGCATTAACCTTAGATGAAGCACTTGACAAAGCTGATATAAAATCATATTTTGATTCAAATTGACCCATAACATTAACTTTCTCTGCAATAACAGAGGCAAACAAATCAAAGTTTTGAGAAATTAAAGCTCTTGCAAACTTTCCAAATTGAAACTTAATAATTTTATCTTGATTTTTACTTCTCTCTCTTTGAGCAATGTATTCTATTTTAGGAGCATTTGTAAAATCATTGATTTCTATTTTTTCATGCACTATTCCAGGTATCTCCTCAAGCTTAACATCCTCAAGCATAACAACCTTGGAATTGTCATCCTTAATCCTAGCATCAAGTTCTTTAACTGCAAGCTTGATATCAACTCCCTTTTTCAAGTCTGGATAAATTTTTAAAGCTTTTGATTGGAAAAGCTTTCCCTTTTTAACTTTACCAACGTTTATATACCTTTGGCCAACCTCATAATAAAAAATAGCAAGCTCTTTTTGCTTATCAATATAAGAAGAACTACCTTGAGCAAACAAATTCAAAAAAACATAAGAACATAAAAAATACAGAAGAAATAATCTTCTCATAAGAACCTCCATTAACACTCAACCTTTAAAATAAAACAAAAGAATGTCAATCTACTAAAAGTAATTATAGTACAAGTTTATCTCTAATTAAAGAAATCACTTTATTCTTATCTTCTTCATTAAAAATATTTATATCATCATAAGAAAATTTTATCTTTGAAGACAAACTGTATTCATCGTACCACTTCAAATATTTTTTATTAAGACCTTCAAGATAATCTCTGGGAATATTCATTTCAAAGCTTCTATTTCTATTTTTAATTCTGCGTTCAACCTCATCAATACTGCAATCAAGATAAACAAGCAAACTTGGTTGCTGAGAATGTTCAAGCATATTACCAAGAAGATCAACATATATTTTATACTCCTCATCAGAGATATACCCATCGCAATTTAAAAGAGACGCAAATACACAATCACCATAAATAGATCTGTCAAGTATGCCTCCTTTTGTTCTAAACACTCCTTTTATTAACTTAAACCTCTCATTAAGAAAATTAATTTGAACTGGAAATGCCCATCTGGATTTATCCTTATAAAATTTATCTAATACGGACAAAGTAAAATCATTATTCAGTTCACTGTAAAAAGGAACTTCTAACTCCTTTGATAAAATATTTCCAAGAGTAGTTTTTCCTACCCCAATTAACCCTTCTATTACAATCACCAAGTCTACCTCCAAAAATAACTTCAATAATTCGAATATAAGCTAAAAAATTGCTAAATCATAAAACCTAATTAATCAAAAAAATCCAATGTAAAAATTTTAATATAAAATAAAAAATCCTTAAACAAATTTAAGGAAAGAAATCAATAAATTATAAATTAAAAACTTTAATTTATTGACATTAATCTTAATTAAAAATAATATATTAAATATAAATATTTATTTCAAGAATAATTAAAAATATTAATTATTCTTGAAATAAAATGGCTAAAATATAAAAATTCTAGCCATTTTATAAAAACACAATGAAATTTGATTTAAAATCAATACATTCGATTTTAAAAATTAAAACTTTTTAAGAAAAAAATAAAATTGATATAAAAATGAGGAGATAAAATATGAATTATACAAAATTCCAAGAATTTATATCGGAATTCTTAGGAACATTTATCCTATTAGCTCTAGGAACTGGATCTGTTGCAATGACAGTATTATTTCCTTCAAATCCCGAAATAGCAGGAGAAATAATAAAAGGGGGATATACAAATATTGTATTTGGATGGGGAATGGGTGTAACATTTGGCATTTATACATCAGCAAGAATTAGTGGGGCACATCTAAATCCAGCTGTCAGCATAGGATTAGCAAGTATTGGAAAATTTCCCGTTTCAAAACTTTTTCATTACATTGTAGCGCAAATATTAGGAGCATTTACAGGCGCATTAATGACACTTGTCGTATTTTATCCTAAATGGATAGAAATAGATCCAGGCCTAGAAAATACTCAAGGCATAATGGCAACTTTCCCTGCAATTCCTGGATTTTTGCCTGGATTTATTGATCAAGTTTTTGGAACTTTTTTGCTAATGTTTTTAATTTCTGTTGTTGGAGATTTTGTAAAAAAACACAATGACAATCCATTTCTTCCATTCATTACAGGAGCATTGGTTTTGGCAATAGGAATAAGTTTTGGGGGAATGAATGGCTATGCCATTAATCCTGCAAGAGACCTGGGACCAAGAATTTTACTCTTATTTGCTGGATTTAAAAATCATGGCTTTGACAACCTAAGTATATTTATTGTGCCAATAATTGGCCCAATAATTGGGGCAATCTTGGGCGCTATAATTTACGAATTTACACTAAAAAATAACAAAGGTTAAAAGATATTTATCCTTGTTGAAACAAAAAGGAAAAATTATGAAATACATTTTATCTATTGATCAAGGTACTACTAGCTCAAGAGCAATAGTATTTGATAAAAATGCAAACATAAAAGGGTTTGCTGAAAAGGAATTCACTCAAATTTATCCACAACCAAGTTGGGTGGAACATGATCCTACTGAAATATGGAGTTCACAACTTGGAGTCATAACAGAAGCTCTTGCAAATTCAAGAATTTTGCCAAATGCAGTTGATGCTATTGGAATAACTAATCAAAGAGAAACTACAGTTATATGGGAAAAAAATACAGGAAAACCTATTTACAATGCAATAGTATGGCAAGATAGAAGAACTTCAAAAATTTGTGACCAATTAACACAAGAGGGAAAAGACAAAATTATTTTGGAAAAAACAGGCTTAGTACTAGATTCATATTTTAGCGGGACAAAAATACTGTGGATCCTAGATAATGTAGAAGGTGCCAGACAAAAAGCTGAAAATGGTGAATTATGCTTTGGAACAATAGATACATGGCTACTATGGAATCTAACTCAAAAAAAAGTACATGCAACCGATTATTCTAATGCTTCAAGAACATTATTGTTAAATATAAAAACATTAGAATGGGATGATGAACTTTTAAGCATATTAAATATTCCAAAAGCAATTTTACCCGAACTTAAAGAGAGTTCTACAATATATGGTAAAACAGACACATCGCTATTTGGAGTAGAAATTCCTATTGCAGGAATTGCCGGTGATCAATTTGCAGCAACATTTGGACAAGCTTGTCTTAAAAAAGGTATGGCTAAAAACACATATGGAACTGGCTGCTTTGTAACAGTAAATATAGGTAAAGAACCAATTATTAACCATGAAAAGCTTTTAACTTCAATTGCATGGGGAAGAAAAAAATCTGTAACTTATGTTCTTGAAGGAAGTGTTTTTATTGGTGGAGCCGTAATCCAGTGGCTAAGAGATGGCCTTGAACTTTTCAGAAAAAGCTCAGATGCAGAATCATTGGCAAGCTCTGCTTCAGATAATGGGGGGGTTTATTTTGTACCAGCATTTGTTGGACTTGGTGCACCTCATTGGGATTCTTATGCAAGAGGAACAATTATCGGAATAACAAGAGGATCAACAAAAGCTCATATCACAAGGGCCGCTCTTGAGAGCATCGCATTTCAAAGCTTTGACATACTAAATACCATGAAAAAATCTGTTCCCAACTTTGAAATTCAAGAATTAAGAGTAGACGGGAAAGCAAGTCAAAACAATCTGTTAATGCAATTTCAAGCTGATCTTTTAGGGTGTAAAGTTGTAAGACCAAAAATAACAGAAACAACCGCTCTTGGAGCTGCTTATCTTGCGGGGCTTGCATCGGGTTATTGGCAAAGTGCTGAAGAAATAATAAGCCTTTGGCAAGTAGATAAGATATTTGAACCTTCAATGCCAAAAAATCAAAAAGAAAATCTTCTTGAGAATTGGAACAAAGCAATCGAAAGGTCAAAATCTTGGGTATAAAACTCTCACGGTCTATAAAAGTTCAAAACAAGGCTTTAAAGATCATAACAAAATATACTGGAGAAAAAATTATGTACAATTTATTTAATTTTTTAAAACTAAAACAATATATAGTAAAAATGCCTGGTAAGCAAATCAATCGATTATACGAACAGCTCTTAATTAAATTTTTTAATCGATGTCTAATTGCTTTATAGCGCTACTTAATGAAATTAAAACAAATGGTTTTTGCAAATTTCTAAAATCTAGCACTTAATTAAAAAGAAAAGAAATTAACTAAAATGGAGGAATATTCAAATTTCATGAATTATAACAAAGAAACAAAATTAAAAGATCTTGAAAATCAAGAATTTGATCTAATAATAATTGGGGGGGGCGCAACAGGTCTTGGTATTGCAGTAGACGCAATCACAAGAGGATACAAGACAATGCTTGTAGAAAAATTTGATTACGCAAAAGGAACTTCCTCTAGATCAAGCAAATTAATTCACGGTGGAGTAAGATATTTGGCTCAATGGAATATTTCTTTAGTTAAAGAAGCTTTACACGAAAAAGCCATTCTTGAGAAAAATGCACCTCATTTAATTAACGAATGTGCATTCATTACTCCTATTTATAATATTTTAAAAATACCTTATTATTATTTTGGATTAAGTTATTACCACAATCTTATGGGCAAAGAAAAAACTGCCAAATATAAAACTAAATTACTATCCAAAGCATCTACCATTAAAAAAGCCTCCAATATTAAAACAGAAGGCCTTAAATGCT
Source organism: Borreliella japonica (assembly GCF_030438115.2). Lineage (NCBI taxonomy): Bacteria > Pseudomonadati > Spirochaetota > Spirochaetia > Spirochaetales > Borreliaceae > Borreliella > Borreliella japonica. The sequence continues at coordinate 252,842 of NZ_CP124062.1, forward strand.
CTGTTCTATATTACGATGATTCATTCGATGATGCTAGAATGGCAATAACATTATTAAGAACTTTTACCGAAAAAGGGGGCATTGCCTTTAACTATACAGAGCTTAAAAAATTCAGCAAGGAAAACGGAAAGCTTTCAGGGGTTATTATACAAAATACATTGTCAAAAGAAGAAATTTCATTAAAAAGTAAATGTATAATAAACGCAACAGGAATATTTTCAGATGAAATAAGAAGATTAGATGATGAAAAAGCTTTAAACATTATCAAACCTTCCCAAGGTAGCCATTTGATAATCAAAAAAGACAAATTCCCCAAAAATCATGCAATATTAATACCTAAAACTAGTGACAATAGAATTTTATTCGCTATTCCTTGGTATGATAGTGTTGTTTGCGGAAGCACCGACATTTCAATAAAAGATATAGAAGCAGAACCTGAGAGATTTGATGAAGAGATTGACTTTATAATAAATAATTTAAACAACTATTTAAATATTAAAATAGAAAAATCGGATATAAAAAGCGTATATACTGGAATAAGACCCTTAATAATAGATCCAAAAGCTAAGGGCAACACTTCAAAAATTTCAAGAAATGAAAAAATATTTATATCAAATTCAAACCTTATTACAATAGCGGGAGGAAAATATACTACATATAGAAAAATGGCAGAAAAAACCTTGCTTAAGGCCATAGAAAAAAATTTAATACCAAGTTATACATCAACTACAAAAGATTTAAAGTTACACGGTTATCTTGAAAAAGAAGAAGTAATAAAAATTCCTGAACCTTTTAAAGCTTATGGTAGTGACTTTGAAATTCTAAAAAATATGGAAGGGTTTGACAAAAAGATACACGAAGACTTGGATTTAAATGAAGCTCAAATAGCTTTTTCAATTGAATTTGAGCAAGCCAAAACTATTGACGATGTTTTAGCAAGAAGAACAAGATCGTTACCTTTAAATCCTCAAGCTACAATTGAAGCTGCTCCAAGAGTTGCTGAAATAATGATGAAAAAATTAAATAAATCTGAAGAGTGGAAAAATGAACAAATAAAAACCTTTTTAGAAATAAGTAAAAAATATTTAATTGCAAATTAAATATTTTTGCTATTAAATAAAGGGATTGCTTGACAATCCCTTTTAATTTAAAATTAAAAGCATTTTAAAAGTTTAAACCTAACTCACATTAGTAAATTAACAAGCAAACCTTGAATCTCTTCAATGCTGTCTAAAAGTTTAATCTGAGTCATTTGATTTTGTAAAACAGAATAGGCAAGTTTGTCTAACTTATCGTTAATAATCTTAATAATTCTATACTTAGGACGCTTAGGATCTCCTAAACTGCCCCCTTTTTGTTCTTTCAAACAAACAGAAGATGATATAATCATGGATATAAACTCTGAAATAACTTTTTTGTAAAAAATCACATTTTGCCTGGAAGGCTCACTCAAAAGTCTCTCGCCAATTTCGTTAATTCCATCTAACATATCTTTAATCAAATCAAGATTAAATTCACCATTTTCAAGCAAAATAAAACGCTTATCCTCTTTAACACTTTCAATCTGAAATACCGAAGAAAAAACATTGCTTTTGTCAAAAAATACTTTTTTGCCACCTTTTTTATAATCTTTTGAACTAAGATTTAACGCTCCCGCAATCAAATTATTTACTTTCATCTATTTTGCTCATAACACTTGAAAAATATTTATCATCTTCACCTTCTAAAGGTTGCAAAGATTTTTTTTCTTCTTGATGCTCTTTATTGATTTCAATCAAAAGATCTTCATTAACCTTATAAGAACCAGTATAAAAAAATGTATTTCTTTCAGGGACTCTAAGATATTCAGCACCAATATCCATATACCCATCAATAATAGCTCCTTCTTCAACTTCAATCGACTTACAAGAAATATTTCCAATAACACATCCTGATGCGAATATTTTAATTTTGCTTTTAGCATAAATATTGCCAACAACCATTCCAGAAATAACAAGCTCATTAGCATCAATACTAGACTTAACTCTCCCACTCTCTCCAATAATTACTCTTTTTGTAGAACTAATAGTGCCCATAAAATCGCCATCAAGTCGAATAAAATTATTTGAAACTAAATCTCCCTTAAAAAAATCACCAACACCCACTATTGTTTTTATTTCATCAAAAAGAAACAAAGATGATGCTTTTGTTTCTTTTTTAGCAGTCAAAAAATTTAACATCTACTTCGAAACTCCTGTTGCTAAATTTAAATACATATCGGGATTAATAACTTGAGAACCTACACGAACTTCATAATGAACATGTGGGCCTGTTGCATAACCTGTTTGCCCCATAAATCCAATTATCTGCCCCTTTTTAACATAAGCCCCTTTAGAAGTATTAAGACGCGACATATGTGCATAAAGCGTTGCAAGTCCATACTTATGCTTAATTTGAACAAAATTACCATAGCCTGCTGACTGATAACTTGCCCTAACAACCTCTCCATCAGCAGTTGCAACAATGGGAGTCCCAATTCTAACTCCTCCAAGATCTATGCCTTTATGGATGTACCACTGCCTGGTAAAAGGTTCAATAGCGGGGCCAAAATGCAAAGTAATAATTCCAGATCCACCTGCAAGGGGCCAAAGAGAAGGAATATCATTTAAAAGTTTATCCTGAGCATGCAAAACCTTGACTATGCTTTTAAGTGGAGGAATTGAACTTTCTATTTTGCTTTTAATATTTTTAAGATCGCTAAGTTCTTTTATTGAATTAGCTTCTAAAATTTGCAAATCAATAAAATCAGAAAGGTCTCCATCTTGTTTATTTTTATTTAAATCAACGCTACTAGAATTAATTTTTAAAGAGGTTTTAAGCTCATCTAAAATTTTGGAAAAATTTTTTGCAACAGAATTAATTTCCACAACTGTATTTCTAAAATCTTCAATCTCAGATTCTGCTAAAGAGTAATTTTTCTCTGTGGATTTCACAATTGATGAGAGAGTAACATAATTAACAGCAAGCAAAACAAACCCTATAAAACCACCTAAAAAAAATATAGAAAAGAAAAATAAAGTCAAAAAAGAAATTTTAATATTTTTTACATTCCCTTTAACATGAGGAATAACCATAAAGCTAATATTTTGCTTTAAAAAAGAATGTATAATTTTAAGGGCTACAAAAAAAGAATTATAAATAGCCAAAAAAAACTTGAAAATTCCCTTAAAACCTAAAATAATCTTGAATTTAATTCTTTTTTTCATGTCAAACCTTACTAAAAAATACCAAGCTCAAACAAAAAAATTAAAAATTTATTTTAATACCTTAGACAACAATACAAATTTTTTTCGGTAAAAACCTGGTACAAAAATACTCAACAAATAAACATAATTACATAATTATTAAAGAAAATAATACTTAAAACTAATATGATTATACAATTAAATTCACAAATACTTTACTATTATATAAATGAAAACACTATTTTTTGCAACAACAAATGAAAATAAAATAAATGAAGTAAAAAATATATTGAATATACCCAATTTAAACTTAATAGTCCCTCAAAACTTTAACATAAAAGAAACAGGAAAAACATTTAAAGAAAACTCTTTGCTCAAAGCAAAAGCGCTGTTTGAAATTTTAAATAAAAAACAAAATGTTTTTGGAGAGGATTCTGGGTTATGCATTGAAGCGCTAAACTTGGAACCTGGAATTTACTCTAAAAGATATGACACTTATAAACTGTGTAAAAAATTAAACACTAATGAAAAAAATCAACTTATTTTAGACTTAATGAAAAATGAAAAAAATAGAAAAGCATATTTTATATGCAACATAAGCTATATATCAAAAAATAGACAAATATCAAATTTTAAAGGAATTATTAAAGGAAAAATTGCCTTAAGCTTAAATAGTGATAAAAACCATGGATTTGGTTATGATTCAATATTTTTAACTAAAAATAATAAAAAGCTTAGCGATTTAAAACTTGAAGAAAAAAATAAAATATCCCATCGAGGAATAGCATTTTTAAAATTTAAAAAATTTTTATTAGAATCTTTATTCAACAGTTAAACTTAAAGGCTTTTTATATATAAAGTTTAGACTTTATTGTAAAATAAAAGGCACAATGTTTATAAAGTTTCAATGTACTATTTCTTTCCAAACAATGAAGAAAAGGAAGAGGAGAATTTAGTGATAAATAGAAATGAAATCAATGAGAATGATAAATGGGATTTATCTTTTCTATTTGCAAATGAAGAAGAATATGTAAAAGCAGTCAATGATATTGAAATTAAAACCAAAGAATTTAAAAAATATGAAAAATTGGAATTAAATTTCGATTTATTTAAAGAAACTTTAAATAAATACTATAAAATTATGGAAGATTTAGAGAAAGTCTCTTACTATGCAATGCTTCAATTAGAAACAGATGTAACCAACAAAGATTCAAATAAAATATATTCTATATGTGTCAATTTAGCTACAAAAGTATCTAATACCACCTCATTCTTCATGCCCAAAATACTAAAAACAGATGCAAAAAAAATTCAAGCTTGGATAACTGCACCTGAGCTTAAAGACAAAAAAATTGCAATTGAAAAAATACTAAAAGAAAAAAAACATATTTTAAGCGAACAAGAAGAAGAAATACTTGCTAACTACACCCCTCTTTACTCATCTTATCAAAACATATTCTCAGCATTAACAAATGCTGATATGGAATTCGGAGAAATTAATGGGCACACTTTAACCAATTCAACCTATACACTATTTTTACAAAACGAAGATCAAAAAATACGAAAAGAAGCCTTTTTGAAATTTTATCAAAAATACAAAAACAATGAAAATACACTTGCTAATCTTATTATTTCAGACTTTAAGAAAAATCATTTCATTGCAAAGACAAGAAAATTTGAAAATACCTTTTCAATGCAACTATTTTCAAATAACATTGACAAAAAAGTTTATACAAATTTAATAGAAACTGTAAATGAAAATTTATCTGCTCTTAATGACTATTATGAATTTAGAAAAAAAGCTTTAAACCAAGAATATCTACATCATTACGATGTTTACGTGCCATTAACAAAAGGAATAACATTTAAAAATTCTTTTGAAGAAGCTTGTGAAAAAATATTAAAATCTTTAAAGATACTGGGAAACGAATATACAGAAATCTTAAGAAGCGGTCTTTTAAAAGAAAGATGGGTTGATAAATACGAGAATACCGGAAAAAGATCAGGAGCTTTTAGCGCCGGATCATATAATGGGAAACCTTATATACTTCTTAATTACAAAGACGAATCAATAAGAGATATGTTTACGCTTGCACACGAAGCGGGACATTCAATGCACTCTTACTTTAGCATAAAAAACAATCCATTTCCTCATTATAATTATTCCATTTTTGAAGCAGAAATAGCATCAATAATTAACGAACAAATATTAGCAGAATATTTGCTTAAAAACGAAACAGATACTAAAAAAATAAAATATATAAAACTCATACAAATTGATGACATGGTTTCAACATTCTTTCGACAAACAATGTTTGCTGAATTTGAGTACATTATTCATGAAATGATTAGTAAAGAAAAACCTATAGTAAAAGAAACACTAACGGAAACTTATATGAATTTGCTAAAAAAGTACTTTGGACCTAGTCTAAAATTTGACGAATTAAGTCCCCTTGAATGCCTTAGGATTCCTCACTTTTATTCACCCTTTTATGTATATCAGTATGCTACAGGAATTGCAGCCGCTTTATCAATATACAAAGACATTAAAGAAAATAAAAAAGATGCGGTAGAAAATTATATAAAATTTTTAAAAACAGGTGGTTCTAAATATCCATTAGATTCCTTAAATATTACTGGAGTAGATTTAACAAAAAAAGCACCAATAGAAAATGTTATTAACATTTTCAAATGTAGACTTGAAGAGATAAAGAAAATATTCCAATAAAAGGAGATTTACTGTGAAAAATATCAATTTGATTTTAGCTTGGCTTGTACATACTTTTACAGCATCTGGATTGATTGTAGGACTTTACTCAATAATTTCAATTGTAAATGGTGATTATTCTCTTCTTTTAAAGTTAACAGTAATAGGGCTTATAATAGACGGAATTGACGGAACTATGGCAAGAAAGCTTAAGGTAAAGGAATTAATACCTGAAATTGATGGTACTCTACTTGATAACATTACAGACTATATAAACTATACATTCATACCCGTTATATTTTTTTATTTGGGAGAATTCATTGCAGAAAAATATAAAATCGCCATTTGTATTGGAATTTTATTCTCATCAGCATATCAATTCTCAAGAACAGATGCAAAAACAAATGATAACTACTTTAGAGGATTTCCTTCTCTATGGAATATCTTTGTAATATTAAACATAATCTTTAAAATAGGACAAATAACAAATCTTATTACGATATCAATATGCATTATTCTAAGCTTTATCCCAATAAAGTTTATTTACCCATCAAAAACTAAAGAATTAAGGAAAATTACCATACCAATAACAATAATAAGCTGCCTAATATTTGCTGTATCGATATTTTTAAAGTTACCCGCAACAGCATTAAAAATAGCAAAAACTGTTCTCATTGTTTACTTTGCATATTTAACTTTAGCAAGCATATATTTAACTTATAAAACAAGAAATAGATGACAACAATGTATATAAACAAAATAATAGAATCCATTGATTCAAACATAGCTTATTCCCCAATAGTATTTTTTTCTTTGCTAATTTTAGCAGGTCTTAATGTTCCTATTTCTGAGGATGCAATAGTACTAATGGGTGGAATTTTATCTAGTCGAAAAAATGAATATACTCTATTAATATTTTTAGGAATTTTTTGGGGAGCCTATCTTGGAGACATAATATCTTTTTACATTGGAAAATTAATGGGAAATAAACTGTTTAAAAATAAAAAAGACAACAACCTGCTTGACAAAATAAATTACTATTATGGTCAATACGGAGTATTAACTTTATTCATAGGAAGGTTTATACCCTTTGGAGTTAGAAACGCAATATTTATATCAGCAGGAATGGGAAATATGAAATCGAATCTATTCATTGTTTCTGACTTTTTTGCAACGTTGCTCTCAATAATGATTTACTTTACCCTAAGCTTTAAACTAGGACAATCATTTGAAGTAATATTTTCAAAAATAAAAATAATCATATTTGCAATATTTATTACAGTAACAACAACAATAATAATATGCATAATTAAAAAAAATAAAAAAGTTGACAAGAATTTAAAATAAAAAATATAATGAAATAATGCTGTGGTGGTGGAAGTGGTAGACACGCTAGCTTGAGGGGCTAGTGAGCGCAAGCTCATGCTGGTTCAAGTCCAGTTCACAGCATAAAATTGTTAGCAACTTATTAAAGTAAAATTTACAAAAATGCGATTTAAAAGGATTCTAGAGAATAAATTGTAGATTGATTTTCAAGAGGACAAATGTCTAAATACGAATTCAGAAAAATTGAAAAAAAATGGCAAGAATTTTGGGATAATAACAAAATATACAAGGTAAAAGAAGATCCAAGCATTCCCAAAGAAAAAAGATTATACATACTTGACATGTTTCCCTATCCCTCTGCCAGCGGACTCCATGTTGGACATCCAGAAGGATACACAGCTACTGACATATTTGGAAGATACAAACTTTTGAATGGATTTCATGTACTTCACCCAATAGGATTCGATAGTTTTGGACTTCCTGCTGAAAATTATGCAATACAAACGGGAACTCATCCTAAAAAAAGCACAGAAGAAAATATTAATAAGTTTAAAAAACAAATAAAAGCTTTGGGATTTGCATATGATTGGGATCGAGAAATTAGAACACACGACGAAAATTACTATAAATGGACACAGTGGATTTTTCTGGAATTGTATAAAAAAGGGTTGGCTTATGCAAAAGAAATGCCTGTATGGTACTGCCCTGAACTTGGAACAGTATTAGCAAATGAAGAGATTATTCAAACCCCGAATGGACCAAAATCTGAAAGGGGATTTCACAACGTAGAAAAAAAATATTTAAGACAATGGGTTTTAAAAATTACAAAGTATGCTGAAAGATTGTTAAACGATCTTGAAGAATTAGAATGGCCTGAACCTGTAAAAGAAATGCAACGAAATTGGATTGGCAAATCAACAGGAGTTGAAATTGACTTTGAAATTGAAGGCTGCAATGATAAAATCAAAGTCTTTACAACAAGACCAGACACAATCTTTGGTATCACATATTTAGTAATCGCACCAGAAAATAAACTAATAGAAAAAATAACAAAAAATAACTTTAAAAGTAATGTCTTAAAATATGTAAAGCACGAAGAACTAAAAAGTGATCTTAAGAGAACCTCTCTTGAAAAAGACAAATCGGGTGTTTTTACAGGATCTTATGCATTTCATCCAATAACAAAAGAAAAAATTCCCATTTGGGTTGGAAGCTATGTACTAGGAACTTATGGCAGTGGAGCTGTAATGGGTGTTCCAGCACATGATGAGAGAGACTTTCAATTTGCTAAAAAGTATAAATTAAAAATTTTGCCTGTGATATCAAAATCGGGGAAAAATGAAATGCTAGAAAAAGCATTTACTGATGATGGAATTTCAATAAATTCTCCTAATGAATTTAATAATCTTAAAAATTCTGAAGTAAAAGATAAAGTAATAAAATGGCTTACTAAAAACAAAAAAGGGAAAGAAAAAGTTACCTACAAGCTTAGAGATTGGATTTTTTCAAGGCAAAGATACTGGGGAGAGCCTATACCCATTTTGTTTGATAAACTTGGAAATGCAATACCTTTAGAAAAAAATGATCTTCCCCTAAAGCTTCCAGAAGCTGCGGACTTTAAACCTTCTGAAACGGGAGAATCTCCTTTATCAAGGATTAAAGATTGGGTAAATGTAAATAATACGGGTTTTACAAGAGAAACAAACACAATGCCACAATGGGCAGGCTCTTGTTGGTATTATTTGAGATACCTAGACCCTGAAAACCAAAAAGAATTTGCAAGTAAAAAAAAAATTGAATATTGGATGCCGGTTGACCTATACATAGGTGGAGCTGAGCACACAGTACTACATTTACTTTATTCAAGGTTTTGGCACAAGGTTCTTTATGATCTAGGGTATGTAAATACAAAAGAGCCTTTTAAAAAGTTGATAAATCAAGGCATAATAACGGCATTTTCTTATCAAAAAGAAAATGGTGTTTTAATACCTAATGACCAAGTTATAGAAAAAGACAATAAATTTTTTGACAAAAAGGATAATAAAGAAGTAACCCAAGTAATTGCCAAAATGTCAAAATCTTTAAAGAACGTAATAAACCCAGACGACATTATCAAGGAATTTGGAGCAGACGCAATAAGAATTTATGAAATGTTTATGGGACCACTAACAGATTCTAAACCTTGGAACACTAAAGGCATCATTGGTGTTTTTAGATTTTTAAACAAAATTTGGAGCCTAAAAGAAAAAGAACTATCAAAAGACAATCCTCCAAAAGAAATAATATCTCAACTACATAAAGTAATTAAAAAAGTCACAGAAGACACAGAAAAGCTAAATTTCAACACAGCAATCTCTGCCATGATGATATTTATAAATGAGATTTTAAAGTATAAAAAAAATTATTTATATATATTCAAACCATTTATAATTATTTTATCCCCGTATGCACCCCATTTAGCAGAAGAGCTGTGGGAATATATTGGAGAAACTCCTAGTTTATTCAAAAATTCAAAATGGCCAGAATTCGATGAAAAACTTATTATTAAAGACGCAAAAGAAATTGTCTTACAAATAAATGGAAAAATAAAAGACAAAATTTTACTAAACAAAGAAACAGATGAAAAAGAGCTAAAAGAAATAGCAATGCAAAATAGCAAAATAAAATCAAACTTATCCGATAAAAAAATAGTAAAAATAATTGCAATTAAAAACAAGCTTGTCAACATAGTGATAAAGTAAAAAAGAGGCATAATATGGACTTTGAAAGTCTGATCATTAAATATAAAGGAATTATATTCACAATATTTATATTAATCACTATTTTTTTAGGATTTTTTTTAAAAAATCTTAAATTCGATGCAAACATCTTAAAACTTATACCCAAGACTAAAGAAACTGAAAGCTTAATAGACATTGATAAAAGTAATTCACTTTTATCTACAATAGTAATATTTCAAGATAAAAAAAATATTTTCAATAAAAAAAATTTTGAAACAATAAACAGTGTAATCAATGAAATAACAAAAATTTTAAAAGTATCTCCAAATGCCGTTACAAGCATATTTTCTTATTTTCCACAATTTAAAAAAGAAATCTACACAGATAAAGATATGGAAGAAATAAAAAATAAAATAAAGTCAACTCCATTTGTAAAAAACACATTCCTAGGCAACTCGGAAAATTTAATATACTTCATAATAATCCCATCAGAGAGTGACAAAATCAACTTCAGTAGAAATTTAAAAACTGAACTTGATGATATGGAGGAAGTAATTAAAAAATATGAAACAGACGATCTAAAGTTGTATCTTACAGGAGATTTGATAGTAAGAGAAAAAATCTTAAACTACATGGTTGAAGACTTCAAAATTCTAGGCCCTCTTGCTACTTTTGTAGTAATAATTTCACTTTATCTTATTATAAAAAATCTAATTGGCGCATTAATTCCCATTTTTATTGCATTATTATCATTGATTTGGACTTTTGGAATTAAAGGACTTGTACAATCCCCTATTACAGTGCCAGAAACTTCAATGATTGTTTTACTCATTTCAATCGGATGCGCTAATGCTGTACACATAATAAATGGAATATTTAAATTAATAAAAAAAGAACAACTCTCAAAAGAATCAATAAAAACAACAATTAAAAAACTTAAAACACCCATACTGCTCACATCTCTTACAACTGCATTTGGATTCTTATCTCTTACAACCTCTTCGATTAATGCTTACAAAACAATGGGTATTTTCATGTCAATTGGAGTAATTATCTCAATGACAATTTCATTAACCGTTTTGCCTGGAATAATAACATTAATCCCATTTGCAAAAAAAAGATCTCTTGAAAAACAAAATGAAAATAAAATACCTAAAATATTATTCCTTGAAAAACTTGCCAAGCTAAATACACAAATAACAAAGTCTATATTAAAAAGAAAATATACATCCTCTATAATAGTCGTCATCATACTGGGAATTTCTATTGTGGGTCTTTTAAAAATCGAAATCAACTTTGACGAAAAAGATTACTTTAAAGAAACTACAAGTGTGAAAAAAACATTAAACCTAATGCAAAAAGAAATGGGGGGTATATCGATTTTTAAAATAGAACTTGAAGGCAACCCGGGTGAATTTAAAAATGCTAAAGCAATGCAAATCTTAGATTTAATTACAGACAAGCTTGATGCATTTTCTACAAAAACTCAATCGAGCTCTATTAATGGAATTTTAAAATTTACAAATTTTAAAATTAAAAAAGAATCTCCGCTAGAGTATAAACTGCCTGAAAACAAAACTATACTAAATAAACTAATAAATTTAGTAGATAGAAGCGATTGGACTAAAGACAATAAAAAAATGTATATTAATGATGATTGGTCATTAATATCTATTATAGTAAGAATTGAAGACAATTCAACCGAAGGAATAAAAAAATTTGAAAAATATGCTATTGAAACAATTAATGAACATATGAGAAATAATAAATATCATTTCTCGGGGGTATATGATAAAGTGCTAATAGCTAAAACAATGGTAAGAGAGCAGATTATGAACATAATAACAACTCTTGGATCAATAACACTATTGCTTATGTTTTTCTTTAAATCTATAAAAACCGGAATAATTATTGCAATCCCGGTAGCATGGTCGGTATTTTTAAACTTTGCTGTAATGAGATTATTTGGGATAACCTTAAACCCTGCAACAGCAACAATCGCATCTGTAAGCATGGGAGTTGGAGTGGATTATTCAATTCATTTTTTCAATACTTTCATTTTAAAATACCAAAAAAGTCAAATATACAAAACTGCACTTCTTGAATCAATACCTAGCGTATTTAATGGAATATTCGCAAATTCTATTTCAGTTGGAATAGGGTTCTTAACCCTAACATTTTCGGCCTATAAAATAATATCAACTCTTGGAGCAATAATTGCTTTTACAATGCTAACGACATCTCTTGCATCGCTAACTCTTCTTCCATTATTAATTTATTTATTTAAACCTAGGGTAAAACTAGCCTTAAATAACAATTTAAAAAAAATTAAAACAATAATTTAATGACTTCTAGCATATTATCTACAAGATAAAAATTAATGCCGCTCTTAATGTTAATAGGAATCTCTTCTAAATCAACTCTATTTGCCTGAGGAACAATAATGTGCTCAACACCACTACGCTTTGCTGCAATTATTTTTTCTCTAAGTCCCCCTATCATCATTACATTCCCAGTAAGAGAAAGTTCTCCGGTCATAGCCAAATGGGGTCGAACCACCTTATTAAGAGCAAGAGAAATAAAAGCACTAGCTATTGTAATTCCTGCAGAAGGCCCGTCTTTTGGGGTAGCTCCTTCTGGAATATGTAAATGAATAATATTTTTTTCAAAAAAAGATTTGCTAATATTTAGATCTCCTTTGATACTATTAACATAAGTATAGGCAATATTAGCAGATTCCTTCATAACATCTCCAAGTCTACCTGTCAATTTAATTCCACCTACCTTGGACTCCGTCTTTACAGTCTCAATCATTAAAGTTGAACCCCCATAATTTGTCCATGCAAGACCCATTACCATCCCCGAACACATAGCATTAAGCATGCTTTCCTTTCTAAAAACAGGCACACCAACATATTCTTCTAAATTTTCATTAGAAATTTGATAGGATTTAACTTCAGTATTCTCAATAAGCTTTCTTGCAACCTTTCTCACAATTTTGTTTAAATATTTTTCAAAATTTCTCACTCCATTATCTCTTGCATACTCTTGAGCAATTTGAACAAGAGCTGAGCTTTGAAATTTTAAAGAATCTTTATCAACTCCGTTTTCACTTAAAACTTTAGGGATTAAATACTTTCTTGCAATCTCTATTTTTTCGTTATCAACATATCCGGAAACCTCAATAACCTCCATTCTATTTAACAAAGGTCTTGGTATGGTTTCAACAGAATTAGCAGTTAAAATAAAAAATACATTCGAAATATCAAAAGGAAGATCAAGATAATGATCTCTAAATTTAACATTCTGTTCGGGATCTAAAACTTCAAGAAGAACCGAAAAAGGATCCCCATAATTTGAAGCAGAAATTTTATCCACCTCGTCAATTAAAAAAACAGGAGAATTTGTCTTAGTAATTCTTAAACCTTGAATAATTTTGCCTGGCAAAGCACCAACATAAGTTCTTCTGTGTCCTTTAATCTCTGATTCATCACGCATTCCACCAACAGAAAATCTAAAAAACTTGGTGCGCAAAACTTTTGCAATAGCCGCCCCAACAGAAGTTTTTCCCACACCAGGAGGTCCCACCAAAAGAATAATAGCCCCTTTTTGAGTCTTTCTTAATTTAAGAACAGAAATATATTCAATAATTCTATCCTTAACTTCCATCATTCCATAATGAGTTTTATCTAAAATTTTTTTGGATTTTTGCAAATCTAATTTATCGAAATTAATTTTCAAACCTCGCCAAGGAAGCTCAGTAATAAGTTCAAGATAATTTCTAATAACAATATATTCAGCCGAACTTGTCTCAAGAAGTGAAAATTTTTCTAACTCCTTTTCAACTACATCTAAAGATTCTCCTTTTAATTCTAAAGCCTTTAGCTTAGTTTTAAGCTTTTCTAAATCGCTGTTTTTTTTATCGCCCATGCCAAGCTCAGCTTTAATGGCTTTAAGCTGTTCTTTTAAAAAAAACTCTTTTTGCTGTTTCTCTAATCTCTCTTGAATGCCCTTAGCAATTTTATTTTGAATTTCAATTAAATTAAGCTCTTCATAAATTAGCTCTAAAACTTTTTTAAGCCTATCTTTTACGCTCAAAGTTTCAAGAACTATTTGATGATCATTTTTTGAAGATGAAATAGTACTGGCCACAATATCACATAATTTCCCCTTATCTTCAATATTAACCATATTTAATTGAACTTCAGGCATCTTTCTATGTGAAAATATCTCTTTAGTTCTAAGCAAAATACTACTGTAAACTGCCTTTGATTGAATATCGTCTTTTCTAACTGGAATTTGCTTCAAATAGTCAATCTCAATTATGGGAAATTTATCACTTAGAACAACTTTAACAAATTTAATCCTATCAAAAGTTGAAACGAATATATTGTAACCACCATCTGGAAGATTAATTTTTTTTATTATCTTTCCAGTAACTCCAACAGAATAAATATCTTTACTGTAATCAACAATTAATTTCTGTTGAGCATTATTATTATTTTTTCCTAAAAATTTATCATTCAAAACAAACAAAGCAATAATTCCATTACCTTTCATAGCATAATCAATTGCTTTCATATCAGAATCAGAGATTATAACAATTGGAATAAACATCCCTGGAAAAACTGGATGGGAAGGAACCGCTATTAAAGGTGCTCTTACAGGCTTATTAGAATGAGGCAAAATCCCAGCTACGGCTTTTTCTTTCTTCTTGCCTCCTAATTTAGCTTTTTTAACTTCATCCATAAAATTTAAAATCTCCTAAGCTAATTATAACAAAACAAATATTTTATGGAAATTTATTTAATAATATTTTTTTTTATTATAGAATGATAAAATGAGAGTTTGCAAAGTTAAAATTATGATTATGAATTTAGATTGTGATGAAAATTGCAATCCACCAAAGCTATGCCATTCAATAATAAGCAAAATGACTACTGCTTAAGATTAATTAATCTTTGGTGAAATTGGTAAAGAAAAATCCTTGAATAATCGATTGAAAAATGAATTCTAGAGAAATAAATGAAAATTTGGCAGCAAAAAGAAACTAATATACAAGACCAAGAATTAACTCGCATTGCCAAGCAATACAATATCAATCCTTTTGAAGCAACTTTGCTTATAAGGCGAGAAATCAAAGAAGAAGATTTCATGTTTTTCCTTGAAGACAGCGTAAATTTACTACATAACCCATTTTTATTAAAAAATATAGGTAAATTTATAAAAAGAATTAACAAAGCAATTGAAAAGAATGAAAGCATATTAATCTTTGGAGACAAAGATGCTGATGGAATCACAGCAACAATAATAATGTATGAAACTCTTAAAGATTTTGGACTTAATGTTAGTTATAAAATACCTTCAAATGGAGAATTTTATGGACTTTCAAGCGAATTAATCAACATAGCTTTAGAAAAAAAAATCTCTTTAATAATAACCGTTGATAATGGTATCTCTAGTATTGAAGAAATAAATTATGCAAATTCAAAAGGAATAGAAATAATAATTACAGACCACCATCTTCCAAGTGAAGATTTTAAAACTGGAAGCATAGTTATAAATCCCCATCTAAAAGATGACAAATATCCATTCAAAGAAATAGCAGGATGCTGTGTAAGTTTTAAGACTTGTCTTGCTCTTAGCATGTCCTTTACAGATCTTTATTCTAAAAACCTTGTATTTTTATTTTTAGAACAAACAAAAAATGAAATAATTCTTCATGCAATCAAAATAAACAACTATATTTTAAAAGAATACCTAATATTAAATAATAAAAATGACCCTTTAATTAACTCAAACAAACTAGAAAACTTTGTACAAAACAAATATATAATAGTCTTTAACAAAGAAGATCAAGATCAATTATTAAATAAACACTTCAGAAGAAGCATAAATATAAACACAATTGATATTAGTGAAAATTTTATAAAAAAATACCCAAATTTTAGAAAAAAAACATTAAAAGATTTAATCCAAGCAACTAAATATTTTAAATATAAAGAAGTTGAGATTAAAGACAAGCTTTATTACATATTTTACAATGTAATTTTTGAAACTAATAAAAATTTGCTCCAAAAATGCCTAAAAAGACTTAGCTTTGTAGCAATAGGAACAATAGCAGACAATATGCCTATTATTAATGAAAACAGAATAATTCTAAAAATAGGGCTTAAAGAAATTGCTCTAAGAGAAAGAATGTCTATTAATTATCTATTAAAAGATGCAAACATATTAACAAAACCAAACATAACTTCAATGGATATAGCATATAAAATTGCACCAATACTAAACTCAACAGGAAGACTTGAAAAAGCAGATATTGCAATAAATTTTTTATTAACTAACGACATTAATCAAATAGAAAATAAATTTAAAGAAATAAAAGAAATCAATGAACAGAGAAAATATAAAGAAGAAAAAGCTTGGAATTCGCATAATAAAAATACTATTTTTAAAAACGATAAATTCATAGTTTGCTATGATAAAAATACTCCAAAAGGAATAAGTTCCAGAATTGCAACTAGACTTTCTATTTACTACCAAAAAGTTGCTATTTTTTTAACAAAGCAAGATAATATTATTAAAGGATCAATTAGATCAAACAATAAAATCAATTCAAAAGCACTAATATCTATAATACCTTCTCATTTAGTAATAAATTCGGGGGGACATAAAGCTGCAGCTGGATTTACACTGCATGAAAATTTACTCGAAGACTTTATTAAAGAATTAGAATATGCAACTACAAAAGTTAAATATGAAACTACTGATGAAAATAAATCAATATCAATAGATGCTATTATTCCAAAAAATTTATCAAAAGATTCTCTTTTTAAAACAATAGAAATACTTGAACCTTATGGCTATGAATTTAGAGAGCCAATACTAATGATGGAAAATGTTTACCTTCAAGAACTAAAAATAATTGATAAAAATCAAAGCTCAAAACATATAAATATGCGCATTAAATCACAAAATGATTACTATAAAGCTATCTTTTTTAACGGAACAAAAAAAATAGAAGAATTAAATATAAAAGAAGATCAATATTTAGACATAATTTTTACAGTTAATGAAGATTTTTACTGCCCAAGAGAAAAAATTTTGAAAATCATAGACATAAAAAAGAGTGCTCAACTCAATGCTTAGAATGCAAAAAATCTTACTTATATTTTGTATTCTGGGAATAAAAAATATAAATTCAGAAATAACTAACGCTATTCCTAAAGTCCTATATAAAAAAGAGGCATTTCAAGGAGATTACATATACTTTGCAAGTAATGATAACTTTAAAAAGTTATCACTTTTAAGCATAAATAAAAATCCGATTGTAAGTTCTTCTCCGTTTAAATTTACAGTAGGAAGTAAAATTTATTACATAGCATTTATAGGAATTACACCAATGATAAAAG
Organism: Borreliella japonica; assembly: GCF_030438115.2. Taxonomy (NCBI): domain Bacteria; kingdom Pseudomonadati; phylum Spirochaetota; class Spirochaetia; order Spirochaetales; family Borreliaceae; genus Borreliella; species Borreliella japonica. The sequence goes on from NZ_CP124062.1 coordinate 270,234, forward strand.
AGGGAAAAAGAGAAATTCAAATAGAATTCGAAAATAAAAGCTATATCAAAGAAATAGAAATAAAAAAATTTAACTTCAAAAAAACAAAAATTAGTTTTAATAAAGAAAAAGCCAAGCTTATTACCCAAAAAAAATCCATAAAACAAAAAGAACAAGCTTTGCTTTTATGGAATATTATTGGTAACATTGGAGACACAACAATATACCACTATGATGCCTTAGTTAAACCTATAAAAGATAAATACATTATAACAAGCCAATACGGAGATTTAAGACTTTACATGCAAGGCAACAAAAAAATTTCAAATTATACAATGCACAATGGGATTGATTATGCACCATTTAAAAGAGAAAATACTCCAATTTTTGCTGCTGGTAAAGGAAAAGTTATATTTGCACAAAATAGAGAGCTAACGGGCAATACCATTATAATACAGCATTTACCAGGTGTATTTACAATTTACCTTCACCTCTCAAAATTGGGAACAAGTGAAAATAAAATAGTTAGTGCTGGCGAATATATTGGGCATACTGGAAATACGGGTCTCTCAACAGGCCCTCATTTACACTTCGAAGTAAGAATTAATGGCATAGCAATAAACCCAGATTTCCTTTTGAATGGCATGCTTATTGACAAAAATAAAATAATAAATAATATTAAAAGAATAGAGTAAAAGGAGGTGATTTTTTGGTAACAGTCATTGTGGACAAAAATGAAAATCTTGAAAAAGCATTGAAACGTTTTAAAAGAATGATTGAAAAAGAAGCAATTATTCGTGAATGGAAAAGAAGAGAATATTATGAAAAACCATCTACAATCCGTGTAAAAAAAGAAAAAGCTTTTAAAAGAAAACAAGCAAAAAAAGTAAGAAAATTAAAACAGAAAACTAATAGATAGATAGCAAGAGATGTTCAAATGGATGTCTCTTTATTTTAAATTAACACCTCTCTTGGTTTTGATCCATTAACAGGCCCTATGTATCCCATATCTTCCATAATTTCAATAATTCGAGCCGCTCTATTGTAACCTATCTTTAATCTTCTTTGCAGATAAGATGCTGATGCCTTTCTTGTGGCTTTAACAATCTCAAGAGCTTCATCAAACATTGGCTCGTCAGAAGGCCCAAGAGCAACTAAATCTGGCTCTTTTGAACTATCAATAAATATTTCATCATCAATATAATTTGGAAAACCAAATTTTTTAACCTCTTCAACAAGTCTGTAAACTTCTCTTTCCTTTAAAAATCCACCTTGAATTCTTTTGGGAAAAGGATTTAAAGAACTAATATAAAGCATATCGCCCTTTCCTAAAAGCTTTTCAGCACCAGAAGATCCAAGAATTATTCTAGAATCCATAGAACTGGCTACCATAAAAGAAATCCTTGAAGGAAAATTGGCTTTTATTACCCCTGTAATAACGTCAACTGAAGGTCTTTGGGTTGCAAGAACCAAATGGATACCTACAGCTCTAGCCATTGCAGCAAGTCTAGAAATTAAATTTTCTAAATCTTTTCTTGCAGAAAGAATAAGATCTGCAAATTCATCAATAATTATTACAAGATATGGCAAAGCCATTAAATTCAAATTTTCATCTTTTATTTTTTTATTATAAGAGGAAATATCTCTTACCAATAAATTATCAAGAAACACATACCTTCTCTCCATCTCATCAAGACACCATCTAAGAGCTTCTAAGGCTCTCTTTACATCTGTAATAACTGGAGTTAATAAATGAGGAATATCATTGAAAAGTTTAAGCTCAACTATTTTGGGATCTATCATAATTAATTTCACTTCATCTGGAGATTTTGAAAAAATAATTGATGCAATTAAAGAATTTACACAAACCGATTTACCCGCTCCGGTTGCACCAGCTATTAATAGATGGGGAGAACTAACAAGGTCAAAAACAATATTTTCACCACTAATCTCTTTTCCAAGAGCAAAAGGAATTCTAAAATCACCTCTGAATTCCTTGCTGTCTATTATCTCTGAAATTAAAATAAACTCACGTCTTTTATTGGGAATTTCAATTCCTACAGCTTCCCTGCCAGGAATTGGAGCAATAATTCTAACCCTAATAGCTGCAAGTCTTAAGGCAATATTATCAGAAATAGAAGTAATCTTAGAAAGTTTAATCCCTTTATCAGGACGAACAGCATACATTGTCACAACAGGACCTTTAATGACATCAATTAACTTAGCATTAATATTAAACTCTTTTAATGTCTCCTGGAGAATAATTGATTGCTTTTGAATTTCTTTCTCATATTCAACATCCTCTACATTATTTTTAACCTCTTTTTGGTCAAAAACTGAAATATCAATAACGTAAGAATCACTTTTTTTATTTAAAACTACATTTTCGTTATAAACATGAGGAACAGTAACTTTACTAATTATGCCTTTAGCCCTTATCTCACCAGCCTTAACCTTCCCACTAATAATCAGCTTATTATCTTCAAGACTATCCAAATATTTATATTCGCAAGAATCATCAATTTCAGCTGCATTTAAAGCGTTATCATCTAAAGTCTCCTTATTCAAAGAGTCTGATTCTCTGGAATCTGGATCTGAGCTTTCAAAAACAGTTTTGGCTAAATTAACATTGGAAGGTTTTCTATTGCTTCTTAAAAAATCACTAAATGACCATAAAGCTTGATATTCCTCATCATTAATAATATTCTTTTTCTCATCAAAACTTTGAGAATCTTTTAAATCTTCTGCAAAATCTCCATACACTTTAATATCTTTTTTTACATCCAATGAATTTGAAAAGGGAAAATAACTTAATATATTTTCAAACAAAATTTTGATCTTAAACTCTAAAAATTTAAAAGTATCTAAAATAAAATTAACATCCTTGAAAAAGACATAATTCAAGTAAATCCAAACAACAAATTCTAATATTAAAAAAATAAAAATAAAAAAATTTCCTAGTATTGAACCAAAATTGACAAGAAATATCTTAATAAGATAAGATTTTTCAACATTAGAATTAATTTTTATTAAAAATATTAAAGTAAAAAACAATATTACAGTATAATTCCAATTGAATATAAATCGTTTAGTAAAAATATGTTTTTTATAAGCGTACCAATTAACAAGTGGATAAATTATTAAATAAAATGATAAAAATGAAAAAACATTAAGCAGTATTTGTCCTATTAGGTTGAAAACAAAAAACATGAATATATTGCTCAAAGGGGTCAATGCTACAAAAAGGGAAAAAGAAATAACCGAAAGCATAAAAAAAAACAAAAATTGAAAATACTGATAAAAATCTTTCATATTCTAAAAAAATAACAAACTGTAATTGAAAGTGCAAATAAATATATTGAAAAATAATATAGTTTTTTGTTATTAAGCATTTTGAAAAAGAAATTTATTGATAAAATACCAACAACAAAAGCAACCAATGCTCCTAAGTTTATTTCAAAAAAATTTAAAACCATAACAGCATCATAAAATTCTTTATATTTTAATAAAATCGCTCCAAAAACTATTGGGATTAAAGACAAAAATGAAATTTCAAATGCACTCTTTCTATTAAATCCTAAAACCGCCGCAGAAAAAATTGTAACTCCCGAACGAGAGATCCCTGGAATCGCACCTAAACCTTGCATTAGCCCCATAAAAATTCCTACTAACAAAATATTGCCTTTAAAATCAATTTTAAAAAAATTAAATTCCAGCATCAAAATTAAAATCCCTGTTATAATGAAATTAATTAAAACAAAAGGCAATGTAAACATTCTCTCGTATTTTGAAATAAAAGTTCCAACAACTCCGGTAACAATAGTTATTATTAATATTAGAAACATTAACTTTAAATTTGTTAAATCAGATTTAACGGTTTTTATTAAAAAAAACCTTATAAAAGTTGAAAAAAGTTCTAAAATTCGTTGACGATAGTAAATAATAATAACTAAAACTGTTGCAAAGTGTAAATAAATATCAAATATTATTGGAAGATTTAAATGCATAAAATGTCTAAAAAGCAATAAATGCCCAGAACTGGATATTGGCAAAAACTCTGTAATACCTTGAACAATACCCAGAATAATTACACTTAAAATATTTGTCATTAAATGCTCCAATACTAATTTTTAGGAAATTCACCCATAATTTTAACTATCACCGAATCTATTCCCTTCTTTTCATACAAAGCGTCATAAAATATCGAATAAACTAATATTTTTTTAATATAATTTCTAGTCTGACTAAAAGGAATTGCCTCAATAAAAAGCTCTTTAGACAAATGTCCATAACTTTTTTCCCACTTTCTAACATTGCCAATACCTCCATTGTAAGATGCAAGGGCTTTGTAAAGGCTACCGGTTGTAGATATTCTTTTTTTCAAATAATATGTCCCAATTATTATATTATCTTTTGGGGCCTTTAAATTATAATCAAAATACTTAAGTTCCTTAGAAATATCATTTGCTGTTGACGGCATAACCTGCATAAGACCAATAGCACCGGGCTTTGAGACAGCATTTTTCTCAAAGCTACTCTCTGCTTTTATTAAAGAAAATACAACACTAGTTTCAAGTCCGCGCCTTTTAGCCCAATATTCTACCAAAGATCCATACAAATAAGGATAAAGCCTTTTATAATCACTCTCCATTAAAGCAGATTCATCTTGACTTACAAGATAATTAATTACAAGAGTTGCATCATAATAATTTTCACTCTTTAAAAGTTCATCGTATACTCTTCGATAAAAATCGAGCGAAAATTTATATCCATTCCTAAAATCTTCAGAAATAAACTCTCTAAGATAATGACAAAGATTGAATTTTAAAAACCTCTCTAAAAAAATCTCATAATCAGATTGTTCATATTTAACATCAAGCCCGCTTGTAAAAAAATCATCAATATTTTGATCTAATAAGTACCTACTCATAAATGAAGAATAAGACCACTTATCATAATTTACAGCAGAATGCAAAAGACTCTTATACTCTCCGCTTCCCTTAGGTTTAATTAATTTATGATATATAAGTCTAGCATTAATAAAGGCAAGCTTAGACAAAATAGAATCAGAAATAACTTTTTGAGCATTAGAATAAAGTTTATAAAGGTTGCCATAGTCTTCAAGCTGAATTGATTCTAAAATATATTCTTCTAAAACCTTAATAAAAGTAGAATTTTTTTTATCGCTCTCGGTATAAAACTTGGCTACACCTTCGGCAAAATAATCTCTTGCACTTTTAGTAAAAATTAAATTGCTAAAAGCCGTATTAAGCAAAGCAAGCCTGTTAATCTCATTACTAAGATTTAAACCTTCAAGATATTCTTTTAAAATAAGAAGTCCTAAATTATTTCTTCTCCTAAGATTTAAAATGCCTAAGTAATAATTCTTATATTTACTCCTTATTTTACTAAAAAATGTTAAAGCATTTGAAATTTTTCCAGAACTAATAAAAGCCTTATAAACATCGCTTAACACAACATTATTGTCATAATAATCACGCAAACCATTTTTATTCAATATATTTATTGCACTATTAAAATTACCATTCGCCACTTCATACTTAAACCTAACAAGATTTAAAAAATTTTCACTAAAGTATTTAGACTTATTTTCAATAATAAAATAATCATAAGCTCTTACATGTAAATAATTTGAAGGTAAATTCTCAAAAAGCTTATTAAAATAAATTTTTGACTCACTTACATTAGAAAGATTAAGATAAAGAGCTGCCTTTAACAAAATATTTTCATTTTCCTGATAATCAGAAAATTTCATCTTATCAAGTTTACTTAAAAGACTAAGTGCTTTATCGTTCTTCTTTTGCCAATAAAGACTTTTAAAATAGCCTAGCATAATGAATTTATTATTTTCGTATTTTTTATGAAGTCTCTCTCCAATCAATTCAGACGAAGAATACTCTTTTATTGAGTTAAAATATTCAATAAGTTTAATTCCAGCAAACTGGGATGCAATACTATCCCCATCAGCTATAGCCTTTTTCATATACTCTACAAATTTCTCTTCAAATCCTATTTTTTTAAACAAATAAGCAACATATATATAAGAACTTGAATCTATGTTAAAATGCTTATCAAAATTTTTTTTTGAATAATCAAAATTCCATAACCAATTCAAATTATTTAAATCAAACTCTTTTGAATGCACCTTGATAAAATCACTACCTGAAATTTCTTTTTTCACAAAGCATGAAAAAAAACTTAAAGATAAAAAAAGAAAATTTTGCAATACACAAAAATTTCTATTAAACTTTCTATTAAACATGTTGATCTTTTCCATATCTCTCAATTCTATTTTTACCACATTTAAAGTAATATGAGACAAAATCTCTGGGCTTTAAAATTTTTGAAAAAATTAAAAATAAAGAAAAAAATATTAGAAGAAAAAGAGAAATAAGACTTAAATATAGCATGGGGGAATGAACTACTCCCTCACTTGAATTTAATTTAAAATTATTTTTTACCACATCATTCTCAAAATCCTCTCTAAGATCTAGTTCAACATCTTCATCTGAAGTATCTATTAAGTCTTTGTCAATATCTGCAATAATGTCTTCAACACTTAAATCATGCAAATCTTCTTCTTCAGAAGAAAATTCTTTTAATTCTTGAAACTCAAAATTATTAAGATTCAAAGACCCCTCATCAATATAATCAACTTTTTTAGCTTCTAAATTAAACTCTTCTTTGAAATAATCATTATTATCATTATCATTATCATTATCATTATCATTATCATTATCATTATCATTATCATCTGAATCATTTAACTCAATTTTTTGATCTTCTTCGGTTTTTAAATCTACAGAATCAACAATAGGCATAGTTAAATCAAAAACATCTTTTTTAACAAAATCATCTCTTTCTTCAAAATTTAAATCAAACTCAGAACCCAAATTTTCAACAGGCAAATCATTGCCAATATTGCTTTTAAAACCATTTAAAAGGTCGCCCCCCCCATTAGATTCTTTAAAGTTTTGATTAAAATCTACAAGACTTAAATCGAACTTCGATTTATCTTGAATCCCATCAGATTCACTATAAACATAAAGTATTTCATCTATAACTTTAAAATAAACATTTACACTCAAGCTTTCCTTTTTTAGATTATCCAAGAAAAAAGAACCAACTAAAAAAGGAGATGAAAAATCTTCATATTCACTAACATAAAAATTCAACTTAATACTAGTATCGCCCGCAATCTTGCCCAATATTACTCTTTTAACAGAACTATCATCTAAATTTAAAACCGAATAATACTCATTATTAGATAATTTTATTGCTAAAAACCCTTTCAAAAATTACAACCTCTTTGCTTTATTTTATTGAAACCAAATTTATGTACTAATTATAGTTATCATTATTATTATTTATATTATAACTATAATATAATATAAATAATGTGATGTTCAACTTACAAATTACTTTTATTTTAAGTAAATAGCTTTTATTAAAAGTAGATATGATGATTATACAAATTAATGAGATATTTTGAATTTAGGAGCAATACGAGTGTTATCGCTATTTATAGTAATCTCTTCATTAACAGTATTTATTTTAGTATTTTTATTTTTTAAAATCGCATTAAAACTTACAATGGGCAAAACTAAAGGAAAAATCAAAAAAGATGACGAGAGAACACGAAAATTAATCGAAAGAGCAATTTCTATATTAAAAACAAATCCAAACGAAATAGGTGCCCTTGAAATTTTAAATGATTACTACTATAAAAATAAAGACTATGAGAATGGTATAAAATATGCAAAAAAATTATGCCAATTAATAGAAGACAACCCAATAAGCCAAGAAATAAACACATTTAAAGCTTTTTTAAGCTATGGATTTTACAATCTTAAAAGAAATTTTAATAGAGAAGCCTTAGAATTTTTAAAAAAAGCTTACTTGATAAAAAAAACAGATGAGGATGCAAATTATTATCTTGGCATAGCATTCTTAAAAAATGAAATGTATAAAGAAGCTCTATACTATCTTACAAAAGTCTACAAGTTTAATAAAAATAATAAAGACATTCTAAAACACATAGGAATAACTTTATTTAATCTGGAAAACTATAGAAAAGCTGCTGGAATATTTAATAACATTAAAAAACATATACAAGGAGATATTGACGCTCTTTTAGCATATGCTAAATCTTTATCAAAAATGAACCAAGATCATCTAGCACTAGAGATTGCTAACAAAATAAAACAAAAAGACGGAATGATTTATGAGGCTTTGCTAATTACATCAGAGATTCATTCAAAAAATAAAGAATTAGAGAAATTAGAACAAAATATTAAAGAAATAATAAAAGTAAAACCTGATTTGCCTAAAAAAATTTTTCTTGAATTATTTTATAATCTTGGAGAACTCCAAATCTCTGTTGAAAATTATCAAAAAGCCACAGAAGCTTTTACCAGAGTTGAAGATATTGATCCAAATTACAAAAAAATTAAAGAAAAATTAGAATTTAGCAAAAGATTAAACGAAAACATAGCACTAAGAATATATTTGCGCAGTTCAAAAGAAAATTTTGAAAAACTAGCAAATGAAATTATTTTAAAACTATATTTAAATAAATTTCAAGTAAGAGATTCTAAAATAAACGAAATAACATCACAATTTATTGATATGAACTTTCACTTAGCTAACAATCAGTGGGAAGAAAATTTAATAGTACGCTTTGTAAGAACTGAACAAGACACTTTTGGTGAATTATTTTTAAAAGATTTCATTTCAAAAATAAAGGAAAATAAAATAAAAGGGCTCTGTATTGCTCCATCAAAATTCTCTTTAAAGGCCAAACAAATGATTGAAGGAAGGCTTATTGATTTAGTAGAAGGCAAAAGACTAACTCAAATACTTAAAAAAATTAATATATCCAAATATATATGAAAAACACTACCTTAAATATTTCATAGGATTTTCGGTTTTACCATTCTTAAAAATGGTAAAATGCAAGTGATTACCTGTGCTATATCCAGTACTTCCCATGTAACCTATTATTGCTCCTCTTGAAACTTTTTTCCCAACTTTAACAGCAAAAGAATTCAAATGCGCATATAAAGTTTGAAATCCGTTACTGTGAGAAATAACAACATATTTCCCATACCCTCCAGCATTAAATCCCACAGTTACAACAATGCCCTCTCTTGAAGCTTTAATAGGGGTATTAGCTAAATTTGCAATATCTATTCCATTATGAAAGCTAATAACTCTTGTAAAAGGATCTGGTCGATAACCATATCCTGAAGTAATAACACCTTGTACAGGATAAATAAAAGTCTCTCCTAATACTTCTTTTAAAAAATCTTTGGGCAATCTTCCTCCAGGAATAAACAATTTTTGCCCTAAAAATAAAACCTCATTATCAAGATTATTAGAATCTAAAATATCCACCTTGGGAACATTATAAGCACTAGCTATAGATGAAATAGAGTCATTTTTTTTGACAACATAAACAATTCCTTTCATATTAGGAACTTTAATAACCGAATTTGGCCTAATACTTCTTACATCTTTAATGTCATTAAAAGAAATTAAAGTTTCACTGGTTATCTGATACCTAGCTGCAACATGAGAAAGCGTTTCTCCGGGCTTAATTTTATGGTCCAATACCTTTAATACAAAATTTTTTTTAAATCCGGGAGTATTTGTAGAAACATTAGATTCAAGCAAATAACTACTAATTTGGGCTATATCTTGATCGCTATAATATAAAAATGTATCAATAAAATAATCTTTTGGAAAAGCAAGTCTATTTAAAAAAACATATGAATCGTAGTAAGAAAAAATATTAATATAAAATATTAATATAAAAATAAAAATTATTGCATTTAGCTTAAAAACGAGCTTATAATCAAGTTTTAAGCTAAAAATGTTAAAAACTTTCTCTCTCAAGCCCTTATAATAATATTTATATTCATAATGATTGATATTTTGTATTTTAAGCTTATAGAAAAATAAAGAAAACTTTTTAAAAAAAAAATCAATTTTTTTTAAAAAGTTTTTAAACTTGAAAACCTTTTTTCTTATTTTGCCAATATTCCTAATATTGGCAAAATCTTTTAATTCTAAATTAGCATTCTTTTTGCTATTAAATAAAAAATTTTTTTTACGTTTTTCTACCCTTTGCTTTTTTTTTGGTATAATCATAACATGCTATTTCATTATACAATAGAAAATTGCATTTTAATGAAAGCATTGTTTAAAAGTTATGAGAATATTTAAAGCTCACAAATATGCACTAGCGTCAATTTTAGCCGCCTCCTTATTTTTATTAACCTTAATAAAATTATTCTTATCCTTTTACATAGTAAAAGGCGGATCAATGACCCCAACAATATTTGACAAAAACTGGATTGTAAATCACAAATTTGCATATGGAATTAGACTTAAAAATCAACAAAAATACTTTTTATTATGGAAAAATCCCAAAAAAAATGAAGTGGTACTTATTAAAGATCCTATAACAAAAAAAATTGCCATCAAAAAAATTTTTGCAATCCCAGGAGAAAAATTTAAACAAATAGAAAAAAATGAAATATGCATACATGACTTAAACTTCAAAATAGATGAAAATATTTTAAAAAAAAATACTGAAAAAATTCCGGACAATCACTATTTAGTTGTAGGAGAAAATAAAAAAAACTCATTAGACTCAAGAGATTACGGATTTATAAAAATTGATAACATATTGGGGAAAATAATTTATTATTTTTAAAAAAAATATCTTATTTCTTTAAGTCTTCAATCAATAATACTTGTAAAAGTATTTGAAAGGCTTTCTTTTGCTACATTGTCAGATGAACTTGTAATTTTTATTTCAATAAAGTTAGAAGAATTTGTCTGCAAATCTTTGGCATTAACACTCAAAATACCACTTTCATTTAATGTAAAAAGTACCTCTATTTTGGGGATTCCTTTTAAAGCTTTTTGAATATTCCCAAAGGAAAACCTACCTATAGAATAATTCAAAGAAGCTTTTTTATATTCACCTTGAAGTATATGAATCTCAATTTCATCTTGATAATCATTAGTAGTCGTAAATAGTTTGCTCCTAGAAACTGGTAAAGCTGCATTTCTCTCTATTAAAGTAAAACATTCATTGCCCTTTATCTCAAGTCCAAGAGAATAAGGAGTCACATCTTTAAACTTAATAATAGAATCATTCCTAGAAAGACTAAAAGCATGAATACCTGCACCAATAGCTACAACTTCATCTTGATTTAAAGCGTCTAAAATCGAAACAGAAGGAAAAGATTCCTTTAAAACTTTTTCAATCAAAGGAATCCTTGTTGAGCCACCGGAAAGTATGATTTTTGAAACACTATTAATATCAACCCCAGAATCAGCAATACATTCCATAGACAATTGAATAGTTTTTTCAACATATTCACTTATCATTAAATTAAATTCATTCCTTTTAAGTCTGTAATTTAAATGTTTACCATCAAGAAAAAGCAAAGTGATGTCAACCTCTTCCATAACAGATAAATTTTTTTTACCTTCTTCTATTCGTTCTCTTAATTCTTCAAGAAGGAAAACATCTTCTAAATTAAAATCGGGATATTCATTTTTAAAACTACCTAAAACATGCTTTTCAATGATCTTATTAAAATCATTTCCTCCAAGTCGGCTTTGTCCTTTAACCGAAAGAACAGTATAGGTCTCACCTTGCTTTTCCATGAGAGTTACATCAAAAGTTCCACCCCCAAGATCGTAAATAAGAAAAATTCCATCAATTTGTCTTTCAAAGGCATAAGCAATAGCAGCTGCAGTTGGCTCATTAAGTATGGCCTTGCAATTCAAACCAGCAAAATTTGCAGCTTCAACAACACCTCTTCTTTGGATCTCAGAAAAATACGCAGGAACTGTTATTACAGCATTTTCAATCTCTTCATCTAAAAATTTTTCAGCGTTCTTTTTGACACTAGAAAGCAAATGTGCTGAAATATATTCTGCTCTATAGAATTCACCATCTACTTTATAAAAAGTATTAGAACCTATATTGGTCTTAAAATCATAGAATGTCTTTTTAGGATTAACTAATATTTGATTTTTAGCGGCACTTCCAACAAGAACATCCTTATCTGAGAAAGAAACAATAGAAGGGGTCATTCGCTCACCCCTTTCATTTAATATTATCTTAGAACTAACATCAAAATACGATGCTACAGTATTAGTGGTTCCAAGATCAATACCTATCCATTTTTTCATGAATACCTCCCCTATGTATTGAAACAATTAACTCAACCTCACCTAGATCTAACTTAAATTTTTTAGCAATAGCTTCAAAAGACATACCTTGTTCATGAAGTAAAATAATTTGATTGCGAACATTATAACTTTCTTTTATTATATTTTTTTCAATAGTAGGCATAGAATAATCCAAATTGTTTTTATAAATTCCATCACTCTTAGATCCAAAACTAGAAGAATTATTTCCATGAATAGAGCCGTTGTTAAACCCCAACAATCTCTGATCAAGAATTTCAATTCTCTCATCAACCTCTTTAATGATTCTGTTTAAACTTTCAATTTTTATTTCAATAATATTTATATTTCTATCCGTAGCTTGATTAATTTCAATGATTGTTTTATCTACCTCGCTTTTAAACTTTCTAAGTATGCTATTAGATTTTATTTTTAAATTAACATACACATGAAAATATATAAAAATAAATATAATTAAAATAAAATAAAAAACAATAAACATATAAAAGCCCTAAAACACTTTATCTTTTAATATTAACATTTTTACCAATTTTAGGATCTTCAAATTTGCCAGCATACAAACCAAGCATTATCTTCTCTTCACTCTTATTTTTTTTAACTGGAAATGAAAGCAAAAAATTATCCTCAGTTCTACCAACCGAACATACATTATTAACTTCAGAATCAGTATGACAATCTCTTAAAAATTTAAATCTAGCATTTTGATTAATTTTTAATCTCTTATGCTTTTCATCTTCACTTAAAAGTTGCTTAGTCTTAAAAGAGCCAACAACAGACACTTTAAAAACTTCAAATGTATCCATATCCAAATCCTTATATCAAAGATCATTCACCCAGACTTAAAGGGAATATAAGTCATAACTTTAATGTAATTATCATCCTCTACAAAAGTAACATTGATATAATCTTTTGAAAGCTCATAAAAAGCATTCTTAATATAAAGCTTAACACCCGAACAAGCTACATTTTCAACAGAAACTTTACCCTCTATCTTAGTATTTTCAAGCTCGTTTTGCAAATCAACTCGCTTAGCCTCTATCATTTTTATTTCCATTCTAAGAATTTTACTCTCATTAACAAATTCATTGTAACTATCAATCTTTAAGGATTTTTCTGACTTATCTGTAATGAGCACAATATTCTTTTTTAAAGCAGCAATATCTTTGGTTAAAACTTCTAATCGCTTTTCAATCTTTTCAAGATGGCTAGTAAACCTGGTTAGCAAATCTTTAATTTCAGGATCATAACCAACGTCAATACAAGTTTCACAACTTCTATCAGAACCTATAGAATAAGCTCTAACCTCTTCTTTAGCATAAACATTAGAACCAACTATTTTTGATTTTTTACCGATGCAAAGAACTCTCTTTTTAGAAGAAACTGAAGAATTCACAATGCCTCTTAAAACTTCAACTTCACCACCACAATTTAAAGTAACATTTTCTAAAAACTTAGCCCTAATATTACCCCGTGCATAAATATTAGAATCACCCTTGCCATTTACACCACTATGAAAAATAATAGACCCATCCGTTTTTAAATTGCACCGCCCCACTAATCCTTTCACCTCTATTCCACTTTTGGCCATAATATTGTATCCATCTAAAACACTGCCTTGAACAAGAACCATTCCATTATTTACTATATCTCCAGTAGCAGGTCCAACATCACCCTTGACTAAATAAATATTGTGAACAGATATTACACCGTCTGAAACAGACATATACCCATTACATTTTGCAAGAATTTTATAACCATCTCTAAAAGTATTTTCACCTAAAACAAAATTAATATCCTGCCCACTCTCTGATTTTAACACTTTGCCAAAAACGGTATAACCATCTATACCTTTCCCAAAAGGAATAATTTTGGCCAATTCCTCGCCCTCAACAACATTCCTAAATCCTATGCTTGAAACTTCATACTCACCAAACCTATTATTATCATCAACAATAAAATCGATATAAGAATCCTTGCCCTTTACTGGCTCTAACCCCCTTGCAAGTTCAACAGGCTCACCATAAACAGGATAATCTACAAATTTTGCTACTTTATCTTTAAGTATTGCAATATCTATAACTCCATATTTTCTAAGAATATTAAAAATATCTTGTGCAAAAATTTCAGCTCCATTAATTCCAGGAGCGGTAAATTCAATAGTAACTGACATTGAATTTTCTGATATTTGAACCATCATTGTTACATTCTCAGAAGGATCAGATTCAAAATCAGCAATTTTTTCATAGTATCCACTAGCATTCTCAACTACACCCTTCACAATGTCTTTATTAAACTTTTCAATATTGCTATGTAATTCTAATTTAGAAAGAACATCTTGATATTTAATAGAAACTCCTTGTCCCCTTGATGAGATAACCTTTAGAAACACACCTTTAGAAGATTTCCTGATAAAAAATTCACCATCCAATGAAATCGTTTTTTCTTCTCCTGAATCATTTTTTGAATCAAAAGACACTTTAGGCTTGCTATAAGAATTTCTATAGGCAACTATTTTCCATTTTTTCCTTCCATATCCCAATATGCCATTACTGCCTTTTGACAAAATCTCATAATCCAGCTCTTTATAAGGCACTGAAAGTTCTAAAGAAGCATCATTTAAAGCCTCTTCAAGAGTATCTGCTTCTATTTCCATCAAATCGACATGACTTTCTCTTTCCAAGTAAACTCGCATTTTATCACAAAGTTCAGAAAAATTTATAACCCTATTATCCATATTTATTCCTTCCTGCTCATTAAAGTTTTAATAGCATCTGCAACAACTTTTGGATCATTATCTTCAATAAATGACATTTTTTTAATTTTGCCACTTGCCTCATTCATATCTTCAGTCTCAAATTTATACTTTTTGACCTCTTCTATAAAATCAACACTACTACTGTTATTTTGAGAGTTATCATAATGAGAATTTTTATTTTGGAAATCAAGATTCTCATTTAAATCCTTGTAAACTGTCTTCTTATTATCTTGAAGATTATTTTCCATATCGCTAGACAATTCTGTTGAAAAAAGATTCGATAAATACTTTTTATAGATAAACTCGATTAAAAGTCCAATAACAAAAAAAAATACAAACTGCAAAAAAGATCTTACTAAAATTGTAAAAAATGGCAAACCACAAAACAAACCTAAAATTGCTGAAATAAATAATGCTGATACACTGGCTAATAAAATATACTTTAATTCCCTACTTATAAACATAATGCCTTATTCCACACCAAAAAATCTTAATATAAAACCTATAACACCTCTTCTTTTTCTGCTATCTAGAGAAACCTCCTCAAGAGTGGCAACAATAGAATCAAGACAATAGCTAGCTTTACTATTTGGATTTACCAAAACAAAAGGCTTTTGTTTGAAAACAGAGCTTCTAATATTTTGATCCTCATAAATGTATCCCAAATAATCAATATTTAAATTTAAAAATTGCCCTGAAATATCTATAACCTTTTTGGCAACCCCCTTAGCCTCACTAACATTAGCTACTCTATTAACAATAAGTCTTAAGTTTTTTAAATTCTCCATCTTATAAGACAAAACCTTTATTATCCCATAAGCATCAGTAATTGAAGTAGGCTCGGGAGTAGTAACAATAACAACATCGTCACTGGAAAGTAAAAACGAAATAACTTGCCTTGAAATCCCAGCACTAGTGTCTATTACAACTATATCATATTCATATATTTTTAATAATTCTTTTATAAATTTATTAACATCAACATCAGAGAGGTCTAAAAGCTCCATTGTACCAGAAGCACCGGCTAAAAGATCAATATTGTACTCTGTTTTTGTTATTACATCTCTAATATCGCGACTTTGAGTAATCATATGATATATACTATATTTGGGAATAACTCCAAGCAAAATATTAACATTAGCCATTCCAATATCAGCATCAAGTATTAATACCTTTTTGCCAAGCTCAGAATATTTAAGAGCAAGTCCAATTGCAATATTGCTTTTACCAACACCGCCTTTGCCACTACTAACAGCAATAAATCTTGTTTTACTGTTTTGAACTTTCTCATCAACTGAAAAATTAAATTTACCATTTAATCTCATCATATCTCTTAAACTTTGAGCTTGATCTTCCATTATAACTATCCTTAATAATAAGATTTACCTTTTATCTTCTTAATAAATTCTGCATCATCGCTTATTCTGTAGCCATTTATTTTTCTAATAAAAGTAAGTGGTTCTGCAACACTAATATTATGAGGAACAATTTGCCCATCTGTAACGTAAGAAACTACTTTCTTCATTTCATAAATCAAACTTATCAAATTTCCAACACAAGTAGTTTCATCCACTTTGGTAAAAATCACAGTTTTGTAATTAAAAGGAGAGAATTGATGAAATATTTCTTTAACATCTGATGTTTTTGTAGTAGAGCTCACAGCCAAATGAAATTCAGCATCTCTTCCGCAAGCATTAAGAAGCTCCTTCATCTCAGCAAGCTTCATAAAATCTTTAGGACTTTTGCCAATTGTATCAACAAGTATAAGATCGAAATCCTTTGAATCAGTAATTTCATCTTTTAAATCTTTAAAAGATTCAATTGCTCTAACCGGAATACCCATAATATCACCATAAGTTTGAATTTGTTTTTTAGCCCCAATACGATAATTATCAATAGTAATAATCTTAATATTCAAGCTCTTAGATTCTCCATTAATGCCATAAATTGCTGCAAGTTTTGCAATTGTGGTAGTCTTTCCAACACCTGTCGGACCAACTAAAATAAAAACCCTTTTCTTAAGATTATCAATAATAGAGCCTGAGCATTTAATTGTCTTTGCAATATACAAAACAACGTCTTCTCTAACTCTCTCGTAATCATCAAGATCTGACAAACTAAATTCTCTTTTAATAAACTCATTAATGTCTTTAATATAATTTTCAGAAAAATCATTTTCTCTTAAAATATCTTCAATTTTTGTAATTGTTGGATGATTGATATTTTCCTTTTTATGGGCAAGCTCTGTTTTAAGAGATTTAACTTCTTTGAGCACATCTTCGATTGAAGAATTTTCTTCTCTTTTAATGCTTTGCAGGATCTTTCGCTTTTCATCTTCAACATTAATCTGTTGATTACCAATATCATATCTAACATAACCTGAAACTTCAACCCAATCTTTGGTAAACAAACCTAAAATTCCTCCATGAGGAATAGTTTTATAGGTCATAACCCTAGCATTCTTACCATATTTTTTCTTAATTATTTCTATAACTTCATTATAAGTTGGGCCTTTTTCTGTAAAATATTGAACCATAATACTATTCTTTAACCTCTACCGTTTTAAGAACATTAACTTTAATATTTTGGGGAACCTCTAAAACAGACATAACAACAAGCTCTGGAATCTCTCTGCTTGTTATCACTTTTATTATAGGCCTTGATGATTCACTTGAGAGGATGACTGGATAAAACCCTTCTACTTGAACTTCGTTTACAACTTTGAAAAGTTCATAAATAAATTTAGTTTTCAAATTAGGATCAATTGAGCTTATAAGATCATGATTGGATTCTACACGAGAATCAATTATTATTTGCTCAAAACCGGGGTTTAAGGTTATTACATTAAGCTCAGAATTTAAGTCTAAATATCCACTAGTTATTTGCCTTCCAATTGATTGTCTACATTTTTCAATCAAGAAAAATATATCCTTAGTAATGCTTGTAAAATCTGCAATTGTTTCAAAAATTGTAACCAAATTGCGAATTGAAACCTGCTCTTTTAAAAGCCCCTGTAAAACCCTTTGAATCTCGCCAACTGAAAAATTCTTAAGGACTTCTTCAACAATAGCACCATAATCTTTTTTAAAAACATCAAGGGTATTTTGAACATCTTGACGAGTCAAAATTTCGTAAGAATGTCTTTTAATAAGCTCTGTCATATGAGTAGCAATAATCGAAGGGGGATCTACAACAGTATAACCCAATTTTTCAGCGGTTTCTCGCCCATCATCATTTACCCAAAGAGAAGGAAGTCCAAATGAAGGATCTTTAACAAGATCTCCATCTATTCCAGAGTCAATTCCAATATTTATCACTAAAAATTTACCAAGTTTAATCTCACCTCGTCCAACTTCAACTCCTCTTAATTTAAAAGAATAAACATTGGATTGAAGTCGCATATTGTCAACTATTCTAATTTTAGGCACAACTATTCCAAATTCAAATGCAATCTCACGCCTTATCTTAATAATACGATCAAGTAGTTCAGAAGTTTTTGTATCATCAACTATTGGAACAAGATTATATCCAATCTCAAGAGCTAGTGGATCAAGAGGAACAACAGGCGCAACATCTTTATCTGAATACACTGACGCTTGCTCTTCTTCCAGCTTCATTTTTTCAGCAATTTCTTCTTTGCGCTTTATTCCTGAAAGAGAATAAGCTAAAAATGCAATCAGCAAGCTTAAAGAAATAAGAATTAAGGTTGGAAATCCAGGAAGAAAAGCTAAGAAAAACAAAAATCCAGAAACAATCCAATAAATTCCTAAATAATTTGTGAATTGCTCAAAAATCTCGCCACCAAAGCTATTTTTTGAAATCGATCTAGTTACAATCAAGCCTGTAGCCGTTGAAATTAAAAGAGACGGCAATTGAGACACAAGCCCATCACCAACTGTCAATGAAACATAATTATTAAGAGCTTCGTTAAAGCTAAGACCTTGCAAAGTTATTCCTACCAACAAACCACCAAGAATATTTATAAGAGTTATCAAAAATCCAACCTTAACATTTCCCGATACAAATTTAGAAGCTCCATCCATTGCTCCATAAAAATTGACTTCGGATTGTAAATCGTTTTTTTGCCTTGTAGCTTCTTCTTCTGTCAAATTTCCAGAACTGTAGGCAGAATCAATGGCCATTTGCTTGCCAGGAAGCGCATCAAGAGCAAATCGAGCTGCAACTTCGGCTACCCTTGTTGCTCCTTTGGTAATTACAATAAACTGAACAGCAATTATTATTATAAATATTATAAATCCAACAACAAGTCCTTGAATTCCAGAACTACCTACAACAAATGTACCAAAAGTTCTTATCATTTGCCCATCAAAATTTACACCTTTAGTTAAAATCAACCTAGTAGAAGAAATATTAAGAACAAGTCCAAAAATAGTCATCACAAGTAATAAGGTAGGAAAAACAGAAAAATCTAGAGATCTCTTAGAATAAAGAACAATTAAAATAATTAAAAGACTTATTACTAAATTAACAGTAATCAAAACATCCAAAATAACCGCGGGAAGAGGTAAGATAAACCCAGCAACAATAAATATCAAACCGACTGAAATTATTAAATCAGACTTATTATTAAGCCCTAAATATCCTAATATAAAATTTTTTCTAGCATCCAACAATAGAACCTCTAATTAAACTTTTTAGTAATAGAATATACTCTCACAAGAATTTTTGAAACAACCTCCCAATATTCTCTTGGAATCTCTTCGTTAACCTTAACATTAGCATAAAGCGCTCTTGCAAGCAGCTTATTTTCCATTAAAGGAATATTATTTTCTCTTGCAATTTTTTTAATTGTGAGAGCTATTTCATCCTGACCTTTTGCAAGCACCCTTGGAGCTAACATTGTTTCACTATCCCACTTAATAGCAACTGCAAAATGTTCTGGATTTGTAACCACCACATCTGCTTGAGGAACAGCTACTCTTAAATTAGTACTTAAAACAATCCTCATTCTCTCTTTTATTCTAGATCGAAGTAAAGGATCACCTTCCATTTCCTTTCTCTCCTGCTTTACCTCTTCTTTTGTCATTTTCAAACTCTCAATGTACTGAGATCTTTGAAACAAATAATCAAACACTCCGACAATTGCCAAAAAGATTGCTGAGAAAAAACATATCTTATAGGCAAGCACCAATACAATAGAAATTCCAGACTGAAGTGTATACTCCGAAAGCTTAGAAATTTTGCCTATATTGTTTTCTATAATAAAATAATATATCAAGCATATTATAACAACTTTTAACAAACTTTTAAACAAATTGAAAAAAGCTCCTGCTGAAAAAAAAGAATTCTTAGCCCACCTGAAAAAATTAAAACTAATTTTATCCCACCTTGGCTCCAAAGATTTAAAAGTAATAAAAAAGCCTACTTGAATAATATTGGCAAAAAAATTAACAGCCAAGGATGCAAAAAAAAACAAAACGACATACCCAATAATGGATCTAATATATGCAAAACCCATAGAATAAACACTAATCCTCATAACTTCAGGAAGCTTGCTGGTTTGCTCTTTAAAAACAGCTACTAAATCTAAAGTAAAATAAGAAAGCATGAAAAAAAACAATGCAAACAGCAACAAAAGACTAATAGCAGTATTGATTTCAGTGGACTTTAATACCCGCCCCTCTTCTCTTGCTTTTTGCTTTTTCTGATCAGTGGGTAATTCGGTTCTTCCTTCATCATCTGCAGAAAAAAAATTAAGAGGAATATACCAACTTTTAATCAAAAATTCATCTTTTATCATTATTTTAAAACTCTGGAAAACAATTTTAAAAAACTAGCAAGAGAATCTAAGGAAAGTTCAATTACTCTTTTTGAAGATATTGCTAAGCTTGGAAATCCAATATACAAAATTAACAACCCTAAAAATAGCGAAGTTGAAAAACTAATTACTAATAAATTAATCTGAGGAGATGATTTTGAAAGTATTCCTAATACCAGATAAAAAAGTAAAAGCAAAGCCAATATTGGAAACGAAATTAATAAAGCTTTTTCAAAAAGAAATCCAAAAGATATAAGTAAAAGCTTGACAAATTCTGAATTTCTCATATTGACCAAATGTTCAACCCTAATATTCAAAACAGAATCGTGTATGCCAATCACAAAAAATCGAAGTAAAAAATTGTTTGATAAGAACAAAAGTAAAAACAAATAAGCAAAAATTTGCGAAATAATCATGCTATCTTCTTCTGAAAAGATATCAAAAATATTTGCATAAGCAAGCCCAATTTGATTAGAGAAGAAAAATCCAACTAAATGAAAAACATTGAAAATTATACTAACAAAAAATGCTTGAATAAGGCCTAAAATAGCTTCTCCTGATAAAATTAACATAAAAGAAAACATATTGTCCAAAGGATAAGTAACTTTAATCTTTTCAACAACGATTACAGATAGAATCAAAGAAAAGAAAAAATTAAAATATCCCATTTTTATTGTTGAAAAAAATGGAGAGAATTTTAAAAACATAAAAATTCTAACCAAAACAGGCAAAATTGTAAAAGATTTTAAAACTAAAAAATTCAAATTCAAAATTTCATCCAAATAATACAATTTAAAATCATAAATTAAACATTTTGCAATTGATTGAAAATCACATAGGTAAACTGCATAAGCTTATTCAAAATCCAAGGCCCGAAAATCACAATAGTTAAAAGTATAACAATAATCTTTGGAATAAAACTTAAAGTTTGATCTTGAATTGAAGTAATAGCTTGAAAAATCGAAATCAAAAGACCAACTATAAGAGCTATAATCAGCATTGGAGCTGATAAAATAATAATATTTTCAATAGAAATTCTAATTAAATAAAGAATGTGCCCTGCAGTCATATACAACCTTACATAAAACTTTTAATAAGACCATTGGTAATTAAAGTCCAGCCATCTACCATTACAAAAAGAATCAACTTAAAAGGCAAGGATATCATTACAGGAGGTAACATTATCATACCCATAGCCATTAAAACAGAAGCAACAATAATATCTAAAACTATAAAAGGCAAAAATATTAAAATTCCCATCTTGAAAGCCACTTTAAGCTCATGCAAAATAAAAGCTGCTATTAAAACATGTGTTGGCACTTCGCTAAAATTTTTTGGTCGATCATAATTACTAATACTCATAAATAACCTAATCTCTTCATGACGCCCATCAGACATCTGCTTATACATAAAAATTCTAAGAGGAGCAATTCCTTTATTATAAAATTCATCAAAATTTATTTTTGATTCTTTAAGAGGCAAATAAGCTTGTTTATATATAATATTAAAGGTTGGCCACATAGTAAAAATAGTTAAAAACAAGGCCAATCCCATTACTATTTGAGTAGGAGGAGATTGTTGAAGAGATAACGCACGCCTAATAAAATCCAAAACTATAGATATTCGCAAAAACGAAGTCATTAAAACTAAAAATGCTGGAGAAAGAGTAATAATGGTTAATAGAATCAAAAGTTGTAAAGAAAAAGCTATCTCTGAACCACTAATATTTTCAAAATTTAAAAACGGAAAATTAAGACCATTGGTGGCTTGCAAAGACTTTGTTTGAGCAAAAGATAAACTTGTTACACTAAAAAATAAAAAAAAACACTTTCTCAAAATAAACCCTCTAAAATTTTTTTAATCTATCTTGTTTATCCTTAAGTGAAGTCTCAATTTTCTTCTCAAGTTTAACATAATCATTCCTAGAAAAAGGAATCTCTTCTTTTTTGAGCAACATTTTCTTAAAGATTGATTTAAAAGAATCTTCTTTCTTAGCAAAATTATTAATTTCGCTAAGTCTAAGTTTTAAATCTTCTAACTCTTCTTCAGATTTAACCTCTTTGAGTAAAGTAGAAGAATTGCTGGAAACTAAAAATACGTAAACATTGTCTAGTATGTTTATAATTCTTATTGAGTTTTTAACATCTATCTCGTAAAAAACAAGTTCCTTGATCAAATTAGAATTTTGTTCATAGTTGCTTTTTTTTGAATGAAAAATCAACTTTTTAAACAAGAAAAAGATAAAAAAAGCAATAAGTAGAAATAAAACTATCTTGACCAAATCAGAAATATTAAAAAGAGAAATCGTCTGAACACTGTCATTACTAGTAAGAGCTGGCTTATCCTCTTCAAAAATTGGCAAGCTGGATTCATTTTCTAAATCAGTAGATATTGAATCTACCTGCTCTTGTGAATTAGCATGTGTAAAAAAATTAGAAAACGCTAAAAAAACTAAAAATAAAAATTTATTATTCATTTTTAGTTTTAATTATCTCAGTAATTCTAACTCCAAAATTCTCATCAATTACGACTACTTCTCCCCTGGCAACTATTTTACCATTTACTAAAATATCTACAGGCTCACCAGCAAGTTTATCAAGAGTAATAATCGTGCCCTCAGACATGCCAAGTATATCCTTTATTTTGCGCTCTGTTCTCCCAAGTTCTACAGTAAGCTGCATAGAAACATCCATCAAAAGCCCAAAATTACTAGGATCAACTCCTTCTGGCAAAGTATCAATTAAATCGGGAAGCTTAACCCCCTTTATTTCCGGCTTTTCTCCACTATCATTTTTTTCATCTACACTCATAAATTTAACCTCTTAATAATTTAAGTTATAATAAATAAACAACTATCACTCAACCTCTTCTGTAAGCTCTTTTAACAAATCAAAACCCTTTATATCTCCAATTTTTTCCGTAATTTGTACTGAAACTTTATTTCCCATTAAACCCATTCTACATTTAAACTTTTCTTTAGTACCAACTTTTAAAGTTAAATCTTTATTTATTAGAGAAGATTCAAGATTTAAAA
The DNA here is from genome assembly GCF_030438115.2 of Borreliella japonica. Taxonomy (NCBI): domain Bacteria; kingdom Pseudomonadati; phylum Spirochaetota; class Spirochaetia; order Spirochaetales; family Borreliaceae; genus Borreliella; species Borreliella japonica. Next base: position 294,036 of record NZ_CP124062.1, read on the forward strand.
CATCACCTTTGTCAAGCGATAAAATTTCTCTTACCTTAAGCTTAACTTCTCCTATTTCTGCTACTAAAGGCATTGCTGTATTTTCCAACTTTTCACGCAAAGCATCAAGATTCTCGCTAGTGGTTCCAACTCCAATCAAAGAATGCCAATATCTTGTTGATAATTTTGAAACAATAGGCTCTATGGTAATATAAGGCAAACAAAAATTCATAAGCCCTTCCACTTTTCCTATTTTAACCTCAAGAGTTACTAAAATAATCATTTCTGTAGGGGGAACTATTTGAGCAAACTGTGGATTAACCTCAATATGCCCAAATCTTGGTCTTAGATCAACTACTTGAGACCAAGCTTCTCTCATATTAGCAAGTATACGAATAATAACACTTTCCATGACAGATTGTTCAATTTCTGTTAAATCTCTACTTTTATCTTTAATCGTATCTCCATCTCCACCAAAAAGCCTATCTACTATGGCAAATGCTATGGTTGGATCAACTTCAAAAATAGCAGACCCTTTAAGAGGATCCATGTTTATTATTGCTAAAGTTGTGGGGTTGGGTATCGACCTAATAAACTCTTCATAAGTTAACTGATCAACTGAAGCCACATGAACATGAACCATTTTTCTTAAAAGAGCAGAAAGTGAGGTTGTAGTATACCTAGCAAATGCCTCATGAAAACTTGAAACTGTTCTGACTTGCTCTTTTGAAAATTTATCTGGCCTTTTAAAATCATACAACTTAACTTTTTGCTTTTTGCCTGTAGGACTAGATATAACATTAGAAAGGGGCTCATCTAACGATAAACTTTCAGATGAGTTGATAGACTCTAAAAGACTATCTATATCGTCTTGAGACAAAGCTCCTGGATTGTTTGCCATTTAAAATTCCTTTAAATTTTTATTACATATCAAAAATATCAATTTGAGTTAATGCTATTTCTTTTATTTCTCCATTTCTAAGAATACTATTAATTCTTGCTTTAATCTCTGCTTTTATTTGACTTTCATTTTTTATTTCTTGACCAGTTCTTTGACTAAAATATTCTCTAATAATGTCTTTTAAGCGAACTTTTTGTCTTCCAAGCTCATTGAGAATATTAACATTATTCTCTGCATACCCTAAAGCAAGCTTTACAACAAAAGTTTTTGGAGGAATATCTAAAGTATTGCCTCTAATCTCATCTATGCTTTCATACCATATAAGCATAGGCGGCTTTCCTAGGTATTCATTAGAAAAAACTGGAAAATCACTAGGAGCCCCACTTTGGCTTACTACCATTTTAGATACAAAATAAGAAACAATTATCATTATCGCAACAGTAAATATTCCTATTGCTAGTATCTGCAAAATTTTTATTATAATATCAGGCAATAAACCACCTTTTCTGCTAATATTAGAATCTCCTACATCTAAATTTTCATCATCCTTATTCGGCATAATAAAATTCCTCCTATTAATTTCTTCTTTACAATTAAAAAGAATTATTACTGTGTAATTTCCCTAGGAAAACTTAAAGATGCATCCGTAGTAATTAATATATCAATTCTTCTATTATAAGCTCTGCCCTCAGGAGTATCATCTGTTACAATAGGCCTGCTTCCGCCAAAACCAGATACTTCAAACCTATTTTCAATGCTCTTAACATTAGATTGATCTAGATAGTTCAAAATATGTTCCAGCATATTAACAGATCTTGCAACCGAAAGCTCCCAATTGCTTTTCCAAGGCCCATTTACATCAGTATCAATATTATCCGTATGCCCTTCTATTTTAAAATTATAGCCTCTAGAACTTAAAACCCCAATAAAAGATGCTATTTTTTGAATAGAATCTCTATTGTCTTCAAGCTTAACATCTGCACTAGCAGAATCAAAAAATGCATCTGCTGCAAGAGATATCACAATACCTCTCTCTTCCTGCCTAACCATAATATTTTTGGATTGAATTTTCTCAATAAATTCAATCATAGATTTATTTTTAGCAGTTTGAGATGCTTGTTTATTGCGAACAGTAGAAGGTAAAGACATAAAACTATTGCTCAAATAAGATAATTTATTAAAATCTAAAGTCTTACCGCCTTTAAAAAATCCTGCACCGGTAAAAGAAGCAGACATTATCCTTATTACATTTTCTTGAAAAATAATATCATTTAATGAAAACATTGTAACAAAAAATACAAGCAGCAAGGTAACCATATCTCCATAAGTCAACATATAATCTGGAGATCCCTCATCACATTTTAAAGGCTTTTTAGCTCTCAAGGCCATTACTCACCTCCAATACTGCTACTAAGCTGGCTTCGATCTTTGGGGGTCAAAAACGTCATCAGTTTTTGCTCTAAAATTCTAGGATTATCTCCGGACTGAATTGATAAAACACCTTCAATTATCATTGTCTTTACTGCAGCCTCCTCAGAATCAATTTTCTCCAACTTAAGTTGGACAGGAGTAAACATTAAATTTGCCATTATGGTCCCATAAAGAGTTGTAATAAGAGCAACAGCCATAGAAGAACCAAGCGCAGACTTGTCCTCTAGATTACCTAGAAGAGCTACAAGTCCTATTAGAGTGCCCGTCATACCAAAAGCCGGAGCAAGTTTTGCCCAAGTCTTAAAAAGATCTGAGCCAACTTTATGCCTTTCTTGCATTTGATCAAGCTCTAAATAAAGCATAGTTCTAATTACCTCGGGATCTGCACCATCAACAACAAGTCTCATTCCTGACTTAAAAAATGGATCATTAATTTGTTCAAGCTCATCGTCAAGAGACAAAAGACCTTCTTTTCTAGCCTTTTCTGAAAGCTCTACTAACACTTTTATAATAGAAATCTTGGCATAAGAATTTCTTTTAAAGAAAAATCCCAAATAAGTAGGAATTTTTTTTACAGCAATAACTTCTGAAGAAGCCATAAGCGCAGAAAAAGATCCAACAACAGTAATAAAAACAGAACTTAAATCCCAAAAAACACCAAGTCCTGTGGGAGTAAATGCCATGGAAATTAAAATAGCTCCAAATCCAACTCCCCACCCAATTATACTAGCCAAATTCATAATTCAACGTCTCCATTTACTTCTCCTACAATTTTTTCAAAAGAAGCAACTTCCTTTCTATACAACTTAATCCTTTTGACCACCTCTTCAACTTTTTCTTTTACAATTAACTTCTTACCATTCATAAGAAGAATTGTAGTATCAGGATTAGATTCAATACTTTCAATGTGATAAGGATTTAAATAATATCCATAACCATTAAGCTTAGTTACAAAAATCATATGTTAAAAAAACAATCTCAGCTTAATTTTTCAATCTTACAAGTTCTTGCAATAATTGATCAGAAGTAGTAATAGTTTTAGCATTTGCCTGAAATCCTCTTTGAGTCACTATCATATCTGTAAACTGCTCTGCAAGATCAACATTAGCCATTTCTAAAACACCAGATCTAATATCACCAAGTCCAGCAAGCCCAGTTTCGCCTATTCTAACTTGACCTGAATTGCTTGTTTCTACAAAATTAGTATCACCTGATTTTGCAAGTCCTCCGGGATTCATAAAAGAAGCTAGGGCAATCTTGCCAAGATCTCGCCTTATGCCATTTGAATAAATACCAACTATAACACCATTTTGATCAATTTCATAATTTTCCATATATCCCATGCCATATCCATCTTGAACAATAGCCTTTGTGCTACTAGAATCAGCAAACTGAGTTATTGAATCAGTATAACTCCCAACTGTTCCCAATTTCAAATTTACGGTTTGCTGCTCACCAATTTCACCTACATTTGCGCCCAAAACATTAAATGTTATAGGAATTTGAAGGATATCTCCTTTTTGGCTTGGTTGCCCATTTAAAGACGCCAACGCCCCTTCATTGTCAAACCCAAGCGTAAAATTTGAATTTTGCTCACCATTTACAAGCACTGTTGCATTCCATAAATTAGGAATATTTGGATCTTTTACAACCCTAAGCTCAAGAACACTAACATTTCCAAAACTATCATACAATGACTTATTGACAACCCAAGTTCCACGAGCAATATCTGACGAACTTGCACCTTCTTGAATTATGGGCAATCTCTTATCAAGATTACAAGCAAAAGTAACGTTTTTGGTAGATCTTGCTCCCTCTTTATCTCCAATTGGGATAATTAGATCCTCAACATCAGAAGATGTATTGATAAACTTCTCACCTTCTAAATCTCTTGCCATCCAACCTTGAATTCGCATTCCATTTGCAGGATTTACAAGATGTCGATCAGAGTCCACATCAAAAGCACCAGCTCTCGTATAAAACAAATTATTACCTTCTTTTAAAATAAAAAATCCATTTCCACTAACTCCAAGATCAGACGCTTTTTGAGTACTTTGAAAAGCCCCTTGAGTGTGAATAGTGTCAATTGCAGCAACATTCATACCTAATCCAACTTGCTTAGGATTAGTCCCACCACGAGCATCAGTAGGACGAGAAGCTCCAGAAATAGACTGTGATATCATATCTTGGAAATTTACCCTTCCCTTCTTAAAACCAATTGTATTTACATTAGCAATGTTGTTACCAACAACATCCATTCTTGTCTGGTGATTCTGAAGCCCAGAAACACCAGAATATAAAGACCTCATCATATAATTATTCCTCCAAACCTACCGACAATATATTTTTATATACATAATAATTACCATTAACCATAACTTGAGGTATTGCGCCTGTCTTAATATTTGTAACACGGCCTTCAACAATTTCCCCATCACTATGTTGGAATTTAATTACTTTGCCTAATAAATCCAAATCTTTTCTTATTTCTAAAGAAGATGAAAGTTTTTCAAATGACTTACTCATATTGGTCATTTGCTCAAGAGCTGAAAATTGTGCCATTTGGGCAATAAATTCTTTATCCTTCATTGGACTTGTAGGGTCTTGATATCTAAGCTGAGTAATAAGCAACTTTAAAAAATCATCTCTGCCAAGATTTACCTTATTAGACACATTATCAACCTTAAAACCTGATTCTTTTTTAATTTTGTTACTAATAGTCAAATCAGAAACATTTTCAATACCATTTATCTCACTCATTTAACTCCGCCATCTAAACAATTAAATTAATATTCTTGTCTACATCGTAAGAAAATTCAACTTCTTCTTCAATTTTAAAAAACTTATTATAACCAAAATGAAAATTTTGATCCTTTGAGTCATCCTTAAAATTTTTAGAAAAAGAATTTAAATTCTCACCTGCAAGAAAAAGATTTAAGCTGGCATTAAAACCACTCTCACCAAGCATTTTATTTAATGAATGCATATTTTGATCAAAAAGCATTTTAACATTTTGATTGTCCACTACGATCTTTCCCAATAAATTATTATTAGAATCAAGGTTCAAATTAATTCGTATGCTACCAAGCTCTTTGGGCTTTAAAACCAACTTAATCTCTCCTGTATTATTCGATTTTAACACAACTTTAGCTTTATCCACAATATTTTTATTAATTTTAAGATTCCACTCTGGCTTTAAACTGCTGACAAAATCAAAACTATCAACCTCTTTGAAGCTTTTTATGTTATAATCAGCAAACTCTTCAACAAAACCTTTTAAAGGGCTATCTGATATTTCTTTAACTTTATACCTACCAGCAAAATTTTGACCATTAATTGCATTTAAGCTAACCTTTGAAAAAACAAAATCATTGTGATCAGCATTATTCTTCTTAAAATTTTTCACATCAATATTAATAACATTTTTTTCTTCCTTTTTATCATTCAAGCTTACCTGATCATAATAATCATCAATCAAGGCGGTTAAAAAATCAAAACCCAAAAAAGAACTTAAATTATTAAAAGTCAAAAAAAGTCTTTCAATTTTTTCAAAAAATTTTTCTTTACCTAGAAAATCAAAATTATCAAAATTAAATGATAAATTTTCTTTAATACTATTTAAACCTTCAAATTCTAAAAAACCATTCATTCTAGCAAACAAGAACTTCAAATCAGAAGCAAAAGACTCATTCTCAAGTTTTTTTAAAAAAAAGGACTTATTTAAAGATGATTTTTTTAAATTTTTAGAAATAAGTCCATTATTTTTTAAAAAATTTAAAAAATCAAATATCATAAATTTTGTTTTAGCCAATTTTTTAGATTCGGAAAACATAATATTTAAAAAAGAACTTGCATTCTTTCTAGATTCCATTTTAGAAACATTTGAATTTACTCCTTTAATTGTATTTAAAAGATTAAATTTGTTGTCATAAGCTTTACTCAAATTTAATAAATCACCCATATAAGCACTACTCCAATGGACTAACAGACATTTTTCTAATTAATACAGCAGCTTTTTTAGAATCCATAAGAGACAACCAATAAGGAACAATTGATAGACGGCCTTCTCTTCTAGAAAGCTCTTCAATTTTTCGCATATAAGATATTGCAAGCTCAGGATTTAAGTCTTCAAGCCGCTTAACAGCATCTTCTGGAGGCATATTCATTAAATATACAGCTGTTTGTAAAATATTCGCTTCCTCGTCATTATATTTATTTATAATGTCATCTATTACCTTTTGTTTTAAATCTAAATCTTTCTGCTTTTGCTTAAGCTCAAATTCAAGCTTATTTAAGCTGTCTTCTCTCAACTTTAGATCTTCTTTAAGCTTTTCAATTTGCTGATTCTTAATATCAATAGCTTCCCTTTCCTTAACAAGTCTAGCTTCATCAAGAATTATATTGGAATTATGATCAAAGACTAGAGAATTTTCTCCTAAAAACTTAGTTCTTACAAACTCAGGAAAATATCTCTTAGTATTATACATTCCAAGAAAATCAATAGAGAACAATACAAAGAAAAATAAAATAACTATTAAAAATAATAAAAAAAATGCCCTAAAAAAGAACGATAAAAAATTATTCACTTTTAATCCTCAGATTTTGACAAACTTTATAATTTACATACTCATCTAGCAATAAGCTTTCCTTCTTTTCTCTATTTTTAATTATAGAATTATTTAAAGTTTTTATTAATATATTGATCTTTTTTTCTTCCCTATATTTGTCCACATAAATGTCATAACACTCATCATAATACTTTCTAAGTCCCTTAAGAATTTTATAATTTTGTTTTTTTTTATAATTCAAACAGTCTATATAACCTCTTACGGAAAGATCATCAAAACTATTCAAGTTTTTTAAAAGATTAGAAATTCCATCTGAAAACTGATTTATTTTTAAAATTTTCTCATTTATATTCATTAGATCTCTCTCACTTAACTTTCGATGATAAGTTCTAATGATTAATATTCTATTAAGCTTTTGTTTTTTAAAGTTTAAATCATTCAAGACAGTATTTCCCTTATTTCATCTTCTAAATTTTGAAAATCAAATGTTTCATTTATTTCTTGAGAAATAAAATCAATAATCTTAGGATACTTAGAAATTGCAAAATCAACATCCTTATTGGAACCTTGAAGATAAATCCCCGTTCTAATAAGATCTTCATAATCTTTATAAACAGACAACAAATTTCTAGCTTTTATTATTAATTTTTGCTTTTCTAAACTCATTATTCTATGAATAGATCTTGAAGTTGAACTAAGAACATTTATTGAAGGATAGATTCCTCTATCAAACAAATCTCTGTCTAAAATAATATGACCATCCAAAACAGCCTTAACATTATCGGCTATAGGTTCTGTAAAATCATCCCCTTCAACAAGAACCGTATAAAACCCAGTAACACTTCCTCCATTACCATTAAAACCCGATCTCTCAAGTAGAATTGGAATTTCAACAAAAACAGAAGGCGGATAGCCTTTAGCTACCGGAGGCTCTCCTAAAGAAAGAGACATCTCCCTTTTGGCATTTGCAAATCTAGTAATAGAATCAAAAAGCAAAACCACATCTTTGCCTTTCTCCCTAAAGTATTCTGCTATCATGGTGGCAACATAAGCTCCTTTATACCTTGATATGGGCGATTCATCTGAGGTTGAAACAACTAAAACACTTTTTTTTAAACGCTCCTTACCAAGTTCATATTCAATAAACTCATTAAGCTCTCGGCCTCTTTCCCCAATAAAAGCGATAACGTTTACATCTGCATTTGAATTTTTTGCAATCATGCCAAGCAAAGTAGATTTACCAACACCCGCACCAGAAAAAATACCAACTCTTTGCCCTTTTGCAATTGGCAAAAACCCGTCAAGAACTTTAACCCCTGTTAATATTTGCTTTTCAAAAATACTTCTACTGGTTGGATTAATTTTTTTAAAAATTAACTCTTTATACCTATTGTTCAAAAATGGTCCTTTATTATCAATAGGTCTGCCAAGAGAATCAATAACTCTTCCTAAAAGCTCATCGCTAAGATTTATTTCTAGCCCTTTATTCAAAGAATAGACTTTATTTCCAACTTCAATTCCACTAAATCCTTCATAAGACATAAGACTAACGTAAGGACCATTAAATCCTAAAACCTCAGCACATACCTTTTTATTATTTCTTTGATCAATTAAACACAAATCTCCAATGGCACACTGGGGACCTAAGCTTTCGACTAAAAGACCTTTTATTTTTTGCACCCTGCCAACAAAAGAGACGGTTTCAATATCATCTACTTGTCTTAAATAATTTTCAAAAAAATTGCTCACTAAAATTCCTTTATATAATCAACTTAATAAAGAAAAATTTTTAAACTTTTCCTCTATTTTATCAAGTTGAGAAGAAATACGTGCATCAATCTCCCCAAAATTAGTTTCAATTATACAACCACCTTTGCCTATGTTGGGATCCTCTATTATTTCTAAATTTTCTATAACATCAAATTTAGAAATAAAATCACTCTTTTTATGCCTAAGGATATCTAAATCATCAAGATTTACACGAATGGTAATTTGTGTTTTATCTTTTACTCTTTTCAACGCCTCATTAACATTTTCTAAAATAATATCTTTTTGAGAATCCGTAATCCTCTTAATAACCTTAATTGCAATTTGCATAACAAGACTTACTATTTGAGCACCAGAAGACTCAAGAATACCTTTCCTTTCGGCGATCAAAGATGCTATTATGCTATGCAACTTTCTCATAACTTTATCAAAATCTTCAAAACCACTTTCATAACCTTTGTTATAACCTTCTTCTCTACCTTTAGCTGTTGCTATCTCAAGATCTGTTTTTAATTTTTCACCATACTCTCTTGCCAATCTTTCAATCTCGGCATTAGATTCAGCCTCAATGGATTCCTTCTTATAAATAGCTTCCCTTTGTAAAAGATCTGCTTCTTGCCTGGCTGTCTCTAATACTTCATTGGCTTTTACCTTAGCCTCTTCAATAAGCCTATTAGATTCAATTTTAACTTCTTCTTTGGCAAGTTCTTGCCTTTTAATAAGTTCCTCTTCAAGTCGTAATTTTTCATCTCTTAAAATTTGCAACTCTTCTTTAAGATTAGTAATTTGACTTTCTATGTCGTAAACCTTGCTTTCTTTCTCCTTAATTTCCAAGGATTCAAAAACAGGCTTTGCTATCTCAACAAATTCAAACTTTACTGAATTATCAACTTCTGATGATTTATATAAAACCTTAGGCAAACAAAACTCCTTTATCAGACAAGTACATCTTCCTCGCCACCTCTTGAAATAACTATTTCTCCCTGTTCTTCTAATTTCCTAATAAGAGAAACAATTTTTTGCTGGGATTCTTCAACATCTTTTCGCCTAGTAGGGCCCAAAAATTCCATATCCTCTTTAAGCATTGAAGCTGCTCTTTTTGACATGTTTTTGAAAATTTTTTCTTGGACAGGAATATCTACAGATTTTAAAGCTTTTGCTAACTCTTGACCATCTATTTCTCTTAAAACCCTTTGTATAGATCTGTCATCAAGCAAAACTATATCCTCAAATACAAACATTTTCTTTTTTATCTCTTCTGCAAGCTCTGGGTCTTCTTCTTCAAGAGATTCAATAATAAACTTCTCCGTCTTTCTATCAGCCATATTAATTATCTCGACAACATTGTCAACTCCTCCTGCTGACGTGTAATCTTCTGAAGAAAGAGAAGCTAGCTTTTTTTCAAGAACTCTTTCAACCTCTCTTACAACCTCAGGAGAAGTTCTATCCATTAATGCAATTCTCCTTGCAACATTAGTTTGCACCTCTGTAGGCAAACTAGACAGAATAAAAGAAGCCTTTTGAGGATCAAGATATGAAAGTATTAAAGCAATTGTTTGGGGATGTTCTTGTTGAATAAAGTTTAAAATATTTGCAGGATCTGCTCTTCTGACAAATTCAAAAGGCCTAGATTGTAAAGCAGAACCCAAATTATTAATAATGTCAACTGCCTTTTGAGTTCCAAGAGATTTTTCAAGAAGTTCTCTTGCATAATCAATTCCGCCCTTTTGAATAAATTCTTGAGCCATCATTAATTCTTTAAACTCTAAAAGAACATTATCTTTAAGCTCAGAAGTAATTGTCTCAAGCTTTGCTATCTCAAATGTTAAAGACTCTATCTCCTCTTGAGAAAGATACTTAAACACTTTAGAAGAGATTTCAGAACCTATTGAAACCAATAAAATAGCGGCCTTTTGCTTACCAGTTAAAGCAGAAACATCAAGAATCTCCTTTTCTTTTTTTTCTTCCATATCAATTACTACCTTTTATGCATTTTTCAAAAGCCATGTTCTTATAAGCTTAGCAACATCTTCTGGCTTTTCCCTGGCTAAAAGCTCAGCATTGTTTTGAAGCTCGTCACCTTCTCTAATCCCACCAACAACATCATCAACACCAATATCGTCGCCACCATCCATTAAGGCTTGTTGACGCCTTAAATGTGCTTGCTTTGCCAATTCTTCCTCTCTAAGACGTCTTCGTCTTTCAAGTTCTCTAGAAATAGCAAAAAATATCGTAAATACTAAAATTAACAACGAGAATATTATGCTTGCAATAAATAAAAAATATTTAAACCTTTCGCTTGCAAAATAATTTTCATCTATTTCTCTAAATTCATTCATACGATCAAAAGATATATTTCTAACCGTTATTGAATCACCTCTTTCTGGCTTATATTCAAAAGAGCTTTGCAAAACATCTTCAATATTTTTTATTTCTTCTAATGCCATAGGCTTATATTCTCTTTTTCTCATTCCATTTTCTATTACGAAATCTCCCTTCTCATCATACACAAAACTCCAGATACCATCTACGAAAATACCAAGGGAAACTCCTACAATCCTAGCAGGCTCTTTTTCGCTTGTAGATTTTTTTTCATTTAAAGCAACATTTTTAATCTCTTGAGACTCATTGTATTTACCAGTAATATCGCTTAAATCCTGATATTCAGGGGGAGTATTGCCTTCTTGTCCAGGAGGACCCCATGGACTATATCCTTGTCCTTGATATTCTTTTTTTTGAGTCTGAGAAGATATAATAGTTGAATCGCTTACTTTTCTAGTGTTATAAGAAACTTTTGGATCTTGGGATTGAAGCTCAATAGGAGCATATTCTTTGGACTCTGTGGTTTCTTTTGAGGTGTCAAGTTTTACATTCACTCTTGCTATCATAAATCTATCAACAGATAAAACCTTACTTAATGCAGAGTCGATTTCTCCCCTAAGCATAGCTTCATACTTAAGTTTTAATTTACGCTCTTTTTCTGCTAAGTCTATTCTATCTATTCCATCTAAATTAGAAAAATCGTTTAAAATAGTTCCACTATTATCAACAATAGCAATATTATCGGATTCAAGACCTTCAATAGCATACTGAATAAGCTTAACAAGTCCTTCAACTTTTTTTCTATTGGTAATAATATCAGAACCGGGTCTTGGAGTAATTCTAACAGATGCCTTGACAGGCTCTTGTGACTCTTTAAAAAGAGCTTTTTCAGGCATAACAAGATTCACGCTAACAGCATCAACATCATCTAAAGCTACAATATGTTGCTCAACCGCTCTTGTAATAGATCTTCTAAGATTAATGCTTCTTTCAAAATCAGTAATAGTCCATCTATCAATATCAAACAAAGCCCATGGATCCATATGAACAGGTACAAGCTCTTCTCTTACAAGAATTGCTCTCATTTTTTTTGCAAGCTTTTCATCATCCAAATAAATTCTTCCATCGGGACTCAAAAAATACTTGACATTTTCTCTATCAAGTCTTTGCGATATTCTATCTAAGAGATATTGATCTTTAATCTCAATTCCAAAAAGAGCAATACTCTGACTTTTAGTAGAAAGCCCTATCAAAAAAACAAACGCAAGAATCACAAAAAAAATAATCAATCCTAAGGCTATTTTCTGAACCGTACTAGCTTTTTTGAAGATCCCTTTTGCTGAAACAAAAAAATTAGTAAAAAAATTGCTCAAAATCTTATGGCTCCTTAACGAATATTGATTATATCTTGATAAGCCTTCATACCCCTCTCAACAACAGCCTTTAAAATGCTTAAATTCATATTAGCCTTAGACATAGCTATTACAAAATCGTGAACATCAATACTACCGGGCTTAAGAATAGCTTGCTCCATAACCTTAGAAACATTTAATTGGCTTTTATTGACATCAGCAATCGCATTTATTAAAACATCCTTAAATGTTTCAACATCATTGTTTTTGGCGCTGATTTTTGAATTAAAAAGATTCACATCAAAATGCAAAGGATTTTTTTTAACTAAATTAATATTATTCTCTGTAAAAAAAGAATCTACTCTCACCAATGATATCTCCTTTAGCTTTGAAGTATAGCTAATGCACTTCTAAACATAGACTTGCTACTATTTACAACAGTAGAATTTGCCTCATAAGCACGAGAAGCTGAAATCATATCTACCATTTCTTCGACTAAATTAACATTAGGAAGCTCCACATAGCCTTTTTTATCTCCAGATCTTATTGAATCAGGATGAGTTGGATCATATTTTAATTTTAATGGAGACTTATCTTTTTCAATACTAGCAACCCTAACTCCTTGTCCAATCCCATTATCAAGATAATCCGGAATAAAAGGACCCTTCCAATAAGGATTATTCACTCTTGGAGCAAAAACAATCCTTTGCCTTCTATAAGGCCCACCATCAGGAGTTCTAGAAGTAGAAACATTTGCAATATTATTAGAAATAACATCAATTCTCAACCTTTGTGCTGTTAATCCCGTTGAAGCTACATTAATGCTTGAAAACAATCCCATTTTACATCCCTTAAAATATTAATTTATTTTAATATTTATTTTAATACAATATTTATACTTTTAAAATAATGCGCCTGAACATTAGTCATAAGATGATACATCATTTGATTTTGTACAAGCATCTTAATCTCAGAATCAATATCAACATTATTGCCATTATTATTCATAGTTGAAAAATGGTCAAGAACTCTATGGGGCTTGACATCTGAATATTCTGGATTTTTAAGCCCAGACAAATGCTTATCACTAGACTTGATTAAGTTTAGATCATTTTTATCTTTATTTAAAAAAGCCTTTTCAAGCTCTGACTCAAAAGAAACTTTACTTCTTTTAAAATTTGGAGTATCTACATTTGCTATATTGTCAGAAATAACATCTTGCCTTAAACTTAAAACATCCAAATATCTATGTGAAAAATCTACAGATCTTTCAAAATCATTCAAATTAAAACCCCCTCTGTTTAAAATTGCTTTTAACTAAATTATATAATAATTTAAATCTTTTTGTTCGTTAATTTGTATTTTTTTATTAACATAGTCCAAGTTTATTTCAAATTTTTTCAACTTACTGCCAGGCACCTCAAAAAAAAGATCTGCAAGCACTCTTTCCATAACACCGTGAAGTCTTCTGGCACCAAGATTTTCATTCTCAATATTCATATTGAAAGTAAGCTCTGCAATTCTATCTATAGCCTCTTCGCTAAACTTTAAATCCAAATTATAAACCTTAAACATCGCAACATATTGCTTTATTAAAGAATTTTTTGTTTGTTTTAAAATTTTTTTCAAATCGTCTATGCTTAGACTTTTAAGCTCAACCTTAATCGGAAATCTACCTTGAAGTTCGGGTATTAAATCAGAAGGTTTAGCCAAATTAAATGCTCCTGCTGCAATAAATAAGATATGAGAAGTATCAACTATTCCATATTTTGTATTAACTTTAGAGCCTTCAATAATTGGCAAAATGTCTCTTTGAACACCTTCTCTAGATACATCATTACCACTTCTATTCTTAGCAGCTATTTTATCGATCTCGTCAATAAAAATAATTCCCATATTTTCAACTTTAGATTTTGCAATATCTGAAATGTTTTCGTGATCAACCAATTTTTCAAGCTCTTCTGTTAAAATTATTTCCTTTGCTTTTTTAATCTTAAATTCTCTTTTCTTTTTTCTATCAAATATATTACCCAATAAACCACCAATTCCCATATCAATCTCTTCAAAATTACCACCTGTAAATATTTCTATTGTGGAAAATGGCATTTTACTAGAAATTTGTATTTCAATGCTAGTATCATCAAGTTCACCTGCTCTAAGCTTTTTTCTAAGCTTCTCTTTTACCTTTTCTTCTGCCTTTATTTCGTTTGGATCTATATTCTCAGAACTGCTAGATCCTTTAAAAAGGCTCTCAACTATTCTCTCTTCTGTTTTCACTAAAGCATCATCTCTTACAGCATTATACATCTCTTCTTTTACCATATTAACTGCAATGCCCATTAAATCTCTAACCATGGATTCAACATCACGACCAACATAGCCAACCTCGGTATATTTTGTAGCTTCAACTTTAATAAAAGGAGCTTTAATTAACTTAGAAAGTCTTCTTGCAATCTCAGTCTTTCCAATGCCAGTAGACCCAATCATAATAATGTTTTTAGGCATTACCTCGTCTTTTATTTCTTTTGGAAGTCTAGATCTTATATATCTATTAACAAGAGCAATCGATACTAATTTTTTAGCTTCATCTTGACCTATTATGTATTTATCAAGTTCTGCAACTACATCTTTGGGAACTATATAATGCTCTTCTAATTTATTCATTTTCAATCTCCTCAAGCACAATGTTAGAATTAGTATATATACATACTCTTGCTGCTATTTTTAAAGATCTAAGTGCAACCTCAAAAGCACTTAATTTTTTATTCTCCATGTAAGCAAGAGCTGCTGAATATGCATAATTGCCACCACTACCAATCGAAATAACATCCTCTTCGGGTTCAACAACATCACCAGTACCAGAAATCAAAAGAATATTTTTAGAATCAGCAACAAGCATCATAGCCTCAAGCTTATGAAGTATTTTGTCAGAACGCCAATCTTTTGCAAGATCAACAGCCGCCCTTTTAATATCAATCAAACCATCACCTTTAGCCTTGATTTTTTCTTCAAATTTTTCAAAAAGAGTGATTGCATCAGATGTTGAACCTGCAAATCCTGCTAAAATTCTTCCATTAAGCAATTTTCGTATTTTAATAGCATTACTTTTTAAAACAGTATGTCCAAAAGTTACTTGTCCATCTGCTGCCACCACAGTCTTGCCATTTTTTTTTATTGCAATAACTGTAGTTCCTTTAAAGTCCATATTACCCCCTATTTATATACCTCTCTTAAAAGTTCTCCAATAAGAACATCAGATACATCTTTACAATCACAACACTCTTTAGGATCATCTTCAATATTATTGGAATCTAAATACTTAATATTCAATAAAGCATAAAGATCTTTAACAGTTTTTATCTCTTGTGCCCCAAAGTCATACAATTTTACGGCTCCATCACCACAAAAATCTAAATCATAAACATATATGTCAAGCCCTAAGTCAAGACCAAGTTCAGCCGTAATCAAAGCCCCAGATTTCAAGGGTGCATAAGTTATAAAAATAGCATCGGACAAACCTGAGATCAATCTATTTCTTTTGGCAAAAAAATAATTCTGAATCTTATCAAATGGCAAAGTCTCAGTAATTATTCCCCCACCTTGTTCTAAAAGCTTGAAAACATATTTTCGATTTTGCTTAGGATAAATATTATCAATATCCGTTGGAATAACAGCGAATGTCCTACTATTCTCATTCATTGCTGCTATATGGGCTTCAATATCAGCTCCAATTGCAAATCCAGAAATAATCTCTACACCATTTTTTGCAAGATGTGAAGAAAATTCTCTTGTTCTCTCAGCAAGAGTTTTGCTAATTCTTCTAGAACCAACAACAGCCCAAGACAATGAAGAACAATTTGGCAAATTGCCTTTATAGTAAATAGCAAACGGGGGATCATAAATTCTTTTAAGCTTATTGGGATAAAATTTAGATCCTAGAATAGCAATTTTAGCATTTGTTCTTCGAATAACTTTTTCTTGCGATTCTACTAACTTTAAATCGGGCAAAATAAATGATCTTCTAAATGATCTTAGAAAATAAGCCTCAATGTCCTTTTGGGTTAATTTAACAATATCATTAAAATCAAAATTATTAAAAAGTTTTAACTTTTCTTTACTTTTTAAAAATTTCAAATTATCAATATAAAGCAACTTCATCATAAATAATTACTTCAAATTACTCATGATCCTAGAAACACCTTCTTTTTGCTCCTCGGTTGAAGCATTTTTATCAGCTTTATTATAAAACAATATGGCATTACCAAGATCACCTAGCGAATAATAATTTGCACCCCTTAACATAAAAAACTCAAAATAATCCTCACCCATATCATCAAGTTTATTTAAATAATTTTTAGCTTCAAGTTGTTTGTCAAGATCATATACATACATATTAGCAATAGCAAAAAGAGATTCTTTAAAATCATCTCTTATTGAAAGTGATTTTAAAAAAGAATTTTCAGCAAGAATTATGTATTTTTCAACTTCATCTTTTACTCTTAAATTTTTAGCCAAATTATAAGAAGCAACACCTATATAAAAATGAGATAAATAATTATTGGAGTTAATTTCTAAATTTTTAGCAAAATATTCAATAGCAGGCCCATACTGACCAAGCTTAAAAAATTCAAGACCAATCAAATTGAAAAATCTAGCTTTCTTGTCAATAGAATTAACTATCTTTAAAATATTCTTATCTTCTTTTTCAATGAATTCTTTATAAACTTCAATCTTAGATTCAGATCCACCACCTGAAATTTCCAATTCTCTTAATCTAAGCCCAAGATTCAATTTTTCTTTAGATTCACTGCCACAAGATAAAAATAAATTAATAAGTATTATTGACGACAAAATTTTCATCTAATCATCGCTATTTTTTTTATTTAAATTTCTAAGAAATGTCGGAACATCAATGTCATCATCAAAATAATTGACATTTTTAGACTTTGCTGCAAAAGAAGAATCTTGATGCTCATAAGATCCGGAAGGAATATTTTGATTACCCGACATCAAGGTATCAAACTCCTTAGAGCTTAAGGTATTATTTTCCGGTGCATTTGATATTTCTTTTTGCCTTTTGGATGCAAAACCTGTAGCAACAACTGTAACATAAATCTCATCTTCAAGATTTGAATTAATGGCATGACCATATATTACAGTAGCCTCATCATCAACACTAACAGTAATTATCCCCATAATCTCTTCAAGTTCGAGTAATGAAAAATCATCTCCACCAGTAACATTAACAAGAAGCCCCTTAGATCCTTCAATACGAACTTCTTCAAGCAATGGATTGCTAATCGCAGAAGTTGCAGCATCAACAGCTCTGTTCTCACCTTTGCCATATCCAATTCCCATTAAAGCATCACCTTGCCCCTGCATAATGCTTTTAACATCAGCAAAATCAATATTAACCTCTCCATGCTCAATAATAAGTCCTGCAATACCTTGAACGCCCATTCTTAAAACATCATCTGCGCGCTTAAAAGCATCTTTAATGGTAGTCCTTTTGTCAACAACGGTTAAAAGCTTTTGATTTGGAATAATAATCAATGTATCTACAGACTTTCTTAAATTATTTATTCCTTGCTCAGCAAGTCTTAATTTCTTAGGACCTTCAAACTTAAAAGGCTTTGTCACAACTCCAACTGTTAAAATACCAAGCTCTTTTGCAACTTGCGCAATAACCGGAGCCGCTCCAGTTCCTGTTCCACCCCCCATACCAGCAGTAATAAATACCATATCAGCACCAGAAAGATGGTTGCGTATAACATCAATGTCCTCCTCTGCTGCAGCTTGCCCAATCTCAGGCTTTCCTCCAGCACCAAGCCCTGCTGTAACTTTTGCTCCAAGAGCAATTTTTATGGGAGCAATAGAAGTTTGGAGAGCCTGAAGATCAGTATTAGCCACAATAAATTCAACATCTCTTACCCCATATTCAATCATACGATTAACAGCATTACTACCTCCTCCTCCTGCACCAA
This sequence comes from Borreliella japonica, assembly GCF_030438115.2. Taxonomy (NCBI): domain Bacteria; kingdom Pseudomonadati; phylum Spirochaetota; class Spirochaetia; order Spirochaetales; family Borreliaceae; genus Borreliella; species Borreliella japonica. The sequence continues at coordinate 312,340 of NZ_CP124062.1, forward strand.
TCACCTTAAGAATTGTGGGATTTGTAGTAGAATCGAATCTTCTTGTGTGGCTATCAATCATATTATAATCTTTCATTAACGCTTCCTCCACGATTGGTCAAAACCATTCTTTCAAAAACCAACCTTTCAACTTTGAAGATATTTTATTTTTTCTTTTAACTTTACTGCTTACCTTCTTTAATTTATTGAATTTTTGTTGCTCGTGCTTATAAAGAACAAGACCAAGGGCTGAAGAAAACTTAGGATCTATATGCTCTTCCCCAATACCATTAATACTCATTGGCAAACCTATTCTTGCGGGATAATTAAATACTTCTTCTATTAAATTAGAAATACCTGGAAATAAAGCTCCTCCACCCGTTAAAACTATACCACCATTAATCTTATTATAAAGCCCTCGTTTAAGTATCTCTGCTCTCATCATTTCAAAAATTTCTCTCAATCTTGAATTAATTATTACAGACAACTCTTTTCTACTTTTCTCTTGAGGAGGTCGAGTTCCAAGATTTGGAATAATTACAGTTTCCATTTGACTCTCTAGAATAGACGGATGAGCAATTCCAGCCGTTATTTTAATATTTTCAGCAACATCCTCAGGAACCTTCCAAACTTGAGCAATATCAAGGGTTACTCTATTAACACCAATAGGAATCACGCCTGTATAATAAGGAGAACCGTCAATATAAAGAATAATATCTGTCGTCCCCTTACCCATATCAATAAACAAAACACCCATCTCACGCTCTTCTTTAGAAAGAGTTGCATAAGATGAAGCTAAGCTTCCAAGAACAACCTCATCAACAGCAAAGCCAGCTCTATTTACGCATCTGACTAAATTCTGACTAGAAGAACTAGATCCCGTAATAATGTGCACTTCTCCTTCAAGACGAATGCCCATCATATCTATTGGGTTTTTTATATGGGGTATTCCATCCACAATAAATTCTTGAGGAATAACATGAAGAATTTCTCTATCCATTGGAATGACAATTGCTTTTGCTGCTTCAATTACCCTATCAACATCTTCTTCGCTAATCTCTCTTGTTCTTGAATTTATCGCAACAACACCGCGTGAATTAGTTCCCTCAACACTACTTCCAGACATAGAAACTGAAAGCGATGCAATGTCACATCCTGAAATTAGCTCAGCAGCCTCAATAGAATTAGATATTGAATCAAGAGCCGCTTCAATATTTATTAAAACCCCTTTTCTAACTCCTCTTGATATACTAGTGCCTATTCCAACTATTTCTAATTGATCATTTAAATTTACCTCAGCAACAACAGTACAAATTTTTGAAGTTCCAACATCCAAACCTACTATCAAATTCCTAGACACTAGCCTTCTCCTAACAAAATGATATCACCACTTCTTAAATCTATAACACCAGGCTTTCCTTTAAGCAAATCAACTGCAAGAAACGCTTTATGCATCACATCCATTAAATCCATATCAACTGTTATCAATATTTTATTATATATACTTTTAACATACAAAATTACATTATAATCATAGAAATTCAATTTTAAAAAATTCACCTCTGATATTAAATTATACAAATATTTTTGATTTATTTTAAGATAATCAAGGCCCCTTACAACATTAAGCATTCTATCTTCCAGAAAATCTCCTACATTATTGTCATTTAAAACTAATCCGCTAATTATAGGTAAATCATAAATTAAATGTTTACTTTTTTCCAAAATTACACCGTCTGATGCAATACAATAATAAGTAATATTGCCACTTATGTTTTCTAAAGCAACAGCAATGGGTATTCTTTTTTCTATTTTAATACTGATTTTATTTGGAAACTTAAGATCAACCTTAGCACTCTTTACCCTTAAATCTCTTTTAAGATTTTCCTCATATATTCTAACATTAGCATTATGATAATATGTATTAGGCTTAATTCCTGAAATCTTGATTATATCATCTTTAGAAAGAGAAACATCATCATTGATGCTAATATACCTAATCAAAAAATAAGGAGACGCAAAAACAATAATTATTATTTCAAAAAAAATTAAAGACATCGAAAAGTATATATACTTAATTAAAAATTTTCTCTCAAAAAACATAAACTAACCCGACTTATACTACTAGAAAAATCTAATCAATTATTACTTAAGTTTTTTGCAACATTTGAAATAAGACCAGAAAGAGCCATAGTAACAATAATAGAAGATCCTCCAGATGAAAAAAACGGTAAATTTATACCAGTGGGGGGCAAAAGACCAATTGCAATTAAAATATTCATTATACTTTGAAGAAAAATTGCAAGACTTGAAATAAACGCAATAAAAAATTTAAACCTGCTATTAGAATGAATAGCTATAAAATAACCAAAGTAAAAAAACAAAAAAAACAAACCTATTGCAAACAAAACACCTAAAAATCCCAATTCTTCTCCAAGAACTGAAAAAATAAAATCAGAATTGGCCTCTGGCAGCTTTCCAAGTTTCACCTCCCCCATTCCTAGACCTTTACCTAAAATTCCCCCACTTTTTAAAGCATTAATAGACGCTATTATTTGGTAACCTTTACCGGAAGGATCATCGTAAGGATTGAGAAAGGCAAAAATTCTAGAAATCCTATAAGGTTCAAGCATTAAAAATATGGCAGAAACTGGCAAAAAAGTAATCACAATGGCAAAAACATAACTAAATGCCATATTAGAAACAAACAAAACAATAAAAAAAAGAATAGCAAAATAAATAGCTGTTGAATAATCATTTTGCAAAATTATTAACACCCAAAAAATTGCAAAAATCAACATAGGCTTTAACCAGTATGAAATACCATTGTTTTTTCTTGGATCGAACTTACTCAAATAAGATGAAAGATAAATAGTAAAAGATATTTTAAAAATCTCAGAAGGTTGAATACTAACACCTTGAAAAAATATCCATCTCTTTGCTCCAGAAATACTTGGAAATAAAAAAGTTGCCATAATTAAAAAAAGAGTTATAATCAATACTGGGAATATTGATTTTTTTAAAAAATTTAAAGAAATTCTCTCAAAAACAAGAAAAACTATAAAGCTCAAAAAAAGATAATTAAGTCTTGTGAAAAATAAAAAATTTGGATTACCTGTCAGCTCTAAGCTTAGGAAAAAGGAAGATGTATAAAAAACTACAAGTCCATAAGCTACCAATAGTAGCAAAACAAGCAAATAGCATATCCTAAGTGAATTTATTTCTACAAACATAACAAATTATCTGATTTTTATCGTACTTAAAGCAATTATAGCAAATATCAACCCTATTATCCAAAATCTAATAACAACTTGCATCTCAGACCAACCAAGTTCTTCGAAATGATGATGAAGTGGAGCCATTTTGAATACTCTTTTCTTGGTTTTTTTGTAAACCATAACTTGAATAATTACAGACATGGTTTCAATAATAAAAACACCTGCAAGAATTGAAAAAAGTATTTCACTTTTTAAAATCAAAGCTGCCATTCCAAGAATGGCACCCAGAGCCAGACTACCTGTATCTCCCATCATAATTTTAGCAGGATAAGCATTAAACCATAGAAATCCAAAACTACCTCCAAGCAAAGCTCCAAGAAATATTACAAGCTCTTCAGAACCTTTAATATTTGGAATATGCAAATAAGTTGCAAAATCTGACCTGCTCGTAAGATAGGCAATTATTATTAAAGCCCCTGTTATAACTATGCTTAATCCAATTGCAAGTCCATCAAGACCGTCTGTTAAATTAAAAGAATTCGAAGCAGAAATTAAAATGAACATGCCAAAAGGAATGTAAAACAATCCCAAATCTACTTGGAAAGACTTAATAAAAGGAAAATAGATTATACTAACATGCTCGCTCCCAAAATAATACAAAATGCTAACAGAAATAAAAGAAAATATTATTTGCCCATAAACCTTAAACCGAGCTTTAAGTCCATCTGAAGTTTTCTTTTTGATTTTCAAAAAATCATCTATAAATCCCAAAAAAGCAAATCCAAGCATAACAAAAACCATAATCAAAAAATAAATATTCAAAATGTTACTCCAAAACACCAAAGAGATAAAAACACAAAAAAAAATAAGAATGCCTCCCATAGTAGGAATTCCTGTTTTTTCACTCAAATGTCTTTTAGGGCCATCTTCTCTTAAAATCTGATCGGCTCTTAATTTTTTTAGCCTTAAAATAATATAAGGACCTATAATTAAAGAAAGCAAAAATGCAAAAATTGTAGCATAAGCCATTCTAAAGGTAATATATTTGAGTAAACGCAAACCTAAAAGGTAAAACATAAGAACCTCATTATCATCTAAATATAATTTAAAATTCTCTCCAATCTGTTAAACCTTGAGCCCTTAATGACAATAAAAACTGAAGGTTCCAAGCTTTTTAAAAAAAAATCAATAAATTTATCAAACTCACTAAAATAATATAAACATTTTTTAACCAAATTCTCAGAATCCCTAACATCTAAAAATTCTTCGCCAATTAAAAAAATTTTATCAAAATTTATTGCAATAGCCTCTTGAATCAAATATTTGTGAGTTTTGTATGAAAATTCTCCAAGCTCTTTAAAAGAACCAAGAACTATAAATTTTTTATTTTGGATATTAAGATCTAAAATCATATTTTTTAAAGCTAAAAAAGAACCCATATTGCCATTATAAGAATCATTCAAAATTAAATATCCATTTTTTGTCAAAATTTCTGCCCTACCTTTTTGAAAAGCAGTTTCAATAAGTCCTTCTCTTATTTCTTTTTCACTCATTCCCAAAAATAGGGCCAAATTAATACACCCTATTGCATTAAAAATATTATGCTTACCTAACAATAAAATAGAGTACTCAAACCCTTTGTAAACAAAATCATAAGAAAATTTCCCTTCTAAAAAAGAAAATGATTTAATATTAAGATTTTTAAAATCAAAATAAACGATTTTAACATTTGAATTTGCAATTTTTGCTCTTTTTTCAAGATAAACACAATAATCATTCATTTCATTTACAACAAAGATTTCAATATTTTTGCCAATTATTTTGCTCTTTTCAAAAGCAATAGATTGTAACTCCTTGAAAGCTTGCATATGTGCACAGCTTATATTCGTAATAATAACAATTTCTGGTTTTAAAATTTGGGACAAAAGATCCATTTCTCCAACATAACTAACTCCAACTTCAAAAACAGCATATTCTTCATTGCCTTCTACTCTTAAAATACTAAGGGGAAGTCCAATGTCAGAATTTAAATTACCCCAAGTTTTGTAAGTTTTATATTTCTTAGAAAGTATACTATAAAGCATTTCTTTGGTTGTAGTCTTACCGTTACTACCTGTAATAGCAATTCTTTTAAAGCTTGTTCTTTCAATTAAATACGATGCTAAAGTTTGAAGAAGTTTTATTACATTGCTTGTAAGTAAAAAAACTAATCCTTCATTATCATTTAAATATTCAATACACTCAGATTCATGATCTCTTGAACATATAAAACATTTAACACCCAAATCAATTAAATATTTAACAAAAGAAAATCCATCTACTTTATTTCCCTTATGTGCAAAATAAAGACTAACATTAATGTTATTATCCTTTATTTCACGACTATCTAACGAGTAAAACGATACTACCTTCTCAATATTTTTTATATTTCCTACAAACTTCACATCTTTAGAAGAGATTAAAATATCCTTAATCTTTATACGCACTAAAACCTCATTCTAAAATCTTTTACTCAGCAAAAATATTTATATCTTCATTAGCTTTTTTTTCCAAATTTAATTCTCCAAAACAAAAACTTTCTATTCTATTAATATTTTCAAGTTCATATATTACGGTCAGCAATCTTAAATTATCATCAATAATATTTTCCTGTTCACTATCTAAATGATTAAATTCTCTAAGCTTTACAACATATCTGAAATTTAAGTAAATATTAAAACATACTACAACTGTTAGTATCAAAATTAAAATACAATAAACTTCAAATTCAATCTTACTTATACTATTCATAATTTTCTTACAGCTCTAAGCTTAGCACTCCTTGAAGGTTTATTTTTTTTAATCTCATCAAAACTCGGAATAATAGGCTTTTTTGAAATCTTAGCATACAAATCGCATCTTAAACTTGTAAAAAAATCTTTTACAATACGATCTTCTATTGAATGAAACGTAATAACAGCCAAAATTCCATCTTTGGCTAAATTTTCTACCCACAAAGGCAAACTCCTTTTAAGCCTAGCAAGTTCATCATTTACATAAATTCTTAACGCTTGAAAAGTCCTTGTAGCTGGATTTATTTTAACTTTTGAAAAAGGATAAACCTTGTTTATTATGGATTGTAACTCCTTTGCAGTTTGTATTTTTTTAATTTTTCGATATTCTACAATAGCCTTAGAGATTCTTCTAGAATAATGCTCATTGCTTAAATTATAAATTAAACTTTCAAGATCATATTTACTAAAAGTGTTTACAACCTCAGCCGCACTAATACTACAAGAAGAAGAACAAAGCCTCATATCCAAAGGCTCATCTTCAAGAAAAGAAAATCCTTTTTTACTTCCCTTGTAATGAAACATAGAAATTCCAAGATCAACTAAAATAAAATTAGCTTTGACATTTAAAGGGTAATTGCCGAAAAAATTATCAAACCAATCATTAAAATATGTAACTCTCTCTTTAAAAATAAGAAGAAACTGCTTTGCTCTTTCTAAAATTTGAGAATCTCTTTCAATTCCAACCAAACTTAAAAAGTCATATTTCTCAAGGATAGCTTTTGCATGAGCACCTTCTCCAAGAGTAGAATCAATGTATATTAAATTGCTTTTTACAGGCAAATCTTCTATAAGCTTACAAATTGCATCAAGTAGTACTGGGAAATGAAAAGCATTATTATTCATTTAATTTAAACCTATAAATTATTTTTTTTTCATTTCCATAAACATCGCCATATTTTATTTTAAGTTCATTCTTGCCCTTAATAAGATTAAGATCATTTATTTTAAGGCATCCGCCATCTTTTTTAATATTCAAAACATCTAATCCATAATTTTTCTCTTGAGCTAAAACATATGTATTATTAGTCAAAAAAATATTTTGAAAATCTGAACGAAAAATACTTTTATTATTCAAAATAGCCTCAAAATAATAAATTCCTTTAAGAGAATTTTCAAAAGATTCTACTTTTTGAGCATGAAAATATAACAAAAGGTTGTACTGACCAGAATCGACATTTAAATTTATATTTTTTGATAATTCCAATCTTTCATCATCACCCTTTCCTTTTAAAAAAAACCTGCCTAAAGTATATACTGTCTCAGCAACTACATTGCTCTTATTTTTGATAATAAACAAAGGATTGATAATCTTTTTAGAATTTGGATCATTAACTACTAAATCAATAACACTATTTTCATCCTTTAAAAAAATCTTTCCAAGTCTATAAAAAAACCCTCCTAAAACCTCTAAATTCAAATTTAAATCATTGTCAAAAATGATTAAAATACTACTATTTCTATCTAACTTATTTTTTGAATATAAGATTTTATAATTATTTGAAAAAACAGATATGGTCTTTTCCAGGGGTCTCAACCTTACTCCAATATTCAATTTATTATTATCCAATACACCAAAATCTTTAACTAAAGCAAACTTTTCATCATTTCTAAATTCCAAAAATGAATATAAATTAAAAATATTAAAGAAAAATATAAAAACAATTAAAATCATTGTCCCAATCCCAAATATTTTAAATCATTATTACTATTAAAATACAAAAGTCCCTTTCCAAATTCAACAAAAGAGATTATTTCATCTTTAATAAAAACATTATCAAATAATCTAAAAAAATTTGCAGAATAAGTCTTTATATTAATAATTTTTTCACTCTCAGAATAAAAATACACTCTGTAAACATTTTGAAAATAATCATATGATGCTCTTAAAATAGAATTTTTATTTTCAACTTTAAATATTTTACCACTTTTAATATTTATCACTACAAAGGAATTTTTGCCTTCAATAAACAAATTATGATAATCGTCTATTTTTATAAAAGTCTCAAAACTATTAATACTTAAATTGCTTAATTCTAAAATTTTTTTATAATTACTCTCTAAGTCAATTATTTCTAAAAAATACTCAGAATTACCTTTTAGTGTGACTAAATATTTATTATCAGAACTTAATTTAACAAAACATGTTGGAACTTTTCTCTCTAAAAAATTTTCCATATAAATTATTTTGCCTTGCTTATATACATAAATCTCACCATTAGAAAGCCCTAAGACTAAAACTTCATTATTATAGTCCAAACTTAAAATTGAGGACAAAAAATTGAGCTCCAGTATATTATTTCCTCCAGAATCATAAATCTCTAAAGTTCTATATAGGTTGTTTAGAGTAAAAATTAAATTATTTATTGCAAAAACAAAATCCTTGAACTTGAGTGTAAATAAAAATTTATTGTTTTTAACAGAAAAAACAGAATAATCCTCACTAGAATTAAAAAGCACATAATAATAGTCTGAATAACTTATTAAGTTATCACTTAAAAGAGAATACCAAAATTCTCCAAAATTAAGATTCAAAACCTTATTTGATAAAAAAACATTTTTGCTTAAATTTATATTTTTGTAGTCAGATTTATTTTCAAAATTCTTAAAATCATAAAAATTAGATACATTCATAGTAGATCTTATAAAAAAATCAATCAAAATTATAAATAATAAAAACAAACTCAAGATCAAAAAAATTTTTAACTTTTTGAATTTAACTATGCCCTCTTCTAAATTAAAACTCAATATAACTACTTCCTCCCTAGTACTTGATCTATCTATTTTGCTTTAATTAAATCTGAACTAAACTTTGAAGACCAAACCCCATGAAACCTTGAAAATTTTTCAGCGACTTCTTTTTGAGAAGCTATAGTAGCTAACGCTCTTCCAGCTTCAAGATAACTAAGAGAATGTAATCCAAATTCCTGAGATCCACTAAGCTCATATTTGCTTCTTAAAATAAATGCTCCCTCTTCTAAAAGCTCCAACACTTTAATAAGGTGTTCAAATTGAAATTTGTAATAAGGGCTCTCAAGTTTTAGATTTTTATAAAAATTTCTAAAATCAATAATATTTTTAGAAAAAACAATAAACTTAAGATACATATCTTCAAGAAAAACAAGTGTTTTAGAATCTTTTTTACTAAAACTTTTAGCCAAATCAATTAAATAACCTAATTTTTTAACAATTAAAAATCTCTCCTCGGGATTTAAATTAAGAGACTGAGGCATTTCAATTAACTCGCTTGGGGCGATACTAAGAACAGGACTAATAACCAAACTAAAATCAGAAATCAATCCAGACAAAATTTTTTTTATAGAATAATTTACTTTCAATCTAGGCTTAGTATAAAAATAATTTAAAGACGAAATATAGCTTAAAACATTTAAATTAAAATCGATAAGATCAAATGAAAGTTTAGAATTTGATGTAAATTCGCTGGTCTCTTTTATAACTGCTATATCATTTAAAGTTTTTAAAACAAGATTATTGATGTACACTATTTTTTTATAATTTTCATTATTAATTAAATCCATAAACACCTGCCTAAACTCATACAAAAGTGATTTATCAGCTATCCAATATATTGATTCTAACAACAAACATATTAAATATTTTAACAAGTTATAAATTTATAAAAAACACCCTTGAAACATTAACTCTGTGAATAAGAAAAACATTAACATACTTATAGTAAATTATGTAAAATTTTAACTAATTTTTAAAAGTACCAAACCTTAAAACATACAAAATCCTTTGGTTTCAGACTAAAGATTAAATTAAGTTAAACATTCAAATTAACAAACAATGACATTTTTTAAAAAAGAACACTGTTTAAAAAAAGAATTAAACTTACAATAATTTGTTTTTCAATCTCTTAACAAAAGTATCCGTGCAAAATGCAACAAAATTTAAGCTTTGAGAAGAAATTTCAAATTCAAAAACAACATCAACTCCGAAAGAACCAAAATTAATCCCATCTAAAAAAATTGATGCTGACGCTAGAAAATGTTCCTTTGAAAAAGAAAGAGAAAGTTTACTTAATTTAGAAAACACAAAAGAACGATTATAAACAGAATGGGGGGAAATAGGTGTAAGTAAAAATCCCTCAAGATCTGCTTCTAAAATAGGCCCTCCTGCAGAAAAAGAATATCCTGTTGAACCTGTTGGAGTAGACACAATTATCCCATCACTTTTATATGATAAAAAACTTTCAGAATTAACCTTAAGATCTACATAAATCATTTTATTAAGAACACTTGAGCGAATAATAATATCATTTAAAGCATATTTAGAAATTAAATCTTTACCATGCTGACAAACTGTTACATGAAGTAAAAATTTTTTATTAATAACTAAAGAATTGTTAAAAAATCTATCTATGACTTTTTTAAAATCTTCAATCTTAATATCTGCTAAAAACCCTACCTTACCCATATTAATTGAAATAATTGGGATATTAATATTTTTATTTTCAAGAAGCAAATTAACAGCCAAAAGAACTGTCCCGTCTCCTCCTAAGGTTATCAAAAAAAGAAAATTTTCTTTTGGAAAAGAAAATAAAGGCTTACCAACATCTATTAATACCACCTCAACAAAATATTTAGTTTCTAAATAAACTTTAATATCATTGCCTAAAATACTAGCTCCTGACTTTAAAGTATTAATGCAAAGAAGAGCTTTATTCTTCATGTTGATCTTTATAGGGAATATCGTCAAATTCACATTTATCAAAAATTTTTACAATATCAATTAATACTAAATATTCACTCTCAAGATTATCAGTCTCGTCAAGCTTTACAACTCCAGATATATATTTTCTATCTAAAGTTTGCAAAGTAGCAGGGGGTTCTTGAACCCTAGAATCATCAAAGCTAATAACTTTAAGAACCCTGTCAACAAAAATGCCTAAAAGTTTATTTTCAATCTTAACTATTAAGTATCCTGTCAAAAGCATATCTTCTTCTGTTATTGAAATAGAAGGAACCCCAAATTTAATATTTAAATTAACTAAAGGGATAATACTGCCTCTAAGATTATAAATACCTATAATATATTCAGGTACATTTGGTATAGCATAAACTCCTTCTGACGGAACTTTAATAATTTCCCTAATATGCTCTATTGACACACCATAACTTTCTTTGCCTATTTTAAAACCTGCAACTTGAAGCTGTGACTTACCGTCTTTAGATTTTTCTTTTCTTAACATATTTTATACCTTTTAAATTGATACTTATAACAAGTTAATCAACTTATTACTTGCCAAAACTTTTGCCCAAAAAATAAATTTCAAAAGAATTTTTTCTCACAGCTTTGGGCCTAATTTTTTTTACAAATTTAAAATATTTTTCAAACTTTTTAAAAATTTGCATCTCATCTCCTCCCTGAAAAACTTTAATAAGCAAATTTCCTTTTTTAAGTAAAACTTCAAGCGATAAATCTATTATTCTCATGCTTAAATTAAAAGAATTACTAGTATCTACAAGTCTATTTCCAGTAGTTCTAGGAGCCACATCGCTAATAACAAGGCTATAAGGTCCAAACTTATTAATTTGAAAAACTGTATCATCTGAAAATATATTTCCCTTTACAAAATAAAAATTATCAACATACTTAAGGCCAATATCATTAATATCAACAGACACAAGAACACCTTTTTTAAGGTTTTTATAAGCATATTGAGAAAAACTACCGGGCGATGCGCCAATATCTAAAACATTGCCAGAAGAAAATAAAGAAAATTTTTCATTAATTTCTATCAACTTATACACAGATCTTGCCAAATACCCTTCTCTTTTAGCTTTTTGAAAATACTCATCACACAGACGATACACATCAATACCTTTAATACACTTTATTATACTTTTTCATTATAATTCTTATTATGCAAAATAAACTATTTTTAAAAAATATTGAAAAAAATATTAATAACATCTTTTCAACAACTAATTTTCTAAATTTATTCAAAGATAAAGATTTAAAATTTACTTTTAAAATAAAAAAAGAAACCCTTAATTATATTAAAGCGCCAGCAATTGAAATCATTAATAGAGGTGGAAAACGAATACGACCAATGATAATGATTCTTTTAGCATACGCATTGGGCTTAAAAGAAAAAAATTACAAATTAATATATAAATTAAGCTTACTACTTGAACTTCCTCATTCTGGAAGCTTGATTATTGATGACATTGAAGACAATTCACTAAAAAGACGGGGCACATCAGCAATACATTTAATCTATGGAATAGATAACAGTATAAATTCTGGTAATTTAATTTATTTTTTACCCGCGAAATTAATAGAAAGATCAAATTTAAAAGAAAATCAAAAATTACTGATTTATGAAAATTTCTTTACAACTCTTTCAAATCTCCACCTAGGACAAGGGATTGATATTAAATTTCACAATGAATCATACATTCCAAGCATTAAGGAATACATTTCTTTAGTAGAATTAAAAACAGCTTCGCTTTTCGGAATGGCTAGCTTTCTAGCTGCAATACTCACAAACAATGAAGACAAAGCTAAAAAAATTTACAGCACGTTTTTAAAACTTGGTGTTTATTTTCAAATAATAGACGATATTAAAAATATCAAAAACAAAATTAATGGCAAAGAATTTGGAGACGATTTACTTGAAGGAAAAAAAAGTTTGCCAATAATTTATTTCTTACAAGAAAAAAAATTTGAACCAAAAATTATTTCAAAATTCAATCAAATAAAAAATACCAAAAACGATAAAGCAAGAAAAGAAATATTTAAATTAATAGAGATGATAAATTCATCAAAATCAATAAAAAACTCAACTATTACTGCCTTAAAATATCTAAACGAGTTTAAAACAGAACTCGATTTATACCCATTAAAAAATAAATATAAAAATCTGCTAATAGAAATTGTCGAACAAATAAAAGAAGGAATTTAATGAGAAAAACAATAATAATAGCGCTTTTTTATGGCTTGATCACAAATATTCACCCTGCAATAACATCAAAATTAACACTCGGTGAACAGACAAACAAATATACAATAGAAAAACTTTACCAAAAATCAATGATGCTGAAAAAATCACAAAAATATAACGAAGCTATAGCAAATCTAAAAAAGATAATTAACATGGATAAAAATCAAGTTGACGCTCATCTTTTGCTCTCAGAATTAGAATATTTGAATAAAAACTGGAAAAAAGCAATTATTAAATCTCAAGATTACTTAAAAATAATAGACTTTAAAGATAAAAAAAACTTTTTAGATATCTCTTGGGCATACTTTTTAATAGGAGAAGTTGAAAATTCGATGGACTACATAATTAAATTTTTTCAAGGCAGTAAAGAATTGTTTAAAGAAAATATATTTATAGCAATTGATGCTCTTTTTAAAAAAAGCATTTATCATTTTATAAACAATGAAAATACAGCATTTAATACAATATTAACCTATACTTTCCAATTAGCACTTAATGACGATACCTTATTTATAATTTTTTTAAATAATTTGGAAATAATAAAACAAATACCCTTTTATTATTTTAATAGAAAAAAATTAAAAGAATTATATCTGCAAATTAGCACCTTAAAAACAATTCAAAATACAAAGTGCAGAACTTAAACTAGAATTTATCTTTTTTCTTAATCAACGAAACTAATATATTTATTATTATTGCTACATAAAATGGAAAAGAAAGAGAAAAATAAGAATTTATATACTCTTGGGTATGAAAAAATTGATATTCAAAAAAAACTATCAAAAAAGAAATTGGGAAAATTAATAAAGGATTTGAAAATGCAATATAAAGAATGCAAATAGCAAGCCAACCATTGTTTAATCCCAAATTATAAGAGTAAGCATTAAGATTTACCGCAATAAACGAACCGGCAAGACTTGCTGTGAAAATTGATACAAAAATTGCAAAAGATTTGAAACGATTGCTTATTTTCTCTCCCAAAATGTCTTCATAATTCCCTGAAGAGATAAATTCAAAAACTGCTCTAATTCTTGAATAATTTATAACATAAACAGTAATAAATAGAAAAATGAAAAAAATAACAATAAAAGCAATAATCTCAAAATTTCCAGATAGATTTAAAGTAAAACCAGGAATAAAATCAAAACTACTCTTCATCAAATAATCAACAAAAAAATAACAAAAAATATTAATACCTATTCCTGCTATAAAAATATCATAATTTTTATTCACTATAAAAGACAAAAAAAACCCAAACAAAAAGCTTATAAAAAGAGTGAAAATGATCGATACAAAAACTCCATATCCAAAATAAATAAAAAAAGATGTTAAAAATATTGAAAGATACGAAATACCCTCAATAGATACATTTAAAAGTCCTATTCTTTCTGTATAAAGAACCCCAAGTGCCAAATACGAAAATACAATAGCTTGCTCAAAAATATCAAACATCTACTTTTTCCTGGCTTTAATTAAAAATAAAGATAAAAAAATAGCAATTGATTGACACAACCCAATAAATTCATACTTAAAGTCATAATTTATATTAAGAAAATTATTAAATTCTATTAATATTGAAAACAATAGACTAAAAAATAATACATAAATATAATTAAATCCTGAAATTACAGCAATAATTAAACTACTCCAACCAAGTCCTGAAGTTAGCCCTAAAACTAAATACAGTTTAAAAAATACTACAAACATAGAACCTGCAAGACCATTTAAAAAGGCACTGCCAAATACAGCAAAAAACTTATATTTAAATTCATTTATATTGAAAAAAATATCTATCTTTTTCTTATTGCTTAATATTTCAAGCTGAAGCCCATAAATAGTTTTTTTATGAATAAAAACATAAAAAAGCCAAATTGACATGCCAAACAAAAACAAGTAAACAAGTGATGAATCTAAAGTAAATAAGCTATTAATTCTTTTTGTTTGATTAGAAAAACTACCTGTTTTTAACATATTTAAAATAAACCCATCTATCAACCTTTGATTTCCATAAGATATTAAAAGACCTGTTAAAGCTCTATTTAAACCAAAGAAAAAAGTAATATAAAAAGGAATAAGCCCTAAAAACCCTACAAGAAAAGAACTCAAAAATATCAAATATATAAAATTAAAATGGTTTAATCCAAAAAAACTTGAAAATATATAAACAAAAAATGCTCCGAAATAAACCTGACCTTCATTTCCAAGATTTAATGAATTACTCTTGCCGCAGGTGGCAATACCAGTAGCCATGATTAAAAATAAAATAAAACGCCAAGATATCATCTTAATATAAGAAAATTGAAAAAAATCACTAAAAAAATAGCTGATACTTAATACCAAAAAAGAAAAAATTAAGGCCATAAAGCCATTTCTAAACAAAGTCATAAAAATAGCAATTCCTTTAATTTTTCTTTACTAATCTTTTCTCTAGATACGTTTAACAAAACTTCTCCCATTTTCATTGCCAAAATATTATCAGAGAGTAAAAATAATTCATCTAAATTAGAGGTAATCAAAAGAACTGGTTTTTCTTTCGAATAATTGCGAATAGCAACAGACATTTCATTATAAGCTTTGTGATCCAAATTACTTAAAGGAGAAAAACAAATCAAAAAACTTTTTGCAATATACATCTCTCTGTAAAGAGCAAACTTCTTCAAAGTTCCTCCAGAAAATGCCAAAGACTTAGAATAAAGAATTCTATATATTTTCTCTTCGCTATAAAATTCCATTTTTTTTTTAAAAAAATCTTTAACCTTATTAATATAAGATTGCCTAATAAAAATTTTATTTTCAAAGCTCATAGATTTAGCTAAAAAATTATCTAGTATACTGCTATTATCCGGAAATAAATTACCAATACCTAGGGGTAAAAATCCCGCTTTACACTCAAAAATATTTATTCGCTCATATCTAATGCCATCAATTTTTATGCACCCAACAAAAATAAGCTCTCCTAAGAATAATTTTTCCCAAGTTCTAATTGCAGTTTCTTCGCCAATTATTCCTAAAACACCCCTTTTATTTAAAGAAAAACTAACATCATACTTCCAAAAATCTTCAAAAAACAGATTAAATTTAATAGAATCTTTCTCAAATTTATTAAAATTAATATTTGCAAAAAATATTTTATCGCTAGAAGAATCAAGTTTGCTCAAAATTGATTCTTTGTTTATTGTTCTAAAACACTTTCCATCTTTTAAAACAATAAATTCATCGCTAAATTTTACAGCATCTGCAATTTCACTGTGGGTAATAAAAAGAGAAGCAATTCCTGATTTCTTAAGCAATACAAGCAATTTTATAAAAGCTTGCGCTTCTTTTTGAGAAAAATAAGCAGCACTCTCATCAAAAATAATTATTTTTGCATTCTCTTTAAGAGAAGCAATAATAAGCAGAAAATAAATCTCTTTAATATTTAAATCTTTAATTTTCTTATCTAAATCAAAAGAAATTTTATAAAATTGCATAAGCCATTTATAGTATTTATAGGTCTTAGATTTATTCATAGGCATAAAAAATGCACAACCAAACCAATAAATGCTTAAATATTCCCAAACTCTTAAATTCATTTTTAAATTAGGAACTTGAGAAACAAGATAGATGCCGTTATTTTTAGCTTTATCTACATTCCAATTTTTCTGCTTAATGCCATTTACCAATATTTCCCCACCATCAAATTCAACAAATCCAGCAATAATCTTGGCTAGGGTGCTCTTTCCTTCTCCATTTTTACCAACTACTGTGAAAATTTTAACTTCTCCAATTTTTAAATTAATACTGTCCAAAATGGGCTTATCAATATCTGGAAAATACTTAACTATATTTTTAAACTCTACCATTAATTTTGTTCCAAATTAATTTTTATACCATTTGCACTAACCTCTTCTATTTTTTTTAAAAGATCTTCTTTCAACTTTTGACTGGTTCGCTCTAAGTAAAAAACATTAGAAATATTAAATAAAACTCCTTTGTGCTTTATGCCAAAAATATCAGAATTTCCATAGCTAATCTCTGACTTAAGCGCCTTATCTAAAATATATGAAACATAATATTTTTGATTTGTAATTCCTGAACCAATAATATTTTCCTTATTATCCAAATAATCTTCACTATCAAAAAGAATCGCAAAAATATTATTCTCTCTAACAGAAGAAAGTACCCCTTCAACAGCGGGACCTACAATAGGAAGTATCACTAAAACACCCGAATTTTGAATCAAAGAATTTGATAGTAATTTGGCCAAATTGCTATCATGCCAATTTCCTAAAACTCTATAATAAACTTTAGAATTCACACCAACATCAAGAATGCCTTTTTTGAAATAATAATAAATATAATCTCTCATAACAGGATATTCTTGACCTGCAATCAGAGCAACATTACCTAAGTCGGAATTAAATTCCTTTAAAAAAAGACCTACATAATATCCTAAAATATACGCTTCTTCTGCAACATTATAAGAAACTGAATAAACTTGATTGTTGGTGTTTTTAACTAAAGAATCAAAAATAATAAACTTAGTATAAGGATAATTATTCGAAATACTGTCAACAATATCTTGCATAGCATTATTTGTAGTTATTAAAAAATCATATTTTTTTGAAGTTAATAATTTTTCAAGTATGTCTATCCACTCGCTTTGATTAAATCCAGCTTCTAAAACTTTAATTTCAAGATTTTTATGATTTTTTTTAAATTCGAACAAAGAATCATACATTTCTCTATAAGACGGGGATCCTGAAATAACCCCCGGAATAAATAAAGCAATATTAGTTTTACTAGAAACATCAACCTTTCTCTTCTTTAAAAAAATTAAATAAACAAATAAATATAAATGAAATATTGTAAATAAAATCCAAAATCCTTTAAAAAACACGTTCTTATTCATAAGAATAAAGCATCCTTTTATTAATTATCATTAATTCACTTTAATACCACGAAAATCAAACAAAAAAAGACCACTAATAAGCTATAAAAATAAAGCTGCCAAAACTTAATTAAAAAATTATCCAAACATTTAAAGAACATATTTTTACTTATTATAAAATTTTGGCAAAAAATTCAAAACCCAAATTTAATAAAACATTACGTAAATTCTGAATGTCAATTTTAAATTCCGTTGAATAATATAATAAAATTTGAAGATTTTTCATTTTTTCAACAATACTCAATATTAATAACTAATAAAAACAAATAGATTAATTTCTCCTTCTATTTGAATTTTCAAGTAATATATCATCTTATCTAACAAATAACTTTAACATAAAAAGCTAAAAAATATATAAAAATCAAAACTCTCTAGGGCTTAATAAATGCAATTCATTAACGTTTAAATTGCTAGTAATATCATCATTTGAACGTCTTAAATACATCTTTAAAGAATGAATTGTTTTAAAAAACTTATTTTTTAAAACAATTTTATTGGTTTTGTAATCTTTTATAAATTTTGAAATAGGACCGTTAGTAATTATTGACTTATCGAAAAAAGTAGAAAAATATTTCAAAACATCATCCACAAAATAAAACTTATTAGCCAAATCAACAAAATTATTAAAAAGCACTCCAATTCTACCCTTTAAATAATTAATATTTTTAATCATATCAACCCTGTTGCCAAGTTTATAATTCTCATCCTCTAAGCTCCATTTTGAATATATAGAATTAAATTTAAAATCTTTCATTAAATAATTATACATAAAGTTAAATCTAAAACTATCTTCAATATATTTTAAAATAAAAAAATATAAAAATCCTTTATTTAAAGACATAAAATTATCTTTAGCCATCCTTATAAAATTCTGATTAACACCCTTTAGAGTGCCTTCATTAACTTTATGTAGAAAAGAATTTCCATTAAAAAGCAAAAGACTGGTATTGGGAAAAATTAAATACTCAGCTTTATTAATGTGTCTGACGCTACCCTTGTAAACATTAATAAAACAATTATTGAAATAATCACTGTTGGCATAAAATTTTGACGTATTTTCAGCTTTAAACGAATTATTATTTATTATAAGGGAGAATGAAGATCCTTTAACAACATTATGTATTACAGCATCAACACTTCCTCTAAACAAATATATTTTTGCATCTTGCAAATCCCTAAGAGAAGAATAAAACACAAAACTATTTGTATTGGAATAAAAAATTAAATCTGCAGAAATACCGTTTATTTCATATAAATTTATTTTGAGCTTTGAATTTTCTCCAACCTCGATAAAATCATACTCAAAAATTTCGTCATCTAAATCCAACTTAACATAAAATGTATTCCTAATAACACCAACTTTGCCTTCTATTTCTTTTACAACTGCTACTTGAGAAAATAACGCTCTACTTAAAAGCAATATCAAAAAAACAAAATGACATATTCTAAAAATAAAGCTCTCCTGATCTTTGAAAAAATTATAAACTTAATTATACCTTGTTTTACATAAATTTATTACACTTTGAACAATGATGAAAAAGAACTATAATTCAATTTAAGAATTAAAAATATTAAGTTTTTATTGACATGCTATTATTGCTATAATAATAAAATAGCAAAAAGAAGAACTTTAATATTTAGGGGTTCTTACTTTAAAGACAATAGAAGCCAAGTTATTATAAGGGTGTATTTATGAATATAAAGAATAAATTAATATTGATGCTGCGCATTGTAGCGACAATCTCTTTTATCGCATGCAAAACGCCTCCAGAAGCAAGAGAGAGCAAAAATGCTAAAATTGCACAGTTAGATAATAAAAATTTTCAATTAAGAGATATAAAAGACATCAAAAATGAACTAATAAGAGAGCGAGGACATCTTTTTTACTCTAAGGAGTTTAATGAAGCTGAAAAATTAGAAGAAACAATGAAACAAAATTTTTCTAAAAAACACACAAAAGAAGGAAATGAAATTGCGCTAAAAGTACTCGAAAGGTACAAAACAATAATAAAAGAAACAAGAGAAAAAAAAGAAAAAACAAATTACCTTAAAGAAAATATTGAAAAGTATCTAAACGATGCAGAAGCAAATGAGGCATATATATGGATTCCATTGGAAATAGACGAAGTAAATAACTTATATTTTGAAGCAACAAGAAAATATAAAAATTACAATCTTGACAATGCCCTTGACATGTATAGCAAAGCATTCAACAGAGCACAACAAGCAGCAAAAAATGCTAAAGAAGCTAAGGCTTTAAAAGAAACTGACGAGAGAATGTACAAACAATTAAAAGCGCTTGAAGCGGCTTCCAACTTACCAATTTATAGCAATAATAAACTTATCAAACCTTCTCCATGGAATGGTAGAGCATTTATTAAAGAAAAAAACATCCACTTAAACCTTTTAAATATTAATGAAGACGTCTATCTTCTTGGAAAAACAGAAACTCCAACTCCAATAGTGCTCGCATATGAAGAAAAGATAGAAATAGCAAAAACCTCTAAACCTCAAAAGCAATTCAAAACACTAGAACTTATTGAGCAATCTAGAAAATTATGGGAAAAAGGGGTTGAAGCTAAACATGCCAAAAACTTTAGACTTGCCAATGAATTATTTTTAGAATCTGCAAGGTACTTAGAAGCTTATCAAAGCAATGCAAGCAGTGAACTTTATGTAATAAAAATAGGCAATACCTTATGGGGAATTTCTAAAAAGCTATACAATGATCCTTACTTATGGCCAAAAATTTGGTTTGCTAACAGACAAAAAATACAAAATCCAGATCTGATTCATTCTAACTGGAAGATAATAATTCCTGCTAAATAAGTAAAAACAACCAAAAAGCAAGGCTTTTAAGCCTTGCTTTCTTGTTTTATATCTAATAAAATTAAACAAGAAAAACATTCTAAAAGAGACAGAAAATGAAAAAAAAACTAACATTATTAAGCTTAATACTTATTTCATGCTATTCAATTAACTTAGAAAAATTAACAAAAGAAACTCCTTATGGAGTTTATCTCAGAGAAGCTCAAAAGGCTATTAATATCAATGATTACAACTCTGCATTAAAAGCATACGAAAAAATGATTCAAAATTTTGATCACAATTCGAATATAGTTGCTATTGGTAAATATGAAATCGCATTCATATACTACACAACAAACAAAACAGAAAAAGCAAAAAAAATATTTGAAGAGCTAATAGAAAATAAATTGGAAATGCCCAAATGGATTAAACCTTTAGCTGAAAAAATATTAAATAAAATAGAAAATTAAAACTTTTACTGAAATATTATACCATAAATTGTAATATCTTTTTCTTTTGCAGAATTGATAACATCCCTATAAACAACAGACCCTCTTGGATACTCATGAGGCGGCGAGTCCCCTATAACAATAATAAATCTTCTTTCTGCCCGCCAATCAAACTGAGTTACAGCAGCATCAATCCCCTCAAACACAGCTTCTGGATAATCTCCACCACCGCCAACATTAACATATTTAAGAATGTTATTTAAATAAGGAATAGTATTAAAATCAAAAGCTTTGGTTAAAAAATCTTCAAGATAGTCTTTATAAAAAACAAGACCTATTCTATAGGATTTAAACTTTTGCAGCTGAGGCTCTATTATTGAAAATAAATGTTCTTTTAAAATCTCAATATTGCTTTTCATACTGTCAGTAACATCAACAACAAGCACTAAATCTAAATCATATTCTGAATCTTCTGAGTTTTTCAAAATTTTTTTTATTTTATCCACAATATCAATGCCATTGTTAGCAATAACAACCTCATCCGAAAATTTTGTAAAATTATCCTTTAATTCATTAAATTCAATTTTTCCTTGATTCTGACTATCCTTGAAAAATAATTCATAAGCATTATCCTGATACCTACCCAAATAATCATTATATTTTTTCTCAAAAGATCTTATAGAAAACCAAAAGGGCTCTTTTTTGTTTTTTAATATTTCTAAATCAATCTCACCACTTCTTGTTGAAAAATTTGGAAATCCATACTTTAATTTTTTTGGAATCAATATATGAAAAGCTTCTCCAAACTTCTTATTAGGAACAGGCGTGGAAGATGTCAATGATAAAAGTTCTTTATTCTTAATAACCCTTCCATTTAAAATTCGAATTTCATCTCCATTAACCTTATTATAGCTTAATGTGCGAAATGAATAAGTAGCCACATCTTTTTTCTTATCAGGAATTTCAAAAGACTCTGTCAATATTACTGATTTGATTGAAGGTTTTTTTCTAATAAAAAGATGAAATCCTTCTTCATGGGCCTCAACATAAACATCATCAATACCTATTTTCAAAGAATTATCTTCAAATCCAAACAAATAAAAGCTAATAAAAAAAAATAAAAAAATTTTCTTCATAAGGAAACCACCCTCATAAACAGTTTAAAACTAATGAATAAGGCCTATAATTAAAGTTTTTCGGATAAATTTTCATAAAACAAAACATTCGATTTAGAAAAACTATTCTTAAAAATATTCCTAAGATTCAAACTAGCAAGATCTTTTTTAACGCTTTTTACCATATCATCATCTCTATTTAATATATCAAAAATCTTAGCTGATTCGCTTAAATTACTAACCCCAGAATTAAAAAGTTTAGTATCTCTTATGGATGAAAAAGAAGCCATTACTTCTACAACTCCAAGATTATTGTAAGTCTCAATTTCTTTTAACAAAAGAATTTTATGATAATCGTTTTCCTTGGGATTAAAATTCAAAACATTGGCCTTCTCTAGTTCTAAATTTTGCATAACTCTTAAATAATAGCTTCTAGAAGCTAAAAAATCACCTGTCTTATAAAGAGTTAAGGCAATAGAATTTAAAACTTCGTTACTACTTGAAAATCCTGCCATGCTCTCTACTTTAAATAAGTATTTCAATGCATCATCGTAATTATTTTCCCTGTAACTAAGTAATCCAACTTTATAGTAAACATCTGGATAATCAACACCCTCATTTATTGCCAATTTGTAAGAAGATATAGCGGACTTAAAATCATTTAAAGATCTAAGAATATCACCCTGCTTTTCATAAATTGAAGAAATTTCCTTAGACCCTTTTATAAGATTGTGTTTTTTATAAAAAGAATAATCATTCAAAGCTAAACCAATAACATTGCTAGCTCTAAGAGAATCCCTGGATTTTTCATAGATGTCTGCTAAAATTTTATAAGCCAATATTTTGTCCCCAGCATCTTCAATTGAATTTTTCTGCCTAAAACTATTCAATGCTTTAAGCAAATAAACTTCAGCTTTTTTAAAATCCCCTATGTAATACGAATATCTTCCGCTTTCAAAAAGTGCCTTATCGTAATTGGGATTTTTATTCAATATTTTTCTTAGAATGTATTCGATCTCTGAATTCATATTAACATTATTGTCAAGCTTGAAAATAGTTCTGCCATCATTTCTTTTCAAATCGGAGAATTCTTTATTCAACAAATTTGTTTGTCCATTAAGATAATTTAAGTTTATAGCAAGATTATTCGCCCTCTGATTATAAGTCACAAAAGAAATATACTTGTCTACTAGCTTTTTAGCATATTTTGTGTAAACAACTTCATCAACATCTATAATTTCATTTGATTTAATAAAATTATTAACATTGTCAGACTCAGTATCTAAATCAGCTTCAATATAAGCATTGAAAAGTTTAAATAAAATCTCTTTTTTTTGTCCATACTTTGAAAGCACAACCGTATAACTATTAATACTGTCTTTATAGTAGCTAGAATTTGTCTTAGCCCATTTAAAATAATTATCCCCTTTTAATACCAAAGCATCATAATCATAAAGATCATAAGATATAACCTCATCAAGTATTGAATTGGCCTCAGAATATTCTCCAAGACGAATTTTCATAGAAGCATATGCAATATATCCTTCCTTATTAAACTTTTTTCGCCTTCTACTTGTAGAATTTTTAGAAAAAGGCTCAATTGTAAACAATTCTTCATACTTCTCTTCAGCACTATCAAAATCCCTGATTTCTTCAAACGCTTTAGCGTAATTGACAAACCATTTATCATCGGGTCTAATATAATAAGCATCTCTAAAAAGATCTTTTGCAAGCTCTCTTTTATTTGCATATATAGAATCTATACCCTCTTTGTACTTACTCTCAGAGGCAACATAAAAAAATACTACATCTACTATAAAGTACAAAGAAACTAAGACTAAAACAACAAAAAGAGAAGCTATTTTTATCAAAGGTAGCAAAGCTCTTGAAACTCTATAGCTCAATTTCTGCTGAAGCTTACTAAATTCTTCTGCCTTAAAATAAATTAAAGGCAATTTAATAGATCGACCAACAATATCCCCTACAAATTTAGCAATAAATTTCAACCCTTTTTTATTTCTTTCGACAAGATCAATTAACGCTTCAAGTTTATACTTTGAAACATTCTCCTTAGTTAAAGCCTCAGCAATTGCAATTCTTAAATTTCTAGGGTAAGAATCCAAATGTCTTAAAAATAATGGATAATTAACCTTAAATTCAGAACGTTTAGAATTTACATTTTGATTATACTCTAAAAATTTAAAATCATCGGCAACATTTTCAAAATCATTATCATCGATACTTAAATTTAAATCACCTCCAACAAACATTTCTGATTGTTCTTCTGTCTGACTTTTATTATTTAACGCATCGTCAATATTAAGTTCATTAGATTGTAAAAAATCATCATCGCCTGAAACAAAAGAATCATTGCTAGCTTTAAAAAAATTATCATCGCCTTGATTGTTAATCAATTCTTCAGAATTTAATTCCGAAGAATTGATTAACTGATCAAAATCAAGCTTAGAAGCAATCTCTAAATCAATAGAATTATCATCAAGAACTTTGTCAATATTATTTTCAAAAGAATCATTAGAAGAAACATCAAAATCATTATTCAAGGCTGAAAGCTCTGAATCCATATCAACTCTAGAGTCAGAACTATTCAAAGGTGAATTGTCATTAAGAATGTCAGAATAAGGCAATTTATCCTCATTCTCAAGAGCATCAAGCATAAAATTTAAATCAAGCTCATCATCATTTTCCTCCAAAACAAAATCTTCACCTATCCAGGGAACAATGCTCTCTCCAGGCTCGGGAAGCTTAACATCCATACTAACGCCAAAAGATTCCTTAGACAATCTTTCATTCGAAAGATTGTCTAATATTTCTCTTTTAAACTGTTTTATCTTATCTGTATCAGGCATATTGTAATCAAGTTCCTATGTTCATCAAAAGCTATTTTTATATATTTCAAAACCTTCTGCGTGAAGAACATTAAAGCGATTTTCTAAATCTTCAGCAATTTTTAACCCCAAAACTTCCTTTGTAATCTCTGTCTGACAATCTCTTAAAGAGCTTAAAATTTTATTCTTATACTCAATAATGCTTACAACCTTATCAGCATTATATATAAGAGAATCTCTTTTAAAAATATCATGGGACATATCTCCATCTTCAGAAACTTCTAAAACATTTCCATTGACTCCAATCATTAAATAGTAGTCAAAAATTTTAAAATAATTAGCAATTTCTAAAATTATTTTTTTTGTCTCGGGCCTTCCTTTTCTATATCTAGTAGCCGTAGGGAAAACAAGTATGATATATCCATTATTTTTCTTCTCATAAATATATTTCATAGAATTAGAGTTAAAAACACGTCTTTGCCTAACATGTTCTATACCAACCCCAACAAATGCATGAGGTGGATACACTAATATTGCATTGTACCCCAAAGAAAGAGTTTTAACAAATAAATTATCTCTGAAAAGCTTAACTCCGGCTATTGGAATAATATGATCTGCAATATCATGATAACCCATTTTGTAAAGTAAAAATTGGAAACAAGGAAAATCAAAATTACTGTAATGCTCCATTAATATAATTGAAGACTTGCCAGATTTGGCCTTTTGATAAAGTTCTAAAATATTTTGCATGCCAACAATAGTAGATCTACTCTTAAGAAGTCTCTCTATCATTCTATCTGCCAATCTTCTACTATTAGAATCTGCATTACGATAAGATTTGTCCAAATAATCAACACTTTCAACAGACTTAAATTGACTTACAAAGTCGCTCTCCATGTCTTTAAAATATTTATCAAAACTTTCATTTTGTACAAACATAAAAATAGCACCTTTTAAAGCATTCCATGTTGCCACTTAATCATTAGTTAAATTATTTTTTATTACTAACAAATAATCCCACAAGATTAACAACAATAAATAACCAATACTAAACAAGCATACATTTTTGAAAACATTTAACATCAATTATACCTTATTTATTACACAAATTAAAGTAAAATTAAACTTACAATGATAGGTAAAATAGCACCAATAACTATTCAATTTATTAGACTTTTTTTATTGTAAAAATTAAAGTAAAATTTAAACACAAGACAAATCAAAATATCAGGAGGCATACATATTTAAAAGTAAAACAAAATAAATTATTCTTTATTAAAAAGATTAATAAAGAATCAACACAACAAATATGTAAAATTTTGAAAAAGGAAAATATCATGAAATACATAAAAATGACTTTGATGCTAACTTTTTTCTTTTTAATAGCTTGTATTAATAATACTAAAAAAGAAAAAATAGTTTTTAGAGTATCAAACTTAAACGAACCATCATCGCTTGATCCTCAACTCTCAACAGATCTTTACGGTACTAACATCATCATAAATTTATTCTCAGGCCTAACATTAAGAGATTCGCAAACTGGAAAATATAAACCTGGACTTGCAAAAAGTTGGGATGTTTCTGAAAATGGAACCATTTACACATTTCATCTAAGAGAAGACATAGTTTGGAGCGACGGAGTTGCCATTACTGCTGAGGAAATAAAAAAATCATACCTAAGAATTTTAAATAAGAAAACAGCTGCATTATATGCTAATTTACTAAAGTCTACAATAAAAAATGCACAAGAATATTATGATGAAACAATCGCTGAATCTGAGCTTGGCATAAAAGCTATTGACAGCAAAACCTTAGAAATAACATTAATATCTCCAAAGCCTTATTTCCCCGACATGCTAACAAACTCAGCATACATACCAGTTCCAATGCATATTGTTGAAAAATATGGAGAAAATTGGACAAATCCTGAAAATATAGTTGTTAGTGGTGCATACAAACTCAAAGAAAGGTCAATTAACGATAAAATAGTAATAGAAAAAAATGAAAGGTACTATAATGCAAAAAATGTAGAAATTGATGAAGTGATATTTTACCCAATAGAAGGTAGCGTAGCTTACAATATGTACATAAACGGTGAAATCGATTTTCTACAAGGAGCAGAAAAGAACAATTTAGAAGAAATTAAAATAAGGGATGATTATTACTCCGGATTAAAAAATGCAATGGCATACATGGCGTTTAACACAACACTAAAGCCACTGGACAATTTAAAAGTTCGACAAGCCCTTTCGCTTGCTATTGATAGAGAAACTTTGTCTAAAGTAGTTCTAAAAGGAAGTTCAGATCCAACAAGAAATTTAACTCCAAAATTTGATGATTATTCTTATGGAAAAAATTTAATATTATTTGATCCTGAGAATGCAAAAAAACTTTTAGCTGAAGCTGGATATCCGGAGGGGAAAGGGTTTCCTACGCTAAAATATAAAATCTCAACAAATGGGGGAAGCTCAATTGCAACAGAATTCTTACAAGAACAATTTAAAAAAATCCTAAACATTAACATAGAAATCGTAACTGAAGAATGGACAACATTTTTAGGAAGCAGAAGAACTGGAAATTACCAAATTTCAAGCGTAGGATGGATAGGAGACTATTTTGATCCTTTAACATTCTTAGAAAGCTTATTTACAACAGAAAATCATTTTTTCGGATCATACAGTTATTCAAACAAAGAATATGATGCTTTAATAACAAAATCTAATTTGGAATCTGATCTAATAAAAAGACAAGACATTTTAAGAGAAGCTGAAGCAATCATAGTAGAAAAAGATTTTCCTATGGCGCCCTTATATATACCCAAATCTCATTACCTTTTCAGGAATGACAAATGGACAGGATGGGTGCCAAATATTGCAGAAAGCTATTTATATGAAGATATTAAAACTAAAAAATAATAAAATAAGTAAAATAAGTAATTTTAAAATTAAGATTTAAAATTAATATCTACAGAAAAGCAATTTTAAAATTAAAGTTAGCTTTAAAAGGAGGTACAAAAAATTATGAAATTACAAAAAATATTATTTTCAATAATATTTTTTCTAACTTTTCTTTGTTGTAACAACGAGGAAAAAACAGAAGGAGTATCATTTAAAATAAGCTTGGGAGCAGAGCCAGGCAGTCTTGACCCTCAATTATCAGACGATAATATTTCATCAAAAATGATAGATACGATGTTTAAAGGGCTAGTTACAGGCGATCCTAACACGGGGGGAAACAAGCCAGGACTTGCAAAAAATTGGGACATTTCTCCTGACGGAACGGTTTATACATTTACCCTAAGAGAACAAATCACCTGGAGCGATGGGGTTGCAATCACTGCAGAAGGAATTAGAAAATCTTATCTTAGAATTTTGAATAAAGAAACCGGCTCAAAGTACGTTGAAATGGTTAAATCAGCCATTAAAAATGGTCAAAAATATTTTGACGAACAAGTGTCTGACTCTGAACTTGGAATTAGGGCAATTGATGAAAGAACATTAGAAATAACACTAGAATCGCCAAAGCCCTATTTTATTGATATGTTAGTACACCAATCATTTATTCCGATACCAATTCATGTTACCGAAAAATACGGACAAAGCTGGACAAACCCTGAAAACATGGTTACCAGTGGTCCTTTTAAATTAAAAGAAAGAGTTCCTAACGAAAAATATGTGCTCGAAAAAAATGATAAATACTACAACTCAAACGAAGTAGAAGTGCAAAACATTACATTTTATACAACAAATGACAGCTCAACAGCATATAAAATGTATGAAAATGAAGAATTAGATGCCATCTTTGGTTCTATACCACCCGATTTAATTAGAGATTTAAAATTAAGAAGCGATTATTACTCATCAGCTGTTAATGCTGTATACTTTTACTCATTCAACACGCACATTAAACCGCTTGACAATGTTAAAGTTAGGAAAGCCTTAACCCTTGCTATTGACAGAGAAACACTTGCATATAAAGTTCTTGACAACGGAACTACTCCTACAAGAAGAGCAACTCCTAACTTTAGCTCATACTCTTATTCAAAAAATTTAGAATTATTTAATCCCGAAGTTGCAAAAACCCTTCTAGCTGAAGCTGGCTATCCTAATGGCAATGGATTTCCCATTTTAAAATTAAAATATAATACAAGCGAAGCAAATAAAAAAATTTGTGAATTTATTCAAAACCAATGGAAAAAAAATTTAAATATTGATGTGGAACTTGAAAACGAAGAATGGACAACTTACTTAAACAGTAGATCAAATGGAAATTACGAAATAGCAAGAGCGGGATGGGTAGGAGATTATGCTGATCCTTCGACATTTTTAAGTATATTCACACAAGGATACACACAATTTTCATCTCACAATTACTCAAACTTAGAATACGACGAACTTATTAAGAAATCTGATCTTGAACTTGATCCGATAAAAAGACAAGACATCTTAAGGCAAGCAGAAGAAATAATTATTGAAAAAGATTTTCCAATAGCTCCAATATACATATATGGGAATAGTTATCTTTTCAGAAATGATAAGTGGACGGGCTGGAATACCAATATTTCAGAAAGATTTGATTTATCTCAACTAAAATTAAAAAATAAATAATTAATATTTAATTAAACAAAAATCGTCTATTAATTTGCTTTTTATAGACGATTTTTGTTGACTTTATTCTAAAAAAAGATAAAGATATCTTAAATTTATAAATAATTTTAAATTTTAATTTGGGGAAAAGGTTAAAATGAGCTTTAATAAGACTAAAAAAATCTCTAAAAAAATTAAGATAGCAACACTAATCATGCTTATCGTGTCTTTAATTACATGTAATAATAGCTTGGAAAAGGAAAAATTAACATTTAAAGTATACATAGGGGGAGCGCCCTCATCGCTTGACCCTCACTTAGTAGATGAGACAATCGGAGCAAGAATTTTAGAACAAGTATTCTCAGGATTTTTGACATTAGATACTAAAACAAGAAAGCTTAAGCCTGGACTTGCTAAAAATTGGGAAACCTCAAAAGATAAAAAAACATATCAATTTCACCTAAGAGACAATCTTGTTTGGAGCGATGGAGTTTCAATTACCGCTGAAGGAATAAGAAAATCTTTTTTAAGAATTTTAAATAAAACAACAGAATCCACACATGTTAGCATGCTTAAATCAATAATAAAAAATGGACAAGAATATTTCGATGGGAAAGTATCTGATTCTGAACTTGGAATTAAGGCAATTGATGAAAAAATATTAGAAATAACACTTACATCTCCAAAGCCCTATTTTCTTGAATTACTTCTACATCACGCATTCATGCCAGTACCTATTCATGTTATTGAAAAACATAAGGGAAATTGGACAAACCCTGAGAACATGGTTAGCAGTGGTCCTTTTAAATTAAAAAAAAGATTACCTAATGAAAAAATTATATTTGAAAAAAACGAAAACTATTACAATGCAAAAGAAGTAGAACTTGAAGAACTTGTCTACATTACATCTGACAATGATCTGACTGTGTACAATATGTACAAAAACAACGAAATTGATGCTATTTTTAACAGCATCCCTCCAGACATTGTAAATGAGATAAAACTACAAAATGACTATTATCAACACAAAAGTAATGCAATTTATTTATATTCGTTTAATACAAAAATAAAACCCCTTGATGATGCTAGAGTTAGAGAAGCTTTAACGTTAGCCATTGACAGAGAAACTTTAACTTACAAAGTACTCAACGATGGTACAGTTCCCACAAGAGAAATAACTCCTGATCTTGAAAATTATAATTACGGAAAAAAATTAGCTTTATTTGATCCCGAAAAATCTAAAAAACTTTTAACAAAAGCTGGATATCCTAATGGAAAAGGATTTCCAATACTAACACTAAAATATAATACAAACGAAACTCATAAAAAAGTTGCTACATTTATTCAAAACCAGTGGAAAAAAATTTTAAATATAAATATTATGCTTACCAATGAAAATTGGCCCGTTCTTACCAATAGCAGAAATATAGGTAATTTTGAAATAATAAGAATTGGCCGCATTGGAGAATATTTAGATCCACACACATACTTCACTATATTCACAAGCGAAAATTTGCAACTTGCATCATACGGATATTCAAACTTAGAATTTGACAAACTCATCATAGAATCTGATTTTGAAGAAGATCCTATAAAGCGAAAAAAATTACTCAGAAAAGCAGAAGCAATAATAATTGAAAAAGATTTTCCTGCCGCACCAATATACATATATTCTGGACACTATCTTTTCAGAAACGACAAATGGACTGGATGGAATCCTAATGTATCAGAGGTTTATTATTTTTCTGAACTAAAACCAATCAAAAATACAAAACACAATTAATATTTTTATAAAGGGCCAAACATAGCTCAATACAGATATTAAAAATAATATTTAAGTCTAACATAAAAGCAAAGCTGGCTAAATTACGCTCAAAAGAATAGTCTTGTTAAAGCAAAAACCAAATCCTTCTCTAATCAACATAACAAGATTTTCAATAAAATTTTAAAAAAAAACAAAGTTCATTTTATTGAAAATCAAATTATTAAGTATAAGGTTGTTCAACCTTGTACTTAATCAAAAATTATCAACTATAGCTTGAAAAACAATAAATACTATATGATATAATTGACTAATACATAATGTTGCCAATACCTATTTACAAAGGAGCAAAAATGTTACGGTTTACTTTAAAAAAATTAATAGGAATGATACCAACTTTACTAGCAATAATTTTTCTATGCTTTTTTGTAATGAGAATGGCCCCTGGAAGTCCATTTGATTCTGACAAACCTATTGATCCTCAAGTAAAAGCAAGATTGATGGAAAAATATCACCTTGACAGACCTTTTTACATTCAAGCTTTTTATTATATTTCAAACGTCCTCAAAGGAGATCTAGGACCTTCTTTAAAAAAGAAAGACCTTACGGTTAATCAATACATAAAATTAGGATTTCCAAAGTCACTTACACTCGGAGTAATATCCCTTATTATATCACTATCAATAGGAATACCAATAGGAATATTAGCTGCTATTTATAAAAATACTTATATAGATTACATAATAACATCAATAGCAATATTAGGAATTTCCATACCATTATTCGTAATAGGACCAATTTTACAATACTTTTTTGCAATTAAATGGGGTTTACTTTACACCTCCGGATGGATTACAGAAAGAGGGGGATTTTCAAATTTAATCCTACCTATAATAACCCTTAGCATGCCCAATATAGCTATTTTCGCAAGAATAATCAGAGGTTCGATGTTAGAAATAATACAGAGTGACTTTATTAGAACTGCACGTGCAAAAGGGCTAAGTTTTAGAAAGATAGTTATAAAACATATGCTAAGAGGAGCAATGCTACCTGTAGTAAGTTATATAGGCCCAGCATTTGCTGCTATAATTTCTGGAAGCGTAGTTATTGAAAAAATATTTAGAATTGCTGGAATGGGAATGTTTATAACAGAATCCGCACTAAACAGAGATTACCCAGTATTAATGGGTGGATTGTTGGTATATTCAATAATACTGCTTATTTCCATATTAATATCAGACATTATATATAAAATGTTAGATCCAAGAGTATAAGAGGAAATCAAAATGAATAACCTTGAAAAACAAAATGAAAAAAACAATTCTAAACCCGAAAGAAGAGCTTGGTCAAGATTTAAAGAAAATAAACTAGCATTTGGCAGTCTTTTTGTAATTGGATTTTACATCTTAGTTGCCATCCTGCAACCAATATTGCCAATATACAAATACCATGCTCAAATAGTAGAACATTCCGATTTGCCACCATCTTTCCAGGCTGCTGGAGAATTATGGTACAAGAAAGAAAAAAAATTTATTGAAAAATTAGCAAAAAAAGAAAAAAGAGAAATAAGTGAAGACGAACTAAAAAAACTCGAAGATATAAAAAGAAGAATAGAAAATGAAGTTCAAATAATAGATAAAAAGGAAGTAAAAATACATAAAAGAGTATACCTACTTGGAACAGACAATCTTGGAAGAGATTTGCTTGCAAGATTAATACAGGGCAGTCAAATCTCTCTTTCTGTGGGATTTATTGGGGCTTTCTTGTCTATGATAACAGGAACTATTCTAGGCTCAATAGCAGGATTTTTCGGGGGATTGCCTGACAAAATAATCACTAAAACAATCGAAATTCTTTATGTATTGCCCTATTTGCTTATTGTAATAATACTAATGGCCATAATGGAAAGAAGTATAATAGGACTATTTATTGCACTTGCATTTGTATCGTGGCTAACAGTAGCTCGAGTTGTACGGGGCCAAGTACAATCACTGTCAAGTTCAGAATTTATACAAGCAGCTAAAACTTTTGGTGCAACAAATCAAAGAATAATCTTAAAACACTTAATCCCCAATAGCATTGGAATGATAGTTATATTCACAACAATAAGAGTCCCAAGCTTTATTATGGCTGAAGCATTTTTATCCTTTTTGGGACTTGGAATTTCAGCTCCAATGACAAGCTGGGGAGAATTAGTACAAAATGGAATTGCTACATTTGTTGAATATCCATGGAAAGTTTTTATTCCGGCCATAGTTATGACAATATTTCTATTATTTATGAACTTTTTAGGTGACGGATTAAGGGATGCTTTTGATCCAAAAGATAGTATCTAGGGAGAAATTGAATGGAAAAAGAAAATATATTAGAAATAAAAAATTTAGCAATTGAATTTAGATTAAAACATACAACAATTCATCCCGTAAGCAATATTAACCTATCTGTAAAAAGAGGAGAAATTAGAGCCATTGTCGGAGAATCTGGAAGTGGAAAATCCGTAACAAGCATGGCTATTTTAAAATTATTACCAGAACTTACAACAGTATATAAAAGTGGAGAAATACTATTTGAAAATCAAGATCTGCTAAAACTTAGTGAAAAAGAACTTTTAAAAATCAGAGGGAATAAGATATCAATGATATTTCAAGACCCAATGACTTCATTAAACCCATTTTTAAGAATATCAACTCAGCTTGAAGAAACAATAATCCTACACCAAAGATTGGGAAAAAAAGAAGCCAAAGAAAAAGCAATAGAAATGCTAAAAACTGTTGGCGTCGTAAATGCAGAAGAAAGAATAAAACACTTCCCTCATCAATTTTCAGGAGGGATGAGACAAAGAGTCATGATTGCCATGGCGCTCAGCTGTCATCCGTCCTTACTGATAGCAGATGAACCGACAACAGCCCTTGATGTTACAATCCAAGAGCAAATATTATTATTAATCAAAAACCTATCTAAAAAATTCAATA
This sequence comes from Borreliella japonica, assembly GCF_030438115.2. Lineage (NCBI taxonomy): Bacteria > Pseudomonadati > Spirochaetota > Spirochaetia > Spirochaetales > Borreliaceae > Borreliella > Borreliella japonica. The sequence continues at coordinate 346,809 of NZ_CP124062.1, forward strand.
CTTCTATCATATTTATAACTCATGACCTTGCGGTTGTTGCTGAAATTTGTGACACAGTATCTGTCATGTATCAAGGAAAAATTGTAGAAGAAGGAACAGTAGAGGAAATATTTAACAACCCTAAACACCCTTACACCATTGGACTTTTAAAATCAATTCTTACTCTAGAGCACGATCCAAATAAAAAACTTTATTCAATAAAAGAAAATCCTGTTAAAATCACAAAAACTAGTATTGAGGAGTTTTAAATGAGTAGTAAAAAAGAAATAATTCTTAAAGTAGAAAACTTAATACAAACATTCACAACTGGAGAAGATTTTTTATTTTGGAAAAACAAACAAAAAGTAAATGCAGTAAACAATGTTAGCTTTGAAGTTGAAAAAAATAAAACTTTAGGACTCGTCGGAGAATCTGGGTGCGGAAAATCCACTACTCTTCGCTCAATAATGCAACTTTACACACCAACTTCTGGAAATATTTACTTTAACGAAAAAAACATAACTAAACTTTCAAAAAAAGAACTCTTAAGAACAAAAAAAGATATGCAAATGGTATTCCAAGATCCCCATACTTCACTTGATCCGAGAATGACAATAAAAGAAATAATAGCAGAACCACTAGAAATATATAATGAAAACAAAATTCTTCCAAAAACAAAACAAGAAATAGAGCAAAGGGTAAACGAACTAACAGATATTGTCGGGTTACATAAAAGCATGTTAGCTAGATATCCTCATGAATTTTCGGGGGGTCAAAGACAAAGAATAGGAATTGCTAGAGCACTAGCTTTAAATCCTAAACTTTTACTTTTAGATGAAGCCGTTTCTGCACTTGATGTATCAATCAGAGCTCAAATTTTAAATCTGCTAAAAACACTGCAAAAAGAATTCAATTTGTCTTATTTGTTCATTTCTCACGATCTTGCTGTAGTAAAATATATGAGTGATAAAATCGCTGTAATGTACCTTGGAGTTATACTAGAACTTGCACCCAGAGAAACACTATTTTCAAACCCAATTCATCCATATACTAAAATGTTAATAGCATCAATTCCCGAAATCAACCCTGAAAAAAGAAAAAATAAAAATATAAAGCTAGACGAACAAACTCTGGCAAACATTAGAAAAATTCACTTATCAACCCAAGTACACCCAAAACTTGAAGAAGTAGAAAAAGATCACTTTGTATCTCAATACCTTTTTGATGAGATGAATAAATAAACAATTTAAAAGCTCATTTATGGTCAAAATAGGAGACTTCAAAATCTATTTTATTATCAATCCCCTCAACAAAGTATAAATTAATTCTATTAACATTATTTTTATCTATTACTTTGTTACCAGAATCAATAAAATAATAATAAATTCTATCCTTGGGTAAATTTTTAAGCTTAATAGTATAAATTCCTTTATTGTCTTCTTTTTCAACAAGCCTATTTAAAAAAGGATTAAAATTGTTAAAACTACCAGCTATTGTAACTATTTGTCCAGGACGACCTATGTAAAAAATTTCAATCTCATTATTTTCATACGATTGTATTGGATTTCTCAAAGAAATATAGCTAGATTTCTCTTTAGCAACCTCAATTTTAGAAAACGGAATTAAATCCTCATTATAAACCACATTTTTATTATACTCGTCATTAGTCCAAACACCGTCTACAATAAGTCTATATTTTATATCACTTGTACCATGAGGAATATTAACTTTAACAAAAAAAACTCCATACTCATTTTTTTTGAATAAATATTTCTTGGAATACTGATCAAAATCAAAAGCAGCAAAAATTTTTCTAATTTCTCTACTAGGAGGATAAAACAATAATACCCGCTTGGAATCAACCATAGGTTCAAGATTGTCTTTTCTTGTTGAAACTTCTAAAAAATCATTTAAACTTAAATCAAAATCATACATTATATAATCATTCGAAAAAAGATTGTTAACACATAAAGTTGCAAAAATCAATAAACATAAAAGCCTTTCTCTCATAAATTATATACAAAACTCACAATAATTCTTTTGATAAAATACTACACATTTAGACTTTTTAACATTATACTAAAAACATACATTAAAGTAAATAATACAAGGAGTACAAAAATGGGTTTTCACATTTATGAAATCAAAGCCAGACAAATTATTGATTCTAGGGGGAATCCAACAGTTGAAGCTGATGTCATTTTAGAAGATGGGACTTACGGAAGATCTGCTGTACCATCAGGTGCATCAACAGGAATTAACGAAGCTGTTGAGCTTAGAGATGGTGATAAATCTGTATATATGGGAAAAGGGGTTTTAAAAGCAATTGAAAATATAAAAAACATAATTGCCCCAGAACTTGAAGGCATGAGCGCCTTAAATCAGGTTGCAATTGACAGAAAAATGCTTGAACTTGATGGAACCCCTACAAAAGAAAAGCTAGGTGCTAATGCAATCTTAGCAGTTTCAATGGCTACAGCCAAAGCTGCTGCAAAGTATCTTGGACTAAAGGTTTATCAATATCTTGGAGCGTACAAAGCTAACATTTTACCTACACCTATGTGTAACATAATTAATGGTGGTGCACATTCTGACAACTCTGTTGACTTTCAGGAGTTCATGATAATGCCAGTAGGAGCAAAAACTTTCAGTGAAGCAATAAGAATGTCAGTAGAAGTTTTTCATACACTAAAAGGTATTCTAAATGGCAAAGGGTATGCAACCTCTGTTGGAGATGAAGGGGGATTTGCTCCAAATTTAAAATCAAATGAAGAAGCCTGCGAGATGATTATAGAAGCAATAAAGGAAGCGGGATATGAGCCTGGAAAAGACATAGCAATAGCTCTTGATCCAGCAACATCTGAGCTTTATGATCCAAAAACAAAAAAATATATACTTAAATGGTCAACAAAAGAAAAGCTTACTTCAGAACAAATGGTTGAATATTGGTCAAAATGGGTAGAAAAATATCCAATTATTTCAATTGAAGATGGCATGGCCGAAGAAGATTGGGATGGATGGAAAAAACTTACAGATAAAATTGGAAACAAAATACAACTTGTTGGAGATGATTTATTTGTAACAAACACCTCATTTCTTAAAAAAGGAATTGAAATGGGAGTTGCTAATTCAATTCTTATCAAAGTCAATCAAATTGGAACACTAACAGAAACATTTGAAGCTGTGGAAATGGCTAAAAAAGCGGGTTACACAGCAATAGTTTCCCACAGATCGGGAGAAACAGAAGATACAACAATAGCTGATCTTGTTGTAGCTCTTGGAACAGGACAAATAAAAACCGGTTCACTCTCAAGAACAGACAGAATAGCAAAATACAATCAACTCATAAGAATAGAAGAAGAATTGGAAACGACTGCCGAATACCACGGTAAAAACGTCTTTTATTCTATTAAGCAAAAATAAAAAAAATCCCTTTTAAAGGGATTTTTTTTTGCTTAAATAAAAATGTAAAATTATAAAAAAAATAAAATTATCTTTTGGAAAATTGAAAACTTTTTCGTGCTTTTTTCTTTCCAAATTTTTTACGTTCAACTTTCCTTGAATCTCTTGTTAAAAATCCATTAGATCTCAAAATCATCTTATTAGATTCATCAAGTTCAAAAAGAGCCCTTGAAATACCGTGCCTTATTGCCCCCGATTGACCTGAAATCCCTCCCCCATAAACATTAATATAAAGATCATATTTTCCAAGCGTATTTGTCAAAACTAAAGGCGATAGTGCTATTGTTCTTAAATTTTCAAGTTGAATGTAAGAGTCAAGGTCTCTATTATTTACTTTTATATTGCCACTACCCTCTCTAATGTAAACTCTAGCAACAGAAGATTTTCTCCTACCAGTTCCCATTGATAAATTAACATTGCTAAAATTTGATTTTTTCATTTTACCTCTCTTGAATTAGATTCCAGTTTTACAGGATTTTGAGCTTTAAGAGTATGCTCTGAACCAGAAAATACTTTTAAATTTCTAAAAAGATCGCGCCCTAAAGGCCCTTTTGGCAACATACCCTTAATAGCAATCTCAAGAGGTGCGCAAGGTTTTCTCTCTGACAATGTTCTAAAAGTGTCAGAATAAAGACCTCCCGGATATCTCGAGTGTCTATAATAAAGCTTTTGTTGATATTTCTTTCCCGTCAGTCTAACCTTAGAAGCATTAATAATAATAACATTGTCACCTAAATCTTGATGGGGAGTATAATAAGCCTTATGCTTGCCTCTTAAAATCCTAACAACATCCACAGCAACTTTACCTAAAATTCTATCTGCGGCATCAATTACATACCATTTTTTCTCAACAGTCTTTGGCTTGATCCAAATCGTAACATTATTAGTTATTCTATTCATAATAGCACATTACCCTTACATATAATTTTATGCATAAATCTTATTCATTGTATTATTTGCAAGGATCACTGTCAAGCCCATCAATAAACTTATTCTTAAGAGCAAAACAAATTTTTTTAAAATTATCCAGATCCCCTTTAGAAAACTTCAAAGGAGCAATAGATGGAGTATTAAAATTTGGACTAATTAAATACCCATATTTGAGAAATTCATTAAAAATTTCAGCATGATAAGAAGCATTATAAAGGGGAAACATATATCTATCAGTCACTCTAAATAAGGGAGTAGCAAAAGAATTAAAATCAACATTAAGATTTTTCCTATAAAATAAAAGTTTGCTTAATGTATGTCTAGCCAAAGATAAAGTTACAGCATCAAAATTATCTTTAAATTCTATTTTTCTGGAAAGATTATCTAGAACAACAATACTAACGGACATATAATCGGGCAAAGGAATATTAAAAATCATAGGATATTTGATGTTTCTAAATCCTATTTTAAACTCATATATTCCTTCTTCTTTTTCCCAAGGCATAAAAACTTTATCTTTACCAGTTAAAGATAATAAAAATTCTTTTGCATCTTCTTCTAGTTTGAAAATATAAACAGATCCAGCCTCTTTAAAAAAAGTAAATACTAAGTTGGTAAACTGATTTTTAAAAACAGAAGGATAAGGGGATATCAAACCCCTTGACATAGTTTGCTTAAAAAGGCGATTTAACCCTTGAATCCTATAGCCTAAAAAATTTTTTCCACCATTTAAATATAAATCCAAATATCTCTTGCCATGAATATCGTAAAGATAAAAAAATCTTGCCCTTTTAATCACCGGCAAACTGTCTATTAAGGACAAATCATACATTTGACAAACTTTGTAAAAGAATTTCATTTGCAAGTATGGGATTAATCTTTCCTGAAGATTTTTTCATTACTTGCCCCATCATAAATTTGATAGCATGATCTTTACCCTTTTTGTAAAGTTCAATTGATTTAGGATTTTCATTTAAAACTTCAAGCACAATCTGATTAATAACAAGCTTGTCGCTTATTTGCTCTAATTGATCTTCACTTATAATAACAGAAGCACTAACTTCTCTGGTCATCATCTCTGAAAACACCTTTTTTGCCATTTTACCACTTATTTTACCAGCAATAACAAACTCAACAAGCTCTGTAATGTAGCTTGGAATCAAATTAAATTCAAGAACACTAATTCCTTTTTCATTAAGAACATTTAAAACTTCAGATAATATCCAATTGGCCACTTTCTTAGGATCACTTGCATTAATAACAGCCTCTTCAAAATATCTAAGCAAGTGTTTATCTGATGTTAAAGTAATAACATCAAAATCGCTTAGTCCATATTGATCTTTAAGCCTAACTCTTGCATCAAATGGAAGTTCAATTAACTTTAAATTTTTAATATTATCAATATAAAAATCATCAATCTCTATTAAAGGCAAGTCGGGTTCTTGGAAATAGCGATAATCAGATACTGTCTCCTTATCCCTTTGAATTACTGTCATTCCACTCTTATCATCAAATCCTCTAGTGTGCTTGCCACAACTATCAAGGGTTTTTCTAAATTGAACCCACTCCTCTTGCTGCCTTAATTCTTCATATTCAATGGCAGCTTTAATAGATTTAAAAGAGTTTAAATTTTTTATTTCAGCTATGGGAGTTTTATACTCAACGTTATTCTCTTTGACAATTAAATTGACATTTACATCACATCTAAAAGAACCATTCTCCATATTGCATTCCGACAAATCAAGATACCTAAAAATTTCTCTTAAAGAACTTAAAAAAGCAACTGCTTCATCCCCACTGCTAATATCTGGGGCAGAAACAATCTCAAGCAAAGGAGCACCTGAACGATTAAAATCAATATAGCTCTGATTTTCACTATCAGACAAATGTAGACTCTTACCCGAATCTTCTTCCATATGAATTCTAATAATGTTAATCTTTTTGACCCCTGAAGAGGTTTCGATCAATAAACTTCCGCCCTCACAAATCGGCTTATCATTTTGCGAGATTTGATATCCTTTTGGCAAATCTGGATAATAATAATGTTTTCTATCAAATTTAACAACATGTCTAATCTTTGAATTTGTGGCATGCCCTGCCAAAATTGCACTGTTAATAAGCTCTGCATTCACACTTGGCAATGAACCAGGCAACCCAAGACAAATTGGACAAACACGGGAGTTGGGAACTCCTCCAAAATCATTCTTACACCCACAAAAAGCCTTTGTTCTTAAACCCAGCTGAATGTGAATTTCTAATCCAATAACTAATTTATATTCCATTCAATCCTAATTCCCTAATCACATTTTTCGAAAAACTTAAAAGTTCAAAATCCTTCTTGCTGCGCCCGATAATTTGCATTCCAATCGATAGTCCTTCTTTATCCTTAAAATATGGAAGCGAAATAGCAGGAGCTCCAATAAGATTTGCAATCACCGTACAAATATCTGAACAATACATTTTAACAGGATCATCAAAATCCAAACCAACTTTAAAAGGTTTAACAAAGCTTGTTGGAGTAATAATAAAATCGAAATTTTCAAAAAGCTTGTTAAATTTAGGAATAATTAAATTTTGAAGAATTTCACAAGCTTTTGAATAATATTTGGCATCATAACCTTCTGACAATAAATAATTTCCAAGAACAATACGTCTTTTAACTTCTTCTGACAAGAAATCACTCCTATGCTTAAAATAAAAATCATTAAGACTCAAATTTTCTGATATTCTCTTACCATAACAAAGTCCGGTATAACGAGCAAGATTAGAGGATGCTTCAACAGGAGAAATTGTATAATAAATTGATAAGATAAAATTAATCTCTTCTATTGAAACTTCTTTTATATTAATACCTTTTGACAAAAGATCAAATTTAAATTTGGCAAAACCACTTGCAACATCTTTGTCCATTAGATCTTCACTGAGTTCTTTAATCACAGCTAAATTTTTACCTTGCAACGACTCAATTTTTAAAGGATAAAAATCATCAAGAATGTCTACACTGGTAGAATCCATTTTATCAGCTCCACAAGTATGCTTTAAAATCAAAGCAATATCTTCAATAGAATGAGAAAAAAATCCTATTTGATCAAAAGACGAAGCATAAGATGCAAGCCCATATCGAGAAAGGCCTCCATAAGAAGGTTTGAAGCCCAAAATTCCTGAAAAAGATGCAGGAAGCCTAACAGAGCCTCCAGTATCACTACCAAGCGAAAAAGGTGCTTGAAAAGATGCAACTACAGCTGCAGATCCCCCGGAACTGCCACCTATAACATATTTTCTATTTATTGGATTTAAAGTTGGACCATAATAAGAAAATTCACAGGTAGAACCCATAGCAAATTCATCCATATTGGTTCTACCAATTAGAATTGCTCCTTTATCCTTAAGCCTCTTGATCACGGTTGCATCATAAGGAGAAATATAGCCTTTTAAAATTTCAGAAGCACAAGTTAAAGATTTATCTTGAATTGAAATATTATCTTTAACAGCAATAAGCATTCCAATTAAAGGCAAATCTTCTAATTCAAAATTTTTTAAACAATCGTCATACTTTTTTGCAATCTCTAAAGAATCATCAAAAAATTCAATATATCCATTAATATCCTTATTTAATTCATAATTATTTCTATAAGCAAGTAAAATGTCATAAATTTTACATTTTTTGGTTAATACTAATTCTTGAATTTTGGTTAAAGTTAAATTGCTTAAGTCCAAGTCCTTATCCTTTTATTCTAATATTTTAGGAGATGCAAAATATCCATCTAAAAACGAATTACTAAGCTTTTTAATCGATTCAATAGAAAGAGAAAATCTTACTTTATCTTCACGCAATGCAGAAATCTTTTTCTTATTAGCATCAAAACTAACTTGAACATCAAAACTTGAGATTTCGTTAACCAATCTAATAACCTTCTCAAATTTTGAAATAAATTTATCTTCACTTTCTCTGCTAAGTATCACTAAGCTTAATTTTAAACTATTTTCTAAATGTATATCTTTCAAAATAAACCTCTAAGCTTTAATAATTTTTTTAATATACTCAGAACTCAAAATAGCTTTCTTACCATTTCTCAAACTAATCTTAACAAACTGAGAACTGCCTTGATGCCAACTATCGACAATCATTCCCCTTTCTCCATTATAAATTATATAGTCCCCAATATTAAATCTAATATCCCTTTTATTATCAATAAAAAAATTATTAAAATTTTCTTTCAAATACTCAGGAATAAAGATAATATCATAAGAATTTTTGTCAATGTCTTGGAAAAAAACAGAAAGCGCAGTACTTCTAAAAGAACCTCTAAAAGCTCGCTTCAAATTTAAGGTAATAATAAGCTCTGATTTAGCCCTTGTAATTGCAACATAAAAAAGTCTTCTCTCCTCCTCAAGTCTATCTTCTGTTAATTCTTCAATTTCAGCTGGCAAAAGACCTTTCTCAAGTCCGGAAATCACAACTCTATCAAATTCAAGTCCTTTAACACCGTGAATCGAAGACAAAAGTATACTGGACTTAAAATCTCCAGAAATCAAAGGGGAAAGTGAAGAATTTTCTAAAAATATAGCAAGGCCTTCAAATGTACCTGAATATTCAATTCCGCTATTAATAAGTTCATCAATATTTCTTAATTTTTCGTCCTTATCAAATTTTTTATAATAATCTAAAAGACCAAATTTAATTACAACATCCTCAATAAAAGCAGATAAATTAATATAATTATTTTCAAAAAGTTTTTTACCCATCTCATCATAAGCATTTAAAAACACCAAAAGAGACTCTTTGGCTCTATTTTTAAGCAAATTCAAAGCCTTTTTACTTGCACAAAACAAATTAAAATTAACATCACCATCATTTAAAGCACTAATTATTTTATCTAGAGTAATTTTTCCAATTCCTCTAGAAGGCTTGTTTATCATTCTAAAAAAAGCTATTTTATCTTTCTTGTTTATAAAAAGTCTAAGCAAACAAATAATATCTTTTATTTCCTCTCTCTCATAAAATTTAATTGCTCCTAAAATCTTGTATGGAATATTTTTCCTTAAAAAGGATGTCTCAAAAGGAAAAGATTGAGAATTAAATCTATAAAGTATTGCTGTTTCAATATCATTAGTAACAAACAAATTAGAAAAATATTCAGCTTCATCTGATGTGCTTTGAAAAACTAAAAACTTCATTCTCTTATCAGAAGTATTTTGAGTCGTTATTTTCTTCTCATACCTATTTTTATTTTTTGAGATAACCCCATTTGCAATACCCACTATATTTGAATTCGAACGATAGTTTTGAACTAAATAAAATTTAACAACATTGCTGAAAGTTTTTTCAAATTCAAGAATATTTTCAATTCTAGCTCCTCTGAAAGAATATATTGACTGATCTTCATCTCCTACAACCATAAAATACATACCATCCAAATAAAGTTCTTTCAAAAATAAAAATTGTGAATAATTTGTATCTTGATACTCATCTACAAAAATAACTTTAAATTTAGATTGAACAGATTCTTTTAGAGATTTAGAATGCCTCAACATTAAAATAGGCTTAATAATAAGATCTGAGAAATCAAAAGCATTATTCTTAGCTTTCTCTTCCTCATAAATTTTCATATACTCATATTTCTTTTCTGTAAATTCAATAAATTTTTCCAAGAAAAAATTTTCTTTGTCTTTTAAAATCAAAGTTGCAATATGCCTTGCCATTTCAAGATTTGAAGCAAGATCAATTTGTTTGACAAACCTAACAACATCATTAGTATCCCAAATTGTAAAATTTGAATCATAATTTTTATCAAAATCCTTATAGTAAACTCTCAAAAGCCACGCCCCAAAAGAATGAAAAGTCTGAATATGAAGTTTCTTGTCAAATTTTAAAAGATCATTTATTCTGTCATTCATTTCATTTGCAGCCTTATTGGTAAAAGTTAAAGCCAGAATTTCATCAGGATTTATATTCATATGTTTGATTAAATACACAATTTTTGCAATTATAACCCTTGTTTTACCACTTCCAGGCCCTGCTAAAACAAGAATTGGATTTTTACTTTCACTAAGAACAATTTTCTTTTGAAAAACATTTAAACTAGAAAAAAAATTTTTTATCTTATCCATTGCTAATAAACTTCAGAAACCTTAAGATCAAATCCTGAAGGTGTCTTTACCCAGAAGAATTGGACAGCAAAAATTTCTTTTCCCTGCTCTTTTAAAAAAGGAGTAATATCTCTGTCATTAAGAACAATATTAACATCAGAAAGTCTTGAAAAAAACAGTATTAAAGATTTTTCAAAAGCTAAATTAACAGGAATACCTTTGGATGCTAAAAAAGATTTACCATGAAGATTGCTTTCATCGGCATATCTAAAAAATGTATCATTTAAAAAATCGATTTTTAAATCAACATTTGAAAGTTTCTGAGAAGAATATAAGGTAAGATAATCGCTACTTAATAATTTTTCACTTCCCTTAACATCAAACTGCCAATTTAAAATATCAAATCTATTGTCAATATTAGTTTCAGATACATATTTAACGTTTAAATCAAAAGATTCTAAACTTACATGAGCTATTTTAGACTTATCATAATAATAATTCTCATAAATAATTTTGACTCTCATATTATCATCAAGATTTATCTCTTTAAACTCTCCTAAATTAAAAATATTTTCACTTTTTTTAGACTCATTAACAATAATCAAGTCATCACTAACAAACGATGCTCTATATTTTGCAATATTATCACCATGCATTAAAGATAAAAAATCTCCCTCTTTAAGAGAAACATTCCAAAAATTTTTTTTATCAAAAATCACTTCATGAGTATTTGAAATTATCTTCTCATCTTGACTAAGCTTAAAAAATTTTTTAAAAAAAAATTCAAATTCTCTAAAAGCAAAAATCACAAACAATAGCAAAATAACACCAACAATTCCTAAAAGGATTTTAGACATATTTAAAGACTCTAAATTAAAAAAAAATAATTTTTTGTTCAAAGCTTTATTATCGCTTAAAAAGCCTGAATTTGAAATTTTATCTTCAGATCTAATTCCAATATAACTATTATTAAGTCTATTTTTATAATCCTTAAAAAGAGTTGACATCAATCTAGAATCAATATCTAAATATTCGCTATAAGTTCTTAAAAATCCAACAGCCAAAACTTCATTTGGAAAAATTTCAATATTAGAATCTTCAAGAGCTTTAAGATACTTAATAGAAATTCTAATATCATCAGCCACCATTTCAAGGGTCAAATTTTTACTATTTCTAATTTTTCTCAAATAACTCCCAAATTTAATAAAATCATTTTCTTCCATAGATTTAAACCTTAATTTTTTTTAATATCATATAAAAAATTATCTACCTTATTTGAAGATTTTGGAGGATCATACTTAAATTTGCTATCAAGAATTCCAACATTAAACTTCACAGTAGTCAAATCAATAACTATTTCACGCCCACCACTAGTAGGATAAGCAGTAATTCTTCTGATTATTCCATCCGGGGTAAAAGCAATAATAAAAGAATTAATAGTAGCGGCCCCCTTGTAAAGCTTTCTAGAAAAGGTTAATTTAATATATTTTCCAGAATCAGATGAATCGAGAGCTTCTAGATTTGGAGAATTAGTATAAGACACGCTATACTCACTATTTAAAACTTTCATAAGACCTCCCCCACTGCTACCTTTTACTAATTGCTGATTAAACGAAGTCCCAAGGGATGGAACATAAACAGTCAAAAATTCACCATCACTTACAAAAACTTGATTATTTGAATCTAAACTAATAATAAACTTATCTGGAAACTTATAAAGCAAAACACCTGTTTGCTTTAATCCTTTTAAAGTAAAATTAATTGTTGCTTGCATATCCTCTATATTTTGATATTTAGCATAAATTCCTTCAAAATATTGATTTGCAGATACTTGAGCAAACACAGCAACAGGATATAAAACCAACAGAAGAATTGTTTTTATCATTTTATGAACTCTTATTATTAAGCTTAAGCTATTGACAAAAAACCACATTTACTATTTACTGCCAATAAACTTTACTTCCATAATACTACATATCACTAAAATAAACTATTATTGATAGTAATAGTTTAATACATAAAATAAAAATTTAAAGCTTGAGTATAAATATCTTTTAAGAATTAGGATTTGATAAAAATGTCTTTGAATTATGTTGAAATAAACACTTTAATTAAAGAAATCCCTTTCGAAAACTCTTTAATAAAAAAAATAATACAACCGGATTATAAAAGTTTGATTTTAGAGATTTACAATAAAATTGACAATAAAAAATTTAAAATATTAATTTCTTTAAATCCAAACACTACCAGATTTCATATAACAAAAAAAAATTTCAAAAGGAACGCTTTAAAATTAAGATTTTCTGACTTCCTAAAATCAAAAATTCAAAATGGAAAAATTCTAAAAGCTTTCCAAATGAAAAATGAAAGAATCATTTCTCTTGAGATTTTAAAAAAAGAAATAATTATCTTATTTATTAAATTGTGGCCATCCTCTCCAAATATAATAGCTACAAACTCAAACTTTAAAATACTAGATGCATATTACAGAAGACCAAAAATAAAAGAAACATCGGGTGAAATCTTTTTAAAAGCCAAAGAAATACATGAAAGTAATAAAATATCTGATAAAAAAATTATGAATCTAAAAGAAGAATATAGTAATGCCAATTTTACATCTTATTCTGAATTTCTTGAAAATTACTACGAATCGCTCAATAATCAAATTAAAAAAACTAACATAAAAGAATCGCTTATTGAAAAATATAAAAAAGAGCTAATTGTTTTAGAAAAAAGAATAGAATCTTTAAAAAAACAAATTAAGCTGATTGAAAACATTGAAAATGAAAAGGAAAAAGGTGAGTTGATTTTATTAAATATTAACAAAATACAAAAAGGAATTAAAGAAATACACCTCTTAAATTATAAAGAAGAAAAAATAAAAATATCGTTAAACCAATCATTATCACCAAAAGAAAATGCCTTGCAATATTTTAAAGCATATAAAAAAGGCAAAAATTCTTTTAAAACCATACAAAATCAATTGCAAGATAATCTTGACAAATTTAATTTCATTCAATCAAAAATAACGATGCTAAACGAAAATTTAATTCCAAAAGAAGAATATAACCAAGAAGTAAATACTATTAAAAAAAAAGAAAAAACGCTAAAAATAGGCTTGCATTTTACCTCTTGTGGATTTGAAATTATTATTGGAAAAAACGCAAAAGAAAACGATGAACTTTTAAGGCATTACGTTAAAGGAAATGACTATTGGCTTCATACAAGAGATTATCCTGGAGCTTATGTTTTTATTAAAAGTCAAAAAAATAAAACTCCTTGCCTTGATGTCCTTTTAGCTGCTGGTAATTTATGCGTATTTTATACAAAATTAGCAAAAAAATCAGGAAAAGCGGATCTTTACTACACTCAAGTTAAAAATTTAAGAAGGGTTAAAAACGGAAAGCTAGGTCTTGTAATTCCAAAAGCAGAAAAAAATTTACATATCAAGTTAGATGAAACTCTAGTAAAAAAATTAAAAAATCAAACCTAAATACTGCTAGCAAAGCAATATTTTGAATTTTTTACAAAATATTGTTATTCAAAGACAAAAAGCATAAAATTTATAAAAGTGGAGGAAGAACTTTATGATTTCAAAGTTAACAAAAATTGTAGCAACAATCTCTGATCTTAGATGCGAACCAGAACATATAAAAGATTTATACGATGCGGGAGTAAATGTCATCAGACTAAATACTGCTCATCAATCACACGAAGATACAATAAAAGTAATAGACAATGTTAGAAAAATTTCAAATAAAATAGCTCTAATGATCGATACAAAAGGACCGGAAGTTAGAACAGCAAATATTGAAAATCCTATTATTGTAAAAACTGGAGACACCGTAATCATCTCAACTTCGCCCATTAATGAGCCTAAAAACTTTCAAACTAATTATGATGGGTTTGTTAAAGAAGTACCCCAAGGATCTAAAGTGCTAATTGATGATGGTGAGCTTGAAATGACTGTTGTTGCTAAACTACCTGATCGATTAATTTGTGAAATTAAAAATGATGGTCAAATTAAAAATAAAAAATCAATCAATACTCCTGGCATTTCTCTTAAACTGCAATCAGTAACCGAAAAAGACAAAGGATTTATTGAGCTTGCAGCAAAATACAATGTTGATTTTATTGCCCATTCGTTTGTAAGAAATTCCAAAGACGTTCAAGATGTTCAAAAAATTTTAAATGCTGCTGGAAATCCTGATGTAAAAATCATATCCAAAATCGAAAATCAAGAAGGAATTGACAATATTGAAGAAATTGTAAAAGCATCTTATGGAATAATGGTTGCAAGAGGAGATATGGGAGTTGAAATTCCTGCAGAAGATGTACCTATTGCTCAACTCAAAATAACACGAACCTGCATAAAGTATGGAGTACCTGTGATTACAGCAACTCAAATGCTTCATACAATGATTGAAAATCCAAGGCCTACTAGAGCAGAAGTATCTGACATCGCTAACGCTATTTTAAACGGTACAGATGCAATTATGCTGTCTGGAGAAACCGCTTATGGAAAATATCCGATTGAAGCTGTAAAAATGATGACAAGCATTGCTAAAAATGTTGAAAAACATAGAAAAATGACCTCATATAAGGATGAACTTTTTTACGATAAAAGCATTACAAGAAACTATATTATCAAATGTGCAATCGATGCCACAAAACTTATAGATGTAAAAGCAATTATTGTAGATTCTCTAAAGGGCAAAACCGCAAGAATAATGGCAACTTACAGAGCAAGTGTTCCTTTGTTTATTACAACAAATAGCGAGAGATTGGCAAGAGAATTGACATTATCCTACGGAGTTTATTCTAATCTTGTAGACAATAATTTTAAAAGAACTACCGAATTTGTGGTAACTTCTCTTAAAATATTAAAAGAGCAAGGCATTGTTAATGATAAAGATACTGTAATAATTATTTCTGGCAACCCAAATAGAGATATCGACAAAGGAACAGAATTTATGGAAATAAACACAGTAGAAGATGCTATCAAGGGGCGAAATATATAAAGAAAGTTAGAAACCCTTTGGTTGAAAACATATTTTATTTAAATAATACAGACAACTTATCATTTAAGTTGGAAGAAAAAAAAACTCACAAAGCCATTATAACAAGTTATGGAAACTATGAGTTTTTTTTAAAAAATAAATATTTGTTTAAAAAAATAATATCAAATCAAACTAATAATGTATTTATAATCTCTGAAGCAGAAAGCAATTTTTTAATCAATATATCCAATCATCATGTATGGAGAATTTTTAATAAAAATATTAAGGTAAACCTAAAAATATTAAAATTGTTAAAAAATTTAAATTTTACAAATATAGACGATAAATTAATTGAAAATGACCACAAAATTGAAATTACATTGAATTTTATTAGCAATATAAAGAAAAATATAAAAATAATCCCAATAATTTTTGGGAAAACTTGCAATAAAAATTTATTAAAATTTTGTGAGTTTTTAACACCTTTTATAAGCAAAGAAGAAAATTCATTTATCCTACTATCTTACTTTATTTCAAAATCTACAAACATAAAAAAAGCCTTAAAACTTGAAGAAAATTTAAAGCACATCTTCCTCGAAGAAAAATCACCTAGCCCTAATCTAATATTAGAAAGCTATAAATCAAAAAAAATACTTCCAGAAAACATAAATGCAATCATGGCCATCTCTATTCTTTTTAAAAATTTTGAATTTACAGACCCAAAAATAACAGCCAACCCCCCAGAATACTTAATATCAAGCAATATTCTAATAAAATAAAATTGTCAAAATTAAAATTTATAAAAAGTTTTCTATTTTTTTGCAGTTTTTCTTTAAAAAAGAATCAAGCCCTATCTTAGAAATACTTCTTAATGCATTAGCAGAAACCTTAATGTAAATACTTCTTCCAAGCTCTGGAATAAAAAATTTCTTGTTTATTAAATTAACCTTAAAGGTTCTTTTGGTTTTTACTCCAATATGTTGCCCAGCCCCACCTTTTTTCTTGGCAAGACCCTTCCTTGGAACATTATTTCCAAACATAGTTTTTTTTCCTGTTATCTCGCATTTCCTAGCCATTTAGACACTCCTTTAATTTATGATTTTTTCTCCAAATATAAATCCATTAACTTTAAAAACAAAGCTAAACTACTTAAAATATTTTTCATTACACCCCCAAAGTTTAAATTGTTTCCGTAGCTTTTAGCAAAATCTATATCAATCTCTTTCCAATTGTAAATCAGCTCTCTTTCCAAAGAGACCTTTGAATAGTCTGAAAGACAATCTTGCAAACGCTGCTCAATAGAATGAATTTTGGAATAATATTCACTTGATATAGTAAACGCCTTTTTATTAATATCTGCTATTATATTTAACAATAATTTCTCCGAAGATTTATCCCCCACAGAAGCTCTATGCAGTAATGCATTTATTCTGTTACCATAGCCACCTTGATCCCCTAAATTAGAATCAAAATCAATAAGACTTGCATAAATATTAATCAAGGCGTGCATGTCATTAGACATTTCTCTCGAAAGCTCAATATGCTTCCATTGTCCTTTAATAATAAGTAAATTAACAATATCATTAAGATCTTTTTTAACAAAATGAATAGTATATGTTCTTAAATAAACTAAAAGCTCACAATAAACATAACCTGTAGTACTCACAATTTTAGATACAATCTTTTCATTCATTTTTTCATTATAATTATCCAAATTTAAAAAAGATATTCCTGGAAAAAGCTGTTCGGCCAATACTTTAGATTTACTATTTTTTTGCAAAACTTTAATTTTTTCAATTTCAGTGGAAACATGTTTAGTAAGATCATTAAAAAATATTCTCGCTACTGGATTAGGTTTTTGCCCAATAGAAATAGGAAAATAATCCGGATCTCCACTAACATATCTTATTAAATATAAAATTTCCTTACTCTTATTTATATCCAAAATAGAAGAAATAATCTTAATCCAGACATTCGATTTAATAGGAAAATCTTCTTTATTTCCATAAATTTCTAAAACAATGTCATAAAGGTTTTTCCAAATGGAAATATTCTTAATAGAAGATATACATTCTAACAAATCTTTAAGATCATCTATAATAACTCCACAACCTATAGAGCTGAATCTAGGTCTATACACAAAATCATCTTCTGGAAGCAAGTTATCAAAATTTTTAAGAACCAAATAGTATTGATATAAGACCAAATCAAAAAAATTGTGTAAAGCTTCATAAGTTTCATCAATCAATTTAATTTGCTCTTGAGTTATATTTTTAAACAAATGAGATAAATTATTATGCAACTTTTTAGGAAGATCTGAAGCGAAATTCATGTTATCGCTTGCAGAAAAAGAATAAATATAATCTAAAGATTTCTTTTGACTTTCATTTAAATATTTTTCAACAACAAAATGAACAATTTTATTAGAATTTTTATATCTTTGGGCAAATGGTCTTAAGGGAGAAAAAATTTTATAAAAATTATAAAGAAATCTAGAAAATTGAGGTAAAGCCTGAATTTTTGAAGCATTAAAAAAATTACTTGCCCTGCTTAAACTAACTTTAACTTCTTTTAGCCTTTTTTGCTTTATTTGTTCAGAAGTAAGCTCTTTATTGATATTAAACATAGAAAGTATAAAATCGAATAAACTCAAATTCATCATCCCCCTAAAAACTCTTCAGTTCCCTTACTCTATTTTCCAATTAAACATGAAAATCGATATTAACTATAAAAATTATACATAATTTATTGTAAAATAAAAGAAAAAACTTGAATAATTTTATGAGAATAAAAAATTTAGTACTAATAGCAATTTTATTGATTAGCCTCAGCTGTTCAATAAATAAGAACATAGTTATACTAACTGACAACAAAACAATACCATTTTATATAAATCAATTTAACATCGAAAATAAACTAAATTTTATAATTAAGTTTAGAAATAGCATTGACCTGCAAACAATAGAAAAAGAAAATGCACAAATAATTATTTCTAAAAATATTGGTAACACAAACATTACCAACCATTTTAAATCTATAAAAATCGATTATAATCCAGATTACCCCATCTTAAAACATATTTTCAAACAATTTAACTATAAAATTATCCCATTAAGTTTTGACATTCCCATTTTAATCTATAAAAATACATATCAAATTAAAAAATACATAAACACCAAATATTTAAAAGAAGAATATGAAAATTTCATAAAAGACGGAAAATTCTTTATATCACCCTATATTTCTGAAAATTTATTTTATGTGATTTCCGAAATAAATGATGTGGGGTTTTCCTTTGAAAGGAATAAATTAAATTACAATGAAAATAAAATTTTAAAAATGCTAGAATATTTCTCATCATTTTTAAATGCAAAACAAATGGATTTGCAAAAAGATTTCTTCAATAGATATGGCTACCTAAAACTAAATAAAATATTGCTTAATAATAAATCTCTTTTAGTAACAGGATTGAGCGATCTAACCTTTTACAATAGTTTAAGCGAACAAGAGAAAACGCAAATAAAATTTTCATATTTAACAAACAATAACAATGAAATTGTTATCTCAAACCCAAATTTTATTGGTATTTTAGAAACATCTACTTTAACTAAAAAATTTATCAACTGGATTTTAGATAAACAAATCCAAAAAACCCTAATCGAATTTAACAATCAATTTCAATCAAATATATATTTTGGATTTGCCAATGGTTTTACCCCTTACAAAGAATTAAATTTAAAAATAAAACACTCAATTGATGGAATATCTCCTTTTATTATTGACGAAACTCAAATCAATAGCTACTCTCATGTATTAAACAAAAAAACAATTGAAAAAGAAAACTTGCTAATAAATGAATGGTTTTTCTCTAGAATTAAAAATCTAAAAAAAAGTTAAAAATTAAATGTATTTTTCCTTGTAATTTAAAATAACTATTTTAAAAATAAGAAAAAACAATAACGCAGAAAGAATAGCTAAAGATATGTACACACTATTAAAAACGTATATAAGAAGAGAAGTAAAAACGATTAAAAAATAATTGGCAAAAAGACAAGCAATCCCTGAGAAAATAGCTATCATTAATGATACTAGAAAAATCATAACCTTGGAATTGAAATTAAATTCTATTTTAGAAAACAAAGAGATAAAAAACGCTCCCATTAAAACTAACAAAATGGGAGAAATCAGCAAAATCAAACTTAAGGAAAAAATATTAATTAATTTCAAATTTAATATAGCAACCTTATAAAAAGCGCTTGACAAACTTTGGATTTTTAGAAAAAATCCAACCTCAGTATTATTTGAGAATAAAGCTAAATTTTCTACATTTTCATTAATCTTAACAACTTCTAAAACGCTTGTATCAAAACTGTCCATAGACGCAAAGACTTTGGTAAGAGTAATTTCGCTATGCTCATTGTCTTTGTCTAAAACATTTTGGTACACAAAATTACCTCTCAAAGTAGCAAATGGAATTTTAATATGCAATATAACATTTCCTGTCTTATTAAATCTAATAAGTTCAAAATTTTTTATTATTTTAGAATAATTATTAAGGGTGACAATTTTTTGTATATAAATATAATCGTAAAAACCTCTCTTAGAATCTGGTTGCAATAAAAACACATCATTTATTCCATAATATTCAAAATATTTTTCAATTTCATCAAAGAAAAGATATCTTTTCCTAAGTTTTTCAAGCGATTTATTTTTATAATTCAAAATTTCATTATCACTGGGCAATAATTTATGAAGATTAGAAAAACCATAATAAGCTAATTTAAATTTTTCAGTATTAAGATACAAAAAATTTTTTTGCTTTTCTTCAGAAATCAACCGCATTTTTTCTTTTTCAAAATTCCTGTTTTCATTAATAAACTTTAAAGTCAAATTTAAAAGCTCAACAAACTTATCATCTTTTGTTGAAACATGGGCAATATAAGCAAAATAATTGGCCGTATAATAATCATTTTGAACAATAAATTCATTGATAATATTAAAAAAATCTTGCTTTTTAAGGCTTTGCAAAGGATATCGTGAAAAAGTTTTTTTAACCTTTTCCAAATCAACGTCATAGTTTGGAATTTTACTATACTCAGATTTCACTAAATAATAATTTGTTAAAAGCTCTTCATTATTTACATAAATAATTCGCATTTTATCATATATTCTAATCAAATTTTCAAGATGTTTTCTCTTTTGCTTCATTGAATCTGACAAATCAGAAGATAAAAAAAATCTATTTGAAGACAAACTTATATCTATATTTTTAATTTTAAGAGATATTTGATTTGCTTCACTTTCAAGAAGATTATATCTATCGTAACTAAACTTATACTCATTTCTCTGGGAAATTATATAAGGCAATATTAAATTAAATATAAAAGTAAAAAAAAGTCCCATAATAAAAAATAACAGCAAAAATGCATAAAGCCTAGAAAATAAATACCCATTATACGATTTTAAATAAATCTTTATTTCTTGCTGCACAAAAAAAGCAAAGTAAATACAAACAATAAAAATAAAAAATCCATAAAAATACTTATAAAAAAGTAAAATAGAATCAAAAAAAGCTGCTATTAATCTATGCTTTTCTAAAAAATTTTCTCCAAAAAAATAAGAATAACTAAATAATAAACCTAAAAAAACACATAGAAAAATAACAAAGTTACTCAAAAATGCATATATTTCTCTTTTCATAAGCTTTAAGAATTAACTATCCTTATATAAATCATTATCTAAATTATCTAAATCTTTGCTGATTTTAATATATTCTGAAACAAAGCCAAATAAATAGGTAGAAAAAAAAGTTAAAACACAAAAAATAAAAGGAATAAAATCAGAGATCATACTTCTTCCTATTATTACATTGTAAATCTTAGGAAACTCAATTGAATAGACATTATAAATTTTTAAAAAAAGTATAATAAAAATGGGATAAAGAAACATTGCAAAACTATTTGAAAAAATAAGATTAAAAACATAAGAAAATGCAAATAACAATAAAGAAATTCCCAATATATTAAAAATTAAATTTAAATAATTGAGTGAGAATAAAAAATTATTCAAAATTTTTAAATCCCTGAAAAGAAAATCAACAAAGTTATTATAAATTTTTTGCTCTGAAAAATTATTCCCAATAAAATTAATCATACTAAAATCAGAAAGATTTGACTGGTGATAAGAAAAACTTTTATCCTTTTTATCATCTTCTGAAACAATTAAAACTCCATTAAAACCATAAAATCTAAGTTTATTACTAGAAAATATTATTTTACCATTTAAAAAATGCACAACTTCATCTTTAAGGATAAAATTATTATGTTTATTGCTATTAATATAGTAAGAATGAAAGCTGTGGCTAACCAAAAATCCTAAATAAGAAAACAATAAAATAAAAATAAAGATAATACAATAAAAATAAAAAGTCTCTCTAGATGAGTTTAAAACCATTCCATAAAAAGGATAAGGCATCCTCATAAAAGTAACAACAAGCGACAAAGGGAAAGAATAAATATAGGCATTATAATAAAGACTATAACTAAAAATAGAAAAATTAAAATATAAAAACTTATACTTTAAATAAAATGTACAGATAAATATTAAAGAAAAAAGGCAAAATATTAAAATAAACCTATAAATTATTAAAAAAACCAATCTTAAAGAATCAAACACAGCAAATCCTACCTTCTCAAAAATTGAAAAAGCTTTAAGCCTTTTTACTATCGATCAAAATATTTTTGATCTTCTCCTTAGCTTCTTCAAAGCTAATTTGCAAAGCTAAACTAATCTCGTGCTCCAATATTAACTCAAAATCATTCAAAATCCTTTTCTCGTAGAAAGGAAGTTCTTTTTGAGTAGATTTTTTATATAAAAATTTATATAACTTTGCTGTATCTAAAATATCACTTTTTTTATAAAATTCATGACCGCCATCTTTTATTTTTTTTGAATCTATTTGACCTTCAAACTCTTTAATAACATCAAAAACTTCTTCTACCTTTTCTCTGCTAACCAAAGCTCTAATTCCAAAATCGTCAACCTTAGCAACAGGAACCATAAAAATCATATCACTAAATGGAAAATGTATTTCATAATAATCGATAATCTCACCATTAAACTCTTTAGTTCTAATATCCTTAATAGTACCTACTCCATGCATTGGATAAACTACCGATTGATTTAGCAAAAATGCCATATTCACCTCATAAAATATAGATAGTTAAAATTTAAAAGCTCATAAAAAAACACTTAAATTGGTTCTAATACTAAATTTATTATCGTAAAATAAATTTTCAAGATATCTATCATTACAAAAGCTTATTATTACACTAGGAGTAAGTTTATTAATATTTGCAAAAAACATTTCTTTATTTCTCTTTACAGCTTTTAAATCATAATACCCAATAAAACTAATTTCTTTATGAGATTCCTTCAATCTTAAAAATTTTTTCTTTGAAATCACTTTATCCTTGTCAATAATATAACATGTTTTATGGGTATTTTCCAGTATTCCCATTAAAATAAGAAGAACTGTATTTGAATCATAACAGTCAATATTAACTCTTTTAAAAATCTTACAAAAAAATCTTACAATCTTAGAATTTAAAAAAACAAGAGAAGAATTTTTAATGTGATTTCTAAACTTTTTAAAAATCAAAACCTTTAAGAAAGCTTTAAACCCGATAAAAATTACTATCGAATGATAAGGATGCCCTGAAAGATACACAAATCTGCTTATAAGCTTACTACGACTATCAAAAACATCTATAGGTACACCTAAAAAATAAAATCTGTCTGGTTTTGAATATATGTCTTTTAAATTAGCCATTAAAATCCTCTAATAATGCCTTAAAATAAGCAAGGGAATAAATAATAGCCGTATCTGCTCGTAAAATTGGAGTGTTAAACCTTACAAAATTAAAGCCTTTCTCCTTGAAAAAGGCAATTTCTGAGTCCGAAAAGCATCCTTCAGGACCTATTATAATTCCAATTTTGCTTAAATTGTCAAAATTTTCATTCTTGCTTAAAATCATTCCACTTTGATGGGCAACGTAATATCTAGTAGTACAAAAAGAATAAGGTAAATAAAAAAAATTATTATAAAAATTAATTTTGGGAACAATTTTATTGCCGCTTTGCTTTAAGGCCTCATCTATTATTTTTGAAAATCTCAAAGCTTTAGCAGATGTATTGCTTATATCTATTTTAGACACAGAATGATCTGCATTAATAATATTAATTTCTGAAACTCCAATTTCAACAACCTGTCTTAATACCGAATCTATTTTTTTACCCTTTAAACTAGAAATAAAAATACTTATCTCTAAGTTACTTTTTTCAATTTTATCTATTTTATTGGTAGCAAACTTAATAAAATTACTGCCAATCTTCAATACTTCTGACACCCTTAATTCCTTATTTTTTAAAAGAATGTTCAGCTTATCACCCTTTTTAAGTCGCCTTACATTAACAAGATGATGATATATTTTCACATCTTTAACAATAACAAAATCGCCTACTAAACAATTCGAATCTAAAACAATTTGCTTCACAATTTAATTACCTAATTTAGATAAATACTCATAAGCTGCTTTTAAAACTTTGTCATAATGCATGTTATAGATTGGTAGTTCTTTATTATTATCTTGATAGTAATTAAAAAACACATACTTGCCTAGAAATTCTTTATCAATTTTATATTTTGGATTTTCTTTAACAAGATTCTCAACAAAAAAATCAATCTCTTGTTCGGTAATGGATTTTTTGCCTTTCAAAAAGTCTTCTACCAGCTTTTTATCAAAAATTTCTTTATATATTAATGTTTCCTCCTCAGAAAAATCTGGAGATTTTATTTCCAAATCGGGTTCAATCCCAACTTTATGAATACTCTTTCCAGATGGGGTATAATACTTTGAGCTCGTAATTTTAAATCCACCAGTATAAAAAGGAACTACATGTTGAATAAGCCCCTTGCCATAAGACTTTTCACCTATAATATAGGCTCTCTTATTATCTTTTAAGGCCCCTACAAAAACTTCTGACGCTGATGCTGATGATCTATCTATTAAAGCAACGATTCTTACATTTGAAGGCAAAACCTGCTTTGAGCTTGCCTTATAATCAACAGGCTTGCTAGAATTTCTTGATTTTGTAGAAACAATAGTTCCTTTAGATAAAATATCATCCGCCATTTTTATAGCTGCCTGGAAATATCCCCCAGTATTAAGTCTTAAATCCAAAATTAAAGATTTAATATTTCTACTCTTAAGATTGTCTAAAGCTTTGCTAAAATCTACAGAAGTATGTGGATTGAAACTTACTATTCTTATATAACCAATATCTGAATTAATAACATCATACTTGATTGTTTGTATTTCTATCTTCTCTCTTGTAAGTTCAAAATCCAATATTAAATCTTTTCCCCTAAGAATAGACACTTTAACTTTTGTGCCCTCTTTGCCCTTTAAAAGATCAACAACTTGATCCACCTCCATAGAAGAAACACTCTTACCATCAACAGCAGTAATACAATCTCCAGATTTAATTCCAGCCTTATAAGCCGGACCTCCCTCAAAAGGGGTGACAATAGAAACACAAGAGCTATTAGGATCAAGATCTTTTGTCTTCTCCTGCTTATCTTGAGAATGCATTTTTTTTATTATAGAAATTCCAATACCAACATAATCTCCTACTGTTGTTTTTGAGATTTCTTCTAAATCCCTTTTTGTCAAATATTGAGAATAAGGATCACCTAAGGATTGAAATATTCCTTTTAAAGCACCTTCAAAAATTACTTCGTCGCTTACAGGATCAACATAATTCTCTTTTACAAATTCAAAAGCTTGAATCATCATTTGCTCATAACTAGATCTTGATAATTTACTATTATTAGATTCATCAAAGGCAAAAATAGATTCAACAATTACTAAAGAACTTATACCCAAAGTTAACAAAAAATACACGCATATTAAAAATTTATTTTTCATTTATTCATTCCTAATGCAAAAATTAAAACTTGATTTTATTTCCATAATATAATATTTTAAAACTATGTTAAACTCACATCCTAAAAAAAAACAAAGCCTTATACGAGCAAGCCTTATTATATTGCAAATACTCGAAAGCCTTTTAATCTTAGCCTTACTATACCAAGCCATTAATAGACTGATTTTTATTAACAATTACTCTATAAAATTTATGCTGACATTTATTTTATACTCACCTGAATTTTTCATGGCTAATTTAACACTCTATTATCTTATCTACGAAAAATTTAAAATTCTTCATGGCATCATAGTAATAACTAAATTATTTCAAATAATATTAACATTATTATTATTTATCTTAGGATTTACTTTTAAAATATACGCCTATCAAATCTCTCTGGCCATACTCTTAGGGATTACAGTAGTTTATCTAACATTTAATACAATAATTTTAGCACTAATTAAAGCAAAAATAAAAACAACGGAGTAAAGCTTGATTATTATTCCTGTAGCCAGTGGTAAAGGGGGAGTTGGCAAATCTCTTTTCTCGACAAATATAGCAATTTGCCTGGCAAATGAAGGAAAAAGTGTCTTGCTTGCTGATCTTGACCTTGGAGCATCTAATTTACATTCAATGTTAAATATTACACCCAAAAAAAGTATAGGCACATTTTTAAAAACAAATATTAATTTCTCAGACATTATTATTAAATCCGAAATCAAAAATCTAAACTTCATTGCAGGAGATTCTGACATCCCAGAACTTGCCAATATAGCTACTTCTCAAAAAAAAACTATAATAAAAAATTTAAAAGCTTTAAAATATGATTACTTGGTGATTGATCTTGGAGCAGGAACAACTTTTAATATCATAGACTTTTTTTTAATGTCAAAAAGAGGGGTAATAGTAACAACGCCAACAGTAACATCCACAATGAATGCATACTTATTTCTTAAAAATATAATATTTAGACTGTTATCAAGCGTGTTTAAAAGAGGGACAAAAGGAAATGAAATTCTCAGAACAATAAAACAAAATTCAATCGATCTTCAAAAGATATATATACCTAACTTGCTGTTAAAGCTCGAAAGTGAAGATCCTGAAAATTACTCTAAATTTAACAAATTGTTTAAAACAATTAGTCCTTTTATGATATTTAATATGCTCAAAAGTCCCAATGACATTGAAAAAACCGAAAAAATAATAAAATCGGCAAAAAACTATTTAAGCATAAATTTACAAAGCATTGGGGCAATCTATAAAGATGAAATAGTTGATCGAGCTTTAAACAGTAAAATCCCTATTACTATATACAAACCTACAAGTTTAACATCCAAAAGTATAAAAAAAATTGCAAAAAAATTGATCGAAATTGAAGATTTAACAAATGATGCTGAGCTTTTAAATGAAGAAGATTTAAATGAAAGTTACGATTTCGTACTAAGAGAAGCTCAAGAAGAATACATTGAAAAAATTGAATATCTTGAGTCACTGATAAAAAACAAAACAATAGACAGTATCGAAATTATTGATATAATAAAATCTCAGAAAAGAGAAATCGAAACCTTAAGAAAGCAAAATATGTTATTTAAAAAAAAGCTTTTTGAAAAGCTTGAAAAGACTAAGGAGGTCTAATGCCAAATTATATAAATTATCCAAGTTGGTTGCACCCTGAAGTAATTCAAGGCATACCAATTACATGGTATAGCCTATCTTACATTTTTATTATACTAATCTCTTATAAGTTTATTTGGTATCAAATACAATCGGACAATATTGATATCAAAAAAGAAGATTATGAAACATTTATGTTTTCGCTTGTACTTGGAGCAATATTAGGAGGTAGATTAGCATCTACCTTGATTTACGACAAATCAGGGATCTATTACTCTCATCCTTGGTTAATTCTTTTACCATTCGATCAACATTGGAACTTTACAGGCTTTAGAGGTATGGCAATTCATGGTGGTTTTTTAGGCGCAATAATTGCTCCTCTAATTATAATAAATACAAAACTTAAAAATACAAATGTACAAAAATATTTTTTAAAATTAACAGACTATGGGTCAATAGCTTTTTCTTCTGGCTATATACTTGGAAGACTTGCTAATTTCGCAAATGCAGAACTTTATGGAAGAGTAATAAAAGGGGGAATAATATTTCCTAATGCAGAACCATTTGACACAAATATACCGGGTGTAAAAGAATTTGCATCATCCGTAGGGCTTGAAATTTTGCCTCATGACCTACTAATTAACCTTCCAAGAATACCTTCTCAACTTATTGAAGGATTTTTCGAAGGGCCTGTAACTTTTATGTTACTATGGTTTTTATTTAGAAAAATCAAAAAACATGATGGGTTTATTTTTGGTACATATATAATGCTTTACGCTTTTTTCAGATTCTTTATCGAATATTTAAGAGAACCAGATAAAGAACTCGGATTTATAATAAACTATAAATCAATTAAAAGTCTGTTAGAATTTTCCTTTTTAAATATATCAATGGGACAAATTCTCTCACTAGCACTAATGTTATTGGGTTTAATCTGGATAATAATCACTAAAAAAATAGCAGATACAAAAATAAAAAATAATACAAACTTGGAATACAAAAATTAAAATAAGAGCAAACCAATAAAATGAAAGAGGCTAATAATTATCAAAATATAAATTCTGTTGTAATCTCTGAAAACGAAATCAATCTTAGAGATCTTGTAAAACTTAAATCTATTTTTAACTTAATTCAAATCGTAAAATCTGAAAAAGCTTTATACAGTGAATATGTAAAACAAAATAATATTAAATTCGCTATTATTTATAATTATGAAAAACCAATAGATTTTTCAATAAACATTGCGAATGAATTAAAAAACACAAACAAAATACATTCTATTATAATTAGCAATGAAAAATTCGATAAGGAATATTTAAAACTTAATCACATAGAAATAATAAAAGATATAAGCGAATTAGAATATAAGCAAAGCTTAATACATCAAAAAAAACTATTTTGTGACAATAAAAATACAACTCTGGATTTCTTCTTAAATTTATCAGAACTTATTAAAGAAATAGTAATCATCACAAACACCAAAAATGAAATTATTTATATCAATGAAAAAGGTAGTAAAAATCTTAATCTTCCAATAAAAACTTCTGGGAATACAATAAAAGTAACTGATATAGATATTCGAGATTGGGAAAAGTTGAAAAAAATAGATTTAAGCTGTCATACAAATTCTATTTCTGAATTTAAAAATATATTAATAACAAACTGTATTTTAACTTTAAAAAATAATAAAAAAATATACGTAGATGTATTTATTAGCACAATCGATCAAAACAATATTGATAAATTAATAACAATCAAAGAAATACCAAACCTTAATGAAACAGAAAACTATAAATATCTAGAAATTATTGATTCACAAGACGAGATTCAAAATGTCAAAGAAATTGAAAAATTGCTAGTAAACAATATGGATATTAACAAAAAAAAAAGAATATACTTACTTAATTTAGACCTATCCCTAACAACAGAATATGAATACAAAGGAGATAGAGAAAAGCTTAATATAAAAATACTTAAAATAATGTATTCAAAAATAATGTCATTATACTCTGAATATATTTTTAAGCTAAAAAACAATAATTTAATAGTAATTATATGCACAAGTGGCGGTGAAAAACAAATAATCTCAATTGCCAAAAAAATCAAAAAAACAATTATGTTGGCATTTCAAAAAGAAGATATTATTATATTCGAATTCAATATCGGAATAATAGAAGTAAATTTAAAAGAAAATTTAGAATTCAAAATCCCCAAATTAATGATGGCTACAAAAATATCATCAGAATACAAAGAATCTAATCCTATTATATACAAAGAAGAACTACCAGAAGCGGTGATTTTAAAAAATCAAAACAAAATCTTTCAATATATACTCAAAGCAATAAAAAACGATTTTTTTACTCTTTATTATCAAAAAATAAATCCTCTTAAAAAGAACTTAAAACCTAAAATAGAAATCTTGACAAGACTTTTTGACCACATGGGCAAACCAATTCCAAACGATCAAATTTTTAGCTTAATAGACAAATATAATTTAACTGTTGAAGTTGATAAATTGGTGGTTAAAAAGGCCTTAAGAGAATATAAAAGCTTTGTATCAAAAAATGGGATTCACGTTTTCTCAATTAACATATCTCCTTATTCACTAAAATCACAAAACTTTCGAATCTTTTTAAAAGACACTTTGTTGAAAAGTCAAATTCCACTTCAAAATATATGCTTAGAAATAACAGAAACTGGAATTCTTGAAAATTTTGAAATAATAAATAAATATTTTCAAGAATTAAAAAGTTTTGGAATCAAACTGGCACTTGATGATTTTGGAAGCGGACATACATCACTCTCATATATTAAAACACTACCAATAGACTTGCTTAAAATAGATGGCTCTTTCATAAAGGCCATAAACTCTAGTGAAATAGATTTTGTAATAATAAAATCCATTAAAAAAATAGCAGATACAAAAAATATAAAAATTATTGCCGAATTTGTATATAATGAAGAAATATTAAAAAAAATAAATGAGCTAGAAATAGACTATGGACAGGGATTTTTATGGCATAAACCAGAACCAATATAAATTCTAAAAACACAATAATGATTTAATTTATTAAATTTCAACAAAAGTTATTTTACATTGAAAAAAGGAATAAAGTTAATGGGAAAAAAAATAGCATTAATTGCACATGATAAAAAAAAGGATGATTTAGTAAATTTTGTCAAACAAAACCATCTCTTCTTATCCAAATTCAAGCTTATTGCAACAGGAACAACAGGGTACAGAATCCAACAAGCTACTGATCTTGCGATTATTAAATATAAATCGGGCCCCATGGGAGGAGATCAGCAAATTGGAGCTGAAATAGCTGAAGGAAATGTCTTGGCTATATTCTTCTTTAGAGATCCCCTAACAAACCAACCTCACGAACCAGATGTGTCGGCTCTCATTAGGCTTTGCGATGTACATAATATACCGCTTGCAACTAACATAAAAACAGCAGAAATTTTAATAAAAGGACTTGAAATCTCGATTTCAAAATAGGCTTTAATTTAAAATTAAAGCCTAAAAAATCAAAAATATAAATTAATTCATTGTCATAGGTGAAATTTTTTCAACACCGTCGATAATATAATTAATAGATTCAAGGAAAGTTTTAGCATCTGAATTATTCTCATCAACTGTAACTTCCAATTTTGAATTTTTAATATCAAGATCTTTAAAAGTGCCAATAAGATCACTTTGCGCACCATGCAAATTACTATTTATAATCTTTTTAAAATCCGAAGTAATTCCAACAAAAATAAACGCTTCTTTTCCAGAGATATTAATTGGGGCCTCTCCTGCGTAAATATTGTCATAAAGATAAACTATCAACTTTGCACCCTCTTTTGAAGGTATTGTTTCAAAGTATCCATCTTTTTCAGAAAAATATAAAACCTTTATATTTTTCCCCAATTCTTTTCGATCATTTTTTGAATGAACTACTCCCATAGCATGAAAAATATGACCAATAGTATGCTCATCTATTTGAGAAGCATCATCGAGTTTAGAAGAGTTATCCACTTCTTGCTCCTCAACATATTCATTTGAACTGTCTTTTGAGGTACACGCAATTATTAAAAAAAATAAAAACCCTACTAAATAGTTTTTCAAAAAACCATTTTTATACATAAAATTCTCCCTTATAATTTATTTATAATATTAAAATTAAAGGTAAGTTTACAATAAATAATTTATTTTGTACACACTTTAAAAACAATTAAAATGCTAAAATGAAATAGGAGGACTTATTAATGAAAAAACAAAATCCATGGATTTCTTTAAGCAAAGAAGAAAAAAATCAAATTTTCAATTTTTCTGAAAGTTATAAAAAATTTATAAGTAAATTTAAAACAGAAAGAGAAGTTACATCCTATGCCTTAGATAGAGCAAAAAAAAGGGGATTCCTTAACGCTGAAGAAAAACAAAATTTAATGCCTGGCGATAAAATTTTTTACACCTGCAGAGAAAAATCTGTTGCTTTTGCTATTATTGGCAAAAATCCTATTGAAAATGGAATGAATTTAATTGTTTCTCATACAGATTCACCAAGACTTGACGCAAAACCTTCACCAATCTCTGAAGAAAACGAACTTACATTTCTTAAAACCAACTATTACGGGGGAATAAAAAAGTACCAATGGTTATCCACACCCCTTTCAATAAGGGGTGTGATATTCTTAAAAAATGGAGAAAAAGTTGAAATCAATATTGGTGACAATGAAAACGATCCTGTATTCGTAATTCCCGACATTTTGCCTCATCTTGACAGAAAAATACAAAGGAATAAAAAATCAGACGAAATTGTTGAAGGAGAAAATCTAAAAATTTTAATTGGAAGCCTGCCAATTGAAACAAAAGAAAAAGATAAAGTTAAACTAGCAACTCTGCAATTAATAAAAGAACAATACAAAATAGAAGAAGAAGATTTCGTATCATCAGAAATTGAAATAGTGCCTGCAGGAACAGCAAAAGACATTGGATTTGACAAAGCGTTAATTGGTGCTTACGGACAAGATGACAAAATCTGCGCTTACACCTCGCTAGAATCCATATTTGATCTTGAAGAGATTCCAAACAAAACAGCTATTTGCTTTCTTGTAGATAAAGAAGAAATTGGCTCAACAGGTTCAACTGGACTAGACTCAAGATATCTTGAATATTTTGTTTCTGACATAATCTTTAAAATTAAAAAATCGGAATACAACAATCTTCAAGTCCAAAAAGCTTTATGGAATTCAAAAAGTATTTCTGCTGATGTTTGTGCAGCAATAAACCCACTATTTAACTCAGTTCATGACGAACAAAATGCTCCCAAACTTGGCTATGGTATACCCATAATGAAATACACAGGACATGGTGGAAAAAGTATGGCCAGCGATGCTGATGCCGAGCTTGTTTCTTATATTAGGCAATTATTAAATAAAAATAATATAGCCTGGCAAGTAGCAACACTTGGAAAGGTAGAAGAAGGAGGGGGGGGGACTGTTGCCAAATTCTTAGCTAGCTATGGAATAAGAACAATAGACATGGGACCTGCTGTTATAAGCATGCATTCTCCAATGGAGATAACTTCTAAATTTGACTTATACAATGCTTACTTAGCATACAAAGCTTTCTACAAGGAATAAAATTATTAACTATGGCAGACTCAGAAAAAACAAATAAAATCAAAGTAGCAGAGCATATTGTAGAATGCTTTGGGGGAATCAAAAATATTAAAAACATACACAAGGACATAACAAGAATAAAAATTTTAGTAGACAGCAATTCTTTAGTCAAAAGAGATGATTTAACAAAAAATGACAACATAATAGGAACTATTAAATCTAATGAGCTTACAGAAATTGTAATGAATTTTGAAATAATAGAAGATGTTTATAATAAAATTTTATATATGATGAATGAGCAAAAACAATAAAGCCTCTTTAGAGGCTTTATTTTACTGTATAATATCTCTCATGTGTTCAATAACAAATTTAGACTCCAATTCTTTATTCAAAATTCTATATATAACACTTAACAAACTATTGGGATTAATATCTCGATTTAATCCTTTTAAAAGAGAAAAAATTGATTTAGTAGCCAAAACTCCCTCTGGTAAATACCCAATTTTTTCAATATTACTTATTAAATCATCTATGCTAAAAAAGCTTTCTAAAATGTTTTTACTAACAATTTCATTACCAAATCGTCTATTTCTTCCAAACTTGCTTCTACAAGTAACATCTAAATCGCCAGAACCAGACAAAAATAAAAAAGTTTCAATATTTCTTCCCCCAAGCTCTATTGCAATATCTTTCATATTATTTAAAGATATTGAAAATAAAAATGATTCTGTATTACTACCTATCAAATTGGGATAATTTAATTTATACGCATCTAAAATTCCAAATGCAATTGCAAACACATTTTTTAAAGCTGCTGCTATTTGCACCCCAAAAACATCATTGCTATAAAACAAAGAAATTGAAGTCTTACTAAATAAATTAATAAATAAATATGCATTTTCTCTGTTATTGCTAGCTGCAACAAGTCCTGTTATTACACCAAGCCCAACTTCCTCAGCATGACTTGGCCCAACAATATAAGTAATTTCATCTTTATATCCTTTAATAATTTTTTCAGCGGTTTCAATAACTGTATTAGTTTTCCCATTAAAAGCAATAAACCCTTTTGTAAGTATTGCTAATTTCGGCTTTATCTTTAAAGAATGGAAAAATTGATCCAACTTTTTAAAAATATCAACAGTAAAAAGAGAAGGCGTTGCAATGAAAATGTAATCAGACATCGTTGCAACTTCAAACAAATCTGAACTTGCAACTAAATTTTTTGGCAATTTAATTCCCTTTAAATATTTGGTATTAACATTATTATTATTAATACTATTCTTAACATCTTCTTCAAAAGACCACAAAAAAATATTAAAATCAAATTTATCTGCCAAAGACTTTGCAATAGCCGTTCCCCAAGCGCCTGCTCCTATTACTGATATTTTCATAAATACTCCCTATAACCTTATAAAAACTCATATTTTATTGTTTCATCTAAATAGATTTTTATTTTACCAGAATTTTCAATTTTCTTAAAAAGAATTTCATCTATTAAAAGCTTTCCCACTTCTTTGAATATGAACTTTTTAACACTTTTTAATCCATAACCCTTTCCATAAATCTTTTCCCGAATATAATCAACAACACTTTTTTCAAAAAAAACATCAAATTTTCTATCTCTTAATATCCTTGCAAAACGATTAAGCTCATTAAAAATGATTTTTTCAAAACCTAACTCATCAATAGATTGAAACACAAAAACATAATCTATTAACTCTAAAAATTTATTAGGAAATCTCTTCTTCAATGTAAGATCAAAATGATTTTCTCCTGCCATTTTATTTTTAAAGCCAATACCATTAAGCTCATTACTCTCAGCATTGATACTTATTATTATTAAACTTTCTGATAAGCTTACCTTTTTTCCAAGACCATCAAAAAGTTTGCCCGTTTTAAACCCCTCCAAAAAAAAATTTAAAACCCTTTTATTACATTTATCAAAATCTGATAAGAAAATAATAGAATTAGAAGATTTGTTCAAAAATTTGAAAAATCTAGTAGATTCATAATACCCTTCATTACTTAAAACAGGACCAATCAATCTATCAAGAGAATTAAAATCGCTATACTCGCTCATATTAAGACTAAATTTCGGAATTTTAAACTCTTCTGATAAAATATCTGTCAATTTGCATTTTCCTGCTCCAGAAGCACCAATAAAGACAAATACACCAATAGTACTTCTGTTGGCAAGCATATTAAATTTTAATAGTTTGATATTTAATATCAAATCAAATACCAAACCATCTTGTATAATAAGTTCTTTTTTTATTCTATTTTCTAAATTAATTAGTAATTCACTATTATACTCTTCAAAATTAAAAATATTAGAGCCAACAACAGACTTAATAAAATCACAAACATCATCTTTTGTTATTATCCTTTTTATGTTTTCAAGCTTAAACTTAGAGCCTAGTTCATCCAAAATATCAAAAGCTTTATCTGGAAGAAATCTATCTTTAATATATTTTTGAGACATAACAATGCAAGTTTTTATTGCCTCATCTGTATATTCCACATTATGATATCTCTCATAATCTTCTTTAATCTCCTGCAAAATATCATAGGTGTCGTCAAAATTAGGTTCTTTAAGCTCTATGCTCTGAAACCTTCTCATTAAAGCCTTATCTTTTAAAAAAAATTTTCTATATTCATATTCTGTAGTAGCTCCAATAAATTTGATTTTTCCCAAAGTAAGAATAGGTTTTAATAAATTAGAAATATCCATACTGCCAAATGAAGTGGCTCCTGCACCTACTATCATATGAATCTCATCGATAAAAAGCATAACTTTTTTTCTTGTATTTAAAAAATCCAAAACTCTGTTAATTCTACTCTCAAGATCTCCTCTATATTTAGTACCCGAAATAAGCCTACCAATATCGAGAGAATAGATTTCATACCCCATTAAATCCCTTGGAACATTCTCTGTTTTTATTTTATATGCAAGACCTTGAATTAATACTGTTTTTCCAACACCAGGTTCTCCAAATAAAATAGGGTTACTTTTATGCTTCCTAAGTATTATTTGGATCAACCTAGATAATTCTTGCTTCCTACCAATTAAAGGCTTGTGCTTCAAATCCAAAGCATCAATAACATTTGTTAAAAAATTACTAATGGAGTCTTTATTTTCTAAAAAAACATTATTTTGATCCAACTTATCACGATTATCATCAAAAATGTGAAAGCCTCCTTTATTTTTTGGCGCATTATTGTGAATATATTCTGAAATTAATTCACTATCATGACCTGAATCAGATCTAGTATTTAAAGCCAAATGATCATGAACTTCGATAAGTTTGTCAAAAATAGTCAAATTAAACCCTGAGTTAAGTAAAGTATCTAAAATGCTATTTTTTCTTTTTTTGACAAGTACCCACAATAAATCTTTTTCTTGTATTTTATAAGGTTTTTTATAAAAAAAAAGAGTACTGATTATATCGTCATACAAATAATCCATACTAGAAACATAATCTGGAATATAATTGTCTCTTAGGGGGAGCTTGCTAAAAAATTCTACCAGCTGTTTGTTAAGTTTATAAGAGTCAATTGTACACAAATTAAGTAGTTCTTTAACTTTGTCGTTTTTAATCAAGCCGTAAAAAATATGCTCTTCTGTAAAAACAAGATGCTTAGACTCCATGAAAAACAAAAACGTGTTAAAAAACAAACAATTTAAAGTTCTTCTGTCATACATTCAAAATCAACTATAAAACAATTCGTAAAAAATTTTTTTTACCTACCCTTAATTCAATTTCATTGTCATTAAAATCCTCTCTAGCAAGACAATGATTCTGATTTTTCACCCTTTTACCATTGATATAAACTCCTCCAGAATTAATTAACCTTCTGCCTTCTGACTTACTAGGCACAATTTTTGAATCTAGCATTAAATTAACCAACAATACCTTTTCTTCTAAACTAGAAAAGCTAAATTTAAAAAATGGAATATTACTTCTATCGCCACTTCCCCTAAATGCAGCAAAGGATGCCTCTTGAACTTTCAAAGCTTCCGCTTCTCCATGAACAATTTTAGTTATCTCAAAAGCTAAAATCTCTTTAGCTTTATTTAAAGAATTTCCCTTAAAATTTGAAATTAATTCAATCTCATCTTCTTCTAAAAAGGTAAAAAGATATAAAAAAGTTTTCACATCAGAATCTGAAGTATTTCTAAAATACTGATAAAAATCATAAATACTGTAAAGACTAGAATCAAGATAAACAGCGCCTTTTTCTGATTTGCCCATCTTTTTCCCATCACTTCTTGTAATTAATGGAAATGTAAGCCCAAAAGCTTCTACCCCAATTTTTCTTCTAATCAAATCAACACCCGAGACAATATTCCCCCATTGATCATCGCCGCCAATTTGAAGTCGACAATTTTTAATTTTATTAAGCATGTAATAATCATAAGACTGCAAAAGTTGATAATTAAACTCAATAAATGAAAGTCCAAAATCTAGCCTTCTTTTATAAGTTTCAAAGCTCAACATGCGATTGACAGAAAAATGGATACCAATATCTCTTAAAAATTCAATATAATTGAGATTATCTAACCAATCTGAATTATGAATAAAACATCTTGAACTAAACTTCGTTATTCTTTGAAGTTGATTTTTTATTGACAAAGCATTATTGCTAATCTCTTCTGAATATAAAATCTTTCTCATTTCGCTTCTCCCAGAAGGATCGCCTATTCTTGTTGTAGAATCTCCAATCAAAACAATTGGCATGTGACCATGTTGTTTAAGATGCATCATTGCTAAAAAAGGAATCAAATGACCAATATGAAGAGAACTAGATGTTGCATCAACTCCTGCATAAAAAACTATTTTTTCACTATCCATTAAATCGCTTAAAACTTTTAAAGATGTACACTGTTTTAAAAATCCTCGCCTATGTAAAAGATTTAAAGCAAGATTCATTTATTAAAATCCTCTTTGTAATTCAAAATCTCTGTTTTAATGTATGAATATAAATCATTAATAAGAATTCTCTTCTGAGTCATATTGTTTCTTTCCCTAATAGTCACTGTTTCGTCCTCGATAGTGTCGTAATCTACTGTTACACAATAAGGAGTCCCTATTTCGTCTTGACGTCTATACCTTTTGCCTATTGTTCCACTATCATCGTAAAATATATGAAAATCATCACAAAGTTCTACATAAATCCTTCTAGCAACCTCAACAAGCTCAACTTTTTTAACAAGAGGAAATATAGCAACCTTGTAAGGAGCCAGCTTGGGATGCAATCTCAAAACAATGCGCTTGTCTCCTTCTGAAAGATCTTCCTCAGAATAAGCATCACAAAGAACCATTAAAACAGACCTTGTAAGCCCCGCAGAAGTTTCAATAACATAAGGCACATATCTCTCTTTTGTCAACAAATCATGATACTCAAATATTTTAGACTTGTTAGAAAATTTAGAATGTTGAGTTAAATCATAATTACCTCTATTATGAATACCTTCTACTTCCTGAAATCCAAATGGAAATTCGTACTCAATATCAAATGCAGATTTTGCATAATGAGCAAGTTGTGTTGAATCATGAGCTTTAAACCTTAATTTATCAGGCCTAATTTTAAGAGTTTCTTTAAAAAAATTCATTCTATTTTGCTGCCAATAACAAAACCATTCATCTATTTGATTAGGATGAACAAAAAACTGCATTTCCATTTGCTCAAATTCACAAGTTCTAAATATAAAATTTTTAGTAACTATCTCATTTCTGAACGCTTTACCTACCTGAGCAATTCCAAAAGGAATCTTAAGCCTTGAAGAATCTAAAACATTTCTAAAATTAACAAAAATTCCTTGTGCTGTCTCAGGTCTTAAATAAATCTCACTAGAACTGTCCTCCGCTACTCCAATATGGGTCTTAAACATTAAATTAAAACTTCTCGGAGAAGTAAAATTATTGCCGACTTTGCAATTTGGACAATTTTTTGATAAATCAATAAAATCAGCTCTAAATCTACTCTTGCAATCTTTGCAATCAACCATATAATCTGAAAAACCATCAATATGCCCAGATGCACTCCAAACTTCAGGTCTCATAAAAATAGCACTGTCTAAACCCACAATATTTTCATGCAAGTACACCATGCTCTTCCACCACTCTCTTTTTATATTTTTTTTAAGCTCAACTCCCAAAGGACCATAATCCCAAGCTCCAGAAAGGCCTCCATAAACCTCTGAAGACTGAAATACAAACCCTTTTCTTTTTGCAAGAGAAATAATATCTTCCATTCTAACCATAAAAATATCCTTAATAGCTATTCATTTATTCTTAAAAATTCCTGTGCCAATTTTATTCTTTCAAAAACTTTAGACTCGCCTATCAATTTTAAAGAATCGAAAAGTGGCGGAGAGACTTTGCTGCCAAGCACTGCAATTCTAATAGGAAGAAGAATTTCACCCAATTTAAAACCATTGTTTTCAGCAAAATCGTAAAAAATTTTATCATTTTCCTCTGACGACCTTTTTTCAAATCCTTCTAAAATAGGCTTTATTAATTCTAAAATAGAACAAACCTCTTTGGCTGTTTTTTTCCTACTTAAAAACTCATCTAAATTCCAAGATTTAATGTCCTCATAAAAAAATTTGGTCATATTCAAAGCATCACTTAGCTTTTTAATCCTACTCTTTATAAGAGGAACTAATAATTTTAATTTTTGACTCTCTTCTACAGTAATAAGCTTAGAAACATACCCTTTTTTTTGAAAAAAGGGAAGTAAAAGATTAAATAAATCTTCATCTTTTTTTTCTCTAATATAGTAGCTATTGAAAAAATCTAGCTTATGGTAATCAAAAATAGCAGAAGATTTATTGATCTTCTCAATTGAAAAAAATTGCTCAAGGTCATTTTTTGAAAAAAATTCTCTCTTATCATCGTAAGACCAACCAAGCAAAGTAACATAATTAATAATAGCTTCTGGAAGATATCCATCTTCGATAAACTGCCTTAAAGCTGTCGATCCATGTCTTTTGCTTAATTTTTGACCATCATTTCCCATAACCATTGGAAGATGACAATAAATGGGTGGCTTCCATTTAAAAGCTTTATAAAGAAGTATGTGAAATGGACCTGAAGAAACCCACTCTTGAGATCTTAATACATGAGTAATTTTCATTAAATAATCATCAACAACATTAGCAAGATGATAAGTCGGCAGTCCATCTGACTTGAGGATTACAGGATCAGGACTAATGTCTTTATTCGACCATGTAATCTTTCCAAGCAAAATATCATCAAAACTAGTGTCTCCTTCTAAAGGGATTTTAAATCTGACAACAGGTTTGATTTTTTTAATTAGCGCATTCTTAACTTCCTCATCGCTTAAATTTCTACAATGTCTATCATATCCAGGCGGCATCTTATTAATATTTTGAATTTTCTTAATCCTTTCCAATCTTTCAGGACTACAATAACAATAATAAGCATGCCCAGATTCAATCAAATATTTAGCATATCGCTTATATATTTCACTTCTTTGGGACTGCACATAAGGCGCATAATCACCTCCTACAATAGGACCTTCATCAAAAGAAATACCAAGCCATTTAAGACTTGAATAAAGATCATCTTCAGCTTCTGGAAAATATCTGTTCTGATCTGTATCCTCAATTCTAAGTAAAAACTTACCACCACAAGACTTTGCAAAAAAATAATTAAACAAAGCTGTCCTAATCCCACCAATATGTTGCAAACCCGTTGGAGAAGGTGCATAACGAACTCTTATACTCAAAACACAACTCCTTCAATAAAAAACATCTTTTTTAGAAAAATCATAAATATAATAAAAAACAACAAAAAATAAATTTGAACTAAGTAGCCTTGTATGCTTAGAATCTATCTTATTTTTAAATTTACAATATCGATTTCTAATCTCAATTTTCTTACTTTCAATCAAATCAAAAGATATTTTCGATTTTCGCAATAAATAATAGAAATAAATAGTAAAAATATCATTTTTTAAAAAAAACTTATCTAAAAAATTTACTAACTCTTCTAGCTTTAAATGTTCTTCAAATGACAACATGCTAAGAGCCTCGCAATATTTCACCCACTTGTGTTTACTGTACTTGTAATTTAAAATCAAACTAGAAGCTTTTTCTTTCTCCCTAAAACTAATAAGAACAGAATAAAGCTCTATTATTGTCTTATGTCTTAATT
Source organism: Borreliella japonica (assembly GCF_030438115.2). Taxonomy (NCBI): domain Bacteria; kingdom Pseudomonadati; phylum Spirochaetota; class Spirochaetia; order Spirochaetales; family Borreliaceae; genus Borreliella; species Borreliella japonica. The sequence goes on from NZ_CP124062.1 coordinate 387,667, forward strand.
TATTGTCTTTTAAATAAAAATAAAGCTCATCAAGGCTTTTTTTATCTTGTTTTATTAAAATAAACCTAAGAAGAATAGATATTTCAAAAACGTTTTTAAGCTTTTTACGAACCATTTTAAGCTTTAAAAAGGTAAATGTATCTTCCATCCCATTTAAAATAAAATACAATCTTGAAAAAAAATATTGAGAATAAATAACATTAAAAACAATCACTAATAAAAAATAAATTACAATAAATTGGTAATTAAACAAAATAAAGCTTAATTCCATTTGAAATCTTAAAATTGTCAGAAAATAAACAAACAATCCAAGAAATGTAATGTTAAAGCCTAAACGTATTTTTTCTACCATAAAAATCTCTTCAAAAAAAGCTCAATTCAAAAATTGAGATATAATAAATACATTATACTAATAGATAGACAATTAATAAATAATATGATATACATGGTTAATGTAGCTTAATTTCAAGGTAATAAATGCAAAATTTTGAAAGCATCATCAAAAATATAAAAAATTCATCATATTTAATAGACAAGGAATTCTTAGTTTGGCCTGAAAATGCATTTATTGGGGACAAAAACATTGAGCTTATTGAAAAATGGAAATTAAAATCATACATTAAAAAAAGAGAAAATTTTTTCAGCGATGATTCTGTTAAAAAAGAATACGAAGAAATACACAAAAAATTCAACGAAGAAGCTATTTCCAGTTATCATGTAATAATAAGCAATTTAGAAGAAATTTATGAAAATTGCAAAAGAAATAAAAAAATATATTACCAAGATATTATGCCTACTGTAAAAAAAGTAATAGAATTTTATAAAAAACAGAAAAAAATTTTTATCAAATATTTTAGAATTCCTAAGCTTTCTGCAAACTATCACATTATTCATTCGGTAAATACGGCCATCCTAACAGTAGCACTTGGTAATGAAATGGGTATAAATAACTACAAAACAGTAGAACTTTGCAGTATTGCTCTTTTACATAAAATCGGATTTTTATTTATCCCTACAAAAATCAGCGAAAAAAAAGAAGCATTGACTGGCGAAGAACTAGAAATAATAAAAAAATATCCTATAATCAGTTATAAAGTAGCCTCAACAAGCAATTTGTCACGATCAATATGTCTAACACTTTTAACACATAAAGAAAATCTAGACGGAACAGGTTATCCTAAAGGTCTAACAAGTGAAAATATCAGCATAGAATCAAATATAATAGGAGCTGCTAGCGCCTATTCTGCTATCATTTTAGATAAAGCATACAAAAAATCTTTTAATTCTGGAGCATCTATTATTGAATTAATTAAAGATGCTGACAAAAAATTTGACAAAAGAGTCTTAAAGTTAATAATTAATACAATATCTTCTTGTCCTTTAGACTTTATTGTAGAGCTTAATGACAATTCTATAGCTAAAATAGTAGATATAGATAATTCTAAACCAAATTTCCCATACGTAAATTACATAATAAAAAATGGAAAAGTTGTGGACAAAAATGAGCCTAGCGTTCAGTCTATACCAAACACAAACACAGGAATAAAAAAAATACTCAATCAAAATGAAATAGAACTAATTAAAAATAAACATTCTTTAACAGATAGTATATAAGACGCTCAAAAGGAGAAAAAGCATGATTTTAATCATATCGGCTATGCAAGAAGAATCGGAAGAAATAAACAAAATGATTGACAACAAAGAAGAAATTGTATTAGACAGCTACTTAGAAAATAAAAAAATTTATAAAGGAAAAATTTTGGGAAAAGACGTAGTATCTTTGACTACAGGAATTGGAAAAGTTAACGCAGCAACTTGGAGCAATCAAATTATATCTAAATATAAAATCACTCATATAATAAACTCTGGAAGTTCTGGCGGAATAAAAGAAAACTCTAACCTTAAAATATTAGACATAGTGGTATCCTCAGAAGCAGCATACTATGATTTTGACTTAACCAAGTTTGGACACAAAATAGGACAAGTCCCTAATTTGCCACAAAAATTTAAAGCAGATGAAAAGCTCTTAAAAAAAGTAGTCAATATTGTTGACAAAAAGCTTTTAAACATTGATATCCATATTGGCTTAATACTAACAGGAGATCAATTTGTTGAAAGTGAAAAAAATCTTGAGACAATTAAAAAAAATTTCAAAGATGCTTTAGCTGTAGATATGGAAGGAGCTGCAATAGCTCAAGTGGCACACACGTTTAAAATACCATTCATAATAATTCGTTCAATTTCTGATTTACCAAACAATAAAAACAATCATGTAGACTTTAATAAATTTTTAAAAACATCCTCAATAAATTCAAGCAAAATGACAAAGGAACTTATTAAGCTAATATGAATAAAATAATAGCAGCTAACCAAACTTTAACTTCTGAGGCTGTATCTGAAGGACATCCAGATAAAATTGCAGATCAAATATCTGATGCCATCCTTGATGAAATGCTAAAAGTAGATAAAAATGCAAAAGTGGCTTGCGAAGTCATAATTGCACAAAATTTAGTAGTAATAGCGGGAGAAATAAATAGTCCTGTAAAAAAAAACATAGATATAAAAGAAATTGCTAAAAACATCATTAAAGATATAGGCTATACAAATATTGATTATGGACTTGATTACAAAACAATAACGGTAATAGACGCGGTTGGCAATCAATCACGTGACATTATAAACGCAATTGAAAAAAAAGGATCTAATACCCTTGGAGCAGGTGATCAGGGGATAATATTTGGATATGCTTGCGATGAAACAAAAAATTTTTTACCAGCTCCTTATGAACTTGCCAATTCAATTCTAAAAAAAGCTAGTAAGCTTAGAAAATCGGGAGCAATAAAGTGGTTGCGACCCGACTCAAAATCTCAAGTTACTATAGAATACGATAAAAACAGAAGACCTGTAAAAATAAAAAACATTATAGTCTCTCACCAACACCATCCAAATATCTCCCAAAAACTAATACGGCAAACAATAATTGAAGAAATTATTAAGCCCACCATTCAAGACAAATCAATACTTGATGAAAATACTACCTATTGTATTAATCCTTCTGGAAATTTTGTAATTGGAGGACCTACTGGAGACACAGGCCTTACAGGAAGAAAAATTATTGCTGACAGTTATGGGGGATTTGCAAGACACGGAGGAGGAGCATACAGCGGGAAAGATGCCACAAAAGTAGATAGATCGGCTGCCTACATGGCAAGATATATCGCAAAAAATATGGTAGCAGCCGGCATTTCCAAAGAATTTGAACTACAACTTGCATATGCAATTGGGATTGAAAACCCAATATCTATTCAAATAACTGCGGGAATAAATGATCCCAAATATGCAAACAAAATATTAAATTTCATTGTCAATAACTTCGATTTAACTCCTAACGGTATAATTAAAAAATTAAAACTAAAACAACCCATATATCTTAAAACTTGTACTTATGGTCATTTTGGAAAAAATGAATTCGAATGGGAAAAATTAGATTTTGTAAAAAAAATACAAACGGTGCTAAAAAAATGAAAAAAATAACAAGCTTTACAATAGATCATACAAAGTTAAAACCTGGCATATATGTCTCAAGAAAAGATACCTTTGAAAATGTAATATTTACTACAATAGACATTAGAATCAAATCTCCTAACATCGAACCAATAATTGAAAACGCAGCAATACATACAATAGAACATATAGGAGCCACTTTACTTAGAAATAATGAAGTTTGGGCCGAAAAAATAGTATATTTTGGCCCCATGGGATGCAGAACTGGTTTTTACTTAATAATTTTTGGAAACTATGAAAGTAAAGATCTTGTTGACCTAATATCATGGCTTTTTTCCGAAATTGTAAATTTTTCAGAGCCCATTCCAGGCGCAAGCCATAAAGAATGCGGAAATTACAAAGAGCATAACCTTGATATGGCTAAATATGAATCTTCTAAATACTTACAAATATTAAACAATATCAAAGAAGAAAATTTAAAATATCCTTAGTTCATAAAATTTACAAAATAGAAAGTACATCGCTATCATTTCTTGTTGCCACGTCAAACTGGAAAATAAAGCCCAATGTTATTTTATGCATTTGATTTAGAAGTAAAAGTTTGTTATAAAAAATAGGAGAAATTGTATATTCCAAAAAAATAAAATCTACATTAATTCTAGCTCCAATATCTAATCCCAAAACAATATTATTAAATAATTTCCAATTACTTGAACCTCTAAAATTAACTTCAGCACCAATATATGAAAATTTTAAACCTGTAAAAAATATTAAACTAAACATTGGAGTATAAGGTAAAAAGAAATAATTACCATACATCCTCATTGAAACTGAAACATCTTTTACCATGAAATAACTTAGAGAATGATTTAAATATGCTTGATCGTCCAACATGAACATAATCTCTTTGGTATAAGGAGTATAGCTTGGCAAAAATTTAATATCTAAATTAAATTCTCCACCAAATGCAAAATTTTGAGAAACATTAATACCAAGCCCGCTGAAAAATTGATACTTAAGTCTTTCATAGAAGAATAAATCTCGAGTAAAATTATCAACACCGACCCCAACTCCACTGTATACATTAAGATAACCAGGAATTCCTGAATAAATTCTTAATGTATTAAACATAAAAACAAAAAAGAAAAATAAGTTTCTTTTCATAAAGAATCCTTTTTGGCAAAGTAAAATTAAATATTCATGCCTATTTGTATAGACAACTCTTTAAATTTTTCAATCTCAAGATTAAGTTTATTGCCTCTCTTAAAACCAAAACCATCACTTTTAAATCTTGGAATTACATGAAAATGAGTATGAAAAACTTCTTGCCCTGCACCAGCCCCCAAAGAAGAATAAATATTTATTCCATCACAAATGCTAGAATTTATTATTTTTAAAGCATTCGAAACTTTTTTACATACTCTTAAAATTCTATCGTTAAATTTATCATCCATATTCAATAAATTCTCACTATGTTCTTTAGGGATAACAAGAGTATGCCCAACAGTTAAAGGATTGATATCTAAAAATGCTAAAACTAAATCGTCCTCATAAACTTCATATCTAGGAAGCTCTTTTTTTACTATTTTACAAAAAATGCAATCATACATTAACATGTCCTATTATAAAAAACCAACAATTAACATGTTTAAATAAAGTTTAAACAGCATAGCTAACCAAAACCCATTTTGCTATATTGAAATATGCTATTAAAGTAATAGCATCTGCAATCGTAGTAATCAAAGGACCTGCCATAAGTGCTGGATCCAACTTGAAAATTTTAGCAACAATGGGCAAAAGACCTCCCAATATCTTTGATACTGTCAAGCTTACCATCAAACAAGCTGAAACTACAAACGCTATTTTTAGCTTATCAGAATGTTGGGGAGCTACAAAAAATACAATTCTTAAAAAATTAACACCGGCAAGAATTATTCCTACCAAAATACTGACACATATTTCCTTTAAAAAAACTTTAAAAAAATCTTTTACCTTAACAGTGCCAAGAGCAAGTTCACGAATTATTAAAGCAGATGCTTGGGAACCGGCATTGCCTGAAGTGTCCATTAAAAGGGGGATAAAACTAGCCAAAACTACTAAAGACAACATTAAATTTTGATAATTTGAAATGATCGTTGCTGTAAAAGTAGAAGATATCATAAGAACTAAAAGCCAAATTATCCTATTTTTTGTCATAACCAAAATAGAAGTATCAAGATAAGATGTACCTAAGGGCTTAACAGCCGCAATCATTTGAAAATCTTCAGTATTTACAGATTGAATAACTTCTAAAATATCATCTATAATAATGACTCCTATCATTCTTCCTTCGTTATCAACAACAGGAACACTGGTAATATCATACTTTTGAAAAAGAAGTGCAACATCCTCTTTTTCATCATTGACTCCCACAATATAAAACCCACTACTTCTCATTATTGACGATAATATGACATCATCTTTAGCTAATATTAAATCCTCAATTTTTATAACTCCTTTTAAATGCTTTTCATCATCTGTAATATAATAAGTGTAAATATCTTCTTTGGTTTTAGCTACCCTTCTAATATAATCGAGAGCTTGACCAACAGTGAAATCTTCTTTAAGTTCAACATACTCAATTGTTACAATCGAACCTGCAGAATCATCGCTGTAAGACAAAAATTTATTAATAATTTCTCTATTTTCTTCTGTAGAGCTTGCTAAAAATCTCTGAACAACATTTGCAGGAACCTCTTCTAAAAGATCAATAACGTCATCAAGATTTAGCTCATCAATCATTTCGCTTATTTCTTTATTTGTAAAAGAATTTGCTAATTTGCTTTTTGTAGATTGGTCAAAATTAGAAAAAGTTTCAACTGCTATTTTTTTGGGCAAAAATCTGTAAAGTAAAATCAATTCAGATCCATTAAGTCTTTTAAGAGCCTCAGCAATGTCAAAGGAATCGTGTTTTAAAAATTTTTCTTTAATTTTAGAATAACTCTTCTCTTTAAGAAAAATTCTCAATTCATCAATATCTATCATTAAAAGGCCTCCAAAAATTTAAATTTCACAAGACATTTAATGAATCTAATTCATTAAAGCTTATCCAATAACATAGAACATCTTCCCGAAGGAATAGGAAGAGTTTTTTCTTTTTTATTTAATATATTTATTGTAAAATAATAAAGTTTCTCAGATTCCATTTTTATTTCCCAACCTCTTTTTCCTTTATTGCAAATTATTGTAGTTTGATTCTTTTTAAGAGACAAGCTTTCTATCCCCATAATCTCAAGAGTGGGGATGTTCCAATATACAGTTTTATCGGGCAAGCTAATTGTAAGTCCAATAATATTTTCTATCATCAAACTAATGCTAAAAAGCGCAAGATAACAGACAAGATTTCTCTCAGTATAAGTTTTTTTATTAGAATCAAAATATGCAGGTCCTTCTTGCATAGGCTTATAAGCTTCCCAAATATGCCCTTTAATTTTATTAAAAGGCATTAAAGTGTCTAATATATAATACAAATGTCTTATGGTAAATTCTCTTGCAATATTTGCACGACCACAATATTCAAGACCCTTGATTACAAAAAAATTCATATAAGTATAAACTGAACCATAATATCCATTGCCATCCTCACTAAAACCTGACTCACTAACAGAAAGCGTTGGAAAAGGATTTGGAGTCCCAAAATGCTCAGTGCTTTTTAAATAAAAAATCATCCTCTCTATTCTATCTTCACTAGGAATCTCGGAAAGCATTGGGAAAAACCCCACTATTGTCTTAATTTCAAGAATATTTTCATTAACATCAAGATCATAATAAAATCCATCTTTTTCACTCCACATTAAAGAATTGATTTTGGCCTTAAGAGAAAAAAATCGTTTTTTGTATTCAAGTGATAAATTTTTATCATTTAAAATATCTGCTAATTTAGAAATACAATATGCACTATGAACTTGTAATGAATTAAAATCTATAGGATAGTGCGCATCTACTCTTGGAGAATTTTTATAAAAAACTCTATTTACATCAATTGAATAAAGACCATTTCCCTTTAAAAATTTGCTCTCTATCCACTTATAATACTTATCAAGAATTGGCAAAACTTCAGAAATTCTCTTTTTATTTCCTGTTTTATGATACAAATTGTATTCAGCCCATGCAAAAATAGGAAACCCAATATTCTCTTCATTCTCATCAAGATCAATAATAGCATTATTATTATCATATCTAGCTCTGATTGCACCAGATTCTTCTTGCAATTGATAAAACTTATCAATTGCAGATGTAGATGAATATTCCCCATTACTATAGACAAGAAAAAAGCTTGACATACAAGCTTGCATCTGATCTATATAATTGCAATTCTCCGAATAATAATTTTTATCTTTTTTGCTCTTATCGGCAATTTTTTGTAAAATAACCTTGTCTTGAATCCAAGATAAACTTTTATTATAAATATCAATAAAATCTTGATCATAATAGTAAATTTTGGGAAACATTTTTTTATTCAATGCTAAATCCTCTAAAACAATAGAAATGAACTTCTATTTATTATAACACAATAAATATAACATAATTAAAAAATTAGAAACTAGAAAATTAAAATCTTTTATTTGAAAAGTCTATAACTTTAATAACTGTTTTATAAAAATTTCATATTCTTCTTGATTGGAAGGAACAATAATCTCTTTATTGATTATTTTCCTTTCAAGGACTTTTATGTATTCAAATTCATTTGCATTAGACAAACCAACAACGCCATCTCTTAATCCCATTTGAATAATTTTTCCACCTTCCCAAACATTATTATTTTTAATATATTCGCTAGTAATCAAATATAATGCGTAGCCAACATTTTTTATAACAGAAGTAATAAAATTTTTAGGAGCAAGATGAGACTGATCTTGATCAGCTCCAATGACATAGTAACCATCACCTAATTCTTTTGCTACTTCAATAACACCAACTCCTGCCAAACCAGCCGCAAAATGAATTATATCTATTCCTTTAGAATACATTTTATTAGCCATGACCCTACCAATACCAATATCAGAAAAAGAATTAGAGTATTCACTGGCAATCTCTATGCCTTTATTAGCATACTTTGCACCGGCCTCATAACCGTAACGAAATGCATCTACTATATCGCCTTTTACTCCCCCTATAAAACCTATTTTACCAGAAACACTTTTTTTAGCCGCAATATAGCCAGCTAAAAAAGCACCTTGCTCTATATTAAAAACAATACCAATCAAATTTTTAGGAATCTGAACATCATCTCTATCTCTATAAACAGGATCTATTATTCCATAACTAATTTTTGGATTTTCTAATGAAACCGATAAAGAAACGTCCGTAAGCATATATCCCACAAGCCAAATCAAGGTCGAACCATTCATTTTTAAACTATCAAGATCTGAAACATAACTAGAATAAACTCCAGAAGAAGCGCTAGAAAAAACTTCTTCAATACTTTCTGGAAAATCTTTTTTCAAATTCAATAAAGCCTTATTAGCACTAGAATTAAAAGATTCGTCATCAAGAACACCATCTACCAACATAGATATCTTAATTTTATTTGAATCAGATTCTACTTCATTCTTACCCAAGCAAGAAGCCAACAAAATACCGAATATAAAAATTGCAATCCTCATATAAAACGCTTCCTTATTTTAATCATTCAAACAAAACCAATAAGTTTTTTATACTTAAAAATAAAAAAATACAAATTGATTTTTTACTTAAACAAATTCTTTAAGAAATCTTTTATAACTTTCCTCATTATATGGAACAATGACTTCTTTGTTGATTATTTTGCTAGAAAGGCTATCAATTTCTTTCTCAAGTTCAAAAGAAATCATTTTAGGATTTCTTACAAATCCTACAACTCCTTCTTTAAGGCCATAATTTATTAATTTTCCGCCTTCGAAAGTATTGGTTTTTAAATAATTAGATGTAAAAAGATTTAAAGATCTACCAACATCTTTGGTTGTAGATGTAATTACATTGTCTGGAGCAAGATATGACTGATCCTCATCAACTCCAATAATGTAATGCCCAGAACCAAGTTCTTTTGCAACCTCAATAGCTCCAATTCCTCCAAGACCTGCAGCATGATGAATAATATCTATCTCATCAGAATACATTTTAGTTGCAATACTTCTACCAGCTTCAATGTCGACAAAACTACCAATATACTGAGTAAATATAATGATATCTTTATTGGCATACTTGGCACCAGCTTCATATCCATACCTGAAACTATCTACTATCTCGCCCTCTATTCCCCCTAAAAATCCAATTTTACCTGTTTTAGAAACTTTTGCAGCAATATAGCCTGCCAAAAACGCGCCTTCTTGAGCTCTAAAAGTCATGCCCACTAAATTCGCAGGAATAGGCTCATTAGAATAAACAGGATCAATAATTGCATATTTCATCTCGGAATTCTGCAAAGAAACAGTCTTGGCTACATCGCTAAATCTATACCCAATAAGCCAAATTAAATTTGAACCCGCATCTTTAAGACCTTCAAGATCCGATAAATAAGAATTTATTGAAGATTCTTTTAAAACAAGATCAACCTCAAATTCCTCTTTAACTTTTTTTATGCCATTTAAAGCACTCTCATTAAAAGACTTATCATCAAAAGTTCCATCAATTATTAAAGATACCTTAGGAATCCCACTCTCAAGACTGCCTTTACCACTACAAGATAAAAAAATAATACCTTCAAATAAAATCAATAATAATAATTTATTCATAAATTATTCACCTTTTTAAAATAAAGCTATAGCTAATAGTTTATAACTTTGATTTAAATAAATCAAATGCATATTCACTATCAGGAACAATAATTTCTCCACTTATTATTTTATTCTCCAGAGCGACAACTTCATCAAGCAACCTATTATTTAAAACATCGGGATCCTTAACAATTTCAATTACTCCTTCTTTTAACCCCCGATCAATAACGACCCCACCTTTAAAAATTCCATTTTTAATATAATCTGATGATACAGAATAAATAACCTTACCAATATCCTTAAGTATTGAAGTAATAACATTTTGAGGCGCAATATATGACTGATCTTGATTTAAACCAATAACATAATACTTGGATCCAAGCTCCTTAGCAGCATCATAAACTCCAAGTCCAGTTATACCGGCTATTGGAAAAATAACGCCCACTTTATCCTCTTTATACATGAACAGAGCCATTTCTTTGCCTTTCTCTTTATCAAAAAAAGAGGATGCCTTTTTTGAAACTAATCTTAACTTGGGATTAGCATAAAAAATTCCAGCCTTAAAACCAAACTTAAAATCATTCAAATGTTCACTTCTAGGGCCTGTCAAAAATCCAATCTTTTCCCTTCTATTCATCTTAGCAGCAATATACCCAGCTAGAAATGCAGCCTCTTCATTTCTAAATTTAATAGCCAAAGAATTCCTGGGAACTTGAATATCACCATAATCAAAAGAATCTATAATTCCATAACAAATATCTGGACGTTCATACGAAAGTTTAACCGACAAACTAGAAAATTGGTATCCAATCATCCAAAAAAGATTTAAAGGATTTTTTTGAACCTCATAAGCATCCTCTGTCATTGCCTCATCAACAGTAAGAAGTCTTTTGCCCTCAATAGGATAAGGCCTTAAAGATTTGGTTATAAGTTTTACCCCAAAATTATCCTTAAGTTTTACAACACCATCATAAACACTTTGATTATAGCCCTTATCATAAAAGCTACCACTAGCCAAAACACCTATAACAACTTTGTCGGATTTAGAAACCTTTTTATTAGATTGAAAACAGGCCAATACTAATAAAGGCAAAGCAATAAAAATAAACCTTTTAAACAAAATCGATCCTCTCCTTACAAAATTTATTTAAAAAATTCAGAACTTTTTAAAAATCAAAATACTAACTTTAGTTTACTAACAAATAGTATTCTTTACTTATAAAATAAAAACCTCAATAAACCTTTTAAAAAAATGCCTTTAGCATTAACAAAAATATGGTGGTAAGAAAAATTATTTTTCCTACATCACCATAATATCCAAATTCAAACTCTTTTGCAAGATTAATCTAAATTAAAATTACAACAATAAAAAGACTCTCTAAAAATAACTAAAAACATTTTCCACAGGTCAACTCCACAAAGATCAAGTTAATCTGCCATTTGCAAAACAAAGTTATCATAAGACACTTTGTCATAAGGCACTCTTATTATACCATTCATTATATTTTGTCCAATTTTCAATGATTTGTTATAAATCTCAGAATAATTTAATTTTAAGTTTTCATTTAAAACCAAACCAAGTCCATCTTCTTTAAGTCCGAGCAACATAGTCTTGCCTCCATCCCAAATTCCAGTTTCTAAATACTTTTTTGTTAAACTATATATCAATGAATCAACTTTTTTTACAGCAGAAACAATAACATTATTAGGAGCAAGATGTGATTGATCCTGATCGACTCCAATAATATAATGGTCAGGCCCTAATTCTTTTGCAGCCTCAATTACCCCTATGCCAGAAAGTCCTGCAGCTGCAAATATAATATCAACCCCATCTCGATACATATTAGATGCTGTTGAGCGACCAAGTCCGAAGTCCCCAAATGTTCCAACATATTGGGAAACCACTTTAATATTAGAATTTGCATACTTAGCACCAGCTTCGTATCCATACATAAAAGATTCTAAAACTTTTCCCCTCACTCCCCCAATAAATCCAATCTTGCCTGTTTTAGAAGCCTTTGACGCAAAATATCCTGCTAAAAAAGCCGCCTCTTCGGATCTAAAATTAATGTTAAGAAGATTTTTGGGTATTTGAATTTCGTTGTAAACTCCTTCCATGATTGCATAATTAATAGAAACATTCTCACTGGCTCTTTGCAAAAGAATATCCGACAATCTAAATCCAACTCCCCAAATCAAATTTGAATTACCATCCTCTAAATTTGTAACATCTCCCAAATAAGAATTACCTGTAGATGCTTTTTCAATTATATTTACATTAAAATCAGCCTTTAATTTTCTTATCGCCTTAGAAGAACTTTCATTAAATCCTTTATCATCAAAAGCGCCATCAACCATAAGCGAAACTGTTTTTGACTTTGGCTTACCATCATCAGAACTAGAACAGGCAACAATAAATAAAAAAATTAAAAAACAATAAACTTTTTTTAACACAAAAATATCCCCCTTCCTTTTAATAAAATTAAAACAAAAAATAACCCTAACAATCCTACAACATATAAACAAAGAAGGCACCTTAAAAAAGGTGTCTTCTTACCATCTATAATGAGTAAAAGCTTTATTTGCTTCAGCCATTCTATGAGTATCTTCTTTCTTCTTAAAAGCAACTCCAGTAGAATTATATGCATTTAAAAGTTCGTTTGACAACTTTTCCTTCATAGACTTACCACTAGATTTTCTAGCAGCAAAAATAATCCACTTCATGGCCAAAGCCTCTCTTCTCTCTTCTCTAACTTCAACAGGAACTTGATATGTAGCGCCACCTACCCGTCTACTTCTCACTTCTACCAATGGCTTAACATTGTCTAAAGCTTTATAAAAAACAGCCATCTTATCAGTATCTTCAAGCTTATCGGCAAGCAAATCAATCGAACTATAAAGTATGCTCTCGCTTATTGACTTTTTTCCATCATACATCATTCTGTTTGCAAACTTTGCAACAATTCTAGAATTGTACTTAGTATCAACAAAAATTTTCTTTTTGATTTTTTTATTTTTTCTTGACATATTTAATATTAACCCACCTTTCAGTTAAGCTTTAGGCTTTTTTGTTCCATACTTAGATCTACCCTTTTTTCTATTGTTAACACCAAGAGTATCCTTGGCTCCTCGAACAATATGATACCTTACTCCAGGTAAATCTTTAACTCGACCACCTCTAATCAGAACCACAGAATGTTCTTGCAAATTATGACCAATTCCTGGAATATATGCTGTTACCTCAAATCCATTTGAAAGTCTAACACGCGCTACTTTTCTTAAAGCTGAATTGGGCTTTTTAGGAGTCACGGTCATTACACGAGTACAAATCCCTCTTCTTTGGGGGCAATTTTGAAGTGCAGGAGACGCGGTCTTCTCCGTTTGACTTTTTCTAGGTTTTCTAATTAACTGATTAATTGTGGGCATTTATCAACGCTCTCCTTTTTTTTGGAATCATTAGTAAAATAGTAGCAAATATGTCACTTATTTTCAAGTTAAACTTCAGAATCGATATTTTCACTAACTTTAATTTTTTTATAAAGTCCCATACCAGTTCCAGTAGGGATTAAATGCCCAATTACAACATTTTCTTTCAATCCCCTAAGATCATCTATTTTCCCAGCAATAGAAGCATCAGTTAATACTTTTGTTGTTTCTTGAAAAGAAGCTGCAGAAATAAAAGAATCTATATTAAGAGATGTCTTAGTCACTCCTATAAGAATGGGACTTGCTATTGCTGGCTCACCACCTTGTTCAATTACTTTTCTATTTTGTTCATAAAAAGTATGCTTATCTACCTTTTGCCCATAAACAAAATTAGTATCACCAACTGCCACAATCTTAACTTTTTTCATCATTTGCTTAATTATCACACCTATATGTTTGTCATTAATACTAACACCTTGTTTTCGGTAAACGTCCTGAATTTCTGCTAACAGAAATTCTTGCAAGCTAATCCCTCCTAAAATTTCAAGCACATCATGAGGATTAATTCTGCCATCACAAAGCATATCTCCCGCTTTAACAACATCTCCATCTCTAACCAAAAGATGCTTGCCAGCTGGAATATAATGCTTATGCTCAACCCCATACTCATCTAAAATATTAATAAGTCTTTTACCTTTTTGAATTGATTTAAATTGCACAATTCCACTTACTTTAGCCATTTCAGTTAAATTTTTAGGAATTCTTGTTTCAAAAAGATCATTAACTCGGGGCAATCCCCCCGTAATATCTTGAGTTTTTTCAGACCCCTTGGAAAGTTTTGCAATAACATCTCCTATATTTATATTCTGACCATCTTCAACTTGAAGATAAGCATCACCTGGTAACACATAAGATGCAACTTCCATACCACTACTATCAATAATAAAAATTCTAGGATCAAGAGATTCAAAAACATTATCCGTAATTCTTTTCTCAACATTACCTGTTTCGGTATTTATCTCCTCTTTAAGGGTAGTTCCTAAAATAATATCTTTAAATTTAATTTTACCCTTAACCTCTGCAATAATAGGCTCTGCAAATGGATCAAATGTACCTATAACTTTACCCGATTCAACATAATCACCAACCCCTATTTCAAGCTTTGTACCAGCTTTCAAGGAAACTTCTTGTTCTTCTGATACTATGAAAAATTTATCACCTCTTAATTTAACATAACCAATATAAGAAGAGAAAATCTCTACACCCTTTTTATTGACAAACAAAGAAATACCTTTGATTACTCTTTGAGAATCTAAAACTTTAATCTCTTCTATGTTCTTAATTTTTTCCTCATAAAAAACATTGATTATTTTTAAAGTTCCCTTTCTTGTGAAAAGAATTCCATTATCAACCTTAACATTAAAACCTTCTATACCATTAAGTATAAAAGCATTCTTTAAAGATATTTTATCATCCTCACTACCAGCCTGAGCAACCCCGCCAATATGAAAAGTCCTCATGGTCAATTGAGTACCTGGTTGACCTATTGACTGAGCAGCAATTATTCCCACAGCCTCGCCGATATTAACAGGCTTGTTCTTTGAGAAATCTCTACCATAACATTTTTGACAAACACCATGTTCAGCTTCACATGTTAAAACAGATCTAATCACAAGTTTTTCAATACCAATTTTCTCTAACAATTCTATCTTAGCTTCTGAGATTTCTTCATTTGCATCCAAAACGATCTCACCAGTAATTGGATTTTTTATTCTTTCAATAGAATAACTCCCAACGGCTTTTTCTTTCAAAGATTCTAATATTTCTTCGCCATTTTTTACAGTTTCAACTTTTATTCCGTTTATAGTTCCACAATCTTCTATTCTAACAACAACATCTTGAGCAATGTCTACTAATCTCCGAGTTAAATATCCAGCATCAGCTGTCTTAAGAGCAGTATCTGCTAAACCCTTTCTTGCTCCATTTGTAGATATAAAAAACTCTATCACAGAAAGACCTTCTTTAAAGTTAGAAATAATTGGAAGCTCGATAATATCACCAGAGGTTTTTGCCATCAATCCTCTCATACCAGCAAGTTGCCTTATTTGATTTCTACTTCCCCTAGCACCAGAATCCGCCATCATATATATAACATTAAATCCATCTTTGTCTTTCTTTAAAATTTCCATCATCTTGTTAGTAAGTTCTTCGTTTGTCTTCAACCAAACAGAAACTACATTATTATAACGCTCTTCACCAGTAATAACACCCTTGGCATAATCATTTTGAATTTTAGCAATCTCTTTATTAGCCCTGTCTATATAAGTTTTCTTTTCATCAGGAACAATAATATCACTCATACTAATTGTGCACCCAAACTTAGTAGCATACCTAAATCCAAGCTCCTTGATAATGTCAAGCATTTCAATTACAGTAGAGGAACCATGAACTACATAAACTTTTGATATTAAAATTTGTAGTTCCAAATCGCTAAGGGTTTTATTTACAAATTCAATTCCATCGGGCAAAGCCTCATTAAATATAACTCTACCAGCTGTTGTCTTTTTGTATTCGCCATTAATTTTTACATAAATAGAAGCATTGTAATCTAAACTCCTATTATTTATAGCAAGAATAACATTGCTAAAGTTTAAAAACTTTTTACCTTCTCCAATAACATTCTTTTTTTCCATTGTTAAATAATATAAACCCAAAACAATATCTTGAGATGGAAAAACAATAGGATGCCCATTGGCAGGATTTAAAAGATTATTTGTTGAAAGCATTAAGGCCCAGCTTTCAGCTTGTGCTGATGGAGTTAGAGGAACATGTACTGCCATTTGATCACCATCAAAATCGGCATTATATGCATGACAAACAAGAGGGTGTAATTTTATTGCCTTACCCTCAACCAAAACAGGCTCAAAAGCTTGAATTCCAAGTCTATGAAGAGTAGGAGCCCTATTTAAAAGAATAGGATGCTCCTTGATAACAAGATCTAAAATTTGCCATACCTCGTCAACTTCTTGTTCGATTAAATTTTTTGCTCTTTTGATATTAAAAACAGCTTCACTCTCAATCAACCTTCTTATCACAAAAGGCTTAAACAGTTCAAGAGCCATTTTTGCAGGCAATCCGCATTGATGTAACTTTAGCTCGGGACCAACAACAATCACAGAACGACCAGAATAATCCACTCTTTTACCAAGAAGATTTTGTCTAAACCTTCCCTGCTTACCTTTTAAAGCATCGGAAAGCGACTTAAGAGGCCTACTAGATGATCCTTTGACAACCTTTCTTTTATGAGAATTGTCAAAAAGAGAGTCTACTGATTCCTGAAGCATTCTTTTTTCATTTCTCACAATAATCTCTGGTGCATTAAGAAGAAGCAACTTCCTTAAACGATTATTCCTATTTATAACTCTTCTATAAAGATCATTAAGATCAGATGTCGCAAATCGTCCTCCATCAAGCTGAACCATTGGCCTAATCTCTGGAGGAATAACAGGAAGTACCTCCATAATCATCCATTCCGGCTTATTCCCAGAAATTTTAAAATTCTCAATAATCTCAAGACGCCTTAAGAGCTTCTTATCGGTTTTATCATCTTTATCTATCATTTGAATCCTTAGCTTAGATGAAAGCTCATCAAGATCAAGATTTTCAAGAAGAGTTTTAATCGCTTCAGCTCCCATCGAAGCATTAAAAGACATACCATATCGCTCTCTGGCCTCTATGTACTCATCTTCACTTAAAAGCTGCATTTTTTTAAGATCGGTATCGCCAGGTTCAATTACTACATATTTTTCATAATAAAGAATAGAATTCAAGCTAGATGCCGTAATGTCAAGCAAAAGACCAATCCTAGAGGGTATATATTTGTAATACCAAATATGAGCAACTGGGGCTGCTAGCTCAATATGCCCCATTCTTTCACGCCTCACCTTAAAGTGGGTAACCTCTACATTACAACGATCACAAATAATACCTTTATATCTAACTGATTTGAATTTACCACAATAACATTCCCATTCCTTTGTAGTACCAAAAATCCTTTCACAAAAAAGTCCATCCTTCTCGGGCCTTAAAGTTCTATAATTAATAGTCTCAGACTTTTTCACCTCTCCGTAAGACCAATTTCTAATTTGATCAGGAGATGCTATTTTAATTTTTATTCTTTCAAAATCTTTTATCTCTTTCATAAAAACTCCAAAAACTTAGCTTTTATTAATCAATTCTTCTTCTTTCTCTGTCAAAGGAACTTGATTACCATTATCATCATAAATTGACAAATCAAGTCCAAGCCCTCTAAGCTCTTGCATTAGCACATTAAAGGACTCGGGGATCCCTGATACATTAGTAGGAACACCTTTTACTATATTCTCATATATCTTGACTCTACCCGACATATCATCAGATTTAACTGTTAAAAGTTCTTGAAGAGTGTGAGCTGCACCATAAGCCTCAAGAGCCCAAACCTCCATTTCTCCAAGTCTTTGCCCACCAAATTGAGCTTTTCCTCCAAGAGGTTGTTGGGAAACAAGAGAATATGGCCCTGTTGATCTTGCATGCATTTTATCATCGACAAGATGGTGAAGTTTAAGCATGTAAATCACTCCAACCATTACTTCATTTTCAAACGGCTCTCCCGTATAACCATCATATAAAACTTCTTTAGAAGTTGAATTAAATCCAGCTTTTTTTAATTTTTCTTGAATCTGTTCATTTGTAGCAGATTCAAAAACAGGAACATTGTAAGATTCACCTAAATATTTACCAGCAAGACCTAATTGCGATTCCATTAACTGCCCGATATTCATTCTAGATGGAACTCCTAAAGGATTTAAGCATATGTCAAGGGGAGTCCCATCTGCAAGATAAGGCATATCTTCAACGGGAAGAATTTTTGCAACAACACCCTTATTGCCATGTCGTCCAGCCATTTTATCACCCTCTTTAAGCTTCCTTTTTTTAGCGACATAAACTTTAAGTATCTCCTCAACACCAGGAGAAAGATTGCCAACATCCTCTTTAGTAATCCTTTGAACATCAATAACTGTGCCCTCAGTACCATGGGGAACTTTTAACGAATTATTTTTAACATCTTTTGCTTTTTCTCCAAAAATGGAAGTTAAAAGTCTAAATTCAGGAGTAATGTCTCCTTCTGACTTTGGAGTAACTTTACCAACCAAAATATCCCCAGGCTTTACATAAGTTCCTATCCGTATAATCCCATTTTCATCCAATTTGTTTAGTATCTTTTCGCTAACATTTGGTATATCTCCTGTAACCTTCTCAGGACCAAGCTTAGTCTCTCTTACCTCTATGCTGAATTCTTTAATATGAATAGATGTATAAAGATCTTCTTTTACGATTCGATCAGAAATCAATATGGCATCCTCATAATTAAATCCATTCCAAGGAATAACCCCTAACAATAAATTATTACCAAGAGCAAGCTCTCCATATCTAGTAGCAGGGCCATCAGCTATTATCTCACCCCTTTCAACCTTTTGACCCTCTTTAACCAAAACGGATTGATTAAAACAAGTATCTTGATTTGTTCTTTCGTACTTAACAATATGATACTCATCTAAATCTTTAGCATTCTCTGATTCAAAAGGCTTAACAACTACTTTATTACTTGTTGCAAGAATGACTTCTCCACTTCTTTTAGCCTTAACTACTACTCCTGAATCCTTTGCAACAACACTTTCCATGCCCGTACCAACAATCGGAGGTTTAGGAAAAAGCAGAGGTACCGCTTGTCTTTGCATATTAGAACCCATAAGAGCTCGATTTGCATCATTGTGCTCAAGAAAAGGAATTAATGCCGAAGATACTGAAATTAACTGCCTAGGAGAGACATCCATATAGTCTATATTTTTAGGATTTGTTGTAGTATAATCACCAGAAATTCTAACAGAAACTAAATCTTCAAGATATTTTCCATTAGAATTAAAAGCAGCATTGGCTTGAGCAATACATTTTTTCTCTTCGTCAATAGCAGATAAATATTCTAATTCGTCAGTCACCTTTCCATTAACAACCTTCCTATAAGGAGTTTCTAAAAAACCATAATCATTAACTCTAGAATAAGTAGCCAAAGAAACAATAAGCCCAATATTTGGTCCTTCGGGAGTTTCAATAGGACACATTCTGCCATAATGAGTATAATGCACATCTCTTACTTCAAATCCTGCTCTATCTCTTGAAAGCCCCCCCGGCCCAAGAGCATTAAGACGCCTTTTATGGGTAAGTTCGGCCAAAGGATTAACCTGATCCATGAACTGTGAGAGCTGACTGGTCGCAAAAAATTCTTTAACAGCAGATACAATAGGTTTAACACTTATTAATTCTTGGGGCTTTAGATTAAAAACTTCCTTGTTAGACATTCTATCTTTAGCAATTTTTTCAACTCTTGACATAGCCCCTTTATATATATTGGTAAGAAGCTCTCCAACAGAACGAACCCTTCTATTTCCTAAATGATCAATATCATCAAGAACATCATGGCCTTCATATATTCTCAAAAGATGAGATATAGTATTAACAATGTCATTCATAGTTAAAACCGATGTACTTAAATCGTCAAATCCAAATTTTTTAGAAAGTTTGTAACGCCCCACACGTCCAAGATCATATCTTCTTTCAGAAAAGAATATGGTTTTTAAATCATTCTCAGCATTATCAATCGATATTGGCTCACCGGGAAAAAGAGCACCATAAACAGCAAGCATAACCGATTCTTTTGGAAGCTCTTTAGAACCATCCTTTAAGGCAAAAAAAGCATCCTCTTTCTCAAGACAATTTAAAATAACATTTGAACTCACAAAGTACTTTCCAGAAATAGAATCATAACCATCAAAATCAACAAGTTCTATTTCATTTACTCCATTTTGTAAAAAATCTTCAACATCTTGCAGAGTAATTTTATCTCCTGCTCGATAATACATATTCTCTTTTATGCTAATACTCTTGGCTAAATATTGACCTGGAAGATCTCTTTTTGTACCATCCTCGACTTTAATTTTTTTAATGTTATAAAACGTTTCTATTATTTTTTCTCTCGTATCAAACCCTAAAGCTCTTAAAAAAAGAGTTATGAGTATTCTTTTTTTTCTATCTATTTTTACATAAAGATAATCTTTTTTAGAATCAATCTCAAATTCTAACCAAGAACCGCGATAAGGAATTATTCTAGCGGAATACAAATCTTTTTCTTTATAAAAAACAACTCCTGGAGATCTATGAATCTGAGAAACAACAACCCTCTCAGCCCCATTGATAATAAAAGTGCCCCTTTCTGTCATTAAAGGAATAGTTCCCATATACACGTCTTTTTGCCTTATTTCCCCAGTAGTCAAAAATTGCAAATTTAGCCTTACTTTTAAAACAGCTTCATAACTTTGACCTTTTCTTTTACATTCTTTTTCTGTAAAATCAAGAGCATCATTTTCTATATAGTATCTTTCATACTCAAGAGCGACATCACCATTGCCACTTTTGATGGGAAATATATTTCTAAAAACAGACTCAAGGCCTTCATTGAGTAAAGGTTTTTTATTTTTTAATTTATCAAGTTGTAAAAATTTTTCATAAGAATTTAATTGTATTTCTATCAGGTTAGGTAAGTCTAAAATCTCATCAGCTCTTCCTTGTCCCAGATGAACTCTTTTTACCATTAAAAGACTCCTTTTTTAAGACATAACAAGCCGCATATCATAACGACATGCGGAATAACAACTTTGATATATTTTTAATTTTTTATTTAACTTCAACTTTTGCGCCAACTGCCTCAAGTTTCTTTTTCAATTCCTCAGCATCTGACTTAGAAAGACCTTCTTTAATAGCTTTGGGAGCAGATTCAACTAAAGCCTTAGCTTCTCCAAGACCAAGTCCTGTAATAGCTCTAACCTCTTTTATAACATTTATCTTGCTATCACCAAAAGACATAAGAATTACATCAAATTCGGTTTGTTCTTCAGAATCGGCTGAGCCTGTTGAAGCAGCACCCCCTCCAACAGCAGCAACAGCAGCAGCAGTTACTCCGAACTTTTCTTCAATAGCTGTTACAAGGTCAACAACTTCCATAGTTTTTGCACCCTCAAGCCAAGCTAAAATATCTTCTTTATTTAGTGCCATATTAACTCCTTATATATTTCATTTTACAGTGATAGCATGCACTCAAAAATTAAGACTAACACTGCCATGTTAATTTTTAACATCAGCCAAAGCTTTTAATGTTCTTGCAAGCTTAGAAACTGGCGCTTTTAACACGCTAGCAAACAAAGAAATAGACTCTTTTTTGGTAGGAAGCTTGCTATAAGCTTGAACTTTAGCCTCATCATAAAACTCTCCTAAAACAAAACCACCCTTTACTTTTAAGGTACTATTTTTTACAAAATCGTAAAAAATCTTTGCTATTACATTAGCCTCCTCCAGCGCAGCAACAACAACTGTAGGCCCAACCAAACAAGAATCAACAACATCAATATTCTTTTCTTTTAAAACCATCTTCATTATATTGTTTTTAACAACTTTTAAGGCTCCATGTTCGCTTTCTATTTTATTGCGAAGATCTGTCAACTGAGATACACTCAAGCCTCTATAATCTAAGAAAAAAAGATTTTGCTTACTATCTATAAATTTTTTTAATAAATCGAACATTTCCAACTTTTTAGAATTTACCTTTGCACTCATACTGTCACCTCCAAACAAAATCAACTTTTATAGAAGGCCCCATAGTACTTGAAATATAAATACTATCTATAAAAACTCCCTTCAAGTCGCTCGGTCTTCTTTTAATAACTTCCTTGATAAATTCCTCATAATTTTCTTTTATTTTTTCATTGTCCATAGAAGACTTACCAAGAGAAAAGCTTATTACACCATTTTTATTTGCTCTAAATTCTGTTCTACCTTTTTTAAGGCTGCTGATTGCATCCTTAAGATTATTTGTAACTGTTTGAGTTTTTGGATTGGGCATTAAACCTCTTTTCCCTAAAATAGGGCCGAGTCTTCCAACATCCTTCATCATATCAGGAGTTGCAACAACAATATCAAATTCATCCCAACCACCTTTAATCTTATTTATAAGATCATCATCTCCAACATAAGTTGCACCAAAAGCCCTAGCCTCATCTGCTCGATCACCTTTTGCAAAAACAAGTATTCTTTTTGGCTTCATAAACTGATTTGGCAAAACTATAGTGTCTCTAACAGTATGATTCTTTTTTAAATTAAGGTTAACAGATATATCTATGGTTTCATCGAATTTAACAAATTTAACTTCCTTTAACAATGAAATTGCATCTTCAATGCTATAAAACTTACTCTTATCTACTTTGGAAAAAGCCGCAATATATTTTTTACCCTTTTTTGACATTATTTTTCTACCTCAACACCCATTGAACGCGCACTTCCTGAAATAATCTTAAATGCTGCTGATTCCGACTTTGCATTTAAATCAGGCATTTTAATTTTTGCTATCTCCATCAACTTTTCTTTTGATATAGTTCCAACTTTATCTGTGTTGGATTTTTTAGATCCTGATTCTATCCCAATAGCTTTTTTAATTAAAATTGAAGCCGGGGGAGTCTTTATAATAAAAGAAAAACTTTTGTCGCTATAAACAGTAATAATAACAGGAACCACAATGCCGGGATCCATCTTTGAGGTTCTCTCATTAAATTCCTTTACAAACTGGGGCCCACTAACTCCATGGGGTCCAAGCGCTTGCCCTATTTTAGCTCCTGGAGCTGCTTGAGCAGCTGGAACCTGCAATTTAATCCAAGAAATTGCTTTTTTTTTTGCCATATTATTATCTCCTTATGGTAATAACGCCTTCAAAGCTCCCATTAGTATCAAATTTTAAATCTTTTCTATATGCTGAAAATCAACTTCAACAGGCGTTGACCTTCCAAAAATTTGAACTGCAACTTTTAATTTCTTTCTTTCGTAATCAATAGAACTAATAAGCCCTTCAAAAGAATCAAAAGGTCCGCCTTTAATTCTAACCCTTTCTCCTTCTTCAAAGTCATAAAGCATAAAAATAGATTTATTTGCTTTAATCTCACCAGTAAGCATAAAAACACTTTTTACTTCTTCATCATTGATAGGAATAGGTCTTTGCCCCTTGCTAACACCAACAAAATTAATAACACCTTGAACTTTAATAATATTAGCAACAATATCTTTCCAACCTACTTCTGGAAGATCTAGCTCAATAAGAATATAACCTGGCCAAATTTTTCTCTCTCTTATTCTTTTCTTACCATTTCTTATCTCTTCCACTTTTTCAATAGGAGCTTTGACATCTAACACTACACTACCAAAAACACCTTCACTTATCAAAAGTCTTATGTCTTGCTCTATCTTTTTCTCATATTGAGAATAAGTTTGAACTACATACCAAGCTCTAGACATAATTTGCCCTTCTTAAAATCAAACTAAAATACATAAGTTACAACAAGAAACATGAGATAATCAACTATACCTAAGAAGATTGAAACAAATAATACCAACCAAAAAACTTGTTTTCCATTTTCAACCACCTCATTATACTTAGGCCATGTTACCTTCTTAAGCTCCAAGATACTATCTCTGATAAACCTAAACACTTAAAGCCTCACTTTAATTCTAACAACAGGTCAGGAGGGATTCGAACCCCCAACATACAGTTTTGGAGACTGTCGTTCTACCGTTGGAACTACTGACCTATTATTTATTATTTTATTTTTCCTTCCTTATGAAGAGTGTGTTTCCGTAATTTTGGACAATATTTCATCAATTCTAACTTCTCTTGCTTATTACGTCTATTCTTAGTAGTGGTATAATTCCTAATTCCGGTCTCTTCACAAATCAAAGATATAAGCTCAACAGCTCCTTTTCCCTTCTTTTTACCCATACAACAAAACTCCTAACTACCAATAAAAGCCCTCAATCGGACTTGAACCGACGACCCCCACCTTACCATGGTGGTGCTCTACCAACTGAGCTATAAGGGCATTAATTCCTTATAAAACTCTTTATTATCTTAGTTGATTACTTGGAAAAAAACAAGTACCAAGTTTAATTTTCTTACTTTATTACAACAAGTTTTCCGTCTTGTAAAAGCTTAATGTTGTTACTATTTGAAAATAACTTATTAATATTATACTCGTCGAGTATAATATCTGTATTATTTTTACCATAAATACTTTTGGCAACTAATTTTAAAGGACGGTATCCAATCCTATTTTTATTGTTATAAAGAACATCATTACTATATTCAAGCATTCCCCATTTTCTCAAAGCTTCTGAAGAAACCATTCTCTTGTCAAAATATGGCCTAATGTTTTCATCATAAATTTTGATAAAAAAAGAGTCTTCTAATTTTTTAGAACCAAAAGCATTATTGTAGACTTCACCTACATAAATCACAACTCCTGTATAATCGGTTTTATCAACATCAGAATTTACCAATGGATAAAAAGCTTTATAAGGTTTTTCATGCGAAAAAAATAAATTTATAAAATCGGGAAAAAGACTAAGCTCATACCTAACAGTTAAACTTCTTAAATCTTCTGAATATTTTATATAAGATCTTTTCAAAATACTATTGGGACCTGAAAAATTAAGTATTAAGCTGGGATTTAGGTCA
Organism: Borreliella japonica; assembly: GCF_030438115.2. Classification (NCBI taxonomy): domain Bacteria; kingdom Pseudomonadati; phylum Spirochaetota; class Spirochaetia; order Spirochaetales; family Borreliaceae; genus Borreliella; species Borreliella japonica. Next base: position 412,975 of record NZ_CP124062.1, read on the forward strand.
AAATAATCCTTAAAAGTGTTTTCAGAGTCCATAATTATCTTAAAAAGAGACTCTCTTATTAGCGTATCTTTAAAATCATTAATGGTTGCTATTAATTTAGACGCTGTATTTAAACCTACTGGCCTAAATTCATTTTCATTAATTTCCTTAACAATATCAAAACAAATAACCTTCCTATCCCAATCGATTATTCTATGCACACTTGTCTCGGCAACATCATCTTTTATTATAGAAACATTAGAATAAAGTATAAATAAATAACTAAAAAGAAACTTAAGAAAATGCATTATCTTCTTCCTATTATTTTTTACCTAAATAAACACCTATCCAAGTCCAACCATTATTAATTTCTGGATCTTTAGGATAAACAATTTTTTTAAAAACAAAATACCATTCCCTAATATGGTCCCAGCCACTTGATTCAAGATAAGATATATCATCGCTAGAATCCGCCTCAAGATGCTTTGCAAATTGTATTCCGTTTTTTCTTCTCCCCCCAAGCTTAATCATAGTGGTTAAAAAGCTGTTAGTATTAATGGAATTACTTTTTCCGCCCTTTTGATCCCAGCTTTGAATAAAAAAATTATTCTTATCTCTTATATTAAGCAATTTTGAAGTATCCCCGGAAAGAACAAAATTTTTAACATCTTGGATTAAATCTCCCAAATTTCTATAAACAACAAACTCTGGATTATTAAAATAATTAATTTTTGTAACAACATTAAAATAGTCTCTAGAATCTATTTTTAATTGTGATCTTGGAATTGAAAGAAATTTTTTATAATAGAAATAAGATTCATCATAATCTTGAACATCTTCCAAACTTAATGCAAGATTATAAAAATAATTACCCTTTTCCTCACTATTTAAATCATCAATTCCTGTATTTAATATAAATTTATAATACTTGATCTTATCGATTGAATCAATATTTAAATTAACAATCTTTTTAGCCACTCTTGTTTTCACTGAACGGTTTTCGTAAAAAAAATCATCAAAATTGTCAACAACATGCTTGTAAATACTAAAAGCTACAAAATCTTCTCCCATAGAATTATAAATGTTACCCATTAAATAAAGGTACAAAGGATAATATTCTCTAGATCCATCATCAATAATTCCACTATTTACAATTTCTAAAGCATTTTCATAATTTTTATTTGCAATACATATATTAACAACTCTATCAACAATAAGAAACTTATCTAATCTATTCTTATTAGAAGATTTTAAAAGGTAAATAAGATTTTGAATCTCACTTTGTTTTTGCTTACAAGAAAGAAACAAAAACAAAATCAAAACAAATTTAGCAATTTCAATCAACAGATTCATAAAAGCATTTTACAATATAAACTATATATAATAGAATACACACCTCAATTTAAAAAATTATCAAAATTTTGCAAATACTAACTTAACATAACCACATTTTATATCAACACCAATACAAAAGCTATCAAAACAGTAAAACTAACGCCTAAATTACAAATTTAGTATAAAATAGACAAAAAATCATTTCACAATTGTCAATTATGACCAAAAACATTGAAAAATGCTCTTATGATAAACTATAATAAATGTTAATTTATACTTATTAAAAAAGCAATCATCTAAAATTAAACACTTTATTAAAGGAACATAAATCTCTAAAACATGAAAAAAGAATTCATTGTACCTTTATTGTTATTACAAATAACAATGAATTTAAATTCAACAAACACTAATACAAGTGTCTCAATAGTAAAAGAATTACAAAAAAATTTATATGCTTTCAATAGCAAAGATTATCAAAACAATAAAAACACTCTAAATAAATTTATAAATTCAATAAATATAAACGATAAAAAAACTTTACAAAATTTAGAAAAAATTAAAAACGATCTTTTTATAATATCTGTTTTTTTCAACAATAAAAAAGGAGTTTTAATTGCGCTAAATCTTGGAGCAGAAATAAACTTTAAACATAAAATATCTCCAATTTCAATTTCAATAATAAACAATGAATTTGAAATCGTAAAAATATTAATAGATTATGGAATAAAGCTTAATCAAATAGATGATACGGGTCATTCTCCAATATTTTGGGCAATATATACTAGTAACGAAAAAATATTTGAATTTTTAAAAGAAAGTGGAGCTGACTTAAGCTCTACGCTTGAAAATAGAAAAACACCAATGCAAGCTGCAATAAAAACAGAAAATATAAAATTAATCGAATCACTGGGGAAGAAAAAAATTTACATTGACGACAATTACAAAAAAGAACTTAAAACACTTAAAAACAAAGAAATAATTAGAATTCTAGCAAAATAAAAAAACAAATTCAATATCCATCGGATGCTTGAATATTTTTATCTTTATCAATCAGATCCTTGTATATAAAAGATTTTTTAGCAAGTACCTCTTTTAAATTTTTAGAAAAGGGTAAATTCCTCCACATTATACCACGTACCAATTTCTCAAGCTTTTGAATTCCTTTACTTTCCTTCTCTATCCAAAGAAAATAATCTTCTAGAAAAAAATTTTTAACATTTCCTTTTTTAATAAACTTAACATAATAATCGTAATATTGCCCTGTAAGTCCTGTTTCCATCCATCTAAAAGAGGCTTGTTCTTTTGCAAGTTCCCAAACAAAATCGCCAATGCCTAAAATAACCGCTTTTCTTAAGTTTTTGGCATACATAGGTATTAATATTTTACCCCTGCCATTTGCTCTGTTCTTAATATCAATTGATTCCCAACAAATTCCTTTATCTCCATAAGAAGGTATTAATATAAAATAAGGAACTACCCTAATCAAATCTCCTCTGTAAGCTTTTTGAAAAAGTCTGGGCTGAATATCTTCGATTTCCCAAACAAGCTGCATAATTCTTTCTCTACTTCCAAAAAATTGGGGGTTAGCAACTACATTATTTCTCAAAAGAATAGGAAAATGATTGCCTCTTGACCCTATTGCAAGTTTATTAGCACTTCTGATAACCTCAACCTCATCATATGCAATAGTTGATTCAAGAGACATTCCAATATTATTCATTTTATTTTGAATTTCAAAAAGCTCTCTGTTAGCATCTTCAATTTTATTAATAAAAACATTGATATCTCTATTTGACTTAATAAGGTCATCAACATAATCACCAGCGAAATTTAAAGGCTTTAAAATTGAATTAGAATAAGGACTTTGCACTTCGTATTCAGACATATAAGTTGAATCGTCTTGACTATTATTTGAGAATAAAAATCCAAACATACTTCTTAACTTGCAAAGAGCTTCTTCTCTAATCTTATCGGTTCTTTTAAGACTGCTCTTTGCAAAATCAATACTTGCCAAAAGTTTTTCTTTCTTATTGAGCAAAATTTTTTCTAGATCTTCTTCTTTAAAATTATCTACCGATAAATCAGTTGCTAATCTACTAAGCTTAAAACTATGAACCCCATAAAGCCATTCATCAAAATAAATAAAAGACTCATTATAATGATTGTCCCAAATAGTTTTTGAAATCAATAGCTGAATTTCAGATCCAAGTGCATTCGGAATAAGAGCAGCAAATCTAAATAAAATTTTCTGCTCCATGGTCAATTTTGAAATATTTTTTGCAATTGATCTGAGAAAAGACCAATAAATATTAATCACTTGATTATATTTTAAAACTCTGTCAACCTCTTCTGACTGTGGATTTAAATAATCCACTAAAACTTTATGAAGCTTAAGACCAATTTCTTTACTGCTTGAAATAAGATTTTTATAAAAATCTTTAGTAAAAAATTGCTTATCATGCTCCTCTAAAGTTAAAATATTTGGTAATCTTGCATCTAAATCTGTATCTACAGAATCAGGATATTTATACAAACAACCCCCAAAAACACCAACAAACAATACAAAAACACAAGTACAATTTTAACTCTAAAGTTTATATTTACAAAAAAATTTAGTACTATTTATTATACGCAGTATACCTTGAATCTCTGAAAGGAAAAGTCATATGAATGTAAAAATTAATTTTTTTTTCACTCTACCTATTGGAATCTTTTTGGGATTATTTCTCCCTCTTGAGATTTACAGCTCTTTATCCCATGCTTTTATAAGATTATCATACTTATCTCTTATTCCTTTTTTAATATTTTCAATTCCATTAGGAATTGAAAATATTATTGAAAATAAAAACTTTAAAAAACTCTTTAGTAAAACAATTTATTATGGAATTTTAACTAATCTATCTGGAGTTGTTGTATCAATAACAGCTGCTATAATATATCTTCCGCAAAGAATCCCAATACTAGAAAAAACAGTACAAAATACATATTTTTTTGAAAAAGAAGCTTTATTAGAAACATTTTTCCCAAAAAATATTTTCAAAATATTTACGTCTAGCAATCCAAATCTACTAAGCATCTATATGATTTCAATAATAATAGGTACCAGCTTTTATTATGCAAAACAAAAGGGCAGAATAGCTAGAGAACTGATGCTTAGCGCATCCAATCTTTTTTACCATGCAAATGGATTTATTGCAAATATGTTAAATGTAGGAATCATTTTTATAACAGCAGATTATACCGCAAGTTTGAAAAACTTTAAAGATTATCAAAATTACACAAATAGCATAACATTCTTTTTGATATGGACAATTATAATTTTATTCGTAATATTACCAACAATCAGTTATAGATTAACAAAAAATTTTGGAATGATATATAAAGGAATCTTTGTATCATTCCAAAACATAATATTTTCAGGATTAACAAAAGATTCTTATTCCCCCTATGTGATCTTAATAGAAGACATTAAAAATGAAAGAATAAATATAAAAAAATCTATAATTATAAACATACCTCTGATAAATTTCGTTTCTAAATTTGGGACTATTTTTGTTTCAGTAATATCATTTTTTATAATTTTAAAATCATATTCTAGTTTACCCATTTCTATCTATGAAATAAGCTATATGAGTACTTTATCATTTTTTTTTGTCCTTGCATTTCCTCATATTCCAAACAGCTTAATTTATATAATTACAATGCTTTGCTCTACCTATACAAAAGGAATAGAGTTAAATGTTTCCAACATAACACCAATGCTACCAATATTAATCTCTTTAGCTTTACTAATTGACTTTGCCTTTAACATTGCAATTATACATATAATAAATTTTAAAGAATTAGAAGATCAAGAAAAAATTAATTAAAGCCAAATAAATTAATAAGATTTGGCAAATAAAACAAAATACTTAGCCTTAGAAGAACAATAAATGCAAGTCATACCTGTTAAATCCTTGGCTTTAAAATCATCAGGAATACATCTAATTGTAGCTTTAGTTTCATTTTTAATAATATTTTCACAATTCAAACTACCACACCAACAAGAAATCACAAATCCAGAATAATCACTCACATGAGTTTTGAATAATTCATAACTATCCTTCCCGTTTCTAAAAATCTCCTTGGTATTTAGGGTCATAAAATTTAGTGCTTTTTTAAATAAATCCTTTTGCATAGAATCAAGTTCTGCCTTAACCTTGCTGACAAGAGAATCAAGTGATATTTGATACTTAAATTTTCTGTCTTTATCTCTTCTTACAATAGTAACAGAATTTAAAAGGATATCATTTATCCCTACTTCAAGACGTATTGGAATTCCCTTAAACTCAGCAGATGAAAATCTAAATCCTGGAGAACTTCTAATATCCTTGTCAATTTCAACCCTAAATTCTGCTTTTTTTAAAGTCTGCACAACACAATCAGAATAGTCCAAAATTCTTTTATTAATTTCATCTTCTTTTTTAAAAATAGGAATAACAATAATTTCTATTGGAGCAATGCGAGGCGGCAAAATTAAACCCTTCTCATCAGAATGAACCATAATCAAAGCACCAATCAATCTAGTAGAAACACCCCAACTACTAGCAAATACATGTCTCATCTTGCCATCTTTGTCTTGAAATTTTACACCAAATGCCTTTGCAAAATTTGAACCTAAATAATGAGATGTCGCGACTTGAAGCGCTTTTTTATCTTGCATTAATGCCTCAATTGAATAAGTAGAAACAGCTCCCGCAAATTTTTCCTTTTCAGATTTTTTACCGCAAAAAACTGGAATAGCTAAATAGTCCTCTATAAATTTTTTATATACATCCAAAATAAGCAAAGTTTCTTCTAATGCTTCCTCTTTAGTAGCATGAGCAGTATGTCCTTCTTGCCATAAAAATTCGGTAGTACGCAAAAAAGGTCTTGTTCTCTTCTCCCATCGAATAACATTTGCCCATTGATTAATTTTAATAGGAAGGTCTCTGTAAGACTTAATCCATTTGCTATACATATTCCAAATAATTGTCTCAGAAGTAGGCCTTAAAACTAAAGGCTCCGCCAAACTTTCTCCACCAGCATCCTTAATAATAGCAAACTCAGGTGAAAATCCATCAATATGGTCCTTTTCTTTTTCTAAAAAACTATAAGGAATAAGCATGGGAAAATATGCATTCTCATGTCCTGTCTCCTTAAATTTTTTATCAAGTATACTCTGAATTTTGCTCCAAATAGAATACCCATAAGGCATAATCACCATACACCCTTTTACGGGACTATAATCAGCAAGTTTTGCTCTCTGAACTATATCCAAATACCATTTAGAATAATCATCTTCTTTTGATGCTATAAAATCACTCATACATTATCCTTAACAAAGCATTAAACTTCTTAAAACACTAAATAATTATATTCAATATTTTTTAATTTCAACCATAAACCGCTTATATTTATTTCCATAAGAATTTAACATGATTTTTTCCAAAACAAAAACAATTCCATCTTCATTTGGAAATAAAAAAATCTCTCTTATTTTGTAATCAATAACATTTTTCCTATAGTAATTCCCTCTTCCAACAATAAGATGTTTTTCTATAGTTGAATTACAATATCTGACAGATAAAAAAATATTAAAAGAAGAAGAAAGTTCTTGAAAATTAATATCCTTATTTACAAAAACTTGATATTCATTTCCTGTTTTAAAATCAACAAAATTTAAAAGATCTGTTTCTGGAATTTCACTCTTAACATAAAAATAAATTTCTCGTCCTCTTCTTAGATGATTAATTTTAAATTCCTTAACTTTAAAATTAATCATCTTTAAAAGTTCATAAAGACTTTTATCGTAACTATCTGAATACTCAATGTGCTCCTTAAAAATCCTAGAATGCACTCCGGAGTCTGCAAAATTATTTTTAATAACATCAACAAAGTATACAGAAGAATAATAATATCCATTTTCAAACCCATATTCGCCAAACATAAAATACTGATCATTATTAGAGAATCCTAAATTTTTAAAAAAAATATTTTCTGGAAATCCCAATAAAAAAGAAAAAAAATAAAAAAAAACAATATACAGTTTAATCATAAGCTTTGTATAAGTTTAATAAAAATAAATTATATACTAAACTTATTTTTAATTAATTTAGTCTTAATTAAAATAATATCAAACAGCATTTTAAATTCAAAACTTTGACATACTATTTGTTTATAGATTAAAAACTTAATATTCAAATTTTTGGGATAAATTTTTGAACAAAAGGATCAATAGCCTCAAATTAGTTTCAAAAGCCTTAAAGCAAATAAAGTTTTTTTGCAAGTATTTTAAAATAAAACATTACAATAAAATTTATTTATTGCAAATTCATAGATTTATATTTTTTTTAAAGACCGGAAAAGAAAAGCAAAAATATATTTTCAAAAACCTTATACAAACAAACAAAATTAACATCAATATCCAGTCAAGTAGTATAATAATACCTGTATTTGTGATTAAAAATTTTTTGATAAACAAAACAACTAACAAATTAACAATAAAGTTTTGCTATCAAAATAAGCAAATAAACATCAATATTTTTGATTTTTTACACTTTATTAAAAATATTGTAAAGATAATATCTAAAATTGGATATAAAAAAGGAGAATTTAAATGAGAATGCTATTAGCAACAATAATACTTATTTTAACAACGGGTTTATTAACTGCCCAATCAAAAAGCAAAGCGGGGGTTGAAGATGACTTTGATTTTGAAAAACTTCTTGCAAAAGAAGAGTCTGTACGCCGTTTATTTGGCATAGGCTTTGGAGTTGGATACCCACTTACAAATATTACAATATCTGTCCCATATGTAGACATAGACCTTGGCTACGGAGGGTTCGTAGGACTTAAACCTAACAGTTTCATGCCCTATGTTATAGCAGGAATAGATCTTTTATTCAAAGATGAAATACACAAAAACACTATGATTTCCGGCGGCATTGGAATAGGTGCAGATTGGTCAAAAGGAAGTCCTGAAAAATCGAATGAAAAACTTGGCGACGAAGAAGAAAATGAAATTCAACAATCAGATTCTCTTCAAAATAGAATAGGAGTCGTAATAAGACTACCCTTAGTAATAGAATATAGCTTTCTTAAAAATATTGTGATTGGGTTTAAAGCTGTTGCTACCATTGGAACAACTATGCTATTGAGCAGTCCAATGTCATTTGAAGGAGCTAGATTTAATTTCTTGGGCACAGGCTTTATAAAAATATATATATAATGGAGAATAAATGATAAAAAATTTTAAAAAAATATACATTTTAACATTAGCATTAAGTGCAATGCACCTCTCTTTTGCATCTGACAATTATATGGTCAGATGCAGTAAAGAAGAAGATTCAACCACCTGTATCGCAAAGCTTAAAGGTATAAAAGAAAAAAAAAGTTATGACTTATTTTCAATGGGCATCGGAATAGGCAATCCTATTGCAAACATTATAATTACAATTCCTTATGTAGATATTGATTTTGGATATGGAGGTTTTATTGGCCTTAAGTCAAACAATTTTGAAAATTATCTAAACGGCGGAATAGATATTATTTTCAAAAAGCAAATTGGACAATATATGAAAATCGGCGGTGGCATTGGAATAGGTGCAGATTGGTCAAAAACATCCCTTATACCTCCTGATGAGGAAGAAGAGACTGATTATGAGAGAATAGGCACTGTTATAAGAATTCCTTTTATAATGGAATATAACTTTGCAAAAAATTTATACATAGGATTTAAAGTTTATCCTGCACTAGGACCAACAATATTACTAACAAAGCCAAACATTTTATTTGAAGGAGTTAAATTCAATTTTTTTGGATTTGGATTCATAAAATTTGCATTTAATTAACCAAATAATTAAATTGGCATTAAAATTAAGCTCACACAAGCAAGCTTAATTTTAATTAAAACCAGCAATAAAAGCTTGACCATCTCCATTAATAAACAAGTTTTCAGCTTTTCTGCCTATAAAAATGCTCTCACCCTTGTTAAGACCTAAGGATTTATTTATATTCACACGCCCATCTAAGACTAACAAGATCATTGCACTACTTCTATTGATACAAATACTCTCATTTATTTTTTTTTGAATTAATTTCAAATTAGTATTTGGAAGTCTAAATACACTAAAACTGTTTTTAAAATCGGGATTTAAAAATGATAAAGCTCCTTCATCAAATTGCCCAACTCTTAACATCTCTTCTTTATCAATATATTTGGTAGTAAGTCCAGCTCTAATAACATTGTCGGAATTGGTCATAAGCTCAATGCAGTCTCCCTTAAGATATGCATGTACTTCCTGACTATTTGTATAAAAAACTTCGCCTGGCTTTAGTTTTAAAATATTCATGCCCAAAAATACTAAAAGACCCACATCTACACCATAAATATTGTAAATTTCATTAAACCAGTAACCTCTAAAATCATCAATAAGATTCAAATTTTTTAAAATTTTTTCTATAATATTCTCAAGTTCATAAGTTTGTAAATCAAAAATAGTCTTTACAAAGTCTCTATGTGATTGAAAGTCGAAATTTAATTTCAGAATTTCACAAATTTTTTTAATCTCATCCAAAGGTAAAAAACCTTTTAGCGCATAAAAATCACTCAGGGCATAAATAAGTTCAATTTTAGGATTTTTATCTTTATATATCCTTTTAGGATCATTAATGTCTATCCCTTTATTATTCTCTGATTCATATCCTTTTAAGGCAATATCTTTAGAAGGATGAATTTGAATAGATAAAGGTTTGTTTGCAGACAATACCTTAAACAAAAAAGGAAATTCGTCATCACAACCTAAAAGCTCTTTATGATCTTCTAAAAAATCGCTTAAAAACACATATTCATTTCTATGTAAAATCTTACTAGAAAATGTTTTGTGTGCTCCAAGCCACATTTCAGCCTTAGGCCTTCCATCAATCTTATCGCCCAAAAGATTGGGAATAAAACTAATCCCCCCCCAATCATATTCTTTAATATTATTTTTCATTAAAAAAATATTATCTTCATTCATTCAGATTCCTTTAATTTTAAAGATTTCAAAAAAATTACCAAAGTTGTTGCAACTGCAACTCCAACAGCAATTGCAATAATAAACTCAAATTTATTATCAATAACAGGAAGCACTATTGGCCCTCCGTGTGGAGCATGATTAGCAACACCTAAAAAAGCAGCAATAATGCTTGACACAGCTCCTCCCACCACTATTGAAGGAATTACCCTTCCAGGATCACTAGCAGCAAAAGGGATAGCTCCTTCACTAATACCAATAAATGAAATTAAAAAGGCTATTTTACCAGATTCTTTCTCTTCATTTTCAAATAATTTAGGCGCTAAAAAAGTTGCAAGCCCCATAGCCATAGGGGGAACAGGAATTGCTGCTGCCACCATCCCCATTATTTCTGGCACTTGAGGAATTAGCCCTACTCCAAAAAGAAATGCCACTTTATTAAAGGGCCCACCCATATCAATAGTAATCATTGATCCTAGCACTAAACCTAAAAAAATTTTACCCAACACGCCAAACGTTTCTGAATTACTCTGTAAAGATTTAAGCCCACTCTCAAGCACAGCCATAAATTCTCCAATATAAACACCAACATACAACATAAAAAAGCCAACAATAATAGTGCTTATTAGCGGAATCACAAATATAGGCATTACGGGCCTTAACCACTCAGGAACAGATCTCTTTGCTAAAAACCTTGCAACATAGCCTGCAAGAAACCCTGCAAATATTGCACCCAAGAAACCTGCTTTTACATTTCCAGACATTACTCCACCAACAAGACCGGGAGCAAGACCAGGCTTATCAGCAATTGCCATTGAAATAAACCCAGCAAGCACAGGCAGCATCATTCCAAAAGCCACAGAACCAATATCTGCAATCTGCTTATAAAATGGATGCTCAGAAAAATTAGGTCCATCAGGACCAATCCCAACAAAAGCAATACTAAGAGCAATTAAAATTCCTCCAGTCGCAACAACAGGAATCATTGGAGATACTCCACTCATTAAATATTTATAAAAACTATCTTTGCCTGTTGCAATAGAGCCTTTATAACTGCCATTAGCTCCAGAATCTTTGCAAAAAAATACTGGAGCGTTAAACGCTTCCTTAATAATATTTTCCGTATTGTTTATTGCTTTTACAGTTGAAACTTTATAAACTCTCTTACCTTCAAATCTCTTTTCATCAACATCCTTATCAACAGCAAGTATCACAACAGCTGCATCTCTAATTTCTTCTTCTGTTAAGGCATTTTCAATGCCAATAGATCCTTGGGTTTCAACTCTAATATTGTAACCTTGCTTTTTAGCTTCATTTTCAATTTTCTTTGCTGCAATATATGTATGAGCAACTCCAACAGGACAAGCAGTTACAGCAACTATTTTCTCTGATTTTGTAGCTCCAAAAACCTCTTCTTTGGCTTTTCTTTGAACATTCTCTATGTAATAATAAATGTCATCAGCAGTAACAACACCACTTAAAGCATTTTGAAAAGCATCATCTTCAAAAAGTTTAGCTATAAACGCAATAGCCCTAAGATGCTCATTGCCTTGTTGCTTTTTTGACATACAAATCAAAAATATTAAATTAACAGGGGGATTTTCTTCAGACCATTTAACCCCAGCACCTTTAATGTAAAGCAATGAAATAAAACTGGTCTTAACAACATCTCCTATAAAATGGGGAATTGCAACCCCATTTTCCCAAGAAGTGTCACCTATTTTCTCTCTATCAAGAATTCCTTGAAGAAACTCTTCTTTGCTATCTATATATCCCTTATCATCGATTTTTTCAACTAAAAAATCAATTACATCTTCTTTTGAATTTACTTCTGGCAAAACAAATACAAGATCTTTTTTCAAAAAATTAAAAAACATAAATGCGGTCTCCTAGCAATTAAACATATCGTAATATTGTATAATATACAATAAAAATAGCATACAAAAGCCACCTAGTATAAAAAATATTTTTTATACTAAACAGGAAAATTTTCCTTGAATACATATTCTAATTATAGTATTGAAAAGACACCGCAATTTTTATACCATTTAAAATAATCTGTTTATGAAAAAAACTCCGAACATTTGTATTTCTTTAACATTGCTCATCATTTCTGCTTTAAATGCACTTGCAAATGAAAAAGACAATACTAATGAAAAAAATAATCAATCTGAGCAAAGTTCTAATTTTTTTAGCCCGGAAAGAGGATTCACATATTCTACAGGAATTGGAATTGGAATTGGATTTTTTCTAAATTCAAATATTAAACATCTTATTTTTAGACCCTACTACACCTTCTCTAATAATAGTTTTGATTTTTTAATCATTGCTATGATATTAACAAAAGAAAGCCTTAATATCCCTAAAAATATGCAATACTTTAAATCGTATATTGGAGGAGGAATAAACTGGCATATTGCAAACTTAATTAAAAAAACAAAATATTTTTCCTCCACTATTGGCATAGGTGGTCATTTTTACTTATCTACAAACTTTATAGGGGACATTAAATTTTACGAAAAATTACCCTATGTACTAGAGCCTTACATGTTTATTGAAATTTCTACTAAAAAGGCAATACCTTTAATAGGAATGGACTTTAAAATTGATTTTTTATTTTTAGATACATTTAACATTTCTTTTAATCTCACTATTAGATATAATTTTAAGGACGAAAAAGAAACAGAAACATGAAAAAAAGATCAAAATTTTTTCTTTACTGCTATATTTTATGTCTAACAGGATTTTTATTTTTTTCCTTAAATCCAAAAGTCCTAAAACAAATTAAACATAAAATTTACAATTATTTAGAGATAATAGAAAATAAATACATTAACATTACAAAATTTATTCCAATAAAAGAATCCCAATTAATACCAAAAGGATATCTTACTACCCAAATAATACACAAAAAACACTATACCTTAGGGTATGCTGAAAGTGCAAGACAATCCGAATGGGCTGCTTATCCGCTTAAAAGAGAAATGGTAGAACTGGCATTGACTTTGTTAAAATCAAAAAAAATTAAAAGGAGTTCTAAATTCTTTGAAGACACCAACATCAAAGGCACTTTCCCAAAACTTGAAGATTACTTTAAGAGCGGCTATGACAGGGGACACATAGTAAGTTCTGCAGACATGTCTTTTTCTGAGAATGCAATGAAAGATACATATTTTTTATCCAATATGTCACCTCAAAAAAGCGAATTTAATTCTGGAATTTGGCTAAAACTTGAAAAATTGGTAAGAGAATGGGCAATCTTAAAAGGATATATATATATCATTAGTGCTGGAATTTTAACGGAAAATAAAGGATTTATTGGTAAAAGCAAAATTTTGATACCTAAAAATTTTTATAAAATAGTACTAAACATTAATAACAAAAATTTTTATGACATAATCTCTTTTATTATCCCAAATGAAAAAGCAAAAGACTTGAATTTGAAAAATTATGTTGTCAGCGTCGATTCAATTGAAACAAAAACAAAGATAGATTTTTTTGAAAAACTTAACTCAAAAATTAAAAAAAATATAAAAAAAATCAAAAACACGCATTCTTGGAAGTTTAAATGAAGTCAATACTTGCAAAATTAAACGCTTCTATTAATTTATTTCTCTTTATAATTTTAATTTTAGTAACACTAGTTATACTGATTTTTTCTTATAAAATAAAATACAACGAAAATTATCAAAATTATGTTCTAGAGATTTACAATAATAATTTTATAATGCTAGTTAATAAATTCGCCATCTTTATTACTGGAATCATAGGCTCACTATGGTCATATATTAACTACAAAAGAACCAATAATATACAATTTATACTTTTTTATTGTTTCATCAGTTCATTCACATTAGATCCTATTTTGATCTCTGAAGATTTTTTTTTAAAAAACAACCTAAATTCAAGTTATTACCTATTTACAAAATTTATCCTTTTTGTAAATACTTTTTCATTATTAAATTTATTTTTTCTAAGTTTATATATATGCGATTTCAAAATAAAATCAATACATTATACAATTTACATTATTTTGACCTTTGCATGCATATATAGTTACACAATGCCTATTAATTCATACGAAAATAGCCAAGACTACGGCATTCTTAAAATCGAAAGCACAAAATTTTACATAGACGCATTCTTGTTGCTTATTTTAATAAACTTTATAGTAGCCTTTTTAAGAAAAAAAAACCTTGACTATTTTTTACTTTTTGTTTCAATGCTTTTAATATTAAGTGGAATTTATTTAAATTTGCTAAAAATATCCTATGCCTTTCTCCCAATCTCAGTTGGTATACCAATCTACTTAAAAAAATCAGGAAAAATTTTCTTTTATTGGCTATAAAAAAAGGAAGTTAAAAAATAAGACGAATTTGAAACAACAAGTGGTAAAAATAAATTATCATAATTCGCAGAATCAAAAAGCTCTACTAATACTGCTAAAATTCCAAGAATTAAAGCTGCTGTTAAATAAGGAAAAAAATAATAATATGAAAAAAAAGTAACGCAAAATACAACAAAGCTACCAGAAATCGTTTTATCGTTTACAAGCTTAAAAGAAGGAATTAACTTTCCAGCAAGACTTGCAAATCCATCACCAAGACATACTGAGAATATTCCAATATAATTAAAAGGTTCCATAACTAAGCAATATGATACCAATATGCCTAAAAATAAAAAAACGGGCGAAAAAGATACTTTATTGGGCAATATTTTCCTTGATTTTAATATTATATCTGAAATATTCTTAAAGAAAAGTAGTTTTTTTTTAGTAATTCTAAAAACTTCAGAAGTTAAGTATAAAATCATAAAAAGCATATTAAAGACAAACCCTATCCAAAAATTTATTTCATAAAAAATCAAAACAATTAAGCTAAAAATATGAAAAAATTTTCTAAAAATTTCATACCTAAAATCTTCTTTAAAAATTATTCTTTTAAACTCATTAAACATCATTCAATCTTCATCATCAATCTTTTTAAATAGATATTATTAAATAGGAATTTGCAAATATTTTTTCCAACACTTATTAAATTCCTCATTTATTACTGCAAATAAATTAAAATAAACAAAAACCTTTTTATAAATCCATATTTTATAATAAAATTATTTATGTTAATTTTACAATTTTTTCAAAAAAAAATATTCTTACCTAGAGATTTATTATAAATAAGCAATACTTATTTATAAAGAGAATAATTAAGCAGGTTCCCAAAAATGCTAGAAATTGAAGATGAACTATTTTTAAAATTTTGCGACTTTATATACAACAACAGCGGAATGCGATTTGACGAAAAAAATAAATTTGTTCTTCAAAGCAGAATTAATGACGCGGTAAGAGAACTTGCTATTGAAAATCCATCACAACTTTACAATTTAATAATTAGTGAAAAATTAAAAAAAGAATATTTCTTAGATTTAGTCACAACCAATTTAACAAGATTTTTTAGAAATTCACTACATTTTCAAACTTTTGAAAAATTTGTAATTCCTAATTTAATTAATATTAAAAACATAGAAGAAAAAAATAGAATTATTATCTGGTCTGCAGGATGCTCAACAGGAGAAGAACCTTATTCATTAGCATTTGTACTCAAATCAAAACTTCCAAAAGAAATAGATTTTGTTATTATCGCTTCTGATTTAAGTTTAAAATCTTTGATGATAGCAAAAGAAGGATATTACTCATCAAATAAATGTGAAAATATTCCTAAAGAATACCGACATTATATATATTCTCATTCAAACGGATATAAAATTAAAAATGAAATTAAAAATCACATAAGATTTGATTATCATAATCTAAACTTTGAAAGTAATTTTTCACAAATTGATGTTATTTTTTGTAGAAATGTATTAATATATTTTGATGAAAAATCAAAAATTAAAGTGCTTAAAAAATTTTACAATAACATGTCTAAAAATAGCTATTTATTTATAGGACACTCAGAGTCACTTTTTGGACTTAACCTTCCTTTTAAATTTTTAAAAACACCCTGGGCAATAATATATGAAAAAAAAGATACTGGCTATCAAAAAGAAAAATTTAAATTAAAAAATAAATATAAGTTATAATTTAACAAGAATTTAATAGGGAAAAAGTAACAGTGGAAACAAAAATTTCTGTACTTGTCATAGAATATTTTGCTGTAAAAAGAAAGCTCATATCAGACCTTATTAATTCGTCTCCTAAACTCAAGGTCATTGCAACTGCTTCTAATGGCAAATTCGCAACAAACAAACTTAAAAAACATAACCCCGAAGTAATATTAATGAATTTAGAAGAAAACAATAGTGAAGATATTCTATTTTTGGAGAAAAAAAACAATATACACAAAACAATACCAATTGTAGTCACCTCTTCAAATCAAAATCTAATAAACATTGCTGCTTTAAAGGGCGCTGATGATCTTATATTGGTATCTAAAAATAAAAAATCACATGAAAACAAAAAAGAACAAATTATTAGTTCTCTTTTAGCCTATGGATCGATATCTATAAAAAACAAAATTGTCCAAAATAAATATATGGAAACAAAAAATTATGAAAAAGCTATTTTTTTTTTAAATCACAAAAATGACATTTTCTCATTAACCAAACTTGAAGAATATACAAAAGAAAAAATATTAAATGAAAAAGAAATTAAAAAACTTAAAATGAGAAAATTCGACATAATAGCAATTGGAATATCAGCAGGAGGGCCTGTAGCCTTGAAATCAATATTGCCAGAAATACCTGAAAGCTTTCCACCAATAATAATTGTTCAACATATGCCTAAAGGATTTACAGAAGAATTTGCAAAAAATCTTAATAATCTTTGCAAAATAAGCGTAAAAGAAACCACCAATAAAGAAATATTAAAGCAAGGACATGCATACATAAGCTCAGGCGGACATCATACAAAAATCAAAAAAATCGATAGTAACTATCAAATACAAACCTTCGACGGTAAACATATAAATGGTCACAAACCATCTATTGGAGTACTATTTCAATCTATTGCAGAAATTGCAAAAGATAAAGCAATTGCCCTAATAATGACTGGGATGGGAAATGACGGATCAAGAGAAATTGGCGATATAAAAAAAGCTGGGGGACTTACTATTGCTCAAGATGAAGAAAGTTCAATGGTTTTTGGAATGCCAAAAATAGCGATAGAAGAAAACAACATAGACTATATAGTTCCACTAAACCATATGGTAAAATTATTAAAAGCTATACTAACTGATTAATGGCTAAATTTTTTAAACAAGGAATATTTTTTGGACAACGAAAAAGAAAACACCCATACAGAAGACTGTTTTTCTCATGTAAGTAAATTTAATATACATAATAAAACAATATATATACTTGGAACTGCTCACGTGTCAAAAAAAAGCTCAGAAGATACTGCAAATTTAATAGAAATCTTAAAGCCAGACTATATTGCTGTTGAACTTGACGAAGCTCGCTATCATTCGATCTTAAACACCGATGAAAATGAAAAATGGAGGAACTTAGATATAGATAAAGCATTAAAACAAGGAAAAGCCTTCTTCCTCATAATAAACATAATTCTTAGTAATTTTCAAAAAAAATTAGCAAAAGAACAGGGAATAAAACCTGGTGAGGAAATGAAAACAGCTGTTTTAAAAGCTGAAAAACACAATATTCCAATAATTCTTGCCGACAGAAAAATTGAAACAACTCTAAAAAGAGCTTGGATACCTATTCCAATATTTGAAAAAATAAAAATAATCTCAAGCCTTTTTTCCTTAACAGATACAAAAATTACAAAAGATGAAATTGAAAAACTCAAAGAACAAGATGCTCTTTCAAAAATAATGGAAGAACTTTCCAAAGAAATACCTAAAGTAAAAAAAGCTTTAATTGACGAGAGGGATGAATTTATTACAAACAAAATACTCGAAGGAACAGGCATTATTCTTGCCGTTGTAGGCGCAGGCCATGTGAATGGAATAATGAGAACTCTAAAAGAAATAAGTCAAAATAAAAAAGTAATAAACGTTGAGGAACTCAACAGAATACCTAAAAAACATTTTTCACTTAGCAAAGCACTATCTTACTTAATTACAATTTCAATCATTTTGCTAATAGCAAGCTCTTTTTACTTTAAAGGATTTGATTTTGCATACAAAAATTTAAAGCTTTGGATAATATCCAACTCTCTTTTCTCAGGCATTGCAGCCATATTATTAAAATCTCATCCTTTAACAATTTTAACAGCTATTATAGGTTCTCCAATATTTTCCTTAATACCGTTCATAGGAACAGGTATGGTAGCAGGACTTGTTGAAGCTTACATAAACAAACCAAAGGTCAAAGATTTTGAAAATCTACAAGAAGAACTATCAACAACAAAAGGATATTTCAAAAACAAAGTTACAAGAATTCTATTAATAGTTCTTTTTGTAAACCTTGGATCTACAATTGGAACAATTGTAGGACTTAAATTTTTATTAAATGTTTTTAAATAAACCCTTAAAATAATAAATATCTAAACAGGAGTTATATATAATGGGACTTGTATTTTTGGGTCCTCCAGGTTCTGGAAAGGGGACTATTTCAAAAATTATTTCTAGCGAATTTAAATACCATCACATTTCAACAGGAGATTTATTTAGAGAAAATATTTTAAATTCTACAACCCTTGGGAAAGAAATAAAAAAAATTGTTGAAAAAGGGGAACTGGTCTCTGACACAATTACAATCAAAATAGTAGAAGATAAAATCAAAGCCATTGAAAATAACAAAAATTTTATTTTAGATGGGTTTCCACGCAATATTTGTCAAGCCGAAGCTCTTGACAAATTTTTGCCAAATGTAAAAATAATAAACTTTTTAATCAATGAAGAATTGGTAATAAAAAGACTCTCGGGAAGAAGAATTTGTAAATCTTGCAATAATATTTTCAATATATACACCCTAGCCACAAAAACCAATGGCATTTGCGACATTTGCGGAGGAGATCTTTACCAACGAGAAGATGATAAAGAAGAATGCTTAAAAACAAGGCTTAAAGAATATAAATCACAAACAAAACCACTAATAGAATTTTATTCAAAATGCTCTAGAATTAACAATATTGATGCATCTGTTAAAATTGATGAAATAAGGGAAAAGATAATTAAAATAATGTTAAAAAAATGAATGGAAAAGGTATTTAAAGTAAAAATGTTAATAAAAAAAATTTGCTTTTGCTTGTTATTTTTGCAAGCAAAAATGATTCTTGCTCAAGATCAACAAAACTTAGAAGTCAATAATGAATATTTTTATTTAAATTTTCAATCTGCTTATTATCCTCCCCACGAGCTGGGAACAAATGGAAGCAAATTTTCACAAAGCTTTAAACATCCCAACTTAAAAAGTATTGAACCAAGTCTAAGAATTCCAGCCAATTATTGGGGAGGAATAAAATTAATATCATACTTGGGATACTATAAAAATTTTAAAGCTTTAAACAATCCCAATTCTATATTTTTTAAAAACAATGGCATAGACATCGATTTAAATATTGGATTGTCTCCTGTAAATATCTCATTTAAAAGCATGCTAAACTTTACTCCCATTGCTTTTTTAAATTTATATGCATCAAATGAAATTGGTATAGGTTGGGAAGCTTTTGGATTTAAAGGAGTTGGCGTGCACATTGAAAATGGGAAATATTCAAATACTATTGAATTTTATTCAGAAGTAATAATAGGGGGACGATTACAATTTGATTTAAACGCTATTTTTCAAGGAGAATGGACACACATTATTACAGTTATTGGCAATGATTTTACATACTTAATTAATCCTCATGCAAACAAAGATCAACTTTGGAAATATAAAGCAGACGATGGTAAAAATATAAATGGCATGCTAATAAAGCCTTACGCTCTTTTAGCTTACAAAATGCCAATACCTCTTAACATTATAGGTTTACTTTATGAAGGGAAAACACAAATTGGCAAAGAAAGAAACATAAGCTCGTGGAAAAACAAAGGCTGGGGAAGTGACATTTTTTATCACAATATTTCTATTATTGCTAATTTTGAAGTTGTCAAACCCTTAACAATTGGTCTTCAATTAAAATTAGCTACAAATCCTACATACACAAATAACACAGCTGGACTGGCTGATATTTCAAAAAGAATAGCAACTGGTAATTCTTATTTTTACTACGATTCTATTGGAATCTCTGTAACTTATAAATACTAAAATTTAATAAATATAAAAATCTTAATACCTAAACTGATTCCTTCCAGAAACTTTAGCCTCATAAAGCTTGCTATCAGCAAGCTTTATAATATTGGTAAAATTATTATCAATAGGAATTTCTTGAGCAAGCCCAATTGAAACAGTCACAATGCCAGAAATACCACTATACTCATGAACTATTCCTAAACACTTTATATCATTAATCATTGTTTTAATAATGCAAATCATTTCACTTAAACTCTTATTAACAGAAAAAAAAATAAATTCCTCTCCTCCATATCGAGCAACATCTATTTTATATTTTAAAGAAACCTTATATAAAGCCTTAGCAATCAATTTAAGACACTCATCACCATTAGTATGGCCATAATTATCATTATAATTTTTAAAATTATCAATATCCAACATCCCAACAATTATTATTTCTTTATTTTCTAAAGCTTTCATCCACAGCTTAGAAAATTTGTCCATAAAAAATCTTCTATTTGGAATCTGAGTAAGCCCATCAATTCTAGACAAACTTTTAAAATAATCCCTTAATCGCTTTAATTCAAGATGCGTCTTAACTCTAGCGTCAATTATTCGACTATTAAAAGGCTTTAAAATATAATCTACTCCACCAACATTAAATCCCTCAAGTTGATCATCTGTAGAACTTCTTGAACTAATGAAAATTACAGGAATCTCTTTAGTATCAGGATCGCTTTTTAGCTTTCTACATACCTCATAGCCATTAATATCTGGAAGACCTATATCAAGAAGTACAAGGTCAGGATTATCTTTTTCAACTTGCTTTAAGGCATCTAATCCATTTGTTGCAACCTCAACTTCATAAGCATCTTGCAATATATTTACCAATAAATCTAAATTGGTGGGAGAATCATCCACAATTAAAAGCTTCTGATTCTCGACTTCAAAAACTTTATCTTTAATTATCATCTCCACTACTAATATCTCTATTGCTAAACCTTTCAATAATCCCTTTAAGAATCTTAGAACTCTCAGCAAATCTATATAATCTTAAATTCCTGCGAAGCTCACTAAATAATACTTTAATATTCTCATCTAAAACATACTTGTCAATGCTCTCAAGAATTTCTTTATATTCTCTTGGCTTTCTGGTCTTAATACCAATTAAAAGTTTATTGAGAAGGTATAAAAATTGATCATTGCTTTTAAAGTATAGCTTATTCTCACTAACAATCTCAGACTCAAACAAAATATTCTCCTTTATATCACTTATTAACTGCAATAAAGCACCTTTTACAAAAGAATACATTTTTTTCAACTCATAAATTGAATCTTTACTTGTTTCAATTTTTTTAAAATCTTTATACAATTCACTACGCATATTAGAAAGAGCTCCAGATATTGTATGAGATATATCCCTAATTAAAGATAAATTTTCTTCATTAAAAGCTTTTTCTAAATCAATAATATTGATAGAAATAAAATCAACAAGCCCTCTACATAGTTCAGAATATGATGCATATGAAAGATTTAATTCTTTTAAAGCTCTATTAACATCTAAATTGGGAAACTTAATAGGTTGATTCAACTCTTCATTCTCCCAAATATTATCAACTTCAAGCTGTAAATATTTTTTTAATATAACTTTAATTGAACTTATGTGTATCGGCTTTGAAATATAATCATTCATACCACTTTCAAAACACTTGTCTTTATACTCTTGCAAAGCATGCGCTGTTACAGCAACCAAAACACATGGCTTTAAATTCTTTGCCTTTTCAAATTTTCTAATTTCTTTAGCCACTGAAAATCCATCATATCTTGGCATTCGTATATCAATAAAAGAGATAGCATATCTTTTTTCTCTTAAAAATTTTAAAGCCTTTACCCCATCATCTACAACATCAATAAAATTTTCATTAATGCCTATTACAACAAGCATGTCTTTCAATACTTTTTGATTTACCTTATTATCTTCAGCTATTAACACCTTAATAGGTTCTTTTATCTTAAAATCACTATCTATTGGAGGCAAATCTTCAAAATCCATTTCCCTTTTAAACTCTTTTTTAAAAAGAATAGAGAATATATTAAGCCCCATTAAAGGCTTTTTAACATACATATATTTTAAATTTTTTAAAGCTTCATTATCTAAATGATAAAATAAAAAAACTATTTGTACATCAGAGCTTAGTTTTTCAATATTATTAGCAAATCGAATACTTTCTTCAATATTATCGTTATTTACATTAACACAAACAAAATTATAAAAAGAGTATTCCTTAAAGAATTTATAAGCATCCTTAAAAGAAGCTACATAGTGTACATTAGACGAGTAGCCCAACAAAGCCGAACAGTGCTCAAAAATTTTAATAGACTTTTGACTCGAAAGTACATTCAATACTTTATTATTACTATTTATTGATTGAAATCTATTGATTGATGAATTTTTACTTTTAAGCTCTCCACCTAAGAAAAAAGGCAACATAAATGAAAAAGTTGTACCCTCCCCCACCTTACTATCAACAGTAATGCCAAGCCCCCCCATTAACCTTATAAGCTCTCTAGATATTGACAACCCCAATCCTGCACCCTCATGAACCCTTGAAGAAGAATCATCTTCTTGTTTAAATATTTCAAATATTTTAGAAAGATTCTCTCTTTTAATGCCTTTGCCTGTATCTATTACCTTAAATTCAATCGTAACCAATACTCTACTGTCATCAGTTCTTGTTCTACATAATTCTTCATAGTTTAAAACAATAACACCATCATCTGTAAACTTAAAAGCATTTCCTATTAAATTAATTAAAACTTGCTTAATTTTTACAATATCACCTTTTATGTAATTTTTAAAAATAGATTTAGAATAAGAGAATAAATCAATATTTTTCTTTGCACATTGAGATTGAAAAGTCTTTAAAACCATTTCCATTTCGCTCTCTAAATCAATCTCTTGACTCTCGATATGTAATTCATTTACATCTATTTGAGACAAATACAATATATCATCAATCAAAGAAAGTAAAGAATCAGATGAATAATTTATCATCCTAACATAGTCTTTTTGAATATCTGTAAGAATAGTTGTATCCAAAAGCTCAGTAGCTGCCATTATTCCATTAATGGGAGTACGAATATCGTGGCTGATATTTGCTATAAAAATGGTCTTAGCGGTATTAGCGGCTTCTGCAATATTTTTTTCATTCATCACAAAAGAATATCTTCTTTTCTGCTCAAATGACAATTTGAACATAAAAATTATTACAAATCCTAAAAAAGTAAAATAAAATATAATGACTGTTAACACTAAAAATTTGAAATTTTTAAACCTACTATCTTTAGATTTATAATAAACATCAAATTTCCAATCATTCAAATACATATGACTATCAACATTTGAACGCATAACAACTTTTTGAATAATTTCTTTCAAGATGTAATCCTGATTATAAATAGCAAGACTCAAATCGAAAGCCAAATCTCTAAAAGTAGGAAGCTTTTCAACATCAACAACATTTAATTCTTCAAATACAGCAGCAGCTGTATACTCATCGCTAATAATTCCATCTATCTTTCCCTTATAAAGAAGAAGTAGGGCTTCTTTAAAGCTACTTACTAAAATAAGCTTTGACTTAATATTAGAAGCTAAATTTTTATTATATAAAAAATCAAGTACAGCAAACCTTTCTAAAGATCTGGACGGAAGTACCCTTTTTTTATTTGAAAAAATATAAAGTGGAATTCTAGAATTTAGTTTTATATTAAAAACATTATCTAAATTTGAATCGATCGCATTAGTATTTAGCATATCAATTTTTCCAGATTTGATTAATCTTTTAAGCTCTAAATTGCTGTGTGTTTCAATTATGTTAAATTTCAAACCTGAAAACATTCTAACCTTATCAAGCAAAAATTGATTTACTCCTTTATAATTGTTCTCTTCAACATAATCTATTGGATACCAATTTTTAACAGCAAGATTTAATTTATTATTTTTTAATAACCAAATTTGTTCTTCTATATTAAATTTAACCTTATTCATAATTTTATAACTATTTATTCGAGAGCTATTAATCTCTTCTTTATCTAGCCAATTTTTATCTATTTGGAGTAAAGATTCAAATGAAATATCATCAAATATAGCATTGAGAATATATTTAATAATCTTATAAATCCTGTTATCAATAGCTAATACTAAAAATCTATTTTTATTAAAAATCGAATCGTAAGATTTTAATCTGCCGTTATATCCATTTAATTTCAATAAATATTTTGTTGTTATTGAATTTTCTATAAACCCATATGAATTATTGACAATATCTACAAAGTTATTAACAATATCTTGATTCTTATTTAATTGAATATTATTAAAATCAAAATCAATAAACTGAGAATTTATTGGACCAAGATTATTGCTTAAATCTTTAGAATAAAATTTAAAATTAAGAGGATATATCGGCTTGCTTACCATATAATTAACATTTTCAAATACACTATCATTACTAATAATTCCTCCAAAAATGCCTACTGACTTTCCATCTAATGATTTCTTAATATCCTCTTTAGGAAATCCCTTAAAAATAGGTTTAAAAATATGTTGTCTTGAGAGAAGACTCCATAAATCTACTAAAATGCCAGACAATTTCCCCTTTGAATCAATAAAACTCAAAGGAGGATAATCGTTATATAAACCAACATCAATAAAATTTCCCTTAGAAGCACTGTCTAAAAAAGAAAAAATATGTTCATCGGGCATTTTCATTAAATACGAAAACAAATCTAAATTCAAATTCTTTATTATCTCAGGAGCATTTCTACTAATAGCTACCCTATTTTTGATACTGTAGAAAATATCTCCATTAAAAATTGCAAGATCTTCATCTAAAAAAAGCTTTGCAACATAAGATAAAGTCTTGCAATCACCATATATATAATCAACTTTATCATTTTTTAAAGCTAATAATAACTCTTGAACATTATCAGCCAAAAAAATAGTGTTAGCACCTCTTATTCTTAAAATATCTTCATATATTGTATTTTTAACAACCCCTATATTAAAATTGGATAAAAATGTTGAATGGGTATTTTTATATTTTTTATTAGAGCTTTTAGAAAATAAAATTGCAATACTCCTGGCAAGCTCATTTTTGAAATAAAATAAATCATTTAATTTTGAATTATAAGTCAACCCTAAATATATTGCTTCGTCTTCAATTTTGCTTTCATTTAAATTATCAACAGGTTCAACTCTAATATTAACATTATTATCTTTTGCCCATTTATCTAAAATAGAAAAAATAAGACCTACATATTCTCCTTTATTATTCTTATGATAAAAAGGAAAATATTGACCTACAAGCTTAAACTTGAAAATATCCTTAGAAAATAAATTAACGCTAGCAAAACAAACCAAAAGCAAAATTAAAAAATTAATACTCAAAAAGTTTGCTTTTTTCATAATATTTTAAAATTTCCTTATTAAAATAAAATAATTTTACTAATATGTAAAGATAAATATACACAATAAAATCAAGGCTTAAAATACAAAATAAAAACCCTGGCAATAACTTACTCTCCCGCGAACTCGCAGTACCATCAGCGAATAAGAGCTTAACTTCTGTGTTCGGAATGATAACAGGTGTTTCCTCTTTTCTTTAACCACCAGGGTTTTTATAAGGAAGATAAAAATATGGCCAAAGATACGGGTAATTAGTATTAGTCAGCTTAATATATTACTATACTTACACTTCTAACCTATCAACCTGGTATTCTTCCAGGACCCTTAAAGGATATCTCATCTTGAGGAAGGCTTCCCACTTAGATGCTTTCAGCGGTTATCCTTTCCGAACGTAGCTACCCAGCACTTACCCTTGGCAGGATAACTGGTACACTAGAGGTTCGTCCATCTCGGTCCTCTCGTACTAAAGATAGCTCCTCTCAAATATCCAACGCTTGTGGCAGATAGGGACCAAACTGTCTCACGACGTTCTGAACCCAGCTCGCGTACCGCTTTAAATGGCGAACAGCCATACCCTTAGGACCTGCTCCAGCCCTAGGATGCGATGAGCCGACATCGAGGTGCCAAACCCTTCCGTCGATGTGAACTCTTGGGAAGGATAAGCCTGTTATCCCCGGAGTACCTTTTATTCGTTAAGTGACGGCGCTTCCACTTGCCACCGCCAGATCACTAAGACCTACTTTCGTATCTGTTCGACTTGTCAGTCTTACAGTTAAGCTACCTTATGCCTTTACACTTACAGAGTGATTTCCAACCACTCTAAGGTAACCTTTGCGCACCTCCGTTACTCTTTAGGAGGCGACCGCCCCAGTCAAACTACCCACCTGGCACTCTCCTCATATTTCTATAAGTTAGAAACCTAATTAAACAAGGGTGGTATTTCAAGATTGACTCCACTATCCCTAACGAGATAGCTTCAAAGTCTCCCACCTATCCTACACATATTTAATCAAGTCTCAATACCAAGCTATAGTAAAGGTTCACGGGGTCTTTCCGTCTAACCACAAGTAATCGGCATCTTCACCGATACTTCAATTTCACCGAGCTCCACGTTGAGACAGCGTCCAAATCGTTACACCATTCGTGCGGGTCGGAACTTACCCGACAAGGAATTTCGCTACCTTAGGACCGTTATAGTTACGGCCGCCGTTTACTGGGGCTTAAATTCAATGCTTCGAATAAACTAACATCTCCTCTTAACCTTCCAGCACCGGGCAGGTGTCAGTCCCTATACTTCTCTTTACAGATTTGCAGAGACCTGTGTTTTTGGTAAACAGTCGTTTGGACCATTTTTATGCTACCTAATTGCTTAGGTCGTACTTATTCCGAAGTTACGTACGTATTTTGCAGAGTTCCTTAACGTGGATTCTCTCGCGCGCCTTAGAATTTTCATCCCACCTACCTGTGTCGGTTTGCGGTACGGTCCCTTATAGCCTAACCTTAGAAGCTTTTTCTTGGCACCTTGACTACCTACATTTCATGTTACCTAAATAACACTCATCATCACATCTTAGCTCTCTTAACGGATTTTCCTATTAAGATCATCGCCTTAATGCTTAAACTAGGACAACCATCGCCTAGCAGTAGTTAACCTCATGCGTCACTCCATCGAAACTATAAGAGGTACGGGAATATTAACCCGTTTCCCATCGACTACACTTTTCAGTTTTGCCTTAGGGGCCGACTAACCCTGGGAAGACGACCTTTACCCAGGAAACCTTAGGTTTTCGGCGAATGGGGATCTCACCCATTTTTTCGTTACTCATACCTGCATTCTCACTTCTGATACCTCCATCAAGCTTTCCAGCTTAACTTCTCTGGCTTACAGAACGCTCCCCTACCATCTTAACTTTCGTTAAGATCCAAAGCTTCGGTAATGTGTTTAGCCCCGTTACATTATCGGCGCTTAAATACTCGACCAGTGAGCTATTACGCACTCTTTAAAGGTATGGCTGCTTCTAAGCCAACCTCCTGGCTGTTTACGTACCTAAACCTCCTTTTCCACTTAACACATTTTTGAGACCTTAGCTGTTGGTCTGGGTTGTTTCCCTCTCGACCATGAACCTTATCGCCCATAGTCTCACTCCTATTCATCATTTAATAGCATTCGGAGTTTAACTGAGTTTGGTACCCTTTGACAGGCCCTAGCTCAATTAGTGCTCTACCTCTATTAAACTAAAATAAGGCTGAACTTAAATCCATTTCGGGGAGAACCAGCTATCTCCGAGTTTGTTTAGCCTTTCACTCCTATTCACAGCTCATCCCTGCCTTTTTAAACAGACTAGAGTTCGGCCCTCCACTTGGTTTTACCCAAGCTTCAGCCTGGCCATAAATAGATCACTCGGCTTCGGGTCTACCACATCTAACTAAATCGCCCTTTTAAGACTCGCTTTCGCTTCGACTCCAGCACTTCTATGCTTTAATCTTGCTAGACATGATAACTCGCAGGTTCATTATGCAAAAGGCACGCCATCACCGCAATAAATCGCGGCTTTGACTGCTTGTAAGTCTACGGTTTCAGTTCTATTTCACTCCCCTCCCGGGGTTCTTTTCACCTTTCCCTCACGGTACTCTTCTCTATCGGTAGCTTTTTAGTATTTAGCCTTGGAGAGTGGTCTCCCCAGCTTCAAACAAGGTTTCTCGTGCCTCGTCCTACTCAGGAACATTTTAAAAAGATATTTACATTTAAATTACAGGACTATCACCTTCTTTGGTTAACCTTTCCAGATTATTCTTCTATATAAATATTTTGTAACTTTTTTGCTTATCACAGACTAAGCTTAAACGTCCTACAACCCTATAAATGCAACGCTCTGCAACTTGACACATTTAAAGTTTGGGCTACTCCCCTTTCGCTCGCCGCTACTAAGGGAATCTCTTTGATTTCTTTTCCTCAGGGTACTTAGATGGTTCACTTCCCCTGGTATCGCCTCTATTATTTAGATAATAGATAACTAGCATTTTGCTAGCTGGATTACTCCATTCGGTAATCTTGGGATCAATAAATGTTTGCTTCTCCCCCAAGCTTTTCGCAGCTTACCACGACCTTCTTCGCCTTAAAGCTCCTAGGCATTCACCATAGACTCTTATTACTTTGACCATATTTTTATCTTCCATCTCTACTTTGCCAATTTGTTTATGTAATATAGAATAATATATATCTTTGTTTAACCCATGTCAATATCTATTTTATTTTTATAGTATTTGAATGTTTTATTCAAATACTATAAAAATAAAATCAAGGCTTAAAATACAAAATAAAAACCCTGGCAATAACTTACTCTCCCGCGAACTCGCAGTACCATCAGCGAATAAGAGCTTAACTTCTGTGTTCGGAATGATAACAGGTGTTTCCTCTTTTCTTTAACCACCAGGGTTTTTATAAGGAAGATAAAAATATGGCCAAAGATACGGGTAATTAGTATTAGTCAGCTTAATATATTACTATACTTACACTTCTAACCTATCAACCTGGTATTCTTCCAGGACCCTTAAAGGATATCTCATCTTGAGGAAGGCTTCCCACTTAGATGCTTTCAGCGGTTATCCTTTCCGAACGTAGCTACCCAGCACTTACCCTTGGCAGGATAACTGGTACACTAGAGGTTCGTCCATCTCGGTCCTCTCGTACTAAAGATAGCTCCTCTCAAATATCCAACGCTTGTGGCAGATAGGGACCAAACTGTCTCACGACGTTCTGAACCCAGCTCGCGTACCGCTTTAAATGGCGAACAGCCATACCCTTAGGACCTGCTCCAGCCCTAGGATGCGATGAGCCGACATCGAGGTGCCAAACCCTTCCGTCGATGTGAACTCTTGGGAAGGATAAGCCTGTTATCCCCGGAGTACCTTTTATTCGTTAAGTGACGGCGCTTCCACTTGCCACCGCCAGATCACTAAGACCTACTTTCGTATCTGTTCGACTTGTCAGTCTTACAGTTAAGCTACCTTATGCCTTTACACTTACAGAGTGATTTCCAACCACTCTAAGGTAACCTTTGCGCACCTCCGTTACTCTTTAGGAGGCGACCGCCCCAGTCAAACTACCCACCTGGCACTCTCCTCATATTTCTATAAGTTAGAAACCTAATTAAACAAGGGTGGTATTTCAAGATTGACTCCACTATCCCTAACGAGATAGCTTCAAAGTCTCCCACCTATCCTACACATATTTAATCAAGTCTCAATACCAAGCTATAGTAAAGGTTCACGGGGTCTTTCCGTCTAACCACAAGTAATCGGCATCTTCACCGATACTTCAATTTCACCGAGCTCCACGTTGAGACAGCGTCCAAATCGTTACACCATTCGTGCGGGTCGGAACTTACCCGACAAGGAATTTCGCTACCTTAGGACCGTTATAGTTACGGCCGCCGTTTACTGGGGCTTAAATTCAATGCTTCGAATAAACTAACATCTCCTCTTAACCTTCCAGCACCGGGCAGGTGTCAGTCCCTATACTTCTCTTTACAGATTTGCAGAGACCTGTGTTTTTGGTAAACAGTCGTTTGGACCATTTTTATGCTACCTAATTGCTTAGGTCGTACTTATCCCGAAGTTACGTACGTATTTTGCAGAGTTCCTTAACGTGGATTCTCTCGCGCGCCTTAGAATTTTCATCCCACCTACCTGTGTCGGTTTGCGGTACGGTCCCTTATAGCCTAACCTTAGAAGCTTTTTCTTGGCACCTTGACTACCTACATTTCATGTTACCTAAATAACACTCATCATCACATCTTAGCTCTCTTAACGGATTTTCCTATTAAGATCATCACCTTAATGCTTAAACTAGGACAACCATCGCCTAGCAGTAGTTAACCTCATGCGTCACTCCATCGAAACTATAAGAGGTACGGGAATATTAACCCGTTTCCCATCGACTACACTTTTCAGTTTTGCCTTAGGGGCCGACTAACCCTGGGAAGACGACCTTTACCCAGGAAACCTTAGGTTTTCGGCGAATGGGGATCTCACCCATTTTTTCGTTACTCATACCTGCATTCTCACTTCTGATACCTCCATCAAGCTTTCCAGCTTAACTTCTCTGGCTTACAGAACGCTCCCCTACCATCTTAACTTTCGTTAAGATCCAAAGCTTCGGTAATGTGTTTAGCCCCGTTACATTATCGGCGCTTAAGTACTCGACCAGTGAGCTATTACGCACTCTTTAAAGGTATGGCTGCTTCTAAGCCAACCTCCTGGCTGTTTACGTACCTAAACCTCCTTTTCCACTTAACACATTTTTGAGACCTTAGCTGTTGGTCTGGGTTGTTTCCCTCTCGACCATGAACCTTATCGCCCATAGTCTCACTCCCATTCATCATTTAATAGCATTCGGAGTTTAACTGAGTTTGGTACCCTTTGACAGGCCCTAGCTCAATTAGTGCTCTACCTCTATTAAACTAAAATAAGGCTGAACTTAAATCCATTTCGGGGAGAACCAGCTATCTCCGAGTTTGTTTAGCCTTTCACTCCTATTCACAGCTCATCCCTGCCTTTTTAAACAGACTAGAGTTCGGCCCTCCACTTGGTTTTACCCAAGCTTCAGCCTGGCCATAAATAGATCACTCGGCTTCGGGTCTACCACATCTAACTAAATCGCCCTTTTAAGACTCGCTTTCGCTTCGACTCCAGCACTTCTATGCTTTAATCTTGCTAGATATGATAACTCGCAGGTTCATTATGCAAAAGGCACGCCATCACCGCAATAAATCGCGGCTTTGACTGCTTGTAAGTCTACGGTTTCAGTTCTATTTCACTCCCCTCCCGGGGTTCTTTTCACCTTTCCCTCACGGTACTCTTCTCTATCGGTAGCTTTTTAGTATTTAGCCTTGGAGAGTGGTCTCCCCAGCTTCAAACAAGGTTTCTCGTGCCTCGTCCTACTCAGGAACATTTTAAAAAGATATTTACATTTAAATTACAGGACTATCACCTTCTTTGGTTAATCTTTCCAGATTATTCTTCTATATAAATATTTTGTAACTTTTTTGCTTATCACAGACTAAGCTTAAACGTCCTACAACCCTATAAATGCAACGCTCTGCAACTTGACACATTTAAAGTTTGGGCTACTCCCCTTTCGCTCGCCACTACTAAGGGAATCTCTTTGATTTCTTTTCCTCAGGGTACTTAGATGGTTCACTTCCCCTGGTATCGCCTCTATTATTTAGATAATAGATAACTAGCATTTTGCTAGCTGGATTACTCCATTCGGTAATCTTGGGATCAATAAATGTTTGCTTCTCCCCCAAGCTTTTCGCAGCTTACCACGACCTTCTTCGCCTTAAAGCTCCTAGGCATTCACCATAGACTCTTATTACTTTGACCATATTTTTATCTTCCATCTCTATTTTGCCAATTTGTTTATGCAACATAGAATAATATATATCTTTGTTTAAACCATGTCAATACTTATCCTAGTATTTTTATAAATTTATTTATAAAAATACATTATGAATAAAAAATTCAAATTTTAAATAGAATATTCTGCTAAAAACAAACCAAATACATTAAACATTCGGATACAAATTATTCATATTTATTATTCATAACTCATTATCAAGTTCAAAAAAATCAATCAAAAACCTGGCAACACCATCTTCATTGTTGCTAAATTTTGTTATTTCATTATTTGCTAAATTATTTTTAAGAAATTCATTAGCATTTTTCATTAAAACCCCTTTGCCAAGATTTTTAAGCATTTCATAATCATTATTATTATCTCCAAAAGCTAAAACATCACATAATGGAATGTTTTCAAGAAAAGCAATATTTTTAATAGCATTATATTTATCAGCATTAATATTGGTAACCTCCAATAAATCCTTAGAAGAAAAAAATATCCTTATATCCTGAAAATCTTTACTCTTAATCTCATTGGCAAGCTTATTAAGAGTTTCTAGATCGTCACAATAATAAACAATCTTAGAAACAGAATCAACGTTTAATTTGGTCAAATCTCCAACAATAACATTTAAACCTAAATCTTTAATAAAATGTTTCATAATAGGACTTTTAACATCTGAATTAGAATACCAAGTATCAAAAGTATAAAGATTAACATCAACATTGCCTGTATGTATCTTGAGAATTTCTTTTACTAAACCATAACTCATTGCATGTCTAAAAATTAAATTTTCTTGCAAAAAAACTTCAGCTCCATTCGCCGTTACAAGATAATTTTCATTAATGTTAATTTCTTTTAATTGATTCCTAATATTTTTAACTTCACTTAACCTTCTACCGGTTGCAATAATTATTTTAAAATCTTTCTCCAAAGTCAAAAGAACCTCAAGGGTTAAAAAAGTAATCTCATGACTATTGTTCAATAAAGTACCGTCAAGATCAAAAACCAGCATTTTATATCTTTTATAATTAGAATTCATACATAAATCTCTCTTTTAAAGTATAATATCACAAATAATTTATTCCCAATAAATTGCCCTTAAAAGAAAATCAACGCTTTGAAACAAATTTATTATCTTTAATATAAAACCTCCAAAGCCTGTTTATATCATCCTCTTGTGCATAATCAATGTTTATTCTTTTTGAACAAACTACATTGAAATCTAGATTAAACCCTCTTTGCAAAAAAAGTTTATTATTTCCAATAAGATCAACTTCATTAAAGGTTAAATCAATATTTAAAAATTTTGTAAGCTTGCCAGGACCATTAGTAAGAGCCCATTTGTCCCTCAACAATGGATAAATAGGCTCTACACTTCTAATTAAAACAGCTTGTGGATTATCTTCATCTGCAGTCACAATATTAAACATACAGTGCATGCCATATATTAAATACACATAAGAATATCCTCCTATGCTGTACATAGCATTTGTGCGATTTGTTCTCTTTCTGTTGTAAGAATGACAAGCACTATCCGTTATTCCC
Source organism: Borreliella japonica (assembly GCF_030438115.2). Taxonomy (NCBI): domain Bacteria; kingdom Pseudomonadati; phylum Spirochaetota; class Spirochaetia; order Spirochaetales; family Borreliaceae; genus Borreliella; species Borreliella japonica. The sequence continues at coordinate 446,912 of NZ_CP124062.1, forward strand.
ATATAAGCTTCCGTTTCAACAATTCTGGTAACTATTTCCTTTTTATTGATCTTCCTGATCAATAAATTACCAAGCAATAACCTTGCTACAGTAGTAGCGTCTTGCAAAAAAAACCATCGATCCATAAACTCAATTTTAAAACAAGGTAATAATAAAAAAATAGCAAAACACACATTTAAAATGCAAAAACATATTACTCACAATAAAAATAAAAACTAAAATGGTTTAATATGTCTAACAAATTATTTTAATAGAATTCTTGATCAGTTAGTATTTTTTTTTGATTAAAAATTTTCAATAATAAATTTTTAAAATCTTAATTGATAATATAAAATTGGTTAAAAAGTCTGACAATATGCCATCTATTAACAAAGATTAATTCTTGAAGTAAATATTTATGAATTCCCTCAATTATAATTGCTAATAAAATGTTTGCATTTTTCAAAAAATCAACCGTTGATCATATATAATAAATCATTCATAGCACTTTTAAATTATCTTTTATATATATCCTTATAGGAGAAAACCAAATTAAAAAGGTTGAACTGGTCTAGCTTAAACAAGCTTACATGAAAATACTAATCTAAAATATCTAAGCAGTAAAAACAAAAGACATATTATAAAAAATTTATTAAATTGATCTATCGACCAATAAAAAATATTTCTAAAAATTGATTGCACTTTAAAAAACAAAAATATTTCTACTTTTAAACAGGCTTAAGATGATTTTAAAAACCTCCAAAACAAAAATAGTATTAAAAGTCTTTATAACTTGCTCACAAAAACCTTACATAATAAAATAATGCAATTTCAATATCAAAAAAATCGACATCAATTATAATAAACTTTTAAACGGGCAAAAATAAAATTAACAAATTTTATAAAACACTTATATAAAATAGCGGATATTGATAAATATATTAAAACATTATAAACTATATGCAATATCTTTTGTATCTTTTCAAGATACAAAAGATATTGACAAAGCCAAAAGATTAAAATAAAATTTGTAAATAATTAATATGATTAAGGGATCATAGCTCAGGTGGTTAGAGCGCAGGTCTGATAAACCTGAGGTCGGATGTTCAACTCATCCTGGTCCCAATGCGTTACATTATTATAAATGCCGCAACACTGTTTTAAACTATAACTAATAAAAACAGCAAAGCATTTGGTCAATTTAAAAATTAAGATGCATTTAAGATATATTAAAATATAACCTCAATTTAAAAGTGAACAATCGCAATTATTTTAGATTTAAAGCAAACATTTAACAATATAAAAACATTTCACCTCAAAATTTAAAATTATAATCACTACTAACAATGCTCAATTTAATGCAAAACTGATTATTACTAAACACTTGTTAAAGATTTATTTTTTCTAAAGTTTTACCTTTTCTTAAGAAAAGGTAAAACAAGCCACACTTTCCAGTACGACTATCTTATTACGACTCTACCCATCCCCTCACACTAAACATACCTCAAACAACTTCCCACCTTACAGCTTAGAATGATAACTTTTGAATGGCTATTAACTAGGGTGATATGACAAACGTGTACACAAGACCCAAAAACATATTCACCGCATCATTCTGACATACAATTACTAGCAATTCCAATTTCATGAAGTCAAGCTTTAAGATTCAATCTAAACTAAAACCTGATTTATACATTTTAATTCATATTACTGTTTAGATTTGCTTTATAGAAAGCATTGTAGTATGCATGTAATTTGCAAAACATAAGAGCTATAATAATTCGACATAATTCTTTACTTTCTCCGACTCGACTTATAACCATAAGCCTATCTGAATCCCCACTATTACATGGCATGACAACAAATAACAATAGTTGCGCTCATTTCAAAATTTAATTCTAGACTTGCCTATAAGAGAAAGTTTAAAAGCTCAACTTCACTGATCAATTTGTTAATTGACCTTATTTAATATTAACTACTATTTCTAGTAATTATTACCATCCTATATATATATAAATCACCCGTTAGTTGTTAGTTGTTAGTTGTTAGTTGTTAGTTGTTAGTTGTTAGTTGTTAGTTGTTAGTTGTTAGTTGTTAGTTGTTAGTTGTTAGTTGTTAGTTGTTTAGATCTTAACCTTTAATAAACTTGCTTAACAGCATGCTTAATCTAAATCCAGGTTACATGCCCAATGGAGGTTAAGGGACTCGAACCCTTGACCCTCGGCTTGCAAAGCCGATGCTCTAGCCAACTGAGCTAAACCCCCCATCAATCTAAATTGAAACTCAGGTCTAATAAAATACCTTAATATCATTAACAAGAAATTAAATAAAAAAATTCCTCATAAACTTAGATTCAAAAACTCTTTTATCAAAAGAAAAGAATAGGGAAGAGTTAATGGAATTAGCCTTAATTTATCTTTCTCTTAGAAAGGAGGTGATCCAGCCGCACTTTCCAGTACGGCTACCTTGTTACGACTTCACCCCCCTCACTAAACATACCTTAAATACCTTCCTCCCTTACGGGTTAGAATAATAGCTTCGGGTATCCTCAACTCGGGTGGTGTGACGGGCGGTGTGTACAAGGCCCGAGAACGTATTCACCGTATCATTCTGATATACGATTACTAGCGATTCCAACTTCATGAAGTCGAGTTTCAGACTTCAATCCGGACTGAGACCTGCTTTATGCGTTTTGCTTCACATCACTGCTTCGCTTCGCTTTGTACAGGCCATTGTAGCACGTGTGTAGCCCAGGACATAAGGGCCATGATGATTTGACGTCATCCTCACCTTCCTCCGACTTATCACCGGCAGTCTTATCTGAGTCCCCACCATTACATGCTGGTAACAGATAACAAGGGTTGCGCTCGTTGCGGGACTTAACCCAACACCTCACAGCACGAGCTGACGACAACCATGCAGCACCTGTATATAGACCCCAAACGGGGAATAATTATCTCTAACTATATCCTATATATGTCAAGCCCTGGTAAGGTTCCTCGCGTATCATCGAATTAAACCACATGCTCCACCGCTTGTGCGGGCCCCCGTCAATTCCTTTGAGTTTCACTCTTGCGAGCATACTCCCCAGGCGGCACACTTAACGCGTTAGCTTCGGTACTAACTTTTAGTTAACACCAAGTGTGCATCGTTTACAGCGTAGACTACCAGGGTATCTAATCCTGTTTGCTCCCTACGCTTTCGTGACTCAGCGTCAGTCTTGACCCAGAAGTTCGCCTTCGCCTCCGGTATTCTTTCTGATATCAACAGATTCCACCCTTACACCAGAAATTCTAACTTCCTCTATCAGACTCTAGATATACAGTTTCCAACATAGTTCCACAGTTGAGCTGTGGTATTTTATGCATAGACTTACATATCCGCCTACTCACCCTTTACGCCCAATAATCCCGAACAACGCTCGCCCCTTACGTATTACCGCGGCTGCTGGCACGTAATTAGCCGGGGCTTATTCATAAATTAACGTCATCACCTTGTCATTTCCTACAAAGCTTATTCCTCATTTATAAAAGAATTTTACAATCTTTCGACCTTCTTCATTCACGCAGTGTCGCTCCGTCAGGCTTTCGCCCATTGCGGAAGATTCTTAGCTGCTGCCTCCCGTAGGAGTCTGGACCGTATCTCAGTTCCAGTGTGACCGTTCACCCTCTCAGGCCGGTTACTTATCATCGTCTTGGTAGGCATTTACCCTACCAACTAACTAATAAGACGCAGACTCATCTACAAGCGAAGCTTTAAAGGCTTCCTTTCATCAATTAACAAATTAATTGACCTTATTCGGTATTAGCTACTATTTCTAGTAGTTATCCCCATCTCGTAGGTAGATCATCCACGCGTTACTCACCCGTTCGCCACTAAATGTATTGCTACATCTCGTTTGACTTGCATGCTTAAGACGCACTGCCAGCGTTAGTTCTAAGCCAGGATCAAACTCTTCGTTATTCTTATTTTTATTTAAAAAATCAACAAGTTTTGTTTATTCTTTTGCTTGGCTTTCAACCTTACTTAACTCTTCCCTTCTCTCATCTTCCAATAATCATTTCAACATTTAATACTTTAACAAAAGAAGAATCATATTGTCAATACCTTTTTATTTTTTTACTAAATAAATAATAAAAAAATAAATTTTATTAATCAAGCACAATAAAAGCATTAACAACCACATTTTTCATTAACAGGTAAAGTTGTAAGAATTTTTTTTAATTTATTCCCTAATTTAACTTTTAAATAATCAAAGAAAGTTCTAAAATTTTCATTATCTCCTTTAAACTTAATCCAAAGTTCTTTAAAAGTCAAAATTCCTTCCCTAAGGTCCTCGTAATTAGAAAAAGACGCATTACAATCGCTATACATTAAATTATAAAAATCAGATTCTTGTTTATTCTTGAAAAAATCTATACTTGGTATTTTTTTAGCAAAGGCAAATCCTCTCTCATAAGCTGTACCTGCATCAACATAATTAACCAAAGCTAAAACAATATCGCTACTAACTAACTCTTTTAAATCCATTTCCCTTACCTTCTCTCTTACATCTCTATTTGCAAACTTATAATCAACCTTTTCAAGCAATCCCATCTTTTTGACAGCATGATGCTCTGGAGAAAATACATCCAAATTAAATTCTTCAAGAAATTTCAAAACCTCATTTCTCAGTTTAATTTGCTCTTCGTTAAAAAATGGAGAAGCTAAATAAATTTTCATAAAAACCCCCATTAAACTTAATTGTAACACAATAAATCAATCGAGTAAAACTAGTAATAAATAAAGTTTTGACTCTAAATAGAAAACATTTATTATGAACGACTTCTACTGACTAAAATAGTAAATTCTCCTTTAACCTTCTCCTTACTCGATTCAAAATAATTTTTTAATTCCAAGGGTTTACCAATTTGATATTCTTCATAAATTTTTGTCATCTCGCGCCCAATAAGAATCTTCACATCCAAACTAACAGAAGAAATTTCAACAAGCAATTTCAAAAGTCTATGACCAGATTCAAGCAATACAAATGCATCACCCCTTTTGTATAGCTCAGCAATTCTTTTAAATCTTTTAAGGCCTTTGTTGGGCAAAAATCCCTCAAAAAGAACTGATTTATCTCTAAAAGGATTAACACTTACAATCGTATTAAAAGAGCTTGCCCCGGGAATTGGACAAACTTTATATCCCTCTCTAAAAGCAGCGGCAACTAAAAGGCTACCCGGATCGCTAAGACCTGGAGTGCCAGCGTCACTCACAAAAGCTACAGAATCTCCTTTTGCTAAATAATTCAACAGTAAAACTATTTTCTTATTTTCTGTTATGGCATTACAAGAAATCATCTTTTTATTAATTTTATATCGCGACAAAAGTTTGCTAGTAACTCTCGTATCTTCTGCAAAGATAACACTTACCGATTTTAAAACATCAATCGCCCTATAAGTGATATCCCCTAAATTACCTATTGGCGTAGCAACAATGTATAACATAATTCTTTCCAATTCCTCCAAAAATCAAAAATAAAGATACTAAAAACATCTTTCTTAGTGAAGAAAAATTTAAAATCCTTTATTCACTAAATCAAGCTATAAGCTAAATTTTATATGTCTATCGAAATACTTGCTTTTGTATTACATTTAGTTATATCATTAAGTATTAATGATTAAAAAGTTAAAAGAAAGGGAAAATTTATGTTTGCATTAATTAGAAAAATATTTGTAATTTATTTTCTATGCATTACTCTTGCAGGCTTTGCCATGATTTTTATTGACAGCAAATTTACCGAACAGCCTGATGCTAAAGAAAATCAAAACAAAATTAATCAACATACAATCGAACCTAATTTAATTATGTTTACATCTTCTATAGGGGGATTTTTAGGTGTTTATGCTGGAATTTGGATCTTTAACTACAATAAAAACAATTTTTACCTAAATTGGGGAAATTTAATAATATTAATATATAATATAGCCCTAATTATCACTGTATACTCAAAATCACATAGTTAGCTAAAGCACAACTTAATTATTTTAATAATTTACAGGTTGTTAACTATAATACCTCTTTTAATCATATACTTGTAAACCTCTTCAGGATTTTCCAAGCTTTCAATCAAGCTTTCTGCCCTGTCATTTATTTTTTCCACCAATTTCTTATAAGCTACTTTTATTCCTCTACTTTCTAAAAAATCCTTTGCAGGTTGAGAAACAACTCCAGCTTGAACATTTTGAAGCCCTATATTATAAATAATAATAGCCGCCGCCTTGCCTACAACTTTATCATAAATCTCTAGCCCCTCTTTATTCTGAATATACTTATTGATAAAATTATCTACTTCTAAAAGGGGCTTCAATCCCCTTTCCATGTTAGAATAAAGTATTTTATGATCTTTAAACAACCTTAATGTTGGATTTAAGCCTGATATCATTTAAAACCCCTTTTTTTGACCATACTTTATAATAATCAATAATAAAACAAACACTATTAATAATATACATAAACAATAAATACTGCAATATCTAAAAAGATAGTATACTTACGTTATATGATGTTCGTGCCAAAAAACAACAGTAATTCTAAAATTGAAATAAAAAAATCTATCTTTATTTCATATATTTTTAATATTGAAAAAAAAGAAGATATAAATAAAACTATTAAAAAATATAAAATAAAATTTAAAAATGCTACGCATGTAGTTTATGGATTTAGAATTGGAAATAAGAATTCATTCTTAAATGGAATGAATGATGACAAAGAGCCTAATTTAACGGCTGGAAAACCCACATTAGATGCCATAATACATAATAATTTAACTGATACCTTAATAATCACATTGCGATATTTTGGAGGCACTTTGCTTGGCAGAGGGGGATTAATTAAGGCATATTACAAATCCGCCAAAGAAGTTATTAAGAATACATCTATAATGGAAAAAGAAGAATTAGAAATTTTAAGCTTAAATTTAAATTATAATCAATACAATTTACTATTAAAAATGAAAAACAAACTTGAAATAGAGATAACAGACTCAAACTTTTCAAATAAAATAAACACTTCAATTAAATTTAAAACAAAAAACAAGCAAAAAATATCTGAATTTTTTATAAAAAACGGCTTAATTCAAGAAATTTTCAAGCCTCATAAAGAATAATATACATGTCAAATAATCAAATATTTAAAACCTAATTTAAAGTATTATTATTTTTGCCATTTATGTTTTAAAATATAAAAAGAGAAAATTTATATGAAAATAATATCTGTAATCAACCAAAAAGGGGGCGTAGGAAAGACTACAAGCGCCATTAACATTTCTTATTCAATGACCTTGCTTAATAAAAAAATTCTTTTAATAGATATTGATTCACAAGGAAACTCTACTAGCGGCACAAACACATCAGAATACACAGCCGAAAACTCAAGTTATGAACTTATTAATAAAAAAATAAAGGTCAAACCTTTAAATCATTTTAAATTAGACATAATTCCATCTAGTATTAAATTAGCCTTACTCGAAAAAGAATTAATAAATGAACTCTCAAGAGAAAATTTTTTAAAAAATGCATTAACGCTATATGAAAAAGATAAATATGATTTTATTATTATTGACTGCCCTCCCACACTTTCAATATTGACTATAAATGCTCTTATTGCAAGCAATTGCTTGTTAATACCAATTGAAACAGAATTTTTTGCATTTGAAGGTATAAATCAACTGATAGACACAATAAATACCGTAAAGCAAATAAACAAAAATTTAGAAATTGGGGGTGTTTTTATAAACAAATATGATATAAGAAACAAAAGTAAAGAAAAATATGTAAGATCGTTAAAAAAAGTATTCAAAGAAAAACTTTTAAATACAAAAATAAGGAAAAATATAGCCATTTCAAAATCTCAAGAAGCAAAAATACCTGTATATGAATATGATAAAGAAAGCAATGCTGCAAAAGATTTCTTAGAACTCTCAAAAGAGATAATAAACAAAATTAAGGAATAACTATGTCTGACAATCTAGAAACTTTAATGTTTTTAATGGGAAAAAAATTAAAAACATCTTCGAACAATTTAGAAAATACAGAAAAAAAAGAAATTATTTCGATTGAAATAGAAAACTTTGACTACAGCAAGCTAGATAAAGATATTTCTGATTTTTTAAAAACAAAGCAATATGAAATTTTCAATATTTTTAATAATACTTATACAAAAATTGGAAAGATACTTAAAGACGCTCAAGATAAATTAAAAGGGAACAATCAATATAACGGACTCTTTTACCAGTGGTTCAAAAGTATGGGATTTAAAAAAGACAAGGTTTACGCTTTAATATCAAGATACAATCTGCTTATCGAAAATTCCGACAAGCAGATCGCTATAGAAAAATTACCATTATCATTATCATATGAAATATCTAAAAAATCTTGCCCATCTATTTTAAAAAACGAAGTTCTAAATGGCAAAATAAATTCTTTAAAAGAATTTAAAATTGTTTATAAAAAAAGTTTTGATTTAAAAAATGCACGCAAATCATTACTCAAAAAAGATAAAAAATATGAAAACGATATAAAAGAAGCGCTGGACTTCATATTAAAAAATATAAAGGAATTTAAAAATATTGAATTTAACAAACTAAACCAAGAGAACTTGAAATTATTTTTTCATTCTATTTTAGAAATAAAGAAAAAAATACAATATATTAAAAATGGTTCTATCCAGATTTACAACAGAGCCAATGAATATAAATAAAATATATATTCTTATTGTTCATTTTGCAAATAATAGGTTGTCTTTTGCTTTTAAATTTAACTATAAATAACATAATATAAACTTTACCCTTCATTTAAAGCTTAAGATTTCTTTACGAAAACTAAACAATTCTAAAACAAGCTTAAAAAATTTATACATTGTAACAAATACTTAAAAAACAAAAACTCTCATAAAATTAAGAAAAAATATTTTACAATCTTTAAATTATAAAAACAATTTAGCTAATATGGCCGAAAAAGGAAACAATCCTTCTTAAATCACCCGATGTAAAATACTCTATCTCTATTTTCCCTTTATCTTGATTTCCCTTAATATCTATTTTTGTTTGAATTTTATCAAATAAAAATTCTTTTATATTGCTTAAAAAAGGATCTTGTTCTAGTTCTCTTTTTTTTACTATAGACTTATAAAAATTTTTAACATATTTTTCTGCATCTCTTACAGAAAATTTTTTCTTCAGTATCATTAAATAAAGATTATACCTGTCTTGCTTATCTTTTAAAGATAAAATAACCTTAGCATGCCCAAAAGAAATTTCTTTCCTGTGCACTGCATTTAATATTTCTTGTTCAAGATCTAAAATTCTAACTAAATTTGAAATATAAGCCCTACTTTTGCCAATTTTTTCAGACAAATCCTTTTGAGTTAAAGAATATTTATTCATTATATTTTTATAAGCATAGGCTTCCTCAACAGGCGTAAAATTTTCTCTTTGAATATTTTCAACCAAAGGCATAAAATCTCTACAAGATTCTTTTATGTCAACCTCGATAACAGGAATACTTGTCATCTGGATAAGTTTAGCAGCCCTAAACCTTCTTTCTCCTACTATTATTTTATATCTCTCATTTGCTTTACAAACAATTATAGGTTGCAAAATTCCATTTTCTTTTATGGAAACACTTAACTCTTCTAATTCAACAAGGCTAACAGATTTTCTTGGCTGATCATTATCAATATCTAAAAGTTGAATATCTATCATTTTAAAAACTCCATCCATATTGTCACAACCTCCTACAACACAAAATTTTATCAGGTTATAATATTGAATTACAATTTAAGAATAAAAAAAAAGAATGTTCCACGTGGAACATTCTTAAATAAAAAAACCCAATTTTTTACTTAATAAATTTTGAAACAGAAATCAAGCTGTCATTATCAAGAAATAATACTTGAATTCCTCTAGCATCTTTGCCTTGTTCGGATACTTTTCCAGCTACTGTTCTTAAAGCTTTTGAACGTTTACTTACAAGTAAGATTTCATCATCTTCTGAAACTGCTATAGCATCAACAACACTACCCGCTTTTTTATCAGATTTTTTATAACTAGTATAACCAGTGGCTCCTCTTTTAAGCTCAGATATTTTAGAAATGCTCAATCTTTTTCCATATCCATTCTCAGAAACAATCAAAAGATAAGGATTTTCTCTAACCGCTAAAACTTTAACAAATAAATCCCCTTCTTTTAATTTCATTCCACAAACACCCTGGGTACCTCTATTAGTAAGCCTAACATCCTTTGAATTAAATATAAATGCACTACCCTTTTTAGAAAGACAAATTACTTTTTCATCCTTATAAACAATCTCTGCACTTGTAACAAAATCTTTATCATTAAGTTTAACAACAATAACACCTCGAGACTTTACTGTTTTAAAATCTGTAGATTCGAATCTAGCTATCTTTCCACTTGCAGTTGTAAGCAATAAATAGGCATCATCAGTAAAATCCTTACTATTCTTAATAGTTAATATTTCTTCCTGGTCTCCCAAATTAATAAGCTCACTAATATTTTGACCTTTTGAAGCCCTTGAAGAATCTTTTATCTCATAAGCATTAATTAAATAAAGTTTCCCTTCATTTGAAATCATAAACAAATAATCGTGAGTATTGACACACAAAGCAATAACAATCTCATCTCCATCACCAAGATCAAAAGAACTTAGACCTTTTCCTCCCGTACCTTGCAATTTATACTCATTTTGTGAAAGTCTTTTAAGGAAACCCTTCTTTGTAAGCATAACAACAATATTTTCTTTTTGCATTAAATCCGACATACTAGTTTTTAAAACCTCCTCATCATAAATTATTTTAGTTCGACGTTCATCGCCAAATTTCAAACCTAAATTTATAGTTTCTTCTCTTATGATATTAATAATCCTTACTGGATTCAAGAGAATATCTTCATAATCTTTTATTAAGCTTAAAAGAACATTAAGTTCTTCTTCAAGCTTAAAAAGTTCAATAGCTGTAAGTTTTTGCAACTTCATATCAAGGACCGAATTAGCTTGAATCTCTGAAAGGCCAAAATTTGCAACAAGCCTCTCTTTTGCATCTTTTGCTAATTTAGATGATTTAATAATCTTAATAACCTCATCTATATTATTTAAAGCAATATTCAATCCCCCAAGAACATGTGCTTTCTCTTTTGCCTTTCTCAAGTCAAATTCAATACGTCTTTCAATAATATTTTTTCTATGCTCAATAAATTCAAATAATAATTCTTCCAAATTCAACTGCTTGGGAATACCATTAACAAGAGCTAAATTATTTATACTAAAATGCTTTTTAAATTCAGTATATTCATAAAGCAAATTCATAATAACATGAGGATCAAATCCTCTTTTAACTTCAAGAACTATTCTAATACCTTCTCTATCAGACTCGTCTCTTATATCTAAAAGTCCTTCTAGCTTTTCTTCTTTTGCCAAAAACGCAACTTTCATAAGAAGTGCAGATTTATTTACTGCATAAGGTATTTCTGTAACAATTATAGCACTTTTATCTTCTATTCTTTCTTCAATATGATATCTTGCTCTAATAACAACACTTCCCTTGCCAGTTTTATATGCTTTAATCAAATTATCATTATAAACAATCTCTCCAAAAGTTGGAAAATCAGGCCCTTTAACTATCTTGAGTAAATCAAAAATGGAAGCATTCTCATTATCTAACATATAAACAATAGCATCACAAATTTCTCTTAAATTGTGGGGCGCCATGCTAGTGGCCATTCCAACAGCAATTCCACTAGAGCCATTCACCAAAAGAAATGGAAATGATGAAGGCATAATCTCAGGTTCACTTAAAGAATCGTCATAATTAGACTTAAAATTAACAGTTTCTTTATCTATATCCTTAACAATACATTCAGTTATTTTTTCCATTTTAGCTTCAGTATATCGCATAGCAGCGGGAGGATCTCCGTCAATAGATCCAAAATTTCCCTGCCCCCGTATTACAGGATATCTAAGTGAAAAATCTTGAGCAAGTCTTACAAGAGCATCATAAATTGATTGATCTCCATGAGGATGATATTTCCCAAGAACATCCCCTACTATTCTTCCAGCTTTTTTAAAAGCTTTATCAGAACGAAGTCCCATCTCGTACATAGAATAAAGTATTCTCCTATGAACTGGCTTAAGACCATCTCTTACATCTGGAAGAGCTCTGGAAACAATAACTGACATTGCATAATTCAAATAAGAAGTTTTTATTTCATCTTCTATCTTAATATTTAATATTTGTTCTTTACTTTCTCCAACTGCCATTAAAGCTCCAATTACACATCAAGATTAATTACATTAAGTGCATTCTGTTCAATAAATTCTTTTCTAGGTTCAACCAAATCTCCCATAAGAGTAACAAAAATTTTCTCAGCCTCAACAGCATCATCTATATTCATCAATCTCATCTTTCTTCTAGCAGGATCCATTGTAGTTTCCCAAAGCTGAGTTGGATTCATCTCTCCAAGTCCTTTATATCTTTGAAGAAGAATGCTATTGCGATTTTTAGTTTCAATAGAATCTAAAAATTTTTCTTTTTCCTTCTCGTCATAAAAATAATAAATACGATTATCATACTTTATTTTATAAAGAGGAGGCATGGCTATATATATATAGCCATTTTCAATTAAATCTCTCATATATCTAAAGAAAAAAGCTAAAAGCAAAGTTCTAATGTGAGATCCATCAACATCGGCATCTGCCATAATAATGACCTTGTGATAACGAAGTTTTGTAATATCAAAAGTTTTACCAACCCCTGCACCAAGAGATGCAATTATAGGAATAAGCTTATCATTGGTAATCACCTTATCTTCTCTTGTTTTCTCAACATTAAGCATTTTTCCCCATAATGGCAAAATGGCCTGAAAAAATCTATTTCTACCCATTTTAGCACTTCCTCCAGCAGAATCACCTTCTACAATATAGATCTCTCTTTCCAAGGGATTTTTAGAAGTACAATCAGCCAATTTCCCGGGCAATGCCAAACTTTCAAATGCATTTTTTTTTCTTTCTGATTCTCTTGCTTTTCTTGCAGCCTCACGAGCACGAGCAGCTTTTATTGCTTTCCCAAGAATAGTGTCTATCTCTAAAGGATTTATATTAATAATTTCCAATAAATGCTCATAGACAACAATCTCAACTATTTTTTTTATCTCAGAATTGCCAAGTTTACTCTTTGTTTGACCTTCAAATTGAGGTTCTGGAACTTTTACAGAAATAACAGCTGTAAGTCCCTCTTTAAAATCATCTCCTGTAAGATTTGGAATATCTTTTTTACTTATTTTTGAATTTTTAAAAGCTTCGTTCATAGCCTTAGTAAGACCACTTTTAAAGCCCGCAACATGGGTCCCTCCTTCTCTTGTATTAATATTATTAACAAAAGAAAGAATATTATCAGAATAGCTTTCGGTCCATTTAAGCCCCACATTAACAATAACATCATTAAGAAAACCATCAATATAATAAGATTCCGATTGAAAAGCTTTACTGTTATTAGTTAAATAGTCTACAAAAGATTTTATCCCGCCTTCAAAATAAAACTTCGAAGATCTTTCTTTACCAAATCTTTTATCTTCAATTGAAATGCATATTTTATCGTTTAAAAAAGCAAGCTCTTTAAGCCTTTTTTCAAGAACATCAAAATTATAATCTAAAGTTTCAAAAATTTCAGAATCTGCTAAAAAAGTAACCTTGGTTCCTGTAATAGAAGATTCTCCCACAACTTCTACTTTAGAAGTTGGAATACCTTTTGAAAAGGTTTGCCTAAAAATCTTTCCATCTCTATTAATACAAACCTCTAAAAACGAAGACAAAGCATTTACAACCGAAATTCCAACACCGTGCAATCCTCCAGAAACCTTATAAGTACCTTTATTAAATTTTCCACCAGAATGTAGTTTTGTTAAAACAAGTTCAAGCGCACTAATTCCCTCCTCTTCATGGATATCAGTAGGAATTCCTCTCCCATTATCAATTACAGTTATAGTATTATCTAAATTAATAACAACATCTATTCTGTCACAAAACCCAGCTAAAGCCTCATCAATACTATTATCAACCACTTCATAAACCAAATGGTGCAACCCATTAATAGAAACAGATCCCACATACATGCCAGGCCTTTTCCTAACAGCCTCAAGTCCTTTTAAGACCTGAATGTTACTAGCAACATAATTCATAAACCTTCCATTCATTTAATCAAAATTAAGACACAAATAAATTCTACATTAAAAAAAAAATAATATCTATTACATAAAAAGTACCAAAAATTTAAAAAAATCCACAAACGACTCAGATAGAATCTGAATTCAATATTATACTATATAATGTTAAAAGTATAGTACTAAAACCAACAAGGACAAAAAATGGAAAAATCAAAAAATATATGGAGCTTGATTTTAACAGAAATAAAAAAAGAACTATCAGAAGAAGAGTTTTATGTTTGGTTTGAAAATTTATGCTTTTTAGAATCAATAGGAGAAAATATTCAAATATCTACTCCAAATTTATTTCACAAAAATCAAATAGAAAAAAGATTTGCAAAAAAAATCAAAGAAATCCTCACAAACAATGGCTACAATAACGTAACCATTGTATTTACAAATCAACCGACTAAAACCCATTTCAACAAACAAGAAAGCGAAAAAACAATTCTTAACGAAACTTTTCCAAATTTCGACAAGCTTAAAAGAAACACACTTTCTAAAGAACCAATTCAAAGCATTAAAGATCGAATAAAAATGTATATCAAAAAGGAAGAAGAGCCTACACATTTTAAAAATCCCTTTCTTAAAAAAAGATATACATTTGAAAATTTCATTATAGGTCCAAATAATAAGCTTGCATATAACGCCAGCTTGTCAATCTCAAAAAATCCTGGTAAAAAATATAACCCGTGTCTAATTTACGGTGGAGTTGGACTTGGGAAAACGCATTTACTTCAAAGCATAGGAAATAAAACAGAAGAACTGCATCATAACCTTAAGATATTATACGTTACTGCTGAAAATTTTTTAAATGAGTTTGTAGAAAGTATAAAGACAAACGAAACAAAAAAATTTAAAAAGAAATATAGATACCTAGACATGTTGCTTATAGACGATATCCACGACTTACAAAAAAAAGAAGGCATACAAGAAGAGCTTTTTCATACATTTAATGCCCTTTATGAAGACAATAAACAATTAGTATTCACGTGTGACCGATCTCCTTCTGAACTTACAAATTTTACAGATCGATTAAAAAGCAGATTTACAAGGGGACTAAATGTTGATATATCAAAACCCAATTTTGAACTCAGAGTAGCCATTATTGAAAAAAAAGCAGAGGAGGATGGCATAAAGGTCCCTAAAAATATACTAAATCTGGTTGCACAAAAAGTTACAACAAATGTAAGAGATCTTGAAGCTGCTGTAACAAAACTAAAAGCATATATAGATTTAGATAATATAGAAATTGACATTGACATTGTTGAAAAAATAATCAAAGAAATAATAATTTACGAAAAAGAAACAACCAATGAACCAAACAATAAAATCAATATCGAAAATATAAAAAAAATACTCTTAAGAGAGCTAAAAATTGCACACAAAGACATTGAGGGGCATAGTAAAAAACCAGAGATAACAAAAGCTAGACATATTTATGCATACCTTTTGAGAAATTTTACAGAGCTATCAACAGTTGAAATTGGAAAAATTATTGGAGGGAAAACCCATTCAACAGTGCTTTATTCGATAAATAAAATAGATAGAGACAGAAATAATGACAAAGAAATTAACAATTTAATCACAGAACTTATGAACAAAATAAAAAAAAATAAATCTAATTGAAAAATCAAAAATTCTTTTAAACAATTGAAACAAATAATTTATCAAAAATACACCAAAAAACAACCTATAATTAAACAATACATTTCTTTATATCATATACTACTAGATACAATTAAACAATCAAACAGAACACTACTACTGCTACTACTATATATATATATAAAAATCAAAATATAAAAAATAAAAAAACTTACAAAGATAAAATGTAATAAAATATATAGGGAGGCATTATGATAAATAACACATTTTTTATTTGCGAAACAAATCAAATTATAAATGAGATAGAAAAAGCAAAAGGAATAATATTAAACAGAAATATGAATGACATTTGGAGTGCATTGTTAATCGAAGTAAAAACACCTAATCTCATAATTAGATCAACAGACCGAAATATATTTTTTGAAAGTACAATTTCAATTGTTTCAGAAACAGATTTTAAGGTGTTAATTAATGCTTCAAATTTTTATGATGCAGTAAAAGCATTCAATTTTTATAAGAAAATTAAAATAGTTTTTAATGAGAGTAACAGCAAATTGGAAATTATGGGAGAATCAAAAGATGAGAAAGAAGAATATGAAGATCATTTAAAAGAACCCACCTTTTCATATGAAGAAATAGAAAATTACAACTATGATATGGTTAATGAAAATTACACTTTTGAAATTGAAGTAAAACAAAAATCTTTTAAAAAAATAATAAGCAGAATAGCTTTTTCAGCACATCTTGATGAATCCAAGAACGTATTAAATGGTGTGTATTTTACAAAGGATGAAGATTCCAAGTTATTACTTGTTTCTACCAATGGACACAGAATGTCTATTTGTAAAACAGAAGTCATATTTAAAGAAGATGTAAATTTTATAGTTCCTGTAAAAATATTTAATTTTTTAAAACATCTCATGTCAGGAGAAGGTATGGTTAAAATAAAATCTTCGGATAAAAAATTTTATGTTGAATTTGATAATTATAAAATAGCTTGCAGCTTGATTAATGGTAATTATCCCGATTATAAGAGTATTATACCTAAAGAACAGGAAAATAAATCTTTAGTTTCGCTAAGTATTTTAAAAGACAGACTTTCAAGAGTTAATTTATATGTTGATAGGTCAAGAAAGTTGATTTTAAATTTTTCTGATGCTCAATTAAAACTTCTTGGAGAAGATCTAATTACAGGAAGAAGAGGTGAATTTTTTATTAAAAATCCAAACTATATGTATGAAGGATCAGATGAAATTATGGCTATTAATATTTCATATTTTATTGAAGCCATTACTGTTTTTGAAAATTCAAAGATAGAGATACAATTTAATTCGGGAAATGTATTAAAATTGAGTGAACCAGAAAATTTTAATTTTATGCACTTGATAATGCCGATGTCTTTGGGTTAAAGTAAATTATTAATGTGATTTGAGTTTGAATATTGAAATGAGATTTTCTAAAGTTTATTCAATGTTATTTTTTGCATTGTGGTATAAAAATTGCTATGAATGATTCTTCTTTTAAAAAAATAAGCAATGTTCTTAAAAATTATTTAGAATCTAATTTGCTTATTGATAAAAAAATAAGTTCAAAATTATTGATTGCTGATAAATGGAATCAGATTTTTAAGACTTTATCAGATGATGTGAAATTTTTAGATCTTAAAAATGAGAGGATTCTTTTTCTTAAGGTGAGTAATTCAAGCATTTTATACAGTATATCGATCAATAAGTCAAAGATAATAAGTTTAATAAAAAAATTAACGGGAATTGAAATACTAGATATAAAGGTTTTAGTAAAGTAGTTATTATTGACAATCGCATTTATATGCTATACCATGGTAGTGTTCAATTTATAGCTTAGTAGCGGGAAATTGTTTTAATGGAGGAGCGTTTTGAAAAGGACTTATCAGCCTAGTCGTGTTAAAAGAAATAGAAAATTTGGGTTTAGAGCTAGAATGAAGACTAAAGGTGGAAGACTTATTCTTGCAAGACGAAGGGCAAAGGGAAGAATAAAATTAACTGTTTCTGATGAAAAAAAGAAATATTAGTCTAAAATCAAAAATAGAAATTCAAAAAATTTTCAAAGAAGGCAATTTGATTAGATTTAGCAATCTTAATCTTAAAATGTTCTTTAAATCAAATGATTTGATTTATTCCAGACTTCTTGTTACCTTTTCTAAAGACTTTAAGGGGTCTGTTAAAAGAAATCGTACTAGAAGGCTTTTTAAAGAGGTTTTTAGGAAAAGATTAGAATTATTAGAAGGTAGAGCCTTAGATTTTGTTTTTGTAGTTTCTTATAATAGGTTAAATTTGACGTATTTTGGTATTGAATCCCTTATGAAAAGTTTAGTTTTAATGGTATGAAGGGGCATAAGTGAATCGAAGTAAGAAAATTTTAAGAACGGTTTATTTATCTTTATTTTTAATAGGTCTTTTTATGCTTATTAATGATATTTTTTCTTCCAACATGTTAAGCTTTAGATCTTCTGAAAAGGAATTGCAGTTTGATTTAAACAAAAGTTTTAATGACAATAAAATGCCTCTGGGTAAAAGCAATGGTTTTGATTTGATTAATAAAGCTCAAAATATTGTTGTAGAAACAGAAGTATATTTTGCTACTTTTTCGACGTTTAGAGGAAATTTAGTTTCATTAAAGCTTAAAAATCATTTAAATTTAGAAAAAGATCCTACAGATTTGATTAATGCTGATTATAAAAATGAAACTTTTTTCGATATTAATTTCGACTATTTAGTAGAGAACTTATTTTTGTATAAAAAAATAGATGATTTTAACCATGAATTTAAAGCTTATTTTAAAAATAATGGGAAAACTTATGAATATATAAAAAAGTATACATTTTCGAGAAAAAATGAATACTTGATAAATTTTAAAGTTATTCTAAATGGTCTTGAGGATTATAACTTATTTGATATTGATTCTTATAAAATTATTTTTAGTTCTGGAATTGAAAGGTTGAGCGATAAAGCTAAGTTACAATATAACAATTATTTATCTCAAATAATTTACTATGACAATAAGCTTAGATATGGTAAAGATGGTTTAAGGATTAACAATCCTAGATGGATTGGCTCTAGTACGAAGTATTTTGAAGTGTTGGTTTTTAAAGAAGATATGGAGGTTGAATTTAAGAAGGAAAGAGAAGTTCTTAAATCGTTTATTATTAATAATGTTAAAAATAAAAAAAACATTAGTGATGAGTTTTTTATTTACGCTGGGCCCAAGGATAATAGATATTTAGACATTTTTGATAAGAATGATACTAATACTTTTGGCTTATCTGATATTGCTTTTGGAATGTCAGTAGAAAAGAGTTTATGGTATTTAATTCAAGTTCCTATGCAAATGGTAATGCAAGTTTTTTATGATGTTATACCTAATTGGGGACTTTCAATTATTTTTTTGACAATTGTTGTTAGAATCCTTATATTTCCTTTAACATTTAAGGGATTTAGAGCTACTGCTGAGCTTTCCAAACTTCAACCTAAAATGAAAGAACTTCAAGCAAAGTTTAAGCATGATTCTAAGAAATTAAATGAAGAGATGGGAAGGCTTTATAAAGAAGAAGGAGTTAATCCTCTTGGGGGATGTCTTCCCGTAATTTTGCAGCTTCCTATATTTTTTGCTCTTTATTCACTTGTAAATAATTTATTTTTATTAAGAGGAGCTAGTTTTATTCCAGGATGGATTGATGATTTATCTATAGGCGACAGTGTGTATCATTTTGGATATAAGCTATATTTTGTTTCTTGGACTGATATTAGAATTTTGCCTTTTATTATGATGTTTACTCAATTGGGGTCTACAATTGTTAGTTCCAATGTTGATTTAAAAAATCTTGGAGCGCAGCAGAAATTTTTATATTTTGGAATGCCTATTATGTTTTTTTTCATACTTTACAATATGCCATCAGGACTTTTAATATATTGGATTACAACAAATATTTTTACTATTTTGCAGCAATACTATATAAAGATACATTTGTCTTAAAGGGGGAATAATATGAGTTATGAATTTTACGGAAAAACCGAACAAGAAGCAATAAAGAAAGCAATGAGAGACCTGGAATTAAAAGAAGGCGAGTTTGATGTAGAAATTTTAGATAAAGAAAGGGTTGGATTTTTATTTAAGAAAGAAATGATTAAAATAAGGGTTTCTCCCCATGTAAAAGAGGTTAAAAAAGACGTTTTTGAAATTAAAATTGGGGATGAAATTTGTGATGGAATTTTAGAATTTGTAAAAGAAATGTTAATTAAAATGGGATATTCTGTAAACTTGACAATAGAATCCAAAGAAGGAGGATATATTAAGATTTCTATTGAAACAGATAGTCCAAATATTTTGATTGGACGAGAGGGTAAGAATTTAGATTCTTTACAGCTTTTGACAAATGTTTATGCCTCTAAGCTTATTGGTGAAGCTGGCACCTTTAATAGTAGGGTTGTATTGGATATTGGAGATTATAGAGAGCGATTTAAGTCTAGATTTATTAATTTAGCAATAAATTCTTTTCACAAAGTCAAAAGAACTAGACGTTCTATTTTGTTGCCATCAATGAATCCTTTTGAAAGAAGAATTATTCATACAACTTTAAATCGTTATAGTGATATAAAAACTGAAAGCGAGGGCGATGGAAATATAAAAAGAATAAGAGTTTCTTATGTCAGAAATAATAGGTTTGGCAGCAATAATTCTCGCAGTTATCAAAAAAGAGATCTTGGTTTTAAAAAATAGATTAATGGTGTTAGTTTGTATTGAATTTTAAAGAGGAATGATAATATGAAAATTTTTTTAACAGGAATTGCAGGGTTTATTGGATTTCATGTAGCTAAAAAGTTTGTAGAAGAAGGGCACGAAGTTTTGGGTGTAGACATATTAAATGATTATTATGAACTTAAATTTAAGCATGAAAGATTAAATGCTTTAGGTTTTTGTTCTAAGGATGTCAAAACTTATAAGATTATTAAGAGTGAAAAATATAATAATTTATCCTTTGTTTATCTTGATATACTAAATAAAGATAAGCTGCTAGAACTTTTTAAAGAGTTTAAGTTTACGCATGTTTGCCATTTGGCTGCTCAAGCAGGTATTAGAGATAGTCTTGAGAATCCTGATAGCTATGTTTCAATAAATATTGTTGGGTTTTTTAATGTTTTAGATGTGTGCAGAATTTATAAAGAAAGCATTGAACATTTTGTTTATGCTTCGACTTCATCGGTTTATGGTATAAATGAGAATATTCCGTCTAGTGAAGATTCTGTTACAGACCATCCTTTAAATTTATATGCAGCTACTAAAAAATCTAATGAGATGATAGCTCATGCTTACAGTGCCTCTTTTAATATTCCCACAACAGGGCTTAGATTTTTTACAGTTTATGGAACCTATGGAAGACCCGATATGGCTTTGTATTTATTTTCATATGGAATTAAAAATGGTGAGTCTATTAATATTTTTAACAATGGGAATATGGCTAGAGATTTTACATATGTGAGTGATATTGCAAACGGTGTTTATAAAGTGTTGAAAAATCCGGCTAAGAGTGATTGTAATTTTGACGTTAAAAATCCAAATTCGTCAACATCTTCTTTTCCTTACAGGATATACAATATAGGAACTGGGCATGCAACTAAATTGTTAGATTTTATTAAAGAGCTTGAGGTTAATTTTGATAAAAAAGCTTTAAAAAGTTATATGCCTATGCAAAAAGCAGATGTTGTGGAAAGTTGTTGTGATATTTTAAAGCTTAAAAATGATGTGGGGTATGAGGCCAAAATTTCTATTAAAGAAGGAATAAAAGAATTTTCGCAGTGGTATAAAATGTTAGACTCTACTGAAAAGGTTTGACTTTGAATTTTTTTGTGAAGAATAATAGATTTTTGATAAATTTTACGCTTACTTTTATTTAAATAATTATTTATTGATTGATTTAAACTCAATTCTACTTCTTAGGTGTATAATTTGTTATAGTTATTTGATAAAGAAAAATAAAATAGAAAGGAGTGATATAAATGGGTGTTTTAGACAAGATTAAGCCGGGTGTAGTTTATGGAAAAGAGTTGCACTCTTTATATGAGATATGTAAAAAGGAAGGATTTGCTATTCCTTCTATTAATTGTATAGGAACAAATTCTATTAATGCAGTTTTAGAGGCAGCAAAAGAAATTAATTCTCCTATTATGATACAATTCTCCAATAGCGGTTCTGCTTTTGTTTGTGGGAAAGGATTGAAGATAGAAAAACCACAAGGAGTTTCAGTAGTTGGAGCTATTTCTGGAGCTATGCATGTTCATTTGATGGCAGAGCATTATGGTGTTCCTGTTGTTCTTCATACTGACCATTGTGCTAAAAATTTGCTTCCTTGGGTTGAAGGACTTTTAGAGTATGGTGAGAAATACTATAGTCAGCACAAAAAGCCATTATTTTCTTCACATATGTTAGATTTGTCAGAAGAGCCTATTAAAGAAAATATTGAAATTTCTAAAAAATTCTTAGAAAGAATGGCAAAAATTGAAATGTTTTTAGAAATAGAGCTTGGAATTACTGGTGGGGAAGAAGATGGAGTTGATAATTCGGACAGAGCTTTGCATGAACTATTTTCGACTCCCGAGGATATTTATTATGGATATTCAGAACTTTTAAAGATTAGTCCAAATTTTCAGATTGCAGCAGCTTTTGGGAATGTTCATGGAGTATATAAACCGGGGAATGTTAAGCTTACTCCAAGAGTGTTAAGGGATGGTCAAGATTATGTTATATCAAAAACAGGAGTAAATACCGCTAAGCCAGTTTCTTATGTTTTTCATGGAGGGTCTGGATCCACAATTGATGAGATTAATGAGGCACTTTCTTATGGAGTTGTAAAGATGAATATTGACACAGATACGCAGTGGGCTGCCTGGGAAGGTGTTTTAAATTATTATAAAAAAAATGAAAATCGTTTGCAAAGTCAATTAGGAGATGGTAAGGATATCGATATTCCAAATAAGAAATTTTATGATCCAAGAGTTTGGTTAAGAGAAGCTGAAGTTTCTATGAAAGAACGTGTGAAGATTGCATGCAAAAATCTTAATAATATTAATAGAAATTAAATAAAAATTCACTAATTTTTATTTGCGAGCTGCTTTTTGAGCGGCTTTTTTTATTATTCTATTATGTTTCAGATTATTGAATTATAAAATTATTGATTATTCTATATATTTTTTCTATTATTTATTTTTAAAATTTAAATAAAATAATAATTTATTTTTAAATGATTGCTAAATGTCATGTTTATTAAGTTCGTATAATTTAAGAGGGAAGTAATTAAGATTTTTTCTAGATTTTAAAAAAGCATTTTGTTTTAGATTGATTTTATGTTTTTTTCATAATGTTTGCTGTTTGTGAAAAATTAAAATTAAGCTTTGATATTCAGTTTCTTGAAAAAAATATTAGATTATTAGAAAATTCCAAGGATATGGTTAACTGGTTTTTATAATTTTAAATGTGTATGTTATAAGTTGTATTATGAATTTAAGCATCATCAGAAACAATGCTAATTCCCAGTTCTTTGAGTTGTTCATTTGAGATTTTAGAAGGCGAGTTATCAAGAGGACTTGCCGCAAAAGAATTTTTTGGAAATAGTATTACATCTTTTATTGAAGTTGATTTTGTCATTAACATTATGAGTCTATCAATTCCAATTGCAATGCCACCATGATTTGGAGCCCCATATTCTAATGCTTTTAGGAAAAATCCAAATCTATCTTCTAATTTTTCTTTTTGAAATCCTATTATGTTAAAAATTCTTTGCTGAAGTTCTTTGCTATGTATTCTGATTGAGCCTGAACCAAGCTCTACACCATTTAAAACAAGATCATAAATTTCACCTATGGTTTTGTTTGGATTTTTTTCTAAATTGGCAATATGTTGCTTTTTGGGAATCGAGAACATGTGGTGAGCCGGTGTATAGGTTTTTGTATTTTCGTCATATTCAAATAGTGGAAAGTCGTAGACCCATAGAAATTCAAATTTATTCTCATCTATTAGTCCAAGATCGTTTGCAATTTTTATTCTAATTTGGCCCAATACTTTGCAAGCAGTTTCCCATTTGTTATTAGCTGTAAAGAAAATTATGTCATTATTCTCTAGAGAATAAGCTTTTATCAATTGATGTTCTTCTGTTCTTAAAAATGTTGCAATTCCTCCAGAAAATTTATTGTTTTCAATTTTTGTAAAGTAAAGTCCTTGTGCTTTGTAAAGCTTTGCAATTTCTTCTAAATTATTTATTTTTGTTCTTGAAAACTTATCAGCTTTATCTTTTACTATTAAAATTTTAATTGAACCTTTATTTTTTAGAGTATCTTTGAATACATTAAATTCTGAATTTTTTAGATTTCGACTTATATCTTGTAGTGCAAGTTCAAATCTGGTGTCTGGTTTGTCGCTGCCATATTTATTCATTGCCTCTTTGTATGTTATTTTTTTAAATTTTTTAGGCAAGTTAATATTAAGGCAATTTTTAAATATTGAAAAAATCATATTTTCTATTAATTTAAAAATATTTTCTTTTTTGACAAAACTCATTTCAAGATCAAGCTGCGTGAACTCTGGTTGTCTATCGCCTCTTGAATCTTCGTCTCGATAGCAACGGGCTATTTGAAAATATTTATCAAATCCCGCTATCATTATAAGCTGTTTGTAAAGTTGTGGAGATTGAGGTAAGGCATAAAAAGATCCTTTGTGAATCCTTGATGGAATTATAAAGGATCTTGCGCCTTCGGGTGTTGATTTTACAAAAGTTGGAGTTTCTAGTTCTAAAAATTTTCTTTTTACTAAAAAATTTCTAATAAGATGAGTGGCCTGAGATCTTAAAATGATTTTATTCTTCAATGAATCTCTTCTTAAATCTAAGTATCTATATTCAAGTTTTGAGTTTTCACTTGCATTATTGTCATCTTCTATCATAAACGGCAATTCATTACACTTTGAGATAATTTCAATGTTTTTTGCCAATATTTCAAAATATCCTGTTTTCATATTTGTATTTATCATGTTGGGGGGCCTTTTGATCAATAATCCTTGAATTTTAATGCAATATTCAAGCTTTATTTTTTCTACGATCTTTAAAAGATGTTCTTCGTTTATCAGAACTTGAGCTTTCTCATATCTGTCTCTTATGCTTAGAAAGGTAAATTTTCCGTGGTGTCTAATTTTTTTTACCCAAGCATTTATTTCAACTTTTTTGTTTATCAATTTTTCATTCAATTCATTACATTTGATAACTTTAAACATAATTCAGCTCACTATTATATTATAAATTTCTTTATCCGTTTTTGCATTTAAAATTTCTTTTTTATATAGATCAACTTTGCCTACAACAGATGCTAAAATTCTAGGGTAGCTAACATAATCTTTTGCTGGGCACAATATTAATATAAAAACATGGCTTAAATTCTTGTCAAGAGCATTAAAGTCAATCCCTTCATGGCTTATTCCTATTGCAATGTGTATTTTTGAGATTAAATTTGTTTTTAAATGAGGAATAGCAAAGCCTTCTTTTAGCGCAGTAGTAATTAATTTTTCTCTTTCCATTAAATCTTGAAATATTCTTTCTTTGTCAATTTCAATGTTTATTACGCTTAGAAGTTCTCTTAGCACATCAGGTTTATTGCTGGATTTTAATTCTAGAATAATGTTTTCCTTTTTTATTCTTTTATTTAGGTTGATCTTACTAAGAATTTTATCATAATTTATTGAGTAATCTAGTTTTTTTGCTCTTAAAGAGACTGTTTCAACTTCTTTGGTTATTTTTTCTAGGTTTAAGATTGTTTCTCTAAAAAGATCTTGTATTATTATTAAGTGATTATTTGGGCATTCGAATGTGATTTTACTACCTTCTCGTTTTATTGAGAAGGATATATTGTTTTTTCTTGCATTAATATATTGTGAGGAATCATTTTTAATTTGTTGTGTGAAAAATCCTTCTTTTCTTAACTCATTTTTTAAGTCCCATATAAGAATTTTGGCTAAATTATCATATTCAAATGATACGCATATGTGTGTATTTTGATCTATTGGGAGTTCTTTTTTAAGTCCGCTTTTATTTATTTTGAACAAGAAGTTTATTATGGGTGTTGCAATGATTGTTGGCAAAAATACCATTATTATTATAATTCCAAATATTTTTTGACTAATAAATCCTGAAGATAATGCTACATTTGCCATAATAAGTGAAACTTCTCCTCTTGGGACCATTCCGGTTGCAATTTTTAAGGCTCCAAGTTTATTAAATCCTAAAAAGAGCGCTGGAATAAAGCAAAATGTACTTTTAGTAATTATTGCTATTGCGCTAATTGCTAATCCTAAAATAAGAACTTCTTTTGAGAGTATTTCATTGATATCTGACATAAGTCCAATCGATGTAAAAAAGATTGGGATAAAAAATCTTTCAAAGATTGTTAGTTTGTCTTGAATTACATATGCTATGTCTGTTTTTGACATAGCAAGCCCAAATACATAAGCTCCAACAACAAAAGACATTTCTAGATTTTGGAAAATGCTTGCGATAGTAAGGGCCAAAGAGAGTGTTATTACGGTTGCTAAGGTGACACTGTTTAATTTTTTCAGCAGCTTTGAGAGCGTTTCTGATACATATATTAAAGAGAAAGTTAAGCATAGCCAAATTACTATGTTTTGAATTATACTTTTGATCGAGCTTGCTATATCAAGATCCGATATAGATCTTGATATAGTTATTACGCTTGTAAGCATAAGCATTGAAAGCACGTCATCAATAATTGAAGTTGAGATTATTGTCACCCCTTCTGAGGTACTCATTTTTTTCTTTGCTGAGAGTATACTTGCTGCAATACCTGCTGATGTTGGGGTTCCAATTATTCCAATAAAAAGGGAGGTTGGACTTATTAGAGGAACATTAAAAATTATGCTGGCCATTAGTACAAAACCTGTGAAGGTGCCAACAACTTCTATTATTCCAATAATTCCTCCGCGTGGCAAAAATTTGATAAATAATTTTAAGTCAGTTTCAAGTCCTGCTGTGAAAAGTAATATTATTGAAGCTATGGTAGAGATTGCAAATATTTTTTCATCTATTAAATAGTTTTCTCCAATTTGAGTTATCCCTAATGGAAATAATAAAGGTATTTTAATTTTTCCAAAGGCATTCGGACTTAGAATTATTCCTGCCGTTATTTGTCCTATTACTTTTGGAATACCTATTTTTGCTACTAGATTTCCTAGTGAAATAGATGAGATTACAATGATTGCCAGACTCATGACAAAATATGACATTTTTGCCTCAATATCATATTTTGTTGAGTATGAAAATAAAATATTAGGTAAGTGTAGTAATATTGTTATGTAAAAATTTTTTTTATTCATTTTTCAAGCTCTTTTGAAAAATTATATTTTAGTAAATTTAACAAAATTTTAATTGCTAGTTTTTCTTTTTCACCATTGACTGTTATTTTTATATTGCACGAAAAGTATTTATTTGCAAATTTAGCAATGATGTTTGCTGAGCTTGAATGTATTTTATCTTTATTTATTATCTTGATTTTTACTTCTTGCATTTTTTGCTTATATCTTATTTATTGTTTTTTTTCTCTTTTTCTTTAGTTGCCGATTTGTAAAGTTTTTCCATTGCACTATCAATAAGGTTGAGAAGTGTTTTTCCATCTTCTCTTATATGTATTATTTTACCCCAATTAAAGTGAAGATGTGCGTCTAATTCAAAAAGCTCACGTTCTTTTTTGATTGTAATTTTTAAATTTTCTACATGTTTCTTGATATGATTATCAAATTTTTCTAGCTTTTTAAAAATAAATTTTTTTTCACTTTCATCTAAGTTATAATTAACAGATTGAATTTTAGGTTCCATAATATATTTTTCCTTTCTCAGATTTTAATTCATTTCTATACTTGTTTACTGTTCTTCTAGAAATAGAGATTCCTTTGGATTTCAGTATAGCAGAAATTGCTTTATCTGACATCTTTTTATTTACTTCTAACAACTTATTTACTGTTATTTTAATGCTTAATTTTGAAAATTCATTTGTTTTTGCTCCACCGACAGAGCTAAATAGCTCTTTGATCAATATTGTACCCCATTCGCATTTTAAATATTTATTTTTTATTGCTCTTGATATTGTTGATTTTGATACACTGATTTTTTCTGACAAAATGCTCAAGTTCATTGGCCTTAAGCTTTTAAAGCCTCTTCTTAGAAATTCTTTTTGCAATGTATATATGGCTATTCCTATTTTTGCAAGTATTTCGTCTCTATATCGTAATGATTCAATCAACCATTTTGCTTTTTTTTGTTTTTGAGGATTTTCTGTTGTCCTTTTAAGTTCTTTCTTAAAGATGTTAACTTCTTTGATTTTAATTTCAAATTTGTTATTGTGGTTTATTATTAATATATCTGGATCAACATAGAAATTAGTATCGTTTGGATCTTTAAATTCGAGCGTTGGGTTGGGGTTGAGTTTTTGTCTGATAATTTCTAAGGCCGTGTTAAATTCTTTACTTCTTATTTTGAGCTCTTTTTTTAACTTTTCTTGAGTTTTTTCAATAAGTTCGGCTTTTTCAAGAATCTTGATAATATTAGTTTCTAATTTATGATGCTTTGCTTGCAAAATTAACGATTCTATTATATTGGGGACACAAATTCCAATTGGATCAAATTTTTGAATAAGTTCAATTATTTTTTTTACTTTTTCCTTCTCTTCCTTTTTAAAAAGATCGTAAGGGTTTATTATATGAAAACCTTTGTTGTTTAGATTGTTTATTAATATTTCACCTATTTTAAGTTCATCTTCATTTATTCTTTGAATCCTTAATTGTAGCAAAAGGTGCTCTTTTAAAGAAGTATTCGTTTTTGTTTTTTCAAGAGCTATGTCGTATTGACTTTTTATTATATCATCTTCTTTGTAAAATATTTTTTTAAACTTATATGTTTTCAATGTTTCAAAAAATATTTTATTTGAGTCTATTTCTAGGCATTCGTTATTTTCGCTTTCTTCTAGTATAAGTTTTGTTAATTCTTTTTTATTAAGGCTTAATATCTTTATTGATTGTATTTGAATTGAATTTAAATTTTGGGATAACTTTAATTTTTGTTTAATCATATTTATATTAATGTATACAAAAATCCGCTAAGCATAATTACTAATGCTGGACTTATTTTGTTATAAAAAAATAAAATAAAAAAATTAATTCCTACAACAGTCAAGGTTCTTAAAAGCTCTGTTTTGTTGTTCTCTATTTTTAAATATGTGTTTTCAAGCAAAATTATTATTGTAATTATCCACAGTGCAACAATAATAGGTTTTAGATTTTCCAAACAATAATTTAAAAAGCTTATTTTGTGTAGCATTGAAAGAATTATAATCATTATTAATATTGGAGCTGTTATTAGTGCTAATGTAGCAATTATTGCTCCTGCAATTCCTGCAATTTTCATTCCAACGTATGTTGCTATATTTGTGGCAATAGGTCCAGGGGTTATTCTTGATATTGTAATCATATTAATGAATTCTTCTTTTGTTATCCATTGTTTATTATTAATTAATTCATTGTTTATTATTGCTGCAATTCCATTGCCCCCTCCGAAATTTAATAATCCGATTTTTAAAAATGTAATGAATAAATTTATTAGAATCAATCGATATCCTTTTTTTGTTTAGTTAATATTTTTTTTATTGTTATATATTTTAGCGTATATATTAAAAAGAAAATTAGTAGTATATATGATATTTTTATTTTTAATTTAGAAATTGCAAAGATTACAAGAAAACATATTGTCCATTTCATTATGGAATTGTTCAACATTTTTTTTGAAAATTTTAAAACAACTGTTAACATTATGATAATTGAAGAGATTTTTGCACCTTCTAGAAATTTTTCAACATGTATATTATCCGACACTAATTCTAGGTAAAAGAAAACCATTACTATTGCAATAATGGAAGGTAAAATTCCGGCAACAACAAGTAAAAGTGCGCATGAAAAACCCCCAAATTTTTTTCCTACTAGGAACACAAAATTAATTGCTGTAACTCCAGGAATAACATTTGATGTTGCAAGTATTTTGTTGAAATCGTCTTCGGATATTATCTTTCTTTTTTTAACAAGTATTTTTTTAAGCTCAGATATAATTACTAATCCTCCGCCAATTGTAAATGTTGCTGTTTTAAAGACAAGTAAAAACAATTCCAGAATCTCATATAACTTTTTTTGTTTCTTTTTATATATTTGTTTTGTCAAAATTAGTAAAAACCTTTGGTATACTAATTTTACCACAAATATTGTTGTAATGTATTTTTTATTATTGATTGGTGTTGATTAAAAACATGCTTTATTATGTTTTAATCGATTGACTTATTGTTTTTACTAGAGTTTTTCTATTGAAAGGTTTGTTTGTTTTTTGTGCTATAATTCAGTTAATTTATGTGAAGTCTAGAGGGAAAGTTTAGTTTGTTTAAGGAATTTTTTATATTTCAAGATTATTTTAATCATATTTTTGAGAGTGTGGTGGGTTACAGTTTGAAAGTTTCGATTGCTATAGTGTTGTGGTATTTTTTAAAGTTGATAGTTAAAAAAATGGGTAAAATCTTGTTTAAGACTTTGGAAAAGTCTAGATTAGAGGATAAGTTAGAGGTTACAGTTTTTAACTTTTTGAAATCTTTTTTCAAAATATTAACAGATTTTGTTATTGTTTTAATAATATTGCCATATCTTGGGGTGCCTACAACATCTATTATTGCTGTATTCGGATCATTAGGGCTTGCTATTGGGCTTGCTGCTCAGGGTATTTTGTCTAATTTTGTTAGCGGATTTATTGTTTTAAATTCTAAATTTTTTAAGTGTGGAGATCACATTAAATGTGGTGATGTTGAAGGTTTGGTTGAGAATGTCCAAATTTTTTTTACTACACTTAAAACATTTGACGAAGAAATTATTAAGATTCCAAACAGTAAGCTTACATCCAATTTTGTTGTTAATTTTTCGGCAAATCCTAGAAGAAGGGTTGTGTTTTCTTTTCAAGTTCCCCATGATACGAATATTGGTTTATTAAAAGATAAAATAGAAGATTTGATGATTTTCAATAATAAGAAATTTAATGTTGAGATTTGTTCTCCTACTCTTATTGTTAAAGAATACACTCCTTATTATATAGTCGTGCAGGTTAGATTTTTTATCAATACAGATGTTTTTTGGGATTTTCAATATTTTATTGGTGAGTCCATTAAGAATGTTTTATTTGATATGAAAATTAAGTTTCCAATTTGCTTCATACCTTTTGATAAGCTATATTAATGATTTTTTTTTGCAATAATTTCTGAGTAATAATTTTCAATTTTTTTTGTAAAAAAATGACTTGAAAATTTAGTAGAATATTTTTTTGCATTTTGTTTAAATGTTTTTAGTATTTTATCATCTTTTATTACTTTATCTATGTAATGAGATAAGTTTTCACATTTTTTTATTAAGAATCCGTTTATTCCTTCTTTTATTACGTCTTTATATATATAATCATTTATTAAAATGGCAGGTATCCCAACAGTCAATGCTTCTATTACCGTCATTGGATATACCTCGCTTCTTGATAGACTGGCAAAGATATCAGAGATTTTATAGTAATAACATATTTCTTCCCATGGAATTGTTCCTATTAGCAATATTTGTTTTTCAAGTCCATGTTTAATGCTAAAATTTTTTATTTCCTTTTCTTCGCTTCCTTTGCCAATAATGATAAGCTTATAATTTCTGTTTTGTATTAAAAGGTCTTTTAAATGTATCACTAATGAATTAATGTTTTTTTCTTTATTTATTCTTCCAACAAATATGATTATTTTGTCTGTTTGCTTTATATTGTGCTTTTTCAAAATTTCATCTTTTTTTTCTTTACTTAGAGTTTTTATGAAAAGCTTTCTATCAACTCCATTTGGAATTATTTTATAGTTAGAATTATTTGAAAGTTGAAAATATCTTTCTTTTGCTTTACTTGATGGATAAATAAAATATTTTATTTTATTATAGTGTTTTCGTATCATTTTATCAGGTTTAATAAAATATTTAAAAATTCCTAAGTAGTGTAAATAATAATCCCACATTGTGTGGCTTGTGTGAACTATTGGTATATTTTGTTTTAATGCAATTTGTTTTCCAATTTTTCCCATAGAAAACTCAGAGTGAGTATGAATGATGTCTGGTTTATAGCTTTGTATTATTTTAGCTATTTTTCTTTTATTGGGAAAAGCTATTACGGCGTCAAGTTTTTTATTTATTTGGATAGATGAGCATCTATAAACGTTTTTTTCGTTTGCAGATTTTTTGGATTTTGGACAAAATATGTAAACTTCATAGCCATTTTTTTCAAATCCTTCTTTAATTTGCTTTATTGACGTTGCTACCCCATTTTTTTCTGGGATATAGGTATCTGTAAATATTGCAACTTTCATATTCTCCTCCTAGCTTAAGTATAATATATTTGGCACTTGGATTATAATTTATTTTGATGCAAGTGGTTTATTTATTGTTGGGCAGTGAACAAGGTTTAAAAGAAGCTTATTTAAAAGAGCTGTTAATTAAGTTAGATGCTTTTAAATCGGAAGTTTCGGTTACTAAAATTTTTTTGTCAGAACTCTCAGTTGTTGAATTTGTTGAGAAACTATTTTCCAATTCTTTTTTTTCAGAAAAAGAAATTTTCATTGTTTATGAGTCTGAACTTTTAAAAGCAGGAAAAGATTTAGAACTAGTATGTAATGCAATTTTGAAGTCTAATAATAAAACTGTTATTTTTGTTTCTAATAGCAATTCATGTAACATTGATTTTAAGAACAAACTTAAATTTATAAAAAAAGTTTTTTATGAGATTTCCGATGATGACAAATTTACATTTGTAAAAAGAAATTTTTTTAATCTTAATGTTAAGATTACAGATTCTGCAGTAAATTTAATGCTTTTGATGCTAAATTCAGATACTAAAATTTTGAAATTTTACATAAATTCTTTTGCGCTTTTTGCCAAGAACAACACTATCGATGAGGAAGATATAACTTCTTGGATTAGTTTTGTTCGTTTTGAAAACACTTTCTCTTTATTTAATTCAATTTTAAGAAAAGATATGGCACATTCTTTGATAAAGATTAAATCTATTTTGGATCAGGGGGAAGATTTGCTTAATGTTTTAATGAGTCTTATTTGGCAATTTAAAAGATTATTGAAGGTGCAAATAGATTATAATACATATGGAAGCTTACAGAGTGCATTGAATAAAAATAAAATCTTTTTTTCATTAAATAAAATTTATAGAGTAGGGGTTAAAAATTATTCAATTGCAGAAATAAAAATTGTTTTGAAAATTTTATATAATTTTGATTTATATTTGAGAATTTATTCTAAAAGTATTCATCAAAATTTGTCATATTTGTTAATATTTTCAATCTTAAAGCTTAATAATAATTTTTTTAAGCATACTTTTGCAGAGTCAAAATTTAATTTTTAGTATATGAAGCAAAAATTAAGTTGGATTTTATTGTTTTGTTTTTTATCTTGTAGATCTGAATCTAGATTGGCAGAAATTGTTTTAATAGGGTTTTTTGATTCTATTAAAAACTTGCAAAGCAATCCCGAAATATTTTTTGATTATTTAAATATTCCAAGTGATGATGACCTGAGAGCAAAAATTTGTGGGTTAAAGTCTCAGGCAAAAGATGATTTTATTTTTTATCCTTTATTTTTTAATAATCTAAGATATGAAATAATAGGTAAAAAAAATATTCCTAAAGGCTTTGAATTTGAAGTTATTATTAAAAATATAAACTTTCAAAATGGGATAGAAAAATTTTTGGATAAATTAAATAAAATTGAAGGAAGACCTTCAAAGATTAAAAATTTAGAAAAGAAAGATCGTAAAAGGATATTTGATAATTTAATAAATGAAGTTATTGGCGAGCTGGATGATTTTGACTACACCGAGATTGTTCATTTTTTTAGAGTAGTTAAGAGTTTTTCTGGAAGATACAAAATAGAGCTTTTAGGAGATGTTTTGAATATGCAAGTTAGAAACAAGCTTATTAATAATCTTTTTTTAGTTTTATCGCCTGGAATTTAAAATAGTATTTTGATTTTAAAAAGCATTAATAAATAATAATCTAGTTTGAAATTTTGTAATTTTATTGGTAATTTACTGGTTATATAAAATTTTGATTGAATTTAAAATTTATTGTGATTATAATTTTTTATTGAGTTTTCTTTTATTGCAAATTCTTTTATTCTTTTTGCAAGTTTAATATTTACTTTTATTTTTTCTGAAATTTCATTTTCACTTAAAGGCAATATATCCTTATAGGTTCCTATTGATTTTAATATTTTTTGAGCTGTTTTTTCTCCAACTCCATTTATTTTTGTGTACAATAGTGTTATTTTTTCTCTTCTTTTTCTGTTAAATCTGTTAGCTTTTCTGTGCGCTTCATCTCTTACGTTTTGCAGTATCCTAAGAGCAAGATGTCCTTGGGGTAGATTTATCCCTTTGTTTTTTGTTGTTAAGAATATTGTTTCGTGTTTTTTTGCCAATGAACAGATTTTAACCTTGTTTTCTATTTTTAAGTCTTTTAAGCTAGAAAAAGCAGCATTTAATTGTCCTTTTCCCCCGTCAATTAAGATTAAATTTGGAAGCTCTAAGTTTTTATTGATTATTTCTGAATATCTTCTTGAGATTACTTCTTTTATTGCCTTAAAGTCATCAATTTCTCCTTTTAATAGTGAGTTTAACTTGTAAAGCTTGTAGTTTTCTTTAAAGGGCATTCCCATTTTAAAAGTAACCATGGAAGCTACTGTTTCTTGCCCTTTAAGATGAGCAATGTCAAATCCTTCAATTATTTTGGGAAGTTTATCCATTTCTAGAAAAATTTTTAAACTCTCCAGTGCTTTATTGTTTTTATTTTCATATTCTCTTAATGATAATTCAGCATTAGATATAGCCATTTCCATTATTTTTAAAATTTCTTCTGTTTCTTTGTAAATAATTTTTGTTTTTGTATTTTTAACGTCATTTATTAGTTTTTCAACATTTTTAGTGTCTACATCTTTAAGAAAAATATTGATTTTGTCGGGCACTATCATATTAATAGCTGTGTAATATTGAGTCAAAAATTGTAAAATCAGCTCATTTTTTTTGCATATGCTCTCATCAAAGTTTGCATCTCTTTCAACTAATTTTCCATTTCTATATTTTAATACTATTATTGTATTTACATTTTCTCCTGGATGAACATGCACATAATCTGTGTTTAAATTGTTGGTTTTTGTAACGATTTGGATTTGATTAATCTCTGTTAAAGAATTTTTAATTTCTTTTAATTTAATAGCAGTTTCAAAATCTTCTTTTTGTATGGCAAGTTTTAATTTAATGTCAATTTGGTTTAATATTTCGGATGTATTTCCTTTTAGTATAGATTTTGCTTTATCTAGTTCTTTTTGATATTCTTTTTCGAGATTTTCCTTGTAGCATGCTCCAAGGCATTGTCCCATATGGCAATATAGACAAGGAGTTTTAGATTTTTTTTTGCACTTTCTAAGTTTAAATGTTTTGTTAATAAAATCTAATACTTGGTCCAATTTTTTTACATTGGTAAATGGTCCAAAATATTCACTTTGGTCGTTAATTATTTTCCTGGTTTTGAAAATTCTTGGATATTTTTCACGAGTTATCCTTACCATGGGATAACCTTTCCCGTCTTTTAATTTTACATTGTAGTCAGGCTTATGAGTTTTTATTAGATTGCATTCTAGAAGCAATGCTTCGTATTCACTGTTTGTTGTGATAACTTCTATTGATTTTACATTTTCCATTAATATTTTTATTTTGTGGCTTTTTTTTTCTAAAAAATAACTTTTTATTCTTGATCTTAGATTTTTTGCTTTTCCAATATAGAGTATTTTTTTATTTTCATTTAGCATTTTATAGCAGCCACTTGTAGTTGGCAGTTTTATTGCTTTTTCAAATAAACTTATTAGGTTGTCTTTCATAATGTCAGATAGTTTTTAGATTTTAGAAATCATCTTATGATATAATCATTGTATCATAAGATGATTTGTTTTATGTTATGAGATATTTAAAAATGTGAATAATAACAAATAAAAGGTCAAAAATGAGATTAATTTTAATGTTCTTGCTATTTTTTTTATGCTTTTTTATTCTTTTATCTCAAGAATTGAAGTTAATACTTGATTCAAAAAAAAATTTTAAATTTATTCAAGATTCTAGCAATATTACTTTTGAAAGAGATATGAGAGGTTTGCTTGGTATTTATTTGGATAGATATAAAGCTGTTTTGGATTTGAAAAATATTGATTTACGCTTAGAAATAGGAAGAGATAATAAATTAAAAGACACATCTTCAAATTATTTAGTTAGTGCAAAAAGCTTGAGAGTTTCAAATGAATTTCGTAATGTTTCCAACGGCTCTTTAATTTTTTATTCAAATCAAAATCCTGTCAAGTTTAAGCCATTAACAAAGAAAGCTTTCTTTTTTTCAGGCAATACTGTTTCTGATTTTACTATTAAGTTTTGGGTATATCGAACAACTTCTGTTACAGGAGAAATTATTTTTAGTTGGGATGGTTATAAAAATATTAATAATTTGTGGGTAGATCAGTCGATTAGATTAGAAAGCGATGAGGGAAATTTTGTTTGGGTTTTAAACAATGTATTTTTAAAAGATAATAAAGAACCTATTAAAATTAGAATGAAAAGCAATGATGATTTTATTCCAAAGAAATGGCATTTGCATACTTTAAGATATAGACAAAGGGATGGCATACTTGAATATTTGATAGATTCTAAACCTCAAGCAATAGAATATATAACAGATAATAAAAAGGAAGGGTCAGGATATTTATTAAGTATTGGAAATTTTATTGATTTTACCTTAGGAACCTATTTTACTGGTGCGGTTGAGAATTTGGAAATACATAAAAGCTTTGAAGAGATTAGTAATGCTTTTTTTTCAAAGAATATGGGATACATTATTACAGAGCCTATTAAGCTTTCTAAATATTATTCTCAAGTATTGTCTTTTGATGTTGATTCTAATGTCCCCAAGGATACAGAGATTGTTTATTATTACAGATTAGATAACAAAGTATTTTATAATACAGATAGCTATGGGAATATTAAGAAAAATTTAACTGGGGCGTGGATTCATTTTGATCCTAAAAAAGATTTTCCAGATTCAAAGATAGCAAAATATATTCAAATAAAAGTTGAATTTTATCCCAGTGGAGATTCTGTAAGCAGTCCTTCTCTTTATAGTATGTCGATTACCTATGTTCCTGAAGCAGCCCCATTTCCCCCCGTAATAACAAAAGTTATTCCAGGCTCCAGAGAAGTTTTTATTGAATGGATTCCTGTTGTTAATAGTAGTGTTGAAGGGTATTATATTTATATTGGCGTTGCCTCTGGTAATTATCATGGAAAAACCGGCAGTGTTTTAGCTTCTCCTATTGATGTTGGAAATCAAACTTCTTTTAAGATTACAGGACTTGAAGATGGAAGACTTTATTATATTAGTATTGCTGCTTATAATTTAGATAAAAGTGTTAATAAGACTTCTTTCTCGAAGGAAATTTCTGTAAGGCCTATGGAGATTTTTAAAAAATATGAATAACTTTAGTTTTGAGAAAGCTTTGAATTTTTATAAAAATGGTGACTTTAAAAGTTCTCTTGACAATTTAGATGTTTTTGATGAGAATTTTGATTCTCTTTCACTTAAAGCGCTTATTTATTTTAAGAAAAAGGATTATAAGGCTCTTTTATATGTGTTAAATACTTATTCTGTTGTTTTGAGCGAATACAATTTTTTAGTTAAGCTTATAGATTATGGTAAAGTTGAAAAGAATAGAGATGATTTAGGCCCTTTTGAGAATTATAATTTAGGTGTTTTTTATTTCAATTTAAGAGAATATGAACTTGCATTAAGTTGTTTTTTAAAGGCTAAAGAGCAAAAATCTGGTTTTATACAAGCTTTAAACAATAGTGCTGTTTTATTTGAAATGTTGGGCAATAAGGACGAGGCTTTAAAATTGTTTTTTAAAGCTAGAAGTTTGGATCAAAACAATTCTTTTGTTAATCTTAACATTTGGGTTTTAAAAAATAGCGAATCTCATGAGACACCAAGCTTTTTGAAAATAGACGAAATTTTTTCTGATGCCAATCTTGCTTTTGTTGTTAATTATTTAATGTATTATTTCTATTCTATTGGGGAAATAAGCAGGGCAATTAGACTTTCTGAAAAATTTTTAACAGATTCCCATTATTCTAAGTATATTTGGCATAATAGGGCAACCATTTTTCATAAAATAGGGAACATGACTCAAGCCACAGCATCTTATGTTAAAGCCATTTTGAATTTTTCAAATATTTATACAATTTATAATATGCATATTGCAACAATTGAGCTTTTAAAATTTTCTCCTAAAAAGTCTATTGAAAGAATGGTTAATGATTATTCTAATCTAGATTTGATATATTTGTATGCAACTTTATTTTTTCTTAGAAATCGTGATCTTGAAGATGCCTATTTTTATATGAAAAAACTTTGTGAGCTTAATCCAGGGCCTTATTCAAAATTTTTAAAATTATTTGAGTCTAGCGAGGATATGTTGATTGAAAATTTGCTTGAAGAATTTGCAGTATCTTTAAGAGTAAATTGGTATTTGGAGTATTTATTTTTTATTGACAATTCTTTAAATTTGAGAGATCCCGTTTTTATTTTTGATCATAATATAAGAGTAAATACATATATTTGGAGAATTAAGGATGAGTGCATTGAATTAAAATTTAGCAATAATGAGGAGAAAATGGTTCAAGAGATCTTGCACGAGGAATTTATTTGTTCTGAAACTGACATCTCTATTGGAGATTTTCAAAATTTAATAGATGCTTACAAAGAGTTTAGAACGAATTACTAATATTTGTAATTTATTTAGTTGACAATAATAATATCTCTAAGATAATATGTATTAATATTGTAGGAGAGATGCCAGAGTGGCCGAATGGGGCTTCCTGCTAAGAAGTTGTCCTTTTAAAAGGGGACCATGGGTTCGAATCCCATTCTCTCCGTAATTATTTAAATCTTGACAGTGTGTGCTTTATTTATTAAAATTTGTTTTAACTCTGGAGAGGTGGCAGAGTGGTTTAATGCTACGGTCTTGAAAACCGTTGTAGGTGTAAGTCTACCGTGAGTTCGAATCTCACCCTCTCCGTAATTATTGTGTTTTATTTTAAGCGTTAAGAGTGTGGGGTTTTATTGAGCTCATACTCATTTTCCGTGTTTTCATGTATGGGAAATTGAAACTCGATTTTATCGCATTCATTGCAATCAGTTAATAATGGATTATAAAAAATTATAATTTGATTATTTTTAAAGTAATATTTATATCTTGGAAAGATTGTTGTGAATTCTTTTTCTAATTCGCTTAGATTGTGTTTATCTTTAATATTAAGATCTTTAATTTTACTTTTTACCTGTTCTTTTAATACGTTTATTAGAGAATCCAGCTGATCTTTTGATATTATTTCTGAAATTTCTATTTTTTTGTTGCCTTTTAAGTTTAAAGAGGAATATTTTAAGAGGGTGTTTGATTCTTTTTCTTTGAAAGATTCTTTATATAAAATAGATGTAATATCAATATTTTCATTTTTAAATATTGTAAAGTTAGAAAAATAAAAATATTCATTTCTTGAATTTCCAGTTTTTGATATTTTATTTTCTACATCTTTTTTCCATTTTTTTATAAAATTTTCAAATTCAAAGTTTGCATTTTCCATAAAAGGAATTTTTGCGTCTATGTGTAAAATGTTATTATTTTTTAATATTTCTTTTTCTTTAATATTTTTAGTTTTAATTATGAATTCATAATTAACTTCATTCAAGACCGATTTAGAGCATGATAAAGTAGATAATATTAAAAGGAAAATGATTATTTCAGTCTTCACAGCTTCTCCATTTTCTGTTGAATGTTTTTATTGTAATAAATAGTAATTTTTATTACAATAAAAATTAATTGTTTGTGTCCATAGCTCAGTTGGATAGAGCGTTAGATTGCGATTCTTAAGGTCGGAGGTTCAAGTCCTCTTGGACACGGAAAAGTTTGTTAGTCTGGAGAGATGGCCGAGTGGCTTAAGGCGCACGCTTGGAAAGCGTGTATACGGTAAAATGTATCATGGGTTCGAATCCCATTCTCTCCGATTCCTAGGACCCGTACTATCAAATGTTGCTAAATCCCGTCAGGACTGGAAGGTAGCAGCGGTAAGTAATTTTTTTGGTGAGTACGTAAGTCTTAGGTTTGATTTTTAGTCAAAAATGCAATACTTTGTTTTATGTTAAGATATGAGTTTATCTTTTTAAAACTTGCAACCTTGTTATATTTTATTGAAAAGCTTTTTTTGTTAGATATTTTTTATGTTTTTAAAATTCTTTGATACTTTTTCTAAAGTAATAGTTCTAAGATATAAATATATTGTATAGTATATATTTATAACATTTTGCCTATTAAGGCATATTAAAACATTAGGAGGTAAAAGTTAATGGCGTCTTCAAGAGGCACTGCTCTTAAGAAACGACCCAGGGATTTCAGCTCTCTTGAAGGGCAAGATTTTGTTGTTGAAACTCTAAAGCATTCTATAGAAAAAAATAAAATAGCAAATGCTTATATCTTTTCAGGACCAAGAGGTGTCGGCAAGACTTCATCAGCCAGGGCTTTTGCTAGATGCTTAAATTGTAAGAATGGTCCAACAGTTATGCCTTGTGGAAAGTGTAGCAATTGTAAATCTATTGAGAATGACAGCAGTCTTGATGTTATTGAAATTGATGGTGCTTCAAATACTTCGGTTCAGGATATTAGACAAATCAAAGAAGAGATAATGTTTCCTCCTGCAATTTCCAAGTATAGAATATATATTATTGATGAAGTTCATATGCTTTCTAATTCTGCTTTTAATGCTCTTTTAAAGACAATTGAAGAGCCTCCAAATTATATTGTTTTTATTTTTGCCACTACAGAGTCACACAAGCTTCCAGAGACAATAAAAAGCAGATGTCAGCATTTTAGTTTTAAACTTTTATCGTTAGAAAAGATTTATAATATGCTTAAGAAGGTTTGTTTTGAAGATCATATTAAATATGAAAATGAAGCTTTAAAATGGATTGCATATAAAAGTAGTGGTAGCGTAAGAGATGCTTATACTCTTTTTGATCAGATAGTTTCTTTTACTAATTCTGACATTAAATTAGATCAAATAAGATCTAAGATGGGTTTAACCAATGATGAATTTTTAGAAAAGCTATCAGTTAGCATTCTTAGTGAAGATGTGAAGGGGTTAATTTGTGTTCTTGATTCTATTTTTTTGTCTGGAGTGTCTTATGAGCAATTTTTGTCAGATTCAATCGAATTTTTTAGAGAGGCATTATTTTTAAAGATAGGTATTAAAAATTTTGAGTTTATTGGAATTAAATCTGAAGATTTGAGAAAGAAACTAATTGAGTTTGATTTGAACTATCTTGAAAGAATTATTGTTGTTTTGCTTGAAACTTACAGAGATTTGCAATTTTCAGTTAATCCAAGATATGAGCTTGAGATTAATTTTATTAAAATTTTAAGACTTAAAAACTATATTCCAAATCATGTTTTAATAAAACAAATTCAAAATCTTGAGGACAATTTGTTAGAAAATACGGTTTTAGATTTAAACAATTTTGATGTTTTAACGAATAAAAAGAGCAGTAAGGATGATTTAGCTTTTATTTCAGTAAGGTCTAACTTAGAGTATGAATTACCCGAAATTAAATCTTTAGAAAAAAAGGAAACCGATTGTGATGAGAATTTGTTAACAGAAGTTAATAGAAATCTTTTAAAGACCAATGATATTGATGATATTGATGAGATTTTTATTGAGGATGACGATTCAAGCAAAGAAAATGATTTTATTGATATAAGAGATAAATTTATTTATATTGTTTCAAGATATATTCAAACTTTAGTTCATTCAGGAGAAGTTATTATTGATGATAATGTTCTTTATTATAAGGTGTTTAGTGAATTCGAGTACAATGAGCTTCAAAGTTATAAAGGTGAGATAAGGTCTGAATTTTATAAAGAATTTCCCAATTTAAGCATTGTGTTTCAGAAAAATTTCAAAAGCCTTGAAAAGGATTTTGAAAAATTAGAAGCTGTGAAAAATATTTTTGGAGCAAGTGAGGTTCTAGGGGGATAAAAATATGGCAGTAAATCCGTTAGATTTTTTAAAAAATATGTCTAGTGTTAAGAGTAATATTGACAATATTAAAAAGGAAATGTCCAAAATTACGGTTTGTGGTAAGGCAGGTAGCAATATTGTTGTTATTGAGATGGATGGCGAATTTAATGTTAAAAAAGTTTCAATCAATAAGGAATTTTTTAATGATTTAGACAATGATGCTTTTGAGCAAATGGTTAAATCTGCTTTAAATGATGCTGTTTCTAAGGTTAAAGAAGAGATAAAATTAAAAACCATGGGTACTCTTCCTTTTGGAATGTAATTGTTGGTTTTGTAAAAGTTATATTTTGATTTTTCAATATAATGCTAAGTGCTTTATAATTTGTGGTATTCTTTATAAATTTAATCAATCAGATGTAATTTTGTTATTAAGTTAGGTATTTTAATTTATTTAATTATTTTTTTTAAATACATGTCCTAAATTTTAGGAGGATTTTATGTCAATGTTATTGCAAAAAACTTTATGTATTATTAAGCCAGATGGGGTTAGAAGGGGTTTAATTGGCGATGTAGTTGCTAGATTTGAAAGGGTAGGTTTAAAAATAGTAGCTGCTAAAATGCTTGTTGTTGATGAGAGCATAGCAAAAAAACATTATTTGTATGATGATATTGCTTTTAGGCATAGTGAAGAGGTTTGGAGATCTTTAATTAAATTTATTTCTAAATCTCCTGTTTTTGCATTTGTTGTTGAAGGGGTTGAAAGCATTGAGGTTGTTAGGAAACTTTGTGGTGCTACTGAACCAAAATTAGCCATTCCCGGAACAATACGAGGAGATTTTGCTTATCATAGTTTTAGGTATTCAAATGAAAAAGGTTTTTCAGTTTATAACGTGATTCATGCATCTGCAAATGAGGTAGATGCGATTCGTGAAATACCGATTTGGTTTAAAGATAATGAAATTTTAAACTATAAAAGAGATGATGAATGTGAGCATTATTATTGTTAATTTTTATAATCCATTTCTTTAAAGAGATAAATATTAAATTTACAATTTAATACTTATCTGAAATAAGAGCAATTTTTGTATTTTTGTTTCAATTTTTTGTATTTTTAGGAGAGTTTTTATACAGAAAACTATTCTTAAGGGTGGTATTTTTATTTTGCTTTTATTTTTTACATTATAATTGATTATATAAATAAATTATATTTGATAAAGTTTTTAATGTTATATTGTTATGCTTAATAGATTGTCAATTGAAATAGAGAATTTCTAATCTTGTGGAAAATATTTATGAAAATACTTAGGCTTTATTCGTTATTTTTGTTTTTTGCTTGTACTTTTGATTATGATGAATATTCTAATAGGTCTGATGTGGCTAAAAAGTTTCCTTCAATAGAAATATTAGGAATCAAGTATTATGATGTTGTATACAATAAAGAACAAACTGTTTTAGAGTCTTTAAGTTTTAGTTATTTTAATGACTATAAAATTTATAAGGCAGAAAATGGAAGATTTTTATATTATTCTCTAGATAATGAAATTTCAGGGAAGTTTAATAATTTAGAAGGTTCTTATATTACAAAGGATTTGGATATGAGAGATTCTGTAGAATTTAAAATAGAGGATAAAAATAATTATTATTTGCTTAATTCAAATAGGCTTTTATGGAAGGAGAAAGACAAGAAGTTGCAATCCCCACCAAATGAGCTAGTATTAATTAGGTTTAATGATAGCAAAATAAAAGGAAAAGGATTTTCTTATTTTTTAAAGAGCAATGTTTTTTATTTTGATTCTGGGGTTGAAGGAATCATGAATTGAGGGATTTAATTTTAATATGGATTTTTATTATTTTTATTAGTAATATTCAAGCAGCACAAAGAGAATCTAGGCCTGAGTCTGAAAAAATTAAGGAAAATGAAGAAAGAGGTGCTAATTTTACCTTTAAGTCAGATTTTGCACAAGGAATAGTGTCTTCTTTTTATAGGAAAATTGTTTTAAAAGGGAATTCAGAGGTTATTTCGTTAGATTTTAAACTAAGAGCAGATGAAATTGAAATTTATGGAGAAAATGGTTCATATCTTGAGGCTCGAGGCAATGTTTTTTATGAGGATTATAAAAATAAGATGCATGTTAAGGCCCAGTTTTTGTTTTTTAATAGAAAATTGGATAATTTTTATCTTCAAAAAGGGGTTGAGCTTGAAGACTTGGAAAACAGTATGCTCATTAAAGCAGAAAGAGTTGAAGGCAGTAATAAAGCGAATGTTTATATTATGCAATATTCTGTTAAAATATATAAAGACGATACTTTCGCAAGAGCTGAGAGTGGGACTTATAATAAAGAAGAAAAAGAAATAATTCTTGAGGGAGTTCCAGTGATTTATCAGAAAGATAATCATTATTCTGCTTCTAGGATAATTTTTAATACAAATACTAATAGGTATAAACTTGAGGGAGATGTTGAGGGAGAGTTTACTCAAGTTGAAAATGATGTTTCTTAAGAAAAAAAATAAAATAAAAGAGATTAAGGAAAGTCTTAACCTTAATTCTGTTAATAATGTTGTCTTAAGAGCAGATAACATTATTAAAAAGTATGGTGAGAAATTTGCTGTTAATGGCATTTCGATTGACATTCATAAAGGTGAGGTTGTAGGACTTTTAGGTCCAAATGGAGCTGGTAAAACAACAACATTTTATACGATTGTAGGCTTTATTAGGCCTAATGCGGGCAAGGTTTTAATAAATAATTATAACATTTCATTTCTTAATATGTATGAGCGCGCACGGATAGGAATTGTGTATCTACCCCAAGATGCTTCA
Organism: Borreliella japonica; assembly: GCF_030438115.2. Taxonomy (NCBI): domain Bacteria; kingdom Pseudomonadati; phylum Spirochaetota; class Spirochaetia; order Spirochaetales; family Borreliaceae; genus Borreliella; species Borreliella japonica. The sequence goes on from NZ_CP124062.1 coordinate 491,859, forward strand.
ATTTTTAGGGAACTTACAGTTGAAGAGAATATTATGGTTGCTTTAGAGAGAAGAGAAGATCTATCTAAGGCTGAGCGTAAGATAGAACTTGTGAATTTACTTAAAGAATTTGAGATAAAAAGAATACAAAGCCAAAAAGCTTATACCCTTTCTGGTGGAGAGAGAAGACGGGCAGAGATAGCAAGAGCTTTGGCCGTAAATCCTTATTTTTTGCTCTTAGACGAACCTTTTGCCGGTATTGATCCTATTGCGATCGGAGACATAAAGAATATAATAAAAATTTTAAAAGAAAGAAGCATTGGAGTTCTTATTACTGACCATAATGTAAGGGATGCTTTTGATATAATCGATAGAGCTTATATTGTCTATCAGGGGCAAGTACTTGATGAGGGTGATGTTGATTATATAATAAGCAGTGAAAAGGCCAAAAAGCTTTATTTGGGAGAAGAATTTAGATTATGAAAACAATAGATCATGAACTTTATTATGAATTTAGGGTAGCTGATGATGTTAGAATGATTTATACTAAAAAACCTTTTAATCTAAATTTAAAAGAACTTAGTAATGATAATTTCAACTTTGTTCCTAAGTCAAAGAAAATAAAATATTTAAAGCAATTGCACACAGATATTATTTATAAAGTTGAGGATGATTTTGTAAATTTTCAAGAAGGAGATGGTCTTATAACCAGCTCTTTAGATGTAGCTCTTGTTACTTACTTTGCGGATTGTCTTCCAGTATACTTTTATGATTCAGTGAAAAAAATTATAGGACTTGTTCACAGTGGATATAAAGGAAGTTTTAAATTGATTATTTTAAAAATGTTGTTTTTGTTTGAAAAAATGGGATCATCTTTTGAAGATTTGAAAATTGTTTTTGGACCCCATAACAGATCTTGTTGCTATGAGGTTTCTGAAGCTTTCTTGGAAGGAGTAAGTAATAAATTTAGCAAAAGTTTATTAAATACCGCTTTTTCTGTAAAAGATGATAAAATGTACTTTGATAATGCTAGTTTTAATTTAAATTTGCTTTCTAGTTTTAATTTAAATATTTATAATTCAAAACTTTGTACGTATTGTTTGAAAAATCTTTATTCTTATAGAAGATTAAAAGAAGGTCAAAGTTATGCTTTAATTTGGAGAATTTAATTTGAATGTGAGAGATTTGTCTTTTAAACTGGATTTAATTTTTGATATAAAGAAGTATGAACATTTTGATAAAAATTTAAATGGTCTTCAAGTAGGTAATCTTAATGCCAAGGCTAACAAGATTGCTTTTGCGGTTGACGCTAGCTATTCAACTTTAAAGGAAGCAAGGGGAAATGATTTTTTAATTACTCATCACGGTATTTTTTGGTCAAAAAAAGAGCGCATTGTTTCTAATATGTATGATAAAATGAAATTCTTGATTGAAAATAATTTAGCTCTTTATTCAGTGCACTTACCTATGGACGCTCATTCTGTTTATTCCCACAGTAAGGTATTCTCAGATTTTTTAGGATTAAAAAATCCTTTTGCTTTTGCAAATTATGGAGGGTTTAATCTAGGAGTTATTGCTGATTCTGATTTTGATTTTTCTGAAATTTTAGAAAAAATTAAAAAGGAAAATAAGCATATTCTTTTTTCGAAAAAGTTTAAAGAATCGGTGAATAAGGTTGCGATTGTTAGTGGTTCTGGATACTCTTTTTTTGAAGAGGCTTTATATCATGGTGTAGATTTGTTTATAACCGGAGATACTTCTCATCAAATATATTCTTTAGCAGAAGAATGTGGTGTGAGTTTGATTTTTGCAGGTCATTATTTTACTGAAACTTTTGGCTTAATTAAATTAATGGAAGATTTCAAAATTCAAGAAGATTTAGAGGTTAAATTTATCTATAGAAATACTAATTTATAAGGATTTTTGTATGAGCGCTAAAAGTAAGCAATATTTCAATATTTTTGTATTTATTATTAGTTTGATTTTTTTTGATCAACTTTCTAAGTATTTGGTTGTGAAGTATGTCAAATTGGGTTCAATATATTTTTCCTTTTTTGAGAATTTTTTTAGAATAATACATGTAAGAAATACAGGCATTTTATTTTCTATAGGTTCTAATATCCATTATAGTTTGAAAAAATTTTTTTTTCTTGCAGTACCCATTTTAATTTTAATATTTGTTTTTTATCTCTCTTTGAAAGAGAAAAATTGTGTTGTCAGGATTTCACTTTTATTAATTTTTTCAGGGGGAGTGGGAAATGTTATTGATAGATTGTTTAGACCTTCTGGAGTTGTAGATTTTTTGGATTTCAAATTTTATGGAATTTTTGGACTTGATAGATGGCCTACTTTTAATCTTGCAGATAGCTATGTTGTTATAGGAATGATTTTATTTTTGGTTTATGATTTTTTTTATAAAAAGAAAAGCGTTTAATACATGAAGATTTTGGGTTTTATTTTATGTATGTTAATGAACTTATCTTTAATGCTTTTAGTTTTTTTTTTAGAGTTTCTTTTGGTTGTTAGGTTTAATATTATCGTAAAGCCTTATTTGCAATTTATATTGATTTTAATGATGATTGTTTTTGCTGTTTTGGTGGGGTATTTTGTGTCAATTTTTATTGTAAGAAGTTTTCTCATTAAGTTGTTTGAACTAGATCAATAAAAAGAGAGGCTTTGTGTCTTTAAGGGTTTTAATTTCTGGAGAGGTTGTTGGTAAAGCTGGAATTATTGCAATAAAATCTTTTTTATCATCCTTTAGGATTAGAAATAGAATTGATTTTGTAATATCTGGCAATAATTTTACTACTGGTTTAAGAGGACTTGGCAAGAAGCATGCCTTTTTATTGAAGAAGTATGGAGTTGATGTTTTAACCTTAGGTGAAAATGCTTTTGCAAGATCCGATTTGTCCGATGATCTTGATAAATATAATTTTATTTTAAAGCCTTTAAATTGTCCTTCAAAATTAAAAGGATATTCTTATTTTATTTATAATGTTAATGGTAAAAAATTGGCTGTGATGAGAATTGTAGGTCAAACAGGAGTAACTAAGTATAAATTTAATCATCCTTTTTATAGTTTTGATTTTTTTTATAAAAGAATCAAAATGCAAACAAACAATATTATTGTTCTTTTTGATTCAAATACTACTGCTGAAGTTAATGCTTTGTTTTTTTATCTAAAATCAAGGGTTAGTGCCTGTCTTGGAATCGGGAAAAGGATTTTAACAGCTGATTTGAGAATTTTAGATAATACTGCTGTTATAACTGATTTAGGCAGGGTTGGAAGTTTGGACAGCGTTATTGGATATGATCCTAATTTAGAGATAGATAAATTTTTGAAAGGATTTTTAAATCAGAAATTTAATGAATCTTGGGAAGGGATTGGCTTTAACGGTGTTTTAATTGATATCGATGAGGATGGGCATTCTTTTTCTGTAGAGGCTGTTAGAGAATATATAGATTATAAATCAAGTTTAAAAGATGTGGATATTTTTTAATATTTATTTTTTTCAGATATTTTTTTAAGTTTAATTGATCTTATCTGTATGATTTATTTTTATTGGTTTTCTTATGTATAGTATGTATAGGAGGATGGATTATGGATAGTTATATTGTAGAAGGTGGTTTTAAGATAGGTGGTCAAATTACAGCTAGCGGTAATAAAAATTCTGCTTTACCTTGTATTTTAGCCGCTTTGCTTACCGATGAAGATGTTATTTTAGAAAATATCCCTAATATTAATGATGTGAAAGTTGTTTTGGATATTTTAAGTGATATAGGAGCAGAGATCGTAAGAAAGGGAAATGCTTTAAAAATAAAAGTTTTAAATATTGTAAAAACAGAAATTGATTCTTCTCTTACGGATTTAATTAGAGCTTCCATACTTTTATTAGGACCTTTTGTTTCTAGATTTGGAGAAATAGATATGGCGCTTCCAGGAGGAGATGTGATTGGAAAGAGGCGGCTTGATACTCATTTTTACGGTCTTTGTAAGCTGGGGGCTAAGTTAAGTAAAAAAGATGGAAGGATCGTTTTAAAGGCCAATAAGCTTGTTGGAGTTGAAATGTTTTTAGATGAAGCTTCTGTTACAGCTACAGAAAATATCATTATGGCTGCAGTTCTTGCCGAAGGAAATACTGTTATTATGAATGCTGCTTGTGAGCCACATGTTCAAGATTTGTGTAATATGCTAAATTCAATGGGCGCTAATATTTTGGGAATTGGTTCAAATGTTTTAGAAATAAAGGGTGTAAAAAAATTAAGTGGAACCGTATTTAGAATAGGAGCCGATTTCATGCAAGTTGGTTCTTTGATTAGTCTTGCTGCATTAACAGGGGGTGAGTTGGAAATTAAAAAAGCGGATCCTCAGCACTTCAGGTTAATTAGGCATATATATTCAAGACTTGGTATTAATTTTGAATATGATAGGGACAATGTATATGTAAAAGATAAACAAGAATTAAAAGTTAAGCTAGATTTTGGTGGGCACATTCCAAAAATTGATGATGGTCCATGGCCAGCCTTTCCAACAGACCTTATGAGTATTATTATAGTTACTGCAACTCAAGTAGAAGGCACAGTCCTTGTTTTTGAGAAGATGTTTGAATCCAGGATGTTTTTTGTAGATAAGTTAATAAAAATGGGGGCTAGAATTGTACTCTGTGATCCACACCGTGTAGTAGTTACGGGTAAATCTCCTCTTAAGGGCAATGTTTTATCTTCTCCGGATGTACGGGCAGGAATGTCTCTTCTTATTGCTGCTTTTGTTGCTGAAGGTCGCAGTGAGATTCAAAATGTTTATCAAATTGAAAGAGGATACGAAGATGTAGTTAACAAACTAATTAATTTAGGGGCAAAAATCAAGAAAGTTAAAAGTCAATAGTTTGACATTAGATTGAGAAAAATTTACAAAGGTAGTTCTGATTTTTAATTTTTGTCTTTATAATATTAATTATTATTCTAAATGAGTGTTTATTGTCCAGCTTTAATTGCGTGAATGGTTTTAATTTTTCTGGTTTTGGATATGATTTTTTTGGTGTAGAGGGTTAATAGACTTTATTTGTATCTTGACTATTGTAGCGCATAACATGTCAATTGCTAATTTTTTGACGTTGCATATTAGTTTTTAATTTTTTAAATTAAAAACTAAATACTTTTTTATTATTAATTGATAAATTTGAGTTTAGATTTTTTATAAAAAAATATTTTAGATAAGGATAGAATTTTATGTCTACAGATAAGAGTAAGACTAGAGAGTTAATATTGAATGGCAATTTATACAAAGTTCTTTTTTTAATAAGTTTTCCTATTGTTATAACTAATATTATTCAAGCTTTTTATGATCTTACTGATATGTTCTATGTTGGTAAGCTTGGAGCTATGCCTTTGTCAGCGCTTTCACTTGCTGGTCCTGTAAATTTTTTTATTATGGCTATTGCTATGGGCATGTCTACAGGAAGCATTTCTTTGATTTCAAAATGTATAGGAGAGGGAAATTTTTCTCGTTTTTCAAGGTATGCAGGGCAACTTATTGTTTTAAACTTTGTTTTATCTTTATTTGTGGCTATTTGTGCTTTTTTTTTTATTGAGCATCTTTTAGATTTATTGGGTGTAAAAGGTGAGCTTAAAGAACTTTCAAGGGCTTATTTTTATGTGACAATTTTTGGAATACCTATTATGTTTTTAAGCATTTCAATTACATATATTTTAAATGCCCAAGGAGAAACTATCCTTTCTATGACAATAGTTTTATTTGCCAATATTGTTAATTTTATTCTTGATCCAATTTTAATATTTAGTTTTAATATGGGTATTACTGGGGCTGCTTGGGCTACTTTATTTTCAAAATTGCTAACCGTTGCTTTTTATTTATTTTTGACTTACAGACTGAACCGTGGATTAAAAATTTATCCGAAGGATTTAGCGCTAGATATAAGATCTATTAAAGAAATTGTTAATTTAGGATTACCTTCAACTTTTGGGCAAATAATGGTTTCGTTGTCTTTTTTTATTTTCAATTATATTGTTATTGAGATTAGTCCCAAATTTCTAGCAGCGTATGGACTTACAAATACTATTATTTCTTTTTTATTTCTTCCTGCTATGGGAATTGGTACTGGAATTATTTCAATTGTTGGTCAAAATCTTGGTGCTAAGAAAATCAATAGAGTGGGAGAAGTTTTGAAAAAAGGATTTTTTATTTCTTTAGTCATTTTATTAATAATAAATTCGATTGTTATTATTAATAAACAGTTTATACTAAAGTTGTTTACAAATGATTTAGAAGTTTTAAATTATGCTAATAATTATTTATTGTTAACAACTATTGGTACTTTTGGATATGGCTTGCAACAGGTATTTTTTGCAGGGCTTATTGGGTCTGGTAGGACAAAAATCGCAATGATTATTATTTTTATTAGATTATGGCTTATTCGTCTTCCAGTAGTTTTTATTTTTCAGTATTTTGGCATAATTGAAAATTCTTTAGGTTATGCTTTTATAATTTCAAATTATTTAGCAGTTATAATTTTAGTTATTTTTACTTGCAATCGTTATTGGACTAAACCCATCTTAATTAAAAAATACAAATAGCAATTAAGATTTATTTATATTTGTTAAAAGGAAATGATTGATTTTGTTTTTAACAAATCAATGTTTTTAGTCTTTAAAATAGCTTTTAGGTTATTTTTTTTAATCTATTTTTGAGTGTAATATTTTTACTTGAAATAAAGTTTATTTTAAGCTTTATTAATTTTAATAATTTTGGTTTTAAATTGCTCTTCTTTGTTATTGTTTTTCAAAAATATATAATATGTTTTTTCTTTTAGTATTGATTTTAGTTTTCAAATAAAAAGTTTTTGTTTCAAATCCATTAAGTTTTTCTTTGATTAATTCACCTGTTTTGCTTCCTTCTTTAAAAATTGCTAATGAATTTGCATTTATATTTTCTTTACTTTTGTTTTTAAGAGTGATTATTAGATTATTTTTGCTGTCAGACTTGTAGTCCACTATTTCTACTTTTTTATTAGTTTTTATAGTGCTAATAAGATAGGTAATTTCTTTTGCATGTTCTTTTGATTTTATTGTGCTTGTTTTAATGCAAGACGTAAAAACAATTGAAATGCTAGAAATTGTAAGTATTGGTAGTAATTTAAGCTCAAATTTTTGAGTTTTCATTGTTTTTATTATATTTTTTTATTGGGTTAGTGTTAACCTTTTTTATAAAATAAAGATGTTTGATTAATTTTCAATGACGGCTGGATTCAAAAACTATTTATTACTGTTTTTAATTTCATGTTTTTAAGAGTATTAATTGAACATTTCTTATTTTAAGTAGATGTTTTTAAAACTTATTTTTTATTATTTTGTGTTTTTTTAGTTAATATGAAGTTCATGTTGATTCTTAATGCTATTATATGCGTGATTAATTGAGTTTAAAAGTTTAAGCATATTGACTATATTTTATAAAATGTTTAAACTTTTAAAGCTATTAAAGTTTTTTAGAAAAACACGCAGTGCGGGTCAATTTCTAAAAATTGATTTTTTATTTTTTTGATTATTTGTAGCTATTTTCTTATTTTGATAAGAATAAATTTGTTAAAATTTTAAAAGAGATTAAATGCAAGTAGCTATTTAGAATGTGAGGAGATTTAGGAGGTTAATCATGGCAAAAGAAGTTTTTCAAAGAACAAAACCGCACATGAATGTTGGAACAATAGGTCATGTTGATCATGGTAAAACAACATTAACAGCGGCCATTAGTATTTATTGTTCAAAATTAAATAAAGATGCAAAAGCATTAAAGTATGAAGATATTGATAATGCACCCGAAGAGAAAGCAAGAGGAATAACAATTAATGCTAGGCATATTGAGTACGAAACAGCTAATAGACATTATGCTCATGTGGATTGTCCAGGCCATGCTGATTATATAAAAAATATGATTACAGGAGCAGCTCAAATGGATGCAGCGATACTTTTAGTTGCTGCTGATAGTGGTGCTGAGCCCCAAACAAAAGAGCATTTGCTTCTTGCTCAAAGAATGGGAATAAAAAAAATAATAGTTTTTTTAAATAAATTAGACTTGGCAGATCCTGAACTTGTTGAACTTGTCGAAGTTGAAGTTTTAGAGCTTGTTGAAAAATATGGTTTTTCATCTAATACTCCAATAATCAAGGGTTCGGCTTTTGGGGCTATGTCAAATCCAGAAGATCCTGAATCTACAAAATGTGTTAAAGAGCTTCTTGAATCTATGGATAATTATTTTGATCTTCCAGAAAGAGATATTGACAAGCCATTCTTGCTTGCTGTTGAAGATGTATTTTCTATTTCAGGAAGAGGCACCGTTGCTACTGGGCGTATTGAAAGAGGCATTATTAAGGTTGGTCAAGAAGTTGAAATAGTTGGTATTAAAGAAACTAGAAAAACCACTGTTACTGGTGTTGAAATGTTCCAGAAAATTCTTGAGCAAGGTCAAGCAGGGGATAATGTTGGTCTTCTTTTGAGAGGAGTTGATAAAAAAGATATTGAAAGAGGGCAAGTTTTGTCAGCTCCAGGTACAATTACTCCGCACAAGAAGTTTAAAGCTTCAATTTATTGTTTGACTAAAGAAGAAGGCGGTAGGCATAAGCCATTTTTCCCAGGATATAGACCACAATTCTTTTTTAGAACAACTGATGTTACTGGCGTTGTTGCTTTAGAGGGCAAAGAAATGGTTATGCCAGGTGATAATGTTGATATTATTGTTGAGCTGATCTCTTCAATAGCTATGGATAAAAATGTAGAATTTGCTGTTCGAGAAGGTGGGAGAACTGTTGCTTCAGGAAGAATTCTTGAGATATTGGAATAGTTTAAGGCTTTGGGGATATATTTAATACTCTCTAAAGTTTAGGAGAATAAATTGATTGCTAAAGATAAGATACGCGTAAGATTATTTAGTTTTGATGTTAAAATATTAGATCAGAGTGCCGAGTCTATTGTTAAGGCTGTTCATAAGGCTAAGGCCCAGATTAAGGGTCCAATCCCTTTGCCGACAAAAATAAAAAAGTATACTGTTTTACGTTCTCCTCATGTTAATAAAAAATCAAGAGAGCAATTTGAGATGAGAACTCATAAAAGGCTTATTGATATCTTAGAGCCCACTTCTGCGTTAATGGATTCTTTAATGAAATTAGAGCTTCCAGCAGGTGTTGAAGTAGATATTAAACAGTAAATGATATTTTAAGTATATGAATTTGAGGTGTTTTAATGTTGGGATTGATTGGAAAAAAAGTTGGCATGACTCAGATATTTCAGAAAAATGGCATTGTGGTTCCTGTTACTGTTATAGAGTTTCAGCCCAATTATATTATAGGGAAGAAAACAGTTGATAGAGATGGTTATAGCGCTCTTGTAGCAGGTTCTGTTGATCTTAAGGGTTCTAAAGTTTCAAGACCTATAAGAGGTCAGTATAAAAATTTAAAAGATATTGAGCCTAAAAAATATGTAATAGAGCTTAAGGGGGTTGAGGGGTATGAAGCTGGTGATGAGATTAAGGTCGATGTTTTTAAGTCAGTTAAGTGTGTAGATGTTACAGGTACCACTAAAGGTAAAGGTTTTCAAGGGGCTATGAAAAGGTATAATTTTAGTGGTGGGCCATCTTCTCATGGATCAAAATTCCATAGACATCTTGGTGGAACAGGACAAGCTACTACTCCCGCAAGAACATTTAAAGGGACCAAAATGGCTGGTAGAATGGGTGGAAATCAACAAACTATTCAAAATCTTGAAGTTGTTTTAATTGATGAAGAAAAGAGAGCTATCCTAGTAAAAGGAGCTGTACCCGGGGCTAAAGGTTCTTTTGTTGTCGTTAAGAAATCTAAAAAGTAGGTATTTAGTATGGAAAGAAAAGTTTTTTCTAAAGATGGGAAAGAGATTGGGACTATAAATTTGGATGATAGAGTTTTTAATATAGAAATTAGTCATGGTTCTATTTACAATGCTATAAAAAATGAGTTGTCTAATATTAGGGTTGGAACATCTTCAACTAAAACCAGATCAGAGGTCAGGGGTAGTTCTAAAAAGCCTTGGAAGCAAAAAGGAACCGGTAGGGCTAGAGTGGGTACAAAGCGAAATCCAGTTTGGATTGGCGGAGGCATAGCATTAGGGCCAAAGCCTAGAGATTATAGCTACAGATTGCCTAAAAAGGTAAAAAGACTTGCATTTAAGTCTGTATTGAGTTTGCGTGCTGCTGATGAAAATAGTTTTAAAGTTATTGAAAATTTTAATATTGAATCAGGAAAAACAAAAGATCTTGCTTTAATAATAAAAAATTTTGCAAGTTTTAATGGCAAGGTAGTTATTCTTTTGGGCAACGATGATCAGATGATTAAAAGGGCTGGCAAAAATATAAGAGATTTGAAGATTTTGTCTTTTAATAAACTTAGAGTTGTTGATTTGTTTTATGCTAAGAATTTAATAGCTCTGGAATCTGCTGTTAACAAGCTCAATGAGTTTTACGTTAAATAAAAAAAAGATGTTGAGGATAAGTATGAAAGCTTATGATATAATAGTTTCACCTATGCTTACTGAAAAAACCAATACTCAAAGGGAAAATATTAATGTTTATGTTTTTAAGGTTAATAAGAGAGCAAATAAAAAAGAGGTTGGTGCAGCAATAAAAGAACTTTTCAATGTTACTCCAGTGTCGTGTAATTTGCTTAATATTAAAAGTAAAGCCAAGGTTGTGGTGTCTCGAAGAGGATATCCTATAGGTAAAGGGAAAACTTCTTCATGGAAGAAGGCATATGTTTATCTTAAAAAGGAAGATAAAATAGATATTTTTTAGTGGTTTTGGAGAAAAATAAATATGGGTATTAAGACTTATAAGCCAAAAACTTCTTCTTTGCGCTATAAGACGACTTTATCTTTTGATGATTTGAGCAAAGGTAATGATCCTTTGAAATCTTTAACAAAAGGTAAAAAATTTAAATCGGGCAGAGATTCTTCTGGTAGGATTAGTATTAGAAGAAGAGGTGGTGGACATAAGAGAAGATATAGGTTAATTGATTTTAATCGAAGAGATAAATTTAGCATTCCTGCTCGAGTTGCTTCTATTGAATACGATCCTAATAGAAGTGCTAACATAGCGTTGCTTGTTTATAAAGATGGAGAAAAAAGATATATCATTTCTCCTAAAGGCATTAAGGTTGGAGATGTTTTGGAAAGTGGTCCGAATGCCCCAATTAAAATTGGCAATGCCTTGCCCCTTGAAAATATTCCTATTGGAAGAACTGTTCACAATATTGAACTTAATGTAGGAAAGGGTGGACAGCTTGTAAGAAGTGCTGGGGGATATGCTATGATACTTGCTTCTGATGGAAATTATGTCACTGTAAAATTGTCGTCTGGTGAGATGAGATTAATTTTTAAAAAATGTATTGCAACAATTGGTGAAATTGGAAATGAAGATTATGTAAATGTTTCTATAGGTAAAGCTGGCAAAAGTAGGTGGCTTGGCAGAAGACCTAAGGTTAGAGGTGTTGCTATGAATCCTGTTGATCATCCGCATGGTGGTGGTGAAGGAAAAACTTCTGGAGGTCGTCATCCCGTGTCTCCTTGGGGACAACCTACTAAAGGTTATAAAACTCGTAAGAAAAAGAGATATTCAGATAAATTTATTATTAAAAAAAGAAATAAGTAGGAGAATATAGTGGCAAGATCTATTAAAAAAGGACCTTTTATAGAAAAGAGTCTTTATCAAAAAGTTTTATCGTCTTTTGGAAGTGAAAAAAGGGTTGTTATTAAAACCTATTCCAGATCTTCAACAATAATTCCTGAAATGGTAAGTCTTACTATATCTGTATACAATGGGAAGACTTTTATACCTATTTATATTACTGAGGATCTTGTGGGGCATAAGCTTGGTGAGTTTTCACCTACAAGGATTTTTAGAGGACATGCCAAGTCAGATAAAAAGGGAAGGAAGTAAAGTAGCTATGTTATTAGATAGAAGATATACAGCAAAGGGCAAAAATTTACCCTCTTCTCCAAAAAAGGTTAGGCCAATAGCTGACAATATACGGGGAAAGTCTTATCTTAAAGCTATTGCAGTGCTTTGTTCTATGCCTAACAAAGGAGCTAAGCTTTTAGAAAAAGTTGTTAAATCAGCAGCATCAAATGCGATGTATCACAATAAAAATCTTTCCGAGGACATGATATTTGTTAAAATAGTTATGGTTGATGATGGACGTCGTCGTAAAAAGATTTGGCCTAGAGCTAGAGGTAGAGCTGATAGGCTTGTTAATAGAAATTGCCATATTTTTGTTGAAGTTGACGAAAAAAAAGGTATTAAAGGATAAAGCATGGGCCAAAAAGTACATCCATATAGCTTAAGGTTGAAAATTAATAAGGATTGGAAATCAAAGTGGTATTTTGATAAAAAATTGTATTCTACAATTCTTCATGAAGACTTTTTAATAAGACTAGAAATTATGAAGTTTCTTAAAGGGATCAAATTTGATATTTCTGATATAGAAATAATTAGAAATAATCCTCAAAAAGTAACAGTAGTAATTGTTACTCCAAGACCTGGCTCTGTAATAGGGCTTAAAGGTTCTAACCTTGAAAAGATTGGTCAATTGTTGACTAAAAAAATTTCTAAAAAGATTAGTATTAAAATTAAAGAGGTTAAAAGACCGGAGCTTGATGCTAAAATTATTGCTAATGGGATCGCAAAACAAATAGAAAATAGAGTGTCTTATAGGAAAGTTCTAAAATCGTCTCTTTCTACTTCTATGTTAAAAGGTGCTCAAGGGCTAAAAATTAAAATTGCTGGTAGACTTGGTGGGGCTGAGATTGCAAGAAGCTTTGAAGTTAAAGAAGGTCGGGTCCCTTTGCATACTCTTAGAGCTAATATAGATTATGGGTTTTCTGAAGCTCAAACTACTTATGGCATTATTGGAGTTAAAGTTTGGTTGTTCAAAGGTGAAGTTTTAGGTAGACAAACCAATTCTGATGCTGGTCAGGTAATAAATAAAAAACCTTTTAGGGAAAGAGGTGGGACTGTTAAAAATTTTGATAAAATTTTAAATAATAGAGAGAAGGCCACTAATGAAAAACAAATTAGAACTTTAGATAAAAAAGATGGATTGTCTAAAGACGAAGTAGGTCTTTTAAATAAATTTAATTCGTCTTTCTCTAAAGAAAGGGTAGATTCTAATGATCAGAATATTGGAGGATGATTAGATGTTAAGTCCAAAAAAGGTTAAATATAGAAAAAAGCAAAGGGGAAGATTATCTGGAGAGGCTCAAAAGGGTAATAAAATTTCTTTTGGTGAATATGGACTTGTTTCTTTGGAAACAAATTTTATTACTGCTCGACAAATTGAATCTGCTCGTATAGCAATGACTCGTAAAATAAAAAGAGGCGGGAGAGTTTGGATAAGAATATTTCCCGATATTCCTTATACCAAAAAACCGGCTGAAACTAGAATGGGTAAGGGCAAAGGGGGTGTTGATCATTGGAATGCTCCTGTTAAGCTTGGCACTGTTATGTTTGAAATGGCCGGAGTTGTGGAAGAGCTTGCTCAAGAGGCTATGTCACTTGCTAGTTCTAAGCTTCCAGTAAAAACCATGTTTGTTGTAAGGCGAGATTTGAGGTAATTATGTTAAAAAATTTTAAGAATTTTACTCTTGAGGATATGAAGGCTAAAAGGCTAGAATTAAAGAAGGAGTATTTAGATTTAAGATTCAAATCTGTTGTTGGTCATGTTGAAAATCCTTTAAAGAAAAGAGAGATTAGACGTGATATTGCAAGACTTAATACAATGATTTGTGAATATGAATTAGGTATTAGAAAGGTTTAAATATGGCAAGAGAGAATAAAAAAGAATTAATTGGTAAAGTTGTTAGTGACAAAATGTCTAAGACTATAGTAGTAGAAATCGTTCAGAGAAAGATGCATCCAATCTATCGTAAGTATTTAAAGGTTAGTAAGAAAGTTAAGGCGCATGATGACAAAGAAGTTTCAAAGGTTGGTGATAAGGTAAGAATTATTGAGGTTCGACCTATTAGTAAGGATAAAAGATGGTCTCTTGTTGAGGTTTTAGAAAAATTAAAATAGCTTTTATTTTTCTAAAGGAGGTTGATTATGATTCAGATGCAAACTTATTTAACAATTGCTGATAATACTGGTGGCAAGGTTGCTCAATGTATTAAGGTTCTTGGCGGTAGTAAAAGGCGTTATGCCAAAATTGGGGATATAATAACCATTGTAGTAAAACAAGCAATTCCTAATTCTTCTGTTAAAAAAGGAGATGTTTGTAAGGCTGTAATTGTTAGAACTTCTAAAGAAATAAGACGTAAGAATGGAACTTATGTTAGGTTTGATGATAATGCTTGTGTGATACTTGATGCTAATTTGAGCCCTAGGGGTAAAAGGGTATTTGGTCCTGTTGCAAGAGAACTTAGGGATGCTAATTTTATGAAGGTAGTATCATTGGCTTCAGAGGTGATATAGCAAAAGGGGGTTTCGTGAAGACAAAGTTGAAGATAGGTGATAGCGTAAAAATTCTTTCTGGAAAAGATAGGGGAAGAATAGGCAAGATTGCTAGTATAAATAGAAAAAAAAATAAAGTTATTGTTGAGTCTTGTAATATGGTTAAAAAAGTTATCAAAGCTAGGACACCCCAAGAAAAAGGTAAAATAATAGATAAGGAGGCCGCTATAGATATTTCAAATGTGATGATATTTATCAAAGGAACTTCTTCAAGGTTAGGTATTAGATTTGAAAATAATGAAAAAATAAGATATCTTAAAAAAAATGGGCAGAGGATATAGAGTTTATGAATTATGTTCCTGAATTGAAGAAATATTATAAAGACATTGTCATAAAAGAGCTTGTTAAGGAATTTGAATATAAATCTATAATGCAAGTTCCCAAGCTTGAAAAAATAGTAATTTCCACAGGTGTTGGTGAAGCTATCAAGAATAAGAAGTTGTTAGATTCTGCAGCTTTGGAGCTTGCTCAGATAACCGGTCAGAAAGCTGTAAAGACAAAAGCAAAAAAAGCAATAGCGGGGTTTAAAATTAGACAAGGTCAAGAAATAGGCGCTAAAGTTACGCTTAGAGGCAATTTAATGTATGAATTTTTATATAAGCTTATTCATTTGGCATTACCAAGGGTTAAGGATTTTAGGGGAATCAAAGGGGATGCTTTTGATGGTAATGGGAATTATTCTTTTGGTATAACAGAGCAAATAATATTTTCCGAGATAGATTATGATAAAATAGAGAGAATATCTGGTTTGAATGTTACAATTGTGACAACAGCTTCAAATGATAAAGAAAGCAAGGCTTTGCTTTTGAAATTTGGAATGCCATTTAATAATTAAAGGGATTTATAAGGTATATGGCTAAAAAATCAATGATTATCAGGGCTTTAAGGAAGCCTAAGTATAAAACAAGACGGAATAATAGATGTAAATTGTGTGGTCGTCCAAGAGGATATTTGAGAGATTTTTGTATGTGTCGAATATGTTTTAGGAAGTATGCGTCTGAAGGATTAATTCCTGGCGTTTCAAAATCAAGTTGGTAAGGGGATTTTATGGCGATTACTCATTCGGTAGGAGATATGCTAACTAAATTGAGGAATGCAAGTAGAGTTAAGCATGGATCTGTAGATTTAAAGATGTCTAATATGAATAAGTCAATATTAAACATTCTTAAAGAAGAGGGCTATATTAAGGATTTTAATTTTTTAGAAAAAGAAGGAATTGCTTTTATTAGGGTTTTGTTAAAGTATGACAATAAAAGAAATCCTGTTATAAACAAAATAGATGCCATTTCTACTCCTGGTAGAAAAATTTATTCTTCATATAAAAATATGCCAAGAATAAAGAATGGATATGGAATATTAATTGTATCTTCTTCTCAAGGTGTTATTACCGGCAAGAAAGCTAAAGATGAAAAAATAGGTGGTGAGTTGATTTGCTCAGTTTGGTAGTTTAATAGGGGGATATATGTCACGTATTGGAAGACTTCCAATAAAGATTCCAGATGCTGTTAAGATTGATGTTAAAGGCAATTTAGTAATAGTTGAAGGTATTAGGGGAAGATTAGTTCAAAATGTAAAAGACAGTGTTAATGTTAAAGTTGAGAATGACAGTATTATTATTGATCGGGTTTTTAATGATAAAAAAGCAAAAGCTTACCATGGTCTTTACAGAAGTTTGATTTTTAATATGGTAAAAGGAGTAACTGAAGGATTTTCCAAATCTCTTACTATAAATGGCATAGGGTATAGGGTAGAACAACAAGGTAATAGCCTTTTTTTAAGTCTTGGTTATTCAACCCAATTTGAATATGTTATTCCAGATGGTATTACTGTAAAGCTTGACGGTAATACTAAAATTTCTGTTGAAGGAATAGACAAGTTTAAAGTTGGTCAAGTTGCTGCTGAGATTAGAAGTTTAAAAAAACCAGAGCCATATAAAGGAAAGGGTATTAAGTATGATAATGAAGTTATTAGAAGAAAAGTTGGAAAATCTGGTGTAAAAAAATAAATTTTGGGTTAATAATTATGAAAAAAATAAAAGAAGCAGAGCAGAGAAAGCTTAGGCGTAAAAAAAGAATAAAGGACAAAATAGGGCGTGGGGTAGCTAGTAGGCCACGAATTACTGTATTTAAATCTAATAGGTATTTTTATGTGCAAGTTATAGATGATAGTAAGGGACATACTGTTGCAAGTATTTCTACTATTGAAAAAAGTCTTAATTTAAGTAAAAATATTGATGATGTAAAAAAACTTGGAGAAGTTCTCGCCAAAAGGCTTAAGGAGAAAAGTATAAATAATCTTGTTTTTGACAGAAATGGTTATAGGTATCATGGACTTATTGCAAGTTTTGCAACTTCTTTGAGAGAGTTTGGTATTAATATTTAAGGGAGTGTATTTATGGTAGATGTTCAGGCTCAGAGAAAGCAGATAGAAAAATTAATATCACTCAACAGAGTTACTAAGGTTGTTAAGGGTGGGAGAAGATTTTCTTTTGCTGCTTTCATGGTTGTTGGAGATGGAGAAGGGCATGTTGGTTGGGGCTTTGGTAAAGCCAATGATGCTAGTGATGCAATAAAAAAAAGTTTAACAAGTGCCAGGAAGAATTTGAAATTTGTTCCTATTCGAAAAGGAACATTACCGCATGAGGTTATTGGTTGTTTTAAAAAAGCTAAAGTTTTAATCAAGCCAGCTACCCACGGTACTGGTGTTATTGCAGGGGGCCCTGTTCGTGCTGTGATGGAGGCTTTAGGGGTTCATGATATTTTGAGTAAATCTCTTGGTTCTAATAATTCTATGAATGTAGTAAAAGCAACTTTTAAGGCATTTGATTTAGTTTTGGATGGTGAAAAAGTAGCAGAGATGCGAGGAAAAACTTTGAAAACTTTATGGGGTTAGTATATGATTAAAAGGAAATTAAGGTTACAACTAAAGAAATCTAGGTTTAATGCTTCAAGGTCCAGGTCTAAAAATAAGTGTTTTATTAAAAGAATGGAAAAGAATAGGGAAATTATTTCTAAAAATAATATTAATGTGCAAGTTTTTCTTGTAAGAAGTCTTATTGGAAAATTAAATAAAAAGGTCAAAGTTTTAAAAGCATTGGGTTTGAATAAAATAGGCGATAAAAAGGTACATTTTTTAAATAAATCTATTAAAGGCATGCTTAACGAGACTATTAATATGATTTTATTAAGCGAGGTAAGTAATGTTTAACTTATTAAGGCCTAAGGGGGCGAATAAGCGACGTAAGATTGTTGGCAGAGGTCCAGGTTCAGGGCTTGGTAAGACTTCTGGGAGAGGGCAAAAGGGTCAAAAAGCAAGAAATACTTCGCCAAGACTTGGATTTGAAGGTGGGCAGACTCCTCTTTATAGAAGATTGCCGAGGAGAGGTTTCTCTAATAATAATTATAAATTAGAATATGCAATTGTTAATCTTGGAGATATAGATAAAAAATTTAAGGATGGACAGGTGGTCAACTATGATAGTCTGCTTGAAAATAAACTTATAAGAAAGAAAAATAAAAAAATTAAGATTTTGTCTAATGGCGAGCTTACAAAAAAAGTTTCCTTGGAGGTTTCTAAAATTTCTAAATCGGCCGAAAGCCTTGCAATAAAGATTGGTTGTTCTATTAAATTAGTTTAAAGTGGAATAAAAATGAAAGAATTGTTTTTAAGTTTATTTACTGTTAAGGATTTGAGAAGTAAGTTTTTGTTTACTTTATTTATTCTTTTCCTTTTTAGAGTTGGTTCTTACTTGCCGATACCAGGAATAGATTCTGTAGCGCTTAAAAGTTATTTCAAGTCACAATCGGATTTTTCAATTGCTAATTATTTTGATTTTTTTTCAGGCGGAGCTTTTAGTAATTTTTCTATATTTATGCTTAGTATAGGGCCTTACATTTCAGCATCTATTATTGTTCAACTTCTTGTTTATTCTTTTCCTTCTTTGAAAAAAATGCAAGAAGGTGATGGTGGGAGACAAAAGACTAAAAAATATACTAAGTATTTAACAATAGTTGCAGCTGTAGTTCAAGGATATGCAACAAGTCTTTATGCTAAGAGTATTCCGGGTGCCGTTACTATTTCTTTTTATAGATATATATTTATTGCTATTTTAACAGTTACTACGGGAACATTTATTCTTTTGTGGTTTGGAGAGCAGATTAATCAAAGAGGTGTGGGCAATGGAACATCTTTGATAATTTTTTCTGGTATAGTGGTTAGACTTCAAGCAGCTTTGTTTAATTTATTCCAAAGTATGCAAGATCCTTCCCAAAATGTTAATCCTGTTTTTGTGATTCTTGTTATAAGTATATTTATTTTAGTTGTTATCTTAATTATATATGAATATAAAGCTCAAATGCGAATTGCTATTCATTACGCTAGGGCAAATTCTAATAGTACGGTTAGTTCATATTTGCCAATCAAGTTGAATCCATCGGGCGTTTTGCCTGTTATTTTTGCCTCTGTTTTAATTACTTTGCCCTTACAAATTTTAAGTGGTTTTGCGGAAACTTCTTCTATAGCTAGGCAAATTTTATCTTATTTAAGACCTAACGGGTTTTATTATACTTTTTTGAATGTAATTTTGATAATCGGATTTACGTATTTTTACTCTAAGATTCAGCTAAGTCCTAAAGATATAAGTAATAACATTCGCAAGAATGGGGGTGCTATTCCTGGAATAAAGTCTGATGAGATGGAAAAGTATTTAGATGAAATTATGAATAAAACTTTATTTTCAGGATCTATTTTTTTGTCAATTATTGCAATTATTCCATTTTTAGTGCAAAATATTTTTAGATTCCCGCATGATGTTTCTAGGATAATGGGGGGGTCTTCTTTACTTATTATGGTAGGAGTTGCGCTTGATACATTAATTCATATTGATGCTTATTTGAAAACTCAAGGATTTTCTCATAGAAGTAAAAAGAATTATGCATTTTTGCAAAAAATTTAGGAGTGTTTGACTATGAAAGTTAGGGCAAGTGTGAAGCCAATTTGTGAAAAATGTAAAGTTATAAAAAGAAAAGGTGTATTAAGAATTATTTGTGATAATTTAAAGCACAAGCAAAGGCAAAAGTAAAAATTAGAGGGAATAAAATAGATGGCTAGAATATCGGGAATAGATTTACCAGGTAGTAAACAATTAAAAATAGCGCTTACTTCTATTTATGGCATAGGTAGAACAAGAGCTTTGGAAGTTTGTAATAAGTCAAGTATTTCTCCAAGTAAAATTGCTAAAGATTTAGATAATGATGAGGTTAATCGACTTAGGAAGGTTATTGAGAGTGATTATGTTGTAGAGGGAAAGCTTAGAAGTGAGGTTGCTATGTCTATTAAAAGACTTATGGATATAGCATGTTATAGGGGCGTTAGACATAGAAAAGGCTTACCTTTAAGGGGGCAGAGAACTAAAACAAATGCAAGAACTAGAAAAGGGAAAAGAAAGACTGTAGCTAATAAAAAAATAGCTAGCAAATAAAATTAGTTTTTAAGATTTGGAGGGCAAGTTGAACGCAAAGTTATCAACTAATAGTAAAAAAAAAATTAAAAGAAATATCGGAGAAGGAAACGTTTATATACAAGCTACTTTTAATAATACCATAGTTACTGTATCTGATATAAAGGGAAATGCTTTAGCTTGGGCAAGTGCTGGTGGTATGGGTTTTAAAGGAGCTAAAAAGTCGACCCCATATGCTGCTCAAGTGACAGCAGAATCTGCTTTAAATAAAGTGAGAGATTTTGGAATTAATTATGTTCATGTGTATATAAAAGGGCCAGGTATTGGCAGAGAATCTGCAATAAGAGCTATTGGTTCAACAGGGATGACTGTAAAATCAATTTCAGATATTACCCCCATTCCTCATAATGGATGCAGACCTAAGAAAACCAGACGAGTTTAGCTGGAAGGAGTTATGATGCCTTTAGAAAAATTTTTGAAAGATTTCACTATACCTGAGAGAATTGAATTTTTGAAAAGCCAAGATGATGGATCTTATGGTAAATTTACAATATATCCTTTTGAAAGAGGTTTTGGGGTTACTATAGGGAATACTTTAAGACGTGTTTTACTTTCTTCTATTGAAGGGTATGCGATTACTGCTATGAGAGTTCAATCTAATAATAAAGACTCTTCGTCAAAAGTTGTTTCAAGTGAATTTGATTTGATCCCCGGAGTTTCTGAAGATACTCTTGAGGTCATTGCTAATATTAAAAATATTCATTTGAAACTTGGAGAAGGAGAGCAAAGGAAGACAATAAGCTTCAGTGTTAGTGGCAAAGATACTAATGTTTTGAAAGCTTCTCATTTTGAAAGAGATGGGGTCGAGGTTTTTAATAAAGATTTAGTTATAGCCACTTTATCACATGATGTGAGTTTAGATCTTGAATTTCAAATTAATTATGGTAGAGGTTATGTGTCTTCTGAGCAAAATTCCAAGTATTTAGAAGAAGTTAATGTTATTGCTTTAGATTCTATATTTTCGCCTATAGAGAAAGTATCATATTCTGTAGAAGATACTAGAGTTGGGCAAAGGTCAGATTATGATAAGCTTGTGATGGAAATTTGGACTACAGGGGTGATTTCTGCCAAAGATGCAATAAAAAAGGCCGCATCAATAGTAAGAGAGTTTTTATTTCCTCTTGTAGATTTTGAAGATAATGTTAATATATCTTTTGAGAAATCAAAATCAGAAAGTTCTAATTTACTTGATATGGGTATTGAGAAATTGGATTTGTCAGTTAGATCTTTAAATTGTTTAGCCAAAGAAAATGTTAGAACTTTAGGGGAACTTATTAGTAAAAATGCAGAAGAGCTTTCTAAAGCGAGAAATTTTGGAAAAAAAAGTTTAGAAGAGATCATTGAAAAACTTGGTTCTTACCAATTGTTTTTAGGAATGTCCAAAGAGGATGCTTTATCTGTATTGAGTAAGAATGTTAAAATATCTGAATAAAGGAGAGTTTGGGTTGCTTCATGAAAACGAAATTGGGTTTTAATAGGTTAAGTAGGAAATATAGTCATAGGAGAGCACTTTTAAAAAATATGGTGATTTCTTTTTTAAGGCATGAAAAAATTTCTTCTACTAAGGCAAAGTTGCTTGAAGTTAAAAGATTTGCTGAAAAATTAATTACAAAGGCAAAAGTTGACACTGTGCATAATAGGCGTGAATTATCAAAATTCATACATGATAAGTATATTTTAAATAAGCTGTTTACTAAAATTTCTCCGGTTTTCAGACAAAGAAGTGGTGGATATACTCGAATGATTAAATTAGGGAAAAGATATGGAGATGCGGCTGAAATGGCTATCCTAGAATTGGTTGAAAAGCCTTTAGAAGTTGAGTAATTATAATTAGCACACTGTTTTAAAGATTAAAGTTAAATTGCTTTTAAACAGCATGGGAGTTAAATGATATGATGTATATTATTTTTTCTTCTATTTTTGCTGGCTTTATATTAGGATTTTTATTAAGAGTTTTTTTAGGTAGATTGTCTTTATTAGATTTAGAAAAAAATCTGACAAAAGTAAGGGTAGAATCACAATTAGAGATAGAAAATGAAAGAAGGCAAATTATTGCTAATGCAAAATCTCAAATGCTTAAAGAAAAAAACCAGCAAGATAGGGATATAAGAGATCGTAAAAATGAGATTGTTAATCTAGAAAAAAGATTATTACAAAGAGAAGAAACTTTAGATAAGAGGATATCTGCTCTTGATAAACAGCAGTCTAGAGTTGATTTTAAAATTAAAGAATTTGAACAAAAAGAAAGAGCAATAAGAGAAAAAGAGACCGATCTTGTTAAAAGATTGGAGAATATTTCTGGTCTTACAAGAGAAGATGCAAGAAAAATTGTAATTGAAAAAGTTGAGCATGAGTCTAGAAGAGATGCTCAAGTTATTATCAATAAAAGCGAACAAGAAGCCCAGTTATTAGCAGATAAAGTTGCAAAAGATATTTTAGTATCTACTATGCAGCGTATTGTTACAGAGGTAAGTTCAGAGTTTACAGTAGCTTCTGTTGAATTACCCAATGACGAGATGAAAGGAAGGATTATAGGTAAAGAAGGGCGCAATATTAGGGCTCTTGAGACTTTAATAGGAGCCGATATTATTATTGACGATACTCCTGAAGCTGTTGTTATATCTTGCTTTGATCCAATAAGAAAGGAGCTTGCCAAGAGAACTTTAGAAAGACTTGTTACAGATGGCAGAATTCATCCTGCTAGGATTGAAGAAGTTGTGTATAATGTTACCAATGAAATAAATAGCATTATTCAAGAAGAAGGTGAAAAAGTAGTTTTTGATCTTAATATACATGGTCTTGATAAGAGACTTATTAGAGGGCTAGGAAGGCTTTATTTTAGAAGTAGTTATGGTCAAAATGTTTTAAGCCATTCTAAAGAAACGGCTATAATAGGAGAAATTTTAGCCAAAGAAATGAAATTAGATCCTATTGTGGTAAAAAGAGCATGTCTTTTGCATGATATTGGGAAAGGGATGGAAAGCATTTCTGAGAATAGTGAGGGACATGCTATTACTGGTGCTGAACTTGCTCAAAGTTGTGGAGAGAGTGAAATTGTTGTTAATGCTATTGCTGCTCATCATAATGAAGTTAAACCCGAGAGTCTTGAGGCTATTGTTGTTCAAATAGCAGATGCCATTTCGGCGTCTCGTCCTGGAGCACGGCGGGAAAGTTTAAACAACTATATAAATAGACTTAAAAGACTCGAAGACATTGCCTATAGTTTTGAAGGTGTTCAAAAATGTTATGCGATTCAAGCTGGCCGTGAAGTTAGAATTATTGTTGACAATGTCTTGGTTAATGATGAAAAATCAATTTTACTTGCAAGAGACATTGCTAAGAAGATAGAAGCTGAAATGAGATATCCTGGAAAAATTAAAGTTACAATTATTCGTGAAACCAGAGTTATTGAATATGCAAGATAGCGTTATTAAAACCTTGATAATTGGGGATATAATAGGCGAGGGTGGATTAAAAAAAGTTTTTTTTAATCTTAAAAGTATTAAGAATAAATATAAGATAGATTTAGTAATTGCTAATGGAGAAAATTCTTCAAATGGTTTTGGAATAACTCCCGAAATAGCAAATAATCTTTTTAGATCGGGTGTTAATGTTATTACCACTGGCAATCATGTATATTCTAATTGTAAAATAAATGACTATTTAAATAAGCAAATGTGTATTTTAAGACCTAATAATTTTTCAGATTTGTTAGATGGACATGGTTATTGTTTTTTAACTATTAGAGATGAAAAGGTTGCTGTAATTAATGTTCAAGGGGTTTTGAATATGAATTTTATTGTTAAGAATCCTTTTGATAATACAAAAAAATTGGTTAATATGCTGGGTAATAAGGTTAGAACCATTTTTGTAGATTTTCATGCTGAGAGTAATTATGAAAAAGAAAGTTTTGGATATTTTTTAAATGGTTTTGTAACAGGTGTAGTTGGTACTCATACTCATGTTATGACTAAGGATGAAAGAATATTGTCAAAAGGAACAGCTTATATTAGTGATGTTGGAATGACAGGTGGATTAAATTCTGTAATAGGATTTAATCCTGATATTTCTCTTAAAGGCTTGCTTGAATATGTCCCTTTGAGAGCTGAAGTTGTTGAAGATGACACAATTTTACAGGGAGTTATTATTACTTCTAATCTAAAGACAGGCCGTGCTTTAAAAATTGAAAGGATTCAAAAATAATTTATTAAATATACTTTGTAAAAGGTATCCAAAAAAAACTCGAAAAGAATTAATGGTTTTGATTTTAACAGGTAATATATATGTAAATTCTCATAAAGAAAAAAATCCTAAAATGTTAATAAGCAAAACAAGTAAAATAGATTTGATTGAGAATGCTTGTCAAGTATTTGTATCAAGGGGAGGTTATAAGCTTTTAGAAGCTCTTAAAGATTTTGAAATTGAAGTTAAAAATAAAATTTGTGTTGATGTCGGTTCTTCTACTGGCGGTTTTACCGATTGTCTGTTGCAGTGCGGTGCCAATTTTGTTTATTCAATTGATGTAGGTATTAATCAACTTTCTTATAAATTGAGAATTGATCCAAGAGTTAAAGTTTTAGAGAGAACTAATATTTTTGATGTTGCAGAATTCAAAATTGTACCTAATTTTGCTGTTGTAGATGTTTCTTTTAGATCATCAATAAGTATCTGTGTGAATTTAATAGATAAACTTTCTGATAATTTTATTATAGTTTTGATCAAGCCTCAGTTTGAGTTTAAAAGTTTAAGTTTAAATATAAAAAATTTTAATGGTGTTGTGAACGGCAAGTATTTGAAGATGATTTTGCAAAGTGTAATTGAAAAGTTCTATAAAAATAAATTACAAGTTAAAAATATATTAAAGTTAAAAACCAAAGGTAAAAAAGGTAATCAAGAATTTATGTTTTTAGTTGTTAGGTCAAGCGTTTTAAATATTGCAAGCTCTATGCAATTGCTTAGCAATATTGAATTTTAATATTTGTCTAAAGTTTTTCTATTTAATATTCCGGAGAAGTTTAAGTTTAATTCTTCAAGTATTATTGGATTATTTTCTATTGTTAAAATTATTCCATCAATTCCTTTAATTTCAAGACATGTTAAGATTATTTGAGCGATTTGATTAATTATTCCTTCAATTCCGAAACTATTTTCATAAAACTCTTTAGATAAGTTTATTTTGGCAATTCCTTCTCTTAGACTTAAGCTTAACAGCTTAGTTTTTATAGGGATTAGACTTAAAAAATTATTTTTTAGCTCGTATTCATTTGGTCCTTTGATTAAAGATTTTAGTGTTTCTTCAAGAATATTTTTGTCGTAATAAATAGCCCTTTTTACAGTTTGTCTTAAAAAATAGCCTTCTGGGGTGACTTTTATAAAATAAAGTTTAATAAATTTTTTGTTTTTAAGGTTATTATTTCTTTGGTTTTGCTTGAGCTCTTCTTCAAGTTTTTTTATTTCTGGTGGTTGGATTAAAAAATTTTCATTTTTAAGCATTTTTATATTTGTATTTTTGTTGCTGTCTTTTTCGGCTTCAATTAACTTATTATCTTGTGTTTGGCTTGGTTCAAATAAACTATTATCGTAACTTTTTTCCTTGAAAATATGCATAATGAGTGAATTTTTGATTATTAATAGAGCACTAATTATTGTTAAAATAACAGCAATTAAAATTAAAAGTATGTCTGACTTGTTTGAGCTTGAACTTTTTTTTCTTTTCAATATAAACACTCATGTGCAATTGGCATAAATACTAATATTTGATATTATAATGGAAATATCGGAATAAATAAAGAGGTGTATTTGCTTTGTTTAGTTATAAAAAGGTTCTTATTGTTGGTAGACCAAATGTTGGAAAATCTGCTTTATTTAATCGAATTTTAAATAGAAAAAGAAGTATCACTGAGAGTACTTACGGTGTTACTAGAGACTTAGTTGAAGAGGTTTGTAAGGTTGGTTCTTTTAATTTTAAATTAATTGATACTGGTGGATTTACGATCTTAAAAGATGAGATTAGTAAAATTGTTGTACAAAAAGTTTTAAGCTCTTTAGAAAAAGTTGATTTAATTTTATTAGTTTTAGATGTTAATGAAATTTTACTTGAAGATTATCAGGTTATTGAAAAACTGAGAAAATATAGTAGTAAGGTAATTTTAGTTTTAAACAAAGTAGATACTAAAGATAAGGAATTTTTAGCTCATAAATTTCATAATTTAGGGTTTAAGCGCTATTTCCTAGTTAGTGCAGTTCATTGTCGAGGCATTACTAAGCTTAGAGATTTTTTAAAAGTAGAAGTTGGTGAAGCTAATATTGAGGATGAAGTTAATATTAGAGTTGGGATTATAGGTAAGCCCAACTCAGGCAAGTCCACTCTTATTAATTATTTATCTGGAAATGAAATTTCCATTGTTTCAGATCAACCTGGTACTACTAGAGATTTTATTAAAACTAAATTAACCAGAAATGGGAAAGTTTTTGAGATTATTGATACAGCTGGGATAAGGCGAAGAGCAAGAGTAAATGAAATTGTTGAATATTATTCTGTTAACAGGGCCTTAAAAGTAATTGATATGGTGGATATTGTTTTTTTGTTGATTGATGTTAAAGAGGAATTAACTTCTCAGGATAAAAAGATTGCCCATTATGTTGTTAAAAAAGGGAAAGGAATTATTATTGTGTTTAGTAAATGGGATCTTGTGGGAGAATCTAAAGGTTATTTTGAAACCTTAAAGAGTCGCGTGAATTTTTTTTTCCCTGTTTTAAGTTTTGCTCCCATATTTAAAATCTCTGTTCATAAAAAGATAGGTTTAGATTCTCTTTTTAAAGAAGCTTTTAAGTTAAAAAATCAGCTTGAGCTTAAAACCAGTACTCCAGATCTAAATAAAATGTTAAATTTATGGATTAAAGATTATCATTTAAATATTTCTCATAAAATAAAATATATTACACAAGTTAGTACTAATCCTGTCAAGTTTATTCTTTTTGCAAATAAAATAAAGAATTTTCCGAATTCTTACTATAATTATTTAGTAAATAATTTACGTAAAATTGGATATAAAAATATTCCAATTTTAGTAGAATTGAGGGAAAAAATAAGAGATTTAAAGTGAAATATATATTTTTATTCTTAATAATTAGGAGTCTAAATCTTTTTGCACTTGATGAGAGTTTTTTTTATGATTTTGATATAAGGACTAAGTATTTAAAATATTTTAATTCGAGCTATGTGCAAAAAAAAATAAGTCCAATTAAGCATTTTATTACAGAAAATTATTACATTGAAGTTTCAAGTGTAGTTTCTTCTGAGTATGTTTACTATTCTTTTTTTAATAAAAGAAAGAATGTGGATTATATTTTTCCAGGGTCTTATGTGATTAAAGTAGGCAAAGATGGTATTGAACAGATAAAAATATTTTTTATAAACAGAGGAGATTCGTTTATTAGAATAAAGCCTGCAAAATTTTCTTCTAGTGCTGATTTTTATTTAGTAAATACTTTAATTTATAAAGATGTTAAATTGCCTTTTAAGATTGAAGACATTGCAGTAATTTCCCTTAGAAATATAATAAATTATATTTCTAAGGTTATTGATTTTAGATATTTTATTCCTGAATATTTTGATATTTATAAAAATATTTTTAATATGGTAATTGGTTTAAGAAAGGCTATTGCATTTTTTCCCATTGCTGAGGTTGTTGATGGTGCAATGGATGAGTATGGCAAAATGGTTCATATAAAAACTGGCTTGTTGCAAAAGGATCCTGTGGGATTTAATTGTTCAGGATTTGTTAAATGGGTGGCGGATTCGATTTATAAATCAATGACGGGACGACTTTTAAGAATTGATGACCTTAAGCTTAGACATATTGGTGTTAGAGGTGGTGTTTTTACTAAAAACTACGAATTTAATAAGGATCCTTTTTTTGGCCTTGATTGGATTCGTAATATTGCCTATAGGATAAATAATATTAATATGGATTTAAATTTATCTAAAATTAAGGAAAATGATGTCAATAATATTAAGTTTTTCGATTATATTGACAATCGTGGCTATAAAATTGAAAATTTAGAGTTTATATTATACAGTCTGGCTTTAGATGAGCCTGGATATATTTATTTTGGATCTATTAGCACAGGTGTTAACAATTCATCAAGTATGATGCTTCATAAGCATGTTGTTTTATTTCTTCCATTTCTTGATAAAAATAGAATTTTTAGAGTTTCTGTTAATGAGGTTAATGCTGAAACTTCAATCAAGTCTCTTCAAAAAAGATATCCAAAATCTTATATTCATTTAGTTAGAGTTAAGATTCCTGAAAATTTACCGATAGTATTTATACCTATAAAGGCAAATAATCAATCGTCATGATTAAAGCTGTAATATTTGATTTAGATGGCACCTTGTATCCTGAAGTGGATAGAAATAAATTAATGTTTTTTGAATTTTTAACTAATGTCAAGTTTTTCTTGGCCTTTAAACAAATTAGGAAAAAAATACGAGTTTTACAAAACAATCAATTTTCACTTTCAAATAGGAATGAATTGTTTTCTATTCAGGTTGCAATGCTTTCTCAACATTTAAATCTTGATGAGAATCGGTGTGCTTTTTTATTAAATAAAATATATTATAGTCAGAGTTTTAGCAATAAGTTTAAGAAACTAAAACCATATCTTGGAGTTCAAGATTTAATCTATTGGCTTAAATTTAGGGGAATAAAATTAGGCGTAATGTCAGACTTTCCTATTTTAGGTCGTGTCAAAAATTTACTGGGCATTCAAGACAGTTTTTGGGATATTCTTTATTCTTCAGAAGATACTGGATATTTAAAGCCACATAAAGCGCCTTTTTTAAAAGTTATTGAGGATTTGAATTTAAGTAGTGATAATATTTTGTATGTAGGGAATTCTTATGAATATGACATTTTAGGGGCTAAAAATGTTTCAATGAAAACAGCTTTTTTTTCAAAAAAGAATATAAATTGCAAGGAGATGATTGATTTTATTTTTCATGATTATAAAGATTTGAGAGAATATATACGTTTGAATATATAGAATATGGGTAAAATATTTTATGATAGATTTTGCGACTATTTTAGTTAACCTTTTTCTGGTTTCAATAGTTTTGTTTGTTTATAGGCAATATGACAAACGTTCTAGAGCGTTAGATAAAATTAAAAAGTTCATAGATCTTGCAAAGGTTAATCTTGAAGATTTTATTGAAGATAAGACAAAAGAGATTAATGATCTTGCTGTTGATATGGAAGCTTATCAAAGATCTAGTATAGAAATAATAAAAAAGATTGACGAAGTTCAGCAAAAGATTAAAAACAAAAGCAATGATTTTGCAGAGGTTGAAAAAAAGATAGCTTATCATGATTCGATGCTTAAAGATCTTGATGAAATGACCTTTAAAGTTCAAGAGAATATACAAAGATTGCAAGTTGATGGGAAAATAGTAGATAAACTTTCAAAAACTTTAAAAGGATTTAATACTCAAATTGATTTTGTTGAATCAAATTTGAATTCAGTGTTAGAAAAATTTGACAAAGCCAATAAAGAAAATCTTGAGTCTATTAAAATTGCTAGTTGGGAAAAATTTGATACTAATATTAAGAATCTTGTTTTTAAAATGGATAATTTGAATAAAGAGATTGATCTTTATTCAAAAGATTTAGAAAATATTGAAGAGAGAAAAAAGGATATTTTAGTTAAGGGTAATGAGAAATTAGATTTAGAATTTAACAATTTTCTTGAAAAAGTTGAATTTAATATTAGTAAATATAGTAAAGAGATAGAAAG
Organism: Borreliella japonica; assembly: GCF_030438115.2. Lineage (NCBI taxonomy): Bacteria > Pseudomonadati > Spirochaetota > Spirochaetia > Spirochaetales > Borreliaceae > Borreliella > Borreliella japonica. Next base: position 521,690 of record NZ_CP124062.1, read on the forward strand.
TTCTTTTCATTTTTATGAAGACAAATATAAGTTAATAGAAGATTCTATAGAGCTTATTATGGAAAGCGTAAAGAATAAAATTAATGAGAAAGAAGATTTTATTTTAAATAGACTAAATGAAGAATTACAGAATAAGTTTAAGGATATCTTTACATACGTTGATGATCGTTCTAAGGAAATTCAAGATAAACTTGAGGATAAATTGGTTTTGGTGGACGATGAAATTTCTTCCATGAGTTCTTCTTTCAAGGACAATGTTTATTCAAGAATTAATTCACTTGAGGAGTCAATACGAATAGAGATGGGAAAGTATGAGGAGCAGGTTGATGATGTTTTTGATAAATTTAGATCTCAAGTTGGATTGAATCTTAAAAATATTTATGAGGATTATGAAGATAAAATAAGTCAAGTTGATAAAAGTATAAGAGAAAGGGTAGAGCTTAGTTTATTAGATTTGAATTCTAAAATGGAAAGCGTTCAGGCAGGTACTATTGATTTAATGAAGAAGCTTGAAGATGATTCTAATGGATTGTATCTTGAATTTAAAAATAAGTTTGGTTTAGATGTTGAAGTATTTAGTGAAAGTTTTAAAAATGATATTAAGCAACTTAAAATGCAATCAGAATCTCAACTTTTAGATGTTGATTCAAATATTCAAGATAAGCTTATTAAGCTTAATGATAATTTGATTTCTAAATTTGAAGAAATTGATGGCAAGTTTAATAATAAATATTCAAATTTAAGTGATAATATAAATGCCAAGTACACGGCTCTTTTTGAATCTTTAGATTCAAACAGTTTTAAATTCGAGGATCAAATAGAATCTAAATATAAAGGCCTTGCAGATAAATTAACAGCGAAAATGGATGAGTTTTCTTTAATTTATGGTGAAAAATTTGACACACTCTCTCAAGAGGTGATTAATAATTATCAAGAATTTCAAGATTTAAATAAAAAATTAGAAAATGAAATTGGATCTTTGTGTAATGTGTTTGAAAAAAAACAAGAAATTTTAAAGCGAGATTTTGACACTAGTTTAGTTGGCATTAAAGATGAAATTGGTAAAAATATAGTAGAGTTTAAGGATCGTTATTATGATGAGGTAAATATTTTTGTTAGTCAGCTAGAAGAAAATAAGCTTCAATATTCAAAGTGGCAAAGTGAAATGGATTCTAATTTAAAAAATATTGAATCTCAAATAAATAAAACAAATGAAGAATTTTTAAGTTTAATTCAGATTCAAAAAGACAAGGGAATAGAGCTTAGTGAGAGTGTTTTTAATGATCTTTCAGATCATATTCAAAAAAAAGCTATTGATATGCATGGTAGTTGGAAAGATGAGCTTATTGCCTTAAATAAATCGTTACTTGATATTAAGATTTCTAGTGAAGAATTACTTTCATCTGCTAGTTTAAAAATAGAAAATCTAGAAAAAGATGTTAACGATAGAATGGAATATGTTTTGTTAAAAACAGGCGATATTGAAAGTTTAGTGGTAGGAAAATATAAAGAATTAAAAGATATGTCATACTCACAAAGTAATGAGGCTGTATTAGAAATTAAAGAATTTATTAATAGGCAAACAGAAATAATTAAAGATAAAAGTTTATTTATGCTTGAGGATTTGAACAAGAAATTTGATGATAAGAATACTTTTGTTATAAGCAAGATTGAAGAATGTGATTATAAATTAAAAGATTTCAAGATTGAATCAGAAGATATTTTAAATAATTTTAAATCTGATCTTAATGAATTTATTGAATCAAAACTACAAATTGTCTCTAATATAAAATCGGATAATCAAAAGCAAATTGATGATTTTTTAGATAGAATTTCTAAAGATATTTTAAGCAGGAAAGATTCAATTAACAATGAAGTAGACAGCAAGCTTAGTGATTGGCAAGGCAAATTGAACGAAATAACCGTTAAAATTGAGAATTTATTGTCTTCGGGCAAAGTGGATCTAGATTTAATAGATTCTGAGGTGACTACAAAAATCAAGGAGCTTAAATTTTCCATAGAAAGTCTTGAGAGTTATTATCTTGAGAAAATAGATGAGTTTAGGAATCAGGGTACTATATATTCTGATGAGCTTTTACAGGATATAATGAACCATTTTAATAAAGAGACTAGAGAACTTGAGGAAAATTTGTCAAAAAAGTTTGCTGTAGTTTTAAATAATTCAGAGGAATTTGTTAAAGAAGTTGATAGTTTGTTGCAGGATAAAAGAACCGATATTGCTTCTTTTCAGGCTAATATAGATATTACTCTTGATTCTCTTAGTGTAAAGTTTAATGATATAAACAAAGAAATTAATGAGAAATATAATGAGGTGATATCTAATTATAGAGGGTATTCAGAAAATATTTCTAGCAAACTTGAAAATGAAATAATGCATGAGATTGAAAATTTAAATAGAAGATTAACAGACAGAATAGATAGTCTTAGCAAGGGTATGGATGAAAATCTTCAAAAACTTAAAGAATCTTTTGATGTGTCAAAGTATCAAGTTGAAAAATTTGAATTGAAAGTTAAAGATCTAACAGATGATGGAGAGACAAAAATTACTGAGTTTATTAAAGAAATTGAACAGTATTATAAATCTAGATTGGAGGAAGCAATTGACTATAGGAGAACGATTGACAGTGATATTATGCAAGCAAAAGAGAGATTTGGAGAGATAACAAATGATCTTAAAAATAATATTGAGAGTAAATCTGAGTTTTTAAATGATCTTTATAAGGAAAGATTTAAGCTTATTGAGAGTAATTTTGAAGAGAGATATTCTACGTTTTTAATTGAAAGTGAGGGGGCTATTTCAAAAATTAGAGATGAAATCTATAAAACACTTACAATCAATGATGAAAATTTGCAGATTAAGATTTCTGAAATGGATCATAATTTTGAGACGATAGAGCAAAGATCAAAAGATATTTTAGATTTTGAAAAAGAATTGCGAGATAAAATTAAAGATTGTTACGGTTTTGTAAATTCTCAATTTGGAGAGATTAAGGTAAGTGTTGAAGAGAATATAAAAGATCATTTTGAGGTTTGTATAAAAAAAGTAAATACTTTGATTAATGATGACATTGTGAAGTATGAAAATGAAATTCATAAAAGAATTGATTCTTTAGAATCAATTGAAAATACTTTTGATAGCATAGAGAAAAATTTGAATGCCAAAGTGAATGAATGTATTGATAAAATATCTAATGATTTTAATCTTAAATATATTGAACTTGAAGAAAGGTGCAATGAAGGACAATTGGATTTGGAGAATAAAATTGACAACAAAATTAAAGCCATTGATAATTTAGCTTTAAGTCAATATGATAGTCTTGAGAAGAAGTATGCTGATATGTACAATGAGTTTTTAGAGAGATTGAATTCTTATATTGCAACTTTAAGTGAGGAGTTTAAGCATTCAAATAAGGAGATGATTTTTGAACTTGAATCTCAACTGAAAAATCTTAAAAATCTTGAATCTGATTTAAATAATGTTGAAAAGGATGTTATTAGATTAAAAGAAGAGTCTTATCAAAATGTTTCATCGCATCTTAAACTATTAGAAGAAGATTTTTTTAAAGATTTGAAAATTAGAGGCGAAGAGCTTAAATATTCTTTGGAAAACTTTATTGCTTCTTATAATGATAAAATTCAAAATTTAGAATATGATTTATCTAAAAATTTGGAAAACAAAACAGAACTTATTCAAAGCTTTCGAGTAGATATTGAAGAAAAAATGAAAAATGATAAAGAAAATTTTTATTTGGATTTTACTAAAGAATTTTTTTCTAGAAAAAAAGATATGGAGAGTGAGATAGCTTTAATGGAAACCAATATTACCGGGAGAGTAGATGAATTTATTGATTTTGTAAATAATAGGCAAAACATTATTGATTCTTGGTTTTTAAATATTAAAGATGATGTAAAAAATTGGCAAGAACAATCTTATAGTACAATAGAAGAGAGAATAAATCTTGCTGAGATTGGAATTAGATCGTTTGAGAATGATATTCTTAATCTTAAGGTTGGTTTAGAATCCTTTAAAGATGGTTTTGAGATTAGGGCTGAAGAGATTTTTGGCAATTTGCAAAGTGAGGCTAAAAAAATTGAACAATCAGTTCATCTTGACTTTAAAAATATTGGTAATTCATTAAATCTTAAGGTTTTAGATCTTGAAAAATTTGTTGATTTTAAAGTAGAAAAGATAGATGAAAGGGTTAATAAAAAAACCGAAGACATCTTAGTTCAAGCAGAAGTGAAATTTTCAACTCAGCAAAAGAATCTTGAAGATAGGATTTTTGAGCTTAATCAAAAGTTGGAGCATGAATTTACAACTTTGTCTTCTACTCTTGATAAAGTAAGGCGAGAAATGGTTGATGTGATTTCTAGTGATAAGGAAAGCTTTGAGGGTCAAATTGAATTAATGCATAAAAATATTTCAGAATTTTCTGAAAAAATTAGTTTATATAGAAATAATATTGAGACATCAATTGAGAATGAATATAATTCGTTTTCTAAATCTATAAAATCAGAGTTTGATTTACTTGAGGATGAGCTTAAAAAAAGTTTAAAACATTCAACATTAGAGATTGAAACCGTAAAGAATAACTTGCAAGAACAAATTGATAAATTTGAGGTTGAATTCAAGAAAAATCATAAAGAATTATTGAGAGAGGTTGATGCTAATGTTTTAGAACTTGAATCTAAAGTATTAAATTGTGATAATAAATTTAATAAATTTATTAGCGACATTAAAGACAATTTGGTTGAATATAAGTCTGATTTGAGAAAAGAATTTGAAGATAGTTATGATAAAATAAATTTTCAAATTGAAAATTTTAAAAAACTGGATGCCGAGCTTGAAAAAAATAATTCAATATTTTTGGAGGCTTATTCTCTTAAGGACAAGTTGGAAAAATTATGGAAAACTTTAAAAAATGAGATAGATCTTGCTCAGGAATATAAAAGTAATTTTGAAAACGTTAACAAAAAATTTTATAATATTCAAAAAGAAACATTAGGCATTATTGAAACTTTTAATGAGTTAAAGTTAGAACAAGAATCTATTAAAGCTATTAAGAATGATTTTAATAGGTTCTTTGAATTTTACTCTTCATTTGATAGTAGATATAAGAGTTTAATCGAATCTTATGATGAAATGCAAATTTATAAAGCTAAAATAAAAGAGATATCTGATGAGCAGAGAAGTATTCTTGATAATTATGAAAGAATTAGCAATAAAGATAGTATATTAAAGAGTACTATAGAGTCCATTGATAAAAACTTTGATTTAATAAATGAAGTAGAGAAAAGATTTAATACTTTGAGTAAAGAGAGTTCTAAGTTTCAAGACAATCTCAAAGATATGGAAAATGTTGTTTCTAATCTTTTATCAAATAAAGGGTTGTCAGAAGAAGTGTTTATTAATGCTCAGAATTTAAAGGAAATGCTCTTAGATATTGAAAATAGATTGAAAAATACTTTAACTATGAGAGAGAAGGTAGTAAAATCTGAGACAAGGTTAGAGAATTTAAATATTGCAGCAGAAGAAAGAATAAAAACTCTTGGCATTCTTGTTAAAACAGATTCTAAGTATCAAGATAATATTGGTCTTAATAATGAAACTGTTAGGAATTCTGTAATCAAATTAATGAGGCAAGGATGGAGTGCTGAAGAAATTTCTAGAGCTACTAAGTTATCTATTGGTGAAGTTGAGCTTATTTTAGAGCTTGGCATAAGTAACAAGGGTGATTAAAGGTTATATTTATGAAGGCAGATTTAAATTTAATAAAAACATTGCATCCTCTTGAGATAAAGGCAATTTTAAATAATGAAGAAGGGGATAATATTTCTGCTTCAATTATTATTGAAAAATTAGGGTTTAATGAAGGTCAAGCAAATAAAACGATTGAATGGTTAAGTTCCAAAAAGATTATTGAAGAAATTTATAGGAAATTAAATGTATTTTATAAAGCAACAGAAAGAGGCCTTAGCGTTTTAGAAGCTGGATTTGTTGAGGAAAAAATAATAAATCTAGTATCTCAAAAGGCAGTGTCGGCTTCAAATTTAGCCTTAGAGCTTGATCTTGATGTTAAAGAAGTGAGAAAAGCATTTGGCAATTTATTAAAAGAGGGTATTATTTCTCTTGATTTAAATAATCGGATTATTATAAATTTTTTAGACGGCTTGGAGACTAATTATCAAAAAATACGTGTCTTGTTAGAAAGAGCAAAAAGTGCCGATCTTCTTAGAGAAAGCTTGACAACCGAAGAACTTTTATTAATATCAAATTTTGCTAAGAAAAAAGGAGCAGATTCTGTATTTTTTAAAATAATAGAAAAACTTGATTTAAGGTTTAGATTATCTGATTTTGGATTGGAAGTGAAAAATTTTTTAATGAAAAGTAAATTAACAGGAGATGAGCTTACTAAGCTTACTCCCGAAATTTTAAAAAATAAAACGTATGAGAATAAAAAATTTAGAGCTTACAATATTCATATTCCATCAGCTAAAACTTTTATTGGGCGGTTTAATTCTTATTTAGATTATATTTCTAAAATTAAAGACAAATTAGTAGGTCTTGGTTTTCAAGAGTTTGATGGTCCTTTAGTAGAAACAGAATTTTTCAACAACGATGCTCTTTTTATGCCTCAGTTTCATCCATCTCGTAACATTAAGGATGCCTATTACATTTCAGATCCCAGTATTCAAAAATCTTTGCCTGAACCTTATTTTTCTAATGTAAAATCAGCCCATGAATCAGGATATTCAACAGGCTCAAGAGGTTGGAGATATAGCTTTAGCGAAGATCTTTCCAAGAGATTGGTTTTAAGAACTCAGGGCACCGTTCTTTCTGCAAAACAATTAATTAATGCCAAAAATCCAAGCAGATATTTTGGAGTTATTAGATGTTTTAGATATGATCAAGTAGACGCAACTCACGGAGTTGATTTTTATCAAACTGAGGGGATTGTTATTGAGGATAGTGTTAGCATTAAAACTTTACTAGGCCTTCTTGAAATTTTTGCTAAAGAGCTTGCAGGCGCTACAGAAGTTAAATATGTTCCTGCATATTTTCCCTTTACCGAACCTTCGATTGAAATGCATATAAAACATCCTGTTCTTGGATGGTTTGAACTTGGAGGAAGTGGAATTTTTAGACCAGAAGTTACAAAGCCTTTAGGTATTGATCTTCCTGTTATTGCTTGGGGGATTGGAATAGATAGAATGGCTTTAATGCACTTGGGTTTAAATGATTTGAGAGATCTTTTTACTTATGATATTGGTGATGTTATTTTAAGGCGAGGAAAGATAAAATGCCAAAGGTAGAAATTTACAAAAATCTTTTTTTAGATAAAATAGGAAAAAATTTTACAAATTTAGAGATTTCAGAATTACTCGAACCATTTAAAGCGGAATTTGATGGGTTTGATGAAAGTTCAGGAAAAATCAAAATAGAATTTAATGATACAAATAGACCAGATTTGTGGTCTTATACCGGACTTGCGCGTCAAATAAAAACTTATTTTTTTGGAGAAATGCCCTGTTATGATTTTTTTTCAAAAAAAGGAGATTTTAAAAAGTTCTATGGTGAAATTTTAGTCGATACTAAAATGTTTCAAATCAGACCGTTTATTTTTGGATTTTTAGCAAAAGGATTGATTGCCAATGATAGAATGCTTGAGACACTAATTCAATTTCAAGAAAAACTTTGTCAAAGTTATGGTCAAAAGAGAAAAAGAGTTGCAATGGGGATGTATAATTCTAATTTTATTGAATTTCCAATAAGTTATGTTGCTTCATCTCCTAATCATAAGTTTGTTCCCCTGGGAATGGATTGTGAGCTTTCTCTTTTAGAAATAAATGAAAAGCATCCCAAAGGATTGGAATATTCCTACATTATTAAAAATTTTGATAAGTATCCGCTATTATTAGATTGTAATAATAACGTAGTCTCTTACCCCCCAATAATTAATTCTAAGAATATTGGATCTTTAAAGGTTGGTGATACTGATTTATTTGTTGAGGTTACGGGTGTTGATTTTGAAGCAGCTTTGTTAGCGTTGTCTGTAGTAGCTTGTGATTTTTATGATATGGGTTTTGAAATTTTGCCTGTAAAAACTGTGTTTAGAGAGCCTTTCGGTTTAGATTTTGAAGAATTAGTATGCCCTTATTATTTTCAAGAGGAAGTAGAGTTTAATGTGAAAAATGTCAATAGACTGCTTGGAAGTAATTTAACATTAGAACGTATTTGCCTTAGTTTAAAAAAAATGGGAGTAAATTCTTATTCTAGGGATTTTAAAAATTATATTATTCCGCCTTTTTATAGAAACGACTTTCTTCATGAGGTTGACATAATTGAAGATGTAATGATAGGGGAAGGTCTTGCAAGTTTTTATCCAGAGCTTCCTAAGGCCTTTGCAGTGGGGAGGCTTAGCGATTTAGAAGAGTTTTCAAGAGATGTTAGAAATTTAATGGTGGGTATGGGATTTCAAGAGATGATTTATAATTATATGGGCTCTAAGAAAGATTTTATTGATAGAATGAATATTGATGATCAAAATTTTTTAAAAGTATCTAATCCAATGACAGAGAATTATGAATATATTAGGGCATCAATAATTCCTAATTTATTAAAATCAGAAAGCGTTAGTTCTAATTTTCCTTATCCGCATAAAATTTTTGAGGTTGGTAAAGTAGCTTTAAAGAATTTGGATACTATTGAAGGAACAAGTACTTTTACTAATTTAGCTTTTTTAATGGCTGGTAAAGAAATTTCTTTTAATGAAATTAATTCAATTGTTGCAACGCTTTTTTATTATTTAAATATTGAGATTAATTTAAGAGAATCAAAAACCACTTTTTATATTAATGGTAGGGGGGCGGATATTTTGATTGAAGGCTTTAATATAGGTAGTTTTGGGGAAATTTCGCCTTATGTTTTAAATAATTTTGGCATTCTTGTTCCATGTTCTGTTTTTGAAGTTAATGTCAATAAACTTATGAGTCGATTTTAAGTATTTAATATTGATTTTAGCAATGCTAAGATTTGTATTAAAATCTTTAAGAGAGGCTTGAAGTTTAGATATGTTAGAATTCGAAACCATTGATGTAAATCTGACCAAAAGAAAAAAATTATCTCAAAAAGAGATAGAATTTATTGAAGATGTAATAATTGTAGGATCTGGTCCCGCTGGATTAACGGCTGGGATTTATTCTGTTATGAGTAATTATAAGGCTACTATTTTAGAAGGTCCTGAACCCGGAGGACAGCTTACCACAACCACAGAAGTTTATAATTATCCTGGCTTTAAGAATGGAATAAGTGGCAGAGATTTGATGTTGAATATGAGAGAGCAAGTAGTAAATCTTGGAGCTAAAACTTTTTCCGAAACTGTTTTTTCTATAAAAAGAGAAAATAGCATTTTTTACCTTTATACAGAAAATTATATTTATAAAAGTAGAGCTGTTATTATTGCTGTGGGATCAAAACCCAAAAAACTTGAAACTCTTAAAAATTCAGATTTATTTTGGAATAGGGGTATTTCGGTTTGTGCTATTTGTGATGGACATCTTTTTAAAGGGAAAAGGGTTGCAGTAATTGGTGGAGGGAATACTTCTCTTTCAGAATCAATTTATTTAAGCAAATTAGCGGATAAGGTTTATATTATTGTAAGGAAAGATTATCTTAGAGCTATTGCTATGTTAAGAGATAGTGTTGCAAAGTTGCCGAATATTGAAATTTTGTATAATTCAGAAGCCATAGAAGTAAATGGCAAATCTTTTGTTTCTTTGGTTAAAATTTTTAATAAAAAAGATAATGTTGTTCATGAATTGGAAGTAAATGCTGTATTTATGGCTGTTGGCTATAAGCCGAATACAGAATTTTTAAAAGGATTTTTGGATTTAGATGAAGAAGGGTTTATTGTAACTAAAGATGTTGTTAAAACAAGTGTTGAAGGTGTTTTTTCGTGTGGAGATGTTAGTAATAAACTTTATGCTCAGGCCATTACTGCCGCTGCTGAAGGGTTTATTGCGTCTGTTGAATTGGGAAATTTTTTAAAATAGTTTATTTAGATGTTTTTTTGCTTTTAAATAAAGTTTTTATTTACTTAATCTTTTAGAGTAAATTTAATTGTCTTTTGATTTCAAAGATTAAAATACCCGTGGATACAGAAACATTAAGCGAGTCTATTTTACCACTAGTCGGGATCCTTATTAAAAAATCAGAATTTTCTTTTATTAGCTTGTGCACACCTTTTCCTTCATTTCCTAAAATGAGTGCAATTTTTTTGTCGTTTATTTTAATTTTGTTTATATCTTGTCCTTTAACGTCACCTGTGTATATCCAAAAGCCATGTTTTTTTAAAAAATTTATTGTGTTGTTTATATTAGTCACTGTTATTTTTTTTACATACTGACTTGCGCCAGAGCTAGTGCGCAAAACTGTCAAATTGTTTTTTGCGCTACGTTTTTGAGTAGTAATTACAAGATCTATACTAAACTGTTCTGCTGTTCTAAGAATTGCTCCAAAGTTTTGGGGGTCTTCTATTTCGTCTAGAAGTAAAATGAAAGCATTTTCTTTTTTTTTAAATGCTTCTAGCAAGTCTTCAAAATCTTTAGCTTGTGTTTTTACATTTTTAATTTTTTCAAGTTTTAATTTTAATGCAAATCCCCTGTGATCTTTGTTTTTAAGAATTTTGTCAAGTTCATTTATGCTTATTCTTATTATTTTTATATTGTGTGTTTTAGCCAGTTTTTCAATTTCTTTAGTTTTTGAACTTTTTTTTGATATATAAAGTTCAAATCCTTTATTGTTTTTTATACTTTCAATTATTGAATTGGCATGAGTTATGTACATATTATACTTTGAGTAAATCTATTTCATCACCATCTCTTAATTCTTTGCTCAAGTTTTCAAAAAGTTTGATAGCATTGGAATTTAAATTTTTAGGTGTTTTTATTTTGGTGATTAATATCAAATTTCCAAATTTTTCAGTTTGAAGAATTGGCATTCCTGCGCTTTTAATTAAAATTTGCTCTTCATTTTCTATTCCTTTTGGAATTTGTATTTTAATCTCTTTTGAAGCGATTGTTTTTATTATTACTTCTTTTCCAAGGGCTGCTTGAGTAAAGCTTACTGGGAGCATTGCGTAGAGATCTTTTCCATTTCTTTTAAATATTTTATGAGATCTTATCAATATTTTTACATAAAGATCACCATATTCTTGGTTGTCTGGATTAACATTCCCTTTGCCTTTCATTTTTATTTGTTGGTTATTGTCAATACCTGAAGGAATGTTTAATTGAATAGTTTCTTGTTTTGTAATACTTCCTTTTCCCTTACAAGATTTACAAGGGTTTGATATTATTTTACCTGTGCCGTAGCATTTAGAACATGTTGTTGTAACTCTGAAGAATCCTCCGCCTTGTACTACTCTTCCGCTGCCGTTACACATGTTGCATATCGAAGGACTTGTACCTTTTTCGGATTTTTTTCCAATACAAGAATGGCAGAGTATTTGTCTTGTTATGTTTATATCATTTTTGTAACCAAAGTATGCATTTTCAAGAGATATTTCTATGTTATATCCTAAGTCTTCGCCTTTTGAATGTTTTCTATTTTTTTCTTGTCCTTTGTTCCCAGTGAAAAATGAATCAAAAATATCGCCAAAATCTTCAAAGATGTCTGAAAATCCACTAAATCCACTTGAAAATCCTTCAAATCCTCCTCCTTCAAAAGCGGAATGTCCAAATCTGTCGTATTTGGCTTTTTTATTATCATCTATTAAAATTTCATAAGCTTGAGTAGCTTCTTTAAAGATAGAAGCGGCCTCTTCATTCCCTTGATTTCTGTCAGGGTGATATTTAATTGCTAATTTTCTATAAGCTTTTTTTATTTCATCTTTTGAGGCTCCTTTTGAGAGCCCCAAAATTTCATAATAATCTTTTTTCACTATTTTTTATCCTCGTCAACAACTTCGTAATCAGCTTCTTTTCCCTCTTCGCTTGTATTGTTTTGAGTAGCATTTTCTTGTTGGTTGCTTGCATTTTGCTGGGAAGAATCTTTGTACATCATCTCAGCTATCTTGTAAGAAGCTTTTTGAAGTTCTTCTGTTCTAGATTTTATAAGTGAAATGTCTTCTTTTTCAAGACTTTCTTTTAATTCTTTTATTTTATTTTCAATAGCTTCTTTGTCTTCGCTTGAAATTTTTTCAGAATATTCTTTTAATGATTTTTCTGTTTGATAAATTAAAGAATTAGCTGTATTTTTTGTTTCAATATTTTCTTTTAATTTTTTATCTTCTTCTGCATGAGCTTCTGCATCTTTTACCATGCGTTCTATTTCTGATTCAGAGAGCCCCGATGATGATTCAATTCTAATTTTTTGTTCTTTACCTGTTCCTATATCTTTTGCAGACACATGAACTATTCCATTAGCATCAATGTCAAAACTAACTTCAATTTGAGGTACTCCTCTTGGTGCTGCTGGTATTCCATCAAGTATAAAATTACCAAGTATTCTATTTTGTGCTGCCATTTCACGTTCACCTTGAAGGACTTTGATATCAACAGAGGTTTGATTGTCAGCAGCTGTTGAGAATACTTGACTTTTTTTTGTAGGAATTGTAGTGTTTCGCTCAATAAGTTTGGTCATTACACCACCTAGTGTTTCTATTCCTAGTGAGAGTGGAGTAACGTCAAGAAGTACCATGTCTTTAGTTTCTCCGGTTAAAATACCACCCTGAATAGCAGCCCCAATTGCTACAGCTTCATCTGGATTTACTCCTTTGTTGGGATCTTGTCCAAATATATCTTTTACAATTTTTTGAATAGCAGGAATTCTTGTTGATCCGCCTACGAGTATTACTTCATTAATGTCAGAAGCTTTAAGCCCTGCATCTTTAATAGCTTTAAGGCATGGTTCTTTTGTTTTTTGAACTAAATGGTCTACCATTTGTTCGAATTTTGCTCTTGTTAGAGTGTATTGTAAGTGTTTCGGTCCGTTTGCATCTGCTGTAATAAATGGAAGATTTATAGAAGCCTCTTGAGAGCCTGATAGCTCTATTTTAGCTTTTTCAGCTGCCTCTTTGAGTCTTTGAAGAGCCATTTTGTCGTTTGACAAATCAATAGCGCTTTCTTTTTTGAATTCTGAAATTAAATGCTTTATTATCTCGTCGTCAAAATTGTCACCTCCAAGATGTGTGTCTCCATTGGTTGACTTTACTTCAAAAACACCATCTCCAAGCTCCAGTATTGAAATGTCAAATGTTCCTCCACCAAGGTCGTAAACAGCAACAATCTCTTCGTGTTTTTTTTCAATCCCATAAGCAAGAGCAGCGGCAGTTGGTTCGTTAACGATTCTTTTTACTTCAAGACCCGCTATTTTACCAGCATCTTTTGTAGCTTGTCTTTGAGCATCGTTAAAGTAAGCAGGAACTGTAATTACAGCTTCTGTAACTTTTTCACCTAAGTAAGCTTCTGCTGTTTCTTTCATTTTTGTAAGAGTTGCTGCTGAGATCTCAGGTGGTGACATTTGCTTTTTTATATTGGAAATGTTTACTCTTGCATCGCCATTTAGTCCCTTTTCTATTTTATAAGGAACCATTTTTATTTCGCTTGCAACCTCTTCAAATCTTCTTCCCATGAATCTTTTAATAGAATAAATTGTGTTTTCAGGGTTTGTAACCATTTGGTTTTTTGCAACTTGTCCTACAAGTCTTTCGCCTTTATTTGTGTATGCAACAATAGACGGAGTAGTTCTTCCTCCTTCTGAATTTTGTATTACAACTGGTTTTCCATGCTCCATTATAGCTACGCATGAATTTGTTGTTCCCAGGTCGATACCTATTATTTTGCCCATATTATAAACCTCCTCTTTTCTAATTAATTTTTACTTTGAGCAACTTTAACTTTAGCTGTTCTTAATATTCTCTCGTTGTAGCAATATCCTTTTTGGTATACTTCTACTATTTCTGGATTTTTAAGATCTTCTTTCTCTTCAATGCTTATTGCTTCATGACGACTTGGATCAAAATTTTCTCCGCTTTCTCCAAATTTTTTTAAATTATATTTTTTATCAAAGATTGATAGTATTTCATTTTCAATCATGCTGATTCCTGTTAATAGGTTGTCAAAATCTTTAGATTTTTTTGAAGAGTTAATAGCCCGTTCTAGGTTATCAAGGAAATTAACGACATCTTTCATTATGGTTTCATTTGCAAATTTAACAAAATTGTCTTTTTCTTTTTCTAATCTTTTTCTGAAGTTTTCGAATTCTGCTTGTTTTCTTAAATACAAATCTTTAAGATTGGAGATTTCATTTTCAAGTTCGGTAATTTTTTTATCAGAATTTACCAAATCCAAGTTTTCTTTTTTTTGAGATTTTGTATTTTTGTTATCTTGTTTGTTGGTTTTTTCGGTTTCGTTTTTACTTTCTTTTTTTTCCATGTTTCCTCCTTTGATAAAGCATTTTATCTTTAAAAAAAATATTTTACAAATTTTTTTCTTTCTTAAAATTTAGTAAAAATGACTCATTTTGATCATTTGCAAGATATATATTTTTCTTAAGCTTGCAGTAATAGTGTTGTATTGATACATATTGTTATTTAGCAAGATGTTGGTGTGTATTTTTTTGTCAAAATAAAAAATTTTAATTTTTTATTTATCAGAATATTTTTAATACCATTTTTCGATTTTTTTGTTTTTAGTGCATTTATAGATACTCTTAATTTTTAAGGTATTATTAGAGTGTGGATGAGTATTAATTTTTGCAAAGTTATTAAATGTTTTGTTGTAATTTAATGTGTTATTGCTTATTATTTACCTATGAAAATAAGCATTGCTCAAACTAAATATAGATTTTTAGATTTTGATAAGTGTATTGCCGATTTTAAAATTAATTATGATGAAGCCTTGCTGAGGGGATCAGAAGTTTTAGTTTTTCCTTCTATGTTTTTAAGCAAAATTAAGTATAGCGATTTGTTTGAGCGTTCTAAATATTCTCAAAATATATGTAAGTTCATTGAATTTATGAGAGAACAGGTTAATGATAGTACTTTGATTGTTTTTGGCCATAGTGTTTACAAGGGTGGCAAATTTGTAGATGTTGTTTCTGTTATTAGTAATCATAAAGTTATTCTAAGTGTATCACAATGCAATTTACCCGGCTTTTTTAGTTATAAGAACAAAGTATTTGCTGTATTAAATTTTGAGGATGCTTTATTGTTTAAAGGATTGAATTCTAAATTTGGTGAGGATTTAAAGCAGGCTCAGTATTTAATAATACCGTCTAAATCTTATTTCACTAAGGACAAAAATAATCTTAGGTTAAAATTCTTTGAAAGAGTTGCTGTTGAGAACAACCTGGATGTTGTTTATTCAAATTTTTATGGAGCTGAAGATTCTGCAGTTTATGATGGGTGTAGCTTTTTTATTAATAATTTTGGTAAGGTAAAGCAAGCAAAAGGATTTGAATTTGATTTTATATCTAATGATGCATTTCAAGATTTAAAATTTGATACATGTAATGAGCTTTTTGAAAGAATTATTTTAGCAATATCTTTTGTTTTGAGAGAATATATTTATTTTTCGGGATTTTCTAAGGTGCATTTGGGGTTATCTGGGGGTATTGATTCTGCTCTTGTTGCGTGTCTTGCATGTTTTGCTTTGGGCGCTGAGAATGTTGTTGGAATTTCTATGCCTAGTAAATTTTCAGCATCAGATTCTATTTCTGATGCTAGAGAGCTTTCTAAAAAATTAGGTTTTAAATTGATTGAAATGCCAATAAAAGACTTGTTTGATGTAAGCAGTAGATTTTTTGAAGAGTACTTTGATGTTGAAGGTATTACTGGAGAAAATTTACAAGCTAGGTTAAGAGGACTTATATTAATGTCTTATAGTAATTCTCAAAATTCTTTGCTTTTAAATACTGGCAATAAAAGTGAGATTGCAGTTGGTTATTGTACCCTTTATGGGGATACTTGTGGGGGACTTGCTTTGATAGGAGATCTTTTTAAGACGGAGGTTTATGATCTTGCTAAGTATATTAATAAAAAGTTTGATCAATACATTATTCCTGTTAATATTATTTTAAAGGAGCCTTCGGCTGAATTAAGGTTTAACCAAAAAGATAGTGATTATCTTCCAAAATATGAGGTTCTTGATGTTATTTTAAATAGATATTTGCTTGGTAATGAATCTGTAGATTCAATTTATCTTCATTTTGAAAAAGGTACGGTTGATAAAGTTTTAAATCTTTATTTTAAAAGTGAATATAAAAGAAGACAAGGAGTTCCTATAGTTAAAGTTTCTAAAAAAACCTTTGGCTTTGAACTTTCAATTCCTATTTTAAATAATATGGTTTGAAATTATAGGCGAGGTTTAATTTTTTAAATTCTTTTTTTTAAATTTTATTAATAAAAAAAAGCTAGTTATAAGGATTAATAACATAAGTATTTAAAGCTATTATTTAAGAGCAGAAATTGTCTTAAGAGTAATATAATTAAATCTAGTTGGTATTATTTTTAAATTTTACTTGCCAAAAAATTGAAAAACAGCTTTTTTAAGTTCAAATTGAATTTTTACATCTTTAGATAAAGTAGATGAGAAATTTTTAGTTATTATTGTATAAATAATAACTAATTTGAAATTTACCTAATAGACGAAATATCTATTTATGGCATGGATATGCTTTTTTTGTTATTAGTGTGTCAATATTATTAATCTTTATGTTATGACAGCTAGTAAGAATATAAATTCTTTTGAAGTATTAAATTATGTTAATGAGTATTTATTTAATTTATAAGTGATATGTGTATTATATTGTGTTATGGGATTTTTAAATTTGAATCAGAGCATTGCTATTGAAATTGGTAACTATGTATGTTTATTAGGGAAAAGATTTTGTGTTTGGTAAATTTTCTCAACTTTTGCTATTTATAGAGTTTATGAAATTGAGAAGAAAAAAATGTTAGTATAGATATTTATGATTTTTATATTCTCTTTAGCAAGAGCCATTATAATTTAGAGCATTTTGTTTTAGAGGTTCTTTATGAAAAAATTTTAAATTTGTCAAAGCATAATGCTTGTAGAGATGTTTTTTCAATTTTAGAATTTATTCTTAATAAAAGAGTAGAGATAAAAATGGATTGGGATTTTGAAAAAATTATATTTTTGTTAAATGAGTCGACTAGGCTTGCATTAAGTGGTTGTGCTAAATTAAGTTTAGATTTTAAACCTGATGGGTCTATTGTAACTCAGGTTGATAAGCAAATTGAGCAATTTTTATCTAAAGAAATCAAAAAGTCCGGTAATTTTGTGCTTGGAGAAGAGACAATATCTACTTATGAAGAAGAGTATATCAAAGATGCGCTATTGTCAGAGAGTACTTTTATTATTGATCCGATTGACGGAACTTCTTCTTTTGCTGCAGGTCTTCCTTCATATGGAATATCGCTGGCTTGTGCTAGTGGTGGCAAAATTATTGAAGGAGCTATTTCTCTTCCTTTAAGCGGAGAGTTTTTTATTACTTTTAAAGATAGTGTATTTTATGCTAAAAAAACATTGGTAGCTATCCTTTAAGAAAAGATTTTAATAAGTTTATTTTTACTAATTCTGAATATTATAATAATCACAGTTTGCTTGCAATTTCAAAGTCTATTATAAGGTCATTTGATCTTAATATTTCTTCTCATGTTCATATTAATGGCTCTTGTGTTTATTCTTTTGCTAAACTTTTTACAGGTTCTTATAAGGCCTATTTTTCTTTTGTGGGACTTTGGGATATTGCAGCATGTTTGGCTATTGGAAATAAATTGGGCATGGTTGGTGAATTTTATTGTGGCAATAAAATGACATTAGATATCTTAGATTCAATGTACATTTTAGAGCCTAGTAACAATAAAAGATGGTCCTTGAAAGATTTTTTTATTTATTCAGATAATAAATCAACAATAGACATTGTAAGAAAAGTCGCTAATAAAAGATTTAATAAGTAAGATATTTGAAAATAATTATTTATTTTTTGCAGTTTTATTGGTGTTAGATTCAATGTAGAGTGTCTTGATTAGCTTGTTTAAGGTCCAGCTTGAAAATTTTATGTAAAGCATTTTAATTGGATTTTTTGTATTTTTTTTAAGCACTTTTAAAGATTCTATGTTCATTAAAGCTATTATTTCTTTTAGTGTTTTTGGCAAATTATTGAAAATTTTGGAACCAACTCTATGTCCTTCTAGAATAAAATTTTGAAGAGTTATTTGATCTTTTTTTTGCAGGCGTCTCATATATAACTTTAAAATACGCTCTTGCGATTTCATAATTTCTGAATTAATTTGTTCTTGTTTTTTAGTAATTTTTTTCTTGTTTTCAATAACAGGTTTTTTAGGTAGAGACTTGTAGGGATTTGTTCCCGGAATATAATTTTTAGGAATTTTCATATTTTTTACTCCTATTCGACTAACCAATCAACTAATCTATAATGTTATTATTTTTTTTGTTTTTATGCAATCAATATTGATATTTTGATTTTTTATGATTAGAATCATCATATGAAAGGGTTTTTAAGGTCAGGAGCTTTTAATTTATTGCTTGGTGTTTTAATATTATTTGTTGTTATTTTTCTGCAATTTAGGAATTTAAATTTAAATGTATTTTTTTTAAAAGATATAAAATTAGAAGTAAATAATAAAGTTAAAAATAGTGAATATGTTTTAAATGATATTGTCGTTAATGTTAGGGGACTTAGGATACTTTTGTCCAAACTTAATCCACTTGTTGTTTTAGAAACAGGATTAAATCTGTTGCCTGTCTCTTATAAAGTTCAAGACCCAGGTATTTATGTTTATTTTGAGAAAAATATTTTTCTGGGATTTTTGTTTGATTCAGAAAATAATTTTAGTATTGAATCAAATCTCTCTAAGAGCTTTTTGCTAAGCTATGAAGTTGAAGACCGACATGAAGTTCTATTAGATAAGTCTTCTGTTTCAATAAGACAAGGAGAGAGTTTGGAATATAAAGTCTTTTTAGGGGAAAATGTAAAGATAAGAGAAAAAGATATTTTAATTTCTCCTCAAGCAACATTTAAAATTGGCAATGCTATTTATATTGATTCATTAAAGAAAAATATTTCAAATTCCAGTATAGAAAACAATCAAAGTAAGGTATTAGATCATTCTGTTATGTATTCAAAAATTAAAGAGGTGGATAATAAAACTTTTAATGATACTCTAAATAATTTTAGACAAAGTGCTTATGATTATTGGAACAATCCTGCTAATTTTAATGTTTCAAAGGGGGGTTGGCTTAAATATGATGCTTTTGACTTTGATGAAAATTTAATGGTTTGTTTTTTAGCAGAATCTTTAATGAGAGGAAATCACGAATCAATATTTTTAAAATTGGATTCTTTGTTGGTTAAAAATGAACATAAACTTACTTATTTAAGTTTATGTTATTATGCTAATTCAGATCAAATCGATAAATTTTTTTCTTATTTATCAAGAAATAAAACTTTTATTGATTCTCTTGAGAAAGAAAGACTTATAGTTTATTTAAAGGAAGATCCGTGTCTTTTGGAAAAAATTGCTTTATCTGAAAACGATTCTAAATTAAATGATGCTTTAAATCTTCTCAAAGATTCTAAAAAAATATTAAGTTCTAATTTTGATTTTAGCCAAACTTACAATATTCTTTCTAATTATCTTACTTTTCTTAAGATTAGCAATGATGATTTTGTTTATTTAAGTTTTAAAAAGGAGCTTTATAAATTTGTATTTACTTTATTTGGTGTTACAGATGAAGGAAGAGTATATATTTTGAATAATAATATTAATTCATCTGATGTTGTTGAGCATGCGTTAAAGATTTCTGGGGTTCTTAAAAAAATAGCATCTTATTTGAAAGATAATTTAATATTAAAGCTTTCGTTTAATTTGATTTATTATTTTTTAATAAGTGATTATGTCAAAGTAATTCCTTATGAAAGCTATTATTCTGATATTATTGATAATCAATATATGCCTCAATTTATCTTCATTTCTGGCCATGGATCTATCAGATGGATATATACTGCGTCTAGGATTTTAAATCGTGAAATTACTGATACCAAGGTTATGGTTAATTTTGATCAAGAGATTAATTATTCAAGCTATATATTTTTTGGAAATATTTTAAATCCAACTTTGGTTAGATTTAGAGAAATTGATTGGTTTACAGATTATAAGTTTTACATATATTCTAATGGTTGGAAGTATTACCCCTTGAGTAAAATTTTGGTTATCAAAGCAACGGCTAAACAAAATAAGACTTTTAATCTTTTGTTAAGATTTGACAAAATTGCTAAAAAAATAAATATTTATGAATAAGCTTTTATTATCAGAATTGATAATTGATATTGGAAATACTAGTATTGCTTTTGCCTTATTTGAAGATAATAAAGTTAATTTATTTATTAAAATGAAAACAAATCTTATGTTAAGTTATGATGAGGTTTATGGTTTTTTTGAAGAAAATTTTGATTTTAATGTAAATCAAGTTTTTATAAGTAGTGTTGTTCCTGTTCTTAACGGAATATTTGAAAAGGTCGTTTTTTCTTTTTTTAAGATAAGATCCTTGTTTATTAGCTTTGATTTAAATTATAACTTAACATTTAATCCCTACAAGAGTGGTAAATTTTTATTAGGTTCAGACGTTTTTGCCAATCTTGTTGCGGCTATTGAAAATTATTCATTGGAAAATGTTTTGGTAGTGGATCTTGGAACAGCTTGTACCATTTTTGCTATTAGTAGGCATGATGGAATACTTGGTGGTCTTATTAATTCTGGTCCTTTGATAAATTTTAATTCTTTATTAGATAATGCCTATCTTTTGAAGAGGTTTCCCATTAGCACCCCAAGTAATCTTTTAGAGAAAACTACATCTGGAAGCGTAAACAGCGGTTTATTTTATCAATATAAGTATTTAATAGAAGGTGTTTATCGCGATATTAAAAGGATGTATAAAAAAGAATTCAATTTGATAATTACTGGGGGTAATGCGAGTCTACTTTTGCCATTAATTGAGATAGATTTTATTTTTAATATTTATTTAACTGTAGAGGGCATTAGAATTTTAGGAAATTCTAATGCCCTCTACAGTTAAATAAATATTAGTTTTTATAATTTTTCAAATTTTTTTGTTAAATAAATTTGAAAAATTATTTGTTAGATGATTAAAATCATCTAAGATTGATGTAATCTCTTTGTGTACTTTGTCATTAATTTCTACTTTAAATGAATTAAAGTTTGATTCTACATGATTTTCTTTGCTGAAGCCCACTATAAATCCGCTTAATTTTGTTTTTTTAAGCCATGAATATGTTAGTTCTAAAATTGTTAAATTATTTCTCTTTGCTATCTTTTCAAGTTTATTTATGGTTTTTAAAGTATAAGGCCAAATTTCTTTTTTAAAAAGTACCAATTTTTCTGTTATGTTATTATTAAATTTGTTTTTGTCTTTTATATTAGTTTTAGATAAAAGTCCTTGAGCAATTGTTGAATATGATATGGTAGCAATATTGTTGTCTTCGCAGTAAGGAATTACATCTTTTTCTTTATTTCTAAATAGGGGGTTGTATCCTATTTGGTTTACGTCAATTTTGCAAACTTTTTTTATGCTTTCCATGTGAGATATTTCAAAATTACTTACACCTACATATTTTATTTTTTCTTTTGCTCTCATTTCTTCAAGAAATGATGCGATTGGTCTTAGGTCAAAATCGTTTTTAGGCCAGTGTATATAGTAAATATCTATATAATCAGTTTTTAAATTTTGAAGACTTTCATTGAAGTTCTTTGCATATTCTGAAATTTCCATTGGATAGCATTTACTTGCAATTAAAATATTTTCTCTTATTGTTGGATTCTCCGATATTATTTCGCCAATTATTTTTTCTGAAATTCCATTCCCATAAGCTCTTGCAGTATCAATATTCCTAATCCCGTGATCATATGCTTTTTTTAATATTTTTTTGGCGGTTTCTTTTTCAACTTGTTTAAAATATCCTCCTCCAAATTGCCAAGACCCCAAAATTAATTTGCTATAAGCATTTATTTTGTCTTTAAGGTTATTCACCGATTCTCCTTTTTATTTTATGATAAATTGGTATTTTTATTTTAATGATTTGAGTATCCTTTATTTTAAAGGTTTTGTACTCAAATTTTATAGTTTATCAATATTTTTTAGTAATTTTTCTTTATTAAAATCTCTATTTATTCCAAATCTGGTTAAAGAGAAATCGTATTTTACAGGATCTTCTTTATTTTCTTTTGAAAAATAGCTTGTAATTTTTATTGCTTTTTTAAGATTTACGTTTTTTATTTCTTTGATTTTAAATAGTTTTGAAGCAATGCTTGTCATATGTGTATCCATTGGTACTATAAGCTTATTGGGATTGAATTTGTTCCAAATGCCCAAATCGACATCATCTTTGCGTATCATCCATCTTAAGAATAAAAAAAGTCTTTTACAAGAACTTCCCTTTGAAGGTTTTGGAAGTAGTATCCCAAATTCTCTTCCGTTTATTTTTTCCATATGCTTTATTAATTTATCTATACTAAGTATAAAATTTTGGTTTTTGTAATAAATACTATAAAGAAGATTTTCAAGTGTATGATACTGTTCTTTTATTATTTTTAAGGTGCATAGTAGTCTTACAATGTCTTCTTCTTTAAAAAATCTATAAACAAATCCTTTAAATATGTCTTTTAAGTCTTTTTCATTGACTAGCTTAAGGCTCTCGGAAGGGGATTTGCCAAGTGGTTTGAGTATTTTCTCTATTGCTTCTAAAATTTTTTCTACCCTTCCAAGTGACAATGAAGAACTAATTAGGCCTACAAGCTCAATGTCTTCTTTTTTTTTATACTTGTATAAAAATTCTAAAGGATCAGGATGTATAAATTTTTTTTTATTGTATTTTGAGTATATCTCTTCTAGAAAATAATATAGTGAGCTTTTAACTTTCATTTGCATTATTATATTCTAATATTTCTAATAATATTTTTTTAAGCTTTTTATCGTAAAATTTGTCTTTTGCCCATTTTCCAGTCAAATCATATATTGTTGGAGCAGAACCTCTTTTAACAAGGTAAAATCTAGGGTCAACCACACTTGAGTTGATATTTTGTTTTGATGCATAAGCTTTTAAATGTTGAATATGAGCTTTAATTCCTTCTTTAATATTGGGAAAAGAATTTCCTTTTGTAAGATTATTAGTAGCGCCTATTCCTGAGAAATTGTGTTGTTCTTTTGATACTATCCCATTAAATTTTAGAGCCCCCGTTTCTAGTAGCATTTGAGCATATGCAATGTCGTAATTAATCCCTTCAATCAAAGATTCGTCTATATAGGTTTTAGCTATATTATTTACATAATCTTTGTCAAGATCTGGATTTATTTCTAGAGTATATTTTACAAGGTCTTCTAATTGAGCTTTTCCCCTACTTATTAAAAAGGGAATATACTTTTCTTTTTGTATTTTAGTACTTATTTCGATTACCTCTTCATTACTATGAGCTTTATTTGTTAGAAAGATATTGATCATTGCAAATAGCAAGAATTTTTTTATCATTATTATTTTTCCTCTTCAATAAATTTATTAATTTCAGCAACTATAGAGTTAAATTTTGATAGCATTGATTTTTTGTTTTTTAAAAAATTAAAACTTTTTAAATAGTTTCTGCTAAAAATAAGATCAGAAATTTCTGCAATATTACTTATGTTTATTAGCTTTATAGAATTTGTATTATTAACTCTTGTATGGATCTCTTTTTCATTTTCTTTTAGAATTAGTTGTAAGTTTTTTAAATTTCTTATTGTTTGTGGTTTTCCCCCTATATTAATATATTTTGCTATGTTTGTGTTTTTTGTAATGATAAAATTAGCAATATTTGCTTGATTTCCTAGTGTAATTAACGTTAGTTTATTAAGGTTCATTTTAGAATTTAAAAATTTTAAATTTTGGCTTGATTTTGCTAGTTCAATAATGTTTTGAATATCATCTTCAGTAGATGTGATATCAGCTTTTTCATTAAAGATATTGACTGGTTCAATTAAATAGCTAATGCTTTTGTTGATTACATAGCTAAATATACTTTTATTGCTATTTTTAATAAAATCGTAACTTTTCATATGTTTGTATTTTGGTGAATACAAATAAACAATTTTTCCTTTCTTAACAAGCTTGCTAATTAGGGATTTGAACATTGAATCGTGAGAATAATAAGGAAGTATAATTAAGATAGAATCATATAGTTTTTGGTTATTACTAATAAAGGCTTCTTTGTATATATTATTCTGTTTTGGTAAATAGTTCATTTCATTTATGAAAAAAGGATTAAATTCATACAAAAGAAATGGATTTTGTTTTTTAAGGCCTAATGTTGAGCTTACAGGATACCAAATCGATAAGTTTAAATCATTTTTGTGATCTTTAATTCTTATGAATCCAATTTGATAGCTATTGTCTTCATCTTTGGGGTAATTTACAAAAAGTGCCAAGTATGAAAAAATGGTTGCAATAATAACGGTTAAAATAGTGGGCATTACAAGTATTGTTTTTAGCAAGATTGAAAGAAATATTCTTTTTGATTCTTTTATAAGCTTGCTTTTAGTTCTTCTTCTTCTATTTATTATTGTCTTTATGTTTTTAAAGAAGATGATTATCATAAAGATTAAGAATATACTGCCAATATATAGCATTAATGGATTGATTTCTGTAAAGTATAAAGTTATTACAAAAAACGCACCTGGGAATATTATGAAATAGTCTTCATAAGTAAATTCTTTTTTAAAGTTAAATAAATTTACTATTAAAAATATGCTAAAGCTGGTTAAGAAAATGAGTTCATAAATTTGCGTATCCATAAAAATAATTTTTCCTTAAATAATTATAAGCATAAAAGCATTTTTTCCAAAATAGTTTACAGAATTGCTTATTAAATAGTGTTAATTTAATTTTAGATGTAAGGCGAAGGCTCTTTGATTAAGAGAGTTTATTTTTGTTTAATATAAAATATTGTGTTAAAATAGAGTATGTTTACAGGCGAAAGGTAGTAACATATGGTCGGGACCTTTTTAGGAACTGGTGCTTCAAGTGGTGTTCCTATGTTGAATTGTAGCTGTAGAGTCTGTACTTCAAATTTTAGCAAAAATAAAAGATTGAGAAGTTCTTTTTTTCTTAAGGTATCTTCTGATATTAAATTGTTGATTGATACAGGGCCTGATATTAGGCAACAACTTTTAAGAGAGAATATAGATAAGCTTGATTTGGTGCTTTACACCCATGAACATTATGATCATATTATGGGTTTTGATGATATTAAGTTTTATACACGAGATGCTTCTTTAAATATTTATGCTAGAGATACTACTATGGTTCACATAGTGAATGCTTTTTCGCATAATTTTTCATCCAAACCTTCTGTAAGTGGAAAGGCGAATGTTATTCCCAATGTTATTAGAGATTTTGAGCCCATTTTTTTTAAAGATTTAAAGATAGTACCAATTCCTTTGATTCACGGAGAGATAGTTAGTTTAGGTTATAGGATAGGAAATTTAGCGTATCTTACTGATGTTAAATTTATTCCTGAAGTGTCTTATGATTATTTAAAAAATTTAGATCTACTTATAATAGATGCTATGAGGATTAAGCCTCATCCTGCGCATCTAAATTTTTCAGAGGCTATTTGTGAGGTTAAAAAAATCAATCCTAAAATTTCTTACTTTACGCATATTGCACACGATATAATGCATGAGGAATTTGATTATTTAGAAAAAGATAATATCTATTTAGCTTATGATGGATTAAAGATTTATGTTTGATTTAAATTTAGAGAGGATTTATGAAATTAATTTCATGGAATGTAAATGGAATTAGATCTGTTTTAAAGAAAGGTTTTCTTGAGTTTGTAAGAGAATATATTCCAGATATTTTATGTGTTCAAGAAACCAGAGCTTTAAAAGATCAGTTGCCAAAGGATTTAATTCTTGAAAATTATTATTCTTACTTTTCAAAGTCAAAGATTAAAGGCTATAGTGGCGTTTGTATTTACTCCAAAGTTAAGCCTATTGCTGTAGACTTACTTGGAAAAGAAATTTTTGACAATGAAGGTAGAGGCCTTATAGCATACTACGATAATTTTGTATTGATTAACGGTTATTTTCCTAATTCTCAATCTTTAAGAAGAAGACTTGTTTATAAACTTGATTTTTTATCTTATGTTGAGAATATTATGGATTCTTTTGTAAATGGTGGAAAAAATGTGGTAATTTGTGGTGATTTTAATATTGCCCATACCGAGATTGACCTTATAAATCCTGATTCTAATAGAGACTCTCCCGGATATTATATTGAAGAAACAACTTGGCTAGATAGTTTTTTGAACAAAGGATATGTGGATACATTTAGGATATTTAATAAGGAACCCGGTTGTTATACTTGGTGGAGCTATAGGACAAGGGCTAGGGAGAGAAATATGGGCTGGAGAATTGATTATTTTGTTGTTAATGAATTTTTTAAGAGAAATGTTAAAAAATCTCTAATTTTAGACAAAGTAATGGGAAGTGATCATTGTCCTGTTTTTTTAGAGTTGTCTGATGTAGTTAGTTAAAGGGAGGAATCTAGATTGAAAAAAAACATTGCAATTTTTTATTTAATATTTAGTTTTACTTTTGGTTTTGGTATTGATTTAAATGATTTTAGTTTTTATCGTAGCCTTGAAAAGGAAGAATTGATGTTTCTTATTAATTTGCTAAAAAGAGAGCAACTTACTTTGGTAAATAGTTGTGCTTTAGAATATATTGAATTAGCTTATAAGGCGTTAAAGGAAAAAAATGTAAATTCATTATTAAAGAATGACAAAGAATTAGCAGTAGATAATAATATTAGACATTCAATACAATCTAAGGTTTATAACAATGCAAGGCTAATCTTTAATGCTACAAAGGATTTAAATACTTTGGTTCATATTAGTAAGGATGGCTTTTTAAAGACTTTAGATGGAAGAAATGTAGGTGTTAAGGATAATAAATTTATTATTATAGATTCTTTTTTGAATAACGACTTTTATGATAATGTGCCAAGAGAATATACTACTATTGAAATTTATAATAAAAGCATTTTAATGCCCAATTTAAATAAATTTCTTATAGATAAGCGTTTAAATCCTTTCGTTTATCTAGAAGATTTAAATAAAAACGTTTACTTAAATGATATTCCAAAATTAAGCAAAGAAGAGTTGTTGTTTTTATTTTATGAACTATTTCCAGTTTCTAAGCTAAAGAGTTTAAAAGATTGGAATGATTTTGGATTTTCATCTATTTTCAAAGCGTTGAATAAAGTTTATTCTGAAAAAATAAATTCAAGAAGAGGGAGTGCAAATGAATTATCAAAGAATTAAAAATTATTGTAAATTTACAAGTGTTTTTCTATTTTTTTTGTTTTCTTGTGTTTCTAATGAGTTAAAGCTAGATAAAAGTTTGGTAAAGGGTAAACTTATTAATGGACTAAGGTATTATATTTATAAAAATCAAACCCCAAAGAATGCTGTTAATATGGGAATTGTTTTTAATGTAGGCTCTCTTAATGAAGAAGATAATGAGAGAGGCATGGCTCATTATCTTGAACATATGGCTTTTAATGGTACAAAGGATTATCCAGGGAATTCTATTGTTGATGTTCTTAAGAAATTTGGAATGCAATTTGGTGCTGATATTAATGCTGCTACTAGTTTTGATTTTACTTATTATAGACTTGATTTGTCAGATGCTAATAATAAAGATGAAATTGATGAATCTATAAATATTTTGAGAAACTGGGCTTCTCAAATCAGTTTTATGAAAGAAGAAATAGAGCTGGAGCGTAATATTATTATTGAGGAAAAAAAGCTTGGCGAAACTTATCCTAGAAGGATTTATGAAAAAATGTATAAGTTTTTAGCAAGTGGAAGTATTTATGAATTTAGAAATCCTATTGGACTTGAAGAGCAGATTTTATCTTTTCAGCCAGAAGATTTCAAGAAATTTTATCGAAAGTGGTATAGGCCAGAACTTGCAAGTGTTATTGTGGTAGGAGATATTGATCCTAGAGAAATTGAAGAGAAAATAAAGAAACAATTTATTTCTTGGAAAAATCCAACTGATAAAATTAAAGAGGTAAAAGCAAGTTTAGATGTAAAGTTTAAGGATAAGTTTTTACTTTTAGAAGATTTGGAAGTAGGAGAGCCTTGTTTGATGTTTTTCAAAAAGGAAATTGTTAACTTTGTTCAAACTAAAGCTGACGTTTTAGTCGATGTTAAAAGGTCTTTATTGGCTGCTCTTTTTGAAAATAGATTTTCTGAGTTAAAGACTGATGGGGTAAAGCATTTTAAAAATGTTTCAAATAAAGATTTTTTTTCATTTAAATCAGATAACAATAATATTCTTACAAGATCGATTTCCTTAAACTTTAATACAGCTTATTTGAAAGAAGGAATAGAAGATTTTTTTTATGAGCTTGAGAGAATAAGAAAATTTGGATTTACCCAGGGTGAGTTTGAAAAAGTTAGATCTCAATTTTTCAAATTTTTAGGGTTAAGGAAAAAGAATGTAAGTAAAACAAATTCACAGGCTATTTTTCAAGATTTAATAGAAATTGCTGTCAATAGTTCTAATAAATTCGATATGATTGAATATTGCGATCTTTATGGTCAATATTTGGAAAAAATTGATTTAAAAACAATAAACAATCTTGTAGGAAGAGAATTTGATGTGAAAAATTGTGCAATTTTTTATTCTTATTCTGGAGGAATACATCCTACTTTGGCTTTTGAAGATATTGATAATCTTCAAAAGATAGCTTTAAAAAGAAAGTTTAAGCCTTATGAGAATTCTTCAATTGAAGGTAAATTTTTTAAGAAGTCTTTAGATAATAAAGATATTGTTAGAGAAAATGAGTTTGAAAATGAAATTTCATCATTTGTTCTTGAAAATGGGGTTGAAGTTTATTTTAAATATAATGATCAAAAAAAGGATGTAATCGATTTTAGAGCAACTTCTTGGGGTGGTTTAATCAATGAAGATTTAAAACTTATTCCTGTTTTAACTTTTGCGCCCGGGGTAGTATCTGGTTCAGGGTATGGCGATTATTCTGCATTAGAGATTGAAAGATATTTATCAGATAAAGCTGTTTCTTTAAGCGTTAGTGTTGGAGCTCAAGAATCATATATTGTTGGAAGTTCAGATAAAAAAGATCTTGAAACTCTTTTTGAGCTTATATATTTTACTTTTAAGGAACCCAAGATAGATGATGTTTTTTTGCAAAATGCTATTAATAATATAAAAGAATTAATAAAGAGCAATGAAAATAGTTCCAATTATCATTTTAAAAAAGCTATTAGTAAATTTTTAAACAATAATGATCCTAGATTTGAAGATGCAAAAGATAGTGATTTACAGTATTTTACAAAAGAAAATATTTTGTCTTTTTATAAAAAAAGATTTACTTATGCAAACAATTTTAAGTTTGTCTTTGTTGGAGACTCGAATATTCAGACAATAAAAGATTATTCAAAGAAATATTTGGGTAATCTTGACTTTAAAAAAATAAGCGAGTATAAAGATTTAGATTATTCTTACAGTAAAAATTTTAATAAAATAGTTGTAAGGAAGGGAAAAAATTCAACTAGCTTTGCTTATGTGGTTTATCCTTTTAAATTTAATTATTTAGCAGAGACCTCATTAAATTTAAATGCTTTAGCTGATCTTTTAACAGATGGTCTTGTAAAGAATATTAGAGAAAAAATGTCTAGTGTTTATGCAATTCAAGCTTCTTTTGACGCTAATATAAGGAAAAATGTAGATTCTGATGGTATTTTGTCTATTTTTTTTACTACTGAGCCTAAAGAGTTGGATAATGTTTTAAATTCTATTAATCGCTATATGATTGAAAGGCAGAAAATAGATTTTGATGATAAAGATTTTTCTTATGTTAAGAAAAATTATATTAAAAATACAAAGATAAATTCAGAGAAGAATAGTTATTGGATTTCAAATATATTAGCATCATTATCCTGGTATGGGGTATTTAAGAATAATTTTGGTGTTAAGTTTATAGAGACGAATTTAAACAAAGATTTGATAAACGAATTTTTTAAGAAAATTAATCTTGGTGAAAGAGCAGAGATATTATTAATACCAGAATAGCTTATTCTTATTTAAAGGAACATTTCCACTTTTTAGTTCTACTAAAAAGTGGAAATGTTGAATATAATTTTTCCTTAACAAGACATCCTCTAGGGGAATCGAACCCCTCTTGCCAGGATGAAAACCTGGAGTCCTGACCGATAGACGAAGAGGACAAAAAGTGAGCTCAGTAGGACTCGAACCTACGACAAACGCCTTAAAAGGGCGCTGCTCTACCACCTGAGCTATGAGCCCAAAAGTCATTTTATGACCATCGAAAGTAATAATATATTCAATTTCCAATAATGTCAAGTTAAATTGGCATAAAATTAACAATTTATACCAAAAAGGTACTTAACAATTTGAGCTGCACAGGACTTGAACCTGTAACCAACGGATTAAGAGTCCGATGCTCTACCACTTGAGCTAGCAGCCCGGTTTATTAATTTGCTAACAATAAGAATAAGTTTTTATAAATTGAATGTCAAGGTTTGCTGTTGCTTTTTTTTAATTTTTCTAGTAAGTCTTTTGCTTCTAGATTATTAGGAGAGATTGCAAGAAGTTTGATTAGCGCTTCTTCTGCTAATACTTTATTTTTTGCATTTATTCTTGATCTTGCCAATTTTATTAATAGATTTTGGTTATTAGGAGTAAATCGTAATGCATTTTCGTAGGCAAAATCTGCTTCATTGTATCTTTTTAGCTCATAGAAAGAATCTGCAATCAAATTATAAACTTTTATTATTCTTGCTCCTTTAGGATCAAGGCTGATATATTCTTGAAAGTATTTTAATGCATTTTCATAATTTTTTTGGAAAAAATAAGCTTCTCCTAGTGCCTGAATAATTCTTATGTCATATTTTTTAATACCAAGACCTATGATAGCCTCTTTTTCAGCTCTTTTATATTCGCCTATAGCTATTAAGCTCCATATCAATATTGTCCTAGCATCTAAGTTGTTAGGATTTAACCGAATTTCTTCTAGCGTGTTTAAAATAGCTTCTTTAAATTTGCCTTCTTTATACAAAAGAAGAGAGTCTTCTTTTTCTTTAATAAGCTGTGATTGTCCTAATAATAAGCTTGAATTGGATAACAGAATTAAAGTTATTTGTAATAGGAAAAAAAAATTCATTCTTCAAAATCCTCCATTTCGCAATTCCCTTTAAATATTGCTCCAGAATCAATAAAAAGTTCTTTGGTTTTAATGTTCCCTATTAATTTGCCGGTTTTGTAGATTTTAACTGTTTTTAAAGCTTCAACATTTCCTTTTATTTTGCCATGATTTAGCAAATGTTGGCATTTTATTTCAGCTTCAACATTAGCCTTTTCCCTTAGATAAATTGAGTTTGATGAGTTTATTAAGCCTTTGAGCTTTCCTTCTATTATTATTGGTTTATTACTTTCAATATATCCTTCAAATTCAAAATTTTTTTTTATTACATTTTGAGTATTGCTTTCTTCGAATTCTAAGCTATCTATGCTCATTGAAACCTCTAAAAATGAATGCTTTAATTTAAAGCATTCATTTTTGATTGAATTTTTTATAAAAATGTTTTTATTATTATTTTAGTCGTTTCTTCTTTGGCCCAAAAATCTTAGAAGATATAAGAATAAATTTATAAAATCTAAATAAAGCTTAAGAGATGCTACAACTGCCATTCTATTTTTTACTTCAGTATCGTCTTGTAGCATTTTATCCATTTTAGCAATATTTTGAACGTCATAAGCTGTTAGTCCTGTAAATATTATTACGCCCAAGATAGATATAAGAAAATTAAGCCCTGAGCTTCTAAAAAACATATTAACAAGAGATGCAATGATAATTCCCCATAAGCCCATTATCAGATAGCTTCCCATTTTTGTTAGATCTGTTGTTGTGGTGTATCCATAAACAGACATTCCAAGAAATGTTCCAGCAGTAATTCCAAATGTGAATACTATTGATCCTTGTGTATAAATCATAAATACAGAAGATAATGTTACTCCTGTTAATGCTGAGTATAGCAAAAAAAGAGCTGTTGCGGTATTGCTTGATATTTTGTTAATAGCACCACTTATTGCATATACAAGTCCAAATTGTATAATTATCATAGCCATAAATGACATTGGATTTGAGAATACTATTGCTCTGATTGTTTGATTTTCTGAGGTTGCATATGCGAATATTGCTGAAATTAAAAGTCCAATTGACATAAGTCCGAAAACTTTGGCTAAAAATTTGTTTTTTATTAAAATATCTTGTTTTTCTTGTACTAAATCGATCATAATAAAGCCTCCTTATTATTTATTATTAAGATTTGTTTTGATCGTTAAATTTCTTGCGAAGTTCATCAAATATAGCGCTTGGAACTTTTCCATATTTTAAAAATTCCATTGAGAATTCTGCTTTTCCTTGAGTAGAGGATCTAAGGACTGTTGAAAATCCGAACATCTCACTTAAAGGCACTTCAGCTTCAACTTTTGAAAAACTTCCGTCTTCTAGCGAACCTGTTATTATTCCTCTTCTTTGATTTAAAAGTCCAAACATATTCCCTTGGAATTCAGTAGGTCCTTCAAGAGTAACCTTCATTATTGGTTCAAGGATCGTAGGTTTTGCTTTTTCGTAAGCCTCTCTAAAAGCACCAATTGCTGCTAATTGGAATGCAATATCAGATGAGTCAACAATGTGATATTGGCCATCATTGATTGTGATTTTTATATCAACTATTGGAAAGCCAATTAATGTTCCTCTTTCCATTGCTTTTTGGAATCCTTTGTCACATGATGGGATGTATTCTGTTGGAATTACTCCTCCTTTTATCAGATTAACAAATTCATATGTTTCTCCTTCTTTATTAAGAGGTTCCATAAACCCGGCAACTCTTCCAAATTGACCAGCTCCTCCAGATTGCTTTTTGTGGGTATAGTTGAATTCAGCTTTTCTTGTAATCGTTTCCCTATAGGCCACTTGCGGCATTCCAGTTTCTACTTCTGCTTTGAACTCTCTTTTCATTCTTTCAATGTAAACTTCTAAGTGTAATTCTCCCATGCCTTGAATTATTGTTTCGTTTGATTCAATATCAACATAAGTTTTAAATGTTGGATCTTCTTTTGTAAATCTTCCAAGAGCTTTTGCCATATTGTCAGCAGATTTTTTGTCTTTCGGTTTTACAGAAAGAGAAATTACTGGGGCTGGAATAAACATCGATGTCATTGAATAGCTGATTGATGGATCACAAAATGTGTCTCCTGATGCACATTCTATTCCAAATAAAGCAACAATGTCACCACTTCCTCCAAATTCAATATCTTCTGTATTATTGGCATGCATTCTGATAAGTCTTCCAACTTTGAATTTTTTAGAAGTTCTTGAGTTGATAAGTTCTTGGCCTTTTTTTAAAGTTCCTTGATAGATTCTGACATAGGTTAATTGGCCGTATTGTCCGTCTTCAAGTTTAAATGCAAGAGCAACAGTTGGGAGGTCGTTGTCAATTTTAAGATCGATTTCTTTTTCATTGTTATTGAGGTCAAGAGCAGTATTTTTTATATCATGAGGGGATGGTAAAAATCTGGTTACAGCGTCTAAGAGTAATTGTACTCCCTTGTTTTTATAAGCAGATCCCAAAAATACAGGACATAATTTTAAAGCCAATGTTCCGGTTCTAATTGCATTGTATATTATTTCAATAGGGACATCTTTTCCTTCCATGTGCAATTCCATAAGCTCATCATTAAAGTCGGCAAGAGTATCAAGCATTATTTCTCGTTTATTTTTTGCTTCTTCTAAGAGATCTGAGGGCACTTCTTTTTCTATTATTTCTGTTCCATCTTTTCCTTCAAAATAGTAGGCTTTCATTAATATAAGGTCTACAACCCCAATGTGTTTGTCTTCTAATCCAATTGGGATTTGCATTAAAACGGAATTTAAGTCAAGTTTAGACCTAAGTTGATCTTTTACGTTGTAGGGATTTGCTCCGGTTTTATCGCATTTATTTACAAATGCAAGGCGTGGCACGTTGTATCTTTTAAGTTGTCGATCAACAGTTATTGATTGGGATTGAACTCCAGCGACAGAGTCAAGAACTAATATTGCTCCGTCAAGCACTCTAAGAGATCTTTCGACTTCAATTGTAAAATCTACGTGACCGGGTGTATCAATAATATTTATTGGAAAATCTTTCCATTCAACGTGAGTTGCGGCTGACGCTATTGTGATTCCTCTTTCTCTTTCAAGTTCCATTGAGTCCATTGTTGCGCCAACTCCATCTTTGCCTTTTACTTCGTGAATTGCGTGGATTTTATTGCAATAAAAAAGAATGCGTTCTGTAAGAGTAGTTTTTCCTGAATCGATGTGAGCGCTAATACCTATGTTTCGTAATTTATTGTAGTCCATTAGACATTGTTCCTCCTGATGATATGTGAATAGAAGATTAACTATCTTAATAATTTTACAAAATTTTTTTTTAAAAATCTATCTCATGGCATTTTATGCTATGAGATAGATTGGAATTTAAACTATTTAATATGATGTTTATAGTTTGCTTGATTAAAGTTGCATTAATGTATATTCTTATATTAGGGAATATATCATTTAGTAGATTTTGATTTTATTGATTAAAACTTTTTATTTAGTGAATTAACTCTTACTTTATTATTATACTCCTAAGATAATTATTTGGAGGAATTTGAGTTGGAAACTTTAACAATATCTAATGAATTGAGCAAAATATCACAGGTAGGTTATGATTCTTCTGTGTCTGAGCTTTCCGTATTTTTTAAGGATGGAAGAGCTTATAAGTATTTTAAGATTGAACCAAGACATTTTAGTGTAATATCTAAACTTGTTGAGGACAAAAGATCAGTTGGTAAATACTTAACAGAAAATATATTTAACAAGTATGACCAAGAAAAGCTTTAATTTGTTTTTTTAGATAATATTAAAAGCCCTTTTGTTTTCAAACAAGAGGGCTTATTTATGGCTATCTTTTAGAGTGATAGATTTTATTCTATAATCATCAATATGATTTGTTTAATTTTAAAATTTAATAGCATTGAAGTTTTGTGTTTTGATTATTATTGGATTTAGCTCTATTTTACTACTTTTAATAATTTAAATAGTAATTTAAATAGTATCAAGGATTTAAGTAAATTTTTATGTATAAGTTGTCATTTATTGTTATTTTTGTTTTGTCTTGCAGCTCTATTTTTAAGGAATATCAAAACATATCGGATGAATATTATAAGCTTGCTAAATTAAATGAAGAGCTTGGTAATGATGAAACTTCTGTTTTGCTTTATGAGAAATCTATTAAATTTAATATTAATGCTGGTGATGACTCAAGCTATAACTTTATCTTGGCTTGCATTAATTTGAAAAAATATGTAGAAGCTGAATTGAAACTTAATCCCATTATAAAAGAAGATCCAGAAAATATATTGTTAATTAATTTGAAGGGATATTTGCTCTTTAAGAAAAATGATTTAGATAATGCTTTGATTTATTATTTAAAAACTCTAGAATTTGCGCCTGCAAATAAAGAGGCTTTATTTAATATTTTTTATATTTACCATTTAAAGGGCGACAAAAAAAATGCAAAAAAATATATTTTAAAATATAAAGAGTTAAATCATCCCATACCAAGTGGTGCTGAAGAAATAGTTTCTTCAGCTGTTAATAGTTAAGTTTTTGTTTACTTTTTACTTTATAACAATTATTATATAATAAGGTGTGCAATATAAACCCTGTTTTATTTTTCATAAATTTTTGTAGGAGAGTTTGTATATGATGAGGCTTAAAATTTTAATTTTATGTTTGTTTGGTATTTTTGTAGTCAATAGTTTTGCAGATACTAATTTTGAATTCAATTTTGGGGGTGGAGCTTCTTTTCCTGTTAGTCCTTTTTCAAGTTTTTACAATGAGGCTTTAGAGATTAATGCAAAGCTTAAGCAAAATTTGCCTTCAAATTCATCATCCCCAACAGAGAAAGAAGATATAGTCCAAAGTTTTGCCGATTTGGCCAATATTGCTAAATCTGGAGTAAAATATGGGATTTATTCGCAATTTGGTGCTAAATTTGATGATTTTATTTCTGTTGGGGGAGAGCTTTTGTTTGACATGAATCTTGTTAAAGTAATAAAGCGTTCAGATGGAACTGCAAATGAAAATTTCTCATTTATTATGGGAATAACACCGAGATTTTATACAAAATTAGATTTTTTTGTTTTAGCTTTAGCGTTTTTCACGGGTCCTAAGATCAATATAGCTACCTCCGCTGCAGATTCTGTTTTAACAGAATTGGGGACAATGGGTTGGGATATTGGTGCTAGACTTTCATTTTCTTTTTTAATTCTTGAAGGTTACTATGTTTGGAATATTAAGAATTCTAAATTTTCTGATTTCAAGTTTGGAATAGGCTTTGAATTTGGAATTGTGTAGTTTAGTCAATTTTGTTTTTAAGATTATACATAATATTTATTTTTGCTATTAATGGAATTTTTCGATTTTTCTTTTTAGTATTAAAGCTAAAATATTTTGTAATGACCTTGTTTTAAAAATTTTTGGTTATTTTTGTATGTATAAGCTATATTAATTGTCAAATTAATATAGCTAAGATGTTAATAAAATTGTTAAAAGAAAGAATGGGGAACTAGGTGAATTTACTTAAAAAAAAATCAATAGGAATTATTGCTTGTCCTGGGGGCAAGGTTTTTGCTAGTAAAATAATAGAAGAGCTTGAAAGAATATTTATAAATGTTGGAAATGATATTGTAGATAGTATATGTCAAGATTATAAAGCCCTAAAGGAAGAAATTTTTAGAATTGAAAAAGTTCTATCTCCTTTTTTAGAAGGTCTTAGTTTGTCTAGTCTTAAAAGCAAAGAACCTTTAGAAATTCCTGTAAAGTTTTTTAAATTTTCCAATGGTGAATTTAAAACTGAAATTTTAAAGACAATTAGAAATAAGGATGTCTTTATTGTTCAAGATGTTTCCAATACTTATGAAGTTGAGATAAATAGTAGCGAAAAAATAATTATGACAGTTAATGATCATATAATGAATTTAATGACAACAATAGATGCTTGTATGCAGGCTAAAGCCAACTCCGTTAGTGTTATTATTCCGTCTTATCCTTATTCAAGGCAAGATAAAAAGCACTCAAGAGAATGTTTAACGGCAAGTCTCATTGGAAGATTTTTAGAAGAGTTGGGGATTAGGCATATTTTAACCTTAGACATTCATTCAAAGGCCATTGAGAACGTATTTAGGAAAGTTTATTTTGAAAATTTAAATGTTTCTTATGAAATCTTTAAGTCTCTTAGGGATTTGATCGACATTAGAGATTCTAATTTAGTTATTGTTTCACCCGATACAGGTGCTGTGAGTAGGAATAAATTTTTTGCATCAAGCCTTAAGAGTCCCCTTGCTTTGCTTTATAAGGAGAGAGATTATTCAAGAGTTTCAAATGATGTTACTGATTCAAATATTTCTGTAACTAAGCTTTTAGGAGATGTTGAAGGTAAAAATGTTTTTATGAGTGATGATATGTTGGCTACTGGTGGTACTCTGATTAAGGCAATGAAATTGCTTAAAAGTATGGGCGCTAAAAAGATTATATGTGGGATTAGTTTGCCGTTTTTCAATGGGGATGCTATTAAATATTTTGACAAAGCTTATGAGGAGGGGTATTTTTACAAAATAATTGGGACGAATGCCGTTTATCATAATGATGAATTAATAAATAAGCCTTGGTATCATGAAGCTAATGTTGCACATCTTTTTGCGAATGCAATATTTGCAATTTATAATAAAGTTGGTTTACAAAAAATTCTTGATAGAAGAGATGATATTCAAAAATTGATTAACAAAGATTAATTTATGAATGCTCTTAGTATTGATATTGGCACTAGTGTTTTAAAGGCGGCATTGGTTAATTCTGAAAATGGAGTTTTAAGTTATATTGATATTAGCTATTCAGATTATTTTGATATCGATTTCGAAAATTTTGACTTTAATGTCTGGCTTTTTTCTTTTAAAAAAGCCATAGCCAATTTTCAGTCTAGCAAAATAGATTGTATTTCTGTTAGTGGTATTTCACCATGTTTGATTGCTTTAAATTCAAATTTAATTCCTTTAGAGGTATTGCATTGGAATTCCCTTAAAATTAAGTCTGATTTTAAGGGAAAGTCTGTATTTTTGCCTTATGTACTTAGTTCAGTTGAAAGAGGAACTTATTCTAAGATAAGCTATTTTGTTTCTTGTTTTGAGTATTTTATTTATTTGCTTACAGGAAAGCTTTTTACAAGCTTTCCGAGTATAGAGTATATTCCTTTTATTTGGGATGATGTAGAAATAAAAAAATATGGGCTTGATAAGAGGAAATTCCCTCCGTTTATAAAAATGGGAGAAAATGTTGGCGTTGTAACCGATAAAGCGGGAGTTGAATTTGGGCTAAACAGCGGAATTAGTGTAATTAATGCGGGATCAGATTATTTGAATGTTTTGGTTGGAAGCGGTGCTTTTCAAGAGGGAATTGTGTCAAATAGAATGGGTACAAGCGAAGGGTTCAATTTTGTTTCAAGTACATATTTACCAGGATTTTCTTTGGAATATCCTTATTTTTTAGAAGGATATTTTATTGTTGGGAGAATTGTTCCTTTTGGATATTTGATTCAATTATTAAAAGACAGTTTTTATAAAAAAAGTTTGACTTTTGAGTTTCTTTTAAAAAATATTGTTAAAAGTGTTGCTTTAGATAATGTATACTTTTATCCAAGCAAAATCAGACTTTTTAATGATTTATTTATTTTAGATCCTTATCTTCGCAAAGATTTAGGTAAAGGAATTTTTGGTAGCATAAAAAATCCATTAGAGATCGGTTTGGCAATACTTGAGTTTGCATGTTTTGCTTTTTACAATAGATTGTTAGAGTTAAAAGCCTGTAAAAAAGAAGTTTTAAGTATCTTTGTTAGTGGATCCAATTCTGATAATTTGCTTTTAAATCAAATAAAAGCAAATATTCTTGGCAAAGATTTAAAGATTTTTGATTTTAAGCATTCAGAGATTATGGGGGGGGCAATTCAAGCATTCTATTCTTTAAGAGAATTTGCTAGTTTAAATGATTCTTTTTTGAAGCTTGCAAAGATTAAGCATGTTGTTTCGCCTATTGTTGAGATTCATGAAGAATATTTAGAAAAATATCAGAAATATATTAATAATTATACTTTATTTGTTAACGGGTAATATATAAGTTTCTTTAAATTCGCTTATTCCTGTTATTTTTTTTAAATCTGCTTTTGCTTCTGATTTTGTTTTATAAGGACCAGATCTTACTCTGTAAATATCTTTATTGTCTACTGTTGCAGAATATATTTTGGCAACTATATTATATTTGAGTAATTTTTGAATATAATTATCTGCGTTGATTGGGTCCGAGAGTGATACAAATTGTATGTAATATTCTGTATTAGGGTCATATATGTTGTCAACATTCAAAGCTTTTTGGGCTATGGGTTGAGGTTTTTCAATAATTTTTGATTTCTGAGAAGTAGCATGTATTTTTTGAGTTACAGGTTGAGGTTTTTCAATAATTTTTGATTTCTGAGAAGTAGCAGGTACTTTTTGAGTTACAGGTTGAGGTTTTTCAATAATTTTTGATTTCTGAGAAGTAGCAGGTACTTTTTGAGTTACAGGTTGAGGTTTTTCAATAATTTTTGATTTCTGAGAAGTAGCAGGCACTTTTTGAGTTATATTTTTTTTTTCTTTATTTAAATCTTGTGTTAAATCTATGATTATTTCATTTGGAGTTTCAGATACCTTTAAAGATTTTTCATTTTGGCCAATGTTTTCTAAAGTTTTTTGATCTTTGGTTTCTTCTAAAACAATATTTTTCTCTGCAATTTCTGAGGCCAAATTTTTGTTTGGAAAGAAAATAATTGTTCCAAGAAATATTATGATACAAACTGCTGCAATTGAGGTTAGTGCTACAAAAAATCCTTTGTTATTGTCATTGTTTTCATTCAAATCTTTCATAGTTAATTATCTCCTGCATTTTTTTTTTAATTTCTTTTTCTAGATATAAATAATTCTTGTTATTAATTATATTGATTATTCTTAAGTTTATAATATTTTTTTTAAAAAAAATATCTTTTTGGATTTTGAGTATTTTATTGATTATGTTTGAGTCGATGCTTGGAATAGAATATGATAATCTATTTTTTATTATAGGAGTCTTTGCTTTGACCACAATTATATAGTCGCAAAGTTTTTCTAAATTTATTTTAAAAAGTAGAGCAGCATTGATTATTATTTTTGTAGATTGGTTTTGAATTAGGATTTTTTTTATTTTATTAAGTATGATTGGGTGTGATATGCTTTCAAGTTTTTTTAATTCTTCATTGTCATTAAATACACGATTTCTTATCAAGAGTTTATCTATTTCATTTTTAGTATTTAATATTTCTTTACCAAATATTTTAACTATTTCTTCTTTTTTTTCGTGTAAGACTGAATGTCCAAGCTTGTCTGCATTTATTTCGTAAAATCCATATTTATTGCTAATTATTTTAGAAACAGTATCTTTGCCAGATGCAATTCTACCTGTTATTCCAATGATTAATGGATTTCTCCCCATGATTTGCCCGTTTCAATATTTGCTCTTAAAGGTAGATTTAATGTATAAGCGGTTTCCATCATAATTTTTAATATTTTTTTCACTTCATTTTCTTCTTCAATAGGAGATTCAATGAGCATTTCATCGTGCACCTGTAGTAATATTTTAGATTCCAATTTTTTACTTTTAAATTCATTAAATACTTTGACCATTGCAATTTTCATGATATCAGCGGCACTTCCCTGAATTATGCTGTTTATTGCTATTCTTTCTGCGGCAGATCTTTCTAGATAATTATTGCTATTAATTTCTTTTATATATCTTCTTCGTTTTAAGATAGTCTCACTATATCCAACATTTCTTACGAAGTTTATTTGATTTATTATAAACTCTTCGATTTTTGGATAAGAATCAAAGTAAGAGTTTATAAATCCTTTTGCTTCTTCGATTGTAATTCCTAGTTCTTTTGCAAGTCTAAAATTCGACATTCTATAAATTATTCCGAAATTAATAGATTTTGCTATTCTTCTTAAGGTGGGAGTGATTTCTTTTTCTTCTATTTTGAAAAGCTTAGAAGCAGTTTCTGCATGAATGTCTTTATTGTCTTCAAATGCTTTAATAAGGGCTTCATCTTGTGATAAATGAGCAAGTATGGCAAGCTCAATCTGAGAATAATCAGCTGAAATGAAAATATTTCCATTTTCCGGTTTAAATGCTTTTCTTAT
Source organism: Borreliella japonica (assembly GCF_030438115.2). Classification (NCBI taxonomy): domain Bacteria; kingdom Pseudomonadati; phylum Spirochaetota; class Spirochaetia; order Spirochaetales; family Borreliaceae; genus Borreliella; species Borreliella japonica. The sequence continues at coordinate 563,204 of NZ_CP124062.1, forward strand.
TTTTCGACCCTTCTCCTCTTTTATTGGTATGTTTTGTAAGTTGGGATTTATGCTGGTGATTCTGCCAGTTGCTGTTTTTGTTTGTATGAAGCTTGTGTGTAGTCTGTTTGTTTTATAGTTTACTAGTTTTGCCAAATTATCTGTGTAAGTGCTTCTCAATTTTGCAATTTGTCTGTGTTTTATTAGGTTTTCAATTGATTCATGCTGCCCTCTAAGAGATTCAAGCACTTTTATATCAGTTGAATCTTTTTTCATTTTTTCTGGTAATTTTAGATTTAATTTTTCAAATAAAATTTCATGCATTTGTTTTGGAGAATTTAGATTAAAATCAATTCCTATGCTTTTTATTGTTTCTTTTTCGATTAGTTCCAATTCTTTTGCAAGTTCTTTTCCATATTCTTTTAAATATTCTTTATCAAGGTAAATGCCATTTTCTTCCATTTCTATAATTACATTGTTAAAAGGCATTTCTATTTCGTGCATCAACTCATGGAGTTTGTCTTCTTTTAATTTTTCGGTAAATATATTGAATAATCTAAATGTAATATCAGCATCTTCAGCTGAATAGCTTGTTGCCATTTCTAAAGATATATTTGCAAAGTTATCATTTTTTTGTATTACATCTTCATATTTAATATTTTTATGCATTAAATATTTTTCTGCAAGAAAATCAAGCGATACTTTTGAGTTTGTGTCAATAAGGTATGCTGCAATCATTGTATCAAAATAAGGCTGTATAGGATTAAATCCATTATTTTTTAGTATTCTATAGTCAAATTTATAATTTTGACCAATTATTTTTGGGTTTGATTTAAAGAGACTGTTAAATTTTTGTATTATATAATTTTTTTCTATGTAAACTTTTCCTTTAGCTTCGATTGGAACATAGTAACCTTCAAATTCTTTAAATGAAATGGAAATTCCAATTAATTTTGCTGTGTAGATGTCAAGTGAAGATGTCTCTGTGTCTATTGATATGTATTTAGCCTTTTTTAGGCCTTCTATTAAATTGTCTAGTTCTTTTTTTGTTGTTATTGCGTGATATTTAACATTTTCTGTGTCAATTGTATTTAGGGTGTCTAAGATATTAGTAGCAGGGTCTTGTTCAAATAGACTTTTTTGGCCCACATGTTCTTTTTCTTGTTTTAAGATGTTATTTTTATAAGTTTTTATTAGAGTAATTGCTGAATGCTTTTCAAACAAAGATATTATCTCTTCACTAAAATTTTTTAAGGCGAAGTTTTCAATTTCTGGAATTTTCAAATTTTCTTCAAGATTTACAAGATCATAGCTTAAAAAAGCATTTTCTTTTTCTTTGATTAAAATTTCTTGATGTTTTTTATTTATTATTTCTAAATTTGAATATATTCCTTTTAAGGTTTTAAATTCTTTTAATAAATTTGCTGCTCCTTTTGGGCCAATGCCTTTTATTCCAGGTATATTGTCAGACCTGTCCCCAACAATAGCTAAATAATCTTTTATTTGAAAGCTATTTATTCCAAATTTTTTTATTACGTACTCATTGTTCATTTCAACAAAGCTGTTGTTTTCAATTTTAAGTATCTTTATGCATTCTGACATTGTTTGTAGCAAGTCTTTGTCGGGAGAAATAATGTAGGTTAAATAGTTATTCTTTGCAGCTTTTTTTGCAAAACTAGCTAAAAGATCGTCAGCTTCATATCCCTCGAGCTCAAAGATTGGTATTCTTGCCTTTAAAAGGCCTTCTTTTATCCATCTGATTTGAGGTATTAAATCATTCGGAGGCTCGTCTCTTGTTGCTTTGTAGTTTGGATATTTTTGTTTTCTAAAAGTTGGTATTTCCGAGTCAAAAGTAACGATCAAATGTGTAGGATTTTTTTCTTTTATTATGAAAAATAATGTTTTAAAAAAGCCGATAAATGCATTTACATTTTCTCCTTGTCTGTTTAAAAGCGGATAATTTTTCATTACATGGTAATTTCTAAATATTATGTTTAGTGCGTCAATTAGGTAAAGTTCTTTCATATTTTGATATCTAACATCATGGGTGAATTGTTTGTTGTAATGCTGTTTTGATGTTTTTTAATTTTTGGAATTTTTCTTTTTGCATTTATAATTCGTTGTAAGATTTTATAACAAATTTGATATTTAATATATATTTCTTCTTTTATCAGGTTAATTTCTTTAATTAAATGGTTGAAATCATCCAATTTTTGATTTTTAGATTTCAACCATGCATTTATTGTTTTATAATAGTTTTTGATTGATTCTAGGATTAAATCTTTTTTAGGATTGGTTACATTTAATATTCTTATTTCTTCTCTTTGCAATTCATCACTTTCTATTATTAACACCAACTTTAATTCTTTTAATTCTAATAATAAATTGCTCAAATATTTTTTTAAAATTTCATTAGCCGACAATATTGATTCCTAATTTATTGTGAGTAACATTATTTTCTTTTTTCCTAAGCTCTTTCCAGGTAAAGTTTAATATTTGCAACTGTTTTATAACATTGTCAATTTTGTGTACTTCTTTTTTTAAAAGAACATTTTCTAGCTCTTTATTTAGAAACGAATATATTGATAGTAAGTTTGTAGAGATATCCCCACCTTGTTCAAAATTTAAGGTTGACATTAATTCAGTAATGATTTCTTGTGCATGAAATATTTTTTCATTAGCTTTAATTGCATTTTTCCAATTTTCATCTTTTATAAGCTCTTTGGCAACTTTTAAATCCTGTATTGCTCTTTCATAAAGCATTATCAATATTGAGAGGGGGTTTGATGTTTTTATTTGTGTTTGTTTATATATTTTTTCTTTTGTTATCAAAATTTCCTCTAATCTAAAAGTTTAATTTGTTCTATTATTTGGTCTTTTTTAAAAGGTTTTGTAATGTATCCCCTAGCTCCAAGAGATAAAGCTTTTTGTATTAATTCTTGCTTTCCAATAGCTGTAACCATTAATATATTAGCTTTTTTAAGCAATTTTTTATTAATTTCATACATTCTCTCAAGAGCTGTAATTCCATCCATTCCCATCATTGTTATATCTAGCGTTATTAAATCAATATTATTTTGTTTCTCAAATTCTTTAACAGCCTGAATCCCATCTTCGGCTTCTAAAAATTCTTTAAATCCTAACTGCTTTAAGATTTTTATTAGGTTTTTTCTCATAAAAAGTGAGTCATCAGCTATTAAAGCTTTTTTGCTTTCTTCCAAACTAGCACTCCTTTATCCATTTTAGCATATTAAAATACTTTAACGACAATTAAAATATAATTCACATTTTTTATAATATTGTCTTTTGATTGGTGTTTTTATTTAAAGATTATTTTAATTTGAAAATAAGTAAAAATAATGTTTTGTTTTTTTGATATTCTTTTGTATTTTGTATAATAAAAAAGTGGTTTTTGCTTGTGAATTTAGATTATTTGATAAAATAATAAAGAATATGTTAAATTTTATCCTATGAGCAGTAAAATACAGCAAGAAATTGAAGACTTGAAGAAATTGATCAGAAAGTGGGATAAAGAGTACTATGTCGATTCTTTGCCTAGTGTTGAAGATTTTGTGTATGACAAGCATATTTTAAGGCTTAAAGAACTAGAAAATAAGTACCCCGAATATAAGACCTTAGATTCTCCCACTCTTAAATTTGGCAGCGATCTTTTGAATGATTTTAAAGAGGTTGAGCATTTTACTCCTATATTAAGTCTTGACAAGGTTTATGATCTTGATTTACTAAAATCATGGATAGAAAAGATTGATTTTAACAATTCTTTTAATATTTCTGTTGAGCCAAAGATTGATGGTTGTTCTATTGTTCTTTATTATAAAGATGGTATTCTTGAAAAAGCTCTTACTAGGGGTAATGGAAAATTTGGTAATGACGTTACTAAAAACATTAAAACCATTAGGCATATTCCTTTATTGCTTGATGAAAAGGTTGATTTGGTATTAAGGGGTGAGGTTTACATTACTAAAGAAAATTTTTTTAAAATAAATGAATGCTTGGAAAAGCCTTATACTAATTCTAGAAATTTAGCTTCAGGGATACTTAGAAGGGTTAATAGCAAAGAGGTTGCTAATTTTCCCTTAAATATTTTCATCTATGATTTTTTGAATGCTGGATTAGAGTTTAAAACTAATAATTTGGCTATTGCAAGACTTGAGAAATTGGGCTTTAAGGTTTATCCTTTGATTAGGTTTTTTGATCAAAAAAGTTCAATTAGAGAAGTTTTAAATTACATAAAAGATATAATAAAAAATAGAAATTCTTTTGAGTATGAAATAGATGGAGTCGTTATTAAGGTTAGTGATTTTGTTTTAAGGGAAGAATTAGGGTACACTTCACATCATCCTAAATGGGCGATAGCTTACAAATTTGAAGCGCTTTCAGGTTTTAGTAAGGTAAATAGTATTGTTGTCCAAGTTGGTCGTAGTGGTAAAATTACTCCGGTTGCCAATATTGATAAAATTTTTGTTTCAGGGGCTTTTATTACTAATGCAACATTGCATAATCAGGATTATATAATGTCTATTGGTTTGAATGTTGGTGATGTCGTTAAGGTTTCAAGAAGGGGAGATGTAATTCCTGCTGTTGAAATGGTGATAAATAAATTTTCAAAAGGATTTTTTAAGGTTCCTGATAATTGTCCAGCTTGCAAAATGGTTGTAGAAAAAAAGGGGGCACATTTTTTTTGTGCAAATAATAATTGTCCTTCAGTGGTAGTTGAGAGAATAAAATATTTTTGTAGTAAAAATTGCATGGATATTGAAGGGTTTTCTGATAAGACCATTTCTTTTCTTTTCGAAAAAAAATTTATTTCTTCAGAAATTGACCTTTATACATTTGATTTTTATAAACTTCTTGAATTTAAAGGGTTTAAAGATAAAAAGATTAATAATTTAATAAATTCAATTGAAGCCAGCAAGAAAAAACCATTTAGTAAATTACTTCTTAGTATGGGGATTAAAGAGTTAGGAGAAAATACAATAAGACTATTATTTTTCAATAATTTAAATTCATTTTCAAAGCTTTTTAGTCTTTGTCAAGATAGGGATTTTGCTTTTTCAACATTGTTGAAGATTAAAGGCATAGGAGAAAAAATTGCTTTAAGCATTATTGAAGCTTTTAATGATTCAATAATGCTTAATAAGTTTAAATTTTTTGAAGATTTAGAATTTAAAATGGAAGAGTGTATTGTGATTGATGATGAAAATAAGTTATTGGTTGGTAAAAAGTTTTGCATTACTGGAACTTTTAATGGTTATTCTAGGCCTATTGTTATTGACAAGTTGGAAAATAAAGGAGCAATTTTTAAAACTTGTGTGACTAAAGGTTTGGATTTCCTTGTTGTAGGAGAAAAAGCTGGATCAAAGCTTAAAAAAGCTTTGAATTTGAATATAAAAATTATGTCTTTTGAAGATATCAATAGTTACTTAGATTAAGTTTGATTTAAAAGGGTTTAATTTTTATTTAATTATTTTTATTTGTTTAAATCCAGGTTTTAGACTTTTATACATAATTCCTAGTTCGTGAATATTTTTGACTTCTATTAAGTTTCTAAAAAATTCCTCTTTATTTTTTAGAGTAGGGTTAATGAAATATTTTTCAAAGTTATATTTTGAAATTATTTCATGATTTTTTAGAGCTTCATTTAAATTATTAGTAGGATCTATTTCAATGTAGTATGTGTTTTCTTTTTTAAATGCAAATTGATCTCCCTTTTGTTTAAATTCATAGTTATTAAGGTATATGTCGGGATAGATTTGAAAATCTGCTGTTTTGATCATAGTTGCTTTTGGGATGCTTTTAGTATTTTCTTTTAGGTCTTGACTTTCATTTTTTTCTGTAGGTCCTAAATATTCCCTTTCTAATTTATTATTTTCTTTTAAGTAGTCATTTTTACTTGTAATACTTGGAATGAAAATTTCTTCGTTTAAAGATTTTTGAGAAATTTCTTTTTTTTTAAAATTGTTCAATTCTTTTTGAAGTTTTAAAATAGTCTCTTCATTTTCTTTTATTTTATCTTCTAATTCTTTAAACTTGTGTTTATCGGTTCTTATTTTTTTTTGATTTTCTTTGTTTATCGCTTCATTTGCGCTAACTTTTTCTTTTAAGGCATTGATTATTTTTCCTATTGAAGATAAGTTTTCTTCAATTTCTTCTAAGTTTTTATCTGATGCATCTTTTTTTTTAAAGTTTCTTAATTCTCTTTGCAAGTCTAAAATGGTACTTTCATTATCATTGATTCTATCTTCAAGTTCATCGATTTTTTTTTCATTAATGGCATAATATTTTTCGTTATCAGGAAGGTTTTCTTTTAGGTTATTTATTATTCTTTCATTAGAAGGGTAGTTGTCATCATTTATTTCTTCAACTTCATCACTATATTCATAAGTTTCTTCAAAATCATCATTATCGTCATTATCTTCTTCAATGTTTTCAATATTTATTTTTTCATAATCTTCATCTTCTTCAGGTTTGGAGTTCTTGTTAAGAAGCTTTTTTATTTCTGCTATTTCGTTTTTTAATTTATTGGTTAAAATTTCATATTTTTTTGCTTTTCTTTCGATTGACTCTATTTTTTTATTTTCATTTGCCGATGATTTTTGATTTTTGGTTTTTAGAAGCTTTTCTATATTTTTAATTTTATTTTCATAATTTTCAATTACAGATTTTAGATCATTTTCGTCTATTCTTTTTTTAAAAGGCTTTTTGTCTCTTATGCTTTCTGGTAATTTTAGATCTTTGCCCTTTTTGGGGTCTTTATAAGAAGCTATTTTTTTGTTTGAATCTTTTGAAGTATCTGTTTGATCGTTTTTGTTTCGAGTATCTTTAAATTCTTCACTTAAGTCTTCCAAGGGGATTTCAATACTAGAGTAGCTTATTGTATTATTAGCCCCAAATAATGATATACACGAAAGTATTATAAAATACTTAAAGTTTCGATTTTTTGTTTTACTCATAAAGTCCTTGTTTTTATTTAGAAAACATCTATAATTTATAATGTTATCATAGTTTGTCCATTTATCAAAAGTGATAAAAAATCACCGGAGGCGCTATTTTTATTGACAGGTGATACTAATTTCAAATTAGTATTAGTGAATTTCTTATTAAGTTAAGTTGTTTTAAGATTGTTGTATATTTTGGTAAGGTAAGCTGTTTTTGAAGTTTTATTTTTCAATTCTTTTTATTTATGTGATGACGGTTCTTATTGATTATTTTTTTTGTTTAGTTGGAGTTTTCAAGTTTGACAAATGTGGATGCATATGAATTTTGGGCGTTGCCAGTTTGTTGTAATGTTAAAGATTCTTTTATTGAAGATTTTAGCTTTGCAGATGAGCATGAAAGTTCAGTTTTTAGTATCAGCTATAAAGACAATATAACTTTAAAGTTTAGAGATTTTGTTGATTCTAATGAATTTAATTTAAAGCTTTTTGATAATAAAATAAGCTTTGAAGGCCAAATTCCTTTAGTTTTGTATTCAGATAATTTGGATTATCTGCTAAAAGCAGAAAAAAATGTTCTTTTTAACCTAAGAATTGATGGTGGGAGTAATAATTACTCTTCTGGATTTGAAAATAAAGAATCTGGAACTTGCAATGTTTTGAATGCATGTTATAAATTTAGTGATTACAATAGTTTTCCAGACGACTTTATTTTAGTTAAAATATTTTTTGATTCTGAGAATTTAATTATTGATGCTAATATAGATAATATTTCTTTTTTAAAATTTTTTATTAGTGAAAATTTTGGCTTAAATAAAGACAAAATAAAAATCAATTCTCTTAATAACTACTGGTCTAGCTCTATTTTTCCTATTTCTTTTAATGCAATTTTACAAGGCATTGTGATTTCAAAAAAAATTAATAAAAGGGTTAATGTTATTTACTACAAAAGGCATTTTGGGATTTTAAATAATTTAAATTTAACTTTTTCGGTTTCTAATTGTTTATTGGCAGATAACAAGCTTTCAAAGATTATTTTAGAAATTACAATAAATAGACCTTTAAATTTTTTGTATAAGTTCTATTTTAAATTTATTAATAATATTTTTAAAAATTTGTTTTTTGATGGGTTTTTAGAAATTTTTTTTATTGAGAATAAAAGCGATTTCATATTTTTTTATGACAATCTTTTAGCATTTGAGACTTCTGTTTATAATTTTATTTATTCTAATTTTTATAATCTTGCTTTAGTGATGTCTTGTGAGCCAATAGGTTATTTGCTTACGCAGATTAAAGGCGATTACAGTAGTTTTTTCAAAATTTTTAAAAAATTAGATTTAAAGAATTCTTTAATAAAGAAATCTTCTGTTTTAAGCGCTAACAAGAATTATGATATTTTTGATACTAGTCGCAGGGGAGTTGGTTTTGCTTATTTGAATTCAAACACTTATTTTTTAAGTGGAGAACAATATGTTGTTGCTCTCTTATATAAGGATGTGTTAAATATATTTTTGCCCTATAGTATCATTGATAACAATTTAAGCAACTATTTAAAAAATAGTTTGGCTAAAACATTAGGCTTGGCCTATGACAGTATAAATTTTTTGATAGATGAGAGCATATTAGATTTTGATAATTTTTATAGTCTTCTTTTTAAAGATCCCTATTTAATTGAAAAAGCAATTTTAACCATTAAGGACAGTTTTTTTTCTTTGATAAGTATAGGATTTGTAAATGAATATCCTATTGTTTTAAAAGAAAAAATAACTACTGACTATTTTAATGAATGCATGCTTGGGTGTTCTGTTGAGCTTAAATTTGAATTTTATTCTCTTAGCGCCGTTTTTAGCAATGTAAGCTTTTTTGTAGAGAAAGGCAAATTTACTAAACTTAAGTTGAACAATAAAAGAATTCATACAATATTTGGGTTAGCGGTTGATTATGTATTTTGCAGTGCTAATGTAAATTACGATATTAAAGATTGCTTAAGTTTAGAGTTTATTGAAGATGGCGAGTTTGTTTTTTCTTTTAGAAGTTTTTTTATTGTTTCTGTTTCTGCAATTCGAACTGCTCTGATTCAAATATTTGATTTTAATGCAAGTAGCACGCCTCTTGATTTTGAAGAAATTTTAAATAGCTGGAGTGTAAAAATTGATATTAATTAATTTTAGTCTAAACGGTGAGAGTATTTCAAAAAAGATTAGTCTTTCTTTGACGACCAGAAGTCTTTTGGATTCTATTTTTTTTGATAAGGGCGATAGTTTGGAGTATATTGTTAATAACAGATTTTTTTTAATTTTATTAGATTTTAGACTTGTTTATTCTAATTTAATTCCTGCTTTTATTTTAAATGGTCGCAGTGTAGTTACTCTTGAGGGACTTAAAAATAAAAGTTTTTATCATCACATGCAAAAAATTTTATTAGAAGACGATTTTAATTTTTGTAGCAATTGTTTTGAATCCAATGTTTTATTGTTTTATTATTTTTTGGAAAATAAGATTGTAAGTAAATCAGATATTTTAAGTTATAGAAATTCATTAAAATGTAATTGTATGGATGTTAATACTTTTTTATCTTTATATTTGAAAGCTGAAGAATTGTATAGAAAAAATGGTTGACGTTAAGGTTTATTATCCTGAAAGTTTTAATATACTATCTAATTTATTTAACAAAAATTTAAATAATTACATTATTTACAATGAGTTAGATTTTAAAAAAAATCCTGATTTGTTTAATAGAGAAACTTCTATTGATAATTTTTTTCTTGTTGGTAATTTTGAAAAATTTAATAAGGTATCCTTAAGGGGCAATTTTCTTGAGATGGGACCGTGTGTTACTTATAACGAGATACTTCAGATTGGTAAGAAAAATATTCCAAGTTTGTTTTATGAATTTATTTTAAAATTTAATGATAAAATATATTTAAATAGTATTAATCTTGCAAATGGGTTTTATTATAAAAACACTATTTTCGATATTTATCCTTTATTGTTAAGCCTTGATGCGCAAATTGAGTTTAAAAATATTTTGACCAAAAAAACTTATGTTTTTAGTGCTTATAATTTAAATAGAGCCGAATATATTGCAAACCGAAATACTGTTCTTGTTACTAAATTTAAATTTCCAATGATGAATCTGTGGAATAGAAGTTTTTATCATAAAGTATTTTTCAATACCATGTCTTTTGACATTCTAGAAGAAATGGATATTATCTTTATATGTATTCTTTTAAACATAAAAAGAGATGTTATAAATGATTTTTTGTTAAAAATATTTTATGATGACAAAGTGATCGTCATAAGGGATTTTCAGATTTTACTTTTAAACAAATCTTTGCCACTTTCATTTTCTGAGATAGAAAATTCTCTTAAAATGTTGGATAAAAATATAAGAGATTCTAAAAATTTTAATGTAGGAGAGAGAAATTTAAAGCTAATAAAGAATTTTTATTTAGATATATTAATGAGTTTTAATTTTTAATGGCTTGAATAAGTTTAATTACTATCTTTATTATGTTATATTTCTTATGTAAAGGAAATATGTAATTTATTTTTATGTATTATAATGTAAAAAGTTAATCAAAAAAAAATAATATTTATAATGAGGGGTTTCTGTACTTATGGTAAAAAAAGAAGCAATTATTAAGGCTGTAAACGGTTTACATGTTAGGCCTGCGTCAACTTTTGTAAAAAAGGCTAAAGAATATTCTAGTGAGATAACAATAGAGTCTGATGGAAAGTCTGTTAGCGGGAAAAGTTTGTTCAGGCTTCAAACTTTGGAATTGTCATCAGGTAAAAAACTTTTAATATGTGCTGAGGGTGAGGATGAAGAGATTGCTGCTTTAGAGCTTGCAGAGCTTATCGAATCTTTTAAGGAATGAATTTTAGAAGGATTTAAATTATGACTTTATCGGGTAAAAGAATATCCAAGGGAATAGGTATTGGAGAAGTTCTTTGTATTAGGAAAAATTTTGATAAAATTGTAAGTAGAGAAAAAATCAACTTTTCTCAAGTTGATAGCGAGATATCAAAATTCAATAAAGCTAAGTCAAAAGCAATTGAAGCACTTAAGGATCTTGAGAGAAAAGCTGTGTTTCAATTTGGAGATGACAAGAAAGGTATTTTTGAAGGTCAGGTATTGATTGTTGAAGACGATGAATTTTCTGAGTTTGTTATTGAGCTTATTACAAAGGAAAATTATAGCGCTGCTTATTCTATTTATTTAGCGTTTGAAAATTTGGTTAAAAGTGTAGAAGATTATAAAGATCCTTATTTAAAAGAAAGAGCGTCTGATTATAAAGACATTAGGAATAGATTAATTTCTATTATTCTAGGCCAAGTAACCGATTTTTCTGAGATTAATAAAGACATTATTCTTGTTACCGAGGAATTAACCCCATCTGATACCATGCAATTTGACTTAAATTATGTTAAAGGGTTTTTAACTGCAGTTGGAGGAGAAACTTCCCATGCTGCTATTTTGGCAAGAACAATGGGACTTCCAGCGCTTGTTATGACTTTGATGGATATTGATGCGTTAAAGGATGGTGATAAGATAGTCATTGACGCAATATCTTCTATTGTTATTAAAAATCCCTCTTCTGATGAGCTTGATCTTTATGAAAGCAAGATTTTGCGTCAAGTAGAGATGGAAAAAGAGCTTTTTTCTTTAAAAGATAAAGATGCTGAAACGAAAGATGGCGTAAAAGTATTTTTAAAGGCAAATATTGGAACACCTGTTGATATTGCATATGTTAATAAATATGGTGTTTCTGGAATAGGTCTTTTTAGGACAGAATTTTTATATATGAAATCTTTACAACCCCCAACAGAAGATGAGCAGTTTGAAACTTATAAGAGAGTTATAGATACAATGGAAAAAAAAGGTGTTGTTACGATTCGTACTCTTGATGTTGGTGGGGATAAGGAAATTTCCTATCTTAATTTTAAGAAAGAGGAAAATCCCTTTTTGGGTTTTAGAGCACTTAGGATGTATAAGGAATATGAAGAATTGATCCAAGCGCAATTTAATGCTATTTTTAGGGCCAGTCATTATGGGAAGATAAGGGTAATGGTGCCTATGCTTACAATATATGAAGAGATTGAAACGATCGAACATTTTGTGAATAATGCAAAAATCAGTTTGAAGTCTAGAGGTTTACCTTTTGATGAAAGTTTGGAAGTAGGTTGTATGATAGAAGTTCCTTCTGCAGCTTTAATTTCCTCTAAACTTGCCAATAAATTGAATTTTTTTAGTATAGGGACTAACGATTTAACCCAATATGTTTTAGCTGTTGATCGTGGTAATCAAAAAATATCAAATTTATATGACAAATATAATCCTGCTGTGTTGAAATTAATCAAAAAGGTTCTTGATGATGGAGTTAGTTCTGGAATCGATGTGTCTGTTTGTGGCGAACTTGGAGGAGATGATGCTGGAGCTTTACTTCTTGTAGGTCTTGGATTTAGGTCTTTGAGTATGATTCCTAGTGCTACACTTAGAATTAAATATTTACTTAAAAAGTATACAATAATGGAATTGGAAGAATTGGCAAATAGAGTTTTAAACAGCAATTCTAAGCAAGAAACTTTAAGTTATTTTGATAAATTTATAGGAGATTAGTTATGGGGTTTTTAGATTTTTTTAAAAAAACCGCTACATTGGATTTGATTGCTCCGATTAGTGGAAAAGTTATGTCAATTGATAAGGTTCCTGATGAAGCATTTGCTGAAAAAATAGTTGGTGATGGAATTGCAATTCTTCCAACAAGTAATGAATTGCTGGCGCCTTGTGATGGGAAAATAGGTAAAATTTTTAAAACCAATCATGCTTTTAGTCTTGAAACTAAAGAGGGTGTTGAAATTTTTGTTCATTTTGGAATTAATACTCTTAATTTAAATGGCAAGGGCTTTACAAGAGTTGCTGAGGAAGGCATTAATGTTAAACAAGGTGAAGTTATTATTAGGCTCGATCTTGAATATTTAAAAGAGCATTCAGAATCCGTTATTACCCCAGTTGTTATTGCAAATTCTGATGAAGTTTCAAGCATAGAATATTCTTTTGGAAGACTCGAAAATGATACTGAATATATTTTGTTGTCTTCAACTGTTTTGACAGAAGAAATTAGACATAAAATATCTCAAACAAAGTCTGTTACAGCAGGAAAAGATTTAGTATTGCGAGTTAAAAAGTAGAAAGAGAGAGCTTTAAACCCTCTCTCTTTTGATTTCAATCATAACAAATCTTTTTCTAGAAATTCGTTTATTATGTTTATGAATTTTCCTGGATTTTTGCTAGGCATTCCTGAAGTTAGAAGAGCTTCCTCAAAAAGAAGAATACTTGTTTTTTCTAATTTTTCAGGCTCTAGATTTTTTAAATTTTGTACTATTTTGTTATTAGGGTTTAATTCAAGTATTGGTTTAATTTCTTTTACTTCTTGTCCCATTGACAGCATGATTTTTTGCATTTGGTAAGTTGGGTCATTGTTATCAACTATTATTGCTGAAGGCTCTTTTATTAATGTTGCCGAGAGATTAACCTCCTTTATGTGGTCCTTAAGGATTTCTTTTACTTTTGTAAGAATATCTTTAAACTCTTCTTCAATTTTTTTGAAATTTTCGTCCTTCAATTCATTACTAGTTTCATTTTTGTTTATTGCTTTTAGTTTTAATCCTTCGTATTCTGGAATTAGATTTAAAATAGCCTCATCAAGTTCATCATCCATGATTAGAATTTCAAATCCCTTTTCTTTATAAGCGCTTACTATTGGATTTTCTTTTAATATATTTTCTTTGCCACCCGTTATATAGTAAATGCTTTTTTGGTTTTCATTCATTCTTTCTTTGTATTCTTTGAAAGATACAAATCCATCTACACTTGAAGATTTAAATCTTATCAATGATATAAGCTTTTCTCTGTTTTCAAAGTCTGAATAAACACCTTCTTTAATGCATCTTCCAAATTCTTTAGAGAATTCTGAAAATTTTTCAGGATTTTTTTTACTTAGCTTTTCAAGCTCGCTTAGTATTTTTTTTACAGAAGACGATTTTATTTTAGACAAAATTTTATTTTGTTGTAAAATTTCTCTGCTTACATTTAGAGGTAAATCTTGGCAGTCTATAATCCCTTTTATAAATCTTAGATAGTTTGGAAGCAAACTGCCTTCAGAATCTGTAATAAAAATTCTGTTTATAAATAGCTTTACCCCAGGTTTAGTGTTTGGGTAATATAAATCATAAGGAGCTTTACTTGGGATATAAAATAAGTTAGTATATTCCAAATTTCCTTCAGCTTTTGTATGAATATGCATTAATGGATTTTCATAATCAAAAGTTGTATTTTTATAAAATTCATTATATTCTTCTGCTTTAATTTCGTTTTTATTTTTTGTCCAAAGAGCAGTGGTTTCATTTAATTTTTCTTCTTTTTCTTCTATTCCTTCTTGTTTTCCATCCTTCATTATAGGTTCGCTATATTTTATATAAATGGGATAATTTATGTGATTTGAATATTTTTTGACAATTTCTTGAATTTTCCATTTATTGGTATAATCAAGTCCTTCTTTATTAAGATAAAGCTTTATTTCTGTTCCTGATTCTTCTTTTGTTGCTTTTTTTATTTCATATCCCGTTTTACCATCGCTAGACCAAACATAAGCATCGCTTTCTAGTGTTTTTTTTGATGTAACTTCTACTTTTTCTGATACTATGAATGCACTGTAAAATCCAACTCCAAACTGGCCAATTAGACTTGCAGATTTTTTTTCATCTTGTTTTAAATTATTAATAAATTCTTTAGTTCCTGATTTTGCAATTACGCCAAGATGATTAATCAAATCTTGTTCATTCATTCCAATTCCATTGTCCTTAATTAGAAGGCTTTTATCATCAAATGTTATTTCTATTTTTGGTTCTAGGGCAATGTTTTTGAATTTTTCATTTGTCAAGCTTAAAAACTTGAGTTTATCAATAGCGTCAGATGCATTTGATATCAATTCTCTTAAGAATATTTCCTTATGGGAGTAAAGAGAGTGTATGATTAAATAAAGCAAATCATTCACTTCTGTATCAAATTGTTTTTTCATGCAAATTTTCCTTTTCAATTTAATCTTTACTTTTTTTATAATATAACATAATCTAAAATAATAAATAAAGCAATTTGTTTAAAATAGAAAATTAGAATCAAGGAGAATGCAATGGATGTAGGAATTTATGGTCTTGGTGTTATGGGAGGTAATTTAGCTTTAAATATTGCTGATAACGGTTTTAATGTTTCTGTTTACAATAGAGATAGCGAAAAAACTGAGTTTTTTGTTAAACAAAATTCTAATAAAAAGATAAATGGCTTTAAAGATGTTGAGTCTTTTGTTAAAAGCTTGAAAACACCAAGAAAAATCATTTTAATGGTGACAAGTTTGGCTGTAGAAAAGGTTGTTGAACAAATTTTGCCCTTTTTGAATAAATCGGACATAATTGTTGATGGTGGAAATTCTCATTATAAGAATACAATGAGATTGGAAAAAGAATTGTTTGCTAAGGACATTTATTTTGTAGGACTTGGAATTTCTGGAGGGGAGATGGGAGCAAGATTTGGACCTGCTTTAATGTACGGAGGAAGTAAATCAGCTTATGAAATTCTTGAGCCTATGTTAAATAAAATTGCAGCTAAAACTAAAAATAATGATGTTTGTTCGACTTATATCGGAGAGAATGGCGCTGGACATTATGTTAAAATGATACATAATGGGGTGGAATATGCTGATATGCAACTTATCAGCGAGGTTTATTTTTTCATGAAAAAAGCTTTCAATTTAGATAATTCAAAAATTTCAGAAGTTTTTGAAAAGTGGAATGAAAGCGATCTTTCGGGGTATTTGCTAGAAATAACTTCTAAAATTCTTAGATATAAAGAAAATAATGAATATTTAGTTGATAAGATTTTAGATATTGCAAATCAAAAAGGCACTGGTGTTTGGACAGCTATTGATGCTCTTGAGTCCGGTATGCCTGTAAATTTAATTATTGAATCCGTTTTTTCAAGATTTATGTCAGGATTAAAACATGAAAGGATTATTGCTAGCGATTTGCTTAAAATGGATACTGTTTCTTTTGAGTTTGAGCTTAGTGATTGGATTTTAGATCTTTATTATGCTCTTTTAGTTTCAAAAATAGTAGCTTATGCTCAAGGTTTTATGATGCTTAAGACTGCATCTGCGAATTATGGTTGGGATTTAAATTTGGGTAAAATTTCTTTAGTTTGGAGAGAAGGCTGTATTATTCGCAGTAGTTTTTTAGATAAAATTAAATTAGCTTATGATAAAAATCCCCATCTTATTAATTTGCTTTTTGATGATTATTTTTTAGATTTATTAAAAAATAATCACAAATCTTTGAGAAGAATAATTTCAAAGGCTAGTGAAATTGGAATTTCTTTGCCCGCATTTTATGCCAGTCTTTCGTTTTTAGATTCTTATTCTACCAATTACCTGCCTTCTAACCTAATTCAAGCACAAAGAGACTTCTTTGGTGCCCATTCTTTTGAAAGATTAGACTCAAAACGAGGTGAATTTTTTCATAGTGCTTGGCAATAAATTTAATGCATCAGCATTCGGATTTAGATATAGTATTTAGCGAATATTCCTCCATCAAGGTTTGATTTTATGCCCGAGTAGGCTTTGTGAAGCGCAAGTGATCTTGTGTTTGAGATGAATTCTATTGATGGTGCTATTTTTATGCCTATTTCTAAGTTTTCTGTAATGTCGTAAAAAATAACAAATGGAATTCGTATTCCAAATCCCAATTCTATATTTATTAATTTAGATGTGTGAGATGATAGGCTTATATTTCCTCCTATCCCAACTCCTAAATTTAATTTTTTTATCAAAGATATTGTAAAAATGAAATCAAGCGCTGCTATTGCTAATAAATTAAAATCATAAAATTTTGATTCAAGTTTAAATCCCGATAAATTTATTCCATTGCTGCCACCATAGCCTATTTCAAAGTCAATAAAAGGAAATGACATTATTAAGTTAATAATTGGATTTCCAACACTTGCTCCAAAGCCAATACCCCTATTTAAATATGAATCTCTTGCAAAACCATTTGTAGATATATTTGTAATCATGATTAGTAATATGAATATTTTTTTCACTGTTGTCTCCCAAATTTTGTCTTATTATTATATTCTATTTTTGAATTTTAAAATAATAAAAATAAGCTTTTGATTATCTTAATTTTGAGTTTAAGCTTTTTGAAGTGAGTTGATTTTTTAACAATTATTCTTTTTAAAAAAAAGAATAATTGTTAAGTAAACCAGAATCTTAGTCCCAATCCTGCAAATACTTCCCATCTAAATCCAACGCCGCTGCTCCAAATATTCATTCCAAGTCCTGGAGCTATTCGTAAAAATATGTCGAATCTTTTTCTAAATACTTCAAGATTTAAAGCCAAAGGCAATCTTGCTCCAATGCTCATTGGTCCAGAGCCCGATTGACTGCCGCCAAATCTTGAAAACCATATTGTTCCATACCCCCCAGCTCCAACTGAAAAATTTAAAATATTAGCAGCCCCCGGGAATACATGTATGTAGAATATATAGTCCAGTGCTATAAACAGTGTTTTCCAATCTGAAAATAAATTATTTACTCCGCTGTAAAGACCAATATCAAGATCAAAGTTTCCAATATTAATCTGTAAAGCAATTGGTAATGGAAGTATAATTCCTGCTCCAAATTTACCCCTTGCAGATTCTTTTGAATTAGCAAATCCTGAGATTGGGACCAATAAAACAATAATTAATACAATAATTATTGTTGTTCTTATTGTTTTACTATTTCCTAAGTGTAGCATTTTAGCCTCCTAAGTATAACATTCTAGCTTTCAAAATAATTTTAGTTCAATAATTTTTTTTATCTAAAAAGTGAAAACTATATCTTAAGAGAGCCTTTTATTCCGATAGAGAAGTTGCCTTTTATTGGGAACATTAAATTTCCGTTAGGTAATTGGCCAATAAAAATTGATGGTGTTGTTTTTATTATAATTTCAATAATGTCATAATAAGCTTCATATATTATCCCTAAGGGTAAGCCTACTCCTATTTTATAGGTAACCCCAGAAAGAACGTTTGTTAAATTTGAGTTTGTAACTTTGCCTATTTCAAAAAATAGGCCAGATCCCAAGAAAAAGACAAAATTTGAATTTTTAATTCTTAAATTTAAGAACATATAATCAAAATATGTTTTAAATAGCAATACTGCTGGTGATTTTGGAAAAAATTCTGATACACTCAATATTGTTACCCCCATCCCAATATCAAAGTTATTAATACTGAATTCTATTGCAGTAGGGTAAGGCAGAATAAAGCCAAATTTTATCTTGGTTTTTGTTTTCAGATTGTCTATTTTTGGATTATTTGTGCTATTTTTAGATTTTTCATTTGTGAAAATAGTCTCAACATTGAATAATAATGTAATAATTATTAGCAATCTTATTAGTTTGTTTCTACTTTGCATTGTTAACTTTTTTATGTTTAATATAAATTAAACTACAACTTTATATCTAAATTATAAGATAGAATTCCGCTAAAATTGTGTCTTTTTTGTTTATTAGAAATTAAATTTTATTAATTTCTAATTTGTATTTATGAATATATGAGGTAATATTAATCTTGATATTAGTATTTTATTTGCGATTTAGATTGCATTTAAAGGGGCGTTTTATGGGCGTGGATTCAGATATGCAAGATTCTTTAAGTCAGTATCTTTTATTTAGTTTAGACGAGCTTTATGCTATTGAGATTAAATATGTTGTTGAGGTTTTAGAATATACTAAGATATCAAAAATCCCAAGGACTCCCAGTTATATGGCAGGAATAATAAATAATAGGGGTAAAATTGTTCCAATAATTGATATTCGAAAGCAATTCGGAATGAGTGATCGCTTTGTTGATGAGGATGATAAAAAAAGAAATAAGGGAGTTAATATTTCAAATATTATTATATTGACTTTAGTTTACGAGGGAGATGAATTTAATCTTGGAATTTTGGTAGATTATGTTAATGAAGTTCTTGAATTAGATCCATTTAGTATTGATGATGCTCCCAAGATTGGATCAGGATTTAATTCAAAATTTATTTCAGGAATTGGTAAGAGCAATAATAAGTTTATTATTATTTTAGATGTAGAAAATTTATTTGACGTTAGAGAGCTTTCTAAGTTTAGAAATACAACAATATATGATCCCGAATATCAGCAGCAATAGGAGTTTTTAGTCATGATTTATAGGCCGGAAGGGGAGCTTGTAGTAAATAGTATTTTTAAGGTAAAAGAGGATTTGTTGCATATTTTTAAAGAAATGAAAGAAGGGGATACCCTTACCATTGATCTTTCAAATGTTGAAAAAATAGATATTACTTTTATACAAATTTTGTATGCATCTAATAAATATGCTAAGAATAGAAATTTATTTGTAAAAATTGAGTATCCATCTGATGAGGTTTTAAGTTCATTAATATATGGTGGGTTTTTGGTAGATATTGAAGATGTTGATAGCTTTGATTTGGGGCTTAATTTAGTCGGATTTTAGATTTAAGGAAAGCTTATGGATAGTAGTGATGTGATTGATAAATTTAAGAATTCCTTTAAGGAGGAATCAATAGAAAATATTTCAGATATTGAACAAGCACTTCTTAACCTTGAGGTAAGCTCAGACCAAGACATTATTAATTCTATTTTTAGAAATTTACATACTATAAAGGGAAGTTCTGGTATGTTTGGCTTTAATTTTACGGCATTGCTTGTTCATGAAATAGAAACAGTTCTTGATGTTGTAAAAGATGGTAGGGCTACTTTTAATCAAGCTGCTATTGATGCTACTTTGATGTCAGTTGATTTTATTAGGGAGCTTATTGAAGGTGATGAAGTAATTTCTGAGATTGACTTTAATAAGCGTAAGCAGTTTTTGATAGATGAAATTAAAAAGGTTCTTGAGACTTCTAGTGTTAAGAATGCTTATCAAAAAGCTTTAGAAAATGATTTTTCAAATTCCGGTAATAATTCTGTTTTAGAAGAACTTGTTAAGGTAAATTCAGACAATAAATTTGATGATGAGGCTTTGAGGTCTGAATTTAAAAGTTACAAAATTATTTTTTCTCCTGCTAAGGGTATTTTGTTTCATGGGCACAAACCTATAAATTTATTGAACAAGTTGCTTGATTTGGGCAGTGGTTATGTTAGAGCTAAAGTAGATAGCATTCCTGATTTAGAGCTTATTTCTCCTGACAATGTTTATGTTGATTGGGAGATAAGGCTAGATACAGAAGAGAGTAAAGAGAATATTCAAGACATTTTTGTATTTTTAGATTCTCAATCAAAAATTGATATTCAAGAATTGGATAAATGTTTTGAGGCGGATAAAGGTGATAATGTAGAGCTTAAAAATTTTAATTTATTTGGCTTAGATAGAAGAACTAAAGATCCCGCTAATTCTTTATTTAAAGAATCGAAATTTGTTGGAAAATCCTTTTTAAGTAGAGATAAAAATAAATCTAATGTTCAAGATGACACTGTTAGAAGTAAGGTTAATATTGCTAGTATTAAGGTGGATTCTAAAAAGCTTGACCATTTGGTAAATCTTGTTGGAGAACTTGTTACAATACAATCAAAACTTTCAAAAGAGGCTGAAAATAGGAATAGTAATATTTTAAATTCAATATCAGCAGAATTTTCTTTACTGATTAATGAGCTTAGAGATTATACAACTGGGCTTAGAACAGTTCCTATTGAGATTTTGTTTGTAAAATTTCAAAGGATAGTAAAAGATTTATCTAGTAGTCTTGGTAAGTCGATTCTTTATCATGCTTCTGGAGGCGATACTGTTCTTGATAAAAGTATTATTGAAAAGCTTAATGAGCCTTTGGTTCATTTAATTCGCAATTCAATAGATCATGGAATTGAATCGTCTAAAGAGAGAGAAATGTTGGGAAAGGATCCTAAAGGTGTTATCAAGCTTTCAGCGTGTCAATCTGGAGATTCTGTTGTTGTTATTATTGAGGATGATGGAAGAGGCCTTGATAAGAATAAAATACTTGAAAAGGCCGTGGAGCGCAATATAATTTCTGACTCAGTTGCTAAAACCTTATCAGATATTGATGTTTATAATTTGATTTTTGAGCCTGGATTTTCAACTGCGAGTTCTGTTACTGATATATCAGGGCGTGGAGTTGGTATGGATGTTGTTAAAAAGCAGGTTGAATCCTTAAGAGGGCATGTTGTGCTTGAAAGTGAGCTTGGCAAATATACTAGAACCAAATTAATTTTTCCGTTAACCTTGGCTATTATTGAAGGTTGGCTTGTTAGAGTAAAAGATGAGCATTTTATTATTCCTCTTTCTAATGTTGAGTCTTGTTTAGAATCTAATAAACTAATTTCTAAAATAGATGGGGTTGAGACCAAAAGCAATGTAATGAATTATAGAGGCAGCATGATTAGTTTTATTCGGCTTAGAGAGTTTTTTCAGGTTTCTAACGAGAAGAGTTTTAGTGAGCAAGTTGTTGTTGTGAACACAAATAGTGGGAAAATGGGTATTGTTGTTGACGAGGTTTTAGGTCAACATCAAACTGTTATAAAAGCTTTGGGTAAAATTTATTCTCGAGTAGAAGGAGTTTCTGGGGCTACTATACTTGGTGATGGAAGTTTGGCTTTAGTTGTTGATATAGATGCAATAACTAAGCTTGTAAGATGAAAATCTAAAATACAGATTTTTGGTTTTAAAGGTTAAAAATATTAAAATATAATAATGAAGATATTAATAATTGATATTCAAGGTCTTATAAAGCAGGTTTTTGTTAGAGCTTTTTCTAAGGATAATGATGTTGAAATATTAAATGCTGGTTTTAATTCTTTAAATCTTATTAATGTATTTTTACAAAAGTTTCCAGACTTAGTTATTATTGATGAGAATACGGCAAGATCTAATTTTGGGAATTCCTTGAACAATGTTCTTAATAATATATCTCTTCCAGTTGTATTTATTGCACAAAATGAAATGTTTCCAAATTTTGGATGTCTTGAGCAAAGTAAGGAAAAGGTTAAATTAATAATAAATAAGCTTAATTTTAAGCTTACAATTGATTTATTTCGTAGCAAGTATTTAGCTTTAATAAAGCTGGAGTTGAAGAATCTAGGTAAAAATAAATTAATATCTTCTTATGAAGTTAAAAGGATTCATGCACCCGATTTTTCTAATCATTCTAAAGTAGAGTTGAGAGAAAACAGTTTAAATGATTCAAGCATAAGGAAAAGTTATAGAGTTTCTGATGTTATTAACTTTGCTCCCAAAAATGATCCGGATGTTATTATTAAGTATCAAGGTCTTCTTAATAAACATAAAACTGGCAAAATTATAGTTGTAGGCTCTTCTACAGGTGGTACAGAGGCATTAAGAATTTTCTTGAGCTCTTTTAAAAAGGATTCTCCCCCAATTATTATTGTTCAACATATGCCGGGAGGTTTTACAAGATCTTTTGCAAAAAACTTAAACAATGAGTTTAATGTTGATATTAAAGAAGCTGAAGATGGAGACATTCTTCGTCCAGGTCTTGTAATAATTGCTAATGGAAGTTATCATTTGATTGTAAAATATGGTAGTGGAAATTATTTTGTAAATTTATTAGATGGACCTCTTGTTAGTAGGCATAAGCCTTCTGTAAATGTACTTTTTAGGTCTGCTGCAATGTATGCAGGCTCTAATGCTATTGGTGTTATCCTTACAGGTATGGGAGATGACGGTGCTATTTGTATGCTTGAAATGAAAAAAAATGGTGCTTATACTATTGCCCAAGATCAAGAAACCTCTGTTGTTTTTGGTATGCCAATGGAAGCTATAAAAATAGGAGCTGTAGACAAAATCCTTCCTTTAAGCAAAATAGCCGATCATGTTTTGAGGAGATCTTAGTGATGGATAATAACAATAATGATTTTTTTGCCAGCGATTTTTTGGCAACCTTATTTTATAAACTTGAAGCTTTTGATGAGAGCGCAAGGCATATTTATTCAAATTTAAGCAAATCAATTCCTAAATTAATAGAAAAAATTTCTAAAGATTCTAAGGATTTATCTTTTAGTATTGACTTAATTTCTAATCTTGATCTTGATAATGATACTTCTTTGAATAATTTCATAGCTAAGATTATAGGAGCATTAGATGATTTTGTTGCTTACTTTAATTCTTCAACAACTTCTCTTGAATCCCAATTTAGCATAATACGCAGTAAGGTTAAAGATATAGAAATACTTGAGGATGTGATTGAAAGAATGAAAAAAAGCTCTCTTGATATGGAAATAATGTCTATTAATACGTTAACTGTTGCTATGAGAGCCGGTAAGGCTGGGGGAGCCTTTTCTTATATTACTAGTGAAATTAAGGTTTTAACCCAATCTATGATTAAGCAAGCGGATCAACTTACCAGCAAGGGGCGTGAAGTTAAAATTGGTCTAGATAGGGCTAAAAATCAAGTATATGAAAGCAATACGGCCGAGAATAAAATTCTTGAAGAATTTAGAGATAATTTAATGAAAAAAATAGATGCCTTTTCAGATGGAATAGGAAGTGTTATTGCCCTTTACGATGATATTTTAAAAGTTTTATTAGAATTTAAGTTTAAGCTTGTAAATTCTATTTCTTATCTTCAGTTTCAAGACAGGCTAACTCAATCTTTGCAACATTTAAATATTATGTATTCTAATATGGATGTTTTTAAATTTAGAGATATAAGCGAAATTCAGAAATTGAAAATTTTATCAGTTTTTACTGATACATCAAAAGTTATAGTAAAAGATGTTCTTGAAAAGCTTGAAAAAAATTATACTGTTTTTGAGAAATTTATTGATGCTTCTCTTAGTTGTATTCAAACTATTAATGATTTAAGGTCTGATAATTCTTTATACATAGATATTCCTAAAATAATAGAACAATTTTCTAGCATTTTGTCTGATCTGCTTAGAAGAATTGATGATGTTGAGAAGAATAATTCTAATTTTTTGAATTTATACTATGAACAGGTTAAACTTATAAAATCATTAGAATTAATGTTTTCAAATATTTCAGCCATTTCTGCCAGATTTCAAAATATTAATATAGCATCAAAGATAGAAGTTGTTAAAAGATCAGAGCTTAAAGCTATGGAGGGCAATATTTCAGAAATGTCGAAAATTATCAAAGAAATTGATTCTAATATTACCAAGGGAATAGAATTTTTAGATCAAATAATCTTTTTTCTTGAAAAAGTTGTTAAGGATTATGATAATAGATTTTATCTTGAAAAAAATTATTTTAATAAATTTAAAAAATTATTTATGGAAATTAAAAATGATATTCTTGATATTAAGAGCATAGCTATTGACAATATCTTGTCTTATGAAGTTTTTTCAATTGAATTTATGGAAATATTTGAAGAAATGAAATTAGAAGTTTACAATGTTAGAAATTTAAAAAATTCTCTTTTGGATATAGACAACTTTTTAAGCAATATGGAAAGCAAAATAAATTTTAATCTTAATTTAGAATTATCTAAAGTTGGAATTCAATCTGTTGAAGTTGAAGATAAAGAGTTTGTAAATAGAATTGCTAATCGATTTACTTTATTTGTTCATAAAAAACACTTGTTGTCTTTGATAGAAGAAGTTAAGGATATTCATTCTTTTGATGAGGGTAGTGTAATTTTGTTTTAATTTTTATATACTTTTGGGAGGGTTTTAGGAGAAAATTAGATGAAAAAAAGAATTTTGGTTATTGATGATAATAGGGCAATAAGGCAAAGCGTTGCTTATATTTTAGAACAAAACGGTTTTGGAGTCTCAGAAGCAAAGGATGGTTTGGAAGGGGTTTTAAAATTTAAAGAAGCAGTTGGGCAAGGGGATAAAGATTTTGATCTTGTTATTACAGATATCAATATGCCTAATTTAGACGGCATTGGTGTTATTAAGCAGATAAGAGAATTTGGTAGTTTTGTTCCTATACTCGTTCTTACCACTGAATCTGAGCAATCTAAGGTTGATGAGGGCCGTAAAGCGGGTGCTACTGGTTGGCTTGTTAAGCCTTTTAATCCTGAAGCTTTAATGAAAACAATCTCAAAGATATTTTAAGTTTTTATTTGTAATTAATTTGTAGACTTTAAAGTTTTTATTACATATTAAAATGATTTTTAATATGTTTTTTAAAAGAAGTAGTTATTGTATAACAATGCTTGGCAATTTTGAAGTTTTTAAAAAAAGTAATTAAAATACCGGTAGTCGGAGTCGAACCGACACGAAGTTGCCCTCATCAGATTTTGAGTCTGACGCGTCTACCAATTCCGCCATACCGGCATTAATTTTTATTTTACTATAACAGTACCAAAAAAATCATTATTTTTGTTGAAAACTTTTTCTAAGTTTTCAATATTATTTCCATTTACTATGTAAAGGGTAAGTCCAAGTTTTGAAGAAAGTTTTGTTGCTATTGGGTCAAAAGGTAAATTTAAGCCTGGATTCCACTTTTGACCCACAATGGTTTGGAATTGGTTCCAATTTAATTTTTTAAAAGCTGTTGCGTTTTTAAATTTTTTTGGATCTTTATCATAAACTTGATTTACGGTTGTTATATTTATAATATCTTTTTTATTAAATTTTTCTGCAAATTTTACGGCAATGTAATCTGTTGAAAATCCTGATTTCCAGCCGGAAGCAATTAGTATTTTTCCTTTAAAAGAAAAATTTTTTAATGGATTGGTGACAATTTTATCTTTACAAATGGGATTCATTACTTTGCACATAAATTCTGCGTTCAACTTTGTTGACATTATTCCAATCTCATCAAGCTCGTGGACTTTAAAATCAGGGTTGATTTTTTTATAGGCGTCTTGGTATTCTCTTGCAACTTTTCCTCCACCAACTATTAAAATGATTTTTCTTTTTTCATTTTCTAGCAACCATTTAAAAACAAAGTTTTTAAAGTTTTTAATGAATTCTATGTTGATTTGATTTGAATTTATTACTCCCCCCCCAAGACTTATTATTTCAAGCATTAAAGCTCCTTGTTTAAGTTAATGTTTTTTAAATTTTTTACTTTTAATAATATAGCAATTTCTGCTAAACTTTTCATTAAAAATAAGTTTAAAACAATACAAACTTGTTAATTATATATTACAATTTAATTGTTATGCAAAAAATTAAAAGAATTTGTTGTTAAGTGTTTTGGCTTTGTTTTTACTTAGCGGGTTTTATTTTGGAGGATATTGTGCATAAGTATAAAGTTTCTGTTATTATTTGTTTTTTTAATTCGGCTGAAACTCTTGATGCAATGATAAAGGACGCTGTTAATCAAACATTAAAAGATAAAGAAATTATATTAATTAACGATGGTTCTTATGATGGTAGCTTAGAGATAGCAGAAAAATATGCTAATAAGTATAGCTTTATTAAAATTTTTAGTCAAAAAAACATGGGGCTTCCTGCTTCTAGAGACAAGGGACTTTCTGAGGCTCAAGGAGAATATGTTATTTATTGGGATAGTGATGATTCTGTAGAGACCACTATGCTTGAGGTTTTATACAATAGAGCAAAGGCAGATAATTCTGATATTGTTTGTTCCCAGTTTTATGTTTATTTTTTTGCAATAAATGTAAAAAGAAAATCTCTGCTTCCTTTTCCTAATTACCCATTAACAGGTAAGGAGGCATTTAAAAATTTGCTTTTTACTGTTTATGCAACCTTTGGAAGGAAAAATTTTGTTGTTGGAACGTTATGGGATAAATTGATTAGACGGGAATTAATCTTAAAGAATAATATTCGCCAGCAAAATGTAGTATTTGAAGATATGGTTTTTGTTATGCAAATTTTTTTGAAAGCTTCTAAGGTTTCTTTTGTAAATAATTATTTTTATACTAATTTCCAAAGAATGGGAAGCATGAGCTCTTCTATTAGTGTTTTGCATAAAGCTAAATTATCTCTTAATACAATAGAAACTTTATTAAAAAGAGAAGGTGTTTTTAACGAATTTCAATATTTGTATAAAAGATTTTTCTTACAATTTTATTATTTTATTTCTTTTAAGCAAATTTATATTATTAGTTGGAATATTCCCAATAAGCTTGTTTACAGGGCTTACAAAGAAAAGCTTATTTCTGTTCTTGATGAGATTAAAGGATTATCTGAATTTCAGGATTGTTATAAATGTGCAAAAAATTTAGGATTTAACGAAATTCAAATTTTGCCTAGGATTATGATAAAAATTTGGAATTTTAGCTCAAGACTTTATGTAAATTTTTCTATATTTATTTATAATTTGTTCATAAAAAATTAAATTTATATTTTTTGTTTAATTAATTTTTTTGTATTTTGACCCTTAATATTAAGGAGTGTTTATGGCTATTGAAGCTGTCAATGTAAAATTTTCCTATAGGGGAAAAGAAGTTTACTCAGATTTAAATTTTAACATTGAAACCCCTCAAACCTATTTGCTTCTTGGTAAGAATGGAGTTGGAAAAACAACTTTACTTAAACTTGTAAGCGGACTTTTAGAGCCATTAAAAGGGAAGGTTTTATTCAACTCTTTAGCAACTTTTCCAAGAAACCCCTTGAATTTAGTGAATTTATTTTTTGTTCCTGAAGAATTTTCACTTCCTAGATTGTCTTTGGCTGAATACAGCAAATCTTTGTCTAGATTTTATCCAAATTTCAATAAGGCAGATTTTGAAAAATATTTATTGAATTTTAACCTTGATATTTCTCTTGATTTATCTTCAGCTTCTTTTGGACAAAAGAAAAAAAGTATTATAGCATTTTCTCTGGCTACAAATGTTTCTTGCTTATTGTTTGACGAGCCGACAAATAGTCTTGATATTGTTTCAAAAAATGTTTTTAGAAACATGTTTTCTGATTTAAATGATAGAATCATTTTTATTACAGGTCACAATGTAAGGGATTTGACAGGAGTTGTAGATTATTTAATTATTATTGGGGAAAAGTCAATTCTTTTTTCCAATTCAATATCTTATATTAATAAAAATTATAGGATTAAAATTATTAGCGAATTAAATGGAAATGAATTGTATTATGAAAAAAATAAAGATGGGTTTAGGGTGCTTTATCTTGAGAGTAGCAATGGAGATGAAGTTGTTGATATTGAATTTTTCTTTTTGTATGTTACTGAAAATAAAAAGGAGAGGCAATAAAAGATGTTTAGCTTAAAAAGATTTTTGAATTTATTTTATTTTGATTTTGTTTATAATAAAAAATTCTATATCTTATTAATAATTCAAATTTTAGGAATGATATTTATATCTTATTTGCTTTTTAGATTTTATTTTAATTTTTCAGCAATAGATTTTTTAAGATTTTTTGTTCCCAAAATTTTTATTTTAACCTTGATTATGTCTATGTTTGCTATTTGTGATTATTACAAAGTAATTCACGATCCGTTTAGAAATATTCTTTATTTAACTTTGCCCGTTTCAACTTTTGAGCATTATTTTTTCAATTTAATTAAATATTTATTTGTGTTACCTTTGGTTTTAATCTTTTTTTATTATTTAGGGTTTAATATTTTTTTATTCCTAGATAATGCATTCTTTTTAAGAAGTGAAGGCGCTGTATTTTTAGAATTAAGATATCTTTCTGATTTTTTCTTTTTTCGTTATTTTAATTTTTTATCTATTTTTCCAATTTTCATATTTTTTAGAATAGCTTTTAAAACTCATCCTTTTGTTAAGGTTTTTATATTCTTTTTAGGTTTTATTGTTTTATTATTTTTTTTCACGTCTTTTCTTTATTTGGTTTTTAAATATTTGCCGTGTTCTTTGGATTTAGTTTTTTCTTTTGATAGATTTTTAGGTGACTTTTTCTTGAAAATAATTTACAATTTGGGATTTTTTTTATATTTAGCTTCATATTTTAAGATAGTAGAGCTTGGAAGTATTAGGATAAAAGGCAATTTGTTTGCTATTTTAGGATTTTTAGTTTCTTTGGCAATGTTTAATTATTATTATTTGACTAAAGGTTCATTATATTGCTTTGTTAATTATGATTAACAAAGTTAAAAGATTTATAACAAGGGCTTAAAAATAGCTTTGTAACTAGGCATTAATAATTTTTATTTTGGTTAAAAATTATTATTTGTTTTAGTGCAAGATAATTGTGTTTTATATGTTAGTTATGTTTTTTTCTTAAGTGCAATCTTAATTGGTTTGAAATTTAAAGGTTTAATTTTGGGGTATACATGAAAAAAAAAGTAAAGATTTTAGTAATAACAGGAGGAGTGATCTCTGGAATTGGTAAAGGAGTTACATCGGCAAGTATTGCAAGGTTGTTTAGATATGATTTTAAGGTTACTCCAATTAAATGTGATGGATATTTAAATACTGATCCTGGGACTATTAATCCTGTTGAGCATGGAGAAGTTTTTGTGCTTGATGATGGAGGCGAGGTTGATATGGACTTTGGTCATTATGAGAGATTTTTAAATCTTAATGCTAAGTCTAGTTGGAATATTACAATGGGCAAAATATACAAAAATATACTTGAAAATGAGCGAAAGGGTAAATATTTAGGAAGAACAGTTCAGCTTATTCCTCATGTTACTGATGAGATCAAGTCTACAATTTTTCAGATTGCAAGTTCTGAGAATAGTGAAATGTTGATAATTGAAATTGGTGGAACTGTAGGAGATATGGAAAATATTTTATTTATTGAGACAGTAAGGCAAATAAGGCATGAGATTGGAAGTGACAATATTGCTTTTATTCATTTAACCTATGTGCCGAGTCCAGCTGGAATTAATGAACAAAAATCTAAACCCACTCAGCAGAGTGTTAAAACTTTAAATAAAGCAGGCATTTTTCCCGATTTGATTATTGCCAGAAGCTCTCAAGTGTTGACGGATCAAATCAGAAAAAAAGTGGCAATGTTTTGTAATGTCGAGAGCACTTCTATTATTGATAATGTTGATGTTTCTACTATTTATGAAATTCCAATATCTTTTTACAAACAAGGTGTACATGAGATTTTAAGTTCTAAGTTAAATATTAAGGTTGACCCAAAAATAGAGGAGCTTTCAAAGCTTGTAGGCGTTATAAAATCTAATTTTTTTGTGCCTAAAAAAATTATTAATATTGGTATTTGTGGCAAATATTCTGAACTTGATGATTCTTATGCTTCAATTAGAGAGTCTTTGGTTCATGTTGCAGCTAATTTGGATTTACTTATTAAAAGCACCTTAATTGATTCTAATGATTTAAATGAAAGCTGTTTAAAAGATTTTGACGGTATTATTGTTCCCGGTGGTTTTGGAGGTAAAGGATATGAAGGTAAAATTATTGCTATTAAATATGCTCGTGAGAATAATATTCCCTTTCTTGGAATTTGTCTTGGTTTGCAGCTTGCTGTAATAGAATTTGCTCGTAATGTTTGTGGGATGCTTGATGCTGATACGGAGGAAAATTTAGTAAAAGATAAACCTTTAAAAAGTCCTGTTATTCATTTACTTCCCGAACAAAAGGGGATTAAAGATAAGGGCGCTACAATGAGACTTGGAGGGTATCCTGTGATTCTTAAGAAGAATACAATAGCTTTTAAGCTCTACGGTCAGGATAGGATAATTGAAAGATTTAGGCATAGGTATGAAGTTAATAATGATTATATAGAGTTATTTGAAAAAAATGGACTCATAGTGTCTGGCTTTTCGAGTGATTTTAAAATGGCAAAATTAATAGAAATTCCTAAAAATAAATTTTTTGTAGCTTGTCAATTTCATCCAGAGCTTATTACAAGAATAGAAAATCCAGCTAAGCTTTTTTTAGGGCTAATTAAAGCTTGTATTTGAGTCTTTAACCATCTGCTTAGTGAGTAGGCAGGTTTTCAAAATTAATGTTTGTAATGTTTTCAAATTGTAGTATTTTGTAGTTTAAAAATAATTTAGAAAGTATAGTTAGCAATATTATCATTAAAAGATCAAAAAAAGCATTAGCTATTGTCGAACTTAACAGCCTTTTTTCATAGATTATATCGTTTATTACTTTGGGAAGGCTAAATGCAAACCAAGTTATACTAGATATTAGTATTGCAGATAATATATTGTAGTTTAGGTTTGTTAAGTTTCCAAGAGCGTTATTAGTCATGCTTATTAAATTATTGAATAAATTGACAAAAATGTTGATCAAAAAACTTTGCAATAAATGATTGAAAGCTAAAACGACGATAACAATTATTTTGTATTGTTTGTTTTGAGTATTTAATGTGTTGACATTGCCAATTATTTTTTCTAATAATATTTTTCGAAATACTGCTTCTAATAGTATTTTAAATATAGTCATACTGACTATTAATATTAGATTAATATTTGAGAACATAAATTTGATTAACATAATTTTCTCCTTCGCTTTAAGCAATAATTTAATTATAATTAATAGATAATAAAATATTTTGATTTCTTTAATAGATTTGGATTTTATTATATGTGTATAATAGTTTTAATTTTTGGCAATTTTTATTAGGGGGATTAAATGAAAGAAGAAGACATTAGAAAAACAATTTTAATGAAAAGACTAGTTAAATATTTTTTTGATGAGCTTAAGTATAGAATGAAGATTTCTTGTCTTAGAATAAATAATAAAGAAATGAGTACTAAGTACATACTTCTCAATCTTTTTAGGAAAATTGCAAATCTTCCTTTTAATAAGCAATATGAGATAGAAGAGCAGTTTGCTCTTGAAGTTGGTGAGAGGGTTGTGCTTACGGATGCTGTTTTGATTAAAAGAATTGATCATGAAAGATGTGTTATTATTGGAATTATTGAAGCAAAAACCGATCAAGCTGACCTTGATTATGAATTTAATAGATTTTTTCTTCAGGACAAAAAAAGCAATGTTCTTTTTTGGCAACCCAAAAAAGTTATTCTTAAGCAAGATGATAAATTATTTACAACAGAATCAGACGATATTTTTAATTTTGACAAT
Organism: Borreliella japonica; assembly: GCF_030438115.2. NCBI lineage: Bacteria > Pseudomonadati > Spirochaetota > Spirochaetia > Spirochaetales > Borreliaceae > Borreliella > Borreliella japonica. The sequence goes on from NZ_CP124062.1 coordinate 595,128, forward strand.
GATTTTAACTTGCCAAAAGTTAAAGCCAAATTAGAAGAGTTTATTAATATTTTCTTATGTTTTTTTTCTTACAGAGATGCTCTTTTTGAGTATAATGAAGTTAGTGGGCGTTACTCTTGGGTGAAAAAGAAGTAAATAAAATTTAATATTAATTGTAAATTTAATTAAATAAGGAGAATGATTTGTATCTTTAGATGGTTTTAGGGTTTAAGATGAAAGCTTAAATTTATGTCAAAGCTTTAATTTTTACTATTTATTGCCTTTTAAATGTAAAAATATTTTTTTGTTGTTTGTAGATGTATTTAATTTGATATTAATGATATTAAAGTTGGGATAATGCGTCAAATTAAATGCTTGTGGTCTATTCAAAAAAATATTTTTATGGTAGAATCCCCTTATGAAAAAATTTTCGTTTTTAAAGAAAAAAAAAGAAAAATCTGTTGATTCAAACCTTTTAAATATTGTCGGTAATGACAAAAAAGATTTGAGTACGTACGAATATAAAGCTCCTGTTAAGGAAATGCTAAAGGGATTTTATCATACCAAAGCTTCCATTGCTACTTTAAAAGTAGGATTTGAGACATTGCAAAGAATTTTGTTTTCTGGAATAGAAGATTTTGACCATATATTTTCTACTCTTGTTAAGATGACAAATACTGCTCGTGATCAGATAAGCGTTATTTTTAACGATCTTGGGAAGAGTAACAAGGAAAAACTAAATCAAATATCTTCTGTTATTATTGGAATTCAAGGAAGCCTAGAAACAATAAGCAATTTTCTGGGTGCTACTAATATGATTTCCCTTAATGCAAAACTTGAGGCCGCAAGAGCTAAAGAATATGGTAAAGGATTTTCTGTTGTTGCAGATGAGATTAAGCGACTTTCTGATCAGGCAAAAGGTGTTATGAATATGATTTCTGTAAAGGAAATTGAGGAGGTTTCTAAAGATTTAATTTCTCATAACCTTAAGGATTTGCAGATTGATATTGATAAGTTCTTTGCTGAGATTCTAGAACAGCTTAATTATCTTGAGAGCATATTTAAACGCTTTTCAAGAAGCCAAGAAGAATTTTCTTCTTTGGTTGAAAATCTTGAGAGCATAGATGCTAATATGGCTTATTATTCAAGGAACTGTGATTCTTTGATTAGTTCTGATACTTTTGTGCTTTCTAACGACGAATTTTTAAAAGAACTAGAGTTTATTGTCTCAGATCAGCTTTCTTGGATTAATAATTTGAGATTGATTGTTGAAGGACAAAGGCTAATATTTATTCAAACGGATGCTTCCAAGCATGGGTTTGGATTATTTTATAAAGGATTGTCCCCTAAAAATGATGTTGTTAAGCAGTTGTGGGAAGAAATATATATTCCTTATTTAAATATTAATAAGCTTGCAGCCGAAGTTTTAATTATATTTAGGGTAGAGAATAGTAATGACAGCGGTTTAAGGCAAGCTAAAGATTTTTTGTCTCAAGCTGAAAGTTTATCCGAAGAGATTGTCAGAAAACTTGAACACATTAAAAAAATGGTAATTGAATTGGATAATCAAGGAATTAGTATTTTTTCTTGATTCTTTTTATAAGAGTTGTTGCAATAATTTAAATTAGAGATTTAAAATTATTATGGCTTTTTAGATTTTTATTTATTTAGCTAGGGTTTGTTAAAAATCAAGTTTTATTTTGATAAAATAATTTTAGGTATGAGTTTTAGGGCTAAGTTTATTCATCTTCATGTTCATTCAGATTATTCTCTTTTGGATGGAGCTGCAAAAATATCAGACATTATATCAAAAGCAAAAAAATGCAATATGTCACATATTGCATTAACAGATCATGGCAATCTTTTTGGAGCTATTAAATTTTATAAAGAAGCTAAAAAAGCAGGTATTAAGCCGATAATTGGCATTGAAGCTTATATGGCAAAAACTTCTAAGTTTTTAAAAAAACATGATGATCTTGGAAAAATGTCTTATCATTTAATTTTGCTTGCTAAGAATGAACTGGGTTATAAAAACTTATTAAAGTTAACAAGTATTTCTTATCTTGAAGGGTTTTATTATCGTCCAAGGATAGATAAAGAGGATCTTGAAAAATATTCAGAAGGTTTAATTTGTACTTCAGCTTGTATTGGAGGACTCATTCCAAGACTTATTTTGGCCAATAGATTTGAAGATGCTAAGAATGAAATTCTTTGGTTTAAAAAAGTTTTTGGCAATGATTTTTATCTTGAGCTTCAAAGGCACGGCATTAAAGATCAAGATATTGTAAATGAAAGACTGGTTGAGTATTCTAAGGAACTTGGAGTTTTTTTAACAGTAGCTAATGATTCTCATTATGTTAATAGAGAAGATGCAGTTGCTCAAGACATCATTGTTTGTATTGGTACTGGTGCTAAGAAAAGTGATGAGAATAGATTGAGAATGGAAACCAATGAATTTTATATTAAATCTCAAGAGGAAATGTGTGAACTTTTTAAGGATTTGCCTGAAGCTTTAGAAAATACTGTAAAGATTGCAGAGAAGTGTGATGATTTTAAAATAACTTTTCCAGGCCCTATTTTGCCCGATTATCAAATTCCTATTGAATTTAATACTCTTGGTGAATATTTAGAATATCTTGCTTTTGAGGGGTTAAAATTTAGATATAAAACTTTGACAAGCAAAATTAAAGATAGAGCTTTTTATGAGTTGAGTGTGATAATTGGAATGGGTTTTGAAGGCTATTTTTTGATTGTTTGGGATTTTATTAAATTTGCTCATGATCACGATATTCCTGTTGGAGCTGGACGTGGTTCTGGTGCTGGTTCAATTGTAGCTTATGCTCTCAGGATTACTGATATTGACCCTTTAAAGTATAATTTGCTTTTTGAGAGATTTTTAAATCCCGAGCGTATTTCTATGCCTGATTTTGATATTGATTTTTGCTTTGAAGGCAGAGATGAGATTATAAGATATGTTACCAATAAATATGGGGAAGATAAGGTAGCCCAAATAATTACTTTTGGAACCTTGAAGCCCAAGGCTGTAGTTAAAGACGTAGCTAGAGTTTTAGATATTCCATTTGCCGAATCGAATGAACTTACTAAGCTTATTCCCGATGGTCCTAAAGTTTCTTTAAAAGAGGTTTTAAATGACAATTCTTTAAAAGAGTATTTTACTAGCAAACCCGTTTATAAAGAATTAATGAATGCTGCATTGGTTCTTGAAGGAATGAACAGACATGCTTCGACTCATGCTGCAGGAATTGTAATTTCTAGGACCCCTTTAACCGATTATGTGCCCCTTTATAAGGATTATAAGCAAGGATCTGTTTCTACTCAATACACGATGGATTTGCTTGAAGAATGTGGACTTGTTAAGATGGATTTTCTTGGCTTGAAAACATTAACTTTAATAAAAAATGCAGAAAATCTTATTAGAAGTGTAAATCCAGATTTTAAAATAAAAAATATTCCAGATAATGATATTAAGACTTTTAAGATGCTAGGAGAAGGAAAAAGTGCATCTGTTTTCCAATTTGAATCTGAAGGAATGCAGCAAATTCTAAAAGACACAAAGCCTGATAATATTGAGGATTTAATAGCCTTAAATGCTCTTTATAGGCCAGGCCCTATGCAGTTTATTCCTCAATTTATTGCTGCTAAAAAAGGTGTTAAGAGAATTAAGTATCCTCATCCAGATTTAAAGGAAGTTTTAAGGCCAACTTATGGAGTTATTGTTTATCAAGAACAAGTAATGGAAGTCGCAAAAATAATTGGGGGTTTTTCTCTTGGCAAAGCTGATATTCTAAGACGTGCTATGGGCAAAAAGAAAGAAGACGAGATGAATGAAATGAAGGTCGACTTTTTAAGAGGTGCTATTGAGAAAGGGTATGACAAAGAAATTGCTAGTGAAATTTTTGAACTTTTAAAGCCTTTTTCGGGCTATGGATTTAATAAATCGCATGCAGCAGCGTATTCTTTAATAGCATATCAAACTGCTTATCTTAAGGCTAATTACCCTGAGTATTTTATGGCTGCCAATTTGACAAATGAAATTAATAATAATGATAAGCTTTCTTATTACATTGAGGAGTCAAAAGCTATAGGTATAAACGTACTTAAGCCTGATATAAATCGATCATTTAGAGAATTTCGTGTAACTGACTCTGGAATTTCTTATGGGCTTAATGGTATTAAAAATCTTGGAGGAATTGTTGTTGATTTAATAATCGATGAGAGAGAAAAAAACGGTAAATATACTTCTTTTGAGGATTTTATCAGACGTGTAGATGATAAAGTAATTAATAAGAAATTTTTAGAATCTGCAATAAAATCTGGGCTTTTTGATAATTTGGATCAAAATAGAAAAACTTTATTTGAAAATCTCGATCGTTTGATTGAAGTTGTTTCAGAAGATAAAAATAATAAAAAACTTGGTCAAAATAGTTTATTTGATGTTCTTGGAAGTCAAGATCCAATTCAGAAAAGTTTTAATTATCAGGTTTTTAAAGAATATTCTTATTCTGAGCTTTTAGGATTTGAAAAAGAGCTTTTAGGATTTTATGTGTCAGGTCATCCTCTTGATCCTTATAAAAAGGCAATTGATAGCTTTTCCAATTTAAATGTTTTAAGAGATCTTGCCACCAAAAAAGACAGCATTGTACAATTTTCTGGCATTTTAAATTCAGTAAAAGTTATTCAAACTAAAAGAAATAATGCAAAAATGGCTTTTGGTATTATTGAAGATTTTAAAGGTGCAATAGATATTGTAGTTTTTACAGAAAGCTATGAAAGGTATAGGAATTTTCTATTTGAAGGTAATGTTATTGGAGTTATAGGTAGACTTACGTTTAACAGAGATAAATTTGCAATTGTAGTTGAAAAAGTTGTAAATATTGAGAGACTTTCTGAAGATAAAGTAAATAATATTCATATTAAATTTTTAAATAATAAATTAAATGATTTGCAATTACTTAATTCTTTGAAGGAAAGTATAAATAATTTTGAGGACAATTCTGGATTTTCAAATGTTTATTTTTATTTAAGAGAAAATGGTAAAAATTTAAAATTGAAAATGAATTCAATTTTAAATTTTAAACCAGATGAAGATAAGCTTGATAAGTTGAGAAGGTGCATGATAGTTGAAGATGTTTGGGTTGATTAGGAGGTGCTGTGTTGGTTGTTTTAATAGAAACTTTAATGATATTTTTGCAGATTTATAGGGTTTTAATTTTAATTAGGATCATTCTTAGCTGGCTTGTATCTTCAGGAATTAATACTAATGTGTTTTTCAAATTTATACATGTTGTCACAGAGCCAGTTTTATCTTTTTTCAGAAAAATTCCTTTTTTTACATTTGGCATGTTTGATTTTTCTCCGATTGCAGCTTTAATAACTCTAACTATTTTTGAAAGAATGTTGGTTTATGGGAATTATAAGCTTTCTACATTTGTTATTTTATTTATTGTTGAAATTTGGGGAATATTTAGAAGTATTTTTATTGCTATAGTTTTCTTTTTGTTGTTGAGATTGTTATTATTGCTTTTGAATTTGTTTCAAGGTTCAGATTTTTTTAAAACAGTTGATTCATTTTTACTTCCTTTATCTACTAGGATAAGTGGTGTAATTACTGACAAGCATATGTCTTATACTTTACGCTTGCTTGTTGGAAGTGCTTTAATGATAGCATTTATAATCATTATCGAACAAGTTGTATTTGCTATTAGAGTTTTAGGAACATATTTGCCTTTTTAGGAGATTAAAATGTTTTTACATGAGTTTGAATATGAACTTAAAGGTATAGGTGGTCTTGGTGAGAAAGGGCTTGAAAGGTTAAAAAATCTACAAATTTTAAATATTAAAGATCTTATTGAATTTTTCCCTATAAAATATGAGGATCGTCAAAATATACAAACTTTTCCGGATTTTTCTAAGGTGAAAAGTTGTGATATGATGACGGTGTTCACTGTTGTTGGGCATAAAAAATTTGGAGATAGTTCTAAAAAAAATTTAAAGTTAACGGTTAGAAGTGTAAATGACGAGCCTTTTGAGATTTTACTTTTTAATAGATCTTTTTTAGAGAATGTTTTTAAAATAGATAAAAAATTCTATATTTATTCTAAATTTACTTATAACGATTATAGTGGTTTATGGAGTTGTTCTAATTTTGACAGTGAAGCTTTTAGCGATAGTCCTGAAAGGTTTAAAAAAATTCTTCCGGTTTATTCCTTAACAGAAGGATTGACATCAAAGAAGATTTCATTATATGTAAAAGAAGTTCTTGAATATTTTTTTAAGTTTGGACAAACAGATATTCCTAAATTTCTAATAGAAAAGTATTCTTTGCTATCGTTAAGCGAGGCTTTAAAAGAGATTCACTTTCCAAGTTCATTAGAAATGCTTGAAAAAGCAAAAAAAACTTTAATTTACAGAGAAATTTTCTTGCTTCAGTTTTTTTCAAGGTACAGATCTTCTAAGGTTCTTTTCCGAGAAAAAAAACATTTATCAAAAGATTTACTTGAAAGAGTTGTATCAAGCTTACCCTTTGAACTTACAGAAGATCAGAAAACTTCTGTTGATGAGATATTCTCTGATCTTAACTCTTCTAAACCAATGAATAGATTGCTTCAAGGTGATGTTGGAAGTGGCAAAACCCTTGTTGCCTTGCTCTCAAGTCTTCCTTTAATTGAAGCTGGATATCAGGTAGCATTTATGGCTCCTACTGATCTTTTGGCTCGCCAGCATTATGATAATTTATCCAACATATTGTCATCTTTTAACATTTCAGTGACTCTTTTGACTGGTAGTTTGAAAAAGAGAGATAAGGATCAAGCGTTGGAAAGCATTAAAAGCGGAGCTTCAGGTTTAATAGTTGGAACACATGCTATTTTTTACGAAAGTACAGAATTTAAAAGATTAGCATATGTTATCATTGACGAACAGCATAAATTTGGAGTTATTCAAAGAGAAGAGCTTAAAAACAAAGGAGAAGGGGTAGACATGCTTTTAATGTCTGCAACACCTATTCCTAGGAGCTTTGCGCTAACACTTTTTGGTGATCTTGAAGTTTCGCTTATTAAAACCTTGCCTAAGGGTCGTATACCTGTTACTACTTATTTAGCAAAGCATGGCAATGAAGATAAAGTTTATGAGTTTTTAAGAAAAGAGCTCTTAAAAGGTCATCAGGTTTATTTTGTTTATCCATTAATTTCATCTTCAGAGAAATTTGAATTAAAAGATGTTAATAATATGTGTTTAAAATTGAAGGAAGTGTTTAGCGAATATGTTGTCGAGATGCTTCATTCTAAGTTACCATCTGATTTAAAAGAAGAAATTATGAAAAATTTTTATTCTAAAAAAGTAGATATTTTGGTGGCTACTAGTGTTATTGAGGTTGGAATTGATTGTCCAAATGCAACTTGTATGGTTGTAGAGCATGCTGAGCGTTTTGGACTTTCTACTTTACACCAAATCAGAGGTCGTATTGGTAGAAGTAATTTAGAGTCTTTTTTCTTTTTACTTTATAAAGAGCCCTTGACGGGTGCTGGAAAATTTCGATTGAAAACCATAAAGGAAAATGTGGATGGATTTAAAATAGCAGAGGAAGATTTAAGGTTAAGAGGGCCTGGTAATTTATTTGGTCTTGAGCAAGCAGGATATTTAAAATTAAAAATAGCTAATTTTGTTGATGATAGAGATATCATAGTTTTGATTCGAGAAGAACTCGACTTATTTTTTTATGATAATTCTACTTACGATAAGCTTGATATTGATTTGCTAGATAATCTTTTTTGTTCTTATTTAAATGTTGGAAGAAGTATTTAGTTTGTGTATTTTTCAATTAGGCTAATAAGATTTGTTTTGTTATGATTCCAGAATTCAAGAAGCTTGTATTGTAGATTATTGAAATATTTTTTCTGAATAAAGCATGGTTTAGGTCCTATGTATAAGTAATGCCAAGGCTCCGCTTTATATCCAGTTTCCATTTCGTATCCTTTTGGGTATGAAAGAGAAAACCCATATTTTAGAGAATTTTCGTAAAGCCATTTTCCTTCTTTTGTGTTTAGTAGATTATCATCTATATTTATAAAATCTATTGCTGTTCCTAGATGATGTTGAGAATGGCTTGGATTTGCCGATTGAGTTTCTGCAACTTTTCTGCCGTAAATTTTTACATTGTAATCAAATAAAAATTTTTGGTATTCTTGTGTTCTGTGAGCGGATTTGATTTTAATTTCAATTCCATTTTTTTTCGCATCTTTTATTAGCCGAATTAAATCTTCGATTAAGATTCGTCTTACCTTAAGAGTCTTTGTTCCAAGATTCTTAAGGTCCTTAAAGTCATCAACATTTACCAGATCAGGTATTTTATAATCTGCAGGAATTGATATTTTTTTATTTATTAGAGTTAAAAGGTTGTTTTTTTCTGCATCTACTAAAGGCTTTATTTCTTTTAAGAATTGAATAGGATTTTTTTCAATTAAATTTTTGCACTGTTCATTTATTGTTTTGGTAATCTTTAGTAGCATTTTTAAATCTTTTTTTGAAATACTGTTGGCTAATAAAGCTAGGTTAATAAATAGAAGTAATAAAACATAGATTGGTTTCATGTTATTTAATTATAATATATTTTAGTATAATAAATAGTTAATTCTAATTATGTATGTACATATATTTGTATATTTTAGATTGGGTTAGATTGGGTTTGATTTAGTTAAAAGTTATAAATAAAGGAGAGTGTGTATAGGAAATATGATCAAAAAGTTTAAAAATTATGATCAGATAATAAAAGAGTTATTTATTATAGCTATTCCTACAGCTTTTGAATCGCTTTTATTTCAAATGGTAACTTTTTTTGATAATTTTATGATCTCCTATTTAGGTTCTTTTCACGTTACAGGGGTTTCTTTAGCAAATAGAGTAACTTTTCTTTTTTTTATTATTGTGTTTGGACTTGGTACGGCTTTAAGCGCTTATGTGTCTCAAGCAATTGCAAAAAAGAAGTTTCTTCAAATAAGACAATCTTTTGCTTATATGTTATCAATTGGAACTACAATAGGAATAATTTTTTTTATATTTTCATTTTTTTTTCCAAAAAACATTATCAAACTATTTACAGCTAATCAGAACTCTTTAAATTTTGGATCAGAGTATTTAAAAATTATTTCATGGTCTTATGTGTTAATGGCATATTCTTTTTTATCGGCTATGGGATTTAAGAGTGCTAAAGAAGTAAAAATACCTTTATATGTTACTTCTATTGTTGTTGTAATAAATATTGTTTTTAATTATATTTTTATTTTTGGTTTTGGCATGGGAATAAAAGGTGCCGCATATGCTACTGTGCTTGCTAGAATTGTTGAGTTTGTTTTTTATTTTTCATATAGTCTGATAAATAGTAATTCATATTATCGTATTAATTTTGGCGATTTTTTTGCTTCAAAGATAGTTACTAGAGCTAATTTGAAACTGATTATACCCGTTTTATCTCACGAGATTTTTTGGGTTTTGAGTATAACTATTTTGCATGCATTTTATGCTCGTGTTGGGAGCATTCAGTACGCTTCATTTGCTGTTGCATCAAATCTTTTCGACATTTGTTTTGTATTGCTTCACGGCATGGGACTTGCAACAGGTGTCGTTATTGGGCATTTAATGATTTATGATAAGAGGCATGTTAGGTCAGTTGGATTTTTTTTATCTTTTTTAGGATTTCTTTTAGGCATTTTTGTAGTTATTTTGCTTATTGGGATATCAAGCTTTGCGCCTTATATTTTTAGTAATTTAGATTCTCCTAAACTTGTTAGTGTGTTTATTTATGTTTTTGCGAGTATTGTAGTTTTTAAAGCTTTTACCGCACAAGTTCTTGTTGGAGTTTTTAGAGCCAGTGGTATAGCAAATGTTTGTTTTTTTATTGAATCAGGTGTAATTGTTTTTTATACGCTTCCAATTGCTTATTTATTAGTATTTTATACAAATTTAAGTTTGCCAATAGTGGTTTTTATTGTAAATGCGGAAGAGATCATTAAAAATATATTTATTATAATTGAGCTTTTTCATGATGATTGGATTCGAGAGATTGATTATGAAGAGCTTGATTGAGTGTGGGGTAGCGTGATATATTTGGTGTTAATAAAAATTTTAATGGTCTTGGTGAATCTAAAATCCATTCTTATTATGCCGATTTAAAAGCAATTCCTTTTGTTTTTTTGTAGTGTTTTAGTATTTGTCTTTGTGAAAATATTGATTTTTATTTGGAGAAGTTTATGTATTCATTAAGTGCGTCAAAAAAAGATAAAATTTATAAAGATCTTTTGAAGATTGCAATTCCAACTGCTATTGAGTTTTTTTTATTTAATTTTATTTCTCTTACAGATAATGCTATGGTTGCATATCTTGGCGACTATCCTGTTGCAGGAGTTTCTCTTGCAAATAAATTTTTTGAACTGTTTGTTACTATTGGATTTGCTATGGCAGGAGCTTACAATATAATCGCTACAAGGCAATACAATCGGGGCGATTTTAAGAGTTTTAGAAATACATTTTTTATTAGTATATTAACTATTATTTTATTTTCTTTCCCGTTTATATTGATTTCTAGAGTGAGTCCTTTTTTTTTACTTAGATTGATTTCCAATGATGTGCAGGCAGTTTATTATGGGGCTATTTATTTAAATATAGCTATTTATTCTTTCGTATTTGCAATCATAAAAGGCCTTGTTGCTAATGCTCTTAAAGTTGTTGAAATTGTTAAATTTCAAGTTTACATTTCCGTTTTTTCAGTTCTTTTAAATCTAATATTAAATTATATTTTTATTTTCGTTTTTCATATGGGGGTAGTTGGAGCTGCTATTGCAACAACAGTTATTCGCATTTTAGAGCTTATTGTCTATCTTATTTATACAGTATTTAACAAGAATTCAATTTTGCACCTTAAACTTGATGATTTAAATATTAATGTTAAGTTGCTTGTTCAACTAATTAAATTTTTTATTCCAATTCTTTTAAACGATTTTATTTGGTTTTTTGGTTATCTTGTGTTGACGTCAATTTTTATAGGAATCGACACTCATAAATACGCTGCTTACAGCATATCTTTTTCTGTTTATTTTATTATCTTTAATATAATTAATTCTTTTTGTATTTCTTTAAATATTATGATGGGTTATGAAATGCATAATAGCAAAAAAGAAATCATGAAAGTTGCAATCTATTTGGGTAAGATTGGCTTCAAACTTGCTTTTTTAACATCTTTTGCATTGTTTATGTTTTCATTTTTTGCTCCTTATATTTTTTATACATTAAAATATTCTCACCTTACAGGAACTATTTTAAGATATTCTTCTGTTTCTGCCTTTTTTATGGCTCTTGCTTTTCAGTATCTTTTTGGTTTTTTTCGTGCAGGAGCATCTCCAAGTTTTGGTGCTATTATGGAAGGTTCTGTAACTTTTGTTTATACTATTCCTATTGCTTTTGTTTTAGCAAATTATACAAATTTGCCTTTTGAAGTTATTGTTTTTATTCCAGCTCTTGAGGATGCAATCAAGCTTGCTATTTCGCTTCCTTATTTTTATAGCGAAAGGTGGATTAAATCTGTTAAAACAGGTTGGTAGATTTGATATAATCTTATTGTGCGTTTAGACGAAATTAAAAATTTAAACTTTTTAGTCATGGGGTTAGGTCTTAATGGAGGAGGAGTGGCTCTTTCTAGATTTTTATTAAAGCATGGGGCAAGGTTAGTAATTACTGATCTTAAAAGTGAGGCAGAATTAGCTTTAAGTATTGATTCTTTAAGAGATTTTGATAATCAAATTAGGTATGTTTTAGGTAAACACAATGTAAGCGATTTTAAAAAAGCTGATATTGTTGTGAAAAATCCCAGTGTGAAGCCCAATAATAAATATTTAAAGTTTGCAAAACGAGTTGAAACGGATATTGGTTTATTTTTGATATTCAACAAGAATCCTATAATCGCAGTAACGGGTACTAAAGGTAAATCGACTCTTGTATCTCTTTTGTATCAGGCTTTGAAAAAAAAATATCCAAGTGTAAAGCTTGGGGGGAATATTGGCGTATCTCCTTTAAGTTTTTTTGATCAACTTGATGGAAAATCCCCTTTGATTTTAGAACTTTCTTCTTGGCAGTTGCAATCTTTAAGTAATTTTAATCCTATTCTTAGTATTATTACAAATGTTTACAACGATCACCAAAATTATTATTTAAACTTTAATGATTATATCATCGATAAGTCAAAAATTTTTGTAAATCAAACTTCAGGAATTGTGATTATTCAGGATAAGGCTTATTATAAATATTTTTCAAAATTTAAATCAAAAGCCAAAGTTATTTTATTTTCCGAATTTAATCCTCGCGACTTTGATCGAGATGTTTTTTATTGTAATGAAGGTGAAGTATATTTTAATTATAACTTGATTGGGCATTTTTCTGAGCCTCAAGTTGTTTTTATGATTCCTAAGTTGATTACTTTTTTTGTTTCTTATTATTTAAATATAGATCTTAATGATACGTTTCAGATTTTAAGTAATTTTAAAGGAATTGAGCATAGATTAGAGTTTGTTAAATTAGTTCAAAATGTAATGTTTTATAATGATACAGCTTCAACTATTCCAGATTCTACGGTTTTATCTGTTAGAAGTTTGAAAACAAATGTTAATTGTATTAACTTAATTGTTGGAGGAACTGATAAAGAGCTTGATTTTTCAAGTTTTTTTAAGATACTAAATCTAGTTAAAACTTGGATTTTGATAAAAGGTAGTGCAACTGTAAAAATTATTAAAATTTTGGAAAAAAGTGGCACACAATATTTTTTGTTTGATTCTTTAAGAAATGCGGTAAATTATGCTTTTAAGATTTCAAGTTCAGGCGATATTGTGTTATTTTCCCCTGCTAGTGCTTCTTTTGAGCTTTTCAATAATGAGTTTGATAGAGGCTTGCAATTTAAAAATCTAGTTAATACGCTTGATTAAATTTTTTTCCTTATTACTTTGTAATAAAAGTATCTAAGTTTTTCAAGATTTGCATAAACATTGTAAATGAAATTTTTGTAAACAAAATCATAACAGCCAATTCTGTGAATAATATCTCCCCCAAATCCCGTTTTAAAAGCAAAAAGACCAGATAGAGGATGTTTTTTATTAATTGGGGGAATTCCTAATAAATCATATTCTTTTATTCCTAATTTTTTTAAAATTTTTATTGCTTTGAATTGCACTGCGTAATTGGGCATTAAATTTCTGTATTCTTTGCTGGAAGCCCCGTAAAGGTAAACCGCTTTTTCCTTGTAAATTCCCACTATTATACCAGAAACAATTATGTTGTTGTAAAATGCAGCTATCAATTTTATTTGAGCATTTTTGTCTTGTTTAAATATTTCAATAAGGTTTTGTATGTATTCTTTTGAGTGGATAGCAAATTTATCTCTTTTGCTGGTTTCTTTATAGAGTTTGTAAAACGCATTTAAATGTTTAAATTTATCATCTATTAGTATATCCAGATTTTTTTTTGTGCTGAGTTTTATGTTGTATCTTGTTTTTTTTTTCATGTTAAGCAAAATATTCTCAAGAGAATTATTTAAATTTAATATTGTTGTGTTTGAAGGCTGTATGTCATCAAACGATTTTCTTAGACATTTGATTTTAATTTTTATTGGAGAGTATTTTTCATTTAATGTTCTTTGATAGTAATACATTAAATCGAATCTTAAAAAAATTGTATTTTTATGTAGGTAGGGTTTTATTTTTATGCTAAATTCTTTAATATTTTTGCTGATTTTGTCAATATTAATGTTATCAAGAGTTTTGTTTGAAAATTCTGGATGCGGAATGTATGCTAAGTAAAAACTTTTAAACAGTCTTCTTTGCATTACAATAATTTTACCAAGAGCATCACTTTCAAATGCTAAGGCTTTCCAATTGCTGTTTTTTGTTGTTTTTATTAATGTCCACAGTTCGCTTTGAAGATAATTTTCTTCTATTTCTTTTGCTTTTATTTTTTTTATAGTCATTAATAACTCTTAGCAAATCCTTCCGTTTGGAATATCTTTAGACAATATTTTGTTCTTAGAATGTTCTAATATTAAGTTTATTCCGTTTATTTTAAGCTCTCCGTTTTCTGTTACTATGTTAGCTTTTGAAAATTTATTTATGTCAATTTTAGGTGGGCAGATAAGATCTTTATTTTGATCGTTTTCAAGTATTATTCTCTCTCCAGCAACAGGATTTTTGATCGAATCTTCTACAATTATAACTTTAAAATTTTTATTTTTGTCCTCAGCAGCTATTAGCATTCCTTCAGATTTTATTCCTCTAAACTTTGCAGGCTTTAAATTGTCTACTATTATTATATGTTTGCCTAAAAGCTCTTCTTCTGTATAATGTCCTTCAAGACTACTTACTATTTGTTTGTCCTCATTAGCGCCATCACTTAGTTTTAATATGAATAAGTTTTTAGCTTCGAGATTTCTTTCTATTTTATGTATTTTCATAACTTTTAAGAGCACTTTTTCTCTAAATAAGTTTTCTGGTTGTTCTTTTTCTTCCATTTTTTTCCCTCCTGAATACTTTAGCTTTAAATTGTTGATTTTTTTTTGCTCTAGTTTATTGAATAAGATTTCTGTGAACTCAATTTTTTTAACTCCAGATTTAGTTCCAAGAATTTTGATAGAAAATTGATAACTGTTGCCAAAGAATTGTTGTATTTTTTTGCTTGTTTCGGGAATGAATGGCATCATTAAAATAGATAAGTCTCTTATTAGGTATATTAAGTTTGAAATTAGTTCTTTTGTTTCTTGTGGAGAGTTGTCTTTTTTTTTCCACGGTTCGTTGTCTTGAAATATTTTGTTTCCAAGGGATGAAATTTTAAGTATTTCTTTGAGTGCAGATTTTAGTTCTGTCTTTTTAAAAAGATTTAGTATTTTATTATATTTGGGTGTTATTTGTTTCCAAAATTTATTTTGAGTTTCGATTGTTTCTATGACATCTCCAAAGAATTTTTTTTGAAATGTTAATACTCTGTTGACAAGGTTTGAAAAATTATCAATAAGCTCTGTATTTACTCTTTCCATGAGATCTTGCCACATAAATTGAAAATCAGATTTTTCAGGTCTGTTATAATAGATATAGAATCTCCACACATCAGAAGGGATTCCTGTGGTAATAGCATCGTTTCCAAAAATTCCTGTTCCTTCCGATTTTGAAAATTTAAGATTTTCGTAATTTAAGTACTCGCTTGATGAAAGTTGATTTAATATTGTCCAATTTTCTTCACTTCCAATTTCTATGCAAGGAAATATAATTGTATGAAACAATATATTGTCTTTTCCAATAAATTGTACAAGATTTACTTGATCATTGTTTTTCCACCAAGATTCCCAATTTTTAACAATGTTTTTGGTAATTGAAATATATCCTATTGGGGCATCAAACCAGACGTAAAATACTTTATTTTCGTAACCTTTTTTAGGCACAGGAATTCCCCATTTCAGGTCTCTTGTAATTGCTCTTTCTTTAAGGCCGTCTCTTAAAAAAGCGTTTGTCATTTTAAGTGCATTGGTATTCCAATTTTCATTAGCAGTCGAATTTTTTATCCATTTTTCAAGTTTTGTTTTTATCTTGGGAAGATCTATATAAAGATGTTTGGTTTTTTTTAAAATAGGTTTGTTTTTACAAATTATGCATTTTGGATTTATTAGGTCTATTGGATTTAAAAGCTTAGAACAGTTATCGCACTGATCTCCTTTGGCTGTGCTTTGGCACTCTGGACATTCTCCTATTACATATCTATCAGCTAAGAATATTGAATCTTTGTTGCAAAAAAATTGTTCAGTTTCTCGCTCTTTTATATAACCATTTTTTTCTAATTTTAGGAAAAAATTTTGTACAATTTCTTGATGTTGATTGTTGGTTGTGCGACCGAAAATATCAAATTCAATATTGAACCATTCGTAAATTGATTTATGTATTTCATAATATTTATTGCAAAGCTCTAAAGGGGTGGTTTTTTCAATTAAGGCTTTGGTTTCTGTGGCTGTTCCATATTCATCTGTTCCGCAGACATAAAGAGTTTCAATTCCGGACATTTTCGAATATCTTGCGAAAGCATCGGCCGATAATACTTGCACTAAATTTCCAAGATGAGGAATATTGTTAACATAAGGTAGAGCAGCTGTAACCAGATTCATTTTTTTCATTCAGTTTTCCCCTTTTTAAACTACTAATATTGTAATACGGATAGGATAATTTTTTTCAACATCTTTTATAAAAAATTTTTCAAAGGAAAAATCAATTTTGATTTTTCCTTTTGAGGTATACTGATAAGTATTCTTTTGTTATAGGAGTGTGAGTTTATGAATTTTTTAATAAAATTTTTTTTATTTCTATTAGTTTTTTCAAACGGGCATGTTGTTTTTTCTAAAAACATTAATGTTTTAGTAGTAACCCCTATGGATTCTGAGTTTGAGCAGATAAATAAGCTTATGTCTAACAAGGAAGAAATAGTGCTTAAAGAGTATGGTCTTAATAAAAAGATTGTAAAGGGAAAGTTGTCTAATCGCAATGTTATGGTTATTGTTTGTGGGGTTGGCAAGGTTAATGCGGGTGTTTGGACTAGCTATATTTTGTCAAAATACAATATAAGTCATGTAATTAATTCTGGAATTGCTGGTGGCGTTGTTAGTGATAAATATAAAAATATTAAAGTGGGAGATGTGATAGTGTCTTCAGAGGTTGCGTATCATGATGTTGATCTAACTAAATTTGGACACAAAGTGGGTCAGATTATGGGATTTCCTCAAAAATTTAGGGCCAATAAGAATTTATTTAATAAAGCTATAGAGGCTGTCAAATCAAAGATTGGAAGTGCTAATGCATATTCAGGATTAATAGTTTCAGGAGATCAGTTTATTGATCCAACTTATATGAATAAAATTATGAGAGATTTTAAAGATGTAATAGCTGTTGAGATGGAAGGTGCAGCAGTAGGGCATGTTTCGTATATGTTTAATGTACCTTTTATAGTTATTAGGTCCATATCTGACATTGTGAATAAAGAAGGAAATGAAGTTGAATATAGTAAATTTTTAAAATTAGCTGCTTTTAATTCAGCTAAAATTGTACAAGAAATTTTAAGAATTCTTTAAAAAATATTTAATTTTTACAATTGAAAATTATGAATGAGAAAAAAGACGTTTTTTGTATGAAAAATGTCTTTTTTCTCATTCATTTACAAATATTATGTTGTATTCTTTTTATAAGGTGTTTTGTTTAAAAGATTATGTTTTTAAGAAGGCAAAAGTCTTTGTAAAAGAGAATAAGTTTAAGGCTAGTGTAGTTTTCCCCGAAAGTAGTGACTCTAGGATTTTGAAGGCAACCGTTATTATTTTGCAAAAAAATCTTGCAAATTCAGTTATTTTGATAGGTAAAAAAGATTCTGTTATTAATTCTTTAAAAGAATTTTCTAATTGTAATAATATTTTAGAAAGAATAGAAGTTGTTGATCCTAATTCTTTTCCAGACATTGAAATGTATTTGGATGAATATTGGAGCTTGCTAAAGCTAAAAGGTGCTACTAAACAAAGTTTAAGGGCGCAAGTTTTAGATGAAATTACTTTTGCTATGCTTATGGTAAGATTTGGTTATGTTAAGTCTTGTGTTTGTGGCGCTATTTCAACTTCTGCTAAGGTTTTATCTAATGCTTTGAGAATAATTCCTAGGGTAGATGATGTTAAGATTATATCATCTTTTATGATTATAGATACTTCAAATAATGTTCGAAATGTTGATTTTTGTTTTGGGCATAATGGAATTTTATTTTTTGCAGATTGTTCTGTAGTAGTCAATCCTAATTCTTTAGAGCTTGCAGAAATTGCACTGCAAAGTGCTAAATCTTTTAAAGATATTTTAAATGCAAAGCCCAAGGTTGCTCTTTTAAGTTTTTCAACAAAAGGATCTTCTAATGCTAGAGAAATTGAAAAAGTAAAGAATGCTTTAAATATTGTGAAGAATAAAGAGAGTGATTTACTTATTGATGGAGAGCTTCAACTTGATTCAGCAATAAGTAGAAATGTTGCAGAGAAAAAATGCAGGGAATCTTTGGTAGCTGGTTCTGCTAATGTTTTAATATTTCCTAATTTAGATGCTGGGAATATTGGTTATAAATTAGTAGAGAGATTTGCTTTTGCTAAGGCCTACGGTCCTTTTTTGCAAGGTTTTTCCAAGCCTATTAGTGATCTTTCAAGGGGTTGTTCTGTTGATGAAATTGTATTTGCAAGTGCTTTAATGATGAGCGTTTAGAGCGTTGGAAATTTGTATAAATTCTTCAACAGAAATGTTTTCAGGTCTTTTGTCTAAATATTCTTTTAAAAAATTTTCTCTTAGAATATCTTTATTTGTGATGAAATTAATAATAGTGTTTTTTAATTTCTTTCTTCTGCTTGAGAATACAGTTCTAATCAATTTGTTGAATTCTTTAAAGTCTTTTATATTGTTTTTTCTAGGAATTAATTTTAATGTTGTAGACCTAACTTTAGGTGCAGGATAAAAATTGTTCTCTCCTATGTCTATTATTTTCACTATTGTGAAGTGTGATTGTACTAAGATTGTAAATGAAGAATAGTTTTTGCTATTTATTTTTGAAGTTATTCTGTCAGCCAATTCTTTTTGCACTGTGAATACCATTTCTTTTAAAAAATTTTCTTCAATTAGTTTAGATATTACTTTCGATGCAATATTATATGGTAAATTTGAAAATATTTTATCAATGTTTTTATTTTCGTTTGTGTATTTTTTTAAAAAATCTCCTTGTATCAGTTTAAAGTTTTTTAATTTTCCAAATTTTTCATTTAATATTTCCGAATATTTTAAGTCAATTTCAAATACGGTTAAAAGATTAGTTTTTTTTAATAAAATATCAGTCATTGCGCCAAGGCCCGGACCAATTTCCCAGATTTTTTCATTTTCTTTTATATCTAAGCTTTCTATTATTTTTTGCCTTATGTTTTCATTGATTAGATAGTTTTGTCCCCACAATTTTCTTGGAGCTATTTTTCTTTCTTTTAATGTTTGTTTTATGCTACTTATGCTGTTGTAGTTGATGTTCATAGATAAAAAAGATAGTAACATATTATTCTTCATATTTGCAGCCATTTTTAAATTATTTTGAATTTTTTTTAGTTTCGTTATTATAAATAATGTAAGTTATAAGAAGAATGCTTAATATTAAAAATATAGGTATTTGGTGGTTCTTAACTGTAAAGAATTTGCTAAAAAATGTTGCTGTAATTTTTATTGTTTGGAATATGTAGGCATTTATAAGATCAAGGAGAAAAAATAAATTCAAGTTTGAAAAGTAAGTTATTAAGCTTAATATTGTTATTGCTAAGAAAATCAATATTAATGGAATAATTATTAAGTTTGACAATACTGAGATTGGTGTTATATCAAAATTGTTAGCATAAATTACTGGCGAAGTGAATATTTGAATAAAAAATGTTGTAAACATTGATGATGTTAGTCTGTTAAGATTGTATCTATTTTTCATTTGAACCGATGCTGATATCCCTATTGTTGCAAGATAGGAGAGTTGAAATCCTATTGAATTTAGTGTTTCGGGGAATGCAATGGCATTTATTATAAAACTAATAGATATACAGCTTATTAAATTAATCTTGCCATAAATTAATCTGTATATTATAAGAGATTCTGTCATTAGAAATGCTCTTAGTGCTGAAGGTGTAAATCCAGTTAATATTAGATAATTTAGTAAAATTATACTTAGTATTAAGTATTTTAATTTTTCATTTGTGACTATTAAAAGTAAATAGTAACTTATTAAGCTTATTAGATAAAAGTGAAGTCCAGATACTACCAAAATGTGGGCAATTCCTGCATTTTGAAATAATGTTTTTTCATACTTTGTTATTTCTGATTTGATATTCAAAATTATTGTTTTTGAAAAATGGGAATAACTAGGATTTAATGTGGTAAAAAAATTATTTAAAGTGTTTGTATATTTTTCTCTAAGCTTAGCAAAAAAGGGACTTTTAATTATTTTTATTTTTTGGTTTTCAATTTTAATGATATCTCCAATTTTGTAAATATTTTCAATATTTTTGAAGTTAAATTTGTGTTTATTTGCGTTATTGTCAATCACTTCAATAATAGTTTTTGAATCTTTTTTTAAATTTTTAATGTTTGTTATTTGATAAATATTTTTTTTTTCGGTTTTAAAATTTAATCTAGTTTGAAAGCTTAATAGCAATATTGTGCAAAAAATAAAACTAAGTGCTAAGTGTTTGTTATTTTTTATTATAAAAAATAATATTAGTATTGTGTTGAAATAAATCAAATTGAGTTTCAAATAGTAATGGATTGATAAATTGAGTGAAATAAGGACAAATATTAAAATCATTTAGAATATTATCATTTTTTATTTATAAATAATTATCTTTTGAATTTTAATTTGTTTTGATTAATTAATCAATAATCATTCATTGACAATTAATAATTATTTAATTACAATGCTTTATGCAATTGTTAAAAAATAAATATCCATTCAAGCTGGCCTTGCTTGATCTTTTTTTGGTCTACGTAGTTATTTATCTTGCATCTCCTTTTGAAAATGTTAATTCAGAATTTTGGAACGTTAATGAAAATCATTTTTATTTTTGGATTTCAAGATCTTTTTTAATTGTTTTTATAATTTATTTTTTTAAACTTACCAGTTCTTATGATGATTTTAGGGTAGAGTTTTTTATTCCTAAATTTAAATTCATTTTTATTTGGGAATCTGTTTTAATTTTTATTAAAACAATATTGATTGCAATGATGTTCATTTTTTTAATAGCTTTTTTACTTGAATATCTGTTGCCAGAATCGGTATTTGCCTACTATTTTCAAAACAATGTTGGATTTAATTGGAAAATTAGCAGTAAAACAGCATTGTTTTTAATGACTTTAACCTCTTTTTTTACAGGAGCTTTTGAAGAATTGTTTTACAGGGCTTTTGTTATTACCAAGTTTACACAAATGAGATTTCCTGTTGTAATTACTGTTTTTCTTAGCAGTATGTTTTTTGCTTATGGGCATTTGTATTATGGAATTTTAGGATTTTTGGTTGCCTTTATATTAGGGATATTTTTTGCTTTTATCTATTTAAGGTATAAAAATGTATATTATATGATTTTTATACATAGCTTTTATAATATTATTGTTAGCAGTCTGTTGCTTTTTTTAAATTAATTTAATTTTAAATCGATTTGAGGGGGATTTATGAGAGATACTGTGCCTAAGCGTTTTAAAGAGGTGGTAACTCTTTATAGTGAGCTTGATATTTTTATGTATAAGGAAGGGGAGTCTAAAAGTTTTAAGAAGCAAATATATGCTGATTTTTGGAATGAGGTAAAAAGAGTGGCTTCTGGGCTTTTGCATTATGGCATTAAAAGGGGAGAAAAGGTTGTAATTATTTCTGATTCAAGAAGGGAGTGGATAATAATTGACATTGCTACTTTAGGTTTAGGCTGTATTGACGTTCCCAGGGGAAATGATTCTTCTGAGGATGAATTAACTTATATTATTAATCATTCTGAATCTACTTTTGTTTTTGTTGAAAGCAACAAGCAGCTTCAAAAAGTTTTATCCAAAAAACATGATCTTAGATTGGTGAGATGCATTGTTGTTATTGATGATGATAAATCTTATGAAGAAAAAATGGGAAATATTACTGTATTTTCTTATAAAAAATTGCTAGAACTTGGAACTGAGTATTTAAGATCTAATCCAAAATCATTTGATATAGAGATTGAAAAAGGTTCTTCAAAAGATATTGCAACTATAATATATACTTCTGGTACAACAGGTATGCCAAAGGGAGTAATGTTAAGACATGAATCTTTTATTTTTCAATTAGATAGACTTTATGATTATCTTCCAGCAATTAAGCCTGGTAAGATAATGATTTCTATTCTGCCTCTTTGGCATTCTTTTGAGAGGGCTTGTGAATATATAGTCGCTTTAAAGGGTGTAGCAATTGCATATTCAAAACCCATAGGTCCTGTTTTGCTAAAAGATTTTTTACTTTTAAATCCCCAAATGATTATTTCTGTACCTAGAATTTGGGAAGGTATAAGAATGGGTATTATTAAGAAGGTGTCAGAATCTTTGATTAAGAAACTTGTGTTTGGAGGGTTTTTAAAAATTGGAATTGTTTATGCAAAGCTTAAAGAAAAATTTTTAGGTTTTTCACCTATTTATAAAAAACCCAATTTATTTATTTTGCTTTTTTCAAAGTTATTTTTATTTGTTGGGATTATTTTAATTTTTCCTGTTAAATTATTAGGTGATATTTTGGTATTTAAAAAAATAAAAAATGCCCTTGGGCAAAATTTTGAATTTGGGGTTTCTGGCGGTGGAGCGTTGGTTGATTATGTTGATTATTTTTTTAAGGCTGTAGGAATTAAGGTGCTTGAAGGTTATGGCCTTACTGAAACGGGTCCTATTTTGAGTGTTAGACGTCTTAAGGGTCCTGTGGCAAGAACTGTAGGTCCTATTTTGCCAGATGTTGAATACAAGGTAGTTGGAGTTGATGGGAGAGTTTTGCCTTATGGAGAAAAAGGTGAGCTTTGGGTAAAGTCACCACAAATAATGAGCGGTTATTTTAAGGATAAGGCAAAGACGATTGAAGTTTTAACAGAAGATGGTTGGTTTAACACCGGGGACTTGGTTAGATTGACAATTAATAATGAAATTACAATTGTTGGTAGAAGTAAAGATACAATTGTTCTCAGGGGGGGAGAAAATATTGAGCCCGAGCCTCTTGAGAGAGTTTTGGGTAAATCTTTATTTATTGAAAATATTATGATTGTTGGTCAAGATCAAAAATTTTTGGGAGCTGTTATTGTGCCCAATTTTGACAATCTTGAAAAGTGGGCAAGCTCTAGTGGAGTATCTTTTTCTTCTAGGAGTGATTTATTAGCTAATGAGGATGTTAACAAGCTTTATTCTAAGCATATCTCAGATACTATTAATACCAAGTTAGGTTTTAAAAACTTTGAAAAAATAGTAGGCTTTGTTTTGCTTCAGGATTCTTTTTCAATTGGGGAAGAGCTTACCAATACTCTTAAGCTAAAAAGACATTATATATCTCAAAAGTATGAAGATAGAATAAAATTAATTTTTAGTAAAAGTGATCTGGATTCAAACGGATATTAGACAAGAAAATTTTATAGCATTTTCTTGTCTACATTTTTAACATATAAGGAATATTGAGCAGGTACATGCAATTTTTTATTGTTTGTAGAATGGCTTTTAAAAATTCAATTCTTGCGGCTGTTAAATTAATGTTGTTTGTATCTATTACTTTAACTTCTTGATAGTATGCGCTAAAATTCTTTGCAAGCGAGTATGAATAGCTGGCAAGTATTGAGGGGTTTAAGTCTTTTGCCGCTTTGATTACATTTTCTTCTAGTTCCGATATTATTTTTATAATATCCCACTCTTTTTCGTGTTTTAAAAGTTCAAAATTAATTTTTCCCATTATGGAAATAGAAAGTGTGTTATATTTTTCAAGAATGCTATTAATTCTTGCTCCAACGTATTGGATATATGGTCCAGAATTTCCTGTAAAAGATAGGCTTTCTTTTTTGTTAAATATAATATCTTTATGTACAGCTGATTTTAACAGATAATAGTGAATTGCTCCTAGAGCAATATTTAAAGCATTTTTTTTAGCGTTCTCTTTGTTCTCAATTTTTTGTGTAATTTCAGGCATTATTGATTCTATTAGCTCTAAGATTAAATTATCCCCGTCAATTACATTGCCTTCTCTTGATTTCATTTTGCCATCAATAAGATTGACCATTCCGTATGACAAATGAAGAAGTTTTTTGTTTTTAGAAATTCCCAATTTTTCTGATACAAAAAATAAATTTTTAAAGTGCTGAATTTGTTCACTTCCAACCACATAAATCATTTCGTCAAAATCAAATTCTTTTATTCTAACTGCTATATTTCCTAAGTCTTGGGTAAGATAGATAGATGTTCCGTTTGATCTTATGAGTACTTTTTGTTTTGCTTTGTTGTCAGTTTTTTCATTTGAATCTAAGGGCAAATCAATGCATATTGCACCATCTTTTCGTTTGTAACAAAATCTTTTTTCAAGTCCTTCTAATACAACATTTTTCCCAATTTTAAAAATTTCACTCTCAAGGTAAATTTTATCAAATGAGGTGTTTGTAATTTTGTAAGTTTCTTTTATTCCTTCAATTGCCCATTTATTTAGCTTTTGCCAAAGTTCAATTGTGCTTTCATCTTTTTGTTCCCATTTTAAAAGTAGGTCTTGAATTTCTTCTTCAGCATTTTTATTTTCTTGTGAGTATTTGTTGTACCTAACATAAAAATCACCAATCAAATGGTCTCCTTTTTTAAAAGCTTTTTCAGGGGTAATGCCATTTCCAAATTTTTTGTATGCAAGCATTGATTTGCAGATATGAACTCCCCGATCGTTTATTAAGTTTATTTTTGTAATTTTTGCACCCACAGCTTTTAATATTCTTGAGAGACTTTCTCCTATTGCGTCATTTCTAAGATGCCCCACATGTAGTGGTTTGTTTGTATTTGGCGATGAAAATTCTAATATTATTTTTTTATTGTCTAGATATTTACTTGTTCCATAGGCATCTTTTTGGGTATTTATCATTTGTATAGTATTGTTTATGTATTCTTTTCTAGGAATTTTGATGTTTAAGTAAGGCCCCATAGCTTTAATTTCGTATTTATTTTCAAGGTTTTTTATTATTTCTTCAGAAATAGTTGCAATAGGAAGTTTCAAAGTTTTACTAAGTTCAAATATTAATATGGAAATATCCCCCAAATCACTTTTTGGGGGCTTTTGAATATTAATGTTTATTTTGTCTAGCTTTATATTTTTTGATAATGCTAAATTGGCAACTATAATGCTAATTTCGTCTTTAATATGTCCTTTAACACTTTTAGTCATTTTTTTCCTCTTTATTAACACCTGTTAGCATATTGATTAATAGTAAAATTAAAGATGCTACAATAAAAATGTTTGAGCTATGGGCTAACATTTTTGTATTTATAAGCCCTTTTATTATAGGTATCTCTTTGTTAAAAAGTTTTAAATTACCTGTGTTTAATATTTCTCTAATAAGTGAAATTGTTGAGCTTAAAGCAATGAAAATTAAAATTGGAATTTTAGAATATTTGATTATCATCGATGGATTTTTTAGGATTTTAAAAGGCTCGTTTTTATGGAATGATATTATTATGGCTATTAAAATGGGTATTGAAAATTTGAATTCTTTGTATAAGGTTGGCGTTAAATAGAGCATGAATAAGTAAGTTAGGCTAGTAATAATTCCTATTATTACTAGATATATTCCTAATATGTGACTTTTATGCTTTTTTAATTCTATTTGATTGATTATTAAGGCAGGGAATATAATGCATAGTGAAATCCAAACAGATATGATACTAGCGTCTGAAAAGTTTTTTGTATAAGCAAAAATAGGAAATAACATTAAATGACTTTTAAGATATTTTTCAACGGTATAAAATGTCTTTTTTTGCATATTATTTCCTTTTAGTCTATTTTATTTGGTTTTAAATTGATTTATGCTTTCACTAATTTCAGAAATATGGCTTGAATTTGTAGTTCCTAAAATTTTAATACGCTCAATTGCTTCTACCAGTTTATTAATCTCTTCTTTTAAACCTTTCATTGAGTTTGATACTGTAATGTTAATTTCTCCTAACAGTTTAACAGTGCTAATGATTTCTTTGTTGCCTCTAAACATATCATTTGAGCCAATTTTTACTTCATATGTTATTTCCCTCATTGTATTTAAAGCCTTTAAAATTTCTTGGCTACCTATTGATTGCTCTTGCATTGTATGATTTATTTCTTCTATTACTTGAACAACTAGATTGATTGAATCGAATATTTGATTGAAAGCTTTATTTGTTAATTCAGAAGTGTTTACGGTTTTGGTTATTGAATCCATTATTTCGTTAATTGATGAAGCAACGGATTCTGATTGTGATGTTACTTGTTCTGCTAAATCTTTTATTTCTTCTGCAACAATAGCAAATCCTTTTCCAGCTTCACCAGCATGAGATGCTTCAATTGCAGCGTTCATTGAGAGCAAGTTAGTTTGACTAGCTATAGATGAGATTAAAGAGTTTGCTTCTTGCAATCTTGTCGAGTTTTTGAAAATTTCTTTGATTTGAGCAATAACTTCTTCTTGTTTTTTTCGTCCATCATCAGAGAATCTTTTTAGTTCTTCTGTGCTTTTTGCAGCTTTTTGAGTTATTTCTGTTATTGATTGTATGCCTCCTATCATTTCTTCGATAGCTGATGAGGATTGTTCAACGCTTGCAGCTTGAGTTTCAATTGAGTTGTCAAGAGATGAAATATTTTTTGAAAGACTTTCAATTACGTTTGTTGTATTAGAGATGAATTCTACTTGTTTTTCTACCTCTTCTTGTGTTTTTTCTATATATTGATTTGAATTTTTTATTGTATTGTGGGTTTTATTTATTTCACTAAATAAATGGTCTCCATTTTCTTTCAACAGCCTTACTCGTTCTTGTAATGAATTAATTACATTTTTTAGATTTTCAATAAAATGACCGAAAAGATTTATTGTAGAACTAATTGAATCTTTACCTTTTGCTTCGATTTTAAATGTTAAGTCACCGTTTTTAACCTTTGGAATGACAGCATTGAGTTTATCTATTTTTGATATTATTAAAGTTTTTATGGTTGATATCATTATTAATATGAAAATTATTACCAAAATAAATATAATGGTAAGCGAGACCAATCTCATATGTTTAAATTCTTTTGAAAATATGTTATTATAGTCTATTTTTATTCCCAAGTACCAATTAGATGTTGTGATTCTTGCTAAGGAGATTATTTCATTTGAATTGCTTGTATTGTAATTTGATTTTCCTTGAGACAATACGTTTAATATTTGAGTTAATGTTTTTGCATTAAAGCCAAATATGTGTTTTATGTTTTTTAAAACTTCATCTTTTCCTCCAAATGCATCTCCACTGCTGTTTATTATGTATATATTAAAGTATTTTGATGAGTTTTGGCTGCTTGCATTTTGTTCTAGTAAAGAGTTTTCCAAAAGCAGTAAAAGATATTCTTTTAGTTCAGCAATTTTTTCTGAAATGTCGGCATATAAAATAATATATCCAATATTAGATTTTTTTGAATCTGTTATTTTATATGTTATTGGAATGTAAAAATTGTTATTTATTTTTGACAAACTGTTGTGAAGAATTGAAATTTGAAATGTAGTTATAGCTTTGCCTAAGAGCAATTCTTTTAAGCTCATATATTGACCGGTTCTTTTTTTCTCACTTGATGCGATTATGTATCCATCTTTGTTTGCATACTCTATTATTTTAATAAAGGACGGGAGTGTAACTAAAATCTTGTCGGATACTAAATGCTCCTCACTTTTGTTATTTAGAATTGCAGATTTATAATCGTACCTAGTTGTCAATACGCTTAAAGTTTTTATTATTTCTTTAGATTCATCAGAAAAGCTTTTAATCATTGCTTGGTTAATGAATTTTGTAAAGTCTTGAAGTTCTTTTGATATGATTTTTTTATAGCCTTGATCTAATAGTAAAAAGGTTGTTGCAATAATGATTATTGTATATGCTAAAATTATAAAATTGAATTTATAAAAAAGGTTGGAGTTGAGTTTCTTTTTTTTCACTAAGTCCTCTCAAAGTTTTGATTTTTCATAAAATTTTTAAAATATTAAACTTTTAGTATTCTATATGTTTTATTATATAATTATATATACATGTAGCTAAATAATAAAATAATTATTTGCAAATATTTGAGGATTTAATCCTTAATATTCAGAAAGAAAAGTCTAATTTGCCAATTGTTATTAGTAATTATTTATATGTGATTTATGAAGGCGAAAGTTTTGTTTTAAGATTTTAATCATGTTAATGTTATGTTTGGAGAGCTTTTATGACTGATGAAAATTTAATAGATGTTAATCTGAAAAGTACTAAACGATTTCTTTATCTAGTTTTATTTGGATTTCTTTTTTTTAATTTTTTATTCATAGGCTATGCTTATGTTAATCATAAAAATGAATATTTGGATCGCTTTAAATTTGATGCTAAGTTGTTTTTAAACAGTGTGTCTGTTTTTATGAAGGCTAAGTATTTAGAATCTTCTAGGTTTCTTGAGGAGCTTGTAAAAGATAGCTATAGGTTTGGGATATTGGTGAATTCTTCAAAGAGTTTTCTTTTGTCTTCAAGTTTAAAATTGAGTGATAGTTTATCTGAAAATATCGATTTGTTTTTAAAGTCAAGAGAATTTAGCTCTATAGATAAAATTTTTAAAACTATTCCTGTAGCAGAAAATTCACTCGAAGGTATATTTTATATTCCTATAGGGAAGAATGTCTTAATATCAAATTCAAATTTTTCATTTTTAGGCTTAAAAGATGTTAGATTAGATCCAATTTATTCTGTTCCTGTAGAAAAAAATTCTAAATATTATTCAAGGTATATGAGAATAGATGGGAAAATTTATTCTATAGTAAGTTTTCCTGTTAGGGATTCTGTTGCAACATTGGGTGTGATGGGCATTTTGGTATGTTTTGATGATTCGTTTGATATTATTGAAAATCAGCTGTATTCTTCTCTTAAATTTAGCAGCAAGAATTATAATTTTTTTATGCTTGACAGAAATTATGAACCTATTTTTTTAAACCTTAATAATCTTAAGACCAAATCTTTTTCTAAGGTTTATAGTGAAAATGTTCTGAACAAAGTTATAGCTTATACTAAAAAAGATTCTTCTGCTTTTCAGTACACTTTTAATTATGGAAGCGATTTTTATTCTTTAAACTTTGTAAAAATTGATGATTTTTTGATTCAAGGATTGATTTTTAATGTCAATTCCATTCCTATTATGTTTAAGTCAAATTGGGTTGTGTTTTTAATATTTTTACTATTATCTTTTGCGATTGTGTTTTATTTGTGCAATACTTTCATTTTTTCATTAATTAATGATTTTAACAAAATTGTTGATTATCAAAAATCAAAAAGCGATCCTTTTAGTCTTGAGTCTCCTTTAGAGGTTAAGTATTCTTCGGCTATTATTTCTTATATGAGTTCAAAGCTAGACAGTTTGTCGTCTAAGAGTAACGAATCTTTTGAGAAGATAAAATTTTATTCTGAAGATTTGAATGATTATTTGGAGCAAATAGAAGCTGTTATGTTAAATACTGAGAGTATAGATTCTAGCGTTTTAGCTTACGAGCAACTAAAAGATGCTTTTTCTAGATTTGAAAAGTCAATTGCTGATATTTCAAAAGGCTTTGAATCTGTTGCTGATCCGATTAATGACCACAATAAGTATATGTCAGAAATCTCTTCAAATTTTGAAGAGAATGTTAGTTTTTTTTATAGCATAGATAAAAATTTGGAAATTTTTAATAAAGTCGCTACTACAAATTCTGCTGATATTGAAAATATTAAAAGTAAAGTTTTTGATTTAAATATTGTTTTTGAAAATGTGAATAAAAATTTTGCAGATCTTTTGTCTCAAACGAACAGCTTGCAAAGTGCAAATAAACTTTTAGTTTCAATCTCAGCTCAAACTAATATGCTTGCTATGAATGCAGCAATTGAAGCAGCAAAAGCAGGTGATGCAGGTAAAAGTTTTGCAGTTGTTGCTGAGGAGATTAGAAAGCTTGCTATTAATTCTGGAAAATATTCTAAAACCATTAAAGATGAACTTAAAACGGTTGATAGCATTATTGCAGTAATTAATTCAGAGATTGATACAATTTATAAAAATTTTATAGATATTCAAGATAATGTGGATAGTAATTTTTCAAGACATGATAAAGTAGATCTTACTCTTGCCAAGCATTTTAAAGAAATTGGTGAGTTTAAAGAAAGGTATTTGTCTCACGATACTAAGATCAGAGATGCTAAGAATATGTATAAAGAAATATTTAATAACCATTTTTTTGTTAGCAGTAAGTTTAACAATTTCAGTCAAGATTTAAAAGAGTTTAAAGTTTCTAAGATGAATTTAGATGCAATAAGTTCTCTTCAAGAATATTCATTTTTGGTGAAATCTTCTAAGGATAAGATATTAAAAACAAAGGAATTGATTCGAAAGATTAATAATGAGATTAAAGATATTCTTTTTTAGCTTTTTTGATTTTTAAATCCTATGTAAAGGACTTCTTCTTCGAGTAAAAGGCCGGTTTTTGAATAAACTTCAGTTTTTACTTTTTCAATTAAACTTTTTATGTCATTTGAAGTGGCATTGTTAATGTTGATAATAAAGTTTCCATGATATTTAGATACCGCAGCGCCCCCAATGCTTAGTCCTTTAAGTTTGCACTCTTCAATTATTTGTCCACTAGGTTTGAGAAATGCTTTATTGTTTTTAAAAGTACTTCCACTGCTTGGGAATAAATAGTGACCTTTGTTTATCCTTGCTTGTTTGTTTTTATTCATTTTTTCTTCAATATTTTTTCTATTTTCTTTTTTTAAATTCAATTCAATTTTTAATATAAGAAAGTTTTTATTTTGAAAAGGTGATACTTTATACTTAAAGTCTTCTTTTTTAAATTCTTTGCTAATAGTTTTTCCTTTATCATTTATAAATGTAATTTTTTTTATTATTTCAGATATTTCATTTCCAAAGCTTCTAGCATTCATCCATACAGCGCCCCCCAGTGTTCCAGGTAGTCCATAGATAAATTCTAGGCCACTTAAGCTGTTGTTGAGTGCAATTTTACATAAATTTTCGAAATTTGCACCACATTCAGCGATAATTTTATTGTCGTGAATTTCTATTCTTTTTAGATGTCCTGTGTATACTATCGGAAAATCAAGTTCTTTCTCGTCATTGACTAAAATATTGGATCCTCCCCCAAGGATAAATAGTTTGATTTTTTCTTCTATTGCTGCTTTAAAAATATTTTCTGCTTCTTGAATATTTTTAGGAATGAGAAATAATCTTGAAATGTTTCCAATTTTATATGTTGTATAGTCAGCCAGATTTTTTGTTTGAGGCTTTATATTGATTTTTTTAAAAAAATTATTTAGGCTTTTAAGCATACTTACTTAATAATAAATTAGACTTTTTATTTTTTCAATTTTTGAGAACTGTATGATTTTAAGATTATATAATACTAGAACAAAGAATTTTTCGGAATTAACAAATTTTGATGATGTCAAAGTGTACGCTTGCGGACCTACTGTTTATAATTATGCTCACATTGGAAATTTTAGAACCTATATTTTTGGGGATTTATTAATTAAATCTTTAAGGTTTTTAGGGTATAAAGTTGATTATGCGATGAATATTACAGATATTGGGCACTTAACAGGCGATCTTGATGATGGAGAAGATAAAGTTGCCAAGACCGCAAGGGAAAAAGGTCTTACAGTTTATGAAATTAGTAAGTTTTTTACGGAAGCTTTTTTTAAGGATTGTAGAAAACTAAATGTTGTATATCCCAATAAAGTGCTTATTGCTAGCAAACATATTCCTATCATGATAGAGGTTATTAAAATTCTTGAAGAAAAAAAAATTACTTATTTTTCTAATGGTAATGTGTATTTTGATACTTCTTGTTTTAAAAGTTATGGCGAGATGGCTGGCATTGACCTGATTGATAAAGATATGACTTTTTCCAGGGTTGATATTGATAGATTTAAAAGGAATAAAACCGATTTTGTTTTATGGTTTACTAATTCTAAATTTAAAAATCAGGAAATGAAATGGGATTCTCCTTGGGGATTTGGTTATCCTAGTTGGCATTTGGAGTGTGCTGCTATGAATTTGGAGTATTTCAAAGATACACTTGATATTCATTTAGGAGGAGTTGATCATATTGGAGTTCACCACATAAATGAAATAGCAATAGTAGAATGTTTTTTGAATAAGAAATGGTGCGATATTTTTGTTCATGGAGAATTTTTGATCATGGATTATAATAAAATGTCAAAATCACGTGGAAATTTTATTACAGTTAAAGACTTAAAAGAGCAAAATTTTTCTCCTCTTGATTTTAGATATTTATGTTTGACATCACACTATAGAAATCAATTAAAATTTTCATTTGAAAATCTTCAAGCAAGCAGGATTGCTAGAGAAAATATGATAAATAGGTTAAGTTATTTTTATGCATCTTTAGATCCAGTTGATTTAGATGCTCTTAATAGGGATTTAAAAAAATTTGGTTCTAGCGCAGAAAAAGAATATTACTATTCTTTTGTAGAAAAAATTTCTTTTGATCTGAATGTTTCTCAGGGATTGGCTTTGCTTTGGGAGTTAATTAAATCTGAAAATCTAGGCTTTGTTTCAAAGCTTAAATTAGCTTTTATTTTTGATGAGATTATGTCACTTAATCTGAGAGAAGAAATTTTAAAAAATTTAGGAAATCATGATGTAGTTGTTGATGAGAATATGAAAACTTTGATTGAAGAAAGAAGAATAGCTAAATGTGAAAAAAATTTTAAGCGTGCCGATGAAATTAGAGAGTTTTTTGCTAAAAAAGGTTTTATTTTGGTTGATACTAAGGAAGGAACCAAGGTTAAAAGAGGCTAGCATTTGGCTATTTTTTTTAAAAACAAATATTTTTATTTAAGCTTAATTTTTATTATTTTTTTATTTTTATTTATTTTTTCTGGATTTTTATTTTATTCAAAACCAATTATTTATGATATATCTCCAATTCCTACTTCACACAAGGATGTTATTGTTATTAAAGGAAGTAATTTAGGTTATAGTGTAGGAGAGATTAATATTAACAATAATTATTTGGTTAAAAGTAGCATTATTAGTTGGAATAACACTGAAATAGTTTTCAAAATTACAGACGAAGTAAATTCCGGGCTTATTTTTGTAAAAAGTGAGAGTGGAATTAGCAACGAGCTTTTTCTTGTTATTAGTAGACAAGTGCCTGTTAAGCTTAATAGAGAAAATATACCTTCTATTTTCTCACGGGATAAAATAATTTTAAATGCAAATTCTTCAACTTTATTGGAGGGTATGAATTTGTTTTCACATTCTAGTGCTATTCAAATTTTTCTTGAAACTAAAGATAAACTTTATACAATTTTGCCCCAAAATATTTTAGATGTTTCTGAGAATAGGGTAAAATTTATTTCTCCTAAAACTTTAAATTCTGATGGGAAACTTTATGTTTTATTGGACAATCTTCAAAGCAATAAAGTCCCGTTCTATGTTAAAGATAATTTTTTTAAGTGGACTTTGAGTGATTCAAAAGAGTTTGCAATAATTGAAGAAATCTATTTTACCCAAGGTGTTAGTAGTAATTTAGATTCAAACCCCGAAGATATTAATTTTAATATCTTCTATTTAAGGCCAATTGAGAATGAGCGTCAAAAAATTACAGAGCGTAGTAATGGGTACTTTGATTTTAATATTGGTAATTTGTTTTTTAAAACCCTGAAGGCAAATAAATTTATTTTTGAGACTAAGGTAAAGGTTCATAAGCTTGATTTGGAATTTTTGGATACTAAATATTTAGAAAGCATTGAGGTCAATAAAGATATTAACAATCAAGAGTACAAAACGTATGTTCAAGGCAAAAAAAAAGATTATTTATCTTATAGCTCTGTTGATTTAATGTCGTTAGATTCTTTAATTTTGTCTATGACTGGTGGGAATAATTCAGCTTATAAGCTAGCTAAAGCAATTGTTGATGTTTTGATTTTAAATTTTAAAATTGTTGAGAATAATTTAAGTTTAAATGATTCTATTAAAGAAAGAAAAATTTCATCTAACAATTTAATAGTTCTTACAAATTTATTATTTTTAAAGTACGAAATTCCGCTAAGAAATATAGTTGGGCTTTACTATGATCCTAATTCTCTTAAATTAAATGAGCATTTTTGGTTTGAATTTTTTTTGTCTGGGGTTGGTTTTGTGTATTTTGATATAATAAATGCAGTATTATATAAGGATAACTCTAAGTATTTTTTAAATATGTCTGAGAACTATATTCAATATGGGTGCAAAGAGGATTATGATAAAAATGATTTTTTTGATGGATATTTAGATTCTGGGTTTTTGAAGTATAAAAGCTTGACAAACGGATCGTATTCTTTAATGCATAGGTTTGTTTTGGAGGATAATTTTTGATGAGAGATGATCAAATATTTAATTTAATTGAGAAAGAGAGATTAAGGGAAAGGGAACATATTGAGCTTATTGCGTCTGAAAATTTTACATCTTTAGAGATAAGGCAGGCTGTTGGGAGTATCTTAACCAATAAGTATGCTGAAGGATATCCTTTGAATCGATATTATGGTGGTTGTTCTTTTATTGATGAGATTGAAGCTTTAGCAATTTCAAGAGCAAAAGAGCTTTTTGATGCAAAGTATGCCAATGTTCAGCCCCATAGCGGATCTCAGGCTAATATGGCGGCTATAATGGCTCTTATTAGTCCGGGTGATAGAATTCTTGGTATGCAATTGTCTCATGGAGGGCATTTAACCCATGGTAGTAGGGTGAATTTTTCTGGTATATTTTTTAATACCTATTTTTATGGTGTTTCTAGAGATTCTGAGTTGATTGATTATGATGAGGTTCTTAAAATAGCTAGAGATTGTAGGCCAAATTTATTAATAGCTGGAGCTTCTTCTTATTCAAGAGAAATTGATTTTAAAAAATTTAGAGAAATAGCCGATGATGTTTCTGCATATCTTTTGTGCGATATTGCTCATATTGCAGGTCTTATTGTTGCCGGTTTTCATAATTCTCCGATTGATGTGGCGCATCTTACTACAAGCACTACGCATAAAACTTTAAGAGGGCCAAGAGGTGGAATAATACTTTCTGGAAAAGATTATGACAAATTAGTAAACTTTAATGGGAAAGAGAAAGCTTTGTTTAATGCTGTAAATTCTACAGTTTTTCCCGGAACTCAGGGGGGCCCCTTAGTTCATGTTATTGCTGGTAAGGCTATTGCATTCAGAGAGGCTCTTCAAGAAGATTTCAGAGAATACATTGCTAACGTAATAAAAAATACTAAAGTTATGGCTGAATATTTCAAATCGGAAGGATTTCGGATTGTTAGCGGAGGTACGGATAATCATTTATTTTTGGTCGATCTTAGTACTTTGGATCTTACAGGTGCTGATGCTGAGAAATTGCTTGAGAGTGTAAATATTACTTTAAATAAAAATGCTATTCCTTTTGATAAAAAAAGTCCCTCTTTGGCTTCTGGCATTAGAATTGGAGGTGCTGCTATTACTTCTAGGGGCCTAAACGAAAGCGATTCTTTAAATGTTGCTAAATTTGTTGTTAGGGCTTTAAAGACAAGGTCTGATATTGAATTAAAACGAATAAAAAAGGAAGTTGTAAGATTTATTAAAGATTTTGATATGCCTTAATTATGTTTGGAGGTTATGATCAATAAATGCCAAGCCTAATTAGAATGTTTTTTTTAGTATTGTTTTTTGTTTTTATTTTTAATCCCATTTTAATAGGGATGCTTTTTATATTATTTCCTTTTATTTTGATATTATTTAGTTTATTAGGTGTTTTTAGAATATACTTTACAAGAGATTACTCATATTCTAGATCCAGAGAGTTTGAATTTTATAAACTTTCTTTTTTATTAATGGCTAAATTACTATCTATTTTGGGGACTGTAACAGGAGAGCAGCTAAATTATGTCAATTTTATTATTAATTCTTTGAATTTATCCGAACGTGGTAAATCAGAATTGTATACTATCTTTCATTCTGCTATTAATAAGAATAATAATGCGGATAAAATTTTGTATACCCTTAAGCTTGGCTATTTTCAACATAAAGATTTTTTTATATGGCTTTTTGCTTCTCTTAAAGAAATTAATAGACTTTCTGGGTATACAAACTTAGAAGCTGAGAAATTTATTTCTTATGTTGGTGTTTTTCTTGAGCTTGAATCTGATAGTTATGAAGCTTACAAAGATATTAATATTAAAATTGTAAATCCTTATAGTGTTTTGGGATTGACTTATAGTGCTAGTGATGATGAGGTTAAAAAGGCTTATAAAAGCCTTGTTATAAAATATCATCCTGATAGATTTGCAAATGATCCTGTAAGGCAAAAAGATGCAAATGATAAATTTATTAAAATTCAAGATGCTTATGAAAAGATTTGCAAAGAAAGAAATATGAAGTAATTAATTGATTAGCTTGTTTCTGAAAATAAAAAAGAAGGGCTTTTAGCCCTTCTTTTACCGTTAGCTTCCGCTGTAGGCTACTTTGAATTGCAAGAAAGCACTTCCAATAGCAGCATTATTTGCGTTTTTATTAGCAAGTTCTATAATGTTATTTGAATCCCATCCAAGAGAAATTGTTGTAAATCTTATTAGTTTTTCAAGGCTGAGTCCTGTTTTTAAATAAATTTTTGTAGCATCGCTTGAGATTTTATTAGAAGGTCCTAAAAGGTATGCTCCAATATAGGGTACTACATATGCTTCTGTTGAAATGGATGCTATTGGAATTGCATAATCAAGGTATAAAGCTATACCCAGTTTCATTGCGTCTTCAAATGTTAGATTAGGAGTTATAGTTTGTGTGTTTGTTGGACTTTGTCCAGCTTGATTGCTTGTGTTTGTGCTTGGGTTTGCTGTAAGATAGTTTTCTGCAGATTTTTGTCTTAAAATATCATAAAGTCCTATTGACGTTATCCATCCTAGTCCATTCATAAGGCCTTTTTTACTATCTTCATAGCTTGAGATTTCAATATTTAAGCTTTGAAATGCATTTTCAGATATGGTTTTCAATTTTTTTTCTTCATCTTTGGATCTGTAGAGATTTTGTCCATAGCTTATTCCTAATGCAACTCCAGATTTTTTGTCTTGTTCTCCAAATAGTATTTTATTATAGGAATCAGCTCCCTTAACCTTCCAAGATTCTTTTTCACCTTCATCTTTGTTCCAAGCAAATCCTATGCTTGCTCCTGTTGAAAATGCAATACCTAGTTCTTTAGTTTTGCTAAAATCAAGAGCATTGCCATTTGGATCAAATATATCTTCGGCTTTTTTGCTAGGATCTAAGGATATTCCTTTTTTGGAATTTGCTGCTTTTGAGATGTGTCCAAATACGGAAAAATCGCTCGCAAAAGGATCTATTCCGAAATCAGTACCCATTTGTAAAATAAGATAGGTATTTTTATTGTTGATTTTTGTTAATCCAAGCTTATATTGAGCTCCAAAAGATGCTAAAATTGCAGAATTTGATAAAGTCGGGCTGAACAAATCGTTATCAACTACGGATTTGTCTTTTAAAGAGTATGTTATTGATGAATTGTTGAATGTTTCATTTCCATAAGCTCCTGATAAGCCAAAACTTAATTCAAAAGGTGTTTCTGCAACTACAGATTTAGTATCTTCGTTTTGATCAAGTAGATTTTTTATTGGTTTCCATGTCGCTTGAATCCCATAAAGGATTCCTTGATAGGTTTTATTGTAAGGAGTGTCTTTGTCATTTTCTTGATTTCTGTTACCCGTGCCTGTTCCTCCTATTGCAAATGTAAGGTCGAGTTGTGGGAGTTTGTATCCCATTTGAATTGTTCCTATATTTTTAGAAGTACCTCTTGCAAGAATCGTTCCTCTTACTATTCTGTCATTGCTTGGAAATCCGTAGTAAGTACTTTTGAATCCAGTCATAGGAGCAAAACTAAATAAAGATTCTTTATTAAAATCAAAATCTGTCATAGTGCTTATTTTAATAAAAAAATCGTATATATTGATTTGGGCTGTTATATCTCCTACATCAATTTTGAATTGATCATTTTTTTTGCCTTCTGCTTTTAATGCAAAATCTTCTACTTTAATGTAAGCTGAGAATGGATCGTCTTTCCCTAATTCGGGATTAACTTCAAATGGTTTAAGTTTAATAGTAATTTTGCTTTTGTTTTCAAATCCAGGAACAAGCTCATCTATATCGAGTCTGAACTCACTTGTGTTTTCAAACCCAAATGTAGGTACCCACGGGTTTATTTTAAATACATCTTTTTCCTTTAATTCGTCTGCTGCAAATATTGCTACAGATGTAGTTAAAAATATAATTAATTTATATAAAATATGATTTTTCATAATTATACCTTCCTGTTGTAACTATAAACTTTGTATTAGTTCTAGCCATTTATTAAACGCGTTAATAATATGTATTATATACATATTACTACTCACAATGTAATAGCATGTATATAACATATATATAATATTAAAATATTGGGTAAAAATTCAATACCATATTATTATTTTGTGATTTTTATATTATTCAAATCTATAAATAAGATTAATTTTATTGTCAATTAATCTTATTTATTTTAAACGATTAATTTATGCTAAATAAACTAGTAATCCCGTTGCTAAAATGTAGTATAAAGCGTAAGTTACTGTTTTTGATAAAAGCTTGCCCTCTTTTCCAATTAATCCGGCAGTTGTTGTTGCTATTGTTATGTTTTGAGGAGAAATCATTTTTCCTCCAGTTGCTCCTGTTGTGTTTGCTGCTGCTAGCCAGTAAGGATTTGCTCCAATATTTTCTGCTATTTGTGTTTGTAAAGGTCCAAAAAGAACATTTGAAACTGTGTCACTTCCTGTTAAAAATGTCCCAATAGCTCCAATTAGTGGGCTAAATAATGGATAAAATTTACCCGTTATTATTGAGATTCCATTAGCAAGATCTTTTATCATTCCGCTGTGTGTCATTAATCTTGATATTGCAACAATGCATATGATTATAAATGAAGATAATGCCATTTTTTTCAAGGTTAGTGTAAATATTTTTAGTTGTTTTAATATTGGAACTCCCCGTATTGAATAGGATATTATTGTTGCGAGTACAATCAATAAGCCCGGAGAGGTAATCCATTTAAAGTGTAGGGGATTTGTTTCTGGATAAATGCTAATGGTGCTTTGAAAAGTTTTTAGGTATTCGTAAATTTTGTTAAAAAGAGGAGATACAAGTACAATAAATAGCACTATTAAAATGTAAGGCGAGCAAGCACTAATTCCTTTTGATAAGGGTATTATTTTTTTGCTATGGTGGTTGTGTGTGTCTTTGTTTTCAAAAAACCTTGCATAAATTATTGTTATTGTCATAGAAAGGATGCTTCCAAGGATTGCGGGAAGTTCTGGCCCTAAAGTTTTTGATATGAATACTTGAGATATTGCCATTGATATTCCTGAGAGCAGGGTAAGAAGGAATATCCCTTTCAATCCTTTAATGCTCCCTTCTGTAAGAATTACTAGTACAAAAGGTATTGCTAAGGTTGGAAGTATGAGTTGTAATGCAATCTCAGATGAAACGGTGTTAACATCTAAGTTAGTTGCTTGAGCTAAAGATATTATAGGAATTCCTACAGATCCATAAGCGGTTGATGAGGTGTTCATTATTAAACAGATTAAGCAAGCAAAAAATGGTTCAAATCCCATTGCTATTAATATTGACACAGGGATTGCAACAGCAGTTCCATATCCAGCAACTCCTTCTAAAAAATTTCCAAATCCCCATGCTACTAGTAAAACTATAATTCTTTTATCAGAAGATACATTTGATAAGAGAATTTTAATGGTTTCTATGTCTTTTTGATCTTCTGACATTTTGTATGTAAATATGGCAGCAATAATTACAGTTGCTATTGGCCATATCCCCATTAAGGCGCCTTCAAGCATTGCAAGACCTGTATTTACTATTCCTAAGTTTTTATAAAATATAACTATAGCAACAGTGGTTATTAATGATATGGGTATTACATAGTAAGCGGGTTTTTTTATTATGCCAAGTCCAATAATTATTAGGATTATTGGTACCAAAGCTGTTACAAAATCATAAGAATTCATAAAAAATGGCTCCTTGTTAATTTATATTGTAATTAACAATCAATAAATAATATATAATTTTAATATTACAACATGAATAGTATCTGTGTTATTGAAAAATTTTTATTAACCCTATTTTTATTTTTTTTCCTGCTTTATGTTGATCTTTTTGCAGTTAATTTAGCAGAGATTAATGAATTGTCAAAGCATGCAAAATCAATAGTTTTAATGGATTTTGATACTAAGCGGATACTTTATTCTAAGAAACCCAATTTAGTTTTTCCCCCGGCATCGCTTACAAAGATTGTTACAATATATACAGCTTTAATTGAAGCTGAAAAGCGAAATATAAAATTAAAAAGCATAGTCCCTATTAGTGATTCTGCTTCATATTATAATGCACCCTTGAATTCTTCTTTAATGTTTTTAGAAAAAGGCCAAATTGTTAATTTTGAAGAGATTTTAAAGGGACTTTCAGTCTCGTCGGGTAATGATGCTTCTGTTGCAATTGCTGAGTTTGTAGTAGGTGATTTAAATAGCTTTGTTAATTTAATGAATATTAATGTTTTAAATTTGGGACTTTTTAATATGCATTTTGTTGAACCTTCTGGATATAGTAATGAAAATAAAATCACAGCACTAGATATGGCTTTTTTTGCAAAATCTTATATAGAAAAGTTTAAGTTTATGCTTAATATTCATTCTTTAAAGTATTTTGTTTATCCAAAGAGTAAAAATTTAGGAACTGCTTCATCATCAAAATTTTTAAACTTAAAACAAAGAAATGCTAATTTATTGATTTATGAATATCCTTATTCAGATGGTCTTAAAACGGGATATATTAAGGAATCAGGCTTGAATATTATTGCTACTGCTTTAAAGGGCGAGAGAAGATTAATAGCAGTTGTATTGGGTGTTGAAAGAGGAATTAATGGGTCTGGAGAGAGGATGAGAGCTTTGATTGCTAAAAATTT
The DNA here is from genome assembly GCF_030438115.2 of Borreliella japonica. NCBI lineage: Bacteria > Pseudomonadati > Spirochaetota > Spirochaetia > Spirochaetales > Borreliaceae > Borreliella > Borreliella japonica. The sequence continues at coordinate 635,982 of NZ_CP124062.1, forward strand.
ATTTGAGTATGGATTTAACGAATATTCTAAATTTTCTTTAATGGTAAAATTAAAAGAAAAAGTCTATAATGGTACAGTGGATACAATAGCTCTTTTTTCCAAAGAGCCTTTTTATTGTGTTTTGACTAAAGATGAATTTGATAAACTTAATATAAGTTATACTGTTGATAAGTTGGTTGCTCCTCTTGGTGGGGATATGCCTGTTGGGAGAGCTATGATTTTTTTAGAAAATGAAAAAGTGGGGGATGTTGCTTTGTTTAGCAATAAGGTAAATAAATTAGGGTTTTGGCAAGGTCTTTATAAGAGTTTTGTAAATTTTTTTTAAGAGAGTATTAAATTTTATGTTAAATCATTTTAATTTTAAATTGAAACGAGATGTTACAATAATAGTTCCTGGTGAAGCTTTTGTTTCAAATAAAAGAGTTATTTCTACAATTCTTGGTTCTTGTGTTGCTGTTGTGCTTTGTGACGAATTAAGTAATTTAATTGGAATGAATCATTATGTCCTAGCTAGGTCAGATCTTGATATATCTCCTGCTCAAAGGGGAAGATATGGGGTTTATGCTATTCCTATGTTAATAAATGCAATGCTAGAGAATGGTGCTAATAAAAACAATCTTAAGGCTAAGCTTTTTGGAGGAACTAATTTTATGGCAAAAGGATCGGTTAAAGTGGGACTTGAAAATTCAGATTTTGCTATTAATACATTAAATAAGTATCGTATTCCAATCTTAGCTAAAGATTTTGATCAATCTAAATCACGAAAAATTTTTGCTTTTCCTGAAAATTTTAAAGTTATTGTGGAATATCCAGATGGAACAAAGGTTTTTTAATCTTGCTTGATGATTTTTTTAAAAATTCTCTCAATCAATTTCAATATGAGGCAGTTACCACTATTGAAGGCGCTCTTTTAATTATTGCTGGTGCTGGTAGTGGGAAAACAAGAGTCGTTACTCATAGAATAGCGTATTTGCTTTTAAAAGGCATTGCTCAGAAGGAAATTTTAGCCTTAACTTTTACCAACAAGGCGGCTAATGAAATGAAAGATAGAATTAAAAAAATTTTAAAAACCCCCCTTAGCAATCTTATGGTCTCAACTTTTCATGCTTTTGGACTTTTCTTTTTAAAAGAAAATTGTAAATTATTAGGATATAGAAAAAACTTCAGCATTTATGACGATAATGATAAAATTTCTCTTCTTAAAGAGATTTTACTTGATGAAGGTCTTTTAAATAGAAAAGTGTCTTTAAACTCGCTTAGTAATGTTATTTCATTCTTAAAAAATGGAGTTCTCACGCTTGATGATTTAAAGGAAGAAGATGTAAATATTTTTAGACTTTATGAAGAGCGATTAAAGCTTTATAATTCTTTTGATTTTGATGATTTGATTTTAAAACCAAAAGAATTATTGAGTAATAATTCTGATATTAGTAGTAAGTATTCTAAAAGATATAAGTATGTTTTGATTGATGAGTTTCAGGACACTTCTTTGATTCAATATGATTTCATTCGTCTTTTGATAAATCATAGTAATTTATGTTGTGTTGGGGATGATGATCAATCTATATATTCTTGGCGTGGAGCCAGTTACAATAACATGTTGCAATTTGAAAAAGATTACAGCGTTAAGGAAATAAAGCTTGAACAAAATTATCGTTCTGCCAAAAATATTTTAGATGTTGCAAATTCTGTGATTTTAAATAATAAAAATAGAAAAGAAAAGACTTTGTGGTCTTCAAAGATGTGTGGCAAAGTTATAGATTTTTTTATATTTGAAGATGAAATTCAAGAGTCTGAGTTTGTTGCAGGTCAAATCATAGAGCTTTCAAGGTTAGAAGGTTTTCAGTCTAAAAATGTAGGAGTTCTTATGAGAACTAATGCTCTTTTTAAAAATGTTGAAATGATTTTTAGAAGACTGGGCATAAAATACAAAGTTTCGGGGGGAACATCTTTTTTCCAGAGAAAAGAAATAAAAGATATTATTTCTTATTTAAATGTAATAATAAATCCTAAAAGTGATTATGATTTGCTTAGAATTATTAATATTCCAAGAAGGGGAATTGGCAAGGAATATTTGAAAAAAATTAGAGATATAGCAGATAAGAAAGGCTGTTGTATTTATGATGCCCTTTGTGATATTGCTTTTTCTTTTACTAACATTTCTAGTTACGATAAAGCTTTAAATAGGCATGTCATTGAAAGCATAGAAGATTTTGTATCTTTTATTGAAGAGTATCAATACAAATTTAGTATAACAAAAAACGAGTATTATAATGTAATCAAAGAAATGATAGAAAGTATTGAATATTGGGGATTTTTAGTTAATGAAAATTCCAATTCAATTAAAGCGGCTGAATATAAATATCAAAATATAGAAGGGTTTTTAAGTATAATTAAAAATTGGGAGTCCAAACAATTTGGTGAATTGAGAGATTTAAGCAGTTTTTTAAACTATATAGTTCTTCAATCTAACGAAGTGAGCAAGGAATCTGAAAATATTAATATTAATTTAATGACAGTGCATTCTGCTAAAGGTTTGGAATTTGATTATGTATTTTTTATTGCTGTTGAAGACAATATTATTCCCCATCATAGAATCATTGAAGATAGTGAGCTAGGCTTAGAAGAAGAGAGGCGAGTTTTTTATGTCGCATTAACTCGTGCAAGAGATTTTCTTATTATTACCATGGCCAATAAGCGGAAAAAAGATAGACAAATTTTTGAGCAGCTGCCTTCAAGATTTATTTCGGAAATTCCCAAAGAATTTTTAAACTTTAATTATTATGCAGATTTTGTTGAAAATAAAGCTTGATGAACATTATTGAATTTATTGAATGAATTTTAAGATTGATTTAGTATATTATATGATTAATTCTAATTAAGTCTAAGGGTGTTTAGATTTTTTAATATAATCAAAGGAAAGTGATTATGAGTATTGTAATTGATTCTTTTAAAGAGATATCAAAAATTCCAAGATGTTCAAAAAATGTTAAAGGAATTATTAATTTTATTAAGGAGAGATCTAAAAAATTTGGTTATTCTTTTAAAGAAGATAGTGTTGGTAATATTGTGGTGCAGATAAAATCTAATAATAGCATTGATATGCATCCTGTTATTTTGCAATCTCATGTTGATATGGTTTGTGAAAAAAATGATTTCAGTTTACATAATTTTGAAACAGATCCAATTGAAATTATTGAAGAGGATGGGTATCTTAAAGGAGTAGGGACTACGCTAGGAGCTGATAATGGGATTGGAGTAGCCATGATGCTAAGCATTATGAGTGAGGCTAATAGTTTTTCTCATCCGGACTTAGAACTTCTTTTTACCGTTGATGAAGAAATAGGCTTAATAGGTGCTCTTGGTCTTGACCCTAAGTTGTGTAGTGGCAAAAGCCTTATTAATCTTGATGGAGAGGAAGAAGGTTATTTTTTAGTTGGTTGTGCAGGATCAAGACTTGTTGAGATTGTTTTTTCCCCTAATTATAGTCTTGCAACAAAAAAAATAAAAGTAGAAATTTTGTTTAAAGGACTTAAAGGTGGTCATTCTGGGGCAGATATTCATTTAGATTTGGCAAATTCTTTAAAATTAATGTTTTTTGCCCTTTTTGAAATTAAAGCGAATATTGATTTTGAGATTGAAAGTATTTTTGGTGGGGATAGCAGTAATGCAATTCCAAATGAATCCAGGGCTTTAATCTTTATTAATGATAGTGATTATGATTTATTGAATAAAGAGCTTAAACTTTTCACATTTAAAGTTAAAAGTATATATTCTCTTGAAAATGAATTTGACATTATTGTTAATAAAAGGGAATTTTCATCAGTTAAAGTTCTTGATGAAAATAGCAAAAACAAGCTTTTAAATATGGGAATGGGATTTTTACACGGAGTTCAAAAAGTAGAAAATTATGAAAATAAGCTTATCAAGACTTCTTTAAATTTTTCAAGCCTTTTTAAAACGCAAGGCGACTATATTTTTACTTTTTTAATAAGATCTTTATTGGATTCAGACAAGGAGTATGTTTTTAATCAGTTGCAATCAATAGGCGATTTATCAGGGGCTAATTTGCGTATAATTTATGACTATCCTTCTTGGAAGTCTGATAAGAATAGCAATCTTTTAAAACATCTTAAAGGCGTATATAAAGAGATGTATCTTAAAGATGCTAATGTTTCTTTAATACATGCAGGGCTTGAAACAGGTATAATATCTTCTAGGTTAGGGGGTATAGAATCTGTTACTCTTGGGCCTTGGATTGAATCGCCTCATACTACTAGAGAAAGAGTAGATATTTCTTCAGCTATTAGAGTTTATGATTTTTTAAAAAGAAGTTTAGAAAGGTTTTAAAAAAGTTTAGTTTTAAGAAATTTAATGTTTTAATATAAATTTCTTAAAAAAAGTCATATAATTTGTGTTATTCTTATTTTTTATTGACTTAGAAATTAAATATCTATAAAATATTATAGTTGTTATTGGTGGTTGTAGCTCAGTTGGTAGAGCGTCGGGTTGTGGTTCCGAATGTCGCGGGTTCAAGCCCCGTCAATCACCCTTTAATCAATTTCCTTTTTAACTGCATTCATAGCTCAATTGGATAGAGCAGTGGACTTCGAATCCAAAGGTTGCAGGTTCGAATCCTGCTGAGTGCGAAAATATTATTTATTTGGTAGATTGGGCATACTTGCAAAAGCTCTTAAGTTTTTGTATACTAGTTTGAGTATGAAGTATGCAGGAGTGGTGGAATTGGCAGACACGCTAGACTTAGGATCTAGTGCTTTTGGCGTGTGGGTTCGACTCCCACCTTCTGTAAAAGTGCGAAAGTAACTCAGGGGTAGAGTGTCACCTTGCCAAGGTGGAAGTCGCGGGTTCAAATCCCGTCTTTCGCTTTTTAATAATTGTCAATAAGATTTAATTGAGGCATTAACAGTGATTTTGAGTAAAGATATTAAGCTTCTTCCAGGTTCAAAAGTTGAGGTTGTCATTAGAGTTTCAAAAAATGTTATTCAGGAAAAATATAACTTATTATTAAAGGATTATTCTTCCCGACTTAAGATTCAGGGTTTTAGAATTGGAAAAGTTCCTATTAGTATAATTGAAAATAAGTATTCTGAAGGGTTAAGAGCTACTGTTTTAGAAGAAGTAGTTAATTATACTCTTAAAGAATTTTTTAAAGAAGAGCCTAAAAAGCCTTTAAGTTATACTTCTCCTATTATAAAGGAAAAAAATCTAAGATTAAATCTTGATGAAGATTTTGAATTTACTTTTGTATATGAGACTTATCCTGAATTTGAAATTCCAAATGTTAATGATATTGATATTAAGGTGGAAGTTCCTGAAGTTTTTATTAATGATTCTGATATTGATAATGAGATTAAGTACCTTCAGATGGAAAATTCAATTATTATTGAAGATGAGGAAGGGGTTGTTAAAAAAGATAGCATTGTTAGAGTGGATTTTGTTGAACTTGATGATCTTTTAAATGAGATAGTATCAACAAGAAGACAAGACTTTGTTTTTACAGTTGGAGAATCTGAGACTTATTATGATTTTGACAGAGATTTAATTGGTATGAGAATAAATGAAGAGATAGTTATAGAAAAATCTTATATTATGGATTACAAATTTGAAGAACTTGCGGGTTCTTCAAGAAAATTGAAGATTAAGATTAAGAGTATTAAAAAAAGAGATCTTCCTTTGATAGATGATGAGTTTGCAAAAGATATTAGTGACAAATATAATACACTAGATGATCTTAAAAATTTTATAAGATCTAATATTTTAAACCTTATTGAAGAAAAAAAAGAAACTTTAAAGCTAAATAAATTTTTTTCTACTATTTCTGAAAAATTAGAAATAGATATTCCTCATTCAATGATTGAGGCTGAAATTGAAATTGCTTTTAAGGACACTAAAAAGCAAAATAAAATGAGTTTTGAAGAGTTTAAAAGTATGTTTTATTCTTCAGGTTATGCTGGTAATGATAATTTAAAAGATGAAATTCTTAGCAATTTGAAATCTAAGTTGATAATTCAGAAAATGGTAGATTTAGATCCAATTGAAGTTACTGCGAATGACCTTGAAGATGAAATGGCCAGACAGTCTGAAAATTCGGGTGTAAGTTACGAGGAGATTAAAAAATTTTATGAAGATCAAAATTTGATTTCTTATTTAAAGGATGATATCAAAAGGAAAAGAGCTAAGAAAAGAATTTTAGCAAATCTTAAGGAAGTAAAAGGTAAGCAAATTTCTTTTAAAGATTTTGTTGATTATAAAGTTTGTGAGTAAGAAAAATGGAATTTATGCGTAATTTAATACCCACTGTGATAGAGCATACGGGAAATTATGAGAGAGTATTTGATATATATTCAAGATTGCTTAGAGAGCGTATAATATTTTTGAGTGGCGAGATTAATGATCCTAAGGCAGATACTGTGATTGCCCAACTTTTGTTTTTAGAATCAGAAGATTCAAACAAAGATATTTATCTTTATTTGAATTCTCCAGGAGGAAGTATCACTGCAGGTCTTGCGATTTATGATACTATGCAATATATAAAACCTGATGTAAGGACAATTTGCATTGGGCAAGCTGCTTCAATGGGGGCTTTTTTGCTTGCTGGTGGTGCCAAGGGCAAAAGAGAATCTTTAACTTATTCTAGAATAATGATTCACCAGCCTTGGGGTGGAATAAGTGGTCAAGCTAGCGATATTAATATACAAGCTAATGAAATTTTAAGACTTAAAAAATTAATAATAGATATTATGTCTAATCAGATAGGGGTTGATAAAGAAAAACTGGCTCTTGATATGGAAAGAGATTATTTTATGACTTCAAGCGATGCTCTTAAATATGGTCTTATTGATAGTATCTTAGTGAGGGAGTAGTTTTATTTTTGGTAAAAATTTTTATGGCAAGAGTAAAAGGTCAAAAAGTAAAAGAATGTTCTTTTTGCGGGCTTAGTGTTGCTGAGCTCGGGGGCAATGTTGTTATATCTAATGGAGTAGCTATTTGTCCTGAATGTTCTAAAATATGTCACAATCTTTTTAAAGAAAAGTTGTGCAAGCCGTTAAATTCTAAGTCCAATGGCTTGCCAACTCCTAAACAACTTAAAGATCATTTAGACATGCATGTTGTTGGACAAGAAGATGCAAAAAAAGTTTTATCTGTGGCTGTTTATAACCATTACAAGAGAATATTGAAAAATAATAAATATGATGATGGTATTGAGATTGAAAAATCTAATATACTTTTGGTTGGACCTACAGGCAGTGGTAAAACCTTACTTGCAAAAACGTTAGCTGCAGAGATGAATGTGCCATTTGCAATAGCAGATGCTACAACTTTAACGGAAGCTGGATATGTTGGTGAAGATGTAGAAAATATTTTGCTTAAATTGATACATGCTGCTCATGGAGATGTTAGTCTAGCTGAGAAAGGGATCATTTATATAGATGAAATAGATAAAATTGCTAAAAAAAATGAAAATGTTTCAATAACAAGAGATGTTTCTGGAGAAGGAGTTCAACAGGCTTTATTAAAGATAATTGAGGGTACTATTGCCAATGTTCCTCCAAGGGGTGGGAGAAAGCATCCTTATGAGGATACTATTGAAATTAATACTCAAAATATACTCTTTATATGTGGTGGTGCTTTTGTTGGGCTTGAGAATATTGTTAAGAATCGAATAAATAAGAGTTCTATTGGGTTTTCAGCAATTGAAAAAAAGAATATAAAAGAAGACGCTTCATTAAAGTATTTGGAAATGGAAGATTTGATTAAATTTGGCTTGATTCCAGAGTTTGTTGGTAGACTTCCTGTTCATTCGTATCTTGCAAAGTTAAATAAAGAAGATTTGATGAGAATATTAGTTGATCCTCAAAATTCTATTGTTAAGCAGTATTATCATATGTTCAGAATGGATAATGTTGAGTTGGTATTTGAAAAAGATGCTTTAGAGTCAATTGTAGATGAAGCTATTTTAAAAAATACTGGAGCAAGAGGTCTTAGATCTATTTTAGAGGGTCTTCTTAAAGATGTTATGTTTGAGGTTCCTTCGATTAGTAAGACTAAGAAGGTTGTTGTCACAAAAGAATCTGTTTTAAATGCAGATATTAATCCATTAATTTTGGTGGGCAATGCAATTAAAAAACCTTGGGCAAAAGAGTTATATGAAATCAATCTTAAATATGATAAAAAATAGAAAAGAAGATCTTCCGATTGTTATTTTAAAAGAAAATGTTCTTTTTCCGAATGTGACATTGTGGGTAACCTTTGATAATGAATATGTGATTAATTCCATAGCCCAGTCTATGTTAGAGGAAAGATTGATTCTTTTTGCTTATCCGAATGAATCTAATTGTGATGAGTTTAGTAGAGGAGGAGTTAAAAATCTATGCTCTGTGGGCACTTATTCTAAACTTATCCAGGTTATAAAGGTCAGTAAAGATGTAGTAAAAGTTTTGGTTGAATGTCAAAGTAGAGTTCTTATAGGCAGTGTTTCGAAAAAAAATGATTATTTGAGAGCTAAAGTTACTTTTGTGCCTGATGATAGTGTATTAAACAGAGAGCTTTACACTTACTCTAAATTTTTAAAAGAAACTTATGAAGTTTATAGAAATTCCTTATCTTTAAAATCTTATGATAGTGATAGCGAACCGATTAATTATTTTGACAATCCAAGCAAGCTTGCAGATATTATAGCCTCTAATTCAAACTTGGAAAATAGTATAAAATTAGAACTTTTGCAAGAGTTGAATGTTAAAATCAGAATAGAAAAGTTAATTGTTAATTTAAACATTGAAATTGATCTTTTAGATCTTAAAAAAGATATTAATTCTAAAGTTAGAGCTAAGTTGGATAAGGGGCAAAGGGATTATTTTCTTTCTGAGCAAGTTAAAGAGATACAAAAAAGATTAGGCAAAGATGATAACGATTATATTGACAGATTAAATTCCAAAGATATCCCAGAAGATGTTAAATCTAAGATTGAAAAAGAAATTTCTAGATTATCTAAAATGCAGATGAATTCTCCTGATGCTAATATTATTAGAAGTTATATAGAATTAATATTAGATCTTCCGTGGAATGAAAATACTGTTATGAAAAATCATTTAAGTGAGATTGAGTTTATCTTAAGAAATTCTCATTATGGTATGGATGAAGCAAAAGAAAAGATAATAAATTTTTTAGCTGTTTATCAAATTAATTCTAAGGTCAAGGCTCCTATTTTATGCCTTGTAGGGCCCCCGGGTATTGGCAAAACATCTCTTGTGGAATCTATTGCAAGGTCACTGTCTAGAGAATTTGTTAAAATATCCCTTGGGGGCTTAAGAGATGAAGCAGAAATTAGGGGCCACAGAAGAACTTATGTTGGATCTCTTCCAGGTGTTTTTATTAGCGCAATGAAAAGATCAGGCAAATCTAATCCTGTTATTCTTCTTGATGAAATAGATAAAATTAATAATACTTATAAAGGAAATCCCGAATCTGCACTTTTAGAAGTTTTAGATCCCGAGCAAAATTATAAATTTATAGATCATTATTTAGAAATCCCTTATGATCTTTCCAATGTTTTATTTGTTACAACAGCAAATTCTCTTAATGGTATGTCAAAGCCACTTCTTGATAGAATGGAAATAATTAAAGTTGAGGGTTATTCTTATATTGAAAAGCTAGAGATTGCTAAGATTTTTTTGATTCCAAGCATAATTAAAGAGAGTTTTTTAGACAAAGTTTATATAAGAATAGAGGATGATGTTATTTTAAATTTAATTAGAAACTATACTATGGAATCTGGTGTAAGGGGGCTAAAGAGAGTTTTAACTAATTTGATTAGGAAGCTTGTAAGGGAGTTGCTTTATAAGTATTCTAAGGATCAAATCATCAAAGGCAATTTTTACTCACCAAGTTCTTTGATACATGGAAATAATTCGCTTTTTACTCATGATCCTGATATTCCAGGTATTTATAAAATAATCAATATTAATAATTATTATAATTATGTTGACACTGAATATAATTTGGATTTAATTAAGATTAACTCTTCTGGATTTGTTTATGGACTTGCTTGGACAAATTATGGTGGTACAGTTCTTCCTGTTGAGGCAACTAAGTTTGAGAAAAAAGGAGACATTATTCTAACAGGTAGTCTTGGGGCTATCATGAAAGAGAGTGCGCAGCTTGCATATTCTATAGTTAAGACCTATTCTTCTAAACTTAATTTTGATGTAAAGGAAAGTCCCGAAATTCATTTACACTTTCCAGAAGGAGCTACACCAAAAGATGGACCTTCTGCGGGTATTACCATTGCAACAGCAATTGCTTCAATACTGTCTGATAAGAAAGTTCCTTTAGATCTTGCAATGACTGGTGAGGTAACTTTAAAAGGTTTCGTTCTTCCTGTGGGCGGAATTAAAGAAAAAGTTTTGGCAGCTTATAGAAACGGCATAAACAAAGTTATTTTGCCTAAGGATAATGAAAAAGATTATTTTAAGCTTCCAGAAGAAGTTAAGGACAATATAGATGTTAAGTTTGTCTCTAGCTTGGAAGAAGTTTTTGATTATTTGAATATTATTTAAAAATTTACATATTTAAATTTATATTTTAGGAGTAAATATATGAAAGATGGAGTTAGAAGGCCTTCAGGTAGCAGGGCATCTTTTAGTGTTCAGCCTTATGCTAAAAGTTTGGGAAAGAATAATGGTTTCTCTTTTTTCGCTAAGAATAATTTGGGGAAAAATGTTTCAAAGAGTAAAAAAAAAGGCAAATAAAAAAAGTGGCTAATTAGCCACTTTTTTTATTTAACAATACAAAAATAAAAGATATTTTATGCTCTTTTAGAATAATATTCTACAACCATTTGCTCATTAGCAAGTGTAGGTATTTCGTCTCTTGATGGAGCATGCTTTACTTTTATATTTAAATCATCAGCGTTTACTTCTATCCAAGTTGGCAAATTTCTAAGAGACGAAGTTTTTTCTATATTTGATCTTATTAACTTTTTTAGGCTATCTTTCTCTTTTATTTGAATTTGATCATTTGCTCTTAGTATTATTGAAGGGATTGTGACTCTTCTTCCATTTAATTTAATAATACCGTGAGAAACTATTTGTCTTGCGTGTGCTCTTGAGATGGCAAATCCAGCTCTATATACAATATTATCAATCCTTCTCTCAAGTATTGATAGAAGGTTGTCTCCTGTAACACCGTGATGTTTTCTAGCTTCTTTAAAAGTGTTGGTTAACTGTCTTTCGCTTACACCATAAGTAAACTTTATCTTTTGCTTTTCTATCAATTGTTTTCCATATTCTGTGATTTTAGCTTTTCTGGCTTTTCCATGCATTCCGGGAGGATGAGGCTTTTTTTTAAGGATTTTGTCATATTTTGGCTGCTCAAAAATGTTAATGCCAAATCTCCTTACAAGCTTACCTTTAGCTATTTGTTTTCTATTCATCAATTCCTCACATATTAAAAATAAACATAGCAGGGATAGGACTCGAACCTATGACCTTCGGGTTATGAGCCCGACGAGCTACCAACTGCTCTACCCTGCGTCTTACAGTTTAAAATGTTAGCACAACTTTATTATAAGTGTCAATTATTTGTTTATTATTAATTTAATTAGACTAAGAAATATATATCATTTATTTCTTTATGTTCTTGTTTTATGATTTTTTTAATATTTTGTGTTTTATTTATAAAACTTTGAAAGTCATTTTCTGAATTCAAATTTATTTTGATATAAAGTACAAGCTTGTTACCTTGATTGTGAAAATTGAGTGTTTTAAAGTTTATATTTGAATTTTTTAATGTGTCTTTTACGCTTCTTTTAAGATCTATATTTTGCTTTGAGAGCAAATTGTTTGCGTTATTTATTATTACGTTAAGTCCTTCTTTTATTATGATAAAGCCAATAAATATAGACATAATTTTGTCAAAACCACTCCACATGTAAGTTGCAAGTAGTAAACTTAGTGTAATCCCGCCATGTGAGAATATGCAGTTTTTATCAGCTGAAGCTAATGCTAAGAGAAGTTGATTATTGTATCTTTTCCCTATTTGGAATTTTGTCAAATATTCTATTATTTTCACTATAAAAAAAATGAAAGGGGTTATTGGTATCCATAAGCTTTTTTTAAGAGATTTATTTGAAAATATTTCTAGTATATTTTTTTTGTCTTCTTCACTGTGATCGTGGTCACTGTGATTGTGGTCATGACTGTGGTCGTGTTCATATATATTATCATTTTTATTTTTGTTTTGGTGTATGTGTAGGTTAAATCCAGACTCTCCTCCAAGAGTGATAAATTTATTTAATCCGGTTGTATTTAAAAATAGTGTAAATCCCGCCATAAGCATGATTATTCCCATGATAAAAGCTATTAAGCTTTCCATTAATTTATGTCCATGGGGATAATGGATAGTTTCAGGTTTGCTTGTAATTTTTAAACTAAAATAAGTTATTGTAGATAAAACAAAGTCGGCCATGACGTGGAAAGCATCAGCAATAAGTGCAAATGAGTTAAACAGTATTCCTACAGTAAGCTTAGAAGATATTGATGCTACTTCGGTAAATATAGAAATTATTCCTATTCCCATTACAAATTTATCTTCTTCTATTTCAGATGTTAATTCTTTTTTATATTGAGAATCTCTATTTTCAAATCCTAAACTTAAGAGCTCTTCTTGTATTTCGGTAATTTTGCATGAAATTGTTTTAAATTTATTTTTTTTCCCGTAGTAAATTAAATTACTAATCATTATTCTTTCTATACCTTCTGATTTAAAATCATCATTAATATAAAAATGAATTATTTCAATTTGACTAACTTTTGCTTTTGCTTTAAGATTTGCAATTAGTTTTGAATTGTTTTCAATATAAACAATGTAAACATTTTCTTTTTTTAAAGGCTCTAGTTTTAAATAAGCAAATTTATGAATGTTTTTTAAGCTTATTACCTTGACCATAATTGTAACATTCTCCTGGTTATTACATAATGTTATTAATGTAGCATTAATGCTACATTTTATCATTTATTAAATTCAAGCTCAATCTTGGCTTGTTAAGGCAAAAGTGAGGAATATTTTATGCGGCAAGCAGATTTTTTTGTTAAGAAATGTAAAAAAAATATTTTAAATAATAATAATTTGCACAGTTTGATTGAGAATATTAAAAATAATTTTTGTGAAATTTTAAAAGAGTTTGACAAGAAGTCATTAGAGGATATATTCAATTATTATTATGAAGCTTATGAGCTTGATAGCAGTTTATACAGCTTTGTGGAAAAATTTGTTCCAATTATTAATTTTTTATTATTTGAGGATTTAGAATACAATTTTAATTTTGATGAGAAAAAACTTATTTTAAATTTATTTGATTTGTCTGCTAGTGTTCTTGAAAGTGACAAATTAAATAGGTTTGCAAATGCTGTAGTTTCTCTAAAGATATTAGATTGATTTAATTTTTTACAAGTTTTTTGAAAGTTGAGATTATGTTACTCTTAGCAGCTCTTTTCTATCAAAAGGAGCTTTAAGCAAATCTTTTAATGTATAAATTTTTATTGGCATTTTGTTTTCATTAAATGAGTTAGATTCTGTTATTATTATTTTTGTATCTTGATCAAAAAATTCTGTCATTACTTGTAAGCATATAGCACATGGAATAGATTCAGGAGTTGTATTGAGTAATAAAAAATCTATTGTTTGTACGCCAATTTCTGCGATCATATTTAAAATAGCACTTCTTTCTGCACAACAAGTTGCTCCAAAGCTTGCATTTTCAACATTTGTTCCAATAAAAAAATCGTTTGTTTTAGTCTTAATGCAGGCACCTACTTTGAATTTTGAATATGGAGAATATGAATTGTTTCTTGCTTTTTCTGCCATATAAAATGCTTTATTGATATCTTCTTGTTTTGGTTTTTTCACAATTGCTCCCGTCTGTTATATTTTATTAGTTCTTGTGGCTTATTTTATTGAAATATTGTAATATAGTCAATGTAAAACAAGCTAAAAACTTGTTTTACGGAGGGTTTGCGAACTTTACTATGAGAGATGTTATTAATTTTATTAAAAACTATGATAATTTTATTATTATCGGACACAAAGATCCCGATTTTGATTGCATAGGTTCGTCTTTAGCTTTATCGTCTTTTCTCTCAAGAATTGGTAAAAATTCTGTTTTGTTAAATGAAGGTCCTTTTGTTAGAAAAGAAATAATTCCTTTTAGGAATAAATTTTTATCTGAATGGCCTAATATTGAGCTTTCAGATTATTCAGTTATTATTTTGGATTGCTCAATTTTAGATAGGATAGGTGATGAATTTGCATTTTACGTAAAGGATATGCCTATTTTAGTAATTGATCATCATATGTCTGGTGAAAAATTAAAATGTATAGGCTATATTGATCCTTTTGCGCCTTCTACTACTTTTTTAATTGAAAAATTGATCAGAGAGTTTGGATATGATCTTACAAAAGAAGAAGCTTGGTATATTTTGGTAGGATTTTGTACTGATACTGGTTTTTTTAAATTTATTTCAAGAAGTGATCCAGAGCCTTTTGAAATGGTTGCAAGACTGGTTTCAAAAGGAATAAGCCTTAAAGAAGTTCACAGCTATATAGAAACAACCAAAAGTCTAAAATCAATAGAAATTCTCAAGTTAATGTTAAACAGTCTTGAATCTTATTGGAATGGAAAGGTTTTGTTTACATCTTTATTTTCTTCTAGTTTTGGCAAAGATAGTGGCGTTACTGGAGTTAATGAACTTTTTTATATGATTTTAAGCAATGTTGAGAATAATGAAATTTTAGGTATTTTAAAGGAAATGGAGGACGGTTCGATTACAGTTGGCTTGAGATCTAAAGATTCTTTTAATGTTGGAAAATTGGCAGAAGATTTTGGGGGCGGGGGACATAAAAATGCTAGTGGGTTTAGAATTAAACAAGGTTCTCTAGAGATTGTAAAAAATCGAATGCTAGCATACATTAAGGATAATATTTATTTATAATATTTCTTAAAGGGATAGTTCCTTTTGGATCAAAATCCTTAGTGAGTGTTAAAAATCCGGATTTAAATGCCAGAGGTGTTGTTCCGTAAATAATTACTATGTTTTTTATCCAATTTAATTTTTTGATATGTTGAGGAGTAAGAGATACGATTACGCTTATTTTATCTTTATATTCTTCCAAATTTTCTAAATATTTTAAGCTTCCAGGTGTTGATAAATTAAAGATGACTTGTTCAAATTTTTTAATTAAATTTTTAATTTCGTCGAGTTTTTGGGAATTAATTCCGTTTAAGGGATAATAGTCGTAATAATAAGCATGTGTATTTTGAAATATTTTTTTGCCTTCTATAATCATTTTGTAGTAAGGAGATATTATAAGGGTTTTTTTAGTTTTAGATATTTCTTTTTCTATTCTTACTTTTGTAATACCCCTTAATGTGTTTTGTTCAAAAAATTTTTCACCTTCTTTTGAATATATTTTCTCATCTTTATTGAAATTAGGATAAAGGTCGGATTTGTTTTTATTTTCTTTCAAGTAGGTCAATTTTATTCTTAATATTCTTTTATTAGATTCAATAATATTGTTTTTTATTTCTAAATCTTTTTTCATTAAATTTAGTAGCATGTTGTAAGCATTTTTTTGTATCTTTTCATTTAAAGATATTAAAAAAATGTCACTTTTGGTTCTAACTATTCTTTCAATTGTATTATAAATGCTCTCATTATTGTATTTTGCTGCATTCATTAAGAGATCATCAGTAATTATTATGTTATTATATTTCAATTTATTTCTCAGTATGTCTTTAATTATTTTTGTTGAGGATGATGCAGGAATATTTTCTCCATTTGTAAGCTTTGGATATGCTAGATGGCCTGTCATTATTACCGGAATGTTTTCTTGGATTAATATTTTATACGGCAAAAGTTCATTTAAGTTTATTTCTAGTAAATTAGAATTTATTATTGGAATATTTATATGGGAATCAAGATCGGTGTTGCCATGTCCTGGGAAATGCTTTGCAGTAGAAATTATTCCTCCTTGTTTTTGACCTTTGTAAAGAGCTAGAGAAAGAAGTGATACTATTCTAGGGTTATCTGAATATGTTCTTGGTCCTATTGTGAAATTATTTTCGTCACTATATATATCTACTATAGGTGCAAAATTTAAATTTATTCCAAGCCTACTTAACTCTTGTGCTATGTAATACCCTGTATTATAAGAATCTTCTGGAGACAGAGATGCTGCAATTCCAAGATTACCAATTGTTTCTGATGTATTTGATTTTACATGTTGTGCCAATCCCCCTTCTTGATCTGTTGCTACAAATAAAGGAATTTTAAATTTATTGTTTTGAGATATTTTTTGAGCTTTATTAATACTTTCTGTTAAGTTTTTTAAATTTTTTGCGTTCCATCCAAAAATTTTAATTCCCCCAAGGTTTTTTTTACTTATGAAATCAAGAACAAAATTTGTTATTGATTGATCTGGATAACTTATCATGAACATTTGTCCTAGTAGCTCATGGTCTTGCATTTTGCTTACCATTTCATTTATTAGTTTTTCTCTTTCCATAGTATCCCAAAAATCAATGGGAAAGCAGTTTTGAGCTATAAAAAGAACAATAAGATAAAAATTTCTTTTCATTTAACCATACAAATAATAAATGCTAATATTAGTATCTATGTTTATTAGCAAATCATTTTGTATTATACTTTATAACAACGCTTTTGAATAATAACGTTGACAAAGTATTATTGAATTTATACACTTAATAAAAGTTTAAGCTGATGTAGCTCAGTTGGTTAGAGCACTCGGCTCATATCCGAGTTGTCGTGGGTTCAAGTCCCTCCATCAGCATTAGGGGTTGTAAATGGTAGTGGGAATTATCCTTGCAAATGGCTTTGAAGATATTGAGGCTATAATTCCGATTGATATTTTAAGACGGGGTAATGTTAATATTCAGGTTGTCAGCATAAATGATAGCAATTCTGTAACAAGTTCAAGAGGTGTTTCTTTTTTAGCAGATGATGTAATATCAAACTGTAAAGAGAATTGTTTCGATCTAATAATTCTTCCGGGAGGCATGCCTGGAGCTACTAATCTTTTTAATTCGAAAGAATTGGATTTGATTTTAAAAGATATGAATGCCAGAGGTAAATTTATTGCAGCTATTTGTGCTTCTCCAGTAGTAGTGCTTGCTGCTAAAGGTCTTTTAGGATGTAGTAAGTTTACGTGTTATCCAGGTTTGGAAAAAAATGTGTTTGATGGCGAGTTTTTAGATGAGAATGTTGTTAGAAGTAATAATTTTATTACTTCTAAAGGAGTTGGAACTTCATTTGAATTTGCTTTTACTCTTCTTGAAATAGTAAAAGGAAGGCAAGTAATGGAAAATGTTAAAAAAGCAACCTTACTTTATGATAGTTGAATATAAAAAAATGATTATAATAAATAAATCAAATTTAGGTTTTAAGGTTGAAAATTACAAGTTTTTTGGAATTAAATTATAAATGTCTTCAAGAATGCTTGATTCTTCGTTTGTTGGTATTGTTAGTATTTTTACTTTGCTCTTAATGGTTGATATTTCAGATTCTAAGTTTTTATTTTGGGCCATTTTATTTTTTTCAAGGTCTAACTTTATTCCAATTTTTTCAAACCCTTTTAGTGCAAGTTCTCTTACTTCATAGTCAACAATGCCAATCCCACCTGTGAAAATTATTGCATCAACGTTAAAATCAAGAATGGCAATGTAAGATCCAATATATTTTTTTATTCTGTATGTCATTATTTCTACTGCAAGTTTTGATTGATATTCTCCTTTTTTAATTTTGTTCCAAATGTCTCTCATGTCATTTGATTTTTCAGAAATTCCTAGTATACCGCTTTCTTTATTTAATATTTCTTCAATTTGTTTAGTGTTTTTATTTAATAAACGGCTCATCAAATTAATAATTGATGGATCTATATCGCCACTTCTTGTTCCCATCACAAGGCCTTCAAGTGGAGTAATTCCCATGCTTGTGTCATAAGATTTTCCATCTTTAACGGCATTAATGCTTGCTCCATTTCCAAGATGTAATATTATTAAATTTAGATTATCTATTTTTTTATTTAAAATTTCCGATGATCTTTTTGTTATGTACGAATAAGAGAGTCCGTGAAAGCCATATTTTCTAATATTGTATTTTTTATACCAAGAATATGGGATTGCATAAAGAAAAGCGTGTTCTTTAATAGTTTGGTGCCATGATGTATCGAAACATAAAACTTGTTTTGTGTGTGGTAGAATTTTAAGTATTGTTTCTATTGTAGCAATTGCATTTGGGTTGTGAAGTGGAGCAAGTTCAGAAATTTGTTTTAATTTGCTTAAAATGCTAGTTTTAAGAATTACTGAATTTTTAAAACTAGATCCCCCATGCACAACTCGATGTCCTATTATTTTAATCTCACTGATAGTTTCGAGGATTTTTAAATTGCTATTTAACAATAATTTAAACATTTTTTTTATTGCTTTTTGGTGATTTTCAATTCCTTTCTCAAATCTTTCTGTTATTGATCCGTCAGTATTTATAATCTTTACGATTGATTTTTGTGATTTTATTTTTTCAATAATTCCAGTTATTAATTTTTTTGAATTTTCGTATTGATAAATAGTAAATTTTAACGAAGAACTTCCTGTGTTTATGATTAATATTTTCATTTCTTCCTTTTATGCTTGACAAACTATGTATTTGTTTTTAGTAAGTTAATATTTTCATATATATAATTCATTTTTTCAGATTTTTCAATATTTTTAAAGCTTAAGAATATTGATTTTTGATACGATGGATTCAATATTAATAAATTAGGATGCTTTTGGAGTATTTCTATTATTTTTTTCATGGGAATGCTTTCTATATCTTTATATTCTATTTCCAAAGTCTTGTTTGTTTCTTTTAGTTTTGTTATGTTTAACTTTTTTGCTAAAATCTTAAGTTCAGCTAACATCAATAGACTATTTATTTCTTTAGGTATTGGGCCAAAGTTGTCGTGAATTTCTGATCTTATCTTTTTACTTTCTTCTTCATTTTGAATTTCAAAGATTTTTTTGTAGATTAGTATTTTAGTCTGTTCATTTTTTGCATAATTGTCAGGAATAAATCCATTATAGTTAATTTCAATATTAACTTCGTCTTCTGATGAGATTTTTCCCATTTTCTTTTCAATTGCTTTGTTTAACATTGTTAGATAACAATCCAATCCGATCGATTCAATTTCTCCATGTTGTTCTCTACCAAGCAAATTCCCAACACCCCTTATTTCCATATCTTTCATTGCTATTTTAAATCCTGATCCTAGATCTGAAAATTCGGTTATTGCTCTTAGTCTTTCAATAGAGCGTTCATTTAGCTTTTCGCTATCTTGGTACAAAAAATAAGCATAAGCTTTTTTTGATCCTCTTCCAACTCTTCCTTTTAGTTGATATAACTGTGAAAGTCCAAACTTGTTTGCATTGTTAATTATTATTGTATTTGCATTTGGAATGTCTATTCCATTTTCAATTATTGTTGTTGCCAATAAAATTTGATACGCTTTTTCAATAAAATTGTGCATTATATTTTCAATCTCGTCTCCTGTAAGTTTTCCATGAATTATTGCAATCCTTGCATAAGGAGTTAATTTTTCAATTAGCGTTTTTAAATAATGCAGTTCTTCAATATTATGGTTTACCAAAAAAACTTGACCATCTCGAGATAGTTCGCTTTCAATAGCATGTTTTATTAAAAGTTCACTAAACGGTTCTAAATAAGCTTCTATTTTTACTCTGTTTTTAGGAGGAATTTTTAAGACTGAAATATCTCTTAGTTTAATTAGTGACATGTGAAGAGATCTGGGAATTGGTGTTGCAGAAAGAGTAAGACAATCAACTGAAATTCTTATTTCTTTAAGTTTTTCTTTTTCCTTTACACCAAATCTTTGCTCTTCATCAATTATTATTAATCCTAAATTTTTACAGGTGAATTTTTTTGAAAGAATTTTGTGTGTTCCTATTATTATGTCAATTTCTCCGCTTTTCAATTCTTTTAAAATCCGTTTTTCTGTGTTATTTCTTATAAATCTGCTTAATACTTCTATTTTGATTGGAAAATTTTTGAATCTTTTTTTGAATGTATTGAAATGCTGTTCTGCTAAGATAGTTGTTGGTGAGAGTACAATGACTTGTTTGTTTCCCATTATAGCTTTAAACGCAGCTCTCATTGCGACTTCAGTTTTTCCAAATCCAACGTCTCCACAAAGAAGGCGATCCATCACTTTGAAACTCATCATGTCTTTTTTGATTTCTTTTATTGCTGTTATTTGATCTGGAGTTTCATCGTATGGAAATTCAGATTCAAATAATAATTGTAATTCGCTATCTTTTGGATATTTAATACCTTGAATGCTTTCTCTTTTTGAATAAAGTTCTATTAGTCTATCTGCAATCTCTTCGATTCTTTTTTTTGCATTTGCTTTATTTTTTATCCATGTTTTAGAACTAATTTTATCCAATTTAATATTTTTAGGATCACCCCCAATGTATTTTTGGATTAAATTTGTTTGTTCAATTGGAATAAATAGTTTTTCTCCTTCAGCATATTCGATCTCAATATAATCCTTTTCAAGAGAACTTGTTTTTATTCTCTTAATTTGCCTAAATATGCCAATCCCATGGTTTATGTGGACTACATGTCTATTTTTCTCAATCTCAATAAAAGAGTCAATAGCTTTTGTTTTTGAAGATTCAAATGTTTTATTTATTTTTTGTCCTGTATCAAAGATATTTGATTCAAGAATAATGGCAATTTTTTCTTTTTCTATTATCAAAGAGCTAGATATTTTTAAAACCTCAATTGATACTTTCGGTAATTCTTTGAAAATGTATTTAAGTTTCTCTTTTTGTGATTCAGATTCTGCTGCAATAATGATTTTAAATCCATTTTTTAGCCAGGTTTTGAGCTCTTCTTTTGTAAGTATAATATTTGAAAAAAAGCTTTTCTTGCTTTCAATTTTAAATTCTACAATTTCTTTGGATTTAGAACTTTTAATTTCTGAAAATAAAACATTACTTTTTATATTAAAGGTTTTAGAATTTAAGAAAATTCTTTTTGGATCAATTGTATTTTTGCCAGCTTCTCTTGCTTCTTTATAAAGCTTTTCATATTCTTGGTGTATTTTTTCAATTTCTTTTTCGAAATTGTTAATTTCAAAGTTTACAATAGGTGTGTGTTTTTCAATCTCATCACTTAAGTAAGTATTTGCTACTAGTGGATAAAACATTTCTTCTATTTTTGTTTCTTTTTTAAAATTCAATTCTTCAAGAATCTTTTTATATTCGACGGATTTAATTTTTGTTTTTAGGTTATTAATGGCTTCATCATTCCAAATGATTTCTTTTTTTGGAAGAATTTGTAATTCTAAAATTTCATTGTTTTGTTCTAATTGGGTTAAAGGATCGAATTTTTTTATTTTTTCTATTTTGTCAAAGTTTAGTAAAATTTTTACCGGACTTTCTTCTTCAAAAGGGTATAAATTTATAATTTCTCCTTTTATTGTAAATTCTCCTGGAATTGTTACTCTGAGTGTTTTCTCATATCCCAATGTTATTAGAGTTTTTTCAATGTCTGCTTTATTAATTTTAGTATTTTTTTCAATTTTACATATATTCTTTAGTAGTGTATTTTTATTGGGTATTTTACTGAGCAATGATTTTAAGACTGTAATGTATATTCCAGGATTTTTTTTATAAAAATTGATCAAGAATTTGATTCTTTTGTTAAAGACTGTAGTTTCTGAGCCAATGCCCTTGTATACAAGGGGACTAAAATAGTTAAGCTCAAAGATTTGATTTGTAATTACTTTTAAATCATTTTTGATTTTATCTAATGTATGTTCGTCTTTAACTATTAATATTATTTTTCCAGTTTTGCTATATTCTTTGATTTTTTTAATTAAAAAAGCTTTGAAAAATCCTTCATACCCTGCTAATGAAAAAAATGTATTTTTTTCTAAAAATTCTTTAATTTTTTTTAAATTGGAATTATTTTTTAATATTGTTGTTAGTTCTTTATCTATATTCATTTTTTACCTTTTTGTTTAATTAATTTAGTATAATAATATACTATAGGTATTATTACTTTCTTTATATATAATGTGGTTAGGTTTTGAGGGGAACTTATGAAAGTTAGAAAATTTCTTTTTTGTATCTTTTTTACGAGTATTTCTTTTGTTTTGTTTGCGGAAGATTATAAGGGCCTTGATTTTAAAATCAAGTTTTTTAATCAATCTATTTACAGTGTCAACAGTAATGTTTTTATTGAAGTTTCTCTTAGTAATGCATCTGACAGTGTTTTAACTTTAGAAATAGGTGATATTAATTCTTTTGGCTTTGATTTTGATGTTACTGATACCACCAATATTAAAGTTAAAAGACCTATTGAATATGTTAAAAAGAGATCTAAAAATGTTGCTATTCCTGTTAGAAATATGAGCTTGAGACCTAATGAAAAATTTTCTGTAGTTATTAACTTAAATCAATTTGTTAAGTTTAGTAAAGATGGAGTTTATTTTGTTAAGGGCATTTTTTTCCCAGACATTTCAGATCCATCTAAGAAAAAAGAATCCAATATTATTATGCTTTTTTTAAATGATAGTTTTGATGAAAATCCAGCTGGTATAGATCTTGTTAATTTGTCTGAAAATAAGGATATTCAAGATATCTTGAAAAAGAAAAAACTGTCTCCCGACGAGATTGTTGAATATTTATTAAAGGCATTGCAGCTTGGAAAAAAAGAAAAATTTTTTTTATATCTTGATATTGAAGGCTTGTTATTAAATGACAAAGGCAAAGCGTATCTTTATAAGCAAAAGTTGTCATCTGTTCCCAATAAAAATGTAGTTGAAGAGTATAAGGAATATTTATGGAATTCTAGTAATTCAGATATTTCAAAAGTACCAAATGAATTTTCTATTATTGAGACAACCTATTCTGATACTGCTGGTAAAGTGATTGCTGATTTATATTTTGACGATGGGCATTTTTATATTTCCAAAAGATATACTTTTTTCTTTAAAAAATATGATTATTATTGGATAATTTATGACTACATTGTTCAAAATACTGGCATTAAGGAAAAGTAAAACTTTTTGTGTTTTTCAAATTATAGAACTTATTATTTTATTTTATTTTGTGATAATAAGTCCTGATAATCTTAATGCTGATTTTGAGCATAAGGTTGTCAAAGGAGATACTCTCTTTTCAATTGCAATTAAGTATAAAGCTAGAGTAAACGATCTTAAAAGGATTAATAAGCTTAGTGTTGACAATATTAGGGTAGGTCAAATATTGATTATTCCAAGTGATTCTAATTCTAATTTAGATCAAAATATTACTCATAAGGTTAATCATTCTCTTAATTCTTTAGAATCTGTCGATAAGGGAGTAATTTTTTACACTGCAAAAGAGGGCGACACTATTGAGAGTGTCTCAAAGCTTGTTGGACGAAGTAAGGAAGAGATAATAGCTTGGAATGATTTGCGCTCTAAAGATCTTAAAGTTGGAATAAAGCTTGTATTAAGTGAGCCTGATTTTTTAAAGCCCTATGTAGTTAAAAAGGGCGATTCGCTTTCAAAACTTTCTCAGGATTTTGATATTAGTTCTAAGGATATTTTAAAATTTAATTTTCTCAATGATGATAAATTAAAGATTGGGCAACAGCTTTTTTTAAAGAAAGCCACTGAGAATGTTAATTTTCATTATGTTAAAAAAGGAGAAACTCTTGGTAGAATAGCTTATATTTATGGTGTTACTGCTAAAGATCTTGTAACTCTTAATGGTAATCGGGCTGTTAATCTTAAAGCAGGTTCACTGTTAAATGTTTTAAAGATCTTAAATAATGATTTAGAAAAGCCTATTAAGGGAGATTTAAAAATTGATAAAAAAACAAATAATCAGTTTATCTATCATTCAGTCGCTGTAGGAGAGACTTTATATAGCATTGCAAGACATTATGGTGTTTTGATTGAGGATCTTAAAAATTGGAATAATTTAAATAGTAACAGTATTATGCACGATCAAAAATTGAAAATTTTTGATAAAAAGCTTTCAATTGATTCTTCTATAATTAAATCTAAAAACGATTTATATACTAAAAACAAGGTTGATTCTAGCTCTAATTCTTCTGATAAAGTTCAAACAATAGTTAATCTTCCTTCAAATAAAAACAAAAAGCTTAATTTAAATACTTTTGGAATTACTGTCAATCAAGGTCTTTTTGATATTAGCTCTTTGGTTATTTTAGACTCTAAAATACCAATATTTGAGGTTGTTGGTGATTTTTATTATTGGTATAGACCAAGAAAGATAAGTCAACCAAGTGAGTTTTATTCAGAAGATTGGCATTCTCCTTTAAATTCTTATAAAAAGGCGACTCAACTTTTCAAAAGTTTTGAGAAGTTGGTGAATTCTAGGTTTAATAAAGGATCAAGACTTAAAGATAAATTAATAATTCTTGATCCTGGTCACGGGGGTCTTGATCCTGGAGCTATTGTTAAGTCTAGAGATGGTCTTGGAAACGAAGTTTTTGTTGTTGAAGATGAATATGTTTATGATATTGCTTTAAGGCTTTATGTATATCTTAAAGAGGAAGGGGCCAATGTTGAACTTACCGTTTTAGCCCCTGATCATTTAATTAGGAATAGTGTTTTTGCTAATAATACTTTTGTTAATGTAAAAAATGAGGTTTACAATGATTATGACTTAAATAAAAATGATACGGTTGATTCCTGGATAAGCGGTACTCCATCGGGCCTTAAAAAAAGATTGATTGTTGTTAAAAACATTGTTAGTAAATATAAAAATATTAAAGATAAGGATATAGCTTTTTTTAGTTTGCATGCGGATAATAGTGTTGGAGCGCCTAAGAGCATGGGTTTTTATTATCAAAAAGATGACGATAAAAAATATGATATTCATTCAAAGTCTGTAGCAGAAAAAATTACAGAAGGAATGAAAAGAAGTTTTTACATTAAGGGTCAAAATCTTCATGTTTTAAGGAACAATATAGTAATGACTAAGCTTTTAATAGAGGTTAGAAATTTGGCATTTCCAGAGGAAGCTTGGTCTATTAGATCTTCTAAGCTTAGAGATCAAGATTCCAAAATTCTTGCTAATGGGATTTTAAAAATATTGGAAAATAATTGACAAAAATTTTTAAATTTAAGATAATATTTTTAGTGTTCAATTTCCCCTATAGCTCAGTGGTAGAGCGGGTGGCTGTTAACCACTAGGTCGGAGGTTCAAGTCCTTCTGGGGGAGTTAATTAAAGGTTAATTGTTTTTCTAGTTCTCTTTTTGTTATTTTAAAGTAATTAAGCCTTTCTAGTAGTTTTTTGTTGTTTCCATGTCCCAAGCAAAGATGTTTTTGTATTATGTGTTTATTTTTTTTTGAGTTTTCTCCTACTATGCCAAGTTCTAGCAAATCGCTTAATGTTAATAAATCTTTTTGATTATCTCTAGATAAAGTTCCGACTTCTTTGAGTATTTTTATTATTTCTGTTTTATTTGCCGATTCAACTTCGGTATCTTTAGTATTAAGATAAGCATGTTTGATTTTGTTATTTTTTCCTAGATGTTTGACTATTTTCTGTCTAATAATATTTCCAGATTTATCGCTGTCTGTTAAGATTATTATTCCTTTGTATTTTAAAGCTTTTTTTAGTAATTTAATAGTTTCGATTTTTAAAGCAAATCCTTTTGTTTCTATTACTGTGCAGTCGAAAGATTCTTTTATTCTTTTAAGATCATCTTTTCCCTCAACCACAATTATTTCTTTTATTTTTTCCAATTTTAAATTCCTTTTTCAAAGAAAGCTCTTAGCAATTTAATTGCTTCTATATGGTCAACTATTGATACTGTTTCTCGCAGGGAGTGCATTGCCCACATTGGTGTTCCAATGTCAATAGTTTCTATTCCTGTTCTTGCATTTGAGATTGGACCAATTGTTGTGCCTGAAGGAACATTCGCTTTCATTATTATTTCTTGAATTTTAATATTATTTTTAATAGCCAAATTTTTTAATTTTGCAAATCCCGTTGAAGTTGTTGCGTATTTGAAATTGGCACTATTTTTTACAACTATGCCTCTACTTAGAGTTGCTTGATAGTTTGGATCATGTTTAAATGTATATCCTGGGTGAATGCCGTGAACGCTGTCAATCGATATATTAAATGATTTGTTTGTTTTTATTAAATGCTCTTCTCTGGTTAAGTTAAGAGCAATATCGATTCTTTCTAAAACTTCTGATAAAAAATTGGAATCAGCGCCTCTTGATGTTAAAGATCCTACTTCTTCGTTATCAAAAAATACAGCTATTTTATTGTTATTATTACTTGTATGAATATAAGAGTTCATGATTGCATGGCATCCCGATTTGTTATCAAGATTTTTGGAAGCCAAAAATTCTCCTTCAGTTCCTATTATCTTAGAAGGTTGTGATTCTGTGAATATTAGATCGCAAGATAGAAAATTTTCATATTCTATTCCAAGTTGTTCTAAAATATTATCTTTTATTGTTTTTTTGGTGCTGTTAATTACTGTTAAATTGTCATGGGTATTATATCCAAATCCTTCGTTAATTTGTCGGTTTAAATGGATTGCAAGGTTTGGAATAATTCCTATGTTTTCAATATTGATTAGTTTTGAATTAATATTTTCATTTTTTTTGAAATATACAATTCCTGCTAAGCTTAAGTCTCTGTCAATCCAGGTAGAAATTATTGGGCTACCATAAACTTCAATATGGTTGTAGAATACGCCACTTGTTTTTTTTGTTGCATCTATTTTTAATTTTAATCCTGGACTGTCCGTATGTGCTGTTGCTATTAAAAACGGTTCATATTTTTTTTCAACATCAATATTAAAGGCAATAAGGCTGGTTCCTTCTTTTTTTATGTAGTACGATCCCGTTTCAATTTTCCATTTTTCATCAAGTTTTAATTGCTGTGCATTAAAATAATTTATTAATTTCTCTTCAATGTAGTTTATTAGGTGATAAGGGGTAGGACTATTGTCTAGTAGACTTTGAAATAATTTTGGTTCTAGTGTTTTATCATGCACCATAGGCATTCTCCTTTAATTTTATTGCTTTATAATTATATATTCTATTATAATAGTTTTTAACTGTATATTAGTTAGGAGTTTGTTATGAGAAAGTGTTTTGTCAGCTTGAGTTTATTGTTTATTTTTTTCGCTTGTAGTTCTAATGTTGAAATTGAATTAAAAGATGATATTAGTGGCATTGTTTCAGTATTTATCAATGTTAATAGAGAATTTGAAAAAATTAGAAGAGAGCTCCTAATGACTTTGGTGGGGGGAGAAGTTGCAAATATGTCTCTTTTTCCTGTAGATGAAATAAAAAAATACTTTGAAAATGGAGGAGAAAAACTCGGACTTAATCTTTTGAGTATTAAAACCCAAGGAGATTCTATTAATTTGGTTGTTAAGTTTGATAATTTAATTAAAATTTTAGGCGATTATATGGAAAAATCTGATATGCCTGTGTTTAAGATAGAAAAAAAAGATGGTAAAAATATTATTGAACTTAATATTAATTTGGAAAATGCTACTAAGAATATTAATGAAAATAAAGAATATATTAGCGATGCGCTTGCTGCGCTTTTGCCATCAGATGAGATTCCAATGTCTGCTAAAGAATATAAAGATGTTTTGGTTTATTTTTTATCGGATTTTACTTCCAAGGCAAATGAACTTATTGATAATTCAAAGCTTGATCTTATAGTTAAGACTTCTAGAAATGTTCAAGAACAATTTGGATTCAAGCAGATTAACTCAAATACACTAAGGTTTGAGATTGACATGGTTAAAGGATTGAGTCTTGAAACGCCAATAAAGCTTAGATTAGTTTATTGATAAAAATTCAAGAATTAAACTTAATCATTTATATTCTTTTTTTAAAATTCCTATTAAAACAGCTGTTATAATTGATCCTGTTAAAATAGATATTATCCATATTAATGGGTTTGCTACTATTGGCAGAATAAATATTCCGCCGTGCGGTGCTATAACTTCTACTTTGAAAAGTGCAGAAATAAATCCTCCTACAGATGAGCCTAGTATGCATGCAGGTATTACTCTTAAAGGATCTGACGCTGCGAATGGGATTACCCCTTCTGTAATAAAGCATGCTCCTAGAAAATAACAAACTTTTCCGGATTCTCTTTCTTCTTTTGAAAACCTGTTTTTAAATAAACTTGTAGCAAGGGCAATTCCTATAGGAGGTACCATTCCTCCCGCCATTATGCTTGCATGGGGAATATAATTTTTTGCAGTTATCATTGCAATTCCAAATGCATATGCAGCTTTGTTTACAGGTCCTCCCATATCTATTGCCATCATTCCTCCAAGCAAAGCACCAAGTATTGCCATATTAGTTCCGCTAAGTTGATTTAGTATGCCTGTTATTGATTCATTAATGAATGATATTGGGCTAAGCATTATATATGTTAAAATTCCTGAAATTATAACTGATAAAAAAGGATAAGTTAGTACTGGATTTATTCCTCTTAGATTGCTAGGAATGATTTTGTCAGATATTTTTTTTACAATTAGTGTAACGTATCCTGAAATAAATCCAGCTAAGATACCTCCCAGAAATCCCGCATTTCCATTGCTCATCATTAATCCTGTAATCATTCCAGGTGCAAGTCCCGGTCTTTCTGCTATGCTAAATGAAATATAGCCAGCAAGTATTGGAATCATTAAAGCAAATGCGCTTCCACCTCCGATTTGCATCAGAATATCTGCTATTTTGTTGTAGCTTGGGTCGTTTATATCAAATGCTTTGATTCCAAACATAAATGATATTGCTATTATTATTCCTCCTGATACTACAAATGGAAGCATAAATGATACTCCATTCATTAGGTGTTTATAAATTCCTATTTTTTGGTTGTGTTTGTATTTTTCGGTGATTGTGTTTGTGTTGCTTTTATTGTAAATTTGTGCTTCGTTTTTAAGAATTGTTTGAATAAGCTCTTTTGCTTTGTGTATGCCGTCTTTTACACCCACTTCGATTAAAGGTTTTCCGCTAAATCTTTCCTTGTTGATAGTCTTGCCAGATGCAATAATGATTCCTTTCGCATTTTTTATTTCTTCTTCCGTTATTGGGTTTTCAGTTCCACTAGATCCATTTGTTTCTACTTTTATATTTATGTTTAATTCTAATGCTGCTTTTTTTAGGCTTTCTGCTGCCATATAAGTATGAGCTATTCCCACAGGACATGCTGTTACGGCAAGAATGAAATCTTTTTTTGTATTTAAATTATTAGATTCTTTTACATTGTCATTACTCATAAGTATTTCTAAAAATCTATCTGTATTATTTGTACTCATAAGTTCATGTCTTAATAAGTTGTTGCTAAAAGTATTGCTTAGATATGATATAGCTTTTATGTGTGCATTGCTAGGAGTTTCTTCGGGTAGAGCCATCATGAAAAACAGTTTTGAAAGTTTTTGATCAGAAGAATTAAAGTCAAATCCATCACTATTAACTCTTAAAATAGCAATTCCATGTTTTTTAATGAAATTGCCTTTTGCATGTGGCATGGCTATATGCTCTTCAATGCCTGTTCCGTTAATTTCTTCTCTTTTTTTAATTTCTTTTATGAATGTTTCCATATCATTTAAGTATCCATTTTCATTGAGCATATTAGCCATTTTTCTAATTACATCTTCTTTGCTAATTGCATTGTAATTTAAAACAATCAAGTTTTTTGAAAATAAGTTTTGCATAATAATCACCTTTATATATTATATAGTATATATATATATATTAAATTTTACATTTATTTAATTGATTTTATCAATTAAAGGAGATTATTTTGATATGTACTCTAACGCTTAATCCTTCTGTGGATTATAAAATAGTTTTAAAAGAATTTCAGGAAGAAAGTCTTAATTATGCTTTGAATAACAATTTCTTTGCTGGTGGTAAAGGAATAAATGTAAGCACTGTTCTTAAAAATTTGGGAAAGCCCAGTATGGCCCTTGGATTTTTAGGAGGTTTTACAGGTGATTATATAAGATTCTCTCTTGATTCTAAGGGTATAAAAAACGATTTTATTAAAATAAAATATGATACAAGATTAAATATTAAAATGATAGCAAATGGAAGAGAAACAGAAATTAATGCCAATTCTCCAGATATTTCTGAGGATGAATTTGAACTTTTAAAAGATAAGATTAAAAGTTTGACAAATAATAGTATATTGGTGATGTCGGGAAGCGTTCCTGCATCTATTGGCGATAATGCATACAATGAAATATCTAATAGCATTTCTAATGATGTTAAGCTTGTCATTGATACTAGTGGCAAACCTTTAAAAAAAATTCTTAGATTAAATCCTTTTTTAATAAAGCCTAATATTTATGAACTTGAGGATCTTTTTAATGCTAAATTTAATTCTACAAAAGAATTGATTAAAATTGGGAAAAATCTTGTAGAAAATGGAGTTCAAAATATTATAATTTCCATGGGAAGTGACGGAGCTATTTTTATTGGTAGTAAAAATGTTGCTTTTAGGGCCTTTGTTCCAAAGATTAACTCTGTTAGTACTATTGGGGCAGGGGACTCTGTAATTGCAGGATTTGTGTATGCTTTTGATAATGGGAATACTTTAGAAGATTCATTCAAATTTGGCGTTGCAGCCGGTACAGCTACGGCATTAAAAGGCAATCTTTGTGAATTTCAAGATGTTGAAAAGATGCTTTGTGAGATTAGAGTCGAGGAAATTTGTACTTCTTGATCAAATAGAGTTGAAGATTTGACTTTGTAACTTTACTGTAGCTTTTTAAAGCTACAGTATTTAGGTTGCTTAAATTTTTAATTTTGATTTATATAATTTATGTGTTGCTAGGGCTAATCCTGCAATCGCTAACAATGCAATTGTAGTTATGTTGCTTATAAACGATTCTGTTGTATTTGATTGAGTGATTTTTGCAGCTATTTCTGTAGTTTTTTCATCGCAAACACAGTTAACATATCCACATATTGGACAGATTTCTTCTACTCCAAATTGGCTTAAGTTTTCATTTGAAAGCATATTTTCTTTTGTTATTGTGTTGACTTGTGCGAAAACAGATGTTGAAATCAATAGCAAAGTAGTGAAAAATAAGCATTTTTTTAGATTCATTGTACCTTCTCCTTTTAGGTTTATTTTTTTGAATTATTTAAATTACAGCTTTTTAAATTAAATAATTGTAATTTTTATTATTCAAAACCTGATAGAGTGGCAATAGATCCTCTAATGAAAATTGTTGACTAATAAAAGTTGTCAACGGGAGCGACGGGTCTCGAACCCGCGACCTCCTGCGTGACAGGCAGGCGTTCTAACCATCTGAACTACGCCCCCAAGGTCATTCTTTTTAAGAATTATAGTAGTTTTTAATTTATTTGTCAATTTCTTTTAATGAATTTAAGTGTTCTAGTATTTTTGAATCTCTTTTGCTAGATTTTTTACTTAGCTTAAGAATAGTCTCTTTATTAGAAATTATTTCTAAGCTATCTTTAGCTCTTGTTATTGCAGTATACATAAGCTCTTTTGTCAAAAAAGGGTTATTTTCTAATATTACTTTTATATGTTTGTATTCAGATCCTTGGCTTTTGTGTATTGTTGTGGCGAAACTGAATTCATAATTTGTTAGTAAATCTAAATTTATTTTTTTATATTTTTCATTTTTTCTTTGGAATAAAACATAAAATTTAGAATTTTCATTAAAAATGATGCCCCGTTCTCCATTGAATAATTTATTTTTATAGTCAGTTTTAGTTATCATTATTATTTGACCAATAAAGTTTCCATAGGTTTTTTTTAGATAAGTTTTTATTATTTCATTTAGTGTTTTAGTTCCAAATTTTCCAAAATTTTTTGAACTTAAAATTATATTTTCAAGTAAAGTTTCAAGTATTGTTTCGATTTTTGATTCTTTTAGTAATTTAAGATTAAAAGTTGATATTTTTCTATATAAATTGTTTGTATATTCTATTAGATCTTTTTTCAAGTTTATTTTTTCTATTTCTTTTAATTGAATATTTTTATTGTTATTAATATATTTGCAAATTAAGGTTTCATCTTCTTTGTATATGGCTTTTGAGAGCAAGTGTATTTCTTTATTGCTTCTGAAATTTTCTTTAAGATTTTCTACATTATCGTTATTTATTTTTTTTATTCCTAGAAGACTTGAATATACATTTCCTTCATTTATCGATGGAAGTTGATTTTTATCTCCCACCATTATTAATTTAGTAGTTATTGGCGTTGCTTTTAATAACTTTAAAAAAGTATATGCATCTACCATTGAAGCTTCGTCAATTATTATTATGTCAAAATTTAGTTGATTTTCTTCATCATATAAATTTTTTTTGTTTATAAATTTGATTCCCAATAATTTTTGGATTGTATTGCATTCTATTTCTAAATTTTTGAATGAATAGTCGATACTTGTTTGTAGCCTTAAGCTAGCTTTTCCTGTAGGCGCTGTAATTGCTACTAATCTTTTTTTATTATTGTTTAATGTTTTATTAATTGCTTTTAAGATATAGTTAATAGTTGTAGTTTTGCCTGTTCCAGGGCCCCCGCTTAATAGAAAGAAGTTGCTTTTTAATGCCTTTTTAACTGATGTAATTTGCTCTTTATTTAAATTATTGGTGTTAAAATTTGATATTATATTTTGTATTTCGTTATCATTTAATTCACTTTTATAGTTTTCTAATCTTTTTATAATTTGTTTTATTAACTCTTCTTCTTCTCTATAGTTTTTTTGAGTATAAATGTAGATATTGTTTTCCAGAATTAGGGGAGTTGTAATCTTAAGCTTGTTAAATTCCATTAATATGTTGCTTTTCTTTAAAAGTGAAATTATATTTTCAATAGTTTTTAGATCTCCAAATGTTTCTAACCCTTTTAGCATTTTTATTAATTTATTATAACCTTTATTGCTTTTTTCTAGGTTGTCTTTTGTGAATGTTATTGTATTTTGAATATCTTTTGCTAATAGATTTATATCAGCTCTTAAGTGGCCTTTGTCAAAGTAATTAAATAAGAATATTAAAAATATTACAATGTTTTCATTGTTTGTGGGTTTTGCAAGTGTTTGTGCTTTATAGCAATTTTTTTTATTGATATTTAAAAGTTCAATTATTTCATAAAGTTTAAGCTCGGGAGTTAAGAATTTTTTGTTTTTATCTTTTAGAAATTCTCTTAATACTAAAAAATCTCTCATAGGTGCCTTTTGATACTTAATTCTAAGATGATTTCATCTAAATCCACGTCATTAAATTTTGGAATATTAAAATAAATGCCATTTTCAAATTTTGATTGCAAGCATTCAATGTTGTCTTTGAATGCTCTTGTAAAAAGATATATTATTCCACCAAATTTTTGATTATATTCTTTTTTGTTTTTAAATAATATATTTTTTATTCCAAGTGCATATATTTTATATTGCAAATCATAATATTCTTTTTTTACTATATTTTCTAAATTTGTTATACTGTAGTCCTCTTTATCTTTTCCAAGATAGTTTGTTTTGTAATCCAGGATATATATTTTATTATTAGCTTTAAATATGAGATCTACTATTCCTTTTAAGTATCCGTCATTTAGTTTTATGTGAAGGTTTTCAAAATGATTGTCAAAAAGATGTTTTTGTTTTTGAAATTTAGGATTTATTTTGATTAAAAATTCCATTTCTTTTTGTAATTCTTCAATATCACATAAACGAATATTAATTGCTTTTATGTTATAAGTTAATATATTATAAATCATTTTAGTTAATGAATTTTGTATTTCTATTGTATTGAGATTTGAGTTGATTTTTTGTATTTGTTTTTCAATGATTTCAATGTTATTTTTTTTAAAATTATCAAATGTATCTTTTGCCGTACTAAAGATTATTTCCTCCATTGCAGCATGCAAAATGTTTCCGATATCTTTTCCTTTAGGTAAACTATCTTCTAATGTAGGGTCGTAATCAAGATCTGCTTCTTTTTCGTAGTTGATATTTTTAAAATCATAATTTTCATAAAATGCTATATGATTAGCTTGTGCTGTTAAACTTGAAAAACTAGATGTATATTCTTTTTTAAACATGTTTTTAATTATTGGTTTTGGTGGGATTAATTTTGTATTCAGATTTGTATTGTTCTTTTCTTTATTAAATTTCTTTTGGCTAATAAATTCATATATGTTAAAATCTTGTTTGATATTGTCAATAGTAAAAACTTTTGCCATTTCTAATAATTTGCTAGTTATGCTATTTATTTTTGTAATAAATAGAGCAAATTTAGCTCTTGTTGCTCCCACATAAAATATATTTTTTTCTTCGCTTAGTATTTTTAGTCTTGCATATTTTTTGTTTTCTTCTAATTTAAAAAAGTCATATCCAATCTTTCCGTCTTGATAAAATTTGTAAAAATGATTTTTTTTTGAAAAAACATTGCTATTTCCTATTGGAGTTGTATTTATTAAGAATACGATGTTCATGCTAAGTCCTTTTGATTTGTGTATTGTCATTAACTCTATAGATTCATTATCATTATTTATATTATTGGTTCTTTCTTCGATGTTTTCGGGCTCTTCGTTTATTATTAGATTTTCTAAAGTAGAGATTAAAGATTGTATGTTTTGTTCTTTATGGTATATTTTAGAGATGGTCTCAAGTGCTGTTTCATAGATTCTTAAATTTTCAAGCTTACCTTCTGCAATAAGAAGACCTTTGTAATTTATTTTATTTTTTGCCCATTCAATAATTTTTTGATCTTCGGTTTTATTTGCAATTTTGATCCACAAGTTTTTTTCGAATGCGATTTTGTTGATTGCATTTATTAATGTTATTTCATTTTTTTCAAGCAAAACTATTATATTTTCAATAAATTCTTCTATAAGGTGAATTTTGTCTTCTGTTATTAAAATTCTTTGTAAATTCCATGGCACATTTAACATTTTACTGTTTAGAATATAATTTAAGGTTTTAAAACTTTGTTTTCGGTCTAGGCACTTAAGAATATAGAAAATTTCGTTAAATTCTTTGGTTTTTAAAAATTTTTCTTGAGCTTTGTTTGTTTGGATTTTCTCTTTTTTTAATGCTTTATCTATTAAATTGATTTCATTTTTTCCTCTACAAAGTACTTTAATGTCTTGCATTTTAATATTTCTAATTTTATTGTTCTCAGCAATTGTTCCATATGCAAGTAAATATTTTATTGTTAATGCTGTTTTTTGGTAAATATCTTCTTTGTTTTCGGCATTTGCGGTTATTATATTTACCCCTTCTATTTCTTGTCCGTTAATGAAAATGCTATTATTGTCATTTTTTTGATTTGAAAGTGAATTGGTAAATTCAATTTTTTCAATTTCATCGGCTATTGCGTTATTGTATATATTATTAAAAATTCTATTTAAAGGCTCGATGAGTTTTTTACTTGATCTGTGATTTGTTTCTAGGACAATTCTAGCATCTGTGTTAATTTTATTTTTTATTTTTTTGTTATAAAATGCAATGTCTGCTTTTCTAAAGGAATATATTATCTGTTTAGGATCAGCTATGAATATCAATTTTATTCCTGCTGTTTTTAATATTTTAAATATTTCGATTTGTGTTAAGCTTAAATCTTGTGCCTCATCAATTAAAATGATTTTGTATCGATTTTTGATTGCATTTAAAAGTTTTTTGTCTTCTGTTTTTAAGTAATTTTTTAAATTTGAAATTATGTAATTTTGATCTATTGTGTTTGTTGATTTAATAATTTTCTCTAGTTCTTTTTCTATGTACTTTAGTATTTTGTATTCAACTTTTAAAAGAACATATTGCTTTAAATTATTTCTATTTTTATTTCTATTGTCTTCTGATTTATATTTTTCATGTTTAATATTAATTCCTAAATTGATTAAATCATTTTTAATATTAAGTTCTTTAGGTAATAATTTAGCATTTTTTTTAATTTCTTTTTCTATTAGAGTTGAAAAAAATTTATTTTTTAATAATGTTTCTGCTATTTTGAATATGTTGCTTTCTTTAGAGAATTGTATTTCAAGTTTACCAGTTTGAATATGTTTATTATAAAAACTTAATATTTCATCTGTTGTCATTTTATCCAAGTCTTCTATTATTTTGTTGTAATCTTTGATCAATTCTTCTTTTTTAAGAAGAATTTTTTCAAATGGTGTTTGAATTTTAAGCCAATCTCCAAGTTCTTGAGTTGCATCTCTCTCGTAAGCTTTTTTTATTTTTAAAACAATCTCTTCTGTTTTTTTAGCATCAGATTTAAATACCTTAAGTTCATAGTCTTTAATATCAAGATCTTGAATTAAGCTATCTGATTTTCTTAGAAAGTCATAAACTATTTCTTCTATTTCTTTTGAAAATTTTTCTTTAGGTTTGTATTTGGAATAATTTTCTGTTTCAATTTGAAAATTATTTAAAGCATGTAATGCGAATTTATTGATTGTTGATATAAAGAGTTTTTTTGATTGCTCATATGTTTCTTTAAAAATTTCATTTTTTTTTGAGTTAAAATAAGCATTTTCTATTGCTTTTAGTATTCTTGTGTGCATTTCTTCTGTGGCTTTGTTTGTAAAAGTTAATACCAAGATTTCATTTATGGAGTATAGTTTGGTTTTCATTAAATTTATAACCACATTTTCAAGTATGTGAGTTTTTCCAGTACCCGCCGATGCTTCTATTAATATTGTTGCGTTATTTTGAATTTTTTCTAGGATTTTATCCATGAATGTTAATTTTTTGTCCTTACAAATTTAATATAAAATTTTTCTATTAATATTAGTAAATTTTCGTCTAGCTTGAAATCATGGGTATCTTTAAATCTATTATAGTAATCACAAAGCGTTATTTCGCTAATTTTTAAGAATCTCTCATGTGCTTTGCTTGTGAAATAAGCTTTAGAGGGGTTTTCTATTTCCATTTTTATGAAATTCTTAAAACAATTTGAAAAATTATTTTGATTTGTTTTTGTTAAAGCTTTAATTATCAAGCTTTGGTAAATTGGAGTTGGATAGCTTGATATGTATGCAAATTGCATAAGCATATTTTCAATGTCATCAATTATTATTTCTTTGTGGTGATATGAAATAGTTGTTTTTGAGGATAAGCTTTCAAGATCAATTTTTACTTCTGTTAATGAATTGAAATTTTGTATTTCTTTTTTTACTAGCAGTCCTGTTATATATAAATCTATTTCATCTTTTATTTTATCCGGGATGCTGCAATAGTCTTTTTTTACAAAATTTAAATAAAAATAATCGTTTTCGATTTTGTATACGTTCTCAATATCTTTTTTTAATTCAAATTCTATATTTTTTTTTTGGAAATTTAGTTTTATTTTTTGACAAAATTTAATGTTGGTTTCTGTCATTACTGAAAGCTTTTTTAAGTTTTCAGTAGCATTGAATTTTAATTTATTTATTTTTTTAAAGACATCATCCACAGTCGTTTTTTGATTTATGTTGAAAGGAATATTTCCTTGTTGTATTTCATATTTAATGTGGTTTTTAATAATTTCTATTGCTTTATTTGCATCATCTTTTTTCCCCATTATGTATTCATGCAGCGGTATTGAATTTTTTATAAGTTTGTAAATAATCTCAATAGTGTTGAAAATTTGTTCTTCTTGTTTTTCTTTGATTTCATTTTCTAATCTTATGTCTTGTATTTTAACGTTTAAAGTTTTTTCATAAAAATGTTTGTAGGGATTAGAAAGTGCGTTTTTCAATTCGTATAAATTTAGCTTAATTGGGCTTTTTAGTTGAATTTTATTTTGTTTAAACTTAATTGGTTGAGAATTTTGTATTATTTTGGCTATATTAAAGGCTTCTAAATCATAGTTTATTAAATAATTCTCTTTTGCATCTTTAAAATATGCTAAGTCATGGTTTTCATTTGGATGTTTTTCTATTTGAAAATTTTTTTCATACTTTTGTATGTGATCAAGTATTTTGCTTATTGTTTTTGACATATTGATTTCTGGGTTTAGATTATCTTGAAATGAGTAGTAAATGTAAAATTTTTCCGATGTTGCAAAAATTAAATTAAAAAGCGCTGTGATTGCTTCTTTTTCGGTGTTCTCATATTCATAGTACTCATTTAATAAATTCATATTATCATAATCTATTTTAGAGTTGAATTTTTGAAATCCCAAAAAATGAATTTCTTTTTTTTGAAGATATTCAATTTCTTTGTAATTGGCAATCAATATTCCATTTTTTTTATACATTACTCCGTATTTTTCTTTTTCAAGACTTTCTTCAAGCATAATCTTAAAAAGATAAAATTCAATTTTTATTTCATTAATTTCTTTTAAATAGTTTTTGCAAAGATTGTCATTAAAATCTTTGGGAAAATTTTTAAAAGATTTTATTTTATTTTGTAAATATTCATCAGTTGTATTAAATTCTTCAAGATCAATATATTTTTGAATAAAAATATCTATTATTTTTGCCCATTCATATACTTTATATGTTTTATTTTTAAAATAGTTTATATCTTCGTACAAACTTTTTACTATTGTTATAAGTTTTATTATTGATTCTTGATCTTGAAATCTTACGGTTTCTTTTTGAAATTCCTCTTCGTATTTTTCGTCAAATATTTCAGACATTAAAAATCGATTAAATCCGTCTTCCCATGAGTTTAAAAAGTTTTTATCATACTTTAAATTTTCTTTGTGAATGTTGTTTGCTCCAAAACTAATGTTCATTGCATCGCTAAATTCTATTAAATAGTTTAATTCAGATGCTGATATATTAAATTTTTTCATTACTTTGTTATTACTTAGCAGATTAAATACTTCTTTTCTGCTGAAATTACTAATTGTTTCGTTTTTTGATATAAAAAGATCCATTAGCCTTTTTAAGGCTATTATACTTTCTCCTTTTGATAAATTGTTATGACATAGGACACTATATTCGATTTCATATTTATTTAGGCACTCTTCTATATGTGGTAAATATTCATTAAATTTTTCTTGTAAACAAGTTATTGCTATTTCGCTTAATTTTAGGTTATTTTTTTGTATTGAGTGTACTATTTGGTTTGCTAAAATTTCTACTTCACGTTTTTGATTCTTAGCTTCTATTATTTTGAAGCTATCGTCTAATTTTGAAAGCGGAGTTCTTGCTATAATGTTATTTTTAATGCTTGTTAAGAAATTTTTACTTTTAAATAATTCAATATCTACTTTTTCTAAAGCCCGATATTCTATTGGGTTGATTTTTTCTTTTGTTAATAATAATTCCTCAACAAGAGTAGATTTATAGTTGAGCAAATCTTCAAAGATTAATACATGCACTTCAAAATCAAAAATTTTTTCTAAAGAGTTAAGAATTTTTTTTTCAATTTCTCTATTATTGCCAATAAATATTATTTTTTTAATTTCAATTTCTATATTTTTTGTTGGCTTTTCTAGAATTATTTTTTTGTTTAAGTTTAAAATATTTTTTTGCTTTTCAAATAGCTTTTGAAATAATTCTTTTTGCATGTTTTCGTAGGGTTTTAAATTTTCTTCTTGGAATAAAAATCCATTGTTTTCCCAGGTTTCAATTAATTTTGAAAATTTTGAGTAATAATGGTGGAATAAATCTATTATTTTTGATGCAAAAAAGTATCTATTTCTTGTTGATTTGAAATCTTTTATGTATTTTAGTTTTTCAGTTTTCAATATGTGATATAAAATGAATTTTTCTGTTTCCAAGTAAAATGAAAAAGTGTTTTTTTCTATGTATTTTTTTATATTGGGATTTTTTAAAGAAATTTCATATATGCTTTTTACAGCATTCTTTTTAATATTTAGATTATAAGAAATCCCATTAAGTTTTGCCATAGTTTTTTTAATTTCTTCTTTTAAAAGATCGTTTTTTACTATGATGAGTGTTTCTTTTTTAAAGATACTGTCGTTTTGAGTTAATTCTTTAATTTTATTATAAATTTTATTTACTTTGTTAGTTTTATATATATTCACAGATATTAATTGCTTTTATTATCTTCTATGAGCTTGTTTTTCAACTTTCTTAAGTTTTTACTGATACTCACTTTGTATATGTGGGGATTAATTATTCTTCTGTAAGTATGTTCAAGCTTGCTTAAGTCAAGTTTTGCTTTATTTCTAATATTGCTTAAACTAGATTCATAGCCTTTGCTAAGTTTTCCATTTTCTAAGACAGTGTGAATCAAAAATTCAAAATTATCATATTGTTTGATGATTTTGAAAACGTTGTCTTGTATTGGATGAAAAATGGCAAGTTCCTTTCTTGAATCTAGATGATCTTTGATTTGATCTTTTTCTTCTTTTAAAAATATAAAATCAAAGATCATTTGGCCATTTAAATAGATTCTTGCAACTTCTTTTTGGGCGGGTAATGTTGATTTTTCTGTGTTATTTGATATTTTTATTTTTGGCATAAATTTTCCATTTTTTTCTATAGAGATCATTTTATATACTCCTGAAAGGTTTGGATCTCCTTTTGCTGTAACTAAATTTGTTCCAACACCCCAAATATCAATTGGAGCATTTATTGAATTTAAGTACATAATAATATTTTCGTCAAGCTCATTAGACGCAATAATTTTTACGTGATTTAATCCATTTTGGTTTAATTCTTTTCTTGCTGCTTTGCTTAGATATTCAAGATCCCCACTGTCAATTCGTATTGAAAAATTATTTTTTTCGTCTCGTTTTAGTTCCTTAAATATTTTAATGGCATTTTTTAATCCACTTTTAAGTGTGTCATAAGTGTCAATTAGTAAACTTACTTTGCTTGGGTATGTTTTGGCATATTCTCTGAATGCTTGTTCTTCATTTTCAAAACTCATTACCCAGCTATGAGCCATTGTTCCTGTGACTGGTATGTTGTATTTATATCCAGCAAGCATATTGCTTGTAAAGTCTGCTCCTCCTATGTA
Source organism: Borreliella japonica (assembly GCF_030438115.2). Lineage (NCBI taxonomy): Bacteria > Pseudomonadati > Spirochaetota > Spirochaetia > Spirochaetales > Borreliaceae > Borreliella > Borreliella japonica. The sequence goes on from NZ_CP124062.1 coordinate 676,995, forward strand.
GGCAGCTTTGCTGGCAGAGAGTGCTCCATTTATTCCTTGCGCTCTTCTTAGTCCAAGTTCTGCTAAAATTTTTGCACCAGATTCTTTTATCCTTGCGGTTTTTGTTGCTATTAAACTCTCAAAGTTTAATATATTTAAAACCAGCCCTTCTATTAATAGTAATTCTATTAGATGTCCTTCAATCACAGCTACTGGTGTGTAGGGAAAAACTAGACGACCTTCTTCTATTGCGCTTATTTTTATGTTTAGTTTGAATTCTTTGAGAAAGTTTAAAAATTGTTCATCCAATATATTCAAGCTTTTTAAATATTTAAGTTCATTTTTATTGAAATGAATATTTTTTAATTCATTAATTAATGTATGCATTCCGGCTAAAACAATATATCCATTTTTAAACGGTGTTTTTCTAAAAAATACTTCAAACTTTGCTTTAGGATTAATACCTTTTGTAAAATAAGCATTCATCATTGAAATTTCATAAAAATCTGTGAATAGTGATAGATTTTTCATTCTCCTTATTATATACTAGTTTTGTTTATAAAAAAATAATATTTAATTTTAGCCTAATTTTTATTTGTTAATATTCATGAATATATATATTTTGTAATATATAATAAATTGGCCAGATTGGACTAAATTCTATGAAAGAAAAAAGTGTTTCTAATTTTGATATTGTAATTTTTGGGGTTACTGGGAATTTGTCTAGAAAAAAACTTATTCCTTCGCTTTTTAATTTATTTAAAAATAAATGTATTAGCAATTTTAGAGTTATTGGCTTTTCTCGTAAAATTTTTACAGATAAAGAATTTAGATTGTATATTAAAGATTCTTTATGGCAGGAAGAGACTGATTCTTTGATCGAAATTTTTTTAAATTTTTTTATTTATGTATTTGGTGATTTTAATGAAAAGGAGCCTTATCTAAAATTATTTAAATTTTTAGATAAAAGCCGAGAAACAATATATTACCTTTCAACGTCTCCTATATTTTATGGATCAATAATTAATCATTTAAAAAAGTATTTTTTAAGCGAAAGATTGACTTTGTCAAAAATAGTTCTTGAGAAGCCTTTTGGTTCTAGCCTTGAAACGGCAAAAAAATTAAATTGTTTGCTTTATTCTGCTTTTAGAGAAGATCAAATTTATAGAATAGATCACTATTTGGGTAAAGAGACAGTTCAAAATATTTTTACATTTAGATTTGGTAATTCTATTTTTGAAAATATTTGGAATAATCGTTATGTAGATTTTGTTCAGATTACGGTGGCTGAAGAATTGGGGCTTGACGGAAGAGCGGAGTATTACGATTCTGTCGGAGCTTTGAAGGATATGGTTCAAAATCATATTTTACAATTGTTAAGTCTTGTTGCAATGGAATCTCCTATTAAATTTGATTCTGAGTTTATTCATGATGAGAAGGTTAAAGTTATAAAAAGTTTGAGAAAAATTAGCAAAGAGGATATTAAAAATTGTATTGTTAAGGGACAATACGTAGGTTCACAAGTTCAAGGAGTTTTTAAAAAAGGCTATAAAGATGAAGCAGAATCATTGGGAAATTCAAATACCGAGACTTATTTAGCTATGAAGGTGTTTATTAATAATTGGCGTTGGTCCGGTGTTCCTTTTTATCTGAGAACTGGCAAAGGTCTTGCTAGGAAATTTTCAGAAATATACATTCAATTTAAAAAACCAAGCTTTACTCTTTTTGACAATAGCTCTGTTGATTTTTCCAATGCTTTAATATTTAGGATTCAGCCAAGAGATGGAATTGAAATTAAATTCAATACCAAGAAACCCGGATATAATTATGAAATCCAGACTGCTAATATGGAATTTTCATATCACGGTACATTTAAAAGATTGTTTGATGAGGCTTATGAGCGTTTGTTGTTAGACGCTTTTTTAGGGGATGGCACTTTATATGCTACAAGTGATGAGATTGAAAGTTCTTGGGAATTTGTTTCAGATGTTGCAAATAAATGGGCAGATATTGAAATTTGTAATTATTTTTATGGGTCTGAGGGCCCAAAAGAGATCGATTCTATTTTAGAAAAAGATCATTTTTGGCGAAAAATTTGATTTTCCAGTTTTTTAAAAAGACAAATGAGATAAAAATTTTTTTATAATTTATTCCTATTTATTTTTAACACTTACTTTATTGCAATTTAATACCATCAGGTTTTTATTTCTTGCAACTTAGTAGTAAAATTTTTGATAAATTTTATTTTTCTTTTTTAATATTTCAAGAAAATTGGGGATTTTGACTCTTGAGCCTATTGTAAATTTATGTAGCGATTAATAATTTGAGTTATTATTAAAAAGTATAGTTATCTTTTTTAATAATAGGTGCTTATATTTAAAGGATGTATATGGAAAATACTGAAGTAAGAGTTCAACCAAATTTTTTTGGGCTTGTTCCTTTTTTTGTCTTTATTGTTATTTATTTAGGTACTGGAATTTATTTAGGAGTTCTTGGCGTAGAAATGGCCTTTTATCAATTGCCGGCCAGCGTTGCAATGTTTTTTGCTTCTATTGTTTGTTTTTTAATATTTAAAGGAAAATTTTCCGACAAAATTCATATATTTATTAAAGGGGCCGCTCAGTACGACATTATACTAATGTGTCTTATTTTTATGCTTTCAGGAGCTTTCTCTTCTCTTTGCAGAGAAATGGGTTGTGTTGAAACTGTAGCAAATTTGGGGATTAAATATATTAATCCCAATTGGATTGTTTCTGGTATATTTTTTATAACTTGCTTTCTCTCTTTTTCTGCAGGAACTTCTGTTGGGTCTATTGTTGCAATTGCTCCTATTGCTTTTAATATTGCTGTTAAAAGCAATATTAATCCTAATTTAATAGCAGCATCTGTAATGTGTGGAGCTATGTTTGGAGATAATCTTTCTTTAATATCAGATACAACCATTGTTTCTAGTCGAACTCAAGGTAGTAGTATCTTAGATGTTTTTATTAGTAGCAGTTTTTATGCTTTTCCATCTGCTATACTGACTTTTTTTTCTTTTTTCTTTCTTTCTGGAAATTTGCTTAATACTACAAACTTTTTACATGAAAGTTCAATAGATTTGGTGAAAACCGTGCCTTATTTAATAATTATCTTTTTTTCTTTGGCCGGAATGAATGTTTTTTTAGTCCTTTTTTGGGGTATTTTTTCTATATGTCTTATTAGTGTTTTGTATGGTAATTTATACTTTCTAGATGTAATGAAAAATATTAATAAAGGATTTTTAAATATGGCAGATTTAATTTTTCTCTCAATTTTAACAGGGGGAGTTTCTTTCACGGTGATTCATAATGGAGGCTTTAAATGGTTACTTGTTAAATTGAAATCTTTGATTAAAGGAAAAATTTCAGCTGAATTTTCTATTGGGACTTTCGTTTCAATAGTCGATGTTTTTCTTGCTAATAACACGATTGCCATACTTATTTGCGGCAAAGTAGCAAAAAAAATAGCTTTTGAAAATAACATCAGTTTTCAAAGAAGTGCTTCTATTTTAGATATGTTCTCCTGTATTTTTCAAGGTATTATTCCTTATGGTGCTCAAATGATTATTTTAGTAGGCTTTTCAAATGGACTTGTGTCGCCTATTAGTGTTTTGCCATTTTTAGTTTATTTTGGATTTTTATTGTTTTTTGTTATTTTATCTATTTTAGGAATTGATATCAAAAAGCTTTTTTTATATTTTTTAAAAAAATAAAAATTTTGAAAATTTTAAGATATGCATTGTTCAATTTTTATTAATTTTATTTAGAATCAATTGTTTTTAATTGTATTATAGATTTAGGAGGTTTGAAATTGGAAAGAGAAACTAATATAGTTCCAAATTTTTGGGGACTTGCGCCCTTTTTTCTTTTTATAGGGATTTATATTGGTACTGGACTTGTTCTTTATTTTAATGGTGTAGAAAGGGCATTTTATCAAATGCCTCCCGTATTTGCTATGTTTGTTGCTATTGTTTTGACATTTATTGTTTTTAGAGGATCTTTTTTAGCAAAAATGAATAAATTTATTGAAGGTTGCGCCCAACAAGATGTTATTTTTATATCTTTAATATTTATGTTGTCTGGTGCTTTTTCCGCTGTTTGCAAAGAAATAGGAAGCGTTGATGCTGTAGTGAATATTGGTCTTAAATATGTTCCATTGAATTTGCTAGTATGTGGCATTTTTTTAATTACTCTTTTTTTGTCTTTTTCTACTGGAAGTTTTATGGGAACTGTTGTTGCTGTTGCTCCTATTGCTTTAGAACTTGCAGATAAGGTAAACATTCCTCTTCCATTGGTTGCTGGTGCCATTCTTAGTGCTGGTGCATTTGGGGACAATATGTCTTTAATATCAGATACTCCTATTATTTCAAGTCATACTCAAAAGGTTAATATTGTTGATGTTTTCAAAAACGGAGCTTTTTATACTTTCCCAGCAGCAATTTTAGCAAGCATTGTTTTTGCATTTTTAGGACCTTATTATAGTAAGGCTAATAGTTTTATTATTGAATCTGGTGATATAAATTTTTTTAAAATTATTCCATATATTTTTGTTATGGCCGTTGCAATTTCAGGCTTTAATGTATTTTTAGCCTTGTTTTTAGGTATTGTTGTTGCTGGTATTATTGGGATTTATTACTCAGATATTACTTTTTTATTGCTGGCTAAAAAAATCAATGAAGGATTTTTAGGCTTAGGGGAAATGTTTATTCTTGTTGTTTTTACAGGCGGAATTTCTTATATGGCAATTAAGTATGGAGGGTTTGATTGGTTACTGTTAAAGTTGCAAAAAGTGTCAAAGTCTAAGAGGACTTCAGAATTTGTGATTGTGTTTTTAGTTGGCATTTTAACTGTGTTTCTTGCAAATAATGGACTTGCTATTTTAATGAGTGGTTCTGTTGTAAGATCAATAACTAAGGAGAACAATTTAAGTTCAAAGCGTATTGCAGCTTTACTTTGTATGTCTTCGTGCTTTTTTTTAAGTATTTTGCCTCATAGTATGCATGTTATAGCTCTTATAGATTTTACAAAAGGAAGGCTTTCTCCTTTTGAGATTTTCCCATTTTTAATTTATCAGGGATTTTTAGTGTTATTGATTGCTTTGTCTATAATTGGACTTGATATAAGATTAGTATTTAAATTTCTTTTAAATATTGACCGAAAATCTTAAAAACTTTTAAGATTTTTTTGTTTTTAAATATTTAAGAAGATAGATTTAAATATATTTTGAGCATTTCCTCTTTTATTTTTTTAGGTATTTTTCTAAAGATTTCAAATTTGGAAAAATCTTTTGGTAGAAATTTTTCTTCTAAATACAATTTCATTTCAGGATTGTTTTTTGCTTCTTCTTCTATTCTTTTTATTACATTTTTATTTGGAGAGTTATATCTGGTTTCTTTGAAATTTTTATAAGATGGTTCATTGTTGTATAGAAAGTTTATAAACTTGTAAGCCAAGTTTTTATTTGGAGCATCAATAGGAATTACAAATGCGTCTATCCATAGATTGGTGTTTTCTGGCGCATAAAAATCCAAGTTTCTATCTTTTAGCATGGCGCTTTGTGCTTCACCACTCCATGTAAGTTGAATAGATGCTTCTTCATTTAGCATTAATGATTTTGCAGGCACATCTGAGAAATATCCGATTAATAGTGGATTTTGGATTTTTAAAAGTTCACCAGCTTCTTTGATTTTGTCTATATTATGTTCATTTATTGAGTATCCAAGCTTTTTTAAAGCGACTCCAATATTGTCTTTAGGAGAATCCAACATTGTAATCTCCTTTTTATATTTTTTATTAAATAGTATGTCAAAACCTTGCATGTCATTTAAATCTATTTTGGTTTTATTGTAAAGTATTCCCATTAATCCCCAGTAAGCTGGTACTGAATAAAGATTGCCAGGATCATGTTCTAGGTTTGTTAGATTTTGAGAAATATTTTTTGTTACGTTTGGCAATTTTGAGTAATCTAATTTTTCAATTTTGCCTTCATCGATTAATTCTTGGATTAAATATTCTGATGGAACTATTATATCGTAGTAGTTTTTTGTGGTGTTAAATTTAGCTATCATTTCTTCATTGTTATGAAAGATTTCATAATTAATTTTTATATTATTTTCCTTTTCAAATTGATCTAATAAGCTCTCGTCAATATATTCTGCCCAATTAAATACGTTTAAGGTTACTATATCTTTTTTAGCGCAAGTAAAAGTTGTAAGGATTGTTATTAATATAAAAATTTTTTTCATAAGTACCCCTTTTTTTGTTTTAAAGCTCAGCATCTGTTGTTAATTTTTTAATTCCTATAAATTTATTAATAATAAACAAAAGGCTTAATATTGCAAAAAACAATATAGCAGAAATAGCATTTATTACGGGTTTAATGCCCCTTTTTGTTAGCGAGTTTATTAGAATAGCTAAATTATTAAATCCTTGTCCAGTAGTGAAAAATGATATCAAAAAATCATCTATTGATAACGTAAAGGCAATAAGAGCTCCAGTTGCTATATTCCCGACGATTTCTGGATAAATTATATTGAAGAATATCTGAATTTCTGAGGCTCCAAGATCCTTGGCGGCATCAATAATATTATTGGGAAGAGAATATAATTTGGGCAAAATTATTATTACTACGTACGGTGTTGAAAAAATTATATGTGATATTAGCATTGTAGAAAATCCCAATTGCATTTTTATTGCGGAATAAAATGTCATTAAGCTTATTCCCGTTACGATGTCTGGATTAATTATTGTTATTTTATTTGCTGACAATAGTATTGTTTTTAATTTTTTGTTTTCTGATTTGTAGATTGCGTAAGCACCAATAATTCCAATAACAACAGATGTTAAAGATGAGATTGTAGCTATTAAAATGGTATTAAATATTGCTGATTTGATTTGCCTTGAGGAAAAAATTTCTTTATACCATTTTAGACTAAATCCTTGCCATATAAATCCACTATCACCAGAGTTAAAGGAATAAATTATTAAGATTATTATTGGGAGGTAAATAAAGCTGAGTATTAGAAATAAGAAAATGTTTTTAAAAGTCCTAAACATACTTTACTCCCCATTATTTTTTTGCATTAATTTTATTATTATTAAATTAAAAATTAATATTACTAACATTAAAATAAATGAAATTGCAGCTCCAGTATTCCAGTCTTCTACGAAAAGAAATTGTTTGCTTATTAGGTTTCCTATCAAAATTTGTTTAGAGCCTCCTAGCAAATCTGAAATGACAAATACTGTGATTGAAGGAATAAATACCATAATTATTCCTGTTGCCAGGTAAGAGAGTGTTAAGGGTATTTTTATATAAATTAGTGTTTGCCATATTCTTGCTCCAAGATCTTGTGCTGCTTCAATATATTCTGATTTGATTTTTAAAAATCCTGTATATATTGGCAAGATCATGAAAGGTAAAAAATTATATACCATGCCTATTGTAACAGCTTGTTCATTGTAAAGAAGATCTAAATTTCCAATTCCAATTTTTTCAAATAAGTTGTTGATAAGTCCGTTTTTTCCAAGTATTCTCATCCACGCGTAAGTTCTAAGCAATGTATTTATCCACATGGGAAGTATTATCATTATTATTAATTTGTTTTGAGCACTTTTTTTTGATAATGAAATTAGCCAGGCAGCGGGATAGCCTATTAAAATGCAAAAAATTGTTGCTATTGTTGCTAGTTTCAGGCTTCTTGAAAAGATGCTAAGATAACTTGGGTTTAAAAGTCTAATAAAATTATGAATTGTAAATTCATGTTTTTCATTTAAAAATCCCAGCAATATGATTATTAGTAAAGGAAGTATGCTAAATGTTAATAAGAATATAGAGTACATAATTAATATCAATTTTTTCACAATTATTATTCCTTATGCATAACATGAATATCATCAGGTTCTAAAAATATGTCAACCTCTTCTCCAACTTTTGTAAGTCTTGTGCTTTGAACTATCCAATTTGTTTTTTGAATTTCTAGAGTCATTTCATAATGAACCCCTTGAAAAATTGCAGATATTATAGTTCCGCTTAGATGTCCTTTTCCTTTTGGGAGTAGTTTTATATCTTCTGGGCGTATTACAAGGTCAACTGATTCTTCAGCTTCAAATCCTTTGTCAAGGCATTCAAATTCATGGCCGAGCAAACTTACAACCAGCTCTTTTTTGTATGTTCCATCAAAAATATTACTTTCTCCAATAAAATCGGCTACGAATTTTGTTTTAGGTTCATTGTAAATTTCTTCAGGTGTTCCTACTTGTAGAATTATTCCCTCATTCATTACAACAATTCTGTCGCTCATTGTCAATGCTTCCTCTTGGTCATGAGTGACGTATATGAATGTGATTCCAAGTTGGCGCTGTATTTTTTTTAATTCTTTTTGCATCTCTTGTCGCATCTTTAAATCAAGAGCAGAAAGTGGTTCATCTAGTAATAAAAGCTTAGGTTCCATTACCATTGCTCTTGCTATTGCAACTCTTTGTTTTTGTCCCCCCGATAGTTCGTTAATATTTCTGTATGCATATTTTGGCATTCCTATTAACGAAAGAGATGTTTTTACTTTTTCTTTTATTATATCTTTTGGTGTTTTTTTCATTCTAAGCCCAAATGAAATATTGTCAAAAACATTCATATGTGGGAAAAGTGCATAATTTTGAAATACAGTATTAATTTCTCTTTCATTCGGACTAATTTTAGATATTTCTTTAGAAAAGAAATAAATTTCTCCATTTTTTTGATTTAAAAAACCACCCAATATTTTTATTAATGTTGTTTTTCCACATCCAGATGGGCCTAATAATGTAATAAACTCATTTTTTTTAATTTTTAAATTTATGTTATCTAAAGTTTTGTTTCCATTGTTATCATAATAATGACTTAAATTTTTAATCTCTAGGATACAATTATCCAACTAATTCCAACCTCCTTATGGCTGTATTTAATACAAATCAAGATTATACTTAATATTATTGTTTATGTAAATGCCTTTTTTAAAAGGCATTATAATTCTTGTCAAGAATTATTTTCCCAAATTTGCCTTCTCTGAATTCTTTAATTAGTATTTTTGATGCTTTCTCAAGGTTGAGTTCATTTTTTTTATGGATTAATTTTCTTGCTTTTGCAAAATTTTGTAGAATATCAAGTGAATTTTTATGATATATTTCGTATTTTTTTAGTAAAATATTTTTATTATTTTGGTCCATTATTTCAAGTAAATATAATGCAAGATCTATATTGTCTACTATTTCATTTTTGATTATATCCAATATTGCAAGTTTTTTTGCAATTGATTGGTCTGCTAGGTTATGCCATAAAATTCCCGGCATATCAAAAAGATTGATTTCTTCAGTTATTTTTACTATTTGTATATTTTTAGTATATCCAGGTTTGTTAGCAACTTTTGCGCTTTTTTTACCAGATAATAGATTTATTATTGAAGATTTTCCAACATTCGGGACCCCAATAATTAAAACCTTTATTTTTTCTTTATAATTTTTTATCTTTTTAACAATGACCAATTTTTTAATACTATCTAATATTTGCTTACGCATTCCTTTTTTGTAAATATTGCTTATTATTACAGTATTGCCAAGATTTTCAAAATATATTTTCCATTTTATAATTTCAGTTACTTGAGCAATATCAGATTTGTGCAAAAGAATTATTTTGGTTTGATTTTTAATAATTTTTTCAGTTAATGGATTTTTACTACTAAATGGAGCTCTAGCATCAAGTATTTCTAGCACAATATTGGTTTTTTTTAAATTATGCTTTATCAGATCTAAGGCTCTTTTCATGTGGCCAGGAAACCAGTTTATTTTATTTATCATGCTTAAATTATAGCTTAGTGTGTATTGAATAATAAATTATTTTTGTTTTTATGTTGTTAATTTGTGTTATATGTTAATTTTCTTTAAAAGAATTGTTTTTTTTAAAAAAAAAATATAATCTGTATTTAAGTTTTTGTATTTGTTTAAAAAAATAAATTTTATAGGAGGTTTGATTATTATTGCAAAAATTAAAAGAGGGTTAATAGTATCTTGTCAGGCTCTTGAGAGCGAGCCTTTACACAGTAGTTTTATTATGTCTAAGATGGCTTTATCGGCTAAAATAGGTGGAGCTGTTGGAATAAGAGCCAACGGAGTTAATGATATTGCTCAGATTAAGTTGGAAGTTGATTTACCAATAATAGGTATTATTAAAAAAAAATATAATAATTGTGATGTGTTTATTACTCCCACCATGAAAGAGATCGATGAGCTTTGTGATGAAGGAGTAGATGTAATTGCCCTTGATGCCACTTTTAGGAATAGACCTAATGGCGCATTACTTGATGATTTTTTTGAAAATATTAAAAAGAAATATCCAAAACAGTGTTTGATGGCAGATATTTCTTCTTTAGATGAAGCTATTAATGCCGATAAATTGGGATTTGATTTTATTGGAACAACTTTGTATGGCTATACAAAAAGTACTAATGGTATGGATATTGCAGATAATGATTTTAATTTTTTAAAAACCTTGATTAATGCTAATTTGAAAGCTACTTTAATAGTGGAAGGAAAAATAGATACCCCTTTAAAGGCTCAAAAGTGTTTCGAAATGGGAGTTGATTTAATAGTTGTGGGAGGAGCTATTACAAGGCCTGTTGAGATTACTAAAAAATTTGTAGAGAAAATAAATCGGGTTAAAAGAGAATTTTAAACATTATAAGGTTAATTTATTGTTTATTTTAGGAGGTTTTTATTATGTTAAAGGCTTTTGAACGAGCTCAAAAATTTGGACGTTCTTTAATGCTTCCCATTTCTATTTTACCAGCAGCGGGGTTGCTTTTGGGGATTGGTGGCTCTCTTTCTAATCCAGAAACCGTTAAGTCGTATGCTTTTTTGGATATTTTTTTCTTGCAATCAGTTTTCAAGATAATGAGTGTATCCGGTTCTATTATTTTTTCGAATTTAGCTCCAATATTTGCTATTGGGGTTGCTGTTGGACTTGCCAAGTCTGATAAAGGTACGTCTGGAATTGCAGCATTTATTGGTTATCTTGTGATGAATGCTACTATTGGGGTTTTAATTGATGTATCAGGGAAATCAGAGTCTTTCTCCAGTGGTGCTGTGGGATTGATTCTTGGAATTAAGACTTTAGAAACCGGGGTTTTTGGCGGAATTATAGTTGGTATTCTGACTTATTATCTTCATTCTAGGTTTAACAAAGTAAATTTGCCCAAGGTTCTTGGATTTTTTTCGGGATCTAGATTTGTGCCGATTATTGTTTCTTTTTCTAGTATTTTTCTTGCTGTAATTATGTTTATTTTTTGGCCATTTGTACAAAATGGAATTAATAAGGTAGGAGGTCTGGTAGATTCAACAGGTTATATCGGAACGCTTATTTATGGAATTTTTTTAAGGATGCTTGGCCCTTTTGGTCTTCATCATATATTTTATTTGCCATTTTGGACAACAGGCCTTGGGGGATCTGTTATTGTTGATGGAAAGTTGATTGAAGGGACTCAGAATATTTTTTTTGCAGAACTTGCTACTCAAGGTACGGATAAATTTTTTATTGGAACTAGTCGTTTTATGAGTGGGCGATTTATTACCATGATGTTTGGTTTGCCTGGAGCTGCGCTTGCGCTATATTACACAGCAAAGCATGACGAGAGGGTAAAAATTTTTGGTCTTTTGATATCTTCGGCCTTAACATCATTTTTAACAGGCATAACAGAGCCCCTTGAATTTTCTTTTCTTTTTGTAGCTCCCATTCTTTATGTTGTTCATGCTATATTTGATGGATTTGCTTTCATGCTAGCGCACATTTTTCAAATTACAATAGGTCAAACGTTTTCTGGAGGGTTTATTGATTTTATTCTTTTTGGCATTTTGCAGGGAAATTCAAGAACTAATTGGATTTTGGTGCCAGTTATAGGTATTGTTTGGTTTTTTATTTATTACTTTACTTTTGTATTTTTAATAAATAAGTTTGATTTTAAAACCCCTGGTAGAGCACAAGATTTAAATTCTGGAGATTCTTCAAATTTTAAAAGTAGTGAATTTGAAGAAAATTATGCTTCTAAGGTTATTGTTGGACTTGGAGGTGCTTCAAATATTGTTGAGCTTGATTGTTGTGCGACTAGGCTAAGAATTACAGTAAAAGATGCTCTTAAAGTTTCTGAAAAAATTTTAAAAAAAACGGGTTCTAAAGGAATAATTATTAAAGGTAATGGGGTCCAAGTAGTTTATGGATCAGGTGTTAGCGTTCTTAAGAACGAAATAGAAGAATTGCTAAATGATTGATTTTTTTAATAAGTAAATAGCCTTGAGGCTATTACTTATTTGTCTTGTTTATGAAGTCAACTGCATACTTCGTGAAGTATGATGTGTTTTGTGCGCTTTTGTAGCTTTGGTTTCCAATAGGTACGTGTGCATATGAATTTTCAAGAAGGATAATGGGAATATCTTTTTTTTCACCCCCATAATTTTTTATGAATTCGTTTATTTTTATTGGGTCTACTGTATGATCATTAGGCGTGTGGGTTATTATTAAAGGTGTTTTGATTTCATTGAAATTATATGAATTTAATAATTTGACAAGGCCCATCATTGCAATAATTGCGTCTACATGTTGTACTTTTGAAGAGTAGCTTTTGATAGTCATGTGCTCTTTTCTTTTATTTTCTTTTGTTTCGAATTTATTGTAACCGCCCGTTATAAGATATGCAATTTGTCGTCCCCAGGGATAGTAAACAATATTTGTTCTCTTGTCGTAAGGAAATACATTAGGAGAAATCAATGCTGCTGAGTTTATTTCATCTGGATAGTTTGCTAAAGCCCAGATGCAGGCAGCACCCCCATTAGAGGTGCCAATTAATATTAATTTATCACCTATTAGTTTGCCAATTTTAATAGCTTCATCAATGTCTCTTAGCCAATCTTGGGTAGTTATCCCTCGAAATGCATTTTTATTGTCAATTCCGTGTCCTTTTAATCTTGTAAAAAAAAGATTTGCATTGAGTGCTTTTGCAATATTATTTGGAACCGGATAAATTTCATTTTTTGATGCTCCAAATCCATGAATGTATACTACAGAATATTTTGTTTTTTGTGCCTCTTTATACCAAATTACTTCTTTTTTTGTATTTCCTTCTAAATTGAATTGTAATTCTTCTTTTAATAAGTAATTGTCAATTTCTTTAATGTTTTTGGGAATTGCTTTTTTTGAAAATTCATTTTTAAATTTTATCCTTGGACTAACTAGTATTAAGAGTAATAAGAATATAATTATAAAAATGATATTCTTTATATTCATACAGTAATTCCCTTGCTATCTAGGGCATCGTTGTTATTATGAGCATCTTTTTTATAACAATTATTGCAATGTCCTGAGTAGATTATTTCAATAGATTTTGTTTCCCAGTTTTCTCCAAGCTTGTCTTTCAAAATATCTTTAATGTCGTCAAGTTGGATAGGATGAACTTGATTGCATTTATTGCATTTAAAGTGAGCTATTGTGGAAGCTAAGCTTAGATAAAACTTTGTTTCTTTTTGATCAGTAGTTTTTATGTCTTTTAGTATGTTTCTTTCTTTTAGAATGTTTAATGTATTATATACTGTTGCCTTTGATAGGCTTGGAATTTCTTTTATAAGTTTGTTATAAACGTCTTTTGCTGTAAAGTATTCTTTTGGGTTTGACGCTATGTAGAGTATTATTCTGTTTCTTGAATGAGATGCTTTCATTCCTAATTCTGATGTTAAGTTTTTCAGTAATACAGGATCATTTGTAATGCCAACTTTTTCCAATGCGGAGTGGACGTCTATTATGTTATCATTCATATTATTATACCTTTTTTGTTTAAATTAAAGATTAAATACTTTTTATGTTCTTCTTAGGATAATTTTATACCCAGTTATTAACATTTTACTACTTATTATTTATTTATTTTCATATTTTTTTATATTTCATATTTTTTTATATTAGTATAAAAAATTAAATTTTTTATTTTTGAATTTAGTTTTATTTTGTTATCAAAATTATTATTTAATGGCAGTATCATTAAATTTAGTGTTTGAGAGTAATTTGTTACGTCTTGGATTTTGACTGTGTTGTAAGAGCCCCCTATGTTTAAAATTAACCATTTTTTAGAATTTATTTTTTCAATTTTATAATTAATTGTATGTATGATTTGTTTTTCAACATTTAAAAAGCTTATAAAAAAATTACTGTTCTTGTCGTTTCCTTTAGATATCAAAAATTCTGTACCGTTAATGTAACCTTTGGGATTGTTTTTAGTTATTATTATTTTTTCATAAGTATCAAGATCGCTGTATTTTGCTGTTATTTTTAAATTAGTGCCTTTTGCAATTTCAAAAATAGGTATTTCAAGGGCTGAATATTCAAGAAGATAATCAGGATTGCATTTTTTTAATGTTTTTTTATCTAGATTGATTTTAGAAGGCCATTGTATTTTAATGGATACAAAGAAGCTAGAGATAGTCTCATCTACAAAAAAATCAATTGTTGATTTTTTTGTAGAGTTAAAAGCTAGATATTGTTTTATTCCTAAAATTTTTTCATTTGAGAAAGAAAATGAGCTTTCAATAGATGCTTCTCTTATTAATTCTTTTTTCGACAAAACTTTGAGATAGGTTCTAGATGTGTTTAGAAATTCTACTTTTTTGTCTTTAAATTTTATTTTATTTAATTTTCCATTTTCGAATTTGATATTGTATTGATCGTGAGATAGTGTGAAATTTCCTTCCATATTGTATTCCAAGTTTTTAGCTGCAATTGATTCTGAATTTTTGACAATTTCTTCTTGGTGTTTGTTTATTAAAAATTCTCTTAAGCTTTTTTCATTGATTTGATAATCTTTAAGCCTTTTATTTTGAAAATTTATTATTGGCTCCTGCTCTTTAAGGGAGTTGAATTTTGGAATTTCTAGTAGTTCGGTAGTAAGTTTTGATCCTTCTAGATTTTGTATCTTGATGCTGTGTAAGTTATTTTCCAAGGCTTTTAAATAAAGTAAAAAATTTTTTAATTCTTGATTATCATAAGTTTCTTTGATTTCATAAAAATAAATAAGAGTTTCTACGTTGCTTTTTGGAGAATCTATTTTTTGGACTTCATATAAATATTGACAGTTATTTTTATAAAAAATTAAGTAAGTTTTTTTATTTTTGCTCTGCCTTATTCCCTCTGTGTAATTGAAATTAAGTTTTCTGTAAAGTTCAGTCACTTTTTTTCTAAACTTTTCTATGTTGTATATATAAAGCATAATAGGTGTATTTTGAAATATGTCTTTGTATCCACTTTTGAATGGATTTTTTAATGCCCAATATAAATCTAAATGTATTTCATCGTGTAGCATATATTCATGAGGGCTTCCGCTGTAAGTTCCAGGCATATATATATCTTTATTGGTTTTAAATCTTTCAAATAGCCATTTATTTAATTCTTCATGTTCTCTTAAAATTTCAAAAAAGTATATTGGAAATGTCCAATGTATTTTGTAAGCTATCCGTTTGTGTTCAATCAAATATTTTATATTTGATATTATTGATAACAGGTTATCTTCTGAAAATTTAGTTATTGAAATTATAATAATGTAAGTTTTTGATTTTTTTAGTTTTCTAAACATAAATTCTTTGTCTTTATGATATAAAGATTAGCCAATATTTACATTATATAATAAAAATTTGTGTTAGTTTCGTATATTTTGTATTTTTTGATATATGAAAGCAATACGCTATAGCGAATGTATTAAGTTTATGTTAATCTTATAGTGTTAAATATAAATTATTTTATGTATAAAAAGGGGTAAAATTTTTATGGCTAAAGACATATATTTTAATGAAGATGCTAGAAAAAGCTTACTTAGTGGCGTTGAAAAATTATCCAATGCTGTAAAAGTAACTCTTGGGCCAAAAGGGAGAAATGTTCTTATTGATAAAAAGTTCGGTTCTCCAACGGTTACAAAGGATGGGGTTAGCGTTGCTCGCGAGATTGAGCTTGAAAATTCGTTTGAAAACATGGGAGCGCAGCTTTTAAAGGAAGTTGCTATTAAAACAAATGATGTTGCCGGCGATGGAACAACAACTGCCACTGTTCTTGCTTATGCTATTGCAAGAGAAGGCCTTAAGAATGTGTCTTCAGGAATTAATCCTATTGGAATAAAAAAAGGAATAGATCATGCTGTAAATTTGGCTGCTGAGAAAATTCGTCAGTCTGCAAAGAAAATTACAACAAAAGAAGAGATTGCGCAAGTAGCTTCAATTTCTGCTAATAATGACAGTTATATAGGCGAAAAAATTGCCGAAGCAATGGATAAAGTTGGAAAAGATGGGGTTATAACAGTTGAAGAGTCAAAAACTTTTGATACTACAATTTCTTATGTTGAGGGCATGCAATTTGACAGAGGATATCTTTCTCCTTATTTTTCCACCAATAAAGAGAATATGAGTGTTAGTTTTGATGATGCTTTCATATTAATATATGAAAAGAAGATTAGTTCTATTAAAGAGCTTTTACCAGTTCTTGAGAAAGTTTTAGGGACAAATAAGCCTTTATTGATTATTGCTGAGGATATTGAAGGGGATGCTCTTGCTGCTCTTGTTTTAAATAGTGTTAGAGGAGCTTTAAAGGTTTGTGCAATTAAATCTCCTGGTTTTGGTGATAGACGAAAGGCCATGCTTGAAGATATTGCAGTGCTTACTGGCGGGGTTTTAATTAGTGAGGAACTAGGTCTTACTCTTGAGACAGTTGAGATTGAACAACTTGGACAAGCTAAAACCATTAAGGTTGATAAAGACAATACTACTATTATTAATACCGGTAATAAAGAGCAAATAAAGGAACGCTCAGAGCTTATTAAAAAACAAATTGAAGATTCAACATCTGAATATGATAAAGAAAAGCTTCAAGAGCGTCTTGCAAAGCTTGTTGGTGGAGTTGCTGTTATTAATGTGGGAGCTGTTACTGAAGTAGAGCTTAAGGAGAAAAAGCATAGAGTTGAAGATGCTCTTTCTGCAACTCGAGCTGCTGTTGAAGAAGGTGTTGTGCCTGGTGGTGGATCAACCCTTATTGAAGTTGCTATGTATTTGGATACAATAGATACAAGCAAATTAAGTTATGAGGAAAAGCAAGGTTTTGAAATTGTAAAAAGAAGTCTTGAAGAACCAATGAGACAGATTATTTCAAATGCTGGTTTTGAAGGATCTATTTATATCCATCAAATTAAAACTGAAAAAAAAGGACTCGGTTTTGATGCTTCCAGTTTTAAGTGGGTAAATATGATTGAGAGTGGAATAATTGATCCTGCTAAGGTTACAAGAAGTGCGCTTCAAAATGCTGCTTCAATTGCTGGACTTTTATTAACAACAGAATGTGCAATCACTGATATTAAAGAAGATAAAAATGCTTCTGGCGGTGGTGGTTATCCTATGGATCCAGGAATGGGAATGATGTAAATTAAGGTTTCACCGGTGAACTTGTGTTTTTACCGGTGAAATATTTTATTATTCAAAGGAATTATTTTGAGTGAGGATGAATTTGTTTTTTGTATAGGTTATGATGGTTCAAAAGCAATAGTAGATAGGCAGCTTTTAAGAGAAAACAAAGGTAAAAGCGTTAAGGAGCTTTTTGAACTTGGACTTTATAGAAGTGCCTTTAGTAAAGCTCTTTATAGAAATGACGATTCTCTTATTAATTATTTAATTGAAGAGTATAATAAAATAAGTAATTCTAATTATACCAAAAAAGACGACTTTAAGCTTTTGTTTGGAGTTGTTTATCCCAGCGATATTAATAAGATAAAAGTGACATATGTATAGTAAAGGAGGTTTTGTGTTTTTATTGCAAGAATTTAACGGCAGTAGTAGCTTTTTTCGAAGTTTGTTAGTTTTTGTGCCTGTTATTGCTATATTTTGGTTTTTGGTGATATCTCCTCAGCGTAAGGAAGAAAAGAATAAAAAAGAAATGATAAAAAATCTAAAAAAAGGCGATAAGGTATTAACAATAGGTGGAATTTTTGGAGTTGTGAAAAAACTAGGTGATACGGATGTTATTTTAGAATTAAGTCCAAATATCGAAGCAGTATTTGTAAAAAACTCTATTGATAAAGTTGTGTCTGAAAAAAGTGAAGTTAAAAAGGTATTATAATTTAAGGTAAAATTAGAACTGGTAGCTAATAATGATATTTGTTAAAAATTTTAAGGATTTGTATAATGAAAAAAGGATCTAAGCTTGTATTGATATTGTTGGTGACGTTTTTTGCGTGTCTTTTGATATTTCCGACTTTAAAATGGTATTTTTTAATGAGTGTTGAGGATAAAAAAATAAGCTCATATTCACAAGAGGCTTTAAGGGATTATTCAAAGAAAAAAGCTTTGGATGATTTTGTTAAGCTTAAGGAGTTGTATCATAAAGATCCCAATAGTAGTATTCCGCCTAGTCTTTCTTATTTAATTCCAATAGCAAAAAATAATTATAAGTCTTCAATGAGAGTTCCGCCGAATCTTTTTACTGCTAAGTCTTTGCGTGAAGGATTTTTGACTGATTCGGATATGGGAGAAGTAAGTTTAGAAATTTATAGACATTATGAGAACATAAAGAATAGTAAAAGCAGAATAATACATCTTGGACTTGATTTGTCTGGGGGGATGAGCGTTACTATTTCTCTTGATTATTCAAGTGTTGAAAAAAAATTAGGTCGTTCTTTGACCTTTGCTGAGAAAGAAGATGCTATTTATCGTATAATGCAAATTCTTAAAGATAGAGTAGATAAGTTTGGTCTTACAGAACCCAAAATTGCAAGAGAGGCTGGGGGAAATAAAATTTTCTTAGATATTCCTGGAGAAAAAGATGAGAGTAGGGTAAATACTCTTTTGAGCGGGAAAGGTAATTTGACTTTTTATGTAGTTGATGACGAATCCACATCTCTTTTGCATAAAAAGATATTAGAAGCGGGCTCTCTTTTTTCTATTTCCGAAATTCAGACAAGTATGAACCTACCAGATAGTAAGCAAATTTTTCCTTGGTATGTTAAAGATTCTTATGGGGTAGATGATGAGTCATCGGTTCGTTATTATGTAGTTGATGCAAGTCCTGAAAATTTATTTGATGGTGCTCACATTAAAGATGCTGGAGTCTCTAATGATCCTAGAACAGGTCGAGATATTGTTGCTTTTAACCTTGATGTTGATGGAAGTGAAAAATTTTTTAAATTTACTCAAAAAAATGTTGGAAAGTCTTTGGCCGTTGTTATGGAAGGTAAAATTAAGTCTGTGGCAGGAATTGGATATGCTATTACTGGTGGCAATGTTTCAATTCAAGGCGATTCTTTTGATAAAAAAGAAGCCTTAGATCTTGCTTTAGTGTTTAAAACCGCAGCTTTTCCAGTTGATATTAAAATAGATGATTTGAGAATAATAGGACCTACTCTTGGTGCTAGGACTATTGAGCTTGGTATTAAAGCTTCTGTGCTTGCTCTTTGTTTAGTTTTTTTGTTTATGTGCGTTTATTATGGTTTGAGCGGTTTTGTAGCCGGATTTTCACTTGTTATTTATAATGTATTTTTAATTTTAGCAATATTGTCGGCTTTTAATTTTACTTTAACTTTAACGAGTATTGCAGGTCTTATTTTGACAATGGGCATGGCTGTGGACATAAATATAGTTATTTATGAGAGAATTAAAGAAGAAATCAGAGAAGGCAGAAAGTTTGAAAATGCTTTTGAAGATGGTTTTAAAAAAGCATTTTTATCTATTATGGATGCAAATATAACGACATTTATTGCGGTACTTTTTTTAACTCTTCTTGGGACGGGAGTTATTCAAGGTTTTGCATGGTCTCTTTCTGTTGGAATTGTGTCATCTCTTTTTAGTAGTTTGATTTTTTCAAGATTTATTTTGGAATTTATCATGTCTTTTAGAAAAAACAAATTTGTAAGTATATCTTGGAGTTCAAAATATGCAAAAAGTAATTAATTTTTCAAAATATGGAAGCAATGTTTTAATTGTTAGTGTTGTTTTGATTTTGATTGGACTTATTTATACTTTTTTTTATCACGGTGGATACAATTGGGGAATAGATTTTTCTTCTAGAGTTAATATTAATCTTTCAATAGAAAAATCAGATATTAAAGAAAATGAAATTAAAAGGATGTTTTCTCCGATTTATAAAGCTTTAGATGTTAAAAGCATTTTCTCACCTAATGAGAATAAAAGCGAATTTTCTATTGTAGTAAAGTCAGATATTATTGATTATGCTTTTAAAACAGAAGTTCAAAAAACAATAATAGATGGACTTAAAAAAACATTTGATGCTAATGTTGAAGTTTTGGATTCTTATTTTATTGATTCAAGCTTTTCTTCTACTTTGAGAATTAAGTCAATATTTTTGGTATTAGGAACATTTACCCTGATTTTGATTTATATAACTTTAAGATTTAAATTAAGTTATGCTATTGCTTCCATACTTTCAACATTTCATGATATATTTTTTATAGTTGCTTTTTTAGGGGCATTTAGAATAGAGATTAATAGTTATATTATTGTGGCAATATTAACCATTATTGGATATTCTTTAAACGACACAATAATTATTTTTGATAGGATCAGAGATAATGTTAAACGATTAACCGATAATACATTTTTAAATATATTGAATATAAGCATTAGTCAAACTTTATCAAGAACTGTTTTGACGTCAGTTACTACATTTGTTGCAGTATTTTCTATTTTTGTGTTTACCGAAGGACCTATAAAGGATTTTTCTTTGGTATTTATGGTAGGAGTAATTGTTGGAACTTATTCTTCTATCTTTATAGCGTCTCCAATACTTTTAAATCTGTATAAAAAGATAAAGTAGATCTTTTGAATAAGATGATATTATGGCATGAAGTTTTTTGATTTTGGTTCATTAGGATTTTATAGATTTTTTGATTTTCAAAAATATCTTAATTTTAGTATTTTTAGGTATAGTTTAATAAATTATTATTCTTATCGAGAGCAGTCAAGCCTTATTAACGATGCTAATTTGCTCAAAGATAAACTTGTGTTTTTAGATAAGCTTTATAAGGATTTTAATCCCAACATCAGTAAATCTTGGGATGCCAATAAAGCTATTTTTTTAGATACTTTGCTTATTATTAAAAATTTGATAAGGAAATATCATCCCAATTCAGAATTTTTAGATATTCAAGAAGATGAATTATTAGAAGATATTTCCTATTTTAATAGATTTTTAGATAAACTTAAATATTTAAATTTTAGAGTAGATCTTAAACAAAAAATTGAAAATTTTGAAAAAAAGAGTAAAGCTCCATTTTCTTGCATAAGAATTGCTACATTTTTTATTCAAGAAGAATTTTTAGTTCGACTTAGTAATTCGTTGGATTTTTTCTCCAATGAGGCTAATAGTAATAATTTAGATGTAATTAATAAAGAAATTAATGATTATTATGAAAAAGTAGAGCAAATTAAAAAAAGTAATAATATTAAAGAAACTCATAAAAAATTTATTATAGATCATACAAAAGATAGAATTGATAAAATAATGAAAGATCATAGTCTTGACATTTCTAAACTGCTTATAAAAATTGCTTTGCTTGAGATTACAATTCAATGTTTTGATAGCTATTATTTGAATTTATTGGAAATTTTACAAATTCTTTTATCTATTAATAATATAATTGAGATCGGTTTAAACGAATTGCCCGATGCTATTTTTAATGAGTGGAATGAGCTTATTTATTTGCGAAGAAAAGATTTTCAAAAATTTGTTTTAATCTCCGATTATGTTTTCCAAAAAAGGATAGTATCTACTATAAATTCTGGAAATTGGAAATTTGCCTTTTTCACTCTTGCTCCCCGACAAGGGGATGTTTTTCAATTTTCAGTGGATATTGTTAAGAATTTTGATAATATTGAAGATGGAATCAAAGAATATGAGTCTAAAATAAATAAATTTAATGAATATAAATCGGGTTGGGAGGCTAATTTGAAAAACTTTGGACATTTATTTTCAGAAACACTTTAACTATATATCTCTTTTAATCTTTCGTAAATAGTTTTTACTTCGTTATTTATTATTTTGGGAATTTTTACCATCAAAGTGACTTTAAGATCCCCTTTTGAACCGCTTCCAATTACGGGCATTCCTAGTCCTTTTAAGTTTAGGATTTCTCCATTTTTTGCATCCGAAGGAATTTTAAGTTTGATTTTTTTCCCCTCAATTGTTTCAAATAGTTTTTCGCAACCTAGAGCCATTTCCCATGGATAAACTTCTATTGTTGTTTCTAAGGTTTTTCCATTTAATTTAAAATTTTTATAGCTTGATATATTAAATTTGACTATTAAGCTTTCTTTTATTTTAGAAATTGGATTAATAGGACCTTTGTCTTTTATTTTTATTTTAGTTGTTTCTAATGTTCCTTTTGGAATTATTATCTCGATTTTTTTGTTGTTTATAAGTATTATTTTTTTACTTCCCATATAAGCATCATAAAGTGAAATATTTACAGTTATTTCTTTGTCTGCTGGTTTTCTTGAAGATCCACTAAAGATTCTGGAAAAAAAATCTAGATCTTCAAAATTACTAAATCTTGAGCTGTTAAATTCTCTTTCAAAATGGTCTTTGTTGACATTAAAATTGGTGCTACCCAAAGCATCGTAATTTCTTTTTTTATCAGGAGAAGATAAAATTTCATAAGCTTCATTTATTTCTTTAAACTTTTCTTCAGCTATTTTGTTTCCTTTGTTTTTGTCCGGGTGATATTTTATTGCCAATTTTTTGTAAGCTTTTTTAATTTCTTCATTGTTAGCATTTTTTTGTATTCCGAGTATATTATAGTAGTCTTTGGTCATTAAAAAATCTCCTTCAAATCTCCCTTATTTATTATATTTTTTAATAAGTTTTAATATTTGTACTTTATATATGTTATAATTAAATTTAAATTTTGAAAAGACCAATTATGAGAGTAGATCTTTTACCTCTTGTTGAGTTAAGTCTTTATATTAATATTTCATTTTGTTGTAAAGATTTTAGCATTTTTAGTAGAGTTTTAGAGGAATTGAAATATCACTTAACTTTGTTAGGTAATCCAATCATAAAAACACTTTACATTAAGCATGTAGATTTTTGTTTATGTAGGCAGGATAATTTAAAATTTATTTTTACTTCTTTGTCCAAATATATTAATTGGGCTTTACTAGAAGAATTTACTTTAGAAATTATTCCTGGTTATATTGACTTTGAAAAATTAAAACTTTTGGATGAATTTTGTATTACTCGAATTAATCTTAGTGTTCAAAGTTTTTTTTTAAAATTTAGAAAGATTATGGGGATATCCGAAATTTATTATGAAAAAATGAATATTCTAATTAACAATATTAGAAAGTTTCCTTTTGATTTAAATATTGATATGACTATCAATATGCCTTTTCAAAAAAAATCTGATCTCAAGCGAGACTTGAAAGAATTGCTTTCATATATGCCTGAGCATATTTGTTTTAATGATTTTATATGTGAAGAGGAAGGATTTAGCTTGAGAGATTTTGATAACAACATTGATTCAGAAAAGCTTTGGTTTTGTGCTCTAGAGTGTTTAGAATCTAATGGATACATTAATTATGAAATTACCAATTTTGTGTTAAAGGGTCATGAGAGTAAGCATAACAAGCTAAATTGGGAGTTAAAGCCATATTTAGGATTGGGATTGGGTGCTGTAAGCTTGCTTTTCTGCAATGACAAGAATAATAATGTAAAAGCTTTGATTATAAAAGATATTGGTTTTGTTAAGGCAAATAATCACTTGGCAACGTTTGAATTGCTAGAGGATTTAGAGTTTTTTATTTATCATTTTATTCAAGGACTCGGGACTATTCAAGGTGTTAACTTACGATCTCTTAGGCTTAGATTTGAGTATAATGAAAAACAATTTTTTCAGTTTATTAACTATTGCTCAACTTTAAGTAAAAAGTTTGTTTTTGATAATAATATTATGTTATTAAAAGGGCGTGAAAGGTTTAAGTTGGATTTTTATTTAGTAAAAATTATAAATTATTTTAATGATAACCTTTTTAAGGTGAAGTTTAGGCTTCCTTGATTTGTTTGTTTTGGTAATAAACTATTTTTGTGTTTTTGTGATTGAATATTCCAATCTCAAGTATGCCTGGAAATAGTTTGAAGTATTTTTCTGTTCCTTCGGGATTTTCTACGTTCATTTTTACATCCAAAATATAATTATTGTTATCAGTTACAATGGGACCTTTTTTTTCGTTACAAATTCTCAAGGTTGCATCTAAATTCATTTCTTCAAGTCTAGTCATAATAAATCCAACAGCATTTTGAGCAACTTCTATGGGAATAGGCATTTTTGTTCCCAATTTTTTTACAATTTTTGTTTCATCTGCTATTATTAGCAATGTTTCTGAGTTGTAAGCTATTACTTTCTCCATTAGATGTGCTCCTCCCATTCCTTTTATTAAGCTTTTTTTTTCTAATAGAATTTCATCAGCGCCATCAATTGCAATGTCTATATTTTTGTTAAGTTTTGAAAAATTTGATTCATAAGGAATTTGTTCTTTTGAGAGTAAATATTTTGTATCGCTACTTGTTGCATATAATTTTAAATTTTTTAAGTTGCCTGATTTTAGCTTTTCACTCAAATGTTTTATTGCATAATAAATAGTTGTACCCGTTCCGATTCCAAGGTTCATATTGCTTTTGATGTAGCGATCAATTGCATATTTTGCTACCAAATTTTTTTGATTTTCCATAATTTTTGTTCCCTGCTTGAATGAATTAAAAGCTTGATGCATTTTAAAGTATATCATTATTTAATTAAGATTGGAATCTTGACTAGATTTTATGCTAATTTATAATTATTAATATTAGTAAATAAAATAATATGCTAGGAGATTTTATGTATAAATTAGTTTTAGTAAGACATGGAGAGAGTGAGTGGAACAGAGAAAATCTTTTTACTGGCTGGACAGATGTTAAACTTTCTGATAAGGGTATTGATGAGGCTATAGAAGCAGGTTTGCTTCTTAAGCAAGAAGGTTATTCTTTTGATATTGCTTTTAGTTCTTTATTGTCAAGGGCTAATGATACTTTAAATATTATTTTGCGAGAACTAGGGCAATCTTATATTAGTGTAAAAAAAACCTGGAGATTGAATGAGAGGCACTATGGGGCTTTACAAGGTTTAAATAAATCAGAAACAGCTGCAAAATACGGGGAAGATAAAGTTTTAATTTGGAGACGTAGTTATGATGTGCCCCCAATGTCTTTAGAAGAATCTGATGATCGTCATCCGATAAAAGATTCAAGATATAAATATATCCCTAAAAGAGAACTTCCTTCAACAGAGTGTCTTAAAGATACTGTTGCAAGAGTTATTCCTTATTGGACTGATGAGATTGCAAAAGAAGTTCTTGAAGGTAGAAAAGTTATTGTTGCTGCTCATGGCAATTCTTTAAGAGCTCTTGTTAAATATCTTGATAATTTAAGTGAAGAAGATGTTTTAAAGCTTAACATTCCTACGGGTATTCCTTTAGTTTACGAATTAGATAAAGATTTGAATCCTATTAAACATTACTATTTAGGTGATGAAAGTAAGATTAAAAAGGCAATGGAATCTGTTGCCAGTCAAGGAAAGTTAAAGTAATAGTCTATTGTTATTAAAGTGTTGTTAATAAGTCATATAATTATGGCTTATTTTTTTATCATTTTAAGGTTTGAATATATTTACTTACAATCTTTTCAAATCGATCAATACCAATTATTTTGATAAATCCGGCTAATTTGGGCCCTTTTTCTTTGTCGATTAAAATTTTATAAATTTGCTTGAAAAACAAAGCGGGCTCTATATTGTTTTCTCTTGAAATTTTATATATTTCGTTTTGAATGTCTTGCTCCGTAGCAACTTCAAAATTTTTATTTAAAAAATCCAAAAGTTCATTAATTGCTTTTTTGCTATTTTCTTTTAGTATTTCTGTGTTATCAAATTTAGATCTTAATGAAAATTTGAAATCTTCGGGTGCAAAATCTCTAATCCAGTTAATTGCACATTTGATTTTATTGATTAGTTTGTCTTTTTGGTCATCTTGAACGTTTTTTAAATAATTTAGAATTTTATTTATATTATTTTCAAATATTTGACTGATTACGCTTAAATGTCTAAATCCAATTTGATAAGGGATTCTTTTGCTTGGCATGTATGGTTGAGATAGTTCATAAATTCTTTTAAATGATCGTTTTTTTTCTTCTTTTATATCTTCTACTCCATAGTAGATTCTCTCAAACTTGTCGTAATCTTCGTATATTTTAATTACGTCAAGGTCAAATGAGATCGAAAATTCAGTATTTGGCTTTGTAGCGGCAAATAAAAATCTTGTGACCTCAGGTGTGTAAACTTCAAGAACATCTTTGAGTGATATGACATCTCCTGATGAGGAAGATATTTTTCCACCACGTCCTTTTATTGAAATAAAGTCATATTGAAATGTTATAGGGGGACTGCCTTGAAAAATTTTTACAATGTTTTTAGACGTATCAAAACTACCACCACTGCTGTGATGATCTTTTCCCGCAGGTTCAAAGTCGACTTTTTCATATTTCCATCTCATAGGCCAATCTATTCTCCAAGGAAGCTTAATAGCCCATGTGGTCCTTATGTCTAGAGATTCTTGATTTCCACATTCACATGAGTACTCAACAGAGTAATGATTGTCATAATTATTTACAGTTGTTGTATCTTTATTGCATTTTGTACAAAATATGCTGATCGGATACCAATTTTCGTCAAGCTTTGAAGTTCTATATTCGTTTAATGCTTCAGACAGTTCTTTTTTGTGATCAAGTGCAAATTTTATTTGGCTTGCATAAACGCTGTTGGTATATTGTTTACTTTGGTCAATGAATTCAGGATTGATTCCCACTATAGGCAGATATTTTTCAAATTCAATTTCATTAGCTCTTGCATAACTTGTTTTGTGACTTCTTGTGTCAGGGACTCTTGTTATTGCTTGCCTTAAATAAGTTGTAAGAAGTTCTTGTTCTGGCATATTTTTAGGAACTTTTCGAAATACATCGTAATTATCCCAAGAATAAATAAATCTTACCTTTGAACCTGAGTCTTTCAAGGCTCTTGCCACAAGGTCTACGGAGATAACTTCTCTAAAATTACCAATGTGCACAGTTCCAGATGGTGTAATTCCCGAAGCTACTGTGTATAGATTTTTTGGCCCCTTTTCTTTTTTTATTTTTTCTGCGTAAAAATCTGCCCAATGTGCTGTTTTCACATTCTATTCCTGATCTAATTTTAGCATTTTATTTTTCAAGTTTCAAGAATTGAGAAAATTGTAGTTAAATATTAATTTATAAGTTTTTTTATTATTTTATCTTCTTTGTTCCAATTTTTTTTTAGTTTTACTTGGAGAAATAGGTTGCATTTTGTCTCAAAAATTTTTGCAATCGTTTTTCTTGCCCTTTCTCCTATTGATTTTATTTCTTTCCCGCTTTTTCCCACTATTATTCCTTTTTGACTTTCATTGGTTACAAAAATATTTGCTTTAATAAAAAGGCCTTTTTTTTTATTTTCTAAAGTATCAATATCCACATACAAAGAATAGGGAAGTTCTTCTTTTAGGTTTTCAATAGCTTTTTCTCTTATTATTTCGCTAATCCTGAAATTTATTTTTTGATCTGTGTAATATTCTTGTGGATAATAAAGTGGACCTTCTGAAAAATTTTCATAAATTTTATTTTTTAATTCTTCGGTGTTGATATTTTTTTCAGCAGATATTTTAATTATATTATTAGCCTCTATTTTTTTTTCTTTTAGAAATTCTGTTATTTCTTTTATTTTTGTATTTTTAAGATCAACTTTATTAAGTAGTACTAAAAATTTAATTTTGGAGTTTTTAATTATTTCTAACATTTTATTTTCTTCTTCTCCAGGTTTGTCTTGAATGTCTATTATATATAGAATAAGTTCAACTTCTCCTATTGAAGAGTGTATGTTTTTCATCATTGCAATATTAATTTTTTTTTTACTTAGATGAAATCCTGGTGTGTCTATAAAAATAATTTGTCCTCTGTCGTCTGTAAAGATTCCTTTTATTTTATTTCTAGTTGTTTGCGGAATAGGGGATATGATTGATATTTTATGTCCGCATATTGAATTTAAAAGGGTAGATTTTCCAGTTGATGGTCTACCAAGTATTGCTGCAAATCCTGATTTCATGTTTTAACATTCCTTAAATATGTAATATTCATACATTTTTTATTATAATTAATTATATAGTATTTGGATACTATATAATTAATTATAATTTGAGGGGTTTTTGTTTGGCAAAGGTAACTTTTGAAGTTTTTTGCGAGCAATGTGGTGAAAAAGTTGGGCTTAATAGGTCTGTTTGTCCCAATTGTGCTGCTAAGCTTGGTGATATTGAATGCCCAAATTGTCGTCATGTAGGCCCAGTTTCCGCTTTTGGAGAGGGTTGTCCTAATTGTCATTACAGTCCTTTTCAGGAGCTTAAAGAAAAACCCTTTAAAAGAAAAGAAAGAACAAGAATAGTGAGTGATAGAGTAATTTCTAAAGTTTTTGTAAGACTTTTTCATTTTGGGATTAATATTAATGTTTTGCTGTATTTATTTTCAAGTTTTTTGTTTATCATTCTTTTCCTTTATATTGTTTATGGCTAAAGGCTTTGTATGGGTATTACAGTTTTTTATTTATTTTCTATTTTCACATCTTTTGTTATGGGTTCTAGCATGGAATCTGTTAAAGACAATATTCTCAAGAGTACTATTTTTTATTATGATGTTGAAGAAGTTGAATTTCCTTATGCCAAGAAACAGACTTTACAATTTATTGCTAAAACCCATTTAAAATATGCTGTTTTTAATTTTGACAAAAATAAAATGTTTTCGTACACTTTTGTTTTTGATAAAAAATTAATATCTCAATATTCAATTTTTATTGAGATAAAGAAAAAATTTGGCGAGGCTACACTGGTAGCGCCTTTGAATTATTTGTGGGATCTTGATGAGTGTATTGTTGTTTTAAATAAAAATATTTTAAGAATGACTTTAAAATCTTATATTGCAAATTATAATAAATGATTTTTAATAAGATTGATAATTGGAAAAAATTTTAAAACGGTTTTTGTGTTTAGCCTTGTTTATGCCTTTTTTATCTTTTGCTGATCATTTTTATGATAAAGAAATTGTTATAAATAGGGTTAAGTTTTTTGTGAAAATAGCATCTAATGAATTTGATAGGGCAAAAGGTTATATGGGTACTGAAAAAGTTGAATATGGTAATGGAATGCTTTTTGTTTTTAAAAAAGAACAAAATTTATCTTTTTGGATGGAAAATACACCTTTGCTGCTTGAAATAGCTTATATTGATTCAAATGGAATCATTAAAGAGATTTATAATTTAGAACCATATTCTAGGGCAAATGTTAATTCTCTTTATAAAGCAAGATATGCTCTTGAACTTCCAAGAGGCTCATTTTCTAAATTTCAAATAAAAATAGGTGATAGGGTGCATTTTTGCTTTGATATTAATTCTTTATCAGTAGAATGATTTTAAGATTATTGAGCTTTAATTTCTTGAAGCTCTTCTTCTATTTGATCTTCTTCAGGTTCATTTTTATTAGATTTTTTTGTTGAATTTGTTTTTTCTTGTCTTAATGCGTGCTCATTTGATTCTTTATTTGCATTGTCATTTGTTTTATTATTATCAATGTTTTCGTTGTTGTTTGTTATTATTTTTTTGAAAATAGTTATTGTTGAGGCGATCTCGTCAATTGCATCAAGTAAAAATGCTTCACTTGCAAATTCTTCCGCTTTTACAATATATACTAAAGAGTTGATTCCTCTTTCTGCATTGTGAATAATTTCCCACGATCCTAGTACTCTGTTATTGTAGCTGTCGTTCATAAGAGAGCCAGCTATTTCTTTAATTTTTTGTGTATTTACATCAAATACTTTGACAATTCCAAATATTTCTCTTATTTTTGAATTTTTATATGAGTTTAGCCTTGATCTAATGATTACTTCTTCTCTTTCGTTATTGTTTATGTTTTTAAATGCTACAAAGTCGTTCTCTGAGTCTATTTTATATTCAATTTTGTTTTTATCTAAAAATTTTTTAATTCTCTTGTCATACTGTATATTCTTATGATTGCAAGAAATGAGTGTAAAAATGACAATAATCATGCTATAAAGTATTGCATTAATATTTATTATTCTTGGAATTAACATTGTATTATTTGACATATGATTATTATAATTTAATTGTGAGGATTTTAAAAGTAATTTATGCGTCTTCAAAGTAGCGGCTATTCATACACTGTTATTCAATCTAAAAATAATTATTCACAAAAATCTTCTTTTGGAATTTCTTTTGTAATACTAAGCAGAGGAACAAAAATTTTTAGAGAAGATTTGTTTGAGTTTTTATCAAATTTTGACTTTATAAGAGAAATAATTTCAATTGAAAAACAGAGCAATAGAAGTTCTTTACAGTTTATATCTGAAAGTTATGGTAAGTTGAAATTTATTTTACTTTCTGATGATTTGAATTCTGGAGAAAAAGTTAATTTAGCAATGAAAGAATCCAGCTGTGATTTTGTTTTTGTTTTGCAAAGTGATATGTATTTGTTAAATCCTTTTTGGATTCCAAATATATTCGATGAAATAATCAAAAAAAATGTTCTTCTTGTTGGGGGTGAATTTTTCGACAAAGAAGAGGAAATAATCCCTTCAATTTTTCTTCCCAGTATAGATAAACAGCAAAAGTTTAAGGTAATTTTAGTAAATTCTGAAAAAGACTATGAAAAAACTTTGATTACCATGGATTATTGTGGACTTTATTCTAAAGAGAAGTTTTTACAGCTTGGAGGTTTTGATGGAAGGATTCAAAATGAGTATTTTCAAAGAATAGATTTTGGACTAAGAGCTGTTTATTTTGGAGAACATGTTTATATTTATAGAAAGCTGAGAATCCAATATACTGCATTAAATTCTCCAGAAAATTTAACCAAAAATAAAAGTTTTTTGATTTTTTTACTTAAAAATTATGTCCCAATTTTTGTTGGAAATGGCGTTGTTTTTTCTTTTTTGAGGTTTTGTAAAATTTGTTTAAAATACAAAATTAATCCTTTTCTCTTTCAAAAAGAGTTTAAGGAAATAAAAAGCGAGATTGCTAAAAATAGCTTAAGATTCAAAGGAGACTTAAAGAGTGCTATTGAGCTTTGGGAAAATGATATTATTGATTGATTTAGTTTTGTTTCCATATTTAAGCTTATATTCTAAGCCCCTTGATTACGCTAATGTTCTTGATTTTTTTGATACTAATGTTTTTAAGTTTGATTTTAACATTGAAAATGATGTTTTTACAATTGAAAATGATAAGGGATATTTAAAGTTTAGAGTAGGTTTTGAGTATGCACTGACGTCTTCTGGTTATTATATGTTTGTAGACCCAATTATTGACATTCGTGGGGAAATTTTAATAAGTCAAAAAGTATTAAAGCAAATTGAAAATTATTTCAATTCTCTTACGAATTATAATAAGCCCAGAATTACTTCGATAATCATTGATCCTGGACATGGCGGACATGATGCTGGTGCGGTTGTGACTTTAAAGATAAATGGTTATGATGTTGTTCTTCAAGAAAAAGATTTTGCATTAACCTATTCTATATATTTGTCTAAAATTTTAAGTAATTATTTTGTAAATAAAAATATTTTGTTAACCCGTGTAAATGATGTTTTTTTAACTTTAAAAGAGCGTTCAGAATTTGCAAACGCAATAAAGCCAAATTTTCCAAATAATGTTATATTTTTGTCCATACATGCTAATGATGCTCCAAATAGTGAGGCTAGAGGAGTTGAGTTTTGGTATCTTCCCAAGGATTCAAAAAGAGAGGTTATTAAAGATTTTAAGGGGTATGATATTAAAGGTAATAGATACTTAAGCGAGCTTAATGATATACTAGATATTAAATATAAATATGAATCGAAAAGATTGGCTGAAATTTTATATAAGGTATTTAAAAATGAGTTAAGCGAAACTAATATTAGACCAATCAGGGAAGAGCAATGGTTTGTAATAAAAAATAGCAGTATGCCTGCAGTATTGATTGAAATGGGGTTTTTGTCCAATATTTTAGATGCTAAATTGATTTTGGATTATAATTACATGAGTAAGTTTAATATATTAATACTTAAATCTTTGATGGAATTTATAAGTTTTTATGAAAAATAATATTTCGGATGTATTTTTAAGATGTAATACAGTGATTTATAAATTTTTAAATTCTAAAAAAGAGCATACGGTTAGAGTGCTTTTAGGGGCTTTGTTAGTAGGTTTTTTGTTTTCTATTTATATGGTTTTTTTAAATTATGATAATCTTTTTTCAAAAAAGGTTTTTTATTTCTACTCCAGTAAGGGGTTTGTTGCTAATTTAAAGTATTTAAGAGATGAAAAAAATTTGCAAGACAATTTAGATCTTTTAGTAAAAAATTTCCTTTTAGGAAGTAATGAAGGGTTTTCTTTTGGATTTTTATTAAGTGATGCAAGATTTTTGTATTCTTTTTTAAAAAATGGAATTTATTATATAAATCTTTCAAGGGAATTTTATGATTCTTTTAATAACGAAGATTATAATGAATCTTATGAGTCTTTTGATGATAAGATTAGCTTGTTTGCCATGTCTTTAATAAAAACAATACGCTTTAACTATCCCGGTAAGGCAAAAAAGCTTGTTATTCTTGTTGAAGGGTGTATGTTAAAGGAGCAAAGTTAATAAACTTTAATTTTACTAACAATGACAATTAAAAAACGAAAATTTTATAAAAGATGTATATATATAAGGAGTTGGTTTACATGAAGAGGAAAGCGAAAAGTATTTTATTTTTTTTATTATCCACTGCTCTTTTTGCTCAAGAGGCTGATGGATTGATAGAGGGCTCAAAAAGGTCAGAGCCTGGAGAATTGGTTTTAGATTTTGCCGAACTTGCAAGAGATCCAAGTTCAACTAAACTTGATCTTACAAATTATGTTGATTATGTATATTCGGGCGCTTCTGGTGTTGTTAAGCCTGAAGATATGGTTGTAGATCTTGGGATAAACAATTGGAGTGTTTTGCTTACTCCTTCTGCTAGGTTGCAGGCTTATGTTAAAAATTCGGTTGTTGCGCCTGCTGTTGTTAAGAGCGAATCAAAAAGATATGCAGGTGATACTATTTTAGGAGTAAGAGTTTTATTTCCAAGCTATTCTCAATCATCTGCTATGATAATGCCGCCATTTAAAATTCCTTTTTATTCAGGGGAAACTGGCAATCAATTTCTAGGCAAAGGTCTTATTGATAACATTAAAACTATGAAGGAGATCAAAGTGTCAGTTTATAGTTTAGGGTATGAGATAGATCTTGAAGTTTTATTTGAAGATATGAATGGTATGGAGTACGCTTACTCTTTGGGGACTTTAAAGTTTAAAGGATGGGCTGATTTAATTTGGTCAAATCCCAACTATATTCCTGATATATCATCTAGAATAATTAAAGATGATGTTCCAAATTATCCCCTTGCTTCAAGTAAAATGAGATTTAAAGCTTTTAGAGTTTCAAAATCTCATAGTTCAAAAGAGCAAAATTTTATTTTTTATGTTAAAGACTTGAGAGTTCTTTATGACAAGTTGAGTGTTTCATTAGATTCTGATATTGATAGTGAGTCTGTATTTAAAGTTTATGAGACTAGTGGAACTGAATCTCTTCGTAAATTGAAGGCTCATGAAACTTTTAAAAGAGTTTTAAAGCTTCGAGAAAAAATTTCTATGCCTGAAGGTTCTTTCCAAAACTTTATAGAAAAAGTTGAGAGTGAAAAACCTGAAGAATCATCTTTAAAAAAATAGGTTTAAATTAATATGTAAAGCTAATCTAAAAGGTTAGCTTTACATATATAAAATGTCTTAATAGGAAATGGTATGGAAATATTAGATTTGGAAAATGAAGAGCTTTTAGGAGTTTTTTTTGAAGAAGCTCAAAATCTTGTAGATATCCTTGAAGAGAATATTATGTCATTAGAGGATGATCCTAATAATTCTGATACTATTGATGAAATATTCAGGGCAGCTCATACTTTAAAAGGAAGTTCTGCTTCTCTTGATATGATGGAATTATCTGATTTTACTCATATTGTTGAAGATGTTTTTGATGCTATTAGAGATGGTAGGATAAATATAAACAATGATCTTGTTGATTTGCTTTTAAATTCATTAGATATTATCAAAGAAATGCTTGCGCTTCGACTTGATGGCAAAGTTTATTTGGATGATATAAGTGATCTTAAAAGCAAATTAAATCAATTCTTAGTAATTGATGATCAAATTTGTATTAAGATATTTGACGAAAATTCAACTAAGAACAATTTTTGTCTTTCAAAATTAGATCTTGAGGAGATAAAAGAAGGGTTAGGAATCGGACAAAAGGTTTTAAGGATCAGCGTTATTTTTAATGCAAATAATGATTCTGAAGTTGAAAATGGTGGATTGAAAATATTTAATATTTTGAAAAATTTAGGTTCCGTGTTACACACAATTCCTAAATATGAGCGAATTATCGAAGATAAATTTTTAACAAGAGTAGATTATTATTTGATATATTCAGATATAGAGGGTGTTAAAAAGAGTTTAGACTCTTCAAGTTTAATTGCAAGCTATTTAGTTGATGAATTTAATGTAAAAGAAGAATTAGAAAAGCTTGTAGACAGAAAAATTAAAGATATTGATTTAGATACCAATTCTATTTTAAATGATAGTTTTGATTTTGCAGAGAGTGAGATTTCTGATTTATTGCTTGAGATTGGAAATCAAAAGTTATTTAAAGTTAGATTGGATTTTATAAAAGACAATCCTATGGCTACGATTAGTGGGTTTCAAATGCTTCAGGCATTAAAAAGTCTTGGAAAAATTTTCAAGTCTCTCCCAGATTCTAGCGAGTTATTGTCAGATAAGTTTTTCGATTTTGTTACATATTACTTAATATCAGATGTCAGTTCAGACAGTATTGCTAAAAAGATTAATTTATCAGATGTTGTTAGTCATTTTGAAATTGAAAAGATTGATTTAGAATCTTTAAAGAGTATAAGTCTGAAAGAAAATGATGAAATGTCTTTTAAGGTAAATAAAGGTATTAAGAAAAACAATCCAATTAATATTAATTTAATTAGAATAGATAGTAAAAAAATAGACTATATATTAAATCTTGTCAGTGAGGCTGTAATAAGCAAATCATCTTATAATCAAATAAATTCAGAGATGATTACGTTATTTTACAATTTTAATTATTTTTATGATTATCAGGAAAGTTTCCAGAGAAACTTTCTAATTGATTTAAAGATAATTTTTAAAGATGCAGGTTTGACATTAGAAGATGAGATCGAAGCACATATTAATTCTTTTATGAATTTTAAAATGGAAAAGTCCCTTAATGATATGTCTGAATTAAGAAATTCTTTTTTCAGGCTTCTTCAAAATTTTAAAATGACC
This sequence comes from Borreliella japonica, assembly GCF_030438115.2. Taxonomy (NCBI): domain Bacteria; kingdom Pseudomonadati; phylum Spirochaetota; class Spirochaetia; order Spirochaetales; family Borreliaceae; genus Borreliella; species Borreliella japonica. Next base: position 712,561 of record NZ_CP124062.1, read on the forward strand.
TCTGGTAGACTGTCCAGAATAATTACAGATTTGCATGAGAGTGTTTTAAAGACTAGAATGTTGCCAATATCTAATATATTTTCAAGGTTTACAAGAGTTGTCAGGGATCTTTCAAAGAAATTAAATAAGATTGTAAATCTTAAAATGGAAGGAGAAGAGACTGAGCTTGATAAGTCTGTTATAGATGACCTTGTAGATCCTTTGATGCATTGTGTTAGAAATTCAATGGATCATGGACTTGAAACAGTTGAAGAGAGAGTTAAAAAGGGAAAGAGCAAAGCGGGTACTATAATTTTACGTGCTAGGAATGAGGGCAATGTAATATCAATTGAGATTGAAGATGATGGAATTGGGATAGATCCAAAGATTATTAAGCGCAAATTAATTGAAAAGGGAACAATAAAGGAAGATGCAATTTATTCTGATTCCGAACTTATTAATTTAATTTTTGCTCCTGGGTTTTCAACGGCAGTTCAAGTGACAGACCTTTCAGGCAGAGGGGTTGGTCTTGATGTTGTTAAAAAAAGTATTGAAAAACTTAATGGAACTATTTTAGTAGAATCAGAAATTGGTCTTGGAACAATTTTTAAAATTAAACTACCATTGACATTGGTGATTATACAAGGCCTTTTGGTAAAGTCAGGGCCTGAGACCTATGTTATTCCTTTGAACAATGTTCTTGAAACTCATAGAATAACCGAGCATGATATAAAATTGCTTGAAAATTATCATGAAGTTTATAATTTAAGAGACGAAATCATCTCTGTTCTCAGACTTGATAAACTTTTTAATATAACAGGAGATGATTCATTGATAGAAAAATTTTTAATAGTTGTTAATACTAACAACATAAAGACCGCAATTGTTGTAGATTCTATTCTTGGTGAGGAAGATTTTGTAGTAAAGCCTATTAAGGATAAATTTTCATCAAGTGCAGGTGTAGTTGGAGCTACTACGCTTGGTAACGGTAAGGTTGTGCTAATAATTGATGTTTTTAAACTTTTTGATTTAAAAAAGGATACTAAGGAGTGAATCTCTTGTGCAGATAAAAGAAATTTATTTTGGGTCCAAAGTTTTAGATGATAAAAATTGTAATTCCAAGTTGACCAATTTTGATTTTAAGGTTGTTTCTTTTGAGCTTGGATCTGATCATTATTTGGTAGACATTATGCAAGTTAAAGAAATTAGAAAATCTAGTAATTTTACGTATGTTCCAAATGCCAAAAAATATGTAGCTGGACTTGATAATTTGCGAGGTGAAATAATTCCTATTATAGATCTTAGAATAATGTTTAATTTGGAATTTAATAAAAAAGATCTTGAAGATATTATGGTTTTAAAGAATGAAGACCTTCTTATAGGGGTTATTGTTGATAAAATTAATAATGTTTTTTCAATAGATTCTAGTCTTATTCAAGATCCACATCCAGTTTTATCTCAGGATTCTTTAATAAACTATATAAAAGGTGTTGTAGATTATAACGAGAAACTTTATATACTCCTTGATGTTTTTAAAATTTTTAATTATGGTGAAAAAGAAAGGGGACTGAAACCTGATCAAAATTTTGTTGAAAAAGTCGATTTTGTAAGCAATTGTGATGATTTAGATATACTAGAGGATTGTAAAAATAGTTTTTCTAATAATGGTTTTTCAAAAAATGGAAATAATGATGAAAATTCAACTTTAAACGATATTGCAGTTTTTAGTTTGGAGAATATTAAAAAAAATCTTTTGAAATACTCTTTTAATATCTCTTTAGTAAATGATGTGTTTTTAGAAAAAGTTGGAGTAAAATTTAATGTGGTTGATATTGATTGCTTGCCTTACGATAGTTTTTTAAATGAATTTTATTCAAAATCATCGGGGAATCTGTGGGGAGCTGATTGTTTGGAAGAATTTCAAAATGAAATTGTTAAGAATCGATTAAATTTTATGGATAATTTGAATTTCGCTTTAAATGTACTGGAAATTGGTTGTGGTAGTGGAAGGGAGACTGTGGCTTTAGCTAATGCTTTGTCTGAATATTATTTAAAACCGTTTAAGTTGACAGCTATTGATAATGATTTGTCAAAAGTGGTTGAAACTTCTAGGTTGATTTTTTCAGATTCAGAAATTGGTATTAGTGAAATTTATCGTAGAAACTCTTTTGAACAAAGTCCTGGGATTTATAAATTTAAGTCAGAAATTCTCAATAATGTTTTGTTTGAGTATTCTGATGCTCTTTTTTCAGATTTGCCTGATAATTTGGGAATGGTTTTTTTAAAAGATGTTTTATGTTTCTTGGATAGTAAAGATCAGATTTTAATTTTAAATATCATTGCTTCTAAAACTATTAAAGGGGCTCTTTTGGTTCTAGGAGATAACGAAGAGCTTAAAAATAATGATGTTTTTATAAAAGAGAAATCCACAAAATATTTTAACTTGTACAGGAAAGTCTAAAGGAGAAATTAATGAGAATAGATTATATAGAGCCATTTTTGGACGCTGCTTCTTCGGTTTTAAGAGATATGTTGCTTGTTGAAAATATAGAAATGGGTAAGCCAGGGCTTAAATCAATAAATCAAAAGATAAAGGGTGTTTCTGTAATAGTAGGGCTTGCTGGTTCTGTTGAAGGTAGTATAATTATTGATATGGATATAGAAACAGCTCTTTTTGTTGCTTCTAAGTTGAATTTTGAAGAGTATGATGATTTTGATGATGAGGAAACAAAAGAGATGGTTGCTGCAACTCTCACTGAGGTTGGGAATATTATTGCTGGAAATTTTGTTACTACTTTACATGCCAAAGGTTTTGTATTTGATATAACCCCGCCAGCTTTTATTTATGGAGAAAATATGAAAATAAGCAATAAAGGTTCTGAGGCTTTAATTGTTCCTTTTTCTTTGCCTGATGGTAAAATTATAGAAGTTAATATTGCAATAAGAGAGAGGGTTTGATATGAAAAAAATTCTTTTTATTAGAAAAGAGAGGTTAATATGATCCAAAAGACAACAATTGCTGCAGATTCTTCATCTAAGCCTAGAGGAATAAATTACGATACAGGCATTCCTTTTAATGTTTTAATTGTTGACGACTCTGTTTTTACTGTAAAACAGCTTACACAAATTTTTACATCAGAGGGTTTTAATATTATTGATACGGCAGCTGATGGAGAGGAGGCCGTGATAAAATACAAAAATCATTATCCTAATATTGATATTGTCACTCTTGATATTACCATGCCCAAGATGGATGGAATAACTTGTCTTTCTAATATTATGGAATTTGATAAAAACGCTAGAGTTATAATGATATCTGCTTTAGGTAAAGAGCAGTTAGTTAAAGATTGTTTAATAAAAGGAGCAAAAACATTTATTGTTAAACCGTTAGATAGGGCAAAGGTTCTTCAAAGAGTAATGTCTGTATTTGTTAAATAAATTGTTTATAAAGATAACCCAAGCTTTAATTATATATTTTCATTCTTTTGGAGAAAAAATCATTTTATTGCTTATTTCATCTGAATTGTTTAAAAAATAAGTTATGTTCAGGTTAAATATTTTTATAGGTTCTGTATTATTTTCTATGTAAAGTTCTAGTTTATAGAATCCTTTTTCTGTGTATATTAGCGAATAGCTTTTAAAAATTCCATTTATATTTTTAATTTTAAATATTTTATATTTAAAAAATTTGTTATCAATAAGCTCGCTTTGAATTAGATATTTATTTGCTTCTTTGTAGTTTGGATTTAATAAACCATAGTCAGTTTTATTAAGTATTATGCTTTTTACAAAATGTTCGGTTAGTTTGTAAATATTTTTTTCTATTTCGCTTGTTGGAAAATCGGTATAGTATTCTTTTTCTAAAATTAAATTGTAAGATGAATATTTTTTTATTTCTTCGGTTGCTCTTTTTTCAATTGTGATGTCCAAAAGTCTAGCATTGAGTGGAAAATTTAATAATATAAATAGTATTGTAGCTATTTGAATTTTCATTTTAATTCCTGATTTTTATTAATTATTTTTTTTACTTTTTCAATTTCCAAAGGTATTTTGCTTTTTCTTTTTGAATTTAGTTTTTCTTTTAGCAAAAGATTGTTAAATGATTTTGCAAGTTCGTATACTTTTTCTTCGCTTAAAGTAAAAGGAATTTGAATTTTTCGATATTCTAATGGGTCTTGTAAGATTTTTGTCATTAAAATAATAGGATTTAAAAAACTTGCTTTAAAAAATTTATAAAAGTTCATTAAAAAAATAGTAAATGATGCAAACAATGCAAATAGAAAAATTCCAAGAATAGAATCGCTTTTTCTTTGCAAATATTTATCTATATAAAATTTTGTCTTCTCTATTTCTATTACTTTGTATTCACTAGGACTGTAGTAAACAAATATTTCGTCTGATTTTGAATATATTATGTCCTCTTTTTCCTTGATTATTAAAATGAAGGGATATTTTTCTTTAATATAAGCTTTTTCATTTATTATTGATATATTTTTAATAATATTAAATTCTTGTTTTTCTGGTATTGAATTTACAATTTTAGAGCTTGATATTATTATAAAAAATGTAAATGGTATTAATAAGCTCATTGAAAATGTTCTAGCAAATGCTATTAGTATTAGATTTTTTTCTTTAGAATTATAATAGATTTCTATTATAAGATCGTTAAATCTAAGAAGTCTTAAAAATCTTAGCTTGAAGAGTGATAGCATTATTGGATTTAATATGGTTTCGTGGGCGACAATTATGTTTTTAAGTTGATATGAACTGTAAAATACTAAAGGGATAAGACAGTGAATTATATCGAAGAATAAATTGTTTCTGACGTAGATTCCTAATCTTTGGGAAAGGTGAGCCTTGGTTATTTTGTATAAAAAAATGAAAATAAAAATTGTGTCAAATAGAAAACCAAGAAATATTAGTGCAAATCGTATTTTATATGGCAAAAAAAGAATTATTGAGAGTTCTTCTATTAGAAGTTCAAATATTGAAAAAATTATTATTGCTTTCAAGAAAATCGAAAATTTTTTTACCATTTATTTCCCTTAGCTATTTCTAATAATTCTTTGATTATTCTTGAATCGTATTCTTTAGAGCCCGATTGTTTTATTGAAAACCAACTTTCATCATACCCAATAAAACCTTTGACCGGATTGTTTTTGTATTTTGGAATTCTTGCTCTGGCTGAAAAAATAGCAATTAGTGTTGAAATTGGAGACATTTTTTGTAAAATCTCATATTTGAAAAAGCTTTCAATTATAAGTTTGGCTGTTTTTTCGTCTAGAAAATCGGTATCATTGCTTATTGATTTTGCAGTTGATTCAATATTTTTAATAGTTAATTCTATGCCTTTTTCAAAGCAGTATTTAATTACCAATACTTTTAAGAGAAGTAATATCTTTATGTAATTTTTTATGATTTCTGATGAATAAAGGGCTTTATTTTCTTTTTGTATTAAATATATTGTGTAAGAGTTTTTTCCTTCAAATAGTTTGTTTATGTAAAAAGTAATGTATCCATTGCTTATAGTATTAAAATTATAAAAGAATTCTTTTCTTAAAGACGAGTTGACTTTAACGAAGTTAAATATCAAATTTAAGTCATTTTTTGTTAATTCTTTGGTAAAAAGAGGCTTTACAATGTTAAAATCAATGGATTCAATACCAGATAAAACGAATGGAGTAATCATTGTATCTGTTTTATCTTTGATGTATTGAATTAGATCTTTTATTTCTGATTCAAAATCATTTTTGATGAATGTAGCAATAGTTTTTTTGTTTTCTTTTAAATAGTTGAGCATTTCAATTTCTTTTTCTATGGCAGATAAACTTTTTATACTTTCATGATTGAATAAGTAGTGATATAGATAAGGAAAATATGATTTTGCATTCATTTGATTATGTCCAATAGTTCAAGCGGCTTGTGGATTATATGTTTTGCTCCATTTTGTTTTAATTCTTGAACACTTCTAAATCCCCAGGAAACTCCTATTGGTATAAATCCAGCGTTTATTGCGGTTATCATGTCTACATCGCTGTCTCCAATATATGCAATTTCTTCTTTCCGGACATTTAATTCCAGTATCATATCAAGTGCATTTTCAGGATTTGGCTTTGGCGGAAATTTTTTTGAATAACCTCTGATTTCAAAAAAAAATATATTTCCAAAAATATTTTTTACCAAATTTATTAATTCTTCATGATTTTTATTGCTTAAAATTCCAATTGGAATTTTAAGTTTATTCATATTCTCTAAAAGAGTTTTTATGTTTTCGTATGGTTGTGTTTGAGATGAAAGATTTTTGTTATATTCTTTTACGAATTCTTTGTAAAGTTTATCTTGTAAATTGAGATTATTGTATTCAAGAGATAATAGCTTTAGGGTATCTATTACAAATTGTGTAAATCCTCTGCCAACAAGAGCATTGAATTTATTTGGTTCGATTTCGTTATATCCCAAGTTTAAAAGAGCAGAATTCATTGAAAACGCAATATCCATGATGCTATTTACTAGGGTTCCATCCATATCAAAAATGCAGGCTTTGATTTTCATATTAGTACTCTCTTTATAGTAGTTTAGTCATTCTCTTATTTTAACATTAATTTACTCTCTTTATTAAGGTTTTTATATTTTAAGCATTTTTATTTACTAGTAATTAATTTTTATGAATAATTTATTTTGTTTATCAAAGTGAAAAGATGTTATTGAAAATATAAATTTTAAGCTTTATAATATTCCATTAAAATGGAGCATCGTAAGTAATTTGTGTTTGATATTTATTAGGGTTAAAGTTTAATGAAAAAAGATATATTGGTGTTAAAAAATATTACAAAAAAGTACGGCAATTTTATTGCCAATGATGATGTTTCTATTAAATTTAAGGCAGGCGAAGTTCATGCCATTCTTGGAGAAAATGGTGCTGGAAAAACTACCTTGATGAAGATTATTTATGGGATTCATCAAGTAAATAGTGGTCGAATTATTTTAAAAGGTCAAGAAGTAAGCTTTAAGGATTCAAGCGAAGCTATTAGAAATGGAATTGGAATGGTTTTTCAGCATTTTATGTTAATCCCACAGTTTACAGCTGTTCAAAATATTATTTTAGGTTATGAAAATTCAAAATTTGGCTTTGTTGATTACAAACAAGCTAGGAAAAAAATAAATTATCTTTCAGAAAAGTATGGTTTAAAGATAGATTTAGAAAAAAAGGTTGAAGACTTGAGCGTTGGCATGGAGCAAAAAATAGAGATATTGAAAGTTCTATATCGAAATGCAGATATTATTATTTTTGATGAACCTACTGCGGTACTTGCTCCAAGTGAAGTTGATGATTTTATGAACATTTTAAAAGCACTAACTCAAGAGGGTCATACTGTAATACTTATTACTCATAAAATAAAAGAAATTAGGTCTATTGCAAAGCAATGTACAATTATGCGCCTTGGGAAAGTTGTGAAAACTGTTAATATTGCTGAGATTGATGACAAAGATCTTACAAAATTAATGATAGGCAAAGAGATTACACTTCGTTCATCTAAAATTCAATTTGAAAATCATTTTAATGTTCTTGAAATAAAGAATTTAAGTGTTAAAGATGGGAGGGGGGTTTTAAAAGTTAAAGATGTTAATCTTAATCTGAGAAATGGTGAAATTCTTGGGATATCAGGTATTGAGGGAAGTGGTCAAGAGGATTTAGTAGATGCAATTTTGGGTTTGAAAAGCATATTTAAGGGCGATGTTTTTAAAAAAAATTCTTCAGGGATCTTGGAATCTTTAAAAGGTTTAACGATTAAGCAAATAATAGATAAAAAAATTGGCAATATTCCTTCAGACAGGCAAAGGCATGGTCTTATTTTAGAATTCAATGTTATGCAGAATATTGGGCTTAAGAGCTTTGATAATCCTGATTATTTGAGATTAAAAAAAAATCATTCAAAGAGTAATCTTGATTTAAAATTTAATTTTTTCAACTTTATTAAAAGACAATTCAATAAAGTTAAAAGACAATTCGTAGGGTTTGATTTTAATATTTTAAAAAAATTGAGTAATCAACTTGTAAATTATTTTGATATTAGACCAAGAGATATTTTTAATAAGGTAAAACATTTATCTGGAGGTAATCAGCAAAAAGTTATTATTGCTCGTGAGATTAGTTTAGAGCCGGATATTCTTTTAGCTATTCAGCCTACAAGAGGTCTTGATGTTGGAGCTATTGAGAATATTTATAAAAGAATAATAGAGCAAAGAGATGCGGGTAGATCTGTTTTATTAGTTTCTCTTGAACTTGATGAGCTTGTTAATATTTGTGACAGGATAGCTGTAATGCATGATGGAAAGATAGTGGGCATTTTAGAGGGCAATTTTGATATTGATGTTATTGGTAAAATGATGATAGGTTTAAGCTAAATGATAATTAGTAAAGAAGTATGCAGTAAATTTATATTGAAATTTTTTAATTCTTCAGCATTTATTAGTATTTTTGCTCTATTTGTTGGATTTTTAATTGTTGGTTTAGTAGTGATGGTGTTTGGCTATTCTCCTTTTAGGATGTATTTTATAATACTAGAGATTATATTTTCGTCTCCCAAACATTTAGGTTATATATCAAGTTATGCAGCCCCTTTGATTTTTACAGGCCTTTCTATTGGCATTTCTTTAAAAACAGGCCTTTTTAATATTGGGGCTGAAGGTCAGTTTATATTAGGATCTATTGTTGCTGTAATAGCATCGGTTTTGCTTGATTTGCCTCCAATTTTACATGTAATTACTATTTTTGTTATTACTTTTTTAGCTTCAGGCAGTTTAGGAATTTTAATTGGATATTTAAAAACTAAATTCAATATTAGCGAAGTGATTTCAGGAATAATGTTTAATTGGATATTATTTCATTTGAATAATATAATTTTGGATTTTAGTTTTATTAAAAGAGATAATAGTGATTTTTCAAAGTCCATTAAAGAAAGTGCATTTATTGATTTTTTAGGTTCTTGGAAACTTTCACCAGAAGGTCTTGCTTATAGGTCTTCTCATCCTTTTGTCAATGAGCTTTTAAAAGCACCTTTTCATTTTGGAATAATTTTGGGTATAATTTTTGCCATTTTAATATGGTTTTTGCTTAATAAAACTATTATTGGATTTAAAATAAATGCCATAGGAAGTAATATTGAAGCTTCAAGATGTATGGGTATTAATGTAAAAGCTGTGCTAATCTTTTCAATTTTTCTCTCAGCAGCTGTTGCAGGTCTTGCTGGTGCTATTCAAGTTATGGGTGTTAATAAAGCTATATTTAAGCTTTCTTATATGGAAGGAATTGGTTTTAATGGGATAGCTGTTTCTTTGATGGGAAACAATTCGCCGATTGGCATAATATTTTCTAGTATTCTTTTTTCTATATTGCTTTATGGAAGCAGCAGGGTTCAAAGTTTAATGGGACTTCCATCTTCAATTGTATCTTTAATGATGGGAATAATCGTTCTTGTAATTTCTGCTAGTTATTTTTTAAATAAAATTTTTTTAAAAGGTGTTAAGAGTGTCAAATACAGTAATATTCTTGATTAGTGAAACTTTAATAAATTCTCAAACATTAATTTTAGCTGGCCTTGGGGGTCTTATAAGTGAAAAAAGTGGAATTATTAATATTGGACTTGAAGGAATAATGACAATAGGAGCTTTTTCAGGAGCCACAGTTGCATATTTTACAAATGACCCATTGTTTTCAATTTTTACTGGCGGATTAGCGGGGCTTGCGCTTGCTATTTTGCATGCTGTTTTTACAATTTTTTTAAAATCAGATCAAGTTATAACCGGAATGGCACTTAATTTTTTAGGACCCGCTATTGCTGTTTTTATAAGTACTTTAATTTTTTCTTCTATTTCAACTCCGACTATAGATATAAAGTTGCCGATACTTTTTGATGGAATTTTAAGCAAAACGTCTCTTATATTTCAAATTTTTGGTAAAAGATACTCTGTATGCATTGCAATGTTAGGTGTGGTTTTATTTCATATTATTTTCAAATACACTAAAATTGGGCTTAGAATTAATGCTAGTGGTGAAAATCCAGAGGTATTAGAGTCTGTTGGAGTTAGTGTTAATAAAATTAGATTTTTTTGTGTTCTTTTGAGTGGGTTTTTAGCGGGGGTTTCGGGTGCTGTTCTTACAACAGTGATTGCATCAAGCTATGTGCAAGGGATTACAGGTGGACAAGGTTTTATTGCTATTGTAATTTTAATTTTTGGAAAATGGACACCTTTGGGGGTTTTAATGGGCAGTTTTTTGTTTTCATTTGTGAAAACTTTGGCAATTATCTTGGCTCAATCGTCTTTTTTATCTTCAATAATGCCTCTTAAAATATTAGTTATTGCCCCATATTTAATTATTATTTTAAGTCTTATCTTTTTTTCAAAAAGAAATTATGCTCCTAAGTTCTTAGGAGTGCCCTATAAAAAGCATTAGCAATTAATAACAGCTTATAATTTATTTTTCATATTGTAAAAATTCTTTTAATTTTCTAAGAGTTTTTAATTTTTTGCTGTAGAATTTTTTTTGATACCCTTTTGGTCTTGAGTTTGTTTAATTAAATAAGTAGATGATTTGTGAGGTAGTTTATTATGCTGTTGAAGCTTAAATACAGGTTTGTTGGATTTTTATTATTGTTTTTGATTTTTATACTTTTGCTTTTTTCCATGATTTTTAATTTTGTTTTATGCGGTTATTTAGAAGATTATTATAAACAACTTACAAGGGCTCAAGTAAGAAGAGCAGCTTTTTCTACACAATCTCTTTTGGATACTTTGTATGTCATAATCAATGGCGCAGCTTCTAATTTGGCACTTGAAACTATATCAGAATTTGCAATGTCTGAGAATAGAGGGAAAGATTTCTCTGAGTCTGAATTGGTAGATTTAAGAAAAAATTCAAAATTTGTTATTGATTCTGTAAAGGTAAATAAAAAATATCGACAATATTTATACAATTTCATGTCCAGTCTTAAAAATGATACCTTTTTTGAAGAATTAGCGTTTTTTGATTTTGAAGGGAGAATAATTGTTAGCACAAGGCATGAAAATAATATGGATTTTGGGCATTCTGAGGCTAATACTAATTATTTTAAAAAAGCGGTTGAGGATTATAGGCAAAACCACTTAAAATTTGTAGGCTGGTATTCAAATCTTTCTGAAGGAATATCCGCAGAGGTTGCTATTAGATCTAGGCAAAGCGAAAAAAAGGCTTTTGCAATAATTGTGCCTGTATACTCCCCAGAAGATAAGCTTGTTTGTGGATATTTGGCTGGATATTTGCTTAATGATGTTTTAGCAAATAGTTTTGATAGATTTAGATTTGGTTTTTACAAAAGAGGCAATTTTATTTATGTGGATCCTAATAATATAGCAGTTAATCCTTTTGAAGAATACAATGAAACTAGTAGAGTTAGTTCTAAATTTTTAAATATTCTTAAAGATGTTTTTTCTAAACCACCTGTTTTATCAAATACTCCTACTGAAGTATCGGTTTATACTATTGATAGAATATTATTATCCGAGATGGGGGAAGAGTGTTATTATGCACTGTTGCCCATAAGTAGTAAATTGGGAGAGAAGAGCGGAGTACTTATTGCTAGACTTCCTTATAAGGATATTTACGGAGTAATATCTAGTCTAAAATTGCAGTATGTCTTATATTCTGTCTTAGGCATTATTGTATTAGGTATTATTCTTTTGATGAGAATAGATAAGATTATTAGTTTTCGTTTAAACACAATTAGAGTTTTAGTTCAAGATATGGTTAATGGAGATTTAGATAAAGATTATGCTCTTGATGATGAGGATTTTTTTGATGAGCTTGGCATGTTAAGTCTTCAGGTTGTGAAAATGAAAAAGGCTATTTCTTTGGCAATTGCGAGTGTTTTGAGAAATATTAGCTATGTGAATAAGGCAAGTTTAGAAGTTGCCAGCTCAAGTCAAAATTTAAGCTCTAGCGCGTTACAGCAGGCATCTGCTCTTGAAGAAATGTCAGCTAATGTTGAACAAATAGCGTCGGGTGTTAATATGAGCGCGAATAATTCTTATGAAACAGAGCAGATAGCCTTAAAGACAAATGAAAGTTCTCAGATAGGTGGCAAGGCTGTTGAAGAATCTGTTATTGCTATGCAAGATATTGTAGAGAAAGTTAGCGTTATTGAAGAAATAGCTAGAAAGACTAATTTACTTGCTTTGAATGCAGCTATTGAAGCTGCAAGAGCAGGTGATGAAGGAAAGGGATTTGCCGTTGTAGCTAGTGAGATTAGAAAGTTAGCTGATCTTAGTAAAATTTCGGCTCTTGAGATTGGAGAGTTAGTTGAAGATAATTCTAAGGTAGCAACTGAAGCAGGAGTGATCTTTAAAGAAATGTTACCCGAAATAGAAGAAACAGCTAATCTTGTTAAGAAGATTTCAGAGGGCAGTTCTAAGCAGAGTGATCAGATTGCTCAATTTAAAATGGCTTTAGACCAGGTTGGAGAAGTTGTTCAGTCTTCAGCTGCAAGTAGTGAGCAACTTTCTAGTATGTCCGATAAAATGCTAGAAAAGTCTAAGGAACTCAGAAAATCTGTATTATTTTTCAAAATTAAAGATTCTAGAATTGAAGATCTCGAAGATGGTGATTATGATTTCAGGCTAATGGATTGTCCTGAAAATTCTCTTAAAGATGAAAATCAAAATTTGAAAAGTAATGGAATTTTAACTTCAAATGGTAGTAGACATAACAATCATTCTTTAACTATTGAGGGTGAGCCTACTAGAACTATTAATAAGCGAGTTGATCCTAAAAAAGCTATCGATGTTGCTGATAAGGATTTGAATTTTGATGATGATTTTTCAGAGTTTTAGAATTTATTTTTTTTAAAAAGAGGTGGTTAGTATGAAGCTGAAAGCTAGGATGTTGCTACTTGTTCTTATTCTGATAGCATTCTTTATATCAATTTTGTTTTTTGTGTTTGGAATGTTGATTAATAGTAAATTAGTAGATCAGCAGTTTGATCTTATGATAAATCTTATTGGAAACATTAAAAGTTCTTTTAACCTTTATATTTCTTCAATGGAAGAGAAAGTTAGGGTAAGTTCCATGTATTTTAATTCTGCTGAAAAATTTAATGGAGATAGTAAAATTAGATCCAAAAGGTTGGGTTTTATTTCAGATCAATCTGAAATTCTTGTTCAAACTGGTAGTAATATGATGGTTACAAACAAGGAAGGCGAAATAGTTTTTACTACGGCTGTTAAGGATAATAGTGATTTTGGCAAGTCTATTGGTGATAAAGAATATTTTGCAAAACTTAAAGAGTCTCAAAGCATTGTTTACAATTCTTATGTCATGTTGGCAGATCCTGGGTCTATTGAGGAGTCTTTAGTTAAAAATATTTCCAAGATAAAAAATAAAAAAGGTCAGATTCCTTATATATTAATAGGTATACCATTAAGGGATTTTGGAACGGGCGATATTTTTGGTTATTTTATGTTCTTTTATTCAATAGATTATATACATAGGTCTTTTAGAGGAATTAATTTTGGAATACTCTCTAGCGGTCGTGCATTAGCTTATGATGTCACAGGTAGATTTTTAGTTCATCATACAGTATTTCCGGGTGATCTTATGACTGATATTAGTATCTCTTATTCCAATATTCTTAAAAAAACATCTGAAGATTTATTGCAAAAAAATAAAGAAATTTCAACCGTTTATTATTATGATCCTGTTAGCAGTAAAAAATATGTGGGAATTAGTCAAAAGGTGCTTTTAAGCTTGTCTAATAGTAGATTTATTCTTTTAATGAGAATTTCAGAGGATGATTTTTATTATATGTCACGAGTTACATCTTTAATCTTGGCCATTAGTTTTGCATTTACATTGTTTATTCTTGCTATTGCAACTCTTTATCTTGTGAAAAAGTTGAGCTCTTCTTTGAATAAGATATTAGAATATTCTGAGCGACTTGCTTCTGGTAATTTTACTGCTGATGTTAATTTTGATAAATGGGATACTGTGGAGTTATATAGCTTATACGAAGGTCTTGAACAATTGAGAACTAATTTTTCTTCAGTTGCGAAAGGGGTCATTGAGAACCTTGATTACCTTTATGAAAATGCGATTCAAATAGCAAATGCAAGTCAGAATTTAAGTTCTGGCGCTGTTGAGCAGGCTTCTACTTTAGAGCAAATGACAGCAAATATTGAGCAAATATCACAAGGTGTTTCTGAAAATACCGAAAATGCATCTACTACTGAAAAAATTGCTGTTAATACCAATGAGAGGACTAAAGAAGGGCATAAATCTGTTGTTAAAGCTATTGAGGCAATGACTGTAATTACTGAAAAAATTGGAATTATTGATGAGATAACAAGGCAAACTAATTTGCTCGCTTTAAATGCCTCGATTGAGGCCGCACGAGTGGGGGAAAAAGGCAAGGGGTTTGAAGTGGTAGCTGCTGAGGTTAGAAAGCTTGCGGATCAAAGCAAGGAATCAGCAAGAGAGATTATTGATATTGCAAACAGAAGTTTGACTGTTGCAAGTCGTGCTGGAGAAAATTTTGAGCAAATAGTTCCTGGTATGGAGCAAACGGCTAGACTTGTGAAAAATATTTCTGATGAAAGCTCTAAACAAAGTGTTCAAATAGAGCAATTTAAAAACGCAATAGAACAAGTTAGTCAGTTAGTTCAGACCACAGCTTCAAGTAGCGAAGAACTTTCTGCAATGTCTGAAAAAATGCTAGAGAGTGTAAAAGATTTAAAAGAATCCGTTGATTATTTTAAGATCGAAAAGTAAGGAGAAGGTTTTTTCAATCTTCTCTAGCTTTTTGGCGGACTATTATTCTATGATTTTAAAAATTTTAGCACCTCCTAGACATTCTGTGTTTTTATAAAAGATTGCAAATTGCCCTGGGGAGATTCCTTGATCTTTTTTATTTAAAGAAATTTCAATTAAGTTATTTGTGATAAATTTTAATTTGCACGAGTATTTCTTTTCACCATGTCTTATTTTAATTTTTAAATTTTCAAAATCTGAAGGTACACCATTTATCCAATGTATTTCGTGAACTGAAAATTTGCGTTTTGCTTGTTTTAAATAATTCTCGTTATGGGAGATATATATAATATTTTTTTTTAAATCTTTTTCTATGACGAACCACGGTCCGTTGCTAAGCTTAATTCCTCTTCTTTGTCCAACTGTAAAAAACCAATATCCGTTATGAACCCCTATTATTTTTCCCGTTTCTTTTTCAATTATATTGCCTTTTTTCTCGCCAAGGTGATATTTAATAAATTCGTTATATTTAATTTTCCCTAAAAAGCAAATACCTTGACTATCTTTTCTATCTTTGTTGGGCAAATTTATATTTTTAGCTATTTGTCTTACTTCGCTTTTAAGTAATGTTCCTAATGGGAAGTATAGTTTTGAAATTTGTTTTTGAGAGAGGTGAGATAAAAAGTAGCTTTGGTCTTTAATTTTATCTTTTGCCTGTTTTAAAAAAAATCTTTTTTCTTTTATTTGTATTTTAGCGTAATGTCCTGTGACAACCAAATCATATTGTTCGTTGATTTTCTCAAAAAATGCCCCAAACTTTATTCTTTGATTGCAAAAAATATCTGGACTTGGGGTATTTCCATTTTTTAGTTCCTCAATAGTATAGCTTACCACTTTGTTATAATATTCTTTTTGAAAGTTTATTATTTCAAACGGAACATTAAATTTGTTACATACAGCCTCAACGTAATTTAAATCTTCTTGCCAAGGGCAGTTTCCAATATAAGATAGTTCATCTTCAAGCCAAATTTTTAGATAGTAACATTTTATATTTGCATATCCTTTGTTTATAATTCTATAAAGGGCAACAGAACTATCAACTCCTCCAGATAAAAGTACAGCTATTTTCATAAACTTCCTTTTTAGGTTTCATTATATAAGATTTTGATAATTTTTGCATATTATAATATAATGTTAGGTTCATTAGTGTAGTGAGGAGTGTATGAAAATAGGTATTAGTGATATTAGGATTTTTTTACCTTTAAATTATTTAGACTTTTCTGTTCTTTTAAAAAATTCTTTATATCATTCTAATGAAGTTTTTTTTAAAAAAATCAATAGAGCAATAGATGCAACCTTGCAAAAGGGTTTTAGGTTTACAAGTCCTAATGAAGACAGTGTAACCATGGCAAGTTCGGCTGTTAAGCTTATTTTTGACAACAATAACCTTGATTTAAGCAAAATTAGAATGCTTTTGGGAGGAACTGAGACAGGTGTTGATCATTCAAAGTCAATTTCTTCTTATGTTTTTGGAGCTTTAAAGCAGTCGGGTATTTGTCTGAGAAATAATTTTCTAACTTTCCAAGTTCAACATGCGTGCGCTGGTGCTGCTATGTCTTTACATAGTGTAGCAAGTGTTTTAAGTCATTCTAATAATTCTGAATATGGCATAGTTTTTTCTTCAGATATTGCGCATTATAGCAATCTTACTACGGCTGAGATTACCCAAGGAGCTGGTGCAACTGCAATTCTGGTTGAAAAAAATCCAAAGCTACTCTCGATCAATTTATCTGAATTTGGAGTTTATACCGATGATGTTGATGATTTTTTTAGGCCTTTTGGAAGCGTTGAAGCTAAGGTGAGAGGCCAATATTCGGTTGAATGTTACAATAATGCAAACGAAAATGCTTTAAGAGATTTTGCTTTCAAAAAGCAGCTTAACATGAAAGATTTATTTTCTAATTATAGATTTATTTTACATGTTCCTTTTGCTAAGATGCCAATAGATTCAATGCATTATATTTTAAAAAAATATTATAGTGATGACGAATCTGTTAGAAATGCTTATTTAGAATCAATAGATTTTTACGATGGAGTTGAAGCTGCCATGGAAGTGGGGAATTTGTATACGGGTTCAATTTTTCTATCTTTAGCATTTTATTTAAAAAGAGTATTTTCTAAGAAAGATATTTCAGGGGAAAAGATATTGTTTTGTTCTTATGGATCTGGTAATATCATGGTTATTTATGAATTTACTATTGAGAAAGGTGCTTTTGATGTTGTTAAATTATGGGATCTTGATGGACTTTTAAAAAATAGAAATAATGCGGATTTTGAAGAATATAAAGATTTCTTTCAAAATAAAATAATTCCTGGTGAATCTAGAGGATTTTATTTAAAAGAACTAAGAAATGATGGATACCGAGTTTATGGGTATCGAGCCTAATATATTAGAAAATAAAAAAAGGCATATTGAGATTTGTTTGAATGAAAACAATGTTAAAAGCGGATGCAATTTTTTAAAGTTTATTAAGCTAAAGCATAATGCTCTTAGTGATTTTAATTTTTCTGAGATAAACATAAAAGAAGAAATATTCGGATACAATATTAGCATGCCTGTTTTTATTTCTTCCATGACAGGGGGCAGTAAAGAAGGGAATGATTTTAACAAATCTTTAGTTAAAATTGCAAATTATTTAAAAATTCCCATTGGTTTAGGCTCTTTTAAACTTTTGTTTAAGTATCCTGAGTACATAAAAGACTTTACTCTTAAAAAATATGCCCATAATATTCCTTTGTTTGCCAATGTTGGTGCTGTTCAAATTGTTGAATTTGGTATTTCCAGAGTAGCTGAAATGATCAAGAGATTGGAAGTTGATGCAATTATTGTTCATCTCAATTCAGGGCAGGAATTGATGAATGTTAATGGAGACAGAAATTTTAAAGGAATAAAAGAGTCAATAGCTAAATTGTCTGACTTTCTAAGTGTTCCATTGATTGTAAAAGAGACAGGTTTTGGAATTTCACCAAATGATGTTAAGGAATTATTTAAGCTTGGTGTTTCTTATATTGATCTTGCTGGAAGTGGTGGAACTAATTGGGTTTTAGTAGAAGGCATAAAGGGCAATAATCTAAATATTGCATCTTGTTTTTCTGATTGGGGTATTCCTTCGATTTTTACTTTGCTTAGCATTGATGATTCTCTAAAGGCTAATATTTTTGCATCTGGTGGATATGAGACGGGCATGGATATTGCCAAAGGTATTGCTCTTGGAGCTAAGCTCATAGGTGTTGCAGCAGTTGTTCTTAGGGCTTTTTACGATTCAGGAGAAGATTCTGTATTTAATCTTTTTTCTGATTATGAGCATGTTTTAAAAATGTCTATGTTTTTAAGTGGAAGTAAAAATTTGTCAGAACTTAGAAATAATAAGTATTTTTTAAGTAGTTACTTGCTTGCTGAGCTTGGAGTTTTTAAGCAGTTTTATGGAGCTTAGCAAAAATTTTAGACATAAAAGTGTTTTAGAAAAAAGGCAAGAGATAAAAAGTTTTTTAGGATTATCTTTTGAAGATTTTTTTTATAATAATGCTGATGAAGATTTTCTTTTTAATATGATAGAAAATTATATTGGATATTTGTCTTTTCCTATTGGAATTGTAAAGAATTTGAAAATAAATGGCAAATACTATTCATTGCCTATTGCAACAGAAGAATCTTCTGTTGTTGCTGCCTTAAATTTTGCAGCAAAAATTCTTGAAAATGCTAATTTGAAGTATTCTTTAGGTGAAGTGTTGGGAATTTCTCAGATTTATATAAAATCAGAGAAAGATTTAAGTAAAATTTTTATTGATCTTGATGATAAAATCAAAACTTGGATTGAACCTCTTTTGTTTAATATGAATCAAAGAGGAGGTGGATTTAGAAGATTGTCAACTAAGTATATTAAAGAGCTTGGTATTCAAAAATTGAATCTTTATTTAGACACCTGTGATGCTATGGGTGCTAATTTGCTAAACTCAATTGCAGAGCGTATAGCAGAACGTATTTTTTTAGAATTTGGATATGAATGTGTTTTAAAAGTTTTAAGCAATGATATTAGTGAATTTACAGTCAAGGCTTGTTTTGTTTTAGATTATAAACATTTGCTATTAAATAAAGAGAATTCTTTTAATTTAGCTAAAAAAATTGAACTTATTTCTAATATAGGTTTCTATGAAGAGGAGCGAGCTGTTACTAATAATAAAGGTATTATGAATGGGATTACAGGAGTGTGCCTTGCTACTTTTAATGATACAAGAGCGCTTGAGGCTTCTGTGCATAGGTTTGCTTCAAAAAGCGGAAAATATCTTCCCCTTAGTAAATTTTATACTATTGATAATGCTTTGGTTGGAGAAATTGAAATTCCTTTGCAAGTTGGAACTAAAGGCGGGGTTATATCTTTTAGTGAAGCTTCAATTTTAAGTTTTAAAATTATGAATGTAAATAGTAAGAGTGAATTCATTGGCATTCTTGCTTGTGTTGGGCTTGCTAGTAATTTTGCCGCATTAAGGGCTCTTGCATTTGATGGAATTCAAAAAGGTCACATGAGATTGCATGTTAATAAAATACTTTACCTGTTAAAGACAAAATATGATATTTCTGATTTTGAGAAAAACAAATTATTATTAGAAATGGAAAGAATGGATATTTATTCTTTTGATTTTGCTTTTAAAATTTTAAAGAAAATAAGGTTAGAGAATGAAGGTAAAGTGCAAAGTTAATGCAAGTTTGGCTTTAATTAAATATTGGGGCAAGAAGGATGTTTGTTTAAATGTTCCAGCAACCTCTAGTCTTGCTGTTAGTGTTGATAAGTTTTATTCAATAAGTGAGCTTGAGCTTTCAGATCGAGATGAAATAATTTTAAATTCAAGGCCAATTATACTGCAAAATAGAGAAAAGGTGTTTTTTGATTATGCAAGAAAAATTCTTAATGAACCAAATGTTAGATTTAGAATTAAAAGTGAAAACAATTTTCCAACAGCAGCAGGCCTTGCAAGTTCGAGTTCAGGTTTTGCTTCAATTGCTGCTTGTATTTTGAAATATTTTAATAAATATTCTTTTAATAGTGCATCTAATCTTGCAAGAGTAGGATCAGCTTCTGCATCAAGGGCTATTTATGGGGGATTTACTATTTTAAAAGAAGGTTCAAAAGAATCTTTTCAATTAAGAGATCAATCTTATTTTAATGATTTGCGCATAATATTTGCCATAATTGATACTAATGAAAAAGAGTTGTCTTCAAGAGCCGCAATGAATATTTGTAAACACCATGAATTTTATTATGATGCTTGGATTGCTTCTAGTAAAAAGATTTTTAAAGATGCTTTATATTTTTTTTTAAAAAAAGACTTTATACATTTTGGAGCAAATATTGTAAAAAGTTATCAAAATATGTTTGCTTTAATGTTTGCATCTTCTATTTTTTATTTTAAAAGTAGTACAATAGATTTAATTAAATATGCTGCTAATTTGAGAAATGAAGGAATTTTTGTATTTGAGACAATGGATGCAGGCCCCCAAGTGAAGTTTATTTGTTTGGAAAAAAATTTAAATATTATTTTAAAAGGACTTAAGCAAAATTTTACTAGCATTAATTTTATTGTTTCAAAGGTTGGGTGTGATTTAGAATGGATTTAATTAGTTTTTCTGTGCCTGGAAATTTGCTTTTAATGGGGGAATATACTATTTTAGAGGAAAAGGGATTGGGGTTGGCAATTGCTATCGACAAGAGAGCATTTTTTTCTTTTAAAAAGAGCGATTCTTGGCGTTTCTTTAGCAAAAAGAAAAAGATAGACGATTTTTCTTTAATAGAAAGTAGAAATGATTTTGTTTTTAAAATGTTTGCGTATTTGAATCAAAATTATTTTTTTAATCTAGAGAGCATCGCATATGATGTGTATATTGATACAAGCAATTTTTTCTTTAATGATGGAACTAAAAAGGGATTTGGCTCAAGCGCTGTTGTTGCTATTGGCATAGTTTGTGGACTTTTTTTAATTTATAATGTTACTAATGTTGTTGATAAAGGTGAAATTTTTAAATATTGTTTGGAAGCTTATAGACACTCTCAAGGAGGAATAGGTAGTGGATACGATATTGCCACTAGTATTTTTGGAGGTGCTATTGAGTTTGAAGGTGGTTTTACTCCTAAATGCAGGCAGCTAGGTGTTGTAGAGTTTGATGATTTTTATTTGATGCAGGGTTTGCAAGCAGTTAAAACTACCGATTCTATTTATGAGTACAATAAACATAGAGATTCTATTTTAGATTTTATATTGAAATGTAATTTGGAGATGAAAAAACTTGTTTCAAGTGTTGGTAGTTCTAAGTCCGCATTAATTTCTAGTTTAAGAAGAGCTAAAGAATTAGGATTGGCAATTGGAGAGGCAATAGGGGTTTCAGCAACTTTGCCTCCAAGTTTTGAACACCTTCGATATCAATGTGATTTGATTAAAGCTTTGGGGGCTGGAAATGAAACTTTTTTAGTTTACAGGCCTAATATTAAAGCTTTTGATTTGTCAAAAATTATTCCGATTGTTTTAGAGCGTGAAAGTATTAAGTTCGAAAGCGATAAATGCTAAGAATAAGGAAGCCTGCTAAAATATTATTCTTAGGCGAACATAGCGCTGTTTACGGGTTTCCAGTTATTGGAGCCACGGTTCCAATTTATATGGATCTGGTTTACAGAGTGTCTAAAAATTGGAAATATTTAGGAGAGCCCAGTACAAGATTAAATGTCTTAATAAGCTTTATTGTTTCAAATTATAGCAAAGTTAATCCGATTGAGTTTACCATTTTTTCTGAAATTCCTATTGGAGTTGGCCTTGGTTCTTCTGCTAGTCTTAGTTTGTGTTTTGCAGAATATATTACAAGTCATTTTGAATACAGGGATTGTAATAAAATTTTGTTAGCAAATCAAATTGAAAACATTTTTCATGGAAAATCTTCTGGAATGGATATTGGACTGATTGATCTTGGTGGAACTTTTTATTTGGAGAAAAAAGAAGATGTTTTAAATTCAATAAAATTAAAAGATTCTGGTTTTTATTTTTTAATAGGAGCGATAAAAAGAGATTTTACGACTAAAGAAATTGTTGTTAATTTAAAAAAACAGTTATTATCTAATTCCGATTTATGTGTTTTTATTGAAAAACTTGGTCTTGCTGTAAACAATGCTTTTATTTCTTTTCTGAATAAGGATGTATATTCTTTAGCTAGCGAAATGAATATCGCACACCGATGTTTAAAGCGCTTAGGGTTGTCTAATGATACTCTTAATTGGTTGATAAATAGGGGACTCGAGCTAGGTGCTCTTTCTGGTAAGTTGAGTGGTTCTGGTAAAGGAGGAGCGTTTATTTTTCTTTTTGAAAATCTAGAAAAAGCCAATGCAGTTCAAAAAAAATTAAACAATATACTTGAAAATTCTAAAATAAACTTGGTCTTAGAATTAAAAGTAATTAAAGTTTAGGTTATTTTTGGGCCCAGAGAGATTCGAACTCCCGACATCCTGCTTGTAAGGCAGGCGCTCTGACCAACTGAGCTATGAGCCCTTTTTGCTAATAGATAGTATACAGTATAAGTTTTAATAGTGTCAATTCTTCTCTTTTCTTTTTCCAAAAAGAACCACAAATATATTAACATTGTTAGCTGTTTTCAATCTATAGCCACCTATTTTATTTGTATCTGTATTAACAAGAGCTTCTTTGTGGCTCGGGCTATTAAGCCATGCATTAACTACGCTGTCAAGTTCGACTCCTGATGCTAGTATCTCTCTTGTTAAATTAAAGGTGTTATCATATTTGTGTATTCTTTGCATTGGGGTTGTGCCAAAAAGGGTATGAGTTAGTGTTTTATTTTCGCCTAGTTTGATAGCATATTCTTTTGCAACTTTTTCAAGAGTATCATCTATTTCTAGATGGTTTAGATTTAAATTTTTTCTCAATTCAGCAATTTCTGAATATAGGATTTTCATATCTTCTTTTGTATCTAATGGATGTATTGTATTTAAATTGCATGCTTGAGACAAAAATAGTGCAAAAATCAAAATCAATTTCTTCATCAAAGATCCTTTTTCTTTTTATTTATTATAATATTATAATGCATAATTATATCTCATTATGCATTATAATAATTGTATTAGGGAGATAGTTATGGAAAAGTATTTAAGTTATATAAAAAAGGATGATTTAGAAGCAATACAGTTAAAATTACAAGAACTGTTGGCAAGTTTGCATATTTTTTATTCTAATTTAAGAGGTATTCATTGGAATATAAAAGATACTAATTTCTTTGTTATTCACAAAAAAACCCAAGATCTTTATGAATATGTTGAAAAGATTATTGATATTGTTGCAGAACGTTCAAGAATGCTTGGATATGATTCTGAATTTAGATATTCTGAGTTTATGAAAAAATCCTTTATTAAGGAACTTGATATTGAATCAACTTCTAATTTTTTACTTTCAATGCAAAGCATTGTTTGTAGTCTTTCTGAGATTTTGAAAAATATTTTTGAAATGAGAAGATTAATTGATGCTGCTTGTGATTATGGTACTGCTAATATTATAGATGACATCATGAGTGATCTTGAGAAATATTTATGGATGCATAAGGCATTGCTTGAAAATTGTAATTGTTTTTGTCACGATAAGCACAAATGTTGCGAGCGCGATATAAAATAACAATTTTATTAAAAGGGTTGACTTGCAATAATGATTATTTTATCTGTATTAAGGCTTTAAGTTGTTGTTGGGGATTTTATGGGTATTAGAAATATTGGAATTATGGCTCATATTGATGCTGGCAAAACTACTACCACGGAAAGAATTATTTATTATACTGGCAAAAGTCATAAAATGGGAGATGTTGATTCTGGAAACACTGTTACTGATTGGATGCCTCAAGAGCAAGAAAGAGGAATTACTATTAGTTCGGCTGCTATTACTTGCCATTGGAAGGGTTGCCAAATAAACATTATTGACACTCCAGGGCATGTTGATTTTACTGCAGAAGTTGAAAGATCTCTTCGAGTTCTTGATGGGGGCGTTGTTATTTTTAGCGCTGTTGATGGAATTCAAGCTCAAACAGAAACTGTTTGGAAGCAAGCAGAAAAATATGAAATTCCACGACTCGCTTATGTTAATAAGATGGATAGAATAGGTGCTGATTTTTTCAAAGTTGTAGGAGATATTGAAAATAAGTTTAAAACTATTCCTTTAGTTTTGCAAATTCCAATTGGAAATGAAAGCAATTTTGAAGGAGTAGTTGATATTATTTTAAATAAAGAACTTCATTTTGTAATGGAAAAGGGAGTTCCAAAATTAACTTATAGCCAAGTTAGAGAAGAATTTATTGAAAAAGTAGTTCTTTTTAAGAAAAAATTAATAGACATTCTTAGCCAATTTAGTGAAGAAATTACTCAATTATTTCTTGAAGACAAAGAGATTGGTTTAGATATTATTAAGAGCGAGATTAGAAGAGGCACTATTTCTAGATTTATTATTCCTGTTTTAATGGGAACTAGTTTAAAAAATATTGGAATAGAGTCTTTAATTGATTCGATTGTAGATTATTTACCAAGTCCTTTTGAAAAAAATTTTGCTGCTTTTTCTTTAGATACAAATAAAAAAATTTTAGTTGATCCTAATGAAAATAAAAAATTGTCAGCTCTTGTTTTTAAAGTTCAGTATTCAAGTGTAATTGCTTCTCATCTTTATTTTGTTAGGGTTTATTCTGGTGAGATTAATGCTAATAAAAAAATTGTCAATGCTTCAAATGGTAAGCGTGAAAAGTTTACAAAAATTTTTAGAGTTTTTTCAAATAAAAATGAACAAATAGATTTCGTGAAAGCAGGTGACATTGGTGCTGTTTTAGGATTAAAGTTTTCTGTTACAGGGGATACTCTTATTGAGAAAGACAATAATATTTTGCTTGAATCTGTTATGTTTCCAGAGCCAGTTGTTTTAATGTCTGTTGAGCCTGAAAGATCATCAGATGAGGTTAGGCTAAAGCAAATTTTTGAAATAATATCTAAAGAAGATCCTACTTTTAGTTATTCTGAGAGCAAAGAAACAGGGCAATTGATTATATCTGGGATGGGCGAATTGCATCTTGAGATTATTCTGACTAGAGTTAAAGATGAATTTAATCTTAATGTTCATACAGGAAAACCTCAAGTAAGC
This sequence comes from Borreliella japonica, assembly GCF_030438115.2. Lineage (NCBI taxonomy): Bacteria > Pseudomonadati > Spirochaetota > Spirochaetia > Spirochaetales > Borreliaceae > Borreliella > Borreliella japonica. The sequence continues at coordinate 737,537 of NZ_CP124062.1, forward strand.
TACAGAGAGAGTGCGGGTAAAATTGTAAAAGAAGTTTTTAGGTTTAATAATATCTTTGCTGGCAAAAATATTGATTTTAAAATTGGAATGATCATTAAACCTTTGTCACGGGGTGAAGGAAATAAAATTGATTTCGAATGTGGTATTGATTCTGCAATTAAATCTGCAATATTGAGGGGAATTACAGCTGCATTTGTAAGTGGAATTTTTGGATATCCTATTATTGATATTAATGTTATCATTTTTTCTATTGTCTGTGAGACTAGTAAGATTAGTGAGAGTGTTTTTGAATCAATTTCAGGATTTGCTTTTCATAATATTTTTCAAAAAACATACCCTATTAGACTTGAGCCAATAATGTTATTGGAAATTAGAACACCTATTGAGCATACAGGAGAAATTATTTCTTCATTAAGTATTATAGAGGGTGTTATTCATTCCGTTAACAATGTTGGAGAGTATGATTTGATAAAATCAGAGGCGGCTTTCGAGAAGCTTTTTGGGTATGCTTCTATTTTAAGAAGTTCTACTAAAGGGAGAGGCAGTTTTACTATGGAATTTTCTTATTTTAAGGAAAAACTAAGTTAAAGTTTTAGTTTTTGGGCAAATAGCTTTTCTTGTGTTTATTATTTTATAAATCTAATTAATTTTTATTGATGAGTTTTTATAAAAATGATTTTATTCATTTTTTTGTTAAGCTGTAAATTTTTAATAGTTTATGAATCTGTTATTATGATGTAAAATATTTTTAACCTTATAAAGGTATGTTTGTCTTTGAGGAGTAGATAGAATATTATATTGGGTTTTTTTGATATGATATTCTATAATATTTTTTTATTTTAAAAAATAAAGGAGGTGTATTATGCAAGGTGAAAATATGGTTTCAATTAGGGGTGGAAATAGAAAAAAAATTCTTCTTAGTTTGAAAAATATGCAATATTCAAGAACAGACTTAGCTCGTAAGTTAACCTTAACAAATGCTGCGGTTACTATTTTGACTAATCAAATGATAAAAGAAAATCTTTTAATCGAAGTTGGCTCTAGAGTATCTGATATTAAAAAACATGGACGAAAAGAAATACTTCTTGATATTAATAAAGATTATGCGTATTCAATGGGAGTTATTATTTCTAGTAATTATTTTCAAATAGGTATTGCTAATCTTAAATGTGAGGTTTTAATAAGCGAGACTCATTCTTTTGAACCCCCAGTTAGTGCTTATGATATTTTAGAAAAAATAAAAGATCATATGATAGAAATTATTTGGAAGCATAATTTCTCAAGAGATAAGTTTATTGGCTTAGGTTTTAGTATTATAGGTTTAATAAAAGATAAAGAATCAGGCATTGTTAATGACAGTTATGGAGCGTGGATTGAAAAAGATGTTCCTGTTAAGAGAATACTTGAGGAATATTTTTCACTTACAGTTTATCTTGAAAGCTATGTTAAAAATTTATCTCTTGCTGAATTTATGGGTAAAAATATAGATAATATTATGTTTTTTGACTATACGGATACTGCTGAACTTTCTATTTGGTCAGGTGGCAATGTTTATCCCGGTTTTAATAATAAGTCAGGTATGGTTAGCCACATGATAATTGATTATGAAGGAGAGAAAAATTGCCCAACTTGTGGTAATAAAGGTTGTGTTAATATGCTAATATCTAATTTTGCTTTGCAGAGATTAATCTCGAAAGAATTTATGAATGGTGAGATTCCTGAGCTTTATGAAAAGTATGAAGGTAGATTGAAAAAGGTTACAATATATGATATTTTTTCTCTTTATGAAAAATATGATTTTATAAATAAAATTATGGAAGATACGGTTAAATATTTGGCAATAATTATTATTAATATTCAAAGAATGCTCGATTTTAATTATTTAGTGCTCTATGGTCAAAGTTTTAAATTAAAAGCTTTTTTCGATTTGTTAAAAGAAGAGATTAAAAATCGCAATAAAGAAAATGTGGTATTAAAGCTTAGTTCATTAGATACCGAAATTTCTGTTGTTGGGCCCGCTTCTAGTGTTATTTTTAATAAATTTTATTTGACAGGAGGAGATATTGATTAATATTGCCTTTTTTTGTATCTTATATTTGATAAGATTATTTTTGAGAATAAGGGTTATTTTTGATGCTTGAAAGTTTGGGGTCAAATTTTAAAAATTTTGTAAATTATCTTTCTGGGAAATCTACAATAAATGACAAAAATATTGCAGAGGCTATTGAAATTATCAAAAATTCATTAGTTGACGCTGATGTTAACTTAAGAGTTGTAAGACGTTTTTTAAATTCTATAATTGAAGAATCCAAGGGAGTGAAAGTTTTAAGAGGTATTGATCCTAAATCTCAGTTTATTAAAATTGTCAATGATAATCTTGTTAAATTTTTGGGAGGCAAAAGTTGTGAGCTTAGCTTACATCCTGTTAATAAACAATCTTATGTTCTTATGCTTGGACTTCAAGGTTCTGGCAAGACTACAACATGTGTTAAGCTTTCTTTAAGGCTTAAAAAAGAAAATAGAAAAGTGCTTCTTGTAGCTGCCGATACATTTAGAGCAGCGGCTATAGAGCAGTTAAAAATATTGGGCAATCAAATAGATGTTCCGGTATTTTCACTTGAAGGAGAAAAAGATCCTATTAAGATTGTTAAAGCCGCTATGAGGTTTGCCGAGTCTGAGTTTTTTGATTCTGTAATAGTTGATACTAGAGGACGACTTGAGGTTGAATCTTCATTAGTTGAAGAGATAAAAAAAATTAAGGAGATTTTGCATCCAGCAGAAACCATTTTGGTGCTAGACTCTATGATGGGGCAAGTTGCAGCAAATATTGCTAAGGAATTTAATGAGAATGTTGGGCTTACTGGTGCAATATTTTCTAAGTTTGATTCAGATACCAGAGGAGGCGCTGTACTGTCGTTTAAAAGCATTTGTGCAGTTCCTATTAAATTTATTGGGGTTGGAGAAAAAATTGAAGATCTTGATTTCTTTTACCCAGAAAGAATTGCTTCTAGAATTCTTGGCATGGGGGATGTTGTTAGTCTTGTAGAGAAGGTTCAAAGTATTGTTGACAAAGAAGAGGTTATTAAACTTGAAGAAAAAATTAATAAAGCTAGTTTTAATTTTGAAGACTATTTAAGCCAATTTAGACGCATGAGACAAATGGGAGGGTTTTCTAATTTTGTAAGTTTTTTACCAGGTGTTTCAAAAACAATGTTGAATATGGGTGATTTGAATGAAGAAAGTTTTAATAGAGAAGAGGCTATTATTCTTTCCATGACTAAAAAAGAAAGAGTAAACCCAGTTATTTTGAACAATCCTTCAAGAAAAAAAAGAATAGCTTTAGGAAGTGGAACGACTATTTTTGATGTTAATAAGCTCATAAAAAAGTTTAGTCAAACAGCTTTGATTATGAAAAAAATGAAAAATAAAGATTTTCAAAATAAGATTGCATCCCTTTTGGGAAAATAAGGAGGAATAAATTTGAGCGTTAAGATAAGATTGAAGAGAATGGGGGCCAAGAAAAGACCTTATTATAGGATTGTGGTTATGGATTCTGCTTCTCCTAGAGATGGTAGGGCAATTGAAGAGCTTGGTTATTATCATCCTGTTGAAAAGCAAAATCAAATAAAAATTAAGGAAGATAGAATGAAAGATTGGATAAGCAAGGGAGCAATTTTAAGTGATACGGTGAAAATGCTTTTAAATAAAAACAACTTGAATGCTAAAAGTCAGGAGGTTTAGATGAAAGAGTATGGAAATGAGATTGAACTTATAGAGTTTATAGTAAAGTCTCTTGTAGACAAACAAGATGAAGTAAAACTAAATGTAATTGAAGGGGAAAAATCAACTATTTTAGAATTAAGAGTTTCTCAAAGTGATGTAGGCAAGATAATTGGGAGACGAGGTCGTATTGCACGAGCTATTAGGACTTTGCTTGGAGCTTGTGCTGCTAAAACCAATAGGCGAGTGCAATTGGAAATTTTAGATTGATTTATGTTTATTAAAGGCGTGATATTGTCGTCTTATGGAGTTAATGGATATGCTAAGGTCAAAAGCATATCCAATAATTTTTATGATTTTATTAACCTAAAAAATAATAAAGTTCTTTTGAAAAAAAGCAATGGTTTTGCCATTGAAGTTAAAATTGTGGATGTTAATATAAAGAGCAATTCCTTATTTTTGAAGTTTGAAGGAATTAATACCCCCGAGTCAGTTAAGCCTTTGATTGGTTTTGAATTGTGGGTTGATGATGCGCTTGCATCGAGTTTGAAAGAAGGCGAATATTATTTGGGAAAATTGATTGGCTATGCTATTGTTAATGACAATAGGAAGTTAGGAGAAGTTGTAGCTTTCTTTGAATATTTAAATAGTGTATTTCTTGAGGTTAAAGTGGGTATTAAGTTTTTTTTTATCCCTTTTTTAGGCATTTATATTGGAGATATAGATACTAGTAAGAAAACAATTGAGCTTAAGGTTTTAGATCTTTTAAGATGAAATTTACAGTTATATCCCTTTTCCCAGTAATAATTAAACCATTTTTTGAGAATTCAATAATGAAAAAAGCTATTGACAAAGGAATAGTAAGTTTTGAGCTTATTGATGTTAGAGAGTTTTCAAAAGATAAATATAAAAGATGTGATGATGTGCCTTATGGAGGAGGTGCTGGGATGGTATTAAAGGCTGAACCCATGTCTTTTGCTCTTGAGTATGTAGAAGCTACTAAGAAAACAACAATATTTTTAAGTCCTTCTGGTATAAAGTATACCCAAGAATTAGCTTATTCCTTGTCAAAAAAAGAAGAAATTGTTATAATTTGTGGAAGATATGAAGGGATTGATCAACGTATTATAGATTTGTATGTTGATTTTGAGATTTCCATTGGAGATTATGTTTTATCTTCAGGAGAGATTGCGGCTCTTGTGTTAATAGATAGTTTATATAGACTGCTGGATGGAGTAATAAATCCTAATTCTTTATTAGAAGAATCATTTGGTGTGAAAAATGGGTTACTTGAATATCCTCATTATACTAGGCCTTATAATTTCATGGGGATAAAGGTTCCAGAAGTTCTTGTTTCAGGGCATCATGAAAATATAAAGAATTGGAGGCTTTTTAAAGCTATAGAAAAAACTAAGAAAAATAGATATGATTTATACCTTAAATATTTAGAGATAATAGGAGAAGATGATGGATTTGATAAGAAAAATTGAAGCTCAGAATAAGAAAAATGAGACTTTTGTCTTTAATGTGGGAGATACTGTAAAGGTTGTTTATAAAATTATTGAAGGTAGTAATGAAAGGTTGCAGAGTTTTGAAGGGATTATTATTGCTTTTCAAAATAAAGGAATTGGCAAAACGTTTTTAGTTAGGAAAATTTCTTCAGGAATAGGCGTTGAAAAAATTTTTCCAGTATACTCTCCTATTATAGAAAAAGTTGAAGTTTTAAGAAAAGGAAAGGTTAGAAGAGCAAAGCTTTATTATATGAGAAATAGAATTGGTAAAGCTGCTATGAAGATAAAGGAGCGTCTTAATACTAAAAAGATTAGACATTAATTTTTAAGTTATTTTAAATATTTTAGTAAATTAGGTCATGAGATGAAGCAAATTAGATTATGATTAAAAATCATTTTTGAATGATTTTTTGTTGTACGAGTTTTTATTCAGAGATTTATGATTTTTGATGTTTTAAAAAATAATTTTAGCAAGCTTGGTCATGCATTTGCTGCGATTAAGGACACTAGTTAACTATTCTTACTAATTTTTTATTTTTGTAGGACAAATATTTATTTGTTGTCGTTAAGGAGAGTTGATTTTGAAATATACTCAGAGTAAGTTTAAGGGTATTAGTAATTTTCAGAAATACAATAAGCGTTTTTATGGTTTTAAAAATAAAAAGTTAAATTCTGAGAGTAAAAGTCAAAATCTTTGCCCGTTAAACAATTCTAATAGTAAATCTACTGTTTTAAATCCAGATAAACAAAATGTTTTTAAAGGTAAATTTAGAAGAAGAAGTATAAAGTTTAAAACAAGAATAAATTTTGACATTACTTGTGCTATTTGTGAAAAAAAAATAAATGATCTTGTTTTTAGTATGTCTTTAAAGGTTGAAAATGAAGATAAGCCCGTTCATTTTGATTGCGCTATTAACAAATTGACGGTTGAGAATAATCTTTCAAATAGTGAAAAATTGGTTTATAGAGGTGTTGGTAAATTTTTTATTGTGGATACATCTTCTAGAGGAGAATATTTATGTTTCAAAATTATCAAAGAAATTGAATTTGAAAATTTAAAAGAACAACCAATATGGCGTAAAAAAATTCTTAAAGATATCAATAGGGGATTTAGGCTTTGTTGATATGAAGGTGGCAGTTTTTCCAGGATCTTTTGATCCAATTACCTGGGGTCATATTGATTTAATTAAAAGATCTTTGGCCATTTTTGACAAAGTTGTTGTTTTAGTCGCTAAAAATAAATCAAAAAAATATTTATTAACTGATATTGAGAGATTTAGTCTCACAAAAGATGTTATTTTGTCTTTAAATTTTTCAAATGTATTTGTAGATAGGTATAGCGGATTTATTGTTGATTATGCATTAATTAATTCTATTAAATTTATTGTTAGGGGAATTAGGGCTTTTAATGATTTTGATATAGAGTTTGAGAGATATCTTGTTAATAATAAATTAAATTTTAAAATCGATACTATATTTTTGCCAAGTAGTGCGGAGCATTTATATGTAAGATCGGATTTTGTAAAGGAATTGATGAGAAAAAAGGATGTTGATCTTTCTGATTTTGTTCCAGAATTGGTGTTTAATAGATTAAAATCTAAGTTTATTGACAAATGACTTGGTTAATATATATATTATTAAGATAATTTAATGTAGTTTAAAAGTAGTAGGAGAAAGTAATGGCTGTTCCAAAATTTAAGCCTTCAAAATCTAGGAGTAGAACAAGGCGTAGTATCAATATGAGAAAGAAAATTCCACAATTTCAAGAATGTTCTAATTGTGGCAATCTTGGAGTGAGGCACAGAATTTGTTTAAAATGTGGATATTATAGGAATAACCAATATCTAGAAATAGGTTTGTAGTTTGAGCAAGGAAGGTGTATTCATGGATAATGATGAAATTTTTAGTAAGGTTCGGTCTATTATATCTGAGCAGCTTGATAAAAAAGAAGATGAAATCACCATAGACTCTAGATTTGTTGAGGATCTTAGTGCGGATAGTCTTGATATTTATGAGCTTTTATATTTACTTGAAGAGGCTTTTGATGATAAGATTCCGGAAAACGAGGCCAATGAATTTGAGACAGTAGGTGATGTTGTTAATTTTATTAAAAAGAGAAAAGGTTGATGAAAAAAAAATCTTCCGATTTTTGTTTTGGTAGCGAAAGAAAAATTCAATTAAGTGAATTTTTGGAAAATTTGAGCATTAATTTTAATGACTTTGATTTATTAAATACAGCATTAAGCCATTCTTCGTATTCTAATGAGTTGGATCAAAAATCTGGTAACAATGAGAGATTAGAATTTTTGGGAGATTCTGTGCTTAATTTGATCATCACAGATCATCTTTATAAAACTTATCCAAATAAAAGTGAAGGAGAACTTAGTAAAGCAAGATCTTATATTGTTAGCGAAGATTCCCTATCTAGTATTGCTAGAGAAATTGATCTTGGTTCTTATATTTTACTTGGCAGAGGGGAGGAGAGTAATGATGGTCGCAACAAAAAAGGCATTCTTGCGGATGCTATTGAAGCCCTTGTAGGAGCTATTTATCTTGATAGTGGGTTTTTAATGGCAACAGAATTTGTGGTTGGACTTTTTGATATGTATATAAGATTGATGTTTAATAGGGGCGATTTTAAAGATTATAAGAGTTTGTTGCAAGAATATGTTCAAAAGAAATATAAAATCTCGCCAAGTTATAAGCTAGACAAGGAAATAGGTCCAGATCACGATAAAGTTTTTTGCGTTGAACTTTATGTTGGAGAAAAGTTTATATCAAATGGAAAGGGCAAGTCTAAAAAAGAGGCCGAAATGAGAGCAGCTGAAGTAGCTTTAAAGGCCATGGAAGATATTAATCTTTAAGGTTTTTATTTTTTTTATAAGATAATTTTTAGTATTAAGTTTGGGATTTTCAATTACATAGCTTAGCAGAATGTTTAAAATTATACCTATATTTTTGTTTTCTATTTGTTTTAAATTTTGAATATCTTTTCCGTTTATTTTCAAATCTTTTAAAGAGAGAGGATTTTTTAGTAATTTTTTTCTTTTTATGTTTTTTGTTATAAATAAATATTTTTTCTTTTTCCCTTTGAGTGCTTTATATATATCAATTATTTCTTTATAATGTTCCCTTGTGCTTTTGCTAAGCAAGTATCTAATATCACTTAATTTCTTGATATTAAAAATATTGTTATTATCGATTATGCTTCTATAAAATAAAATTAACTTAATTTCTTTGTTTGAGAATTTAAGCAAAGTTAATTTTTCTTTTAATTCTTTTATAGGTTTTTCAATCGTTAATATAGTAATTGCCTTTAGATAAAATTTGTCTTTGTTAAGCAGTGCAGTTTTTTTGATTAATTTTGTTTTTATTTCTAGATTGAAAAAATTCTTAAAAAAATCAACTTTTTTAAGATAATAAATTCCTTTTTGTATATTTGTGCCTTCTAACAATTTGTAAAATTCGTTTTTTATTCTTTCCTTTGAAATCAGTAAAATATTTTCTTTTTTGTATTTCATCGAAATTAAAGTATTTTTTTCAATGTTAAAATTAAGTGTAGATGAGAATCTTGCTGCTCTAAGTATTCTAAGGGCGTCTTCTTCAAGTCTTTTATTGGGATTTCCTATGCATCTTATTATTTTTTTATTAAGATCTTTTTTCCCATCATAGCAATCTATTATGTTAAAACTGAAAATATCCATTGCAATTGCATTGATTGTAAAATCTCTTCTTTTAAGATCTTTAATTAAATTTTTAGTATACTCTACTTGTTTAGGGATTCTGTTTTTTTCATATTCTTTTTCTATTCTGTATGTGGTGATTTCAAAGATTTTTTTATTAAAGATAATACCAATTGTTCCATGTTTTATTCCTGTTTTGATGTTATTTGGAAATAATTTTATTATTTCTTCAGGAGTTGCATTTGTTGCAAAATCAAAATCGCAAGGCTGTTTATTAAGCAGCAAGTCTCTTAAGGCGCCTCCAACTAAATAAAATTCGTAGTTGTTTTTTTTAAATATTTTGCCAATTTTAATTATATTTTGATTATTATTGCCTAGATTCATATAAAATTATATTATAGTGTAAATAATTTTTTTCTAAAATTGATTTACAATTTTAATTTATTTGAAGTATGTTGTAAGTAGTGCTTGTATTTTTAAATGGTTTTATTGGGGTTTTATGAGTGGTAATAACAATAGTGTATACAACGCTATAGGTCAGCTTTCAAAAGAGACCAAAAATAGATTGATGAATGATATAAGAAAAAGCTTAGGTTTGAATTCTTCCGAGTTTGTTTTGCCCAATTGTAGTAATGAGCCTTGTGTTGATTCTCAGCTTGAAAAATTTCTTTCAGGGCGTTTAATGGAAGAGTCATTTCTTATGAAAATGTGGTTAACTATTTTAAATTTTTTTCAGAAGGATAAAAGTAAAGAAGATATTTATAAAGCTTATGTTATAAAAAATCTAGAAAATCAAATTAATGAAATGTGTAAAAATCCAGTAATAGATTTTAAGAGAGAATGTTTGTATGTTGGTTTTGTAGAAATGTTTTTTAGTGTTTGTCGATATTCAATGGAATTGAAAGAATTTTTTAAAAAATTAGAAAAAGGTGGTATTGTTGTTGAACAAACTATTTTAGAAATTATTCAAAATAAAGTTATTCATTCTAAGAAAAATTTAGAAGATTTTTTAGATGAAGGCGAATATGAGCTTTTTTTGAAAAAAGAAAAAACTCAAAACGATTTAGAAGAATCTCTTAAGATTAAAATAAATGAGTATATTAATTCTATTCCGGCTAATATTTATAAAACCGTCTCTGATATGTTTGAGTTTTATTATGTTTTTAATAGTTTGGCGTTTTTTCCGTACAAATCTTTTTTTTCATTTTTCAATGTAGATCTTTTGGATAATGTTGAGAATATTAGTATCGTTGACCTTGAGGTTGGATTTGGAATTAGCTTTTCAAGTGTTAGTAAGTATTTGAATTATTTTTTTGATATTTTATATACATTAAAAGATATTGAGATAGATGAGAGCATTGTTAAAAGTATTATATCAAATTATTTTTTAATATCTGATGATATTAGTAATTCAGAAATAATTTCAAGAGAAGATCATTTGTCCCGAGTAGAATATGTATTAAAAAACGTTTTATCGATTGTATCTAAGATTGTTGTCTTGTCTAGAACTTTGCCTTATTTAGATGTTTTTAGGGTGTATTGCAAAAACCCGGTAGCGTCTCCCAAAAAATATGTACCCTTTTTTGATGTGAAAAATTTTTATGAGAACATTTTATTTTTAAATGTTATGGGGCAGGCCATTGAAAGGCGTGATAGTTCTTTAAAAGTTCTTGTGACCAAGGAAATAAAAAGCCTTGTTAGAGATCCTGGTGTAATTTTTAATTTAAAAGGTGAGATTTTTAACGAATTAAATCTTGGTAATTATAGTTTTAAAAAGTTATATTTTCTTAATGATTTTTTTAAAAATATATATGATGTTAGAATGATGGAAGTTTTAAGGACTATAAATAATGTTGTATTAATTAATAATCATGACTTGAGAAATATATATGTTGACATTGAAAATAATATTACTGGCTTGAAAAAAGAAATTTATAATATTTACTTTGAGATTGATTATAAAAATGAAGAGTTTGAAAGGTATAAAAGAGAAAGTAAAATCGATGATCCTTATAAGGAAAGGATTTTGAAGTGGTGTTTAAATGAGTCGATTACTATTGATAAAGCTTCAAATAGATTTGTAGATTATTTTATCGAGCTTAAAAAGAGATGTTTGGCTCTTTTAGAAAATCATAATGTTTTTATTCGAAAATCTTTAACAGTTTCTTATAAGTCAATGGCAAATGAAAATAAAAAAATTACATTAGCTGATGTTATTGGCAATCTTTTAGAAATTATCAATCAAGCACTTTTCATAATAAAAAATTTATAAATTTCATGAGAGCTTTTAAAGTAAAAAATCTAAGATATTTTTCAAATTTTATTAGAATCTTGGTTATTGTGTTGTTTTTAAATTCTTTATTGAGTTTATTCGTTTTTTTAGCCGGTTCTTACAATATTTTTGTTTACAATTTTCAGAAATTTTATCTTGATCTTACTATTATTTTAAGCTCTGCTTCTTTTGGGCTTGAATCTACTAGGCTGATATTTTTTTATTTATTGAGAAATAAAAAAATTAATTATTATTTAATTTTAATTTTTAGTTTTATGATTTTTTTTTGTGCTCTTGTTTTTAAAATTTTTCTTTCTGGCAACAAATAGATTGATAAGAAGATAGCATTAATTGTTTGTTATTATTCTATTGACTAATAATTTTTATTTTTATAAACTAACTATTAGTTTGTTATTTGCCGACTTAGCTCAGCTGGCCAGAGCAGCGGTCTTGTAAACCGCAGGTCGTCGGTTCGACTCCGACAGTCGGCTTTTAAGGGGCGGTACCGAAGTGGTTAACCGGGGCAGACTGTAAATCTGTTGGCTTTGCCTACGTGGGTTCGAATCCCACCCTCCCCAATTTAGCAAAAATAAGTGAATGTCTTTTTTTATTTTTTTGATTGCGATCTTTTAAATGCGCTATACCATTTCGTTATGGTGCTTGTATTTTTATCTATTTGGTAAAGTTTTTATTGATAACTAGGAGTAATTAGAAATACTTTTGTTTGGCTAGGAGATTCTTGTGCTTATTAAAGTTGGGAAAGTATTTATTTTTTTGTTCTTTTTAGGATCTGTTTTGTCAATTTTTATATATTTTTTAAATCTATCTTCTTTAGCAAATGGCTTGGTGTATGAATTTGATGTTGAGAAAGGTTGGGGAGTTAAAAGAATAGCCAAAGAATTGAAAAAACAAAGATTAATTAAATCCGAATTATTTCTTGTTTTTATTTCGTATATTTTTGGTAGTGACAAACAATTTAAAGAAGGAAGATATTTAATCAATAGTAATCTTTCCACATTTGAAATGTATAAAGAATTTTTAAGGGGATCTTCTAGCGTAAATATTGATGTTACAATACCTGAAGGGTATACTAGCAGAAGAATTGCTTTTAAGCTTAAAGAACTTGCTATCATTGATGATGTTCAAGATTTTATTGTTTTAGTCAACAAAAAATCGTTTATTTATGAGCTTGGGTTTGATTATGACTCTCTTGAAGGATTTTTATTTCCAGATACTTATAAATTTTATAAGGGCATAGAAATAAAGAATGTTGTTCGTATGTTTGTTGTTAATTTTTTGAATAAGCTTAAATCTATAGGTGTTGTTTTTAGTGATTATTCAAGTAAGGAGCTTTACAATAAAGTAATAATAGCATCTATTGTTGAGCGTGAGTATAGAGTTAAAAGTGAAGCCCCAATAATGTCTTCGGTTTTTTATAACAGAATAAAATCTGGCATGGCATTACAATCTTGTGCTACTATTGAATATGTTATTACAGAGGAGTTAGGACGAAGTCATCCTAAAAGGATTTATTTTTCAGATTTAGAGATAGATTCTCCTTACAATACATATGTTAATAAAGGATATCCCCCTACTCCAATTTCAAATGCTGGTATTATTTCGCTGCAAGCAGCTTTTTTCCCCAAAAATACACAATATTTATTTTTTGTGGTAAAAGACCCCAAGTTGGGTACACATAAATTTTCATCAGATTATTCTTCACATCTTTTAGGAGCAAAAGATTATATTAAAAATTTTATTACTAAGGATTAAAGTATGGAGTATCTACAAACTGCAGCTTCAATTAAAGCTAAATTTGATATTGTAGCTATTGTGGAGCAGTATATTAAGCTTGTTAAATCGGGCTCTAATTATAAAGGGCTTTGTCCTTTTCATGCTGAGAAAACCCCCTCTTTTTTTGTAAATCCTTTGCAAGGATATTTTTATTGTTTTGGATGTAAAAAGGGTGGGGATGTTATTGGATTTTTAATGGATATGGAAAAAATTAATTACAATGATGCTATTAAGATTTTGTGTGAAAAATCTGGTATTTATTATAATGATTTAAAAATAAGTTCAGAAAGTGAAAAAAAAAATGAAAATAAAGACATAGTTTTAAAAATTTACTCTTTGAATTCTAGATTAATCAATACTATTAAATTTTTTTTGAATAAAAACAAAAAAGCCTTAGATTATGTTTTAAAGAGTAGATCAATATCTAAGGAAGTTGTTGATTTATTTGAACTTGGTTATTTGCCATCTAATGTTAAAGATGGTTTGGAGCTTTATGGTTTTTTACTCTCAAAAGGATACTCTTCTGAAATGCTGAAAAAAAGTGGTTTATTTTCAAAAACAAACCCCAAAGCTTCCATTTTATCTCAAAGATTAATTTTTCCAATTAAAGATTTTAAAGGAAATGTTGTTGGTTTTGGGGGTCGAGATTTAGATGGAAAAGGTTCTAAGTATATTAATTTAAGTGAGACTGAAGTTTTTAAAAAAAAGGAACTTCTTTATGGATTTTATGAAGGGTTTGATGAGATTAAGTCTACAAAGTCAGTTATATTAGTAGAAGGATATATAGATGTTCTTGCTTTTTTTACATCTGGGATCAAGAGAGCCGTATCTACTCTTGGTACTTCTTTTTCAAAAGAACATCTGGCTTTGATTCAAAGATATGCTGATGAGATAATATTTTCTTTTGATGGTGATGATGCTGGACTTTCTGCAACTTTAAAGGCTTATCAAATTTGTTTGCCATTTAATATCAATGTTAGTGTTGTTAAAATGGATTTTGGTCGTGATCCTGCAGATATTATCAAAGACGAAGGTGTAGGTTCTTTACAGAAAATTTTAAATAATAGGTGTGATGCTTTTGACTATCTTTTAGATGTTTATTCTAATAAATATGATTTAAATAAAACTGTAGATTTAAATGCTATGATTAATTTATTTTTAGGTTTGATAAATTTATCAAAAGTAGATACTCAGAAAAAAATTTTTTTAGATAAGCTAAGCAATAAATTTGGTATTGGTGTGTCAACTTTATTAAAAGATTATTATAGGATAAAAGAAGGATTTGTAGTTGACAATAATAAAAGAAATTTGTATGCTCATAATGATGATTCTTATGAGAGGTATTTAATAGCAGCTTTGTTGAAAAATTTTAGTTATTTTGGCATAATAAGGCGCAATATTATTGATAGTGATTTAATCGATATCAATGCCAGAAAAATTTTTATTTGCTTTGAGGACTTATTTGAAAATAATGAAGACTTTTCAGTAATGGATTTAAAAAAAAAATTAAAGGATAGCTATAAAGTTAGTGAATTTTTTTTTGAAGAAATTTTAAATTCTGAATTTGAAGTAGATGATGAGACGCTCATTCATACTTTACTTGCAATCAAGAGAAGAAAATTAGATTTTCGTGTTTTACTTTGCAAAAAAAGATGCGATGGGGATTCTTTGGTAAATGCTAGGATTCAAATAAATGAGTTAATGTTTTTAAATATGCAGAGAAAAAATTTAAAAATTTACACGGATAATGTTCCAGGGAGTTAGGTTTTGTCGGATTTGGAAAAGAAATATTCGAAGCTGATAGAGGGTATTATTACTCATTTGGGAAATAGAAAATCTCTTAGTTTTAGTGAATTATCAAGTTTACTTCCCGATGACATATTAGAGCCAGAGATTCTTGATTATATTTGCTCAATACTTGATGATAGAGGAATAAGGTTAGTTAATAAAATTTCAGAATTAGATCTGGTCGATCCTGAAGATGGAAATGATGAAGAAGAGGTGGAGATTGAATCTGATAGAAATTTTATGATCTTAGATGATGGTTTTCAAAATGGTGCAGGAGGGGATATTGATATTGATGTTAAGCTTGATGATTGTGACGAAGAAGATATTTCTGTTAAGGAGTATTTAGGCTCAGGGTATATTAAAAGCAATGTCTTGAAAGATAATCACTCAGAAGATCCAATAAAGCTTTATTTAAAAGAAATAGGAAAAGAGTTTTTATTAACAGGAAATCAAGAAGTTGAACTTGCAAAGCAAATGGATTCTGGAGAGAGCATAATTGAGAATATTCTTAAGAATGAAGGACTTGTTATAGAAAACTATTATAATCTTGTTAATACCATTTATTCAAGAATGGAAAGGGAAGAGTTTTTTAAAAGAGAAAAAGATAAGGATAAAGAGAGTAGCCCAGATTATTATAATAAAAAAAAAAGAATTGCCTCTTTTTACAAAATTCCTTTAAAACCAATTCAAGATCGTTTAATAAGTTATGTAGATAATAAGCATAGGGTGTATGAGCTTGGGGGTGATATTTTTGAAAAGAATTTAAAAAGAGAGAGATTGGCCTTAAAAGAGCTTTTGCAAGACATTCCTTTATATCAAGATGAACTAAGGATTTTTTCAGATGATTATATTGACTCTGCTAACAAAATAAAGGATTTGCAAAGACAGCAAAGAATAATTCTAAACAGGTTGAAGATTGAGAAAATAAGAGACTTAAGGGTGCTTGGAAGAGATTTGACTATTGCTGAAAAAAGAATAGAGATAGAAAAATCTCTTAAACTTAAAGAAGATGCTATTAAAGAGCAAATTACAGAGGCTCAACTTGCTCAAAAAGAACTTGAGAGAATTGAAATGTATTATGAATATCCAATGGATAAAATAATAAGCATGTCAGAAGAGATTGCTAAGGGAAAACAAATGATGCAGCATGCTAAAGATCAGTTGATTAAGGCTAATTTAAGGCTTGTTGTAAGCATTGCTAAGAAATATGCAAATAGAGGGCTTCATTTTTTTGATCTTGTTCAAGAAGGTAATATTGGATTAATTAAAGCTGTTGAAAAGTTTGAGTACAAAAGAGGTTTTAAGTTTTCAACTTATGCTACCTGGTGGATTAGACAAGCCATAACGAGATCTATTTCTGATCAAGCTCGCACAATTAGAGTTCCTGTACATATGATTGAACAAATAAATAGGCTTAATAGAGAAACTAGATATTTAATTCAAGTTTTAGGAAAAGATCCCACGGATGAAGAGCTCTCAGACAGACTTGGATGGGAACTTAAAAAGGTTAAAACTGTGAAAAGTGTTTCAAGAGAGCCCGTTTCTCTTGAAACACCAATTGGAGAAGAGGAAGATTCTGTTCTTAGTGATTTTATTGAGGACAAAGCAATAAAAAATCCCGCAAATCACACATCCTTTGTAGTTTTGCAAGATCAAATAAGAGCAATTCTTGGAACTCTTCCTGAAAGAGAGCAAGAAGTTGTAAAAATGAGATTTGGACTTGAAGATGGTTATTCTTTAACTCTTGAAGAGGTTGGGCTTCATTTTAATGTTACAAGAGAAAGAATTAGGCAAATTGAATCTAAGGCATTAAGGCGACTTAAAAATCCCAAAAAAACTCAAAAATTAAAAGATTATCTTGAGGATTTAAATTGAACATGGAGGATTAATGGAGAACAATATTGATACATTAAAAAAACTTGAGGTTATATATAAATCTAAGTTTGAGCTTGAAGAAAGGCGAAAGAGTGTTCCCAAGTATTTGGAGATGAAAAAAATTCAAATTGAAGAATTATCGAAAGTTCTTATTGATTTGCAACAGAAGTTTAAAGAATATCAAAAAGAAGATTCTGCTTTAAAGTTAGATATTCAAGATATTAATTCAAGAAAGAGTAAGGCCGAAGAAAAAATTGACAGCATTAAAACTCAAAGAGAATATGAAGCTCTTGAAAAAGAACTTCAGATTATTATTGACGATGAAGTTACAATTAGAAAAAAGATGACACATATTAATGGACTTAAAGCCAAAATAGAAAAGGAAATATTAGATGTTAACGAGAGGCATAGCAAAGAAGAAGAATGTTTTAGATCTGAAAGCAATATTTTAGAGCTGGAGCTTTTAGAAATTAAAGAGAAACTTTTAGAAATAGAGAGTGAAGAGATAAATTGTGCTTCTAAAATGAATGAGGATTTTTTATTTAAATTTCAAAGAATAATAAGAAATAAATCAAACGGAGTTGTGCCTTTGATTAACAATGTTTGCAAAGGTTGTCATATGATACTTCCTGTTGAATTCGCAAATAAAGTAAGACGCGAGCCCAATGATATTAAATTTTGTCCTTATTGCAGTAGAATACTCTATTATCAGGATAAAATTCAAATGAGTGATGAAATAATTCCTGGTAGCTTAGCGGATCTTGTTGAATAAAATTTATTAATTTGATACTTTTTATTTAGGCTGACAGTCAGCCATCGCTTGGTTTTATAATAATTAAAGCTTAAGAGGAAAGTCCGAGCTCCAATAAGAACATAATGCTAGGTAATGCCTAGGGGTTTTAAACCTAAGAAAGTGTCGCAGAAAATTACCGCCAATAAAAGGTAAGGGTGAAAAGGTGAGGTAAGAGCTTACCGCTTATTTAGTAATAAATACAGGCAAGATAAACCTCATTAGGAGCAAGATCAAGTATGTAAGTTTCCTTTGTTCTTGAGGATATGCTTACGGGTAGATCGCATGATTTTTTTAGCGATAAAAAAACAAGAGAGATGATGGCATAGTACAGAACTCGGCTTATGGGTGTCAGCTTAATTTTATAAGTCTAAAAGAGAGTTTTAAATGGAAATAAGATATTTAAGATATATTTTTTATTCATTTATGATTTTCATTTTTATTTTTCCAATCTATTACATTTTATCATATTTTAAATCTTTTCCCAATTCTTATTTAAAAGCAGGGCCAACAGAGGTTGATTTGCTTTTGTTGTGGGATAAAAAAGAATATAAAGAAATAATAGATTATGCTGAAAATGATATTAAAAATCGTAGATTTGATTTTAATTTAAATTTGCTTTTGGGATTTTCATACTTTTATTATTCTTTAATAGTAAATGAAGGGTATTTAAAAGGAGAATTTTTAGATAAATCCATAGAAAGGTTAAGATTTTTAATTTCTATAAATGATGGGGTTTCTATAGGTCCTTTGTATTATATATTAGGAAAGGCATATTCTCATAAAGGGGAGTTTTATAGTGAACTTGCTGTAAAATTTTTAAAGAAGGCCTTAAGTATTGGTAGTTTTGATTTCATGAACATCAAAGAGGATATTTTTGAATATTTGGGGTATTCTTATCAGCTTTTAAGAGATTACAAGTCTAGTTTAAAGTTTTTTGAAAAAGCTTATAATGAAAATAAATCTGATTTAGTGCTTTGGAGTTTAGCTTATGTTAATTATAAGTTGAACGATATAAACAAAAGCATTGAGTATATAGAAAAAATAATAGAAGAAGAAAAAGTAAAATTGTCAAAGGGTGAAAAAACAGATGAAAATTTAATTCAAAAAGTATATTTGCTTTATGGAGACATTCTATTAGATAAGGGTGATTATGACAATGCTTTTAATTACTATAATAAAGTTCTAGAAATTAATAGTTCAAATTCTAGCGTTTATGTTAAAATAGGAGATATATATAGGAGGAAAGATAAAGATTATCCTAAAGCTAGAAAATACTGGAGAGAAGCTCTTAATCTTAATCCTTATTTAGAAGCAGCAAGAGAGAGGCTTGGAATTACTTTGGAAGACTTTTAGGGAGGTTGATTTGAATTTGTTTAAGTCTTTTTTAATAGATATTGGCATTGATCTTGGAACATGTAATACGTTGGTTTATATTAAGGATTATGGTGTGGTTATGAGTGAGCCTTCTGTTGTTGCAATAGATATTGCTAAGGGTAATAAAGTTGTTGCGGTTGGCCGAAATGCTAAAAAAATGCTTTGGAAAACCCCGGAAAATATTAAAGCTGTGCGTCCACTTAGAGATGGAGTTATTGCTGATATTGAGAATACAGAGAAGATGATTAAATATTTTATTAATCAAATTTTTTCTCGTAAAAAATTGTTTTTTAAGCCAAGAATGGTAATAGGTGTTCCAACTTGCATTACAGAGGTTGAAAGAAGAGCTGTAAAAGAGAGTGCAATGAATGCTGGGGCAAGAGAGGTTAAGGTAATAGAAGAATCTCTAGCAGCTGCTATTGGGTCTGACATTCCTATTTTTGAACCTACAGGCCACATGGTATGCGACATTGGAGGCGGAACTACAGAAATATCGGTTATTTCTCTTGGCGGTATGGTTGTAAGTAGAGCGATTAGGACTGGTGGGGATGAGTTTGATGAGAGCATAATAAAATATATGAGAAATTCTCACAATATTATAATTGGTCAACAGACAGCAGAAAAATTGAAAATTAAAATAGGAAATGTATACCCCGATATTCAAAATTTAAGGGTAGAAAAAATAGATATTAAGGGTACAGATGCTGTAACTGGCCTTCCTAGAAAGCAACTTGTTGATTCTATGGAAGTAAGAGAGTCTTTACAAGAGCCTATTAATGTTGTTGTAGATGAAGTTAAGCGCACTCTTGGCGCAACGCCTCCGGAGCTTGCTACAGATATTGTTGAGCGTGGCATCATTTTAACGGGGGGGGGAGCTCTTCTTAAAGGTTTGAATAGGCTTCTTTCAAAAGAGACTGGAGTTCCTGTTTATGTTGCAGACAATCCGCTTCTCTCTGTAGCTGTTGGTGCTGGATTGTTTTATGATTATGCTAATAGAATAGATATTAGTAAGAATATTTATAGTTTTATCAATGAATAATTTATGAATTTTCTTGTCAAATTCAAGAATTTTATCAAAGTGTTTTTAGTATTGATAGTTTCTCTTGTTTTTATGATTTATGATTCAAGCAGTATTCAAAGGAGAAGACCTGATAATTTTTTGTTTTTTACTCTTAATTCTTATATTCAAAGTAGAATGCACGGGATTTTTAGTTTTATTTCCAATGTTTTTAAAACTGTAAATGAATACAAGAATTATAAGGATAAGATAGAATTTTATAAAAAAAGGATACAACAGCTTGAAATAGTAACTCAGAATATACAGTCGTTAAGGCAAGAGAATGTTCGCCTTAAAGAGCAATTAAATTTTTATTTGTCAAGTTCTAGTGATTTTATTTCGGCAGAGGTTATATATCTAAATTATTCAAATATATCAACATTAATGGCTATTAATAAAGGATTTAATGATGGGATAGAAAAGGATATGATAGCGGTTGCATATCAAGATGGATTTAGTGGCCTTGTAGGCAAAGTTGTAAAGGTTTATTCTAATACCGCTAAAATTTTGCCTTTGACTAATTATGAAAATTTTGTGTCGGCAAGAATTCAAAGTAGTAGGTTTATAGGTCTTATAGAAGGCAATGGTTATGGTAAAAAACTTGAAATGAATTACGTTAATAAACTTGCTGAAAAAGATTTAAAGATAGGCGATTCTATTGTTACTGCTGGGTTTAGTGAATATCCAATTGGCATTTATATTGGAAAGATTACAAATTTTCATATTCTTGATTACAATTCTCTTTTAAAAATAGAAGTAGAGCCGGCGATAGTTTTAGATAAGCTTGAATATGTTTTTCTTATTAAAAACAACAAAGAGATTAGTGAATAATGACAGCATTTTTTACATATTTTATTTCTAGTGCATTTTTAGGTAAAATTTTTCAATACTATTTTGCAACTTATTTTTATTTTTCAATAGATATTTTTTTGATTTTTCTAGTTTTTAATTCTTTAAATTTTATTTTTAATGTGGGGTTATTATCTAGTATTTTATATGGTCTTCTTATGGATTATTTTACAGGATTGCCACTTGGCTTTTTTGTTTTTGGATATACGCTAATATTTTATTTTAACAATAAAATAAAGCTATTAATGCCTAAAAATATGCTCAGCATGACAGTATTTTTTATTCTTTCAAAGATTATATTGTGGTTTTTGGCTATTGTATTTTATGATTTTATAGATTTAAAATCTTTTAATTATTCGATTTTTAATCTTGATCTCGTTGTAAATATAATGTTTATTAACTTTTTATATCCAATCCAAAGTTATTTTACTAGAAATTTTTATTCTTTTAAAGAGGATTATTAGTGGGTGTTATAAAAAATTTTAGATACAAGTTTGGCATATTATTTTTAATAATAATTATAGTGCTTTATTTAGCAATTTTATTTCAAATGCAAATTGGTAAGCATTTATTTTATGATAGAGAAGCTAATGTTTTTTTGTCAAGATTGGAAAAAATCAATGCATCAAGGGGTGAAATCTTAGATTCTAATTCCAATATTTTGGCAAATAATTTAACTATGTTTATTTTAAAGATAAGTTTGCAACAGTATTATAATATGCCTGTTGCTACTAGAATTGAGATGATAGACTTTTTGTCAAGTACTCTAGATATTGATAAATCGGTTATTTTGTCTAAGCTTCAAGAGCCTGGTGGGTATCTCAAAGATGTTGAAATAATTGAACTTACTCCAAAAATGTTGTTTAAAATTTCTGAAAAAAAGTTTTATTATCCCGCTCTTTTATGGACCTATTCTTTTAAGCGCAACTATTTAGTTGATGATTCATATTCGCATTCAATCGGTTATGTTGGGCAAATAAATCAAAGAGAACTTAGAACTTTTTATAATGTTAGTGGGTACGATAATACTTCTACGATTGGAAAGTTGGGCATTGAGCAGGTTTATGATAATTATATTAGAGGGCAAGAGGGATTAATTAAATACAAAGTGGATTCTAAAGAGAGAAGAATAGACGACGGTTCTATTATAAGGAATATGGTCCCAGGTAATGATGTTGTACTTAATATTAACAAAGATATTCAAGATCTTGCTAAGAATGCTTTGGGTAAAAGGTATGGTGCTATTGTTGTATTAAAACCATCAACAGGCGCTGTTCTTGCTCTTCATAATTATCCTTATTATTCTATGACAGATGTTTACAATAAATATAATAAGGAAGATTACTCTTTTTTGAATAAAGCGATTCAATCTGTTTATCCGCCAGCTTCTATTTTTAAATTAGTTGTTGCTGCTGCTATTCTTGAGGAGAGAGTTATAGATAAAGATCGTAAAATTTATTGTCCTGGATATTTTAAAGTTGGAAATAGAATTTTTCATTGTTGGAAGCCCGGTGGTCATGGATATGTTAATTTAGAAGAGGCGATTGCACATTCTTCTAATGTTTATTTTTATACACTCGGACTTAAGTATCTTGGGGTTGATAGAATTAAAAAATATGCAAAAGAATTTGGTTTTGGAGAAAAAACGGGAATTGATTTGCCAAATGAAGTGTCTGGTCTTCTTCCTAGTCCTGAGTGGAAAGAAAAAACTTTTAATCAGTCTTGGGTAGGAGGGGATACTGTAAATTTTTCAATAGGTCAAGGGTTTTTGAATGCTACTCCCATGCAGATTGTTAATATGGTTGCTATGATTGCAAACGAAGGTGTTGTGTATAAGCCTAGAATTGTAAATAAAATTTTAAAGGGCGGTACGAATGAAGTTCTTCTTGAGAATAAGCCAGAAATATTAAGAAAGACAAATCTTATTAGCAAGAATACATTTAAGCTTCTAAAAAAATATATGAGAAGTGTTGTAACTTATGGTACAGCAAAATATGCAGTTATTACTAAAGCTGTTAAGGTTGGGGGTAAAACAGGTACTGGTCAAACTGGCATAGATGGTTTTGAAAATAGTTCTTTTATAGGACTTGCTCCTTATAATGGTTCATCTGATAATCAAATTATTGTTTTTAGTTTGGTTGAGGCAAAGAGCAATGTGGATTGGTGGCCTGCAAAATCTACGGATTTAATAATGCAAGGTATTTTCGCAAATCAAAGTTATGAAGATATTCTTAAAGGTTATAAGCCATGGTATATTAGGTAGATTAATGGCTTTCAGGAAAAATTATGATTATTCAGCTTTGATAAGCTTACTTATAGTTTCTTTTGTTGGTATATTGTTGATTTATTCTAGCGATTATAATATTAATGGGTCTTTAACCAAGAATGAATATATAAAACAAACCTTTTGGGTAATTATTGGATTTTTTCTAATTTTTATGGTAGGTAAATATGATTTAAAATTTATTTATAGCATGGTATATCCTTTGTATTTTTTATTAATATTGGCTTTAATTTTTACGGCATTTTTTGGAATGACCGTAAATGGAGCAAAATCTTGGATTGGTATATGGCAACTTGGAGGACAGCCTTCTGAATTTGGTAAAGTTGTTATTATTTTAACCCTTTCAAAGTTCTATACTGAAAAAAAAGGTTATAATGAATTTTTTATCTTTATTGCTGCATTTTTGTTGATTTTTCCATCGGTAATTCTTATATTGTTGCAGCCTGATTTTGGTACAGCGATAGTATATTTAACCATTTTTATATTTATTTCTTTTTTTGCAGGAATAGATTTACATTATGTTTTAGCATTTGCGTTGATAGGGTTTTTTTCTTTTGTTTTTGCCATTTTACCAGTTTGGTATGAATATAAAGTGAATATGGGTAATGTATTTTATCTTATTTTATCAAATCCTTTCTATTTTAAAGTAATGATAGGTGTGTTGCTTTTAATACTTTTGATTTCTGTTTTAGGATTTTTTATTGCTAAATATGGTTTGAGTATTAAAATAATTTATTTTTATGTATTTTTTGCAAGTTCTATTTTATTGGTTTCAATAGTGTTTTCAAAAGTTCTTTCAAAGTTAATGAAGACTTATCAGATTAAGCGGTTTTTAGTATTCTTAGATCCGGCTATTGATGCTAAGGGTGCTGGTTGGAATTTAAATCAAGTTAAAATAGCAATTGGTTCTGGTGGTCTTTTGGGTAAAGGATTTTTAAAGGGGCCTTATACTCATGCTAATTATGTGCCATCTCAGAGTACAGATTTTATATTTTCCATTCTTGCTGAAGAATTTGGATTTTTAGGTGTTAGTACGATTTTAATATTATTTTTTTCCCTTTTTTTTAAATTTTTGATAATAATGAATAAAAGCCAAGATAGATATATGGCTTTAGTAATATCTGGAATTTTGGGGCTTTTATTTTTTCATACTTCTTTTAATGTTGGAATGTCTTTAGGTGTTCTTCCTATTACTGGGATTCCTTTCCCTTTTCTCTCTTACGGAGGTTCTTCTACTATTACATTTTTTTTAGCAATGTCTTTTTATTTCAATATTGAATCAATAGTTGCTATGGATTGATAATTTATTTTTAATTTTTTTGTTTTATTATCTCTATTTTTTTAGAAAATTTTTTTGTATATTTTAATTTAGTAATTATAAATATTTGAGGTGCGTATTTTTTCGTAAAAATGATGAATGTAAATTTTAATTTTTTAATAAAATTTTTAATGAAAATAGAAATATTAAAGGTATTTTTGTGAGTAAAGATTTAGATAAAGAAGATACTCTTTACAAAAAAAGACATTCAATAGCCCATGTTATGGCGGAAGCTGTGCGCGATTTATTTCCAAATACTAAAATCGCAATAGGTCCCCCTATTAAAGATGGTTTTTATTATGATTTTGAATTTGAAAAGCAAATTACAGAAGATTCTCTTTTAGATATAGAAAATAGGATGAAGGAGATTTTAAAGACTGGGAGTTTTTTTGAAAAAGAGATAATAAGCGTAGAACAGGCTCTTGAAATTTTTAAAGATGAACCTTATAAGATTGATTTGATTAAAAATTTTGATTTACAAAATGAAATTTCTATTTATAAGAGTCATAATTTTATCGATCTTTGTAGGGGACCTCATGTTGAGAGTATGAATAAAATTGATCCAAAAGCATTTAAGCTTATTAGTATTGCTGGGGCTTATTGGCGAGGTAATGAAAAAAATAAAATGCTGACTAGAATTTATGGAACTTTATGGAATAATGAAAAAGAGTTAAAATCTTATCTTAATTTGAGAGAGGAAATAAAAAAAAGAGACCATAGAAAGCTTGGAAAAGAGTTAGATTTATTTTCTATTCATGAGGAGATTGGCCCAGGACTTATTTTTTTTCATCCCAATGGGGCCAAAATAAGAGCTTTAATAGAGGATTTTTGGAGAGAAGAGCACTCTAAAAATGGGTATGATATTCTTTTTACTCCTCATATTGGTAAATCTTGGCTTTGGCAAACTTCTGGGCATTTAGATTTTTATAAGGATAGCATGTTTGAAAAAATAGAAATGGATAAAAGTGATTATTATCTTAAGCCCATGAATTGTCCTTTTCATATTGCAATTTACAATACAGGTAAGTATTCCTATAGAGATTTACCATTTAGATGGGCGGAACTTGGTACTGTATATCGTTATGAAAAGATAGGTGCTTTGCACGGTATGATGAGAGCTAGAGGTTTTACCCAAGATGATGCTCATATTATATGTACTAATTCTCAAGTTGTAGATGAGATTAAAGAAGTTCTTAGATTTGCTATTTATATATGGAATAAATTTGGATTTAGCAATTTAAAGGCATATCTTTCTACAAAGCCTGAAAAGTCTGTTGGGAATGATGCTGACTGGAAAATGTCTTTAAAGGTTCTTGAAGAGACTTTAAGTGATTTTAAAGTTCCTTATGAAATTGATAAAGGGGGAGGAGCTTTTTATGGGCCTAAGATTGATCTTAAGATAGTTGATTCGCTTGAGAGAGAGTGGCAGATGAGTACAATTCAATTTGATTTTAATCTCCCTGAGAGATTTAATATGACTTATACTGCTGAGGATGGCAAAGAAAAAAGACCATTTATGATTCATAGAGCTTTGTTGGGATCTATTGAGAGATTTTTTGGAATTCTTGTAGAGCATTATGGTGGAGCATTTCCTTTATGGTTGTCTCCTGTTCAAGCGGTAATCATTCCTGTTAATAATGTTGTGGGAGATTATGCTATTAAGGTTTTTAATAAATTTAAAAATGAGGGAATTAGAATAAAGCTTGATAATAGTTCTTCAAGAATGAATGCTAAAATTAGGGAATATCAGACTAAAAAAATACCTTATATGTTTATAATTGGCGAGAGAGAAGCAACAGAAGAAAGAATATCTATTAGAACAAGAACAAATGAACAAATAAATGGAATTAAACTTGATGAAGCTCTTAAATTTATTTTATTAAAAATAAGAGATAAGGAGATTTGATAAATTGAATAATTTAATCAAGATTATTACTCCTAATAAAATAACATTAGTCAGGATTATACTTTCCTTTATTATATTAATTTTATTTTTTTTGGAAAATATATTTTTTCCATATTTGTTTTTTGGAATTATTTGGTTTTTAATCATTTTTAATGAATTTACTGACTTTATTGATGGGTATCTTGCAAGAAAGTGTGGTCTTGTTAGCAATGTGGGTAAAATTTTAGATCCTTATGCAGATGTTTTGCAGCATTTAACGTATTTTGTTTTTTTCTTTTACAAAGGCATAACCCCTTATTATTTTTTTGTAATATTTATTTATCGTGAAATTTCTATTGGTTTTGTTAGAAATTTGATTATTCAGTTTAATATAGTTCAACAAGCTAATTTTTTGGGAAAATTAAAATCAATTCTTTATGCTTTTTGTACTTTTGCAAGTCTTTTGTTTTATACTTTAAATCAGCTCAGCTTTATAGAATCGACTCAAAATTTTATTAGCTATATTTTAAATTTTGAATTTAAATTTTTATTTATTGTTCAAACAATGTATATTTGTGCTGCTTTTTTTGCAATTTTATCATTTTTAGACTATGTGTTAGTATTCTTGAATGTAAAAAAATATGAAAAAAAATAAGGCATTAATTTTGCTATTTTTATTTACAAAACTTTCTTCCATTCAGGCTCAAGTAAGTCAAATATTAACGGAAATTAGTCCTTTGAGCATTTTAAGCAAAAATGGAAAAGAAAGCGTTTATTTAAAAGTCAGCAAATCTTCTGATTATATTTTAACTTTAGATAAGAGTTCAAATTCCGATTTTGTTTTTAAAATTTATGATATTTCTAATAAAAAGTACATAACCGATAAAGTAAAAAGAAGAGATTTTAAAATAAGATTAGATAAAAATTCTCTTTATGCAATAATATACGTTGGTACTAAAAACGAAAACATAAAGTTTTCGCTTACAGATTTAGATTTTTCAATTTTAAATAGCGATTCCCTGAAAGCTAAAACATCTAAGATTGAAAAAGAAGATTTATTTTTCACCTTAAAAGATTTGCCTGTTTTAAATTTGACCACCAAGCTTAAAAAGTATGTATTAAGAATTTATAAAAGCAATATTTATATTGCTTATCAGTTAGAAAATAGCGATGACATTAAAGTTGCTGAATTTATTGAGGGTGTTGGTTGGTTTAATCTTGATTCATCTGTTAATGGAAATATTATCAATATAGTTAATTTTGATTTTTCAATTAATTCAAAAGGAAATTTATATATTGCTTTTGTTACAAAATCTGGGGCTGATTTTGCTAGTGAACTTGTAGTTAAAAAATTTAATAGTAGAAAATGGATTGATATTAGTCCTGGATACATAGAAAATTTTGGGTATTTATTAAATATTAGTATTGATTTAAAGGATAGGTTGTATTTGGCCTATTTAAGGGAAATTGGAGGTGAATATAAAATCAATTTAATCTCAAATATGGGCTATGGAAGCATTTGGACCGATGTAATACATTCTTATTTAAGCAAAGGTGATTCTAATGTTAATTCATCAAACATTGGACTAATATCTGAGCCTTTTTTAGGTATTTTTTATAATTATAAGTCAAATAATGAGATTAAATCTGAATTTATTGTAAACAATGAGAATGCTTGGGTGAATGCGAATATTCCTTCTGTTTATATGGCTAATTTTATTAAAGGTTTTTTTGATTCTAATTTTAATCAAATAATTATGAGTTTTGTTTCTGAAAATAGACCTATTGTAAATATTTGTCCTTTTAAAAGCAATAGGTGGATTAATATAAGTCCAAATGTTGAAATGGAAGGTTTAAGTATTGATATTGGGCTTTATAAGAATAATTTGTTTTTAGCTTTTGAAGACAATAATAATGTGAGATTAATTTATTTTAAGAATAAAAATTGGTACTTTTTAAATAAGTCGGAGCATTTTAAGAGTAATGTTATTCATCCTCAGATTGGAATTTACGGCAATAAAGGACTTGTAGTATCTACTTTAAGTTCTAGTTCTAATGAATTATTTTTTACCTTGGTTTGCCAATGAAAGTAATTCAAAGTAAGGCCTAGTTTCAAGGTTTTCTTTTAATCCAAATTGATTGATTATACTGTCAATTTCTTTTTTTGCCAAATCTGTATCATTTTGATTGTTGGTTATTTTTTCTATTTCTAAAAAAAATCCAAGATTTTTTATTTCGTTTATCTCTACATTTAAATTATTAGTTTGGTAAATTAAACTTTTTTTTATCTTTTTGTATAGCTTTTTAAATTTAAGCTCCTTCATAAGGATTAAAAAATTGTTAACATTATCTATTTTGAATTCTACTTCTTTATTAATTTCTATAGTATTGCTGTTGTCTAATATTTTTTTTTTAAATGTGACAATTTTTTCTAGAGTATTTAATTTTCTTATTCTTATGATTTTTTTGTGGTTTGAGTAATAAATGTCAGTTTTTATTTCTTCTTTAATAAACTTGAATTTTTCGTTTGCTAGCTTAATTATTCTTTTTAATTCTTTTGGGGGAATAAATGATTTTGATTCTATCTCGAACATATATTAAAAATAATGTAATTATGATAATATTTCAATGTTAAAATATTATGCCATATAAGATGGATTTTTAATAATTTAAACAACTTTTTGTATGATATGTTGAAATTTGAATTTAGCGACAGATTTTTACTTTTTAGTTATTTTGTTTTAATTATGCTTATAGGCTCTCTTTTGTTAATGCTGCCTATTTCTTGGGAAGGTGATGACAAATTAGCATACATTGATGCTCTTTTTACTGCTGTTTCTGCTGTAAGTATTACAGGTCTTTTAACGGTTGAAATAGAAAGTTTTTCTACTTTTGGATTTATTTTAATAATGTTGCTAGTCCAGCTTGGGGGACTAGGATTTATAAGTATTACTACTTTTTATTTGCTTATACCTAAAAAGAAAATGAATTTAACAGATGCAAGAATAATAAAGCAGTATTCTCTTTCAAATATAGAATATAATCCTATTAGAATTTTAAAAAGTATCTTGTTTATAACTTTTTCAATTGAAATGATAGGATTAATATTAATACTTGTTTGTTTTAAACTTAGGGGAGTTAATATTTCATTCTTAGAGGCTTTATTTACGACAATTTCTGCTTTTTGCAATGCGGGTTTTTCCATGCATTCTGAGAGTATTTATGCATGGCGAGATGTTCCTGAAGCTATAGTTGTGGTTTCTATTTTAATAATTTGTGGTGGACTTGGGTTTATGGTCTATAGAGATGTAAATAATACTATTAAGAACAAAAAAAAACTATCACTTCATGCCAAAATAGTTTTTTCTTTAAGTTTTGTTTTAATTGTAAGTGGTGCAATTTTATTCTTTTTTACAGAGATGCATAAGTTAAAAGATGGTTATTCAATAGGTACTCTAATATTTAATTCAATTTTTTATTCGATTAGTACTAGAACAGCTGGTTTTAATTATCTTGATAATTCTTTGATAAGCGGAAGAACTCAAATAGTTTCTCTGCCATTCATGTTTATTGGTGGAGCACCCGGATCAACTGCAGGGGGAATCAAGATTACAACATTTTTTTTAATTGTATTGGCCGTTTTTAAAAATCAAAACGGCAATGGATATATTATTGGGTCTTACAAAGTTTCAATAGATAGTATAAGATTTGCACTTTTATTTTTTGCAAGAGCTATTTTTATTTTAAGTTTTTCCTTTTTTATGCTTCTTTTTTTTGAGGGAGGGGGATCTGGCAATTGGAAGGTTATTGATTTGGGTTATGAAGTATTTTCTGCTTTTGGAACAGTTGGTCTTTCGGTTGGAGTAACTCAGGATTTGTCATTTTGGGGCAAAGTCATTATAATTTTTACTATGTTTGCAGGAAGAATAGGGCTTTTTTCAATGGCTGTTTTTGTTTCAAAAAAGTCACGTTTTGAAGAATTTACAAGACCAAGGCAGGATATTTTGGTTGGTTGAATCATATGAAAACATTTGTTATTATTGGACTTAGTAATTTAGGAATTCACTTGCTTGAAGATTTAAGCAGGCTTGATTGTCAAATTATTATCATAGATACATCTAAGGAGCTTATTGAAGAATATGATGTGATATCGACAGAAAGCTTTGTTGTTGAACAATTCACTAAAAATGCTTTGAAAAGGATAATTCCTGTAGATACAGATGCTGTTGTGATTGATTTTGATGATGATCTTGGCAAAAGTGCTCTTGTAACTCACTATTGTAATCTTTTAGGTTTAAAGGAAATATGCGTTAAGACAGAAAATAGAGATGATGCTGAAATATTAAAAACTCTTGGTGCAACAAAAATTATATTTCCAAGTAAAGATGCTGCAAGAAGATTAACCCCATTATTGGTGTCTCCTAATCTTTCAACTTATAATATTATTGGCTATGATATTATTGTTGCTGAAACTGTTATTCCTAAAGAATATGTTGGGAAAACTCTTTTTGAGGCTGATCTTAGAAGAGAATGTGGGATTACAGTTATTGCTGTTAGGAATTTAAGTAATTCCAGATATGAATTTGTTGATGGCGATTATTTTTTTTTAAAAGATGATAAAATTGTGATTTGTGGGAAACCAGATAGTATTGAAAATTTTACAAACAATAAAGATTTAATTAAAGATTTAATTTCGGTTTCCAAAGAGGATGAAAATTTAAATAAAGATTCTGAAAAGAAATCCAGATTTGTAGGGATTTTTAATTTTATGAAGATTTTTCAAAAAGATCGTAAGGATAATTAGGATTTAAGAATGACTAAAATTATTCCTGTGGCAAGTGGTAAAGGTGGTGTTGGAAAAACATCTTTTGTTGCAAATGTTGGTTATAAGCTTTCTAGTTTAGGTAAAACTGTAATACTTGTTGACCTTGATCTTGGGGGTTCTAATTTACATACGTGTTTGGGTGTTAAAAATAAGGGTGTGGGCATTGGTTCTTTTATTAATAAGAAGGATAGAAGTTTTTCAGATTTAGTATGCAAAACGTCTTATGATAGACTTTACCTTATTCCAGGCGATGCTCTTTATACAGGTACAGCCAATCTTCCTTTTTCTGTTAAGAAAAAGATTATAGAATCTATTCAAAAAGATCTTATTGCTGATTTTATTTTTTTAGATTTAGGATCTGGAACTTCTTATAATACAATAGATTTTTATTTAGCATCTTATAGTGGTATAATTGTTACAATACCAGAAACACCTTCTATACTTAATGCTTATTCTTTTTTAAAGAATGCTCTTTATCGTCTTTTATATTTGGGCTTTCCGCAAAAAAGTCCTGAGCGCGATTATATTGGTAATTTTTTTAAAGATAAGATTGAAGGGACAAAACTTGGGTTTAAAGATTTGGTTGTTGGGATTGAACTTATTTCTTTGAGTTCTTCTTTGAAAGTTAAGAAGATGATGAATAATTTTTATCCTAGAGTGGTGTTGAATAGAATAGAAACTAGTGAAGAGATTGCTATGTGTGAAAATTTGATTAATGTTGTTAAGAATAATATTAATATACCAATAGAGTTTATAGGTTTTGTGCCTTTTGCAAAAAGTTTTAGAGAGGCTATTAATAATAGAGTGCCATTTATTGATTTTGATAAGAATTCAAAGTTGAATAAATATTTTGAATTTATAGCTGGCAATTTAATTAAATCTTCTGTTGAAGGGTCGCCTTATATTTATGATGACATATACGATATGATTAAAGATCAAAGTCAATTTATTAGAAAGTAATTGGGCTATAATACTATAAAGGAGTATTTGGTGTATAGAATTAAAAATGAAAATTTAGATTTTAAAATAGATAGTTTGGGAGAATGCAAGCAAAATAATCCTTTGATTGATTTTTATGCTAGCGAGGGTTCTTCGCATTTTGTTGATGAAAAAAATAAAATTAAGTTTAGTGTATATAGAAATGAAGATAAGGGAGATAGGTATGAAGATGTCCTTTTAGAAAAAGCTGGACCTAGGGAAAAAATTTATTTTGTGCCCAGACATGTTAAAGCCGCTATTACTACTTGTGGTGGACTTTGTCCTGGCTTTAACGACGTTATTCGTTCTATTGTGCGAACTTTATGGAAAATTTATGGGGTTAGAAATATTTATGGGGTAAAGTTTGGATATCAAGGGCTTCTTCCTGAGTCAAATTCACCTTTTATTAATCTTAATCCAGATGTTGTCGATGATATTAATAAATTTGGAGGCACTATTCTCGGCTCTTCAAGGGGTGGTATTAAGCCTGTAGAAATAGTTGATACTTTGGAGAGAATGAACATTAATATGATTTTTAATATTGGTGGAGATGGAACTCAAAAGGGGTCTCTTCTTATTGCTGAGGAAATAGAAAAAAGAAATTTAAAAATATCAGTTGTTGGTATTCCTAAAACTGTAGATAATGACTTTATGTTTGTTCAAAAATCTTTTGGATTTGAGACTGCTGTAGAACAAGCGGTTGCAGCTGTTGCTGGCGCTCATTTTGAAGCTAATAGTGCTTATAATGGCATTGGACTTGTTAAAGTTATGGGACGGGATTCTGGCTTTATTGCTGCTCATACTGCGCTTTCATCTAATGATGTTAATTTTTGTTTAATTCCAGAGCTTGATTTTGATATAGAGGGTCCTAATGGATTTCTTGTTCATCTTGAAAGACGGCTTTTAGAGAAAGAAAGCTTAGAAGAAATTCCTCATGCAGTAATATTGATAGCAGAAGGAGCAGGGCAAAAATATTTTAATCATGTTCCTCGCAAGAAAGA
Organism: Borreliella japonica; assembly: GCF_030438115.2. Lineage (NCBI taxonomy): Bacteria > Pseudomonadati > Spirochaetota > Spirochaetia > Spirochaetales > Borreliaceae > Borreliella > Borreliella japonica. Next base: position 770,544 of record NZ_CP124062.1, read on the forward strand.
CGATTCTGGAAACTTGCTTTATGAGGATATTGGACTTTATATTAAAGATAAAATTACAGAATATTTTAAAGCAAAAAATATACAATTTACTCTTAAATACATAGATCCTAGCTATATTATTAGAAGTTCGCCTGCTAATGCTAGTGATTCGCTTTATTGTGCTAGACTTGGGTCGAATGCTGTGCATGCTGCAATGTCTGGTAAGACAAAAATGTTGATTAGTTTGTGGAGTACTAAATTTGTGCATATACCAATTAAGATGGCAGTAATTGACAGAAATAAGGTTAATCCAAATGGTTCTTTTTGGAGAGATGTTCTTTCAAGCACAGGACAACCGATTAGCATGAAGAACTAAATCAATTTTAATTGATTTAGTTCTTTTTATTTGGCAGCATTACCAGCAATATTTAATATATCCCAGGTTCTTGAGAATGGTGGAGAATATGAGAAGTCCATCATTCCCAATTCTTTTGTTGTAAGTTTTGAATAGATTGCAATTGATAAAGCATGGATTCTTATTGCGGCTCCATCTTTTCCTATTGATTGTGCTCCAAGTATTGTTTTGGTATTCTCCTCATAAATTAATTTAATATAAAGATCTTCTTGACCCGGATAATAATTTGTATGATTTTTATCCTTTACAAAAATCGTTTTATATTTTATTTGAAGCTTTTTTGCATCTTTTTCTGTAAGCCCTGTTCTTGCAGCTTCTAAAGATAGTATCTTGATTGAAGCTGAGCCCAATGTACCTTCAAATGGAACATGATTCCCAGCTAAATTTTCACCGACTATTCTTCCAAGTTTGTTGGCTGTTGTTGCTAGAGGTATGTATTCATTTTTTTTACTTACTATGTTATAAATAGTTGCACAATCTCCTGCAGAAAAAATGTTTTTTATGCTGGTTTCACCATACGCATTTACAATTATTGCTCCATTTGGAGTAGTTTTAAGCTGATTTTCTAAAAATTCAGTAGCAGGTTTTATCCCAGTAGCAAGTATAACAACATCAGCTTGATAAGTATTTTTGTTTGTTACGACTCCTTCTACCTTTTTTTCTCCTATTAAACTTTTTACAAATTCACTTGTATGAAGATTAATCCCCTTTTTTATTAATTCTTCTTCCATTATTTTAATTATTTCTTCGTCAAAGGAATCTGTGAGGATGTGTTTATCTAGTTGAATTAATCTTACATTTTTTCTTTTATTTTTTGCTGCTTCTATCATTTCAATTCCAATATATCCAGCACCAATTATCACTATATTTTTAATCTCTTCTTTATCCATTAATTTTTTTATTTTTTGACCGTCTTCTAAATTTCTTAATGTATAAAAATTTTTTAGATTAATATTATTGATTGCAGGAATAATGGGTTTTGCACCAGTTGCTATCATGAGTTTGTCGTAGGTATTATTAAAAATGCTTCCCGTTTTTTGATTTTTTATTATAATTGTATTGCTTTTTGTATCTACTTTGATGACTTCATGGTTAGTTTTAACAGAGATTCCAGTTTTTTCAAATTCTTCTTGTGTTCTTGAGATCATTGTATTTGGATTGTCAAAAAATCCCCCTATAAAATAAGGTAGGCCACAAGCCCCAAAGGATACAATATTTGTTTTTTCATAGATAGTAATGTCTAGTTTTTTGTTTAAGCGTTTTGCTTTAGCTGCAGCACTAGTTCCTGCTGATGTGCCTCCAATAATTATTATTTTCATGATTGTTTTTCCATTTATTTGTTTATGAACTCTTTTTTGTTGTAGATATCGAGGTTGAATTGTTTAAGTTTTTTAGCAGATATAATGCCGGCAAGCATTGAATCGCTTACATTAACTGCTGTTCTTCCCATGTCAATTAAAGGTTCAACAGATATTACAAGTCCAACCAATCCTACTGGAAAGTTCATTGCGGAGAGTACCATTAGTGAAGCTGTTGTTGCGCCTCCGCCAGCGCCAGCAGCTCCAAATGAAGTTATTATTATTAATCCAAGAAGTGTGAGTATAAATGAAGCATCTGCAGGGTTTATTCCTTGAGTTGGTGCTATCATTACTGCGAGCATAGCGGGATGCAGTGCTGCACAACCATTTTGCCCAATTGATGTTCCAAAGGAACTTGATAAATTTGCTATTCCTTCACTTACCCCCAGGTTTTTAGTTTGAATTTCTATATTAATAGGTATGGTTGCAGCACTAGATCTAGATATAAATGCAAATGTTAATGCTGGGGATATTTTTTTTATAAAAGTAATTGGGTTTAATCTATTTATTGCAATTAATGCCATGTGCATAAGAAATGTAAGTCCTATGGCAATGTAGGAAGCGATTACAAATTCTCCAAGCTTTATTATGCTTTTGATTTCGCTGGTTGCTGTAATTTTTGTCATTAAAGCCAATATAGCATAAGGCGTTAATTTTAAAATTAAAGTTACTATTCCTAATATTGTGTCTTGAAGCGTTAGTATTATTTTTTTAAGAAACTCTATTGATTCTGGCTTTTTGATAGATGTTTTAAGGGCGGCTATTCCTACGATAGCTGAGAATATTACGACTCCAATTGTTGAGCTTTTTCTAAGTCCTGCCAAATCTTCAAATATATTTTGCGGAATAAGTTCTGCGATTTTTTTTGTGATTGTTGTTTGATTTAATATTTCAAGTCCTTTTTGTAATTTTTCGCCTTGTAAAATTTCGCTGGCTTCTGCTTGCAGTCCTTCAGCTGTTAATCCTAACATTAAAGCAGTGAAAATGCCAATTACAGCAGCAATACCTGCTGTAAATACCAGTGTTAATATTACAAGTAGGCTCATTTTTCCAACATCTTTACTGTTAGTTAATTTTATTATTGCAGAGATTATTGATGTTATTATTAAGGGGATTATAACCATTTTAAGAAGTCTTACGTATCCATCACCCAAAATACTTATCCAACTGATAGTTTCATTTGTTATAGATGAATTTGTTCCATAAAAATATTGGATAGTCATTCCAAATATTATTCCTATTCCTAATGATATAAACACTCTTTTTGTAAAAGAAACATTTTTTCTTTTACAAAAATAAATTATGCTTATTAGAATAAGCATAATTATAATATTGATCAATGTATATAATATACTTATATTATCCATTCTTACCTCTTGTATAAGCTTAGTGCATTCTTTTTTAAAATTAAGGTTGTATATTCAAGATTAATTAATTAGCTAATCTTGAATTAATATTTTTTTAGAATAAGATTCTATTGCCTCATCTTCAAAAGTGTCATTTTTTAAAATTTGATTTGCAATAATTTTTCCCAGCTGAACCCCTTCTTGGTCGAATGAGTTTATATTTAATAAAAATCCCTCAAACATTACTTTATTCTCATAATGGGAGAGTATTGATCCTATTGCATAAGGTGTTAATTCTTTTGAATATATTAGCGCAGAAGGCCTTTCGCCTTTAAAATTTTTATTTTTGTTATTATTTTCTTTGCCTTTTGAAAATGCTATTATTTGGGCTATTAAATTTGCTTTTAATTTATCATTGCTTGAGCTATTATCAGATATTACATCTTCTTTAAGCTGTGTTTCATTAAAACCTATGAAATCCATTGGAACTATATCTGTTCCTTGATGAAGCATTTGAAAGAATGAGTGTTGAACATCCGTTCCAATGCCCCCCCAAATTATTCTTACAGTTTTATAGTTTATTTCTTCGTTAAATCTGTTTACGCTTTTTCCATTGCTTTCCATTTCAAGTTGTTGTAGGTGAAGATAAAAATTTTCCATTGCCTTAGAATAAGCAATGATGCAGTTGCTACTGTAGTTAAGAACATTTCTCTCGTATATGCTAATTAGTGCTGCTAAAAGAGGTGCATTGTCTTTTACATTTTTATTTAATGATTTTTTGTCAGCCTTATTGGCTCCTTTTATAATTTCTTTTACAATTTTTTCTGTAAAGCAAAGAGTAAGTAGTGTAAGCCCAACTGCTGATGTTGGAGAAAATCTTCCACCTATTGAATCATGCATGAAGAAATATTCAAGATATCCTTTTTCTTCTGATGCCAACATGCTATCTTTTAATGTTATAATAGCTGTTTGTTTTTTATATTCTTTTATGCCATTTAATTTTAATTTGTTTATTAAGAATTGCATATTAGCTTTGGTTTCTAATGTATTTCCACTTTTTGAGACAATAATAAAAAGCGTTTCATCAACATTAATGCTATTTAACACCTCTTCTGATTCGTCTGGATCAATATTTGAAATAAAATAGCCATTCATTAAGGCTAGATTGTGTTTTTTTGCATAATTTTTTATTGAGTTGTAAAGAGCTTTTGGTCCCAGACTTGATCCACCAATTCCTATTTGAACTACATTTTTAAACTTTTTGCCATTTGCACTTTTAATATTCCCAGAATGGACTTGTTTTGCAAAATTATATATTTTTTCAAGTTCTGATTGGAAAAACTCTCTCATATTTTCTTTATTATCTTCTATTACGTCCTTACCAATTTGTCCTCTTGTTAGGTGATGTAGAACTTTTCTATTTTCACTAATATTAATCTTTTCCCCATCCAGTAGTTCTTTATATTTTTCTATTAAATTTGCTTCATCGCTTAAATTTTGAAAGATTTTAAGGTGATTTTCATTAATTTGCTTTGAAGCATAATTATAATGCACACTATCTCCTTCTATTGTAATGTCGTATTCTTTTATTCTTTTTCCAGTTAATGCAGTTTTGAGCACTTCTGGGGCAATTTCTTCAAGAATTTTAAAATTTTCAAGTTCATTAAGATTTTTGTAATTTATCATAAACACACTCCTTTGCTATGGTTTAAATTTTTCTATTTTTTCTTTTCCATATGTTTTTAATTTTTAAAATAATAAATTTAAGAAACCTCATTATTATATTGCTTTCAGAATAAATTTTTAAGTAAGCTTCACCCTCGTTTGCTTCACTTTTTGTAAATGATTTTCTAACATTATTCTCATCAAGTTCAATTTCAAGTAAAGTTTTTTTGTTTTCAATTGAGATTACCTTTACTTCAGCTTCTTTATAGCCGATTTCTTTTAAGGCTTGATATCTTCTAAATCCCGCTATTAAATTTTTATTTTTATCTATTATTATTGGATAAATTAACCCATGTTTTATAATGCTGTTTTTTAGAGTTTCAATGTCACCTACATTTTTTCTAATTCTTTTTTTTATTTTTATTTGATCGATATCTATTAACATATTGTTTTAATCCAATTGTATATCTTCTCCGTTCACATCTTTATTGTTAATTTTTTCATTTTCATTGTTGTTTGAGTTTAATTCTTTTGTGCTTTTTGTATTTGTGTTTGTTTCATTAACAATGACTTCGTCTTTAATTTCTTTATCGCTATTTTTAATAATCATTTCTTCGTTATTGTTGTCGTTGTTTATTAGATCTTGTTGCGAATTTTCATTCAAGAGTTCTTGAACCTTGATTTCTATCTCATCATCTTCATTTTTATTATTGTTAATGCTTTCAATATTATTGTTATTAAGACCGTCAACATTAGTATTAGTATTATTGTTTAGACTATCATCATTATTATTGTTTAAGCCTTCAAGCTCATTGTCAAGATATTCAAATTCAGGAGTGTCAAAATTTATTTCATTGTTATCATTAATCTCATCAATTCCATATATGTTAAATTCCATTGTATTTTTAAATTCCATTTTATTTTCATAGTATTTTGATTTTTCAATTGGCTGAGTGCCAGAAATAAATAGTTCATTTATTATTTTTTCCTCAGCAATTTCTTCTGGCAGTAGTCCTGTTTCTGCTTGTACGGGAATGCTAATTATTCCTTCAGGTTTTGCAAAAACTTTTTTAGGTAAGTTTTTGTGATATTCTGCCATGAATTCTCCCCAACTAGGCCCCGCCAATCCTGTTCCTGTTCCGGATGTTCCTAGTGAATATCCTTTTTTGTCAAATCCAACCCAAAATGCTGTTGTTATATAAGGAGAGTACCCTATTGCCCATCCGTCTGCCCAATTTTGGGTTGTTCCCGACTTTCCAGCAATGTCAGATTTAAAATTTTTTAGATTTGTGTATCTTTGATTTGCTAAGGTTCCGTATTGAATTGTTGATTTCATCATATCCGTGATGATATAAGCAGCTTGAGGAGACACTATTTGACTTTGAGGTTCTTTATTTTTTATTTTAGCCAATATGCTTGCTTCTTCATTTGCTATTATTCTTCCAGTTCTGTCTTCGATGTATCTTATTCCATAAGGCTCGATTTCGTTACCACTGTTTCCCAAAATTGCAAAGGCTTTTGCCATTTGCATTGGAGAAACCGATATTACACCAAGTGCTAGTGGATAAACTTTTGGAAATGTTTTTTCTATTTCTTTTGGATCTGTTATTCCTAACAGTTTTGAGGAGTAGCTAATTGCAGAGTCAAAACCTAGCTTGTCTAATATTCTTAATGCCGGAATGTTTAAAGACAAAGCTAATGCTTGGCGTGTTAAAACGTTGCCCCGCCATTTACCACCGTAATTTTCTGGAGCATAAATTTCTCCGTTTTTATTTAAAAATGCTACCGGAGAGTCTGAAAACATTGTGGCAGCTGTTATTTTTTTTAGATCAATTGCGGCTGCAAAATATAATGTTTTAAATGCACTTCCAGGTTGAACTTTTGCTTGTGTGGCGCGATTAAATTCATTGTCTTTGGCATGCCCGCTTCCTCCAACCATGGCTCTTATTGCTCCGTTTGTTGTGTCTATTGCTATCATTGCTCCTTCAGGCTGTGCAATGAGTTTTGGTGTTAATTTATTTTTAATAATATATTCTTTTGTTGCTTTATCTATTTTATCAATTCCAAGAATAGCTCCAAAGCTTGCAATTAGATCAATATTGTCTTCGTAAAATTTTCTTTTTCTTAATTTTTTATATTGCTTTCCATTTATTCTTAAATTTTTAATTCCTAATAAATCTGATATTGCATCTACTACGGGAACAATTTCTGAATTAATAATTATTGTTTCAGATGATCTGTTTAAATTGTGCATGGTTCTTGCTTTATTGATCATGTCGTTTGTAACTTTATCTGCATATTTTTGTGCTTCAAGGTCAAGCGTTGAATATATCGAATATCCATCTTTATATATGTTTGCATCATCTGGTAAATATTTTAGTATTTTTTGTCTTATATATTCAGAGAAATAAGGAGCCTGGTCTTTTTTGCTTGAAATTGCAGATGTATCAGCCATTCTAGTCCAATCGTAATTTTGCCAATAGTCATTAAATTCTTTTTCAGCAATTTCGGCTTTTACTATTCCATTAGATACAACTTGGTTTAAAACTGCTCGTTGTATTTTTTTTGAAAATTCTGGATTGTAAAGAGGTGAATAAAGTTTCGCATTTGGAAGTTGGATTATCATCATTACGGATTCTGCTGTATTGATTTTATTTACGCTTTTTCCGAAAAAGAATTTTGATGCGGCAACTATTCCATAGTTGCCGTTTCCAAAATAAACTTTATTAAGATATTTCTCTAGTATTTCGTATTTTGAGAGTTTTTTTTCAAGTTGGATTGCCCACCATATTTCATGCAATTTCCTTAAAATAGATCTTCTTGCTTGATTTGTATAGAGAAGCTTTGCAAGTTGTTGGGTTAATGTGCTGCCACCTGAGAAATATCTACCAAGAATAATATTAAATGCGGCTCTAAATATTCCCATTAAGGAAAAACCTCGATGAGAAAAAAAACCAATATCTTCTCGTATTAAAAGTGTATTAATTAGATTGTCAGGCATTTTTCTCAGAGGCATTAATTCTCTATTCTCATCAGATATAAATTGAGTTATTTGTTTTCCATTGATATCTAAAAGTCTTGAGGGAATTGCTGGGTTTATATATCCAAAATTTTTATCTTTTTGTATGTTTATAGTCTTAGATATTGCTAATGACAGTCCAATAATAGAAAAACTAACTGTGAAACATGTTAAATAAATAAGTAGCTTATGCTTATTTATTTTTTTTGAATTAAGGCTATTTAATTTCATACTTTTTACTAAAGTATACTATAAGTGTATAAGAATTAATAATGCTATGAGTTGATTGTTATAGTGTAAAATTATTGTTATAATTTTACACTATACAAACAGTATTTTTAAGTTTTGTAAATTAAACAGATCTTGTGATGTTTAGGTGATGGTGTGTCTTTAATTTTAAGAGTAGATTTATTAATTGTTGATTAGTTTTGTTTATAATTTTATGGGTTTAAAACTGTTTAAAGCAGCTTTAAACGTTGCTTAGTGTTTTTATTTTTTATATCAAAAAAGGAGTAAGGAGAGGTTTATGCTTTTATCTAGAAAAATAAGAGATTATGGAACTAAATATAGAGGTAAAGAAATTAAAATGAGTACTGAGATAAATAGTTTTTTAAATCTTCGCAATACTATTGAGATGAAGATAGGCGCTTATTCTGTTTTTGGAGTAATTTATTCTATCTCTATGGATTCTCTTAAGCTTATTTTTCAAGAAGATACAGTATTGCCTGCTTTGGCTAAAAATAAAAATTTAGGTTCTATTCAACTTAAGAAAAATTCAGATTATAAGCATGGTGCAGCTTTTTTCCCCTTTTTGTCTGTGAAATTGTTAAGTGCTTCTGCTTATTCTTCTCAAGATAAAGAATACAATTTATTAACATTGGAATTTTTATCTCCTGCGCCAGAAGAGATTGCTATTAAAGTTGGAAAGCTTCTTGATTTAAAACTTGGGCAAAATCAGAGAATTCATGAGAGGATTATTGTTGATAAAGATTCTATTAGAAAGCTAAAGATTGATTCTGATAAAGCTTTTATTAAGTTTAATGGGTCAAAACATAAATGCTTAATAAAAGATTTATCTTATGGGGGTGCTTTAGTAATTTCTTCTTTTGATTGTGGGGATCTAAAGGAAGATGTAACTGATTTGATTTTTAGTTTTGAATTTATGGATAAAGAGATTTTTATTGAGGGTAAATCAAAAAGTTTAAGTGTTATTCAGACACCCAATGGAAAGGTTTTTGCGCTTGGTATTGCTTTTGATGAGGATAAAATACCGCTTGAGTATACTATGTTAATTCATGATTATTTCAATTAATCAAAAGATTAAAAATTTTTATCTTCTTGTATGAAAATTTGCTAGTAATGCTTGTGGGGAGGGGAAGTTTTTTTGAATGTATTTACTGGCTTTCTTGAAGTTAGGAGTAGTCAGTCTGTTGCATTACAGGTTTAGATTTTACTTTTAATAATTGAGTATTATTTAAATTTTTAATTAATGAATCTATTTGAACTGGCTTTTTTGATTCTATTGTTTATTGAGTATCCAAGTTCTTCATCTTTTACAAATTCACTAAGTATTTGTTTATAGCTGTTCTCAGAATTGACTAACTCTTTGTAAAGATTTTGTGCATACTCTTCAAGAGTATTAAATACTGTAATATTTTTTTTATCCCACAAAAAATTAAATAGATAGGATTTTAGAGTAGGTTTTGTGATAAGTATTTTTGTATCTTTGTCTAAATATCTTCTTATGTTATCTTGACTTTTGAATAAATAGACAGGAATTTTTGGTTTGTAATGCTCTATTATATTACCGGGTGATTTTTCTAACTCTATTTTTGTTTCTGCGTAATTTACTGTATATCTTCCTTGAAGTTCTTTTTCTATCATTTTTTTTGTTATTGCGCCCGGTCTTAATATTAGTACGTTATCTTTTATGTCAAATCCAATCACAGTTGATTCGATTCCAATATTAAAGTCTTTTTTCCCTTCTGTTTTTATTATTCCTTTTACAAGTCCATTCAATTCTTTTAAGGCCATTTCGAAGTTTGTTGAGCTTGGTCTTTTTGATATATTTGCAGATGGTGCTACTATGGGGACTTTAGATGCTTTGATTAAGTTTAAAGCTATTTTATTTGCAGGAATTCTTATTGCCACTGTGTCTAAATTTCCACTTACAAATTTGGATATTTTTATTGATTTTTTAAGAACATAGGTTAAAGGGCCCGGACTAAACCGTTTTATTAGCATTAGAGCACTTTTAGGAATATATTCTGACAGTTCTTTTATTTTTTTCACTGTGTCAACGTGTACTATTAAAGGATTTTTAATAGGTCTTTTTTTTACTAAAAAAATCATTTTTACGGCATCTTCATCGTAAGCATTTGCACCAATTCCGTAAACCGTTTCTGTTGGAAATACAACAAGTTCTCCCATTTTGATAAGTTTTGCCGCTTTTTGTATTTGGTTACTGCGGATTATTTCTGTTGACATCATTTTTTAGACTTTTTTTCTCTTTATAATTAAATCAAAAAAAATGCAAATAAGCAATTTGTGAGCCCGATTGTTTATTGAAATATGTTTTTATATTATAATAAATATTATGAGAAATTTAATTGATACCATCGTAAGAGATAATAGAAGCTTTGTTTTTCTCTTTGTATTTTTTTTTATTGCTTCTCATGTAAATTCCGCTACAGTAGGTCTTGCCTCATGGTATGGCGAAGCTTTTCATGGTAAAATTACTGCTAATGGTGAAAAATTTGATATGATGGCTCTTACTGCTGCTCACAAAGAATTACCTTTTAATACTGCTGTAAGAGTTACAAATCTTTTAAATAATAGATCAGTTGTTGTAAGAATTAATGATAGGGGTCCTTTTAGGAAGGATAGAATAATCGATTTGTCAAAACATGCTGCTGAGAAGCTTGATTTTTTGGGAATAGGAGTTGCTCCTGTAAAAATTGAAGTAATTGAAAGCGTAAATGAAAAAAAATCTTCTGTCTCAAAATCTAGTGACTTTAAAAAAGCATTTAATACTGCTGAGGTTGAAGAAGAAAAGAAAACCAAGAAATCAGATGAGAATGTTTCTATTGAAAATAAATCTTCAAGTTTATTAGCAGATTATTCAATTTCTGATGACAAAGAAACAGATTTTTACATACAAGTCGGATCTTATAGGAGAAAAGATTATGCTGATAGGGCTTATCGAATATTAAAAAAAGCGGGTCTTTTTGTTGTAGTAAATTCCCATGGGCCGTTTTATACTGTTTTTATTCCTACTAATGCTGATGATATTCAAAAAAATATAGACCTGATTAAATCTGCTGGATATAAAGATACTTTAGTAAGAAAGACCAAGGTTCCAGGAGAGAGTCTTGTTATGGATTGATTTTTTTAAATTATTTTTTTATCAAGATTGTTTATTGATTTTTTGAAATCTTATGATTATGTCATTTATTACCACTCTTTTTAGAATACAAATCTTTTAAGTAAGGCAAAATAGTTACTTAAAAGATTTGTATTATTATATAGTTATTTTATGAAGTTTTTATTTAATATTCCTCTTCCAATTATGATTTTAGCCCCAATGGAGGACGTTACTGATACTGTTTTTAGAAATTTAATTCATTTAGTAGGATCTGAAGAAGGGGAGCCCCATATCTATTTTACCGAATTTATTTCTACAAAGGGAATTTTAAATAGATCAAAACAATCTATGCAGCATGTTTTTTTAAAACCCAATGAACTTGATAGGCCTTTAATTGCTCAAATTTGGGGCAATGTTCCTGAACAATTTTATAAAGCAATAGAAATATTAGGGGGCATGGGGTTTTGGGGGATTGATATTAATATGGGCTGTCCTAAGAGTAAAATAATTAAAAAAGGGGTTTGTTCAGCTTTAATTAATAATAAATCTTTGGCTAAAGAAATAATTCTTGCAAGTAAAGAAGCTTGCGCAAGATTTAATTTACCTCTTAGCGTTAAAACTAGACATGGATTTTCATATCCAGAAGTTGATGATTGGTTGGGGTTTTTGTTGAGCTTTGGAATTGATATGTTAACGGTTTATCCAAGACTTGCTGTTAATCAGAGCAAAGGCCCTGTTAATTTTGATATTTTTTATGAACTTGTTAAGTTGCGAAATAATCTTAGTCCTTCTACGCTGATTATTGGTAATGGAGATGTTTTGAGCCTTGAGGATGCTAGATATTATGTTGATAAATATTTAATTGATGGGATTATGTTTGGTCGTGGAATTTTTAAGAATTTAAATTTATTTAAATTATCTTCAAAACACTTTTTGGATAGTAATTTGAATTTTAGGTTAAATATATTAAAATTCCATATAAAGGATTTTCATGCTACTTGGGGACTTGGAAAAGATTTTAATAAACTTAAAAAATATTTTAAGATATATTTTACTGAGAAGGAAAGGCAGAGTAAATATTTCTCAAATCTTATAAATTCAAAAACTTATGAAGATCTTTTTGAAAATTTAAATGTTATGGTATGGTAGGAGATTTTTAAAACGATGAATTTTAGACCCTTTGAAAAATATGATCCTAAGGCATTTGAAGATGAAATTTACAACAAGTGGCTTAAAAATAATGTTTTTTTACCAAATAATTCTTTATTTGAAAAATTTAGTATTGTTGCTCCCCCTCCCAATGTTACTGGTGTGTTACACATGGGGCATGCTCTTAATTTTGTTTTGCAAGATATTTTTGTAAGGTATAAAAGAATGAAAAAGTACAATACTTTGTGGCTTTTCGGGACAGATCATGCAGGAATAGCAACACAGGCTGTTTTTGAAAGACATCTTAAAAATATTGGCAAAAGTAAGAATGACTTTAAAAGAGAAGAGCTTGTTCAAGAAATTTTTAAATTAAAAGATAAGCACAGGGGCATAATTGTCAATCAGATAAAAAAACTTGGGGCGTCTTATGATCATTCAAGAGAAAGGTTTACTCTTGATGAGAGTCTTTGCAAGGCTGTTAATAAGGTTTTTAAGGATTTATATTCTAAAGGGTTGATTTATAGGGGCGAGTATCTTGTTAATCTTGATCCTGGATCTGGAAGTGTTGTTAGTGATGAAGAGATTGAATATAAAGAAGTTGATGGTAAGCTTTATTTTGTTAAGTATTTTATTAATGATTCTTCTTTTATTGAGATTGCAACAACTCGGCCTGAGACTATGTTTGGGGATACTGCTATTGCTGTTAATCCCAATGATGAGAGATATAAGTCTTTAATTGGCAAAGAGGTCACAATCCCTTTGACAAGTAAAAAGATAAAAATTATTGCAGATTTTTATGTTGACAGCTCTTTTGGTACTGGGGCTTTAAAAGTTACTCCTGCACATGATCCTAATGATTTTGAAATTTCAAAAAGGCATAATATTCCTAAGGTCAATATTTTAACTCAAGATGGGAAACTGAATGAAAATGTTCCTTTGCAATATCAAGGATTAAGGATAAAGGATGCAAGATCTAAAATAGAGATAGAATTAATGGAAAAAGGGTTTTTGCAAGGCGTTAAAAAACATAGGCAACAGGTTGGACATTGTTATCGATCGGGTGAGGTTGTTGAACCTTATTTGTCTACTCAGTGGTTTGTGAGAATGAAGCCTTTGGCAGACAAAGCTTTAAAGGCTTTAGAGAATGGTGAATTGAGATTTTACCCCAAAAAGTGGGAAAATACATATAAATATTGGTTATCAAATATTAGAGATTGGTGCATATCAAGACAGCTTGTTTGGGGACATAGAATACCGGCTTGGTACAATATTGATACATCCGAGTTTGTTGTTAGTGATACTGATCCTTCTTTAGATGAAAAAAATAAGGGCAAAAGGTTTGTTCAAGATCAAGATGTTCTTGATACTTGGTTTTCTTCTTGGCTATGGCCTTTTTCTTCGCTTGGATGGCCTAATGTTACTGTTGATTTTAAAAATTATTATCCAACAAATACCTTAATAACAGCTTACGATATAATATTTTTTTGGGTTGCAAGAATGGTGATGGCGGGAATAGAATTTACAGGCCAAGTTCCTTTCAAAGATGTTTATATTACACCCCTTTTGCGCGATAAACAAGGTAAAAAAATGTCAAAGTCCTTAGGCAATGGAATAGATCCTCTTGACATTATTCATGAGTATGGAAGTGATTCTTTGCGGTTTACTTTGTCTTTTTTGTCTGTTCAAGGTCAAGATTTAAATATTGATGCTAAAGATTTTATGCTTGGAGCTAAGTTTGCAAACAAGGTTTTTAATGCTTCCAAATTTATTCTTTTAAATTTAAAAAATAGAGAAATATTAAAGGATTTGAAATTTAATGACATTGACAAATGGTTGCTTACAAGCTTAAATTCAACCATTCTTGGCGTGGAATCTTCTTTTGAAAATTATAAATACAATGAAGCTTCAAAATTCGTTTATGAGTTTTTTTGGAATGATTTTTGTGATTGGTATATTGAGATTAGTAAAATTGATCTGAATAGTGAAAATATTGATATTCAAAATATGGCTATTTCCAAGTTGCTATTTTTTCTTAAAAAAGCATTATTAATTTTACACCCGTTTATTCCTTTTGTTACAGAAAAAATTTATTCTGAATTTTCAGAAAAAGGAGATATTTTAGCCTTAAATGAATATCCGAGTTTTGATATCACCAATAATTTTCAAGAAGAATTTGAAAGTTTTAAAGTATTTAAAACTTTCATTGTAGCCATTAGAACACTTAAGAGTGAATTCAATATATCTTCTAGCATTGAAATTGATGTTGCTTTAAAGTTTGATGCTGACTTTAAATATGAAAGATACTTTAAGGACAATGAGAGTATTGCAAAAAGAATGATTAATTTTAAGAATATATTTTACAATGAAAATTGTGATGGCATGTTGGGTGTAGCTGTAGTTGGTTTTGAAATTTATGCAGACGTTAAGTTATTGATAGATAAAACCAAGGAGTTAATAAGGCTTGAAAAGCAGCTTGAAAAGTATAAAATGCTTAAGATTTCTGTTTCAAAGAAGCTTGAAAATGAAGATTTTTTAATGAATGCTCCTAAGGAAATTATTGAATCCGAGAAATTAAAATTTGTAGAATTTTCTTCTTTAATTAAGAAGATAAATAGTTATATTTTTAATTTAAAAAATCTGTAAAAAATTTAAAAAATTATTATGCAATTGAATTTGTTATGGTTATCTTTTCAGCAAAAGTCATGCTTTTTATTAAAAATAGCATTTTACGCTCTTAATTGTTATTTAATGTTTGAGGAGATAAAAATTTTGAATCTTGTAGTTTCATGAAGCTATTTATTATTATTGATACATCTTCTTCTTTGATGTAAATTGATGGAAACGTTTTTCTTTGATCAAAGAGAAACTCAAAATCAAGAATTAAATAAATTTGATTACTTTTGCTAGTTACGCTTAGTTTTAATTCAAAATCATCATCGTCTTGATACTGTTTATTGGGATTTTCTTTAATCATTTTTGTGCCTAATAATACGATTTCGTTTTCTTTAATGCTTTTTGGTCTACCATTAAATAAGCTTAGACTTTTGATTATATTGCTAGTATTTAAAAGATTGAAAAAGCTGAAATTTCTTCTATATCCGTTTTCTTTCAGGATAAGCTTAACTTCTGAATCGTGATCTTTGATGTATGATCCATTATGCTCAATTTCAATAATGCCTTCAAGGCTTGCATTATTTAGAACTTCAGAATATTTTTCTTTTTTTATTAATATATCTTGTATAAAGAACAAATCTTTGATTGTGTCTTTTCCAAAAATATAACTATTGGATATTAAAAAGATTAAGGCTACAATAAATATTTTTCTTGTCATTAAAATTCTCCTTTTCTTCCACTTGACAGTATATCATATTTTGTTAGAATTATTTTTTTAACAGTTTATATCATAAGTAATTTTTTAATTTTTTTGAGCTTTTATCATATGCCTTTTGTTTCCAAATCCTTTTTCTATGTGAATGTGTTTAAAATTAGCAAGTTTTAAGCCATCTTTTACAATTCTTGCAGAGGAAAACGTTGAAAGCTTGCATTCTGAACTGCTTTTCTCAGAAATTAAATTGAATATTTCATTGTTCCACATTTCAGGATTTTTTTTAGGATTAAATCCATCTAAAAACCAGTATTCTACATTTTTTGGAATTTCTTTAATTTTTATTTTAGCGTTTCCAATTAAAATTTTTAAATTAACATTTTCTGTTATTTTCAGTTTTAAATTTTTTTTTGGAATTTTGGGATAATGTTTTAACATCAATTTGAAATAATCGGTTTCTTTAATGAAGAATTTTGAAATTTGCATTATTGTGTTTTTTTTGAGTGGAAATTTTTCTATGGAATAATAATTAATCTTTGACGTTATGTTATTTTCTTTTATGAATTTTAAAAGACATATAAAGTTTAATCCTGTTCCAAATCCCAATTCTGCTATTAAAAGATTTTCTTTTGTTTTTAATTCTAAATCTAGATTGCAACCTTTAATAAAGGTATAAAAACTCTCTTCGATCCCATACCTTGGATTGTAATAAATGTCATCGAATTTGCTTGAATATATAGTGCTTTCTTTAAAAATTGTTTTTTTCATTTAAGTTCATTTTTTCAAGCTTACAAAACCCTGTAAGCTTGAAATTTTTAATTTGATTGATCAGAATAATAAGTTTTTATGACAAACTTGTAATTTTCATTGAAGACTGCAAGTTTTAATAAAAAAATTTTTATTTCTAAATATTTAGAAATTTTAGTAGTTCCTTCTTTAAAAGAACAAAACTTTCTACCATTTCTGCTTTCTCTTTTAAGGCATGATCACTTTTTTTATTCATACTAAAACCAGAACCTTATTTTTTTAATAGTCTTTATAAAATATTTCTCGTAAAGACTAAAGCTAAGTTTAGCTACTTAGCTTTTTACTCTTCTATTATTGCAACTATTTCTTTTGCTTTTAGTATTAAATGTTCTTTATTCTCGATTTTCACAGCAGCTCCTGCATACTTTTCATAAAGTACAGTGTCGCCAACTTTTACAGTGATCTCTTCTTTGTTAGAACCAATGGCTATGACTGTTCCAATATTTGTTTTTTCTTTTGCATTTTCTGGTATGTAAAGTCCTGAGATTGTTTTACTCTCAGCTTCTTTAATTTTTATTAAAACTCTATCAGCTAAAGGCTTAATATTTTTCATTTCAAACATCTCCTTATGTTAATAATATTAAATATACGAAAAAATTGAGAGTTGAGTCAATATATTTATATAGTGCTTGAAAATTAAATTAATTTTCAAGATAATTTTCTTATTAGAATATCAATTTTAGGCAGGGTAATGGTTTGATAACTGTAAATAATTTGGAAGTTGCATTTGGGGGGAGAGTTTTATTCAAAGATGTAAACATTAAATTTTCTCCTGGAAATTGTTATGGAATAATTGGTGCTAATGGGGCAGGAAAAAGTACTTTTTTGAAAGTGCTAGGAGGAATGATTGAATCTACTAAGGGTGAAATATTTATTCCTAAAAATCAAAGAGTAGCGGCTCTTGAGCAAGATCAATTTGCTTATGATGCATGTAAGGTTATCGATACTGTTATTATGGGTCACAAAAGACTTTATTCTGTTCAAAAAGAAAAAGATGAAATTTATAATAAACTTGATTTTAGCGATGAAGATGGGATTAGAGTCGGGGAGCTTGAAGCAGAATTTTCAGAGCTTGGAGGATACGAGGCCGAATCCGATGCAGCAGTTCTTCTTAAGGGTCTTGGAATAGATGAGTCAATTCATAATAATTTAATGGGTGATATTGAAGGGGCTTTAAAGGTCAGAGTTCTTTTAGCGCAAGCGCTTTTTGGTGAGCCTGATATATTACTTCTTGATGAGCCTACTAACAACCTTGATTTACAATCTATTAAATGGCTAGAAGAGTTTTTAATTAACTTTGAAAATACAGTCATTGTTGTGTCTCACGATAGACATTTTTTAAATCAAGTTTGTACTCATATTGTTGACATTGATTATGGGAAGATTCAATTGTATCTTGGAAATTATGATTTTTGGTATGAAACAAGCCAGATTTTAAACAAGCAACTAAAAGATGCTAAAAAGCGATCTGAAGATAAAATTGCTGAACTTAAGACATTCATTCAAAGATTTTCTAGTAATGCATCTAAGTCTAGGCAAGCAACATCAAGGAAAAAGCTGATTGAAAAAATAAAGGTTGAAGATTTAAAGCCTTCTTCAAGGAAGTTTCCTTATGTTAATTTTAAAATCGAAAGAGAACTTGGTAAGAATGTTCTTACAATTAAAAATTTGATAAAAGAATTTGAAGGAAATTTAATTTTAAATAAATTTAGCAGTATTATTGAACCCCAGCAAAAGATTGTTTTTTTGGGAAATCCTATGTTTGCAACTTTTTTGTTTGATATTATTACAAATGAAGATAGAAATTATAAAGGTCATTATGAATGGGGAGCTACTGTTAATTTTTCATATTTTAATAAGGATAATGGAAAATATTTTGATTTAGATTTAAATTTAGTTGATTGGTTGCGTCAGTATTCAAAAGAGCAAGATGAAACTTATATTAGAGGATTTTTAGGTAGAATGCTTTTCAGTCAAGATGAAGCTTTAAAGAAGGTAAATGTTCTCTCAGGAGGAGAAAAAGTAAGATGTATGCTTGCTAAGGCTATGCTTAGTGGAGCAAATGTTTTGATACTGGACCAGCCCACAAACCATTTAGACCTTGAAGCAATTACCTCTTTAAATGCTGGGCTTAAAGAGTTTAAAGGAGTTGTTCTTTTTACATCGCATGATCATCAATTTATAGATACTGTTGCCAATAGAATTATTGAGTTTACTCCTAATGGAATAATTGATCGATATATGACTTTTTCTGAGTATGTTGATGATACTAAGATTAGAGATTTGAGAAACAACCTTTATGGTGATAATGCTGTTTTTAGGCTTTAGTAGCGGTTTTTTAAAAACTCAAAAGGTTTTTTGTTTTGAGATGTGTACTTTTTATATTTGTGTTTTCAGCTTCTTTTTTAAGGCTTTATTCTAGTATTAATTTATATTTTCAAAAAGCATTAACCGGTAAAGTTGTAGGCAATCCAATTATTGATGAAAAACGTGATACTATTACGGTTTTAACAAAAGATAGATGGCTTACTACTTATACAATGTCATTTGAGAAGAAATATTCTTATAGATTGGATAGAATCCCATATTCTTTTCTTTTAAAAGATTTTGATAATGGGTATTATGTTATTACAGTTAGAAATGAAGTTAAAAAGATCAAAAGAGGAAAGCTTATTTGGAAGTATAAGCTTGATTTTTCACCTTTAGGTGTTCCTGCCATAGGGAATGTTAGCATTTTAATTCCCCTTGCTGACGAGAGGGTTGTTTCTATTGATTTAGAGAGTGGAAAAAAAATGTTTGAGGTCAAGATAGATGGTAGACCTGCTACTTCTCCTGTAGTTTTTGATAATGGTGATTTTTGCATTGCAAGTGAAAATGATAAAATATTTTTGTTTGATTCTTTAGGTGATAAGAAATGGTTTTCCAGACTAATTGCTTTTCCTTTTTTGTTAATGATAAATACAAAAAAAGAGGTAGTTGTTGGGCATAAGTCAGGTCATATTGTTGCTTATGGGAGAGATTTTGGGGAAGTTGTTGGCTCTATTAAGTTAGACTTTCCTGTTAATTTTTTATTTGAAAAGTTTAATGGAGAATATGTCGCAATTTCAAGTGTTGGTATGTTTTTTGATTTGAATAGAAATTTTAAGCTTAAATTCAAAAAAAAAATGAACTTTGAGATTGAGAAAGCTGTTCTTTATAATAATAGAAATCTTTTAATTTCTACGAAATCAAATGGAATTTTGTCTTTTGAAGAAAATTTTGATATATCTTTTGTGGATGCTAAGCTTAAGGATTTGTCAGGACTTAGTGCTAATTCAGGCATTATTGTCTTAGGAGGGGGTGATTGGGTTCTTAGTACTTATTATTACAAATACGATAAAGAACTTGATGTTAGCGTATGGAATCATTTTGGAGGCAATAAGTACAATCAAGGTAGGATAGATTTAAAAGAGAAAAGTTTTGTAGATTATGATGAAAATTATTTACTTCTTGATGAGATTCTTAGTTCTAGTTACAGTAGCGCTGCGTATGATAAATTTTTAGGGATTTTGGATTTTCTTGCAACTAAACATGGAAACTTTCCCAAAAAATATTTAAATTTATATAAAAAAGCTTTTAATGTTTGGCTTTTGCCAGAAAAAGGACTTGATAGAATTGTTTCAAGGGGTAAGCTTTATAGGTATTTTGCATATGTTAATGATGAATTTTCAATTAAGAGTCTTATTAATTTGGCAATTAGAGAAAGAGATATTAACAATATAATTACCATAGTTCAAACTATTACCAAATTTGAAAGTTATTATGGACAAGATTGTATTATATATAATTACATTCAAAATATAGTGTTAAATTATCAAGGCAATTTGGAAATAGCTTATTCTGTGATTTTAAATTTGAGAAATATAATTTTAAATTCAACAGACAAACTTCTTAAACTTTGTAAGCATAAGTATATAAATTTATTAATGTTTATGAGACGACAAAATTTTTCTGAAAATATTAACAAATACATTAATGAAATTATTTCAAGCATTCAAGATTGAATTAACTGTTTTGTATATAAATCTGATTATGTTAAAATTAGGTTTAAATTAGTGAATTTAGTTGATAAGGTAGGTTATAATTAAATTTATAGGAGAATTTCTTTTATGAAAAAAATGTTACTAATCTTTAGTTTTTTTCTTATTTTTTTAAATGGATTTCCCCTTAATGCAAGGGAAGTTGATAAGAAGAAATTGAAGGACTTTGTTGATATGGATCTTGAGTTTGTAAATTATAAAGGTCCTTATGATTCTACAAATACATATGAACAAATAGTGGGTATTGGGGAGTTTTTAGCCAGACCGTTGATCAATTCCAATAGCAATTCAAGTTACTATGGTAAATATTTTATTAATAGATTTATTGACGATCAAGATAAAAAAGCAAGTGTTGATGTTTTTTCTATTGGTGGTAATTCACAGCTTGACAGCATATTGAATCTAAGAAGAATTCTTACAGGGTATTTAATAAAGTCTTTCGATTATGAGAGATCTAGTGCGGAATTAATTGCTAAGGTTATTACAATATATAATGCTGTTTATAGAGGAGATTTGGATTATTATAAAGAGTTTTATATCGAGGCTGCTTTGAAGTCTTTAACTAAAGAAAATGCAGGTCTTTCTAGAGTGTACAGTCAATGGGCTGGGAAGACACAAATATTTATTCCTCTTAAAAAGAATATTTTATCTGGAAATATTGAGTCTGACATTGATCTTGACAGTTTGGTTACAGATAAGGTGGTGGCAGCTCTTTTAAGTGAGAATGAAGCAGGTGTTAATTTTGCAAGAGATATTACAGACATTCAAGGCGAAACTCATAAAGCAGATCAAGATAAAATTGATATTGAATTAGATAATATTAATGAAAACGATTCTAATATAACAGAAACTATTGAGAATTTAAGGGATCAGCTTGAAAAGGCTACAGATGAAGAGCATAAAAAAGAGATTGAAAGTCAGGTTGATGCTAAAAAGAAACAAAAAGAAGAACTAGATAAAAAGGCAGTTGATCTTGATAAAGCTCAACAAAAATTAGATTCTTTTGAAGATAATTTAGATATTCAAAGGGCTACTGTTAGAGAAAAGATTCAAGAGGATATTAACGAGATTAACAAGGAAAAGAATTTACCAAAACCTGGTGATGTAAGTTCTCCTAAAGTTGATAAGCAGCTTCAGATAAAAGAGAGTCTAGAGGATTTGCAAGAGCAGCTTAAAGAAACTAGTGATGAAAATCAAAAAAGAGAAATTGAAAAGCAAATTGAAATCAAAAAAAGTGAAGAAGAACTTTTAAAAAGTAAAGATCATAAAGCATTAGATCTTAATCAAGAATTAAATTTTAAAGCTTCTAGCGAAGAAAAAATTAAAGGCAAGGAAGAAGAAATAATCAAAGGTAAATCACAGGCAAGTTCGGATGATTTGAATAATGACGAAAACCTAATTATGATACCAGAAGATCAAAAATTATCAGAGGATAAAAAATTAGATAGTAAAGAAAATTTAAAACCTGTTTCTGAGGTTGAAAAAATAGATAAAATTTCCAAGTCTAACAGTAATGAGGATACTGAGTCATCGCCATTAGATAAGCCTTCTTATAGTGACATTAATTCAAAAGAGAATGCAAATAACAAAGATGTTGATTTGCAAAAAACCAAGTCTCAAGTTAAAGATCAATCTACTTCTTTAAATGAAGATTTAACTGCTATGTCTGTGGATTCCGATAGTCCTATATTTTTAGAGGTTATCGATCCGATTACAAATTTAGGGACACTTCAACTTATTGATTTAAATACTGGTGTTAGACTTGAAGAAAGTACTCAGCAAGGCATTCATCGATATGGAATTTATGAACGTGAAAAAGATTTGGTTGTTATTAAAATGGATTCAGGAAAAGCTAAACTTCAGATACTTAATAAACTTGAGAATTTAAACGTGATATCAGAGTCTAATTTTGAGATTAATAAAAATTCATCTTTATATGTTGACTCCAAAATGATTTTAGTAGTTGTTAAGGATAGTAGCGATGCTTGGAGATTGGCTAAATTTTCTCCTAAAAATTTAGATGAGTTTGTTCTTTCAGAGAATAAAATTTTGCCTTTTACCAGCTTTTCTGTGAGAAAGGATTTTATTTATTTGCAGGATGAGTTTAAAAGTTTACTTATTTTGGATTTAAATACTTTAAAGCAAGTTAAATAATTTTGCAGTTTGACTGAATTTGTATAAATTACTAAAAAGCTAAAAACTTTGTTTTTAGCTTTTTAAATTTTAAATATTTTTTCGGGATGGTGGGATTCGAACTCACGATCCCCTGCTCCCAAAGCAGGTGCCTTAGCCACTAGGCCACATCCCGAGTGAAAAGCGCACCAATTAGGACTCGAACCTAAAACCTACAGATTAGAAGTCTGTTGCTCTATCCAATTGAGCTATTGGTGCATTTTAAATGCTAATGATGAGTATATCATTTTGAAAAATCCTTGTCAATAAAGTCCAGATGCCTTTTCTTTGTATATTTTTTAATTTTTGTTTTGCGTTTATAATGTTTTATAATTTTTTTATGATTAATCTTGATTTGATTGTTGATGAAACTTTGTTTAGGTATCCCAATGTTAAACCTTTTTTGAATTATAAAAATAATTATGAACTTTTAATGATGGTAATTTTGAGTGCAAGAACAACAGATAATTTGGTGAATAAAATTTCTCCGTATCTTTTTGAAAGATATGAGAATTTTGAAAGTTTATCAAGAGCAAATGTGAGAGATGTTGAAAAATTAATTTATAAGGCTGGCTTTTATTCAAGGAAAGCTAAAAACATTGTAAATTGTTCTATTGATATTTTGGAAAAATTTAATGGTGTTATTCCAAATAATATTTTTGATCTTGTTAAACTACCTGGAGTAGGTCGAAAAACAGCAAATGTTATTCTTGGAGTTGTTTACAATAAGCCTGCAATTATTGTAGATACCCATTTTAGCAGAGTTATTACAAGGCATGCTCTTTCTTTGGAAAATTCTCCTGTTAAGATTGAACTGGATCTAAGAAGAAGAATAGAGCCTTGTAAGCAATATAGATTTTCTATGGCTATTAATAAACATGGAAGAGAAATTTGCACTTCTAGAAATGTAAGTTGTGCCAATTGCTTTTTAGAAAAATTTGCTCCAAGAGTTTATTAATTTTTTCAGTTAAGATGATATTAAATGTTTCATTTTTTTTCTTAGTTTTAAATTTATTATTGCTAGTATTATATTTATACCTATTATTATGAGCAGGGGATTGATCCATATCCATAGATATTTATTACCCATTTTCATATAGTTTAACAGTTCTCCAAGACTGGGATATAGATTTTTATCTTGGTTTTGTAAAAAGCTTACTACTTCGAAAGTAGTAAGACTTCTTGCCATTTGTAATGGGATTATGGATGATATTGATGAGAATACTTCTGGAAAAATGTGACGCAATATTATTCTAATTTTGCTTGCCCCTATAGCTTCACTGGCTTTAACATAATCTAAATTTTTTATTATCAATGTATTGTTTCTTGCAATAAAAGCAAATCTGATCCATCCATGAATCAATGCCAGTAATGTTGCTGTCTGAAGTATATTGTAAGTTTTTTGTTTTAAAAAGTAGTAAAAAACTAGAGACACAATATAAAAAAAGGGTAACGTTTGCAATGTTTCGACTAGTTTTGAAATTAGCATGCAAATTTCAAAACTAAACATGCCAATTATTGTTCCAATGAAGATACCAATTGCTGCAGAAATTGTTGCGTAGCTTAGTGAAAGTAGAATAGAATTTCTGGTTGCAATTATTAGTCTTGCCATAATGTCTCTTCCCATTTTATCTATTCCTAGTGGATTGTCTTTTGTTGGTGGCATAGGAATGTTTTTGATAGATTTTAAATAAACTTTATTTGGATCTTTTTTATAGATTGCAATTTTTGAATTTTCATTAACCAGTGTTGGGGCAATGATTAATAATATAATAAATATGTTAAAGAGTGTGATATAAATTTTTTTTATTATTATATCTGGTTTCATTGGCTTAGGGTGTCCTTATATGGATTGATTTTGTAAATTAGTATATCTGTTATTATATTTGGAATAAGCATGATGAAAACACCAATAAAAATCAAATCTTTAGAAATAACATAATCGTTGAATTTTAAAGCATCTAAATATAAAGCTCCAATTCCATCAATTTCAAACATTGATTCAATCATTGATGCTCCAAAAAAAGCAGTCGTAAAAACAGGCCTCATGTTCGTAAGTAATGGTGTTATTGATGGAATTAATGCATGTTTCAAGATTATTTGTAATTTATTTATTCCTCTTGATTTTGCAGCTTTTATGTAAAATTCTGATAAAGTTTTTTCAAGAGATTGTTTAAAAATTACAGAATTAAATATGAAGAATGAAAAAAACCAAGCAAATCCACCTATTATTAAATTTTTTGGATTTAAATTTAAGTAATATATTAAAGACAATATTAAAAATACTGTTAAGTTTCTTGGCATAGAGTGGAGCAATAGCATTAAATATTCTAGCAAATTATTTATTAAGTCGTTTTTTATGTAAATTTTCCAAATTATAACAAGGGCTATTGCTACAATATAGGAGAGTAGGGCTCCTGGAATTGAGACTTTTAAAGTATTGAATAATTTTTTAAAAATTATTTTAGTGGTTGGTTTTCCTTTGCTTAGCAGAGAGTATCGATAATCACCCCATAGTATTCCTTCATTTTTTGTTTTGTATATTATATATGAATTGCCAGCTATATGCTTTAAAAAGCAATTTTTTTCTAATTTTGATTTAGGGTTGAAGTTATGCACTAGGTTATAACTTTCTATGCTTTTGTATATTCCAATGTATTGTAAGTATTTTTTCAGGATGTTTGTTTTAACAAAAGGAGTATACTGGTGTTCATTTGAAAAAAAATTTACTAACGATGTGCAGAAAAATGACGCACAAATTAAATTAATTAACAAATATATTACATTTTTGAAAATAAATATTTTCAAAAAAAGCTAATCCTTAGAGTTGTTGAAATCAAGTTTATTGTTTTGTGTAATTTTTTTGGTTTGGACAATGCAACTTGATAAGAAATAATAAATTAAACCTATTGTTATTGATATAAAGTAAAAATTTTGATTCTTAGAAAGGGGTTTTTGTAGGGTTAATATTTGTCCTTGATTATATTGAACTTTATTATTGTTAGTTTTTATTACTGTTGAATTTTTAGGATAGTAGCCCAATTTGTTGGCTTCTTTTAAAATTTCGGACTTAGATACTTGCAAATTAATATATCTTGCTTTTAATTCTTTTTGAATTTCTTTTAGTTTTTCGATGTGATTTTTTATTAACATTAAGTTGTTATCCAATTTTTGATAATTAACAAATCCTCTCTCCCCAAACATGGGAGCTATTATGAAGTAGCTTAGTATTCCTGAGTAAAAAGACATTGCAATTTTTTTATAAATAGTCATATAGCTTGTAATTATATTCTTAATATATTATATTTACAAGTAGTTATAAAGTTGATTTAGATTGTAGCGTAATGAGTAGCTTTGGAGAGCAAGTTTGGCATGAAGAAAAGTATTTTTTTTATCAAAGAAGGTCCCAAGGAAGTTGATTTTGATATAGAAAAAGTATTTTTAAGAAATGAGTCTATTGATATTGTTTCTACAGATTCAAATAATCTTAAATTTTTTTTAGATGAAAAGCTTTTAAAACTTGATAGTATATTAAAAGAACGACATGGTGAGTTGATTAATTGTTTAAAGGATGTTGAGCTTCGTGTTGAGAGAGTTGAAAAAGAAATGCTTGATCATGGGCTTAAGCTTGTTCAAAGAGATTTTATTACTTCTTATTCGAAAGATTTTGAAAAAAAGTCGTCTGAGATTGATGATTCATTTTCTAAAAAAGAAGACAATTTGCCCAATATTTCTATTGGGCAAGAAGAATTAAATGCGTTGCTTGAAGGTATTAATTATGCTCCAAAAGAAAGTGAAATGGGGGGGGAGCAGCACAATGTTAAATTTAATAGAGATAAAGATTTTGATTTGACTAGTAATTTGCATGTGGCTGACAATGGTTTTGATAATTTTGTTAAAAAAGAAGGTGGGGCTAGTTGTGATAATGTGTCCGTAGAAAATATTGAGTTAAATAATAATGATCATAATGAAGAATTGGAGAGTCTTGTAGATAATAAACAACATTTAGATTTAATTGATGAGAAGGGAACTATTGAGTATGAGAATAGTGTTAATTCTGATTTTCTTAAGAGCTCTGGTGAATGTCTCGAGTTAAAAGAATTTGACGACTTTGAAAGTATTTTAAAAGAGGATTTAGATTCTCAAGTTATTGAGGGTTCTTTTGCTAATGATGAAGAGAAAAATTTGATAGATGAAACAGATCGAGGGCAAAGTAATGATATTGCCAATTGTGAAAAGCCCAGTTTTAAAAATATAGCCGAAGATCATTCTTTTTCTCATTTTAATTTTAATGATGTTGAAAAGGTTGTGAGCAAGTTTAATTCTGAAGAATCTTTAAGTAATGTTATGCTAAATGGTGATGAAAAAACCGTGTTAATAAATTTCATTGATAGGGTAGAAAGTGAGCTTGAGTTAAATCCTAATAGAAATATTTTTAAAATTAAACAAGAGTATGAGGTTTTAAAAAAAGTTAAGTTTTTACTTACTAAAGGTTAAAGAGCCTATTTTATCAAATTTTATTTTTTTATAAAAATTTTTAAATTAATTTTTGATGGTTGGATAATTTTTTTGTTTTAATTAAAGCGAGACAACATTTTATCTTTTGATGAAATGTTGTCTATTGCTTGGTTACATTTTGATCATATTTATTTTTATATGTTTTGCTTTTTATTCCCTTTTAATCACATAACAAGATTAATCTGTATTGTTGTGATGTTCATGGAGATCTTCTTGATTATCGTTGCTAGAAATATTATCTTTTTCTGTTAATTTTTTTTCTAAGTTAAATACATCAAAAAAAGTCCATTTGCTAGTCATATAGTAATGCTCATCTTTATCTTTTTTGATTAATATATCGTTGTCATTTTCTTCGTTTTTATTAAAGTAAACCTCGATGTCGTTAACACTTTTATTGCTCCATTTGACTTCAATCTTGTATTGAAGCTTATAGTCATCTATTTTAGATTTGTCAATTTCAAGTCCATCAGCTTTAAATTCAGCAATAATATTTAAAGGCCTTTCCTTTGTCATTTTTTGGTTATTTAAAAAATAAAGACCATCTTTAGTGGTAATCTCATAGTTATTATTTATATTATTTTCATTTTCTTTTTTTAATTTTGTTATCATTTTTAATGATAAATTTTCTAATTTGGTGTTTTTTTCTTTAAATAATGTAGTATCTGAAAATGTATTATAGGAATTTCCTTTATATGATAAGAAAATATTTTTTGTTAAGTAAACATTTTCGTCACTACCTTTAATGTATGCTAGTCTTGAATCGCCTTCTCCTGATTTTCCAACAAAAATTTCTGTTAACAGTTTGTTATTATTGTCAAATAATTTGAAGCTTGGATTTTCTCCAATTCCCAGTTCTTTGTGTTTTTTTTGATCTCTGCTTACTAGTTTATTTTTTTGAAGTTCGTCTAATGCTTTGATTAAAGAATTAACTTTTTTATTATCAACGGGAATATTTTGTTTGTTATATGTCAGCATCCAATCTTTGCCAAGTTTTGTCAGTGTTCCTTCAAGTTCTGTTTCAATTCTAGAAATTAAATTCAAGTCAAAATCGAAAAATTTTTCTTCCAGTATTCTTGCTACTTTATTTTCATTTGAGAAAATTATTCCCAATAAGAATGTAGATGTTAACGCTATTATTATCAATATTTTTATTTTTTCTTTGTTGATTGAGAATATTTTTAGTTTTGTCATAAACACTCCTTTATTCTTAATTTGCTTTTCTTTTTCTAGTAAATCTAACAAGTCCAAATATTAATATTGCTGTTGGAAGAATAATTAAGTTAACAATTATTAATGAAAACTTTGCATTGACCATTTCGTTTGAAGAGCTTGTAAATTTTAATTTAGCTCGCACTTCTCTGGACTTAATATTAAAAAATTCTTCTTTTTGCATTAAATAATCTGAAATTCTTCCTGATAGTTCAAAGTTCGATGGAGAACCGTTGTACATGTAATCACTAAATATCATGCTTGATCCTGTTAGGATTATTTTAGAATTTTTGGAATATTGTTCTTTGTAAAGGCTTTTAATTTTTCCTTCAATTGCATATCCTAATATTTTAAGTTTATCCTCTTCAAATTTATTTGGAACTTCAAATGCATTCAAAGATATGTTTGAAAGATTAGGCTCTTTAACTTCCCACGATTGTTTGGAGCTTGCAAATAGAGGTAAAAATTTTATTTCCTCTGAATCTTTTTTTACAAGTTCTAATGAGCTGCTCCAAGGAATTGTAGCAGAATAAAAATTTTTCAGTAACGGCATGTCTTTTTTTACAATATTACTATTGTCTATTAAGGCCCATGGATAGTAAGTTTGGAAATTGCCACCTAAAAAGATTGTGGGCGCTCTTTTATCGAGAATAATATTGCTGTTGTATTTTATACCATAATTTTCAAATAGATCAAATAGTTTAGATTTAATAGGATTTATTCCATATGGATTTTGAGGATTGTAGTCAATTGCGCTTGTTGCAACAAATATTTTTCCATCATTAACAATAAAATCGTCAATTTTTTTTACAATCTCTTCATCAATTTCTTTAGCACCAATAATGAATAATCCATTAATCTCTTTTTTTATGTCTTCTAATTTTTCAGTTTTTAAATCTATTTCTTTTATTTCAATGCCAAATGCTTTTTTCATTATTTCGGAAAAGTTTTTGTGTGCTTCTTTTAAAGTGCTATCTCCAAAAGCAAGCCCTAAAACTTTTTTTGTATTGTTTATTAGCTTGTCAAGTCCATTCGCAAGGTCATATTCTAAATTACTGATTTCTGTTACAATTGGTATTATTTCTCTTTTCCCCTCGTAAATAAGTTCAATTCCTGAGTATATCTTAAGTATTGAGAGTTGATTGATATCTCTTAAGTCGATTTGCTGAGAAGGAATGCCAATGTGTTCTAATGGTGTTGAAATTTTATCAGCATCAAGCTCTTTATAAATTACCTTGCCTTTTGAAGCATCGGAAAAACTTATTAAAAAATTTTTTATTTGGTTTGGAAAAGCAAAATAGTTTTCAAGACTTCCTGAATTGTAATATGTTATATATATTGTTTCATTCGCACTTGTAAATAAATTTTTTGTAACTTCAGATATTGTAAAAGCTTTATGCTTTGTAAAGTCTATTTTAAAAATGAAAATAGATATGTTGCAAAAAATCAAAAAGATTATTGTAAGATTTAAAGTTAGGTTTAAAACTTCATTTTCTTTATTTTTCATAATTTTATCTCCATTTTTTTAGCGTTATGCTGTGTGTGCTTAGTATTAGAAATGTGATTGTAAATGTAATAAAATAAATAAAGTCTGATAAGTTTAGTATGCCCATATTAAAATAGCTAAAGTGATTAGTTATTGAAATAAAATTAAGCATTTCTCCTATTATATTTTCTTTTCCAAAAATCATAACCAATTTCCCAGAAAATAGTATTAATATCAGTGTAAATACGGTTAGAATGTAAGAGACTATTTGACTTTTTGTAATAGAGGAGATAAATGTTCCCATGCTTAGCACGGAGAGAGAATAAAGAATTATTCCTAGATATTGAAGCAATATTATTCCAAGGTCAAATTCTCCCATGAAAACTGTCATTGTTGTAAGAGGCAAGGTAAGTGAGAATAGTATTAAGGTAAATATTTTAAGAGTAATGAATTTACCCAAGACTATTTCTTGAGGGCTTAGCGGCAGAGCATAAAGAAGTTCAATGCTTCCTGTTTTATGTTCCTCTGAGAATACACCCATGCTAAGTGCTGGCAGCACTAACATCAAAATAATAGGCATTGAAGAGAAATAAGAGGTAAGAGATGCATTGTCTTTAATAAAAAATCCTGATAAAAAAATAAATGAAAAATTTATGAATATTAAAAAAAATAGCATAACAACGTATGCAGTTGGGGTTCCAAATAATATTTTTAGTTCTTTTTTAGAAAGCGATAAAGATTGCTTTAAGTCTATTTTCATTTTTCTATCTCCTTGGTTAATTTGCTAAATATCTTTTCAAGGCTTTCATGTTTTGGGACCATTGCTTTTAAGATTATATTATTTTTTACTATGTAACTAAAGAGATCTTCTTCTGTTTTGCCTTGAGATAGTTTTAATGAAATGTTTAAATTTCTCTCGTGTTCTTCAAGTTGCATTAATGTAAAAATATCGTTTTTGCTATTGAAAATTTTTTTTTCATTTTCAGATTTTTTTAAAACTATTAATTCTATTTCAATCTCTTTAAGTTTATTTTTAATAATATTTTCTTTTGTGTCATCAGCAACAATTACTCCGTTGTTGACAATAATTATTCTTTTACAAATAGATTCTACTTCGCTTAGTATGTGTGAAGAGAATAATATTGTACTTTCTTTTGTGAGTTCTTTTAAGAATTCTTTAAATTCAATTATTTGATTTGGATCAAGACCATTTGTTGGTTCATCGAGTATTACAAGTTTGGGATTGTTTATTAAAGCACCAGCTATTCCTACTCTTTGTTTAAATCCTTTTGAAAGTTGAGAAATCAGTTTATCTTCAACTTCTTTTAATTTGAATATGCTTACTACCTTGTCAATTTCTTTTTTGAATTTTTTAACTCCTTTTATTTCTGATATGAACTTTAAATATTCTTTAACAGAAAGTTCTGGATAAAGAGCTAGTTTTTCAGGAACATATCCTATTTGTTGTAGTATTTCTTTTGAATGTTCTATAATGTCTTTTCCAAAAATTTTTACATTACCTTTGCTTGGATAATGAAATGATGTTAAGATTTTGATTAATGTGGACTTTCCGGCTCCGTTTGGGCCAAGTATTCCAAGTACTTCGCCTTCTTCAACCTTAAAGCTAACATTAAATAGCGCTGTAAATGAACCATACATTTTGGTAACTTTTTCTACATTTATCATATACCCTCCTATTTAATAATAAAGTTATTTTTGTTTGCTTCAAGTCTCATTCCATCTTTTGTTAAAAAAATTTCTCCATCTGGATATTCCAATTTTGCCTCCTTTAGTAAATTTTCAAGATCTTTTTTTAATGTATATCTTTCACTAAAATGAATAAGTCCTGTTTGTAAAACTTTTGCTTGCTTGACAATATTTGCAGCTCCACCGGCTGTTAAGTGGAGTTTTTTATCTGCTTCCTTTTTAAGCTCGTTTTTAAATGTGCTTTCAATTATTACGAGGTTAAAATTTTTAATTTGCTGTATTAGTTCTTTAAAATAACCAGTATCTGTAATATATGCAACTTTTAATCCTTTTTTAGACTTTCCAAGTATTTCTGATGGTTTTATTATTTTCCCGTTTAGCAGTATTTCTTTTCCATCTTGCAGAGTTTTTCTAATAGGTCCTTTAGGTATATTTAACTCTTCTGCTTTTTCTGTATTGAATTTACCAGGTTTATCTTTTTCTATGAATAAATATCCAACGCATTCTATTGAATGTTTTAGCCTGGTGTATTCAACTTTTTTTGTTTTATCTTCATATATTATTTTTTCGGTTTTATCTATGATTATTTCTTTATAAATTATTTCATAGTTTTTATATATTTTAAGCATATCTATATTAGTTTTTGTATAATTTTTTATTCCAACAGGTCCAGCAATTATTAATGGGTCTTTTCTTGTTTCTCCACTTTGTGACATTAACATTACTATTCCAAGTAGTCCTGTAATGTGATCAGCATGTAAGTGTGTAATACAAATCATTTTTATTTTTTGCCAAGATATTTTTTGTTTTCTTAAAGACATTTGAGTTCCTTCTCCACAATCGAATAAAAAATTCTCACCATTGTATTCGATTAGCACAGATGATAAATATCTATTGTGGAGTGGTCTTGTTCCTCCAGTTCCTATAATGTTGATATTGAATCCCAAAGATTATTCTCCTGGTTTGTTTTGAAAGTGTTAATTAATTTTAATTGCTTTGCTAAATTTTGCTTCACCTTTAGTTTCTCTTTGGATAAGAATTATTTTAGCTTAACTTAAACATTATATTATTTTTTCATGAATTTAGAAATATTAAGAGATAGAATTGTTTGTCAGTATGGATTTAAAATTCTTGATTCTAAGAATGATGCAAAATATTATAATATTTTGCATATCTTTTAATATTGTAATGATTTGGAATTTTGTCAGTTTTTTCAATATTATTAACTAATAAATTAGATAAGTATGGTGCCATCGAGATGCCTCTTGTTCCAAAGCCATTTAATATGAAGATATTTTTATGTTGGGGATGTTCTCCCAAGAAAGGCTCTCTGTCAAGAGTTGAAGGCCTTATGTGTGCTTTTTGACCAATGACTTTACATTTTAGATTTGTTATTTTTTTAAATTTTTTCAATAATTCTATTTTTGCCCATTCGTTTGTAAGTGTATTCCAAATATTCCATTCGTAAGTACCCCCAAGGTAAAATTTATTGCCTTTTAAGTGAATTAAAGATGCGTGTCTATTGTAAACTTCTTTAAAGTTTAATTTTTTGCATTCTAGTATAATGATTTCGCCTTTTGCAGGTTCAAATGGAAGGTAGGAAAAAAATCCTTTGAGTTTTTCTTTATATCCTTTTGCAAATATTAATTTTTCAAATTTGAAATCTTCTATTTTGAAAAAACTTTCTCCAAGTTTAATTTTATTTTCGTCTATATTTTTGTTTATGTATGATTTTTTTTTGATTAAATATTTTTTAATACTTTTTATATAGATTTTCGTATTAATCCTAGCTCCTTTTATTATCATTCCGCCGTTAGAGTCGTTTGAAAAATCATAAATTTTTCCATCTTTTATTTTTAAAATAAAGTTTGTCATGTTTTTATCATTTTCAATTTTATCAAGCAATTCATTTTTTTGATTTTCAGCGGTAAAGGGTCTAAAAATATTTTTTTCTATAAAAAAGTTGGATTTAATGGTTTTTTCTATTTCTTGATAGTAGTTTTTTGCAAATTCAAAAATATGTGATTCTTTCCAGGCAATGTTCATTTTTCTACCCATAATAGGATTAATAAGTCCCCCGGCTATTATTGTTGCTTTTGTATCTTCATCATCAAAAAGAATTACTTTTTTATTTCTTTTAAGTAGTTCGTAAGTAACAGTGCTTCCCGCTATTCCCCCTCCGATAACTGCAAATTCATGATGCATTATAAACTCCTTTTTAGATTTTACCTATTTATAACTTATTTATAAATTTAGAGTATTTTTGACTATAGTGAAGTTTGATTAAAGATTTATTAACTTTTTGCTTTTCAGAAATTAGGTGCAATTGTTTAGTTTTTATGCTTTATTATCATTTAAAAACCTTTTACTTTCAATTATAATATAGCATTATATTTTTGTATAAGGGATGTTTATGATCAGTGAAGAAGATAATAATAATTGTGTTTTGCATGATAAATCATTGAAATTAATTTTAAAGAGTAGATCAATAGTGATTGCTGGTGAGATTACTAAGAATATTTCTCGACTTTTCCAGGAAAAAATATTGTTGTTAGAGGCTTTAGATTCTAAAAAGCCTATATTTGTATACATTGATTCAGAAGGAGGCGATATTGATGCTGGATTTGCTATTTTTAATATGATTCGTTTTGTTAAACCTAAAGTTTTTACAGTTGGAGTAGGGCTTGTTGCAAGTGCTGCCGCTTTAATTTTTTTGGCTGCAAAATTAGAAAATAGATTTTCACTGCCTTTTGCTAGGTATTTATTGCATCAACCTTTGAGTGGATTTAAAGGAGTTGCTACAGATATTGAAATTTATACCAATGAATTAAATAAAGTTAAAAAAGAACTTAATAATATTATTTCAAAAGAAACAGGTCAAGAGATTTCTAAAGTAGAAAAGGATACTGATAGGGATTTTTGGTTAGACAGTAGCGCTGCAAAAAAGTATGGACTTATATTTGAAGTTGTTGAGACAAAGTGTCAACTTGAAGAGTTTATTTCTGCTTAGTGTTTTATTTTTTTCCTGTAATTTTGTAGATATAGATTTTAGTGTTTTGGAGCTTAAGGTTGCAAATTTTAATTTAAATGATAATTCTTCTCAAGAATTATTAGATTCTGTTTACAATATACTCAATTCAAGTTTTGATTTAATAATTATCAAGAACCTTGAAAATAAAAATGTTCTTGATTTAATCAATAATAGAGTTTTATTTGGGACTTTTAAGAATGCTTATTTTATTGATCAAGGAAAAGAGCTTTCTATTAGTATTCTCTCTAAGTGTGAAATAAACATTAAAGTTTTAAGCATAATGCAAGATTATGGTGATTTAAAAATAGGATTGCTTGTCGATTTTAAATTTAAAGATAATCGCCATGGCATTGTTATTTATAATTTAAACAATGATTTTATTGGAAATTCTATTAGCTTGCAAATTAATGAACAAATTTTATATTTAAAAGCCCAGATGGATAAATTAATGTTTATTTTAGATGAATCTGAATTTGTTATTTTTGATTTGTTAATCAAAAATGGATTTTTTAACCTAATAAATGATTCAAGTAATATTTCAATGTTGGCAAATAAAATTAATTTTAGAGTTTTTTCCAATTTTTTTGCTAAGGTTTCTTTATGTTCATTTATATTTGTAATTATAGATTATTTGCATAGCAATCACACTATTGAGAATTTTCCCCAAAAAATAGTTATCAATTGACTTTTTGGATTTATTTTCTTGAAACTTGACATCGCAATATATTATTATTTATTATATTATTCTATGCCGAAGTGGTGGAAGTGGTAGACACACAGGACTTAAAATCCTGAGGAGGAAGCTCCGTACCGGTTCAAGTCCGGTCTTCGGTATTTTCAAGATTTTTATTAATGTTTTTCAGCTATTTTTTTGTTTATAAGCGTTCCTAATACGAATGATGTTACTAAAGATGTAAAAGTTGTAAAGCTGATTTTAAAATTTAATTTTAATACGATTAACATCATTTGTAGGATTGATCCAAAAATTAAGCCCCTTGATAAATAAATAAAATTATTTAAGCGATTATCTATTATTTTCTTCATTGTTAATATTGATACAACTATTCCTATTGTTACGGCTATTGCAAATATTGTAATAAGAGCAATGTTAAATTCGGATATAATGAGTATTATTTCTTTATAAAAGCCGAGTAGTAAAAGCATTGCAGATCCCGAGATTCCTGGCAATATCATTGATGCTCCGCTTATGGTTCCAGAAGATATTAATAGTAAGTAATATTTTATTGAGTTTTTGTCTTTATGTATTGTACTTTGCAATTGCATATTAGATTCTTTGATTATTAAAAAAAGCACAATAATGGCCATGCCAATAAAAAACAATAAGTGTTTTAATATTTTTGTATTATTATTTGTTTCTTTTGTGGATATTTCTTTTTTTAGTGTTAGCATACTCCCAAATGTTAATCCCATGAAAAATACTATTAGCAATGCTTCTATTATTCCATTGTCAAAGGCATAAGTTTTAAGTATTTTTGTAGTCAATAATATTGAAGTTAGCATTCCTGTTGCCAAAGTAGTTAAAAACATTGAATTTTTTTTAATTTTTTTGAGCTTTAAGATTTCTGAAATAGAATCTACTATCTTGTAATAAATTCTTAATATTAAAGCTAGTGTTCCCCCAGAAACACCTGGGATTATGTTTGCAATTCCAAGTAAGATCCCTTTAATATAAGTATTAAGCATTTTTATTTTAGACGTTAAGTGTTTTCAATTTATATACTTTACCTATCATCACCTTCACCATTTATTGTTCCATTTTCATATCGTTTTTGTATTTTTTTTAGGTTTGTAAGAGCAACATCCTCAAGTGTAATGCCTAAATTGTTGCTTAAATTTGATAAGTACCACAAAACGTCCCCGAGCTCTTTTTTAATTGATATTAAATATTCATCATCAATAATGTAATCTTTGTCTCTTCCCAATTTTTTTATTTTTTCAACAACTTCTCCAGTTTCACCAGCAAGACCAAGTGTTGTTAAAATCAATTCTTCTTTTTTATTTTTATACTTAGCAGTTTTTTTTGCTTTTTCTTGGTATTCGTTTAATTCCATGTTGAAAGACAGTCTATTACAGTTTGTTATTATTTGCAAGTCCAAGCACGATTTATTTTTTTTATGTTTTTTATTATATTTGATTAATTAAGTGTGAAAGAATTTGTAATATGGGTAAGATTTTTTTGTTATTTAGAATAGTTTTCTTTTTTTTTAAAATAATTTGTGTTTTTTCTTATCCGGAAATAAAAAATTTTTCAAGAAATGATCCTATTTATTCTGATCTTAAAATTAAAGTTTTTAAATATAATAAAAAACAGCATATTCCCTTGTTTTTTTACTTATATAAAGTTAAAAAAGGAGATACTTTTTTTAAAATTGCTAATAAAATCAATGGGTGGCAGTCTGGCATTGCTACCGTTAATTTATTAGATTCTCCTTTTGTAAGTGTTGGGCAAGAAATTCTTATTCCCAGTAGAAAAGGAGTTTTTGTTTTTGATAGTAAAGATTATAGGTTTAATAATTTGCTTTTAGCAACAAGGGATCTTACCAAGGCTGAAAAAGTAAAAATCAAAAAAAATGACAGAGTTTATGAGTTTTATTTTTTTGATTTTGCCAAGAATCCAGATTTTGGACTTTTTTCAGGTACAGAGTTACTTTTTTTTTTAAATGCCAACTTTGTGTTTCCTTTAAAAAAATTTATTGTTAGTTCGGATTTTGGATTTAGAAATGATCCTTTTACTGGCAATAAAAGTTTTCATACAGGGATAGATCTAGCAGCTCCGATGAATACGGAAGTGTATTCTTCTTCTTCTGGAATAATTATTGAAACTGGGTACAATGATCTTTATGGCAATTTTGTTGTAGTTGGTCACAAAAATAATATTAAATCTCTTTATGGGCATTTAAATTCATATTCTGTAAAGATAGGAGATTTTGTTAAATCAGGTGAATTTCTTGGAAGGGTGGGGCAAACGGGTCGTTCTACAGGTCCCCATTTACACTTTGAAATATTAAAAAAAAATATTCCTATTAATCCTTTAAAGCTTTTGAAGTAAATAGGCTTCAGTTAACTAAACATAATATTATTAAATGATATTGATTATCAATAAATAATGATGTATAATTATTTATCCAATGAAAATATTTTTACACTTTTGCATTATAATTTTGAAAGAAAGTGTTTCATTTTAATATAATTATTAACATTAAAAAATTTTTTGGTTTCAAAATTATACATTTAATTTAAATCAGTATTATTATTTTGTATTGACTATTGTTTAATAATTTAAAATAAATCTTATTGATCGATGCGATATTCTATTATTTTATTATGTAAAGTTTTTCTTCCTATTTTCAATATTTCGGCGCATTTGCTTTTGTTGTTTTTGGAGTGAAAAAGTGTTTGCTTTATTATTTCTTTTTCAGCTTCTTTTAGGCTAATTCCTATTGGTAGTGTTATTTTAAATATAAGATTTTCATTATTCTTAATTTTTGATGGTAAATCTTCTTTGGTGATTTGCTTGCCTTTTGATAATATTAACGCGCTTTCGAGTACATTTTTTAATTCTCTAATATTTCCTGGCCAATCGTAATAATAGAGAGCTTTCATTGCATCACTAGAGAGAGTTTTTTCTTTTCTATTGTTTTCCTTTGCGACGTCTCTTATTAGTATGTTTGTTAAATGGGATATATCATCTTTTCTTTCTCTTAAAGGTGGTATGTTTATATTAATGATATTTAATCTATAAAATAAATCTTCTCTGAATTTTTCCTTTTTAATTTCCTCTTCAATGTTTTTGTTTGTTGCAGCCAGAAGTCTAATGTCAACTTTAATTGTAGTTTCTCCCCCAACGCGTTCAAAGGTTTTATTTTGCAGTACTCTTAAAAGTTTAACTTGAATTTCAGGCGAAATTTCTGCTATCTCATCTAGAAAAATTGTACCTTTGTTTGCAAGTTCAAATCTGCCTTTTTTTTGGGAAATTGCGCCAGTGAACGCTCCTTTTTCATGGCCAAAAAGTTCACTTTCAAGGATGCTCTCAGAAAGTGCAGCGCAATTTACTTTTATAAATGGCTTGTCATTTCTATTTGAAAGATCAAAAATAGCATCGGCTATTATTTCTTTGCCAACGCCGCTTTCGCCTGTTATAAGAACAGATGCATTTGATTTTGCTATTTTTATTACAAGATCAAAAATTTTTTGCATTAATAGTGATTTTCCCATGATTTTTTCATAGTATTTTAAATCTTTTCTTATTAGTATATTTTCTAAATTGACATTTTCGGCATTGTTATTTTCTTTTTTATTTAATGATCTTTTTATTATTAGCAAGAGTCTTTCAAGATCTAAAGGTTTTGTTAGAAAATCATAAGCACCCTCTCTCATTGCATCTACAGCAGAATCAACTGTTCCGTGGGCTGTTAAAATAATAAAAGGTATTTTTAAATTTTTTTCTTTAACTATTTTGAGCAATTTTTCTCCAGATATGTGAGGCATTCTCAGGTCAGATATTATTACATCAAGATTTTCATTTTCAATTGTTTCAAGAGCTTCTTCTCCGTCGCTAGCAGTAAAAACAAAATATCCTTCATCCTCAAGATAAGTAGCAATTCCTTCTCTAATATTCTTTTCATCATCAGCTACAAGTATTTTGCTCATTTTCAATACCCTTCAATTAAAATATTTTTTTTATTTAGTTTAGGAAGCGTAATTGTAAAAATAGTACCTTTGTTTTCTTTGCTTTCCACAAAAATTTCACCCCCAAGCTCTTTTATTATTTTATAAGAAATAGTAAGCCCTATTCCACTTCCTTTTTCTTTTGTACTAAATTGAGGTTTAAATATTTCCTCTTTTACTTCATCTTTTATCCCATTTCCATTATCTTTTATGTTGATATATATTTTATTGTCTTTTTCGAAAAGAAAAATTTCTATTTTTTTTATTTCTTTTTTTGTTTCAAGCAGTGCTTCTTCTGCGTTTTTAACGATGTTTATAATAACTTGTTTTAAAAGTTTCTCATCAACAAGAATATTGTTTATTTTGTTTAAATTGAGCAATAGTTTTATATTTTTGTTTTCTAATTCAGGATTTAACAATTCACTCACGCTGTTTATTACCTGTTTAATGTCTTTTTCTTGTAAGTTGATTTTTATTGGTCTGACAGTTAATAAAAATTCTGTTACTATTTTATCTACTCTGTTTATTTCTTCTTTTATTACTTTAAAATAATTTTCAGCTTTACCATTTTTTATTTTTTGTTTTTTAATTTCCTTTTTTAGTAGTTGTAAATTTATATCGATTGCTCCAAGTGGGTTTTTGATTTCATGAGCAATATTTCTTGCATTTCTTGTAAAAGATGCCAAAGCTTCAACTCTCCTGAACAGTTCTTCTTTCTTCTTTTTCTCTTTAATGTCTTCGATTAAAATAATATTGCCTTCAAGTTTTTTTTCTTTTACATAAGGCATAAATGAAATTTTAATATATATGTTGTTTGAGATTGGAACTTCTAATCCTATTATTTTATCTTCTGTTCTAACCAGTTCTTTTATTAAATTTATTAAGATTGGAATTTGAATATCATCAAGAATTTCTATTTTTGATTTAGATGTTAAAGCTAGAATTTGGTATAAAATCTTGTTTGAATAGATTATGTTGTTTTGTTTGTCAAGCACAATTATTCCTTCATTAATTGATGCAAATATTCCGTCATATATTTCTATTTTTTTGTATATTTGTTCAATAAATTTAATTTTTTGTTCATTAGATAATTTGTTTAGCTTTGTTAAAGCTTTTTTGAAAAAATTATTCATATCTCTTCGTAATTTAGCATCAAGTTTTCTATTATTAATTTTTTATTTTGATTATAAGGGCGATATTTGTAAACATTTTTCAAATATTCTGTATATTTTAGATATTGGTTAATATTTATCTTGTTTTCTAAAAAATCTTTTCTAATGTTAATTGTAAGTTCGTTTAAAAATATTTTAAAGCTTTGATCATCTTTTATAAATTCGATTTCTTCAAGATTAAATATGGATTTTTTTTCTTTTATTATATTTAAAATTTTTATTGATTCTTTTTTTATTTTTTTACTTTCTTCTTTGTAAAATGAGGCGAAATACTCCCCAATTGTTATATCCTCGTTTATTAGAAAGCTTTCTTTAAATCTTTTAACTTCTAATATTCTTTCTGGTTTTGTAAAATTGTAGATTCTAAGTCTTGAAAGTATTGTTTTTGGTATTTTGTTCTTATTTCTTGCTGATAAGATAAAGTAAATATTTGAAGGAGGCTCTTCTAGTATTTTTAAAAGCGAGTTGTGTACATTAAATGATAAATTTTCGATTTCGTTTATGTAGATTACCTTTGGTTTTTCTTTTTCAGAAAAAATCCAACTTTGAATTTTTTTTACATCATAAACAGTGATACTATGATTTAGTTCTTTGTTTATATTTTCTATATTTTTTATAAGTTCATTTTTTATGTTTATATTATATTCTTTTTGATAATAAACAGAATTAATGTAGTTGATATTTTTCTCTATTTTTTTCAAATTTTTTTCATTACTGAAATAACATTTAGTAAAAATTACAGTTTTAATGTATTCTAAGTATTTATTTACTATCTTATGCGAATTTGTAAAAAGGTGTGCTTTTGCTTCTATTGTATCTAGATTTGAGAAAATGAGCAAATTAGGGTTTGTTAAGTTTTTTTCGTTTAATATTTTTTTTGCAATCTCAATTGCGCTGGCCTTTTTTGACGAAAACTTTTCTCCCAGCAAAAGAATTGCATTTGGCAATATTTTTTGATCATATTCGTTTATTATGTCTTTGGCAATCTTGGGAAGTATTGTCATTGTTGTTTCCTTTTATTTTGTTTTTGAGATTTTAAAGAGATAGTTTATTCCGGGGGTTAAATAATCAAGAAGTTTGCTTTCTTTTAGAAAATATTCAGGTTTAAATATTTGTTGTGAGTGTATTATGTAAACCACGATTGCAATTATTCCAAAAGCTTCAAGTAGACCAAGTACTAAGCCTAGTATTCTATTGAAGAATAATAATTTAAGTTGACTTATTATTGATTCTATTAGGGATTGCAGTATCAAAAATCCTATATGTATGAGTAGAAAAAATACAAGTAGTGCTTGAATATAGGATAATTCAATAATAGGTTCAACCAGTCTTCTAAACTCTTCGGTTTTTTTGTAAAGTAGTAGTATTAAAACAAAAACTTCGGCAAATCCGCTAATTTCTTTAATAAATCCTCTTAAAAATCCTCTAAATCCTAAAGATGTAAAAATTATTATTATTAGTATGTCTACTATTCCGGTTATTTTTACAGGATCGTTTGCTGTCATTTGGATTTTGTCTCCTTAATATCTTTTATTAGTAATTTGGCTATTAAAGTTGAAGAATGCTTATTATTGAATTTTTTGATATTTGCTTTTAGAGAGTTGATTTTTTCTGTATCTTTTAAAGTTTCTTTTATAATTTTCAAAATATTTGTATTTAAAATTTCATCTTCATCTATATAAATGCAGGCATTTTGATTTTTTAGTAATTTTGCATTTTTAATTTGATCTCCTCTAGAGCCTTTTTTAAATGGAATCAAAATTATACATGCGCAAGCATTTGCAAATTCTTTTATTGCTCCAGCCCCAGCTCTGCTTATTATTATATTGGAAAATTTAACTATGCTTGCCATTTCTTGTGCGTTAAAAAATTGTCTTCTTAAATAATTGTCTTCTCTTAGGTCATTTAAGTTTTTCCCCGATTGATGGACTAAGTAGATCTTTGTATCCTTTTTAATACGAAGTGCAAGATTGTTTAAAGCATTGGCACCAAGAGATCCCCCAAGTATGCTAACAATTGGTTTGTTAGTGTTTTGAGTTAATTGTTTGATGATTTTGGGATTTGGAGTTAAAAACTCTTTTCTTATGGGAGATCCCGTGTAAATAATTTTTTTGTGGTTTTTAAAGTATTTTTCACTTTCTTTGAAACTTATGTGTATTTTGTTTGCAAATTTAGAGTTAATTTTTGTTGCAAGTCCGGGATCTAGGTCCATTTCATGGGTTATTCTTTTTATTTTTAGCAAACTAGATGCAATAATTGTAGGAGTTGATACAAATCCCCCAGTTGCATAGACAATCTGAGGGTTATATTTTTTTAAAACGTAAAAGCTTTTTATTATTCCAAGTATTACTTTGAAAAAGTCAGTAAAGTTTTTAAAAGAAAAATAGC
Source organism: Borreliella japonica (assembly GCF_030438115.2). NCBI lineage: Bacteria > Pseudomonadati > Spirochaetota > Spirochaetia > Spirochaetales > Borreliaceae > Borreliella > Borreliella japonica. The sequence goes on from NZ_CP124062.1 coordinate 813,422, forward strand.
GTCTAAGTTTTCCGCATGGGACCGAAATAAATTTAATATTGTTTTGTTCTTTTATCAATCTTTCTTCTATAGAATTTTTTTTGCCTATCCAAAAAAATTCAATTTCATTATCAAGTTCTTTTAATTTTTGTATTATAGATATTCCTGGAAATACGTGACCCCCAGTCCCACCTCCTGTAAAAAATATTATTTTTTTATTTGACATATATTTTTTTACTCATAAAAACAATAGATCATTTGCTTTGTAATAAATTTTTGTGTACTTTATTTTAATATTATATTGCAATGCAAATTTTCCTTTGTATTAAAAAAATAGATTCAATATTCAATCTTTAAAATTGAATCTAATGAAATTTAAATTCAAAATGTATTTTTTAAAAAATTTTCAATCCGAACTCCTTCTTTTTTTAAGACATTTTCTTTAATCGAATCTTTTATTATTAAGTGAATAGCTTTTGTTGTTTTTTCCAAGGCCTGTTCTATTTCAAATTTTTCTAAGTATCCTATAAGCAAACTAGTAAATAAATCTCCCGTTCCACTGAAATTTTGTTCTAATCTTTCTAAGAAAAACTCCGAGTATTCTTTGCTTTTGGGATTGTAGCAAATATTTCCTAAAAGATCTCCTTTTTTGATGCTTGTAACTACTACTACTCCTTTTGTATCAAGCTTTGATATTGCTTTTATGATGTCATCTTTGTTATTAAGTTGTGTCCTTTTGCTTAGCATTTCAAGCTCTGTGATATTGGGTGTTATTATGTTTGCATATTTTATGATTTTTCTAAATCCACCAATTATTTTATTATCAAATATAGGGTAAATTTTTCCATTGTCAGCAAATACAGGGTCAATTACAATTTTTTCAAATTTTATCAAGTTAATTATTTTTTCTATTATTGTTTGTTGCGTTTCGCTTCCCAGAAATCCTGTATAGAGTATGTCAAAATGTTCATTTTGTTCTTTCCATATCTTGATAAATTTTTCCAAATGGTCAGTTAAATCCACCATTTCAAATTTTTTATAAGCTGTTGAAGCAGAAAGGACAGCTGTTACAAAAGGACACACTTGCATATTAAACGAAGATATTACCGGTATGCATATTGTGAGAGATGTTCTTCCCATACTTGAAATATCATGCATTGCTAAAATTCTTTTCATTATTTTTTCCCCTTATACTGGTTTTTATAATTTTCTATTCTTGAATTTGCATCAATTTCGATTGGGCTTTCTCCGTATTTTAGATACATATTAAATCCAAGTCCCGCAATCATTGCTCCATTATCTGTACAAAGATCAAGTGGAGGATAATAAGTTTGTATTTTAAGTCTATCTATTTTTTCTCTTAGGTATAAATTGCTTGCAACACCCCCTGCTATTACCAATTTGTTGATTCGAGTATCTTTTATTGCCCTTTTTAGTGGGGTTATTAGATTTTCAAAGGCAGCTTTTTGGAAACTTGCAGCTATATTGTTTTTTGTTGTTGGGTTATCTTTGCTTTTGAATTTTTCGAGTTGGTGTATGCAAGCTGTTTTTAGTCCGGAGTATGAAAAATCATACCAGTTTTCTTTTTTTCTAAAGGTGGTAACTGGAAATTTAAATGTATTTTCATCTCCATTTTTAGACATTTCTTCGATGTTTGGACCCCCTGGAAATCCCATATCATAATGTTTTGCTACTTTGTCAAAAGCTTCTCCACAAGAATCATCTAGAGTTCTTCCAAGTATTTCAACATCATCGAAATTTTTTTGTTTAGCAATCAATGTATGTCCACCGCTTAATAATAGTGATATAAATGGATATTCTATTTTTGAATGCATTAAAGGGGCATAAAGATGGCCTAAGATGTGGTCAATGCAAATAATAGGTTTTTTTAATGAAATTGCTAGACCTTTGGCAAAGTTTAATCCCACTATTAAAGACCCAATAAGTCCAGGTCTGGATGTTACAGCTATTAAGTCAATTTCAGATATTTTAGTATTTGCCTTTTTGAGTGCTTTTATACAAACAGACATAATAGCTTCAGTATGAAGCCTTGATGCAATTTCAGGCACTACGCCGTAATATTTTTTATGTTCTTTTTGATTTAATTTTATATTGCTTAAAATACGAATGCCGTTTTCTACTACAGCTATGCAACAGTCGTCACAAGAAGTTTCTATTCCAAGCACTTTCATCTGATTGTTTCCTCGTAGAGATTTAATAAGTTGTCAAATTCGAATTCCTGGTTTAAATTGGGCTCTTCTTTTTCAAGGACTTTTAGTGTATTTTTAGACCAAATGTGTCCAATTACTCTTACTATTCCACGTTTTCTGGCAATATTTTTTGCTTTTTCAAGTTCTTTGAGTACAGACTCTTCTGTATCTTTGCTGTCAAGAAATACGTCTCTTCTTTCTACTCTAATTCCAATTTCTTTACCTATTGTTTCTGGTACGTTTCCTGCAATAGTTACGCTGTCGAAAAAATATCTGTTAATTTCTTTAAGCTTTATCAAAATGATTTTCATCAAATCTTTATTTGAAGTGATTAAACTACCCATGTGATTGTTCATTATTTTTGCATCAGGATACTTTTTAAATGTTTTTTCAATTTTTTTGTGTATTTCTTCCTTTTTATCTTTTATGTTTATATGAAATTTTTCTATTGAATTTCTATGTTTTGATTGCATTGGGAAATGTATTATTACTGTCTTTTTGCTATTTTTTAGTTTTTTGTATAAACTCATTGATTTTGGTAAAAATGGAATAATAGCATAATTTATTTCAAGATTAAGTTTTATAAATTGTTCTAACATGAATTCATCATATCCCACATCGTCGATGATTAAGTAAAATTTAGGCCTTATTCTGGCTTTTTGATTTTCTTTGTTACTTTTTATTATTAAGTCGTCTTTTTGTATTTTTTGAAACCTGTCTTTAAATGGTGCATTTACAATTTTTGAATTGTTGTTAAAATAGAAAAAACTTGTAAATGCTTGAGCTGTTGCAATAATAATAGAAATTATAATAATAAATTTATTTTTTTTAATATAAAATAAAAACATTCATGACCACTGACTTACAAGTAGACCAGAACATGTCATGAATGTCAATGTTAATTTATCTCTGCCTTTAGTTTTTTAAGAACTCTTTTTTCAATTTGTCTTACAGTTTCTGATGATATTCCAAGTTCTGTTGAAATATCTTTTAAGGTGCTTTTTTTAGGACTATTGTCCAGGTTGTATCTTTTTTTGATTATGTATCTTTCTTTTTCAGTTAATTTTGTTTCAAGTACATAATTCAAGTGTTTTAGTGTTGAGTCTTGCTCAAGAGTAATTTCAGGGTTAAAAGAATTATCTTCGTATAGATTCAAGAGTGTTGAATTTTCAGATCCCTCTATTTCTTTATCCAGAGAATATTCTTTTTCAAGATAAGGAATAATTTTTATGTATTGAGCAGGAGATAGATTGAATCTTTTCATTATTTCTTCTTTTTTGGGTGATTTTTCTTCTTCTGTTAAATATTTATTTATTTGTAGTATCAGATTTTCTTTTCTGTATGGAACTTTTACCAATCTAGTTTTAGTGTTTAATGCTCTTTGTAGAGATTGCTTGATCCAGAACGATGCATAAGTTGAAAATTTAGTGTTTTTATTAGGGTCGTATTTTTCAGCGGCTCTTATTAATCCCAAGTTGCCTTCTTGAATTAAGTCCTCAATTTTTAGCCCTTTACCCGCATATCTTTTTATTATTTTTAAAACAAGTCGCAAATTTGCGTTTATCATTTTATTTTTTGCTTTTGCGCTGCCTCTTTGTATTTGTCCTGCAAGTTTAATTTCTTCTTCATGAGTAATTAGCTTATGCTCTCTTACCGACTTTAAATATATGTTTAAATCCTCGTTGCTAAATATATTCATATTAGTATATTTTTCTCCCCTTTCTTGAATATTGTGATTAAGTTTTTATACTTAACTTCCATGCAAAAATTGTGCCAATTTAGTTTAAAACTATTTTTAAGTTAAATTGGATATAATTTTAAGGAAGAAATGTTTTTCAAATTATTTATTTTTTTGCAATTGATTATAAATTAAATTGGCAATTCCAAAGCTTTGAGATTGTGCTATTTGCTTTGCCCTTTGTTCGTAAAGCATGTCTTCAAAAATTTCTTCTACTTGGCCTCCGCTTAGCAGATTTTGATTTTTGTTAAGAGTTTTTTTCATGCTTTCAAGCATTTGCTTGATAAATATAGCTTCAAATTCTAAGGAAGCTTTTCGAAGTTCTTCGTCTTTTTTAAAAGCCTTTTTTATTTCTGTGGGATTTTTAAAGTTATTTATTTGACTTTTAAATTTTAGATTTTGTGAATTAATTTTAGTTTCCATCAATTTCCTCCAAGATAAGTTCTCCATTTAATTTATTGATTTTTTGTGCAGCTTGAATTATTTGAATTAATTCTTTATTGCTAAGATTGTCGGAATTTTTCAATAAGAATTCATTTAATTTCATTGAGTTTATTTGAATTGTTGTTTTATTATTGTCATTTAAAATATTTTGATTGTCTTTTTCAATAGAAAACGTAAACGTTCCTATTGTTGCATTTTCACTTGCTAGGATAATACTATTTTTTTTGTCTATTAGTATCTTAGGATTAGTTTCTATTTTAATATTTTCAATCTCTTCTAATAGACTCATGTTTTTTGCTTCTATTTCTATTGTGCTATCTGATTTAATTTCGTTGTTGATTTTCCTAGAGGCCAATATTTTATGAATTCTATTTATTAACGTATAATCTCCTTTTTTAAGAATTACATTATAACTGTAGTTAATATTTTGATTCTCATTTATTATTACGCTATCTAGAGTATATTCAGATCCTTTTAATTTGTTATTGGTCTGTATAATTCCTGATGCAATTGCTATTATTTTTCCTTCTTTATTTTTAATATCTGTTTTTAAAAGTATCCCATTTGTTAGATCTTTTGAGTCTAATATTGGTGCAATGAAAGCTTTATGTTTTGAGCCTTTAATTGGATTACCTTTTACTTGGAGGATGACATTTACTAGTGCAATATTTTTGCTTTCTATGCTATTAGGGCTTATTTCATCTATTGTATTGTTTTCTTCTAAAATTTTACTTATAAGGTCTTTTTGTTTTAGAGAGTCTCCTTTTCCAGCAAGACCCACTACTATTCCAATACCTGTTAAAAAATTTGTGTTTGTGGGGCTAATATTTGAAATTTCTTTTAATTTTACGCTTTCAGACAGGTTGTCGTTAAATGATTGTTCTATTTTTAGTTCTGTTGAAGCTTTGTTTGTTTGGGCTAATAAGCTTGTTGCAAATGCAATTAACATTAACATTAGTTTGTCCATTTTTTACCCTATTTGTTTTATTCATTTAGCATCTATCATTTTATATCAATTATTGTAATAAATGAAACTTTTTTCGGTAAATTGCTAATTAATCTTTGATTTGTTAAATATTGTTTGTATTAAGGATTAAAATTAATAATTTTTGGATTTAAGGAAAAAAATAAAGCATATTATTCTTTTTGCACTTTGTTTAATCTTATTTCTTCATTTTTGATTATGTTTCGTGTAACTTTATATTTACTATTATTTAATTCATTCAGACTTAAAACATCATTTATTTCGGTTGTGTTAATTTTGTATTTAAAGTAGATGTTGTGTTCATTAAGGATTTCATTTTTTTTTAGATTTTCTTTTGCAAATACAATGGGCTCAATTATATCAATATACATATTAATGTAATTGTGTCTTTTGTAACTTTCAAAGTTTTTTGCATAATAAACTAGAGTTTTTTGAATTGGAATATTTTTGTATGAGTTGTTGCTTTTTACTTTGAATTTTATTTTTTTGAAAAATTTGTCGTCTTTGTCGTCTATATTTATTTCAGATTCATCAAAATTGAATTGAAGTATATAGATATTTTCATTTGATAAATTTTTTGTGATGTAATAAATCATTTCAAAAATTATTGATTTTTTTGTTAAATGTGGGGGGATATATATTTTTGATAAGCTTTGATTGTTGCATATTTTTGAATACTTTTTTGAAAAGAAATATGTTTTACTAGGAGTAATATTGAAGCACAAATTGTGAGCAGCACTCACAATTGAGCTTGTTGTGAAAAATAAAATAAAAATAAATAATTGTTTCTTTATTTTATTGCCTTTTTAAATTATTTGCGATTCCTAGCATATTGTCAGAAGTTTGAATAGCCTTTGAGTTTATTTCATAAGCCCTTTGAGCTACTATCATTGTTACCATTTCTTCAGCAATAGATACATTCGACATTTCAAGAATGCCTTGTCTTAGTTTTCCCATTCCTTCACTTCCCGGTATTCCTGCTATTTCTTGACCTGATCCAGCTGTTTCTTTGAATAAATTGCTTCCAATAGCACTTAGTCCCGCAGGATTAACAAATCTTGATATTTCAATTTGTCCAAGTTCTACCGGTTCGTTGTTGTCATCAATTTTTACTGACACTATTCCTTGTTCAGATATTGCAATTGAATTTTGAATATATTCTTCCGGGAAAAATATATTAGGCAATACTTTGTATCCTTGGCTTGTTACTAGCTCTCGATTAGAGTCGATTTTAAATGATCCATCTCTAGTATATGCATAAGTTCCATCAGGCAGAAGAATTTTGTAAAATCCATCTCCTTCAATAGCAACATCAGTAAGTAAATTGGTGGATTGCATTTTGCCTTGTTCAAATATTCTCTGAGTAGCAGCAATTTTTGTTCCGTGACCAACTTGATTTCCAACAGGTCTTAAAGTATGTTCAGTTGCAGGAGTTCCGGCTCTATTATGGGTTTGATAAATTAAATCCTCAAATTCTGCTCTTATTTTTTTAAATCCCGTAGTATTCACATTTGAAAGATTATTAGCAATTGTGTCTACATTGTATTGTTGTGCAGTCATTCCACTTGCCGCTGTCCATAATGCTCTCATCATAAAATATGCTCCTTAATATTTTCCAATTTCATTTATTAATTTTCCTAAAAGACTATCTTCAGTTTGTATTGTTTTTTGATTAGCTTCGTAAGCTCTGTTGATTTCAATCATTAAAACCATTTCTTTAACGGCATTAACATTGGAGGCCTCGAGAGCCCCCGTTTCTATTTTAGGCCTTAATAATACATCAATTTCTTGTGCTTTGCCGGATGTTTTCGTATCAATCCATAAAGAATTTCCTTGTTTTTTGAGAAACCTGGGATTTTCAAAATTTACAATTCTGATGGTATCAAGCAGTTCGTAATTTTCCCAGGAATTTTCATACTCACCAACAAGTTTTCTAGGGTTTGATTCAAAGTTTGAATTGTGGAAGATTTGTCCTTGAGATGTTATTTTAAAATTATTTTTTTTCAGATATATATGTCCTTTTTCACCAAGAACAGGAAATCCGCTTTTTGTAACAAGGATTCCCTCTTTTCCAATAGTAAAAGAACCATTTCTTGTATATCTTTCTCCATCTGAAGTTTGTATTACAAAAAACCCTTGATCAGTAAGTGCTAAATCTAATGGATTGCCAGTAGTTTTTAATGGGCCTTGTTCAAATATTGTATATATTTCATTCTCTTCAACTCCTGTTCCTAGTTTGCCTACAATAGGAGCTGTTTCAAGATGCCCTTTAGGAAATTTATAAAGTCCATCATCATTTAGTCTTCTTATTAGCATTTCTGGAAATGCTTTTTGAATGGATAAATCTTTTTTATATCCAATAAGATCTATGTTTGCCAAATTATTTGATACTACATCAAGCTTGCGCCTTTCTGCCATCATTCCGCTAGCAGCTGTATAGATTCCTCTTACCACGGTTAAATCCTTCAAGACAATTAACTTTATTAATACTAGCATCAATTGTTTTATATAACAATTGATTGACTTATTGTTTTTTCTTAATTTTATATTTTTTATCTAGCTATCTAGATTCTATATTGATAATTAAAATTGTAAAATAAGTTATATAATAATATTTGTGGTTAATTTTAAAATTATTAATCTTATATTAATCTTATTAATCTCAAATGAGTTTATTAATCTCAAATGAGTAATTTAAAAAAAAGAATTATAATTTATAATTATTAGTTTTAAGGAGAACCGATGAATAGCATTTTTTCAAAGTTTTTTCTTTTTTTTTGTTTTGCAATGCTTTTATTTGCAAATTCAGAAGATTCAGAAGATTCAAATGAAAGGGAAATTATTAATAAGGCTGAAAACCTTAATTCTGAAGATGAGGTTTTAGGATATTGGGTTGGTTATGATGATGTTAGTAATATAAAAAATTCTATTGTTTATATTTATAAATACAATGGAGAAGTTTATGGTCGAATTTTAACTGTAATAAAAGATGGCAAAAAGTATGATGCTGAAAATCCTTCAGGAGACACTGTGGTTGGCTTTGAAAATCTTGCAATAGAAGGTCTTGATTTTATGTGGGGCCTTAAGTATTCTTCTGCTTCTAAAAAGTGGGATAGAGGTAAAATAATAGATCCTAAAAACGGTAAAATTTATAATTCTGAGATGAGCGTTGATAGTAAAACTGGAAATCTTATCACCAAGGGAAAAGTTTGGATTTTTGGCAGAAGTAAAGTTTGGACAAGAGCTAAATTTGATGAAATACCAAAAGTAGACTTGCATAATCTTGTTCCAGTGCCCCCTGTAAGAAAATAAATTTGGTTTTTGGTTTTACTATTTTGAAAAAATACATAAACATATAAATGGGACAAGTATGTTATGAAAAATAAAACAGAGTATTACGATCAGTTTATTGCAAAAGTACCCAATTTCCCTAAAAAGGGTGTTCTTTTTTATGATATTACTAGTGTTTTGTTAAAACCCGAAGTTTATACCTCGTTAATAAATGAGGTATATTCTTTTTATAATCTCAAAAAGATTGATTGCATTGCAGTTGTTGAGTCTAGAGGATATTTAATAGGTGCGCCTTTGTCTTTGAAAATGCAACTCCCTCTTGTTTTAATTCGAAAAGAAGGTAAATTGCCCAGAGAAGTTTTTAGCGAAGAGTATGAGCTTGAATACGGCTTTGGGAAAATAGAGGTACACAAAGATGATGTTAGGATGTATTCCAATATTCTTTTAATAGATGATATATTAGCTACTGGAGGAACTTTGAAGTCGTCTGCAATTTTGCTAGAGAGAGCCGGAGGTAGGGTTAAGGATATTTTTTGTTTTATTGAGCTTTGCGGTATTAATGGTAGACAGATTCTTGAAAACTATAAGGTCAATTCTCTTGTAAGGTACAATTAATTTAATGCTTGACTTTTCTTTTTTATTAAATTTACAATGTTTAGTTGAGGTAATGTAATGTATGCATTGGTAGAAATAAATGGCAAGCAATATAAGGCTGTTGAGGGCGAATTTCTAAAAATAGACAAAATTTCTCCTATTGAAAAAGATAAGTTAGAATTTAATAGTGTTTTGCTTATTAATAAAGATGGAGAGATTAAAATAGGAAAGCCTTATGTTATAAATTCTCTCATTAGATGTACCTATAAAGAAGATAAAAAAGATAAAAAGGTTGTTTCTTACAGATATAGAAGAAGAAAATCAAGTGAGAGAAAAGTTGGGCACAGACAAACCTATTCTTATATTTTGGTTGATGAAATAGTTTTTTAAGTTTATTGATTAATGTTTTAGTAAAAGTAAAAGACGATGTAATCATTTATCTTTTAGCTAATGGTCATGCTATGAATAAAAATAATGTTAACATTGTTTGCGCCCCTTTTTCTTTTATTTTAAGAACCTTTTTCAGCGTTCTTGACCTTGAAGGTGAGACTTTTATTGTAAAAAATTCAAAAAGAGGCTATTTGGAGTTTAAGCCTTTTTTTAAGGATTTAAGTAAAGAAAGTCTTTTTTATTATAGTAGATTTTTAATTAGAGGCATAAGTGATTTGTGCTTTGAGTATCCTAATGACATTAAATTAGTTTTGGAGGAAAATTAATGGCAACAAGTAAAAGTGGTGGTAGTTCAAAAAATGGACGAGATTCTATATCTAAGCGACTTGGAGTTAAAAGAAGCGGAGGCCAGTTTGTTAAGGCTGGAGAAATAATTGTTAGACAAAGAGGTACAAAATTTCATAAGGGTAAAAATGTCGGTCTTGGAAGAGACTATACAATATTTGCGCTTTTATCTGGTAAGGTGGAGTTTAAAACTTTAGGGGGACGAAAATATGTAAATATTGTTAATATGTAAATATTTGTTAGTTTTAATCGAAAAATTGGAGAAAGTTTGTATAACTTTAAGGATTCTGTAAATATAACGGTGGCTTCAGGCAATGGTGGTTCTGGGTGCGTTTCTTTTTTAAGAGAAAAATTTAATGCAAAGGGTGGTCCAGATGGTGGAAATGGTGGGAGTGGTGGGAGTGTAATTTTTAAGGTAAGAGAAAATCTTCGCACTTTATCTTTTTATAAAAATGGGCATGTGCTTTGTGCTGAAAATGGGAAACCTGGAATGGGCTTTAAGAGAAGTGGTGCTAATGGTAAAGATTTAATTCTTTTTGTTCCTCCAAATACAGACATTTATAATGAAAATGATGGAACTTTTTTGTGTAAGCTTGAAAACTTAAATGACGAATTTGTTATTTTAAAGGGTGGCAGAGGTGGTCTTGGTAATTGTAATTTTAAAACTTCAGTTAGAAGAGCGCCAAGATTTGCTCAACCCGGAGAATCAGGTAATAGTTTGAATGTGCGTCTTGAACTTTTTTTGGTGGCAGATATTGGACTTGTTGGGCTTCCTAATGCTGGTAAATCTTCTCTTCTTAATAGAATAACTTCAGCAAAATCTAGGGTCGCAAATTATCCTTTTACAACAAAGACTCCCCATCTTGGTGTACTTAGATGTTCTTATGATGATTTAATAATTGCAGATATTCCAGGAATAATTGAAGGTGCTAGTTATGGAGTAGGGCTTGGAACTAAATTTTTAAAACATATTGCCAAAACTAAAATTTTAGCTTTAGTGATTGATGTTTCTGAGGCAAATTTTTTAGAATCATACAACATTCTTTTAAATGAATTAAAATCTTATAGTTACAAGCTTTTTAATAAAAAAAAAATTATTATTGCCAATAAGCTTGATTTGGATAGTTCTGTGAAAAATTTTGATTTCTTGACAAAAGCCTTAGGAAAAGAAAAGATTATCGGTATCTCTATTTATGAGAATAAAGGGATTGATGAACTTGTTAAAGAATTTTTTATTTTAGCTAAAACTTTTGAATAAAATTGATTTTTATTCTGGGCTTTTTTATTTTTAGGACTTGGTTTTTGGATGTCAAATTTATTTGATTTAAGGAAAAATGATTCATGAGAATTGCAATATTAGGGGGTACTTATAATCCAGTTCATATTGGGCATATTTTTTTGGCTAAAGAGATAGAGTGTTTATTAAATGTTGATAGAGTAATATTTATTCCTACTTGTAATCCGGCTCATAAATTGATTGAGGAGAATGTTAGTGTTCAAAATAGAATAGATATGCTCAAGCTTGCATTAGAGAATGAAAGTAAAATGTTCATAGATGATTGTGACATAATAAATGGCGGTATAACTTATACTGTTGATACTATTTCTTGTGTTAAGAAAAAATATAAAAACGATAAACTTTTTTTGGTTATTGGTGATGATCTTTTCCAAAATTTTGATTCATGGAAAGATCCCCAAAGTATTGCAAGCTCCGTTGATCTTGTTATTGCTCACAGAGTCTACAAAGAGAGGCTAAAAAGTTCTTTTAAACATATTTATGTAGATAATAAAATAATACCGATCTCCTCATCAGAGATTAGAAGTAGAATTGCTAATGGATTTCCTGTTAGCTATTTGCTACCCTTTGGTGTGTTAAAATACATTAAAGATAATAATTTATATGTTAAAAAGGTAAATGTTTGAGAAAGGATTTAATTTTTTTAGTTTTAATTGTTCTGATAATAGCAAGTGTAGCAATTTTTTTTATTAGAAGTTCTAAGGAAGAGTTGGTTTACTTCGAACTTAATACAAAGAGCAATATTAGTTTTTTGTTTCTGGTAGAAGATCTTAACAAAAATCTTGTAAGTATGCAAGAAATTTTTATCAATATAAAAACAGGAAATATTGGTTTTTTAGACATTCCAGTTCATACTGGATATGAAGATTTAAAAGGTAATATATCTTGGTTTAAAGATCTTTACAAAAAAAATTCTTTTAATAAGTTTTTATCTAAAATTTATACACAATTATCCCATGAATCAGATTATTATATTCGTTTTCAAAAAGAAAATTTTGTTAAACTTATTGATTACTTAGGAGGGGTTAGACTTCTTGTCAAAAATCCAGTAAAAATTTATAGTTTTGAGGATTCTATTTTGATACCCTCCGGTACTTCTAATTTTGATGGTGATAAAGTTTATGATTATTTGAGATATTTCAATGATGTTAATCAATTTGAAGAGAGAATTGAGTTTTTTAAAGAGTTTTTTAAAAAACTTCTTTTTAAAATTTCAGATTTTGGTATTGAAAATGACAATTTTTTTAAAATCTATTCTATGCTAGATACTAACCTTTCAGAGGTTGTTTTTAAGTATATTGTTAAAAATTATAAAATAAATAATGATAAAATTATTCCTATTAATATTAAAGGACAAGAAGAGATTTTCAAGGATAATGATAATAATTTGATAAAGGTGGTTTTTCCTTATTATGGAGGCGCTATTTTAAAAGAATCTGTGGACAAATTAAATAAAGAGTTGATTAATGAAGGCGCAGAAGAGATAGTAAAGATTATTATTCTAAATGGAACAAAAGTTGCTGGACTTGCAAAAAAAACAACAAATATTTTTAATTCTTTAAAATTTAAAGTTTTAAAATTTGGTAATGCAGATAAAAATTCTTATAAAAATACCTTGATTATAAATAATTCGGATAATTTAGAAATGGCTGTTAGAGTTGGGGAGGCAATTAAAACCGCGAATATTAAGCCAATTTCTGAAATTCAAGCTAAAAGATTTTTAGAGCTTGATAATCTTGATATTAATCCTGATGTAATAGTTGTTTTAGGAGATGATTTTGATGGAAGATACGTTAAAAGCAAGTGATATTAATGCTTTATGCAAAATAATAAGCGATTTTAATGGAATTAACGTTATAGGTATTAATGTTAGCAATATTTGCAATTGGACTGATTTTTTCGTAATAGCTACTTTTGTATCATTTAAACAGATGGAAGCTTTGTATGCTGATAAGATAGTTAAATTTTTTAAAGAAAAAAAAATTAATCTTAATGTCCAAGGAAAAGGATTAGTTTATGATTGGACTGTTGTCTCAGCTGAAAATTTGGTAATTCATTTAATGAGTGAAAAGTCTAGAGAATACTATGAGCTTGAAAAAATATGGTCTAAAGGAATTATTATTTATCCTTAATTACTGTTTAATTAAAAAAACTAAAAATATCATAAAAATATGTTTACAAAAAATAGAAAATATTTTAGATTTAAGGTATGTACTTTTTGCGGGAGGCTTATAAGTGGATATTACAGACATAAGGATTAAGAAAGTTGAAGGTAAAAATTCTGGTTCTAAATTATTAGCATATGTTGCAGTTACTTTTGACAATTGCTTAGTTCTTCACAATATTAGAGTTATTAAAGGGCAAAAGGGAGTATTTATTGCTATGCCTAACAGAAGGACTAGAGTTGGTGAGTATAAAGATATTGTGCATCCTATTAGTCAGGACTTTAGGAAAACTTTGCAAACTTCTATTTTTAAGGAATATATAAGAGAAAATCCAGCTGATCTTGAGCTTGAATTAGATTTTTAAATAATTATTGACAAAGCGTGTTGTATCTTGTATGCTTGTCAATTGTAAGTATTAAGGTATTTGGGACGTCGACAAGCGGTAAGTCAACTGGTTTTGGTCCAGTCATTCGAGGGTTCGAATCCTTCCGTCCCAGTATTTTACATTAGGAGTTTTTTGGTGGAAAATAGCAGGGTTTTAAGTTGCCAATATAGATCAAGCTTTGGGTCTTCTAATGCTCGCAGAATAAGAGCTAAATATGAAATACCAGCCGTTGTTTATGGACAGGGTAATGATGTTTTACATTTGAAAATCAAGAGTAGTGATTTTAATAAGAAATTTGCAAAGTTTACAGATAATACTGTCTTAATATTAGATGATGGCAAGCTTGAAAGATGTGTTTTTGTTAAAGATGTTGCGGAAAATGTTGCCCGCAAGCTTATTTATCATATTGATTTTTACGAGGTAGATAGGCTTGTTGAGCTTGAAAAACATGTTCCTATTAAGCTTGTTGGAGCTTCTGTTGGGGTTAAAGAAGGCGGAATTTTGACTGTTTTAAAAGAGCAAGTTAAGGTAAAGTCTTTGCCCTTAGATTTGCCAGAGTTCATAGAGCTTGATTTAACCCCTGTTAATAAAGGAGACAGTGTTCTTCTTAAAGATCTTGTGTTGCCTTCTAATGTTAAGCTTGCAGAAAATGACGAAAATTTGGAAGTTGTTATTATAAAGTGATTTTATGGGGTTGTTGATACTTGGATTAGGAAACCCTGGATTAGAATTTTCTTTAACTAGGCATAATGTTGGCTTTTCTCTTTTAGATAAAATTGTTTTCAAGAATGGTCTTTTTTTAAAGAGAAAAAAAAAATATGAATATTCAGAGTTAAGAATGATTTCTCAAAGAGTAGTTTTGGTTAAGCCGTTGACTTATATGAATCTAAGTGGATCTTTGTTTCCTTCAATATTTTCAGATTTTTGTATGTGTATGAAGAATTTATTAGTGATTCTTGACAATGTTGATCTTCCTTTGGGGAAATGTAGACTTAAAGAGCGGGGCGGTATATCTACCCATAATGGACTTAAGTCAATTTCAAGTGTTCTTGGAAGCTCTAATTATAGTAGGCTTTATATTGGAGTTGGAAGCAATGTTATGCGCGATATAAAGAGTTTTGTTCTTTCTAAATTTTGTAAAGACGAAATAGATAGGCTTGAAAAATTATATGACTTTTTAAGTGATGAGTTAATTGATATTAACGAAGCCAATTTTAAAAATAAGATGCAAAAAATCAATTCTAGTAATTTTTAATGCATTTTTTAGACGATAATATTCAAATTAAAATAGATAAATTTTATAAAAAAAATTCTTTAAATAAAAATCGGGTTATTGTTGCTTTTTCTGGAGGGGCTGATTCTACAACTTTATTATTGAATTTGAAATATTATTTGAGCAATAATATTGTTGCATTTTATTTTGCCCATTTTATTAGATCTGATAATGAGCAAAATCAAGAAATAGAGCATGTAAAGAGGTTTTGTAATTTTTATAACATTGCTTTGCAAATTAAAAAATGTGATATAAATATAAAAAGTGAGTCGGTTAGGTTGGGAGTATCTATTGAAGAACTTGCAAGGAAATGCAGGTATAATGCTTTAGAAAATGCTCTTAAAGAAAATGGTGCAAATTATATTGCACTTGCTCATAACGAGAACGATCAGATTGAGACAGTAATTATGAGATTTTTTCAAGGATCTTTTTTGGATGGTCTTGCAGGTATTCCTGGTGTCAATAAAAATATTATAAGACCTTTACTCGAGGTTACAAGACTAGAAATTGAGAATTTTTTATCTTTGAATAATGTTAGCTTTTTTGTTGATAGTACAAATGCTAAAGATTTATATCTAAGAAATAGGATTAGAAATAATTTACTACCTTCGATAAAAAATATTTTTAAAGGGTATGAAAAATGTCTTAAGAGAATATCTAAATTTTCAAAAGAATTTACAGATTATTTTGAAAAAGATGAATTTTTTCCTGTTGAAAAGGGTAAATATTATTATTCTTTTGATTTGAAAACTTTTTTAGATTTTCCTAGATATTTAGTGTTTAGATTGATTTTTAAAATTTTAAATTCAGAAGGAATTGTAGCTAAGGTCTCTTATAAAGCTCTCAATGAAGTATTTAAAGTAGAGCTTGATAGAAAGAAGAACAATGTGTTGTTAAAAACCAATGATTTTATTTTAGAAAAAAGGCATAATAAAATTAATTTGATTTTTAAAAGAGATGAACAATTTTACAAACCTTTTGATTTTATTTTGGAAGTTGGCAAATGGCATAGTTTATCTTTAGGTAAGATTTTGCTAAAATGTTTAGAGTGCAATGCAGCTTCTGTGTCAAGGTTAAAATGTTGTTCTTATGAGTTTAGATATAAATTTTTTAAGGATAAATTTAAAGCTAAAAAGTTTTTTTCTAAGTTTATAAGGTGCAATCCGATTTATTTAATGTTATTAGCATTAGATAACAGATTAATTGGAATTATTGATTTAAATACTTTAAACTTAGTATGGAGCGAAAAAAGTATTCTTAAAAAAATTAGTATATCTTTGATTGGAGGACTTTTAAAGGAATGAATGGCAATAATAATACGAATAACAATGGAAAATCTAATAATAATAAAAAGAAGAATAAAAATTGGATTTTAGGGCTTGTTGTTATTTTTTTAATTTCTGCAGTATTTATGTCATATTTTATAAGAGGAGGGGAAAGTTATAAAAATGTTCCTTATAGCACATTTCAGAGTTATTTGGACAATGGTTTAGTTGAGTCTGTAGTAATAATTGATAAAAATTTGATTCAATTTGTTGTTAAGGGTTCTAACTTTGCAAAATCTTATTTTTCTACCAGTATTCCTTATCTTGATATAAATCTGCTTTCAGAGTTGAAAAGTAAAAAAGTTGAGCTTAGCTCAGGAAAAAGTCAAGCTTCTTTGATTGGGGTTTTATTACAAACTTTGCCATGGGTTTTATTTTTTATTTTCTTTTTCTTTATATTTAGGCAAACTCAAGGTGGTGGTGGAAAAGTTTTTACATTTGGAAAAAGTAATGCTCAAAAGTATGAAGCTGGGAAGAATAAAATTACCTTTAAAGATGTGGCCGGTCAAGAAGAGGTTAAGCAAGAACTTCTCGAAGTTGTTGAATTTCTTAAAAATCCAAAAAAATTTGAAAAAATAGGTGCGAAAATCCCTAAAGGAGTGCTTTTGGTTGGTTCTCCAGGTACTGGTAAGACTTTGCTTGCCAAAGCCGTTGCTGGTGAGGCTGGGGTTAGTTTTTTTCACATGTCAGGTTCAGATTTTGTTGAAATGTTTGTTGGAGTTGGAGCAAGCCGTGTTAGAGATTTATTTGATAATGCTAGAAAAAATTCTCCATGCATCATTTTTATCGATGAGCTTGATGCTGTTGGTCGTAGTCGTGGTGCAGGGCTTGGTGGTGGTCATGATGAAAGAGAGCAAACCCTTAATCAGCTATTGGTTGAAATGGATGGATTTGGAACACATACCAATGTAATTGTTATGGCAGCCACAAATCGTCCAGATGTTCTTGACTCTGCTTTGCTTAGGCCTGGGCGATTTGACAGGCAAGTAACAGTTTCTTTGCCTGATATTAAGGAAAGAGAAGCAATATTAAATATCCATTCTTCAAAAACAAAGCTTTCAAAAGATATTAATTTACAAGTAATAGCAAGAGCTACTCCTGGAGCTAGCGGTGCTGATCTTGCAAATTTAATTAATGAAGGAGCCTTAATAGCTGCAAGGAATAATCAAGATGAAATTTTAATGAAGGATATGGAAGAAGCTAGAGATAAAATATTGATGGGAGTTGCCAAAAAATCCATGACTATTACTGATAGGCAAAAGCTCGAGACGGCTTATCATGAGGCAGGTCACGCTTTGCTTCATTATTATCTTGAACATGCTGATCCACTCCATAAGGTTACTATTATTCCAAGGGGCAGGGCACTTGGTGTTGCATTTTCGCTTCCAAGGGAAGATAGACTTTCAATAAACAAGCACCAAATTCTTGATAAAATAAAGATATGTTATGGTGGTTATGCTAGCGAGCAAATAAATTTGGGAGTTACAACAGCGGGTGTTCAAAATGATTTAATGCAAGCTACTAGTTTGGCTAAAAAAATGGTTATGGAGTGGGGGATGGGTGAAGAAGTTGGTCCAATATTTTTAGTAGATGATGAAACACCCATTTTTCTTCCAAAAGAGTTTTCAAAGTCTAAGGCTTATTCTGAGAACACTGCTGATAAAGTTGACAAAGAGGTAAAAAGAATACTTGAGAAATGTTTAAAAGAGGCATCAGATATTCTTGTAAAGCATAAAGATCAACTTGTTAAGCTAGCAAAAGAACTTGTTTTGAAGGAAACTTTGACAGACAAGGAAGTGAGAGAGCTTTTGGGGTTTGAAGTAAACAAAGATGAATATGATTTATTTGTGGATTCTACGGCAAAAGAAGTAAAGGAGGAAGATACAAAAAGCCAGGGGTAAGTGTTTATGTTTTATTTAAAGATGGGTTTGATTCTTTTTATTTCTATAAACTTAGAAGCAGCTTTAATCGAAGAAGATGAAGGTATTTCAAGTATTCTTTTCAATGAGTATAAAAATTTTTCCGATTTTCAAAAAGCAAATGATTTAATTTATGGATCTCTTGATTTTAATTTGCTAGCTTCAGATGCTCTTTATGAGCTTGCATTAAAAGAGGATATTGATTTAATAGATAGGATTTATTTATTAAAAAAAGCAATTAATATTAATAATTTTAAAGCAACCCCCCTTAAAGAAATATACACATATTATTTTGAGTTGCTTTTAAGGCAAAATGAAAATAAGAATATGTATAAAGAAGTTATTTCTTTGTATGAAAATTTAAATGAAGAGTTGCAAATAGATAAAGATTTAATTTGCATGAGACTTGAAGCTTCCGGAAGACTTGAAAGTTTTGGGGATGATTTTAAAAAAATTTTACTTAAAGCTTTCTCATTGTATGGCAATGATTTTTTATTTTTTAAGTGGTTTTTAAAAGAAGATAGGTTTTTTTTTAGCATTTTTAATACGATTAAATCTAAAGAAGATTTTTTCTTTACAGCTGAAAATATTAATTATATATTTAGAAATTCAGATTTTAATTATGACAATTCTGTTTCTTTATTTTCTTTTCTTAAGGGCAAAATTAAAGAATATAATGGAATTCATAGTATTTATTTTTTAAAGTATAAACTTTTAGATTCGGCTGAAGCTTATAGTGCTTTTAAAAAATTTCCTCCTGAAACAATAAATGAATATAAAATGTTTTATGATCTTTTAGAGGAGCCCGACATGAAGAGTGAATTTTTAGAAGATTGTAAAAGATTATCAGGAATTTATTGCATTGATAATAAAAATAATATTGCCATACTTAAAGATGGAGTTTTGGTAGGTATTTTTTCGGGAATAGTAGATTTTAGCAATAAATTTAGCTTAAATAATAGATATTTTAATAAAGTTTATTTTAAAGACAAGTTTCCAGTTTATTATGAGAATGATTTGCTTGGTTATAAAATAAATTATTCTGCTTATCCTTACGTTGATATGATTGAGGTTCAATATCCCGATAAAAGGGATGTTTATACCTTTGCTTTGCATACTTTTAAGCTTAATCTTTTTAACAATTTGGACTATGATTTTAATAATCTTGGTATTAAGGAATTGTTCTTGATGGACATTAAAGATTTTTTTCTACCTTCCGCTTTAAATTTATTTTTTGAAAACATTTCTGTTTTAGATATTAGATCAAGTTTAATAAGTAAAAAAAAATATTTTGGATTTAATTTAGTAGAAATTAAAAATTATGTGGTTGGAAGTTTGGTTTCAATTTATAGAAAAGTTAATGGCTCTAAAAAATTTAATTATATTGAGATTTATGAGAAAGATAAATTAAAAATAAAGAAAGCTTTGTTGGACGATGATTCTTTTGAAAGTTATTATTCTTTTGAGCAATAACTTTCAAAAAAGTCCTAAGCATTAATTTTTGGATTTTTAATGTGGATGTTTTTTATATGTTCTTTATTTGTATGATTGAGGTTGAATTTACTTCAGGGGGAATTTTTGGGTTTTTGCTTAGATTTTGCTAATAAAGAGGATTCTCAATTGAATAACATTGTCTCTATTAGTCATTTTGACTTTAAGATCAAAATGAATTTAATTCTTGTAGTTGGTCCTATGGGGAGTGGAAAAACAGAATATGCCGCAAAAATTTATAAGGATTCTCTTGTCGTAAGGAAAAAATCTTTCAAAGTGTTAGGCAATATTATTAAAGGAAATAGGAGCAGGGTTAATGTATTTTTTATTAGAAATTTTCTTGACAAGAGGAGGTTTCAGGATTTTCCAGAGAATGTAATACCATATAGAGGTGGTGGAAAAGATAAAATTGACGAGATTGGTTTTGCCAGTAGCTCTTTTGATATTGAAAACTTAATAGCTTCTAATCCCAGTTGTGGTACTTTTATTATCGATGAGGCATGTTTTTATGATGAACGTTTGATTTTTGTTTTAAATAAAATTTCATCAAATGAGAATGTTTTATTTATATTGCCTACATTGCTTTATAATTTCAGAAAAGAATCTTTTAATGATACTGCTAAACTTTTGGTAGAATATTCAGATAAAATTTATAAGCTTGGGGCTTATTGTGGTCATATTGATTGCATGGAAGAATCTTTTTTTTCGTATAGGTATTATTTTTACAACAACAAAGAAATTCCAGCCCCTTATTTTGATCCTCTGCTTATTGTTGGTGGTGATGAAGAGATTGAATCTACTATTTACCCAAATTACGCTACAAGATGTTCAATGCACCATTATCTTGTGGGCAAAGAATATTTTTTTTCTTTTTTAAAGCCATTTGCCTTGTTATATTCACAAGGAGATAAAAAATTTCTTGAAAATGAAATTGTAGCGTTAAGTACTGATGTTGAAAATTCTAATTTTGCAAATTCTTTAAATAGTGAGAAAATGTGTGAATTTAGAGCTGAAATTTTAAGAAATATTTTAGAGTTGCCTTTTTTAGCAGAAAGAGCGTTGATAACCCTTTTTTCAGAATATAGTATTTTGAGTAAAGATAATTTTAAGGATCTTGTTTTTAAATTTTCTCTAAATAAGGATTATATAAATAAAATTTTTTTTTCCAGAGAGGGCAAAGAATTTTTTTAATAATAGTTTGAGCTTTTTTCAAAAAATGCTTTAGTTTCAGCAATTCTCAGCAGTTCTTTTTTAATAATGTCATAGTAATTGAAATCTTTAAGGGAAATTTTATGATATTCGTTTTCCCAGTTTGTTATTCCGTCGTTTTCTAGTTTAACAAATTCATATTTTTCAAGATTTTTATGGTATTTTAGTGCTTCATCGTAGTAGTTAATAGCCATTTTATATAATTTTTCTGATTTTTCTAAATTTAGAATAATTTCATTTTTTTCTGGAGTTTTGAAAAAATATGAATTTCTTGTGTCGAATAAATTTCCTAAATATAAATTTTGCTTAACTAGGAGTAGATTTACATGCATTTTGAAAAGAAGTTTATATTTAGTCCACTGCTCTTTTGTTTCTATTCTAGTTAGTGAGTATTTTGGATTGCCAAATGGATATTTTAAGGCTTTTTGAAGAAAAAATATATTTTTTTTATAGTTTTCAGGGTTTTTTTTCATTTGAGTGTTAAAGATTACATACCATTGTTCTGCATAATAAAATTTGGACGATGCATTTATCTTTGCAACTGCTACTAAAAGAAATAAAATTAAATTTATTTGGAAAGTGGTATTTTTAAAAATACAATTAATCATATGACTAATTATATTAGAATTTTATTAGATTAAAAATTTTTTTTGCGTTTTTATCTAAATTATCTTTTGTCGAGTTGTCAATGTAAATCACATTGATTTTTTTTTCTAGTTTTTTAAATGTTTTTAAATATTGTAGAGCAATTTGTTCAAAAGTTTTGTATTTTTCAAGCTCAAAAAGGTCACTTTGTGTTCTATGTTTTTGTATTCTTTCATAAGCTGTGTTTGGATCTGTTTCAATAAAGAATACCTTTTCAGGCAATGGAAAATTTTTATTTAATTCATATCCCAATTTTCCTTGATAGGCAATTGATGAGAATAAATAGCGGTCAGTTATTATTTTTATAGATTTTGTGTTTAATATTTCTAATATTCCACCTTTTTTATATAAATGATCGTGTCGATCTGCTGCATAAAGATATGCAAATGTTGATTCTTTTAAAGGATTTTTAAAATTTATTAATTGCTCTTTTATCATTTCTCCAATTATTCCACTTGATGGTTCTTTTGTAAAATAGTATTTTGATTCATCGTTGCAAAGAGTTTTTAACTTGTTGATGATGCTTGTTTTTCCGCTTCCATCAATTCCTTCTACGCAATAAAAGTTTTTTAATATTTTAATCACAAATATTTTTTCTTCCTTTCTTTTAATGCCAACAATTAGGTTATTGATAATTATTATATAATAATAATTATCAATATATGAGTGTATGAATTTGGAGTTTTTTAGAAATAAGACATTTTTATTGTTGATTTTACCATTTTTCATTTTTGTTTTAATAATTTTTTCTATTAATCTATTTGTTCAAGTTCAAATTTATTCTGCAAAGTTTTTTGTTGTAAAATATCTTGAATCAAAATTTGGCTTTAGTATTAAATATGATAAAATTTCACCTTATTTTTTATCATCCATCAAAATAGACGGTTTGGAGCTAAGCTTAGATGGAAAAGATAAAATATTAATGGATGTTGTTAGGGTAGATTTAAACCTATTCAAATTAATTTTAGGTGATGAAAATATTATTTTAAATGTTTATGTTAAAGGGAGTAATTTGAATTTTGATATAAACGATTTTAGTTTATCCGATGATTCAAATTCCAGGAATGTTTATTCTGAGAATGAAAATGCAATTTTCAATAAAATTTTACACTATCTTTATAGACTAAATATTAATTTAGAAAATATTAATATTAATATTAAGCTTAATGAAAATAATAGTTGGTTGAATTTTAAAGTTAAAAATTTTTCCTTAAGCACCGTAGATGAAGATTTTTTATTCAGTTCTGTAGTAGATTTTAGTTTTGTTAAAAATTTAGGAATTAATTTACCGTCTGAAGGAGTTGATGATGGAATTTTAGATTCAACTTTCTATTTTGAGGGGAAATTCAAAAAAGGCTTTGAGGATGGTTATGTTAATTTTAGTTTTTTTGAATTTAAAACAAGCTATTTTTCTTTACTTGAGCAAGGATTCCAAATAAATTATTCAAAAGGAAATTTAAAAATTTTTAATTTACAAAGGGATAATTTTGATTTTAATTTAAGTTACGACAAAGATAATGGTTTTATTCGATTAGATGCTTTATTTTTCAATGTTAATCTTTTAGATTGGATTAAGTTAAACAAAGATTTTGAAGTTTATAAAGATTATTTTGATATAAGTTTAAATGGTCAGTTGGCATTTTCTTATGATTTTAAAGATAAAGATTTAAGATATGCAGGAATAATAGACTCTTCTTTGAATGTAGATACTATAGGTAAAGAAATTCAAGGCTTACAACTTGAAATCAAAGGAGATGATAATATTGTAAGTGTTAAGAATGCATTTTTAAAGCTCAAAAGAGGTGTTGTAAACTATAAAGGTTATTATTCTATAAAAGACTTGCTTCCAATAGGCCGTCTTAATTTTAAGTCTGCAAAAATTTTAAACTTTAACGACTTAAATGGGTATTTGGATTTTAAAAAAGATAAGAATATTTTTTCGGTTAAGTCTGATAATTTTAGTCTTGGAAATCTTAATTTCCAAAATTTAAGTTTAAAAACTTGGTTTTTAAAGGATAAAATTTTTGTTGACTATTTGATTTACTTAGAAAATGAAAATTCTGAAATTTCTTTAAAAGGCGATCTTAATGATGAAGAATTTTCTTTCAATTTAGGCATTAAAGAGTTTCCTTTGCTTTTTTTAAAAGAAGTTATTCCTAGTTCTTATTTAATAAATCTTTTTCCAAAGACTTTACTTTCAGGTAAATATTTAAATTTAGTTTCTGATTTTAATTTGAATAAATTCGATTACCATAAAAATAGATTAAAAAAATTCAATTTTATAGTATTTTCAAAGTTAGATAATTTTAAATTCGTTTTTGATGCTAGTGGAGAAAAAAATTTTTACAAATCAAACAATTTTGATTTGCAATACAATGAGCACAATTTGCATTCCAGTTTATTTTTTGAGCTATTTGAAAATGGATTTAATGTTAGCAGTAATTTTTCTTATTTGGATAAAAATTATCCCTTGCACTTCAATGTTAATCTTAAAAATAAGTTTATTGTTGCCGAATCTCCTCTTGGCATCAAATTAGATTTCAATTATTTTGATTCCAAGATAATTTATGCCCTTAATGTTAATGATTTTAGGGTTTACAATAAAACTTCTGATCTTTTGATAAATATAAATTTTCATGGGAACTATTTAGGCCTTAATGAAGATTTGAAATTGAAAATAGATAAGTTTAGTATAATAAAAGTTTCTAAAATATCCTCTTATAATTTTAATTTTGGTTTTAAGGGTTTATATGAATATGATAAATTGTATATTTCCGATGTTAAGTTCGTAAACAAGCTTTCAAATTTGCAAGGATATGGACAATTCAATTTAAAAGATGATTTTAGTGGAAGTTTGAATTTATTTTCTAGCTTAAATTCAGAACGATATTTTTTAGGGGTTAATTCCGATGAATATGGAAGTTATTTTTTGCTTAAATTTCAAGATTTAGATTTTTACAATTTTAGTTCTTCATCCCTTTTAGAAGGGAAGGTTAATGGTAATTTTTTGCTGAATTTTAAAAAGAATGATTTTAAAAATTATTCTTTGAGTGGATATCTTGAAGCCGATAAATTAACTTTATTGGGTATTCCCATGCAGTTTTCTATGAATTTAGGATTGTTGGACAATAAACTCAACATATATGATATAAAAGCAAAGCGCAATAAAAAAGAATTTCTTACTGGCAGTCTAAGATATGATCTAATCAGCTCTATAGGTGTATCTAATATAGTTTTTAATAGCGACTTACTTTCTTATAAGTTTAATGCAAATTTTAGAAACTTTGAAAGTAAGGATGAAGAGCGATTTGGAGTTTTGAAAATCAAAACAGAGGGTGAATTTTCCTTTAGAGATGTTAAATATAAAAATGAGTTTTTATCGAATCTTACGGTCGAATTTAGTAATGATTTTGAAAAATTTAATATGGCTTCAATTGATTATGATCTTATTGATGTTTTATACCATTATGGTAGTGGAGAATATAGTTTTATTTTAAAAGATTATTTGCCTATTAGTTTTAATTCGTCAGGCAAAATAATTAAAAATAAAATTCTTGGAAATGTCAAAGATATTAAATTTGATTCAAAAATAATTACTAAAGATTTTTTAGATTCACATTCTTTATTTAATATTGACAATCATTTGATTCTTTATGATCTTGTTTTAAATGGTGAATTTGATATTGATGGAGACTTGTATAATCCTAATATTAACGGGAGTTTAAATATTCAAAAAGGATCAATAAGTACTGAGTATTTAAGAGCTTCTAGAAAGTTTGGTGGTGATAGAACTTTAGAAATATTTGATATGCCAGTTGAAATTAAGGACAATAAAATCATTTTTAGCAATGAGTTTAATCTAGATAGATACTCTAAGATTTTTGTTTCTACTAGTTTAAATTTAAATTTTTTAAGTGATACTATTATTGATTATTACAAAATAGATATTAATGTGACTGGCAGGACAGGAGTTCCTATTAAATTTGACAAAATTGCTTTAAGTTTTACAGGTTATGCTTTAGGTGATTTTTCAATTGAAGGAAATGCTGATGAAATTATGTTTAAAGGCATTTTAAATATTTCAAATGCTTGGGTTTATTCTCTTGAAAGTTCTATTGTTGATTTATTAGTAAATCCCTTCAAGCAATCAAAAAGAGCGCAAACGGTTGATATTAATGCCCGAGATTTTGATATTTTGACTCATCTTGAGATAAATTTTGACAGCGGTGTTACTTTCCATTGGCCAGATAGTAATATTTCGTTTTTACAAGCTACTATTTCAAGAGGGGATAAGCTTGTAATAAAATCTGACACAAAAACAGATGATTTTATTCTTAAGGGGGATTTAAATATTGCAAGTGGTTTTGTTAATTATAATAATAAAAAATTTATCTTTAAAAGTGGAGCTTATATATCTTTTAATGAGAGCAGAACTAAATTTGATCCATGGATCAAAGCGGAGGCTACAAATACTATTAAAGATAGAAATGATAAACTGCTTGTTACAATAAGTATTGATAGTCCTTTGAGCTTATGGAAAATTGAGTTTATGTCTTATCCTCCTAGGACCGAACAGGAGATTAAATATTTGCTTTCAGGCTCAACAATGGGAGGATCTGAGGGGGGATTGCGATCGGCAGGGACTAATGCTGCTGAAATGGCAATTGGAATAGTAAGTGACATTGCTCTTGATTTTTTAATTCAACCCATTGAAGATTATATGCGTTCTGTATTAAACTTAGACTTGTTGAGTATAAAGACAGATATATTGAAGAATTCTATTAATAGTAATTTTTTTAAAATTGGAAATCCTACTTTTGTTGATGTTCTTGACAATACAAGTGTTAAGGTAGGGAAATATCTTGTTGAGGGTGTTTTTATTAGCGGAGGCTTTGGTTTTTTGAAAGAACAAATGACCCCTTTTTCAAAAGATTTAAATTTTGTTGTTAATTTGGGTATTGAGTTTGATTCTCCATTTTTTTTGGTTAATTATGAGTTTGATTATAATTTCATGAAGAAAGGTTTAGATGGGATAGGAAATAACATAGGTATTTCTTGGAAATTTAAATATTAAATCGTTAAGAGGTTAAGATGGGTTCAATTAGAGGTTTGGTTTTCATAAGTTTTTTAATGTTTTTTGTTGTTTTTAGTTTTGGTCAAGTTGAAAATTACAAAGGAAAAATAATGAAGAGTATTAATTTTGAAGGACTTAAGAATAAGAAAGAGGTAGATTTTATTAATATTTTAAAACCTTATATTGGCGTTGCATATTCTAATGAAATTTTTGATAAATTACAAATTGATCTTTATTCTCTTGATTATTTTTCGGGTCTTATTAATCCGGTGTTCAAAATAGATGGTGAGGATCTTTTTATCACATTTATTGTAAAAGAAAAATCTTTAGTTAATTCTGTTATTTTTTCTGATAGCAGTAGAGTTTTTTGGAATAGTGAACTTGTTGAGAAAGTAAATATTAAGGTTAATGAGCCTTTAAATCTTGTAAGTGTTAACAAAGGTCTTGAAAAACTTGAAGAAATGTATAAAGACATGGGATATTTTGAGGTTTCTGTAAATTTTGAAATCAAAGAAGAAGAAAATTTAGTTGATATTATCTTTAATATAGTAGCTGGCCCCAAATATGTTGTTAAAGGGATTGACTTTGAAGGAAATTTAAGCTTTAAAAGTAGCACTTTGAGAAAATCTTTAGCATCAAGAGTAGCATCTCTTTTTTCAGATGGTAAATATTTAAAAAGCAATGTTGATAAGGACAAGCGTCAACTAGAGTCTTTTTATAAAAATAATGGATATATTGATATTAAGATTATCAATAGTACTATTGATATTAAAGATTCTCAAAGGTTAGAAAAGGAAGTTTTTTTGAAATATTTTCTTTCAGAAGGCAATGTTTTTAAATTTGGGAAGCTTGAAATTTTTGGTAATTCAGTTTTTAGTTTGGAGGAATTAAAAAGTTTTATTACCTTTAAGGAAGGCGATATTTTTAATAATTCTAAATTTGAACAAGATTTTGACAAAATTAAGGAAAGTTATTTCAAGGAGGGGTATATTTTCACAGAAATTATTCCTTCACAAAAGATAAGAGGGGAATTTATTGATTTTTTAATTAATATTTTAGAAAAAGATAAAGCCCACATTGAGTCTATTACTGTTTCTAAAAATAAGAATACAGCTTCGCATGTAATACTTAGAGAAATTCCTCTTCAAGAGGGAGATGTTTTTAGTTTGGATAAGTTTAGGATGGGTATGGTAAACCTACAGCAGCTTGGTTATTTTTCAAATGTAACCCCCGATATTGTTCCAAGTAGTACAGAAGGGCTTATGAAGATAAATTTAAACATTGAGGAGCGAGCAACAAGTAATTTTGGATTTGGTATGAATTTTGGAGGCAATTCAAATTCTTCGTTTCCATTTTCAATATTTGGACAATGGGAGCTTTCTAATTTTTTGGGTGAAGGTTATTATTTTGCTGCAAGATTAAATTTATCTTTTTTAGAGCAAAGTCTTAGTTTGACATTTAGAGATAATTGGTTTTTTCAGAAAAGATGGACTTTAGGTGGATTTGTAGATTTTTCACATTCTGTTAATACTGCTTATCAGGATATTAATGGACCTATTTTTTCTGGTAAAAGAGAAGTTCCTGATCCATTTACAAGTTGGGAAGAATATCAAGATGTTAAAAGCTTTTCTGATTTTAATGCTATGAATTACTCTTTGCTTAAACTTAGTTTTGGGGGTTTCACAGGGTATACTTTTTCTAATTATCTTGGTAAGCAAACTTTTCTTGGTACTTTACAAACCGCTTTAAAATATGTTTTTTATGATAATGAGGTTAACAGACCTTCAAATTATTATTTAAGAGATAATTACAAAACTTTTAGATTTGAAAATTCTCTTAGTTTGAGTGTGGCTTGGGATACAAGAAATTCCACTTCTTTATCTAATAATGGATTTTTGCTTAAGCAGCAGTTTGATTTTTTCGGAGGATTTTTATTTGGTCAGAGCCATTTTATTAAATCTGCTACAACCTTTGAGAGATATTTTTCTCTTTTAGGATATGAGGATGTGTTTACTCCCTATTTTGATATTATTTTAACCTTAAGGAGTGTTTATTCAAACATATTGCCTCCTCTTGGCAATGGTTTTGAAATTGAAATTCAACCCCATCACCACATAGTTCTTAGTGAAAATTTTATGCAGGCTAGAGGTTGGGGGATTTTAAAAAATATTTATAGTTCCTTTGTAAATACTGTGCAGATATCTATTCCTTTGTTAAAAAATATTTTAGTTTGGGATGTCTTTTTTATAGATTTTGCTTCCTATTCTTTAGAGGGGCAAGAAAATTCTTTATTTAGACCTTTTAGCAGTTTTGCTTTTAGCTGGGGAACTGGAATTAGAAGTCTTTTGCCCCAGTTGCCACTTTCTTTTGTAATAGCTTATCCTTTTTATTTTGACAATGATAAGGCTAACAGTTATTACAAATATTTTTCTGGGTTTAAATTTTTCTTAGGAATTGAGATGAGATATTGATAATACTATGGAGAAATTTGTGTTTTTTTTAATTTTGCCTTTGTTTTTTTTATTGTCTTTTAATGTTTTTTCAATAGATGTTGTTAAAATAGGTATTGTTGATTTTGATAGAATTGTGATTGAAGTTTTAAATCCTCAATTAAAAGCTAATCTTGATCAAA
Organism: Borreliella japonica; assembly: GCF_030438115.2. Classification (NCBI taxonomy): domain Bacteria; kingdom Pseudomonadati; phylum Spirochaetota; class Spirochaetia; order Spirochaetales; family Borreliaceae; genus Borreliella; species Borreliella japonica. The sequence goes on from NZ_CP124062.1 coordinate 842,813, forward strand.
TAAAAAATCGTTATCAAGAACAAATAAATACTTTAAATTTAGAGCTTAAGAATTTGAGAGAGATGTATGATAAATCTATTGCTGATAATGATTTAGATAATGCAAGATCTTTTGGGAATCAATATAATTTGAAAGTTGATGAACTAAAGAGAGTTTCTAGTTTAGCAAAGAATAATTTAGAACAGCAAAGATTGACCAATATTAATAGTTTGAATAATAATAGTGAATCTTTAAGCAAAATACTTGGCGGTATTCAATATGTCGCAGAAATTAATGGATTTTCTTTGATTATGAAAAAAAATAATCCGTATATCCTTTACCATAACAGCACTGTTGATATAACAGACAATGTTATTAAGTATCTTTTAGAAAAAGATACTAAAAATCCTTAAGATTTTCCTTTTAAGGTGTTGCTTTTTTTCAATCTGTAATTAGATTGAAAAATTCTTTTTTTATTTTTTATTAATCTTTGATAGCAGGTTAAAATGTGAAATTTTAGAATTGATTTAAATATGATTTTGGATTATTTAAGTGCTTTTTATTTAGATAGACTATTTTAAAGCTTTTTCTCAGTTTATATTCTTTATTTTTAATTGAATTATATTTACTTTATAATATCAATTATAATTCAATATTATTTAGGAAGCATATGGAAAAAAATGTTACCCCAATGATGAAGCAATACTTAGATATCAAAAAAAAATATAAAGATGCTATTATTTTTTTCAGAGTAGGAAGTTTTTATGAAATGTTTTTTGACGATGCAATTGAGGCAAGTAAGCTTCTTAATTTAACATTGACAAAAAGAGAAAATGTTCCAATGTGTGGAGTGCCTTGCCATACTAGCAAGGAATATATAAAGAAATTAATTTTATTTGATAAAAAAGTTGCAATTTGTGAGCAGGCTACTAATTCTTCTTCTGGGGGAGGGCCTTTAGAAAGAGAGGTTGTTGAAGTAATAACCCCAGGAGTTATTCTTGATGAAGATTTTTTAAGTGACGATGTTAATAACTATTTAGTTGCTATTAGCGATTATAAAAATTATTATTCGTTTTCTTATATAGATTTATCTACTTCTAGTCTTGGAATAATGTTTTATGGGGGTAGCTTTTTAGAAAAACTTAAAAGGGATCTTGAGAAATATTCTCCTAAAGAGATAATAGTTTCTGAAAACTTTTATTATGAATACTTAGAAAAGCTTAATCTTAATCGGTTTTTAATTAACAGGGTTCCCGCTTGGCATCTTGACAAGGATATTGCGATAAAAACAATAAAAGAACATTTTAACATACTTGGATTGAGTTCTCTTGGATTTGACGAAGAAAAGCCTTATTATATTTCAACTTTTCTTATTATAAATCATATAAAAAATAATTTAAAAAATTTATTAAGTAATATTGATAAAATAGATATTAATAATGATTCTTCGTATATGTTTCTTGATGATGTAACTCAAGTGAATCTTGAGCTTGTAAAAAATAATAATGATTTTTCTTCTCAATACTCATTGTATTCTGTTTTAAATGATTGTAAAACCGCAATGGGAAAGAGACTTTTGAGGGAATTTATTTTAAATCCGATTTTAAATATTTCTGATATTAATGCTAGACTAGATCATGTTGATTTTTTTTGCAAAAATATTAGCTTAACTGTGAATTTAAGAGAAGCTTTTGTTAATATATGGGATATTGAGAGAATAATATCTAGGATTCAGATGAAAAGATATATTAAAAAAGATTTTTTATTTATTGAAAAAGCTCTTTCTGTATTTTTTTTGGTAAAAAAGTTATTTGACAAGCATAATTTTGATTATTGGAATTTTGATAAGTTTGAAGAGGGTAGTATTTCTAAAGTATATTTTTTGATAAATAGTTCAATTTCGAGTTCACCCGATGAGCTTATTAAAAGAGGTTATGATTTAAAGCTTGATAGTTTAAAAGATTTAAAGATTAATGCAAATAAATATATTGATGAATATCTTGAATCGGAGAGATCGCTTAGTAAAATCAATAATTTAAAGATTAGAAAAACCAATAATAGGGGATTATTTTTTGAGGTTACAAAGAGTAATTATGCTCAAGTGCCACCTCATTTTATGGAAAGTCAAACTTTAAGTTCTGCAAGAAGATATAAAACAGAAAAACTTATTTCTCTTGAAGTAGATATTAATAATGCTGAAGACAATGTTGTTGCTTTTGAGCAAGAAATTTTTGATGAAATAGCATCAAATGTTGTTAAGCATAATAAAGTTCTTAAGAAGGTTGCAGCATTTTTTGCATATATTGATGTGGTTGTTAACTTTGGTTATTTGGCAAAGAAAAATGAATATAAAAGGCCTGTGTTGACATCTGATAAAGAAATTTTTCTTGACAAGTCTAGACATCCTGTTGTTGAGCACTATGTGAAAAACACTGAAATTTTTACTGAAAATTTTGTAAGGATTGATAAAGAAAGGTATTTTTGTTTAATTACTGGTCCTAATATGGCAGGTAAATCAACTTATTTGCGTCAGGTGGCTTTAATCACTTTAATGGCACATATAGGTTCTTTTGTGCCTGCTGCTAATGCTATAATAGGTATTACAGATAAAATTTTTTGTAGAATTGGAGCAAGTGATAATATTGCCAAAGGAGAGTCTACTTTTTTGGTTGAAATGAATGAAACAGCCAATATTTTAAGAAATGCAACAGAAAAGAGTTTAATAATTATGGATGAAGTTGGAAGAGGTACTAGTACAAATGATGGACTTGCTATTGCTTATTCTATTATAGAATATATTTTAGAGTATATTAAAGCTAGAAGTTTGTTTGCAACACATTTTCATGAACTATCAGCTATTGATCATAAAGCCTTTATTAATCTTTCAATGAAAATTGAAAAGCAAGGCAATGATCTTGTTTTTTTAAGAGAAGTTGAGGAAAAGCCGTCTCTTAATTCTTATGGGATTTATGTTGCTCGCATAGCAGGACTTCCTTTAAGGGTAATAGATAGGGCCAATGTTATATTAGAAGGTTTATTGAGTCGAAAGAGTAGCTCTTGTTTAGAATTTCTTCCTTATGTCTCTTATGATAGCTACGATAGAGAAATTTTGAAAAATGATGCTGATGTTAATGTTAAATTAAATGAGTATTTAGAGTTAAAAAATTTTATTTCTAATATAGATATTAATAATATTACTCCTTTTCAATCAATTGAGCTACTAAATCAAATTGTTTTAAAAGTTTCTCAGTCCAGTTAGCATGAGCTATTTAAATGCTTTTAAAAGTATATTTTTGCCTTTTTGTGTTTTTTGCAGAAAAAGATATGTATTTTCTAATGCTCTATGTGATCAATGTAAGTTGCTTTTTAATTTTAAAATTAAATTTGATGAGAATTTAATTTATTTTTTTGACTATAAAGAGCATTACAAATCTTTAATTTTGTCTTACAAAAGAGATGGTCAAAAGTCAATTGGTAGATTTTTAGCAAGTGAAATTGCTAAATGTTTGAATAAGATTGATTTCGATCAAATAGTAACCGTTCCTTGTAGTTTTAAAAGAAAGTTATTTTATGGTTTTGATCACATGGAATATATTGGTATTTTATTAAACCGATTTGGTTTTAATTATATAAATATTTTTTCAAGAAAGTATGGGAAAAGTCAGAAGTTAATGAGAGGCAATCTCAGATTTAGAAATCTTGAAAATAAAATTAAATTAAGATCAAAGTATAAAAATTTTCAATTTAAAAAAATTGTTTTGCTAGATGATATTGTTACTACAGGAACATCTATGCGTATTTGTGAAGACCTTATTACACAATTTGGAGCTTATAAGGTTATAAAGCTTTCTTTGGCCAAATCTTATAATTTGGTTTAATGTTGACATTATTTTTTCTAAGTGTTAACCTTGACTTAAGGTTTAGTTATGTATTTAATAAGGTTCTTTTAAAAGAACCTTATTAATTTTAGGAATGTAGTTGATTAAGCATTTTGATAAAAGTAATGAAGTTTATAATTTGATAAAAAATCTAACAGAACGTTTAAATGTTGAAATATTAGAAATTAATATCTTTAGAAGTAAAAATAGTGGAAAAATTCAAATAGTTCTTTATAGTAAAAATTTTTCTTTAGGCATTGATTTGCTAACTGATTTGCATAAAATGATTTTATTAATTTTGGAAGCAAGTCTTAAATATAGCTTTACTTTGGAGCTTTCTACGCCAGGAATAAATAGAAAAATAAAAAGTGACAGAGAGTTCCAAATTTTTGAAGGTAAAAAAATTAAGTTAATGCTAGATAATGAATTTGAAGAGGGTTTTATATTAGAATCAAAATCGAAAAGTTTTATTTTTAAAACAGACAGCAAAGAATTAAGTGTTTTTTATAGCGATGTTAAGAAAGCCAGATTAGTTTAAGGAGGAAGTTTGGATGATAAAGGGTACGGGGCATATGATTGTAAGTATTGCAAATGATCGCGGTATGAGTGTAGATTCTATTAGAAAAACAATTAAAGAATCAGTATTGATAGCTTATAAAAAGTATTTTGGAAACAATGAGAATGCTTTTGTTAAGTTTGATGATGATACAGGGGATTTGGCGGTTTATGCTAAAAAGAAAATTGTAGAAGAGGTGAAAGATTCTTTACTTGAAATCTTAGAAAAAGATATCTCAAAGGAAAATATTGTAGAAGGTGACTACGCTTACATTGAAATTAATCCTAAGATTTTTGATAGGCTTTCTATTCAAGTTGCAAAACAAAGAACCAAAAATGATTTGCAAGGAATTGAGGATAATGAGATTTTATCTGAATTTAAAAGCAAGTTGAATAAAGTTGTTATTGGATATGTTCAACAAAATAGAAATGGTGATCTTTATGTTAATCTTGGTAATACGGATGGTATAATTCCTAAAAAATATCAGTCGCCAAGAGAAGTTTATAGCCTTAATGATAAGATTAGAGTTTTAGTTTATAATGTCAAAAAAGGTAAAAATGGTATTGAAGTTATTCTCTCTAGAACTCATCCTAAGTTTATTGAAGAGCTTTTAGCGCTTGAAATTCCTGAAATTGAAGAAGGTATTATTAAGATTCATAAAATAGTTCGTGATCCGGGGTACAGAATCAAAGTTGCTGTTTATTCTGAAAAAGAAGAGATTGATCCTGTTGGTCCTTGTATAGGGCAAAAAGGAGTCAGAATTCAATCTATAATTAAGGAACTTGAAGGAGAGAAAATTGATATTATTCCTTATAGTAAGGATATTAAGGAGTTCATAAAGGATTCTTTGACCCCTTCTAAGATAGATCATGTTTATATTCTTGATGAAGATTTGCATAAGGCTTTGGTGGTTGTTAGTGATGATCAACTTTCTCTTGCTATAGGTAAAATGGGTCAAAATGTCAGACTTGCTAATAGACTTCTTGACTGGGCTATTGATGTTAAAACTAGCAGTCAATTTGCAGAAATGAAAGCTAATTCTGAGTTTAAGCAAGAAACACTTGAAATGTTTGATAAAGTTATGCAAGATGTTGTTGAAGAGGAACAATTTGAAGAGATCAGTAAAATAAGTGATCTTAAATTGCTTGATTCTTCTGTGATTTCTAATTTATCAAAAGAGGGGCTTAACGATATTAATAATTTTTTACAAGCAAATGAGGGAGTGCTTTTCAATCTTGGAGTAAGTTATGAAAAACAAGAGGAAATTAACAAGATATTGAAAGAGGGAATGATAATAATTGCTAATGATAATGGTGAGTCTATGGTAAAGAGTGAAGAAGATGAAGAGCTTCTTTGTCCTGAATGTGGTGTTGTTATTAATGAAAATATGACTTCCTGTCCGGGTTGTAAAATAGGGCTTAGTTTTGAGTTTGAGGAGGAGTAAGTTTGTCGAAAGATATTGATGATATTAAAAATGAGGATGGTAAAAAAATTAAGATTATTAAGTTGAGAAAGAAGGTAGTAAAGATTGTAACGCATAACGATTTAAGTGTTAAAAATAGTTCAAATAATAGTTCTATTGATTTGTATAAGCATAATAACAAAGTTGAATATTCACAAAACAGAGACAGTAGACCTGGTGGATATTCACAAAACAGAGACAGTAGACCTGGTGGATATTCACAAAACAGAGACAGTAGACCTGGTGGATATTCACAAAACAGAGACAGTAGACCTGGTGGATATTCACAAAACAGAGACAGTAGACCTGGTGGATATTCACAAAACAGAGACAGTAGACCTGGTGGATATTCACAAAACAGAGACAGTAGACCTGGTGGATATTCACAAAACAGAGACAGTAGACCTGGTGGATATTCACAAAACAGAGACAGTAGACCTGGTGGATATTCACAAAACAGAGACAGTAGACCTGGTGGATATTCACAAAACAGAGACAGTAGACCTGGTGGATATTCACAAAACAGAGACAGTGGTCCTATTGGGTATTCGCAAAACAGAGATGGTTTGGCCTCTCAATATCAAGGTTCTACAAGGAAAACATATATTGCCAAAAATAATTCTCAAAATAAATATACCCCTTCTGTGTCTTTTAGAAGAGTTATAAAAACCAAAGTTTCTCCTATTGTTAGCAGCACTCCTTCAGCAGATTCTGAGAATAGCAAAGAGTTAAATCGTAAGCTTGGTGAGAAGAAAAAACAGCAACAAGAAAGTCAAAAAAGCTACAAGAGAAAAAAAGCAGAAACTGAGAGCAAAACAATTGAGCAAAAGGTTTTCGAACAACTTCAAAAAAAGAAAAGAGAAAATTTAGCTAACCCTATTCCAAAATCAATTGACATTATGGGTAGTATTACTGTTGCCGATCTTGCAAGAAAGATGAATTTAAAATCCTCTGATTTGATTGCTAAATTAATGGCTTTGGGCGTAATGGTGACTATTAATGAAAAGATAGATTCTGATACGGCAACTATTTTAGTTGAAGAATATGGTTCAAAAGTTAATGTCGTTTCTATTTATGATGAAACGGTTATAGAAGAAGAAGTAGAGGATCAAAGCAAAAGAATTGAAAAGCCACCTGTTATTACAATAATGGGTCATGTTGATCATGGTAAAACCAAGTTGCTTTCTGTGCTTCAAAACATAGATATAAATCAAACAGAGTCTGGTGGTATTACTCAGCATATTGGAGCTTATACTATTGTTTATAATGGCCGAGAAATAACATTTTTAGACACTCCTGGTCATGAAGCTTTTACTATGATGAGAAGTCGCGGAGCTCAAGTTACAGATATTGTTGTTCTTGTTGTGTCAGCAATTGATGGCGTTATGCCCCAAACTATTGAGGCTATTAATCATGCAAAAGAAGCAAATGTTCCTATTATTGTTGCTATAAATAAGATTGATTTGCCAGATTCAAATCCTGATAAGATTAAACATCAACTTTCAGAATACAACTTGGTGCCTGAGGATTGGGGGGGAGATACTATTTTTGTATTGATTTCTGCTCTTAAAAATATAGGAATTTCTGAACTTCTTGATATGATTCTTTTGCAGTCTGATGTTATGTTATTAAAGGCAAATCCATCTAAAAGAGCTATTGGAAAAGTGCTTGATGCCAAGATTGATTTGGGGCGCGGAATAGTTTGTTCTGTTATTATTGAGGATGGAACCCTTTACGTAGGAGATTCTTTTGTAGGTGGAGCGTGCTATGGTAAAGTTAAGGCATTAATTAGTGAGAAGGGTGTTTCTATGAATAGTGTTGGACCTGCTAAAGCTATTAGTGTTTTAGGATTTTCTTCAATGCCTCTGGCTGGAGATCCCTTTCAAGTCACTAAAACTGAAAAAGAAGCAAAATTGATCAGTTCTAAAAGACAGGATCTTAAAAAATATGAATCTTCTAAGAATGTAAAGAAAGTTACCATGTTAAATCTTTATGATTCAATCAAAGAAGGAGCACTTAAAGAGCTTAAAATAATTTTAAAAGCTGATGTTCAAGGTTCAGTTGAAGCTTTAAAGAATTCTCTTGAAAAATTAACAAACAATGAGGTTAGGGTAAGAGTTGTGCATTCATCAGCAGGTGTAATAACTGAAACAGATATTAGCTTTGCTTCAGCAAGCGATGCTATTGTTATTGGATTTCATGTAAGACCTACTGTAAAAGCTCAGATGCTAGCAGATCATGAAAAAGTTGAGATTAGAAAGTATAATGTTATTTATGATGCTATAAGCGATGTTAAGGCAGTTCTTGAAGGGATGCTTGAACCAGATGTTGAGCAGCAGTTTATTGGGTTTGCTGAAGTGCGGGCTGTAATTAATGTTCCTAAAGTTGGGGTAATAGCTGGTTGCTATGTTTCTCGTGGGCTAATAAAACGAGATGCGATTACTAATGTGATGAGAGATGGTTTACAGATTCATTCTGGTAAAATTTCATCTTTAAAGAGATTTAAAGATGATGTTAAGGAAGTTGCTGAGCAATATGAGTGTGGTGTTATGATTGATAACTATGCTAATATTAAAGAAGGAGATATAATCGAAGCATTTGAGGTAAAAAAGGTAAAAAAATCTTTTAAAACTTAGTGTTGCTTTATTTATATGTGTTTATGTATAAGAATATAAAAAAATTTAAACTCGAGAGTTTTATTGCTCAAGAAATTGGCAATTTAATAGTGAGCAGGGGAATTAAAGATCCCAGAATTCATTCGTTTTTAACCGTTGTTAAAGTAGAATTTTCAAAAGATTTAGTAAATGCTAAAGTGTTTATGGGTTCGATCAAAGAAGGTGCTTCTTTGGATAATGCAGTTAAAGCTTTAAATAATGCTAAGGGATTTATTCAAAGTCAAATTATTAAGCGAATTAAAGTTAGAAATACTCCTAAATTATTATTTGTTAAGGATGATTCTCTTTCCAAATCGTTTTATGTTAATAAGATAATTGAAGGATTGAATACCACAAGAGAGAATTAAATTTGGAAAATGGATTCCTTTTGATTAATAAAGAACAAGGCAAAACTTCTTTTGAAACTCTTTTTCCTATAAAAAAATATTTTAATACAAATCATGTTGGGCATACTGGTACACTTGACAAATTTGCAAGTGGAATTTTGATTGCTCTTGTAGGAAAGTACACAAAGCTTGCAAGATATTTTATTTCTTTGGATAAAGAGTATGTAGCAGAATTTAGATTTGGATTAGAAACAGATACTCTTGATCCAAATGGAAGAATAGTTGATAAAACAGATTATATTCCTAAATTAGAGGATATAGATTTAAAGCTTAAAGAATTTGTGGGAGAGATTTATCAAAGTCCTCCTAGATTTTCTTCTGTTCATATTGATGGTAGCAGGGCTTATAAACTTGCTTTGAATGGAAAGTTTTTTGAAATTAAAAAACGAAGAGTAAATGTTTATGATATTCAGAGATTAAGCTATGACTTTAGCTCTTCTTTGCTTAGTTTGAAAATTAGTTGTTCAAAAGGTACTTATATTAGGAGTATTGCAAGAGATTTGGCTTATTCTTTGAATTCTTGCGCGTATGTTAACAATTTAAAAAGAACTAAAATAGGTATGTTTAGATTAGAAGATTCCATATTATGTAAAAATTTGAGTAAAGCTTCCTTGATTAGTTTAGAATCTTTAAAAAGTTTTGAAGAGGTTTATATTGATTCTAGCAAGATAAGTCTTGTTAAAAATGGGGCTTACGTTGAAATTCAAATCAATACTAATGAGTTTAAAATTTTAAAATCCAGAGAAAGGAAAATATTAGCGGTTATTGAAGGAATAGGTTTGAATAAATATAAATATGTTATTATATTTTAATTTTGTATTTATTTTTTCAAACGGTTTAATAATTTGTTATTAAAAATAACCCAAAAAGGTTAAATTGTTTTTGTGATTTTTAAGAAAAAATATTATAATCTATCATAGTAGTTAGTTTAAATTATAGTAAGAGGTTTTTTAGGGCTTTACTATAATGGTATAGGAGTTGCTTTATGATAGATAAAAAGCAAAAGCAAAAAATAGTTTCTGAATTTGGTAAAAATGAAAGTGATACTGGTTCTGTTGAGGTTCAGGTTGCACTTATTACAAGTAGAATAAAGTATTTAACTGAACATTTAAAGGTAAATAAAAAAGACTATAGTTCAAAAAGGGGCTTGTTAAAGTTGGTAGGTCAAAGGCGAAGTTTATTGCGGTATTACCAGAAAAAAGATTTAGAAGCTTATAGGACATTGATATCTAAACTTGGTCTTAGAAAATAAAAAGAGGTTGAATTTTGAGGAAAATATTAAAGTTGAAAATAGGCAGAGACGAGTTGGTGTTTGAGACGGGATTTATGGCTAAGCAGGCCAACGGTTCGGTTCTTGCAACTTATGGAGGATCTTCAGTGCTTGCGACTGTTTGTTGTTCAGGTAATGTGAGAGAAGATTTGGATTTTGTTCCGCTTTCTGTTGAATATAATGAGAAATATTATGCAGCTGGTAAGATTCCAGGAGGATTTATCAAAAGAGAAGGGAAGCCAAAGGATAAAGAAATTCTTGTTTCTAGGTTAATAGATAGGCCAATGAGACCTCTTTTTGATAAAAGATTTGGTAGAGAAATTCAAGTAGTTCCTACAACTTTAGCTACAGATCAGCTCAATCCCCCCGATATTGTTGGAATGAATGCTGCTTTCGCGGCAGTTTTTTTATCAGATATTCCGTTTAATGGCCCCATTGCAGCTGTTAGAATGGTTTATTTAAATGGTGAGTTTATAGTAAACCCCTCATTTGAAGAGATTCATGATTCTGATCTTGATATTGTTGTTGCAGGAAGTTTAAATGGAATTACAATGGTGGAAGGTGGTGCTAATGAGGTTAGTGAGGATGTTTTGCTTTCAGCAATAGACGGTGCGCATGAATATATTAAGCAAATTTGCAATGCTCAAAAAGAATTTTTAGATATTGTAGGCAAGAAAGAAAAGCTTCCTTTAGCTTTTGAAGAAAAAATATTTGAGTTTAAAGATGAGCTTAGAGATTTTATTTATACTGAGCTTAAAGAAGCCTGTTTTGTTAAGGGAAAGCTCAATAGAGATAAAGCTATAACTTTGCTGCGAAATAAATCTTATGAGCATTTTTCTTCTCTTGAGAAATTGACGGATAGCAATGAGTCTCTTTTTTATAAAGCTTTTGATGATTTTGAGAAGGAGATTGTTAGAAATTCTATTCTTAACGATAGGCTTAGAACAGATGGTCGAGCTCCTAATGAGATAAGAGACATTATTGCAGAAATTGATATTTTAAGTAGAACGCATGGATCTGCACTTTTTACAAGAGGAGAGACACAGGCTTTGGCAGTAACTACTCTTGGCACAAGCATTGATGAGCAAATAATGGATGATATTGATGGTGATAAACGTCTTAATTTTATGCTTCATTACAATTTTCCTCCATTTTCAGTTGGTGAGACTGGTAGGCTTATGACTGGTAGGCGTGAGATTGGTCATGGTCATTTAGCTCAAAGAGCTTTAGAATCGATGATTCCTGGAAAAAATGATTTTCCGTATACTATTAGAGTAGTTTCTGAGATTTTGGAATCCAACGGCTCTTCTTCAATGGCTACTGTTTGCGCTGGAAGCATGTCTTTAATGTCTGCAGGGGTTCCTGTTAAAAGGCAAGTTGCAGGAATAGCTATGGGACTTATTAGCGAAGGGGATAGATATGTAGTTTTAAGTGATATTCTTGGAGAAGAGGATCATTTAGGTGATATGGACTTTAAAGTGGCTGGTACAAAAAATGGAATTACTGGATTCCAAATGGATATTAAGATTGAAAATGTTACTAAATGTTTAATGAGAGATGCTCTTGAGCAGGCAAGAATGGGCAGGATGCATATATTGTCTATTATGAATACTGTAATCTCGGATTCAAGAATTGGTATATCTAAGTATGCTCCCAAAATTGTTCAGCTGCAAATTGATATTGACAAGATATCTCTTGTAATAGGGTCTACTGGAAAAACTGTTAAGGCCATAACAGATGAATTTGAGGTTAAGGTTCAAATTGAGCAAAATGGAAAAATTATTCTTTTCGGTGATGATGATGTTAAGATGCAAAAGGCCAAAGAAAAAATAGAGAGTATTGTAAGAGAACCAAAGGTAGGTGAAATTTATGAAGGAATTGTTAAAAAGATTAATAGCTTTGGGGCTTTTATTGAGCTTACTCCTACAAAAGAAGGGTTTTTAAGTACTCGCTTGAAATCTAGAGACAATAAGTATGGCTCTGGAAGATTTGGGAATGGTAATAATAGATATTCCAGATTTAGTGGTGGTGGAGATAATGTAAGGGGTAATGTAGGGTTAGTTCGACCTCCAAAATTAGAAGAAGGTCAGCGAATTAAAGTTAGAATAATTGATATAGACAAATTTGGAAAAATTGATCTTGAAATTGTTAGAGATAAAGATTATTAAAATAATATGAGATTTGTTTTTAATAATTTATGTAAAGGTCGTCTTATATGTTTTGTTTTGTTTTGTTCTTGTCTTACTGCAAATAAATCTATTCAAAATTCTCATGTTAGTGATCTTGTTAGGAAGAAAAAAGAAATAGTTATTGTTGGTGATAATAATGTTGTTAATGAAGATAAATTTAAAAGAGATTATTTGATAGGGCTAAAAGATAATGAATCTTTTTTTCTTAGTGATGCTTTTTTAAAAGAAAATAATTTTTATTTTAAAAAAGCCAGAGAAAGTTATGCTAAAAAAGATATTGGTTTGACGAACTATTATTTAAATAAAATAGTATCTGATGAGAATCGGCATGACAGGGAATTGTTAGCCAAGGTTAATTTGTTTTTTGGATATATAAATTATGAGAATGGTTTTTACGATCTTTCTGAATATAATTTTGACCTCTTTTTAAAAGATTATAAATATTCTCATGCTAGTTTAAGATCAGCCGAATTGAAATATCTTGCTAAAGAAAAATCAGATGCAATTTCTGCGTTTAAAGAGATTAATGAATTTTCTGTCTCAGGTTATGACAAAGAGATTTATGCTTTTTTAAGTAATAAACTTGGCGTAAGTCATTTAAACTTAGAGTCTTTAGGATTTCTTGACAACAGTGTTTTTGATATATTTGTCTTTAATGAGAATATATTTGTAACTAATATATTAGGTGGGCTTTTAAGATATAGTATTAAAAAAAATGATTATAGAGTCTATCTTAAAGATAAAAAAAGCATTTTTTTAAATGGCATTAGGGGTTTTGCTGATTATAATGGAACAATTTATATTGGGGGAAAAAATGTTGTTTATTATATAGACGATGTTGATGGAGATTTGAAGCAAATAAATGTTCCTGATAATGCTGATTTTAGCAATATACAAGTTTTGCTTGCTGTTAAAAATGGAATATTTGTTGGTACTTTAAATTCTGGGTTATGGTTTTATGATTTAAAAAATTGGAAAAATGTACCTCTTGGATCTAATAAAATTTCTTCAATGTGCTTTGATAGCTTAAAGAATTTATTATTAGTTGGAACAGTTGATAAGGCTATTTACAGTATTAATGTTGATAATTTGAAAAATATCGAACATTTAGATTTTTTTAGCAAGAATGATAATGAAAAAAATATTAATTTTATAAAAGGATATAAAGATAGTTATTTTATTGGAACGTATGGCGGTGGTCTTTTCGAATTAAATTTAAATAAAAATAGTTATAAAAAGCATGTTATTGCCAATAATATTGATGTTAATTATTTTATGGATATGGATATTAAAGATAAAAAGTTATTGTTTGCAACTTTTGATCACGGGTTATTGATTTATGATTCTGAAAATGATAACTGGGATTATTTTGGGCCTAATAATGGGCTTCTTAATTTGAATTTAATAAAAGTTTCTAGATTTGAAAATTATGTCATACTGGGTACTCTTAATAACGGTTTGGTTTTTGTAGATGAAAATATTAAAAAACAGTTATGAGTCTTACATAATTGCTGAATTTTTTAAATATTTTTTAATTACGTTTTTATTTTTCTTTTTTGTATTTTTTATAAATCAAATTTTATTCTTTATGAGAATACTTCTCCAAAATTATGTTCCTTTTTTTAAAGCTTTTATTTTTATTATATATTCTCTTCCCATGGTAATTGCGCTTTCCCCCCCTTTTGCTTCTTTGATTTCAGTAATTCTTACTATTCATAAATTCAAGATTCATAATGAAATTTTAGCTTTTCGTTCAATTGGTATATCAGTTTTTGACTTGCTTGTTCCATTTTTTAAATTGGGAGTAATTATTGTTTTTATATCTTTTATATCTAATGATATTTTGCTTCCACTTGGATCTATTGGTAGGTTAAAAATTTTTAATGAAATAAAAGAAGAAATTCCTCATTTGGTATTAAAGCCTTATTCAAGCAGACAATATGGAGATTTGATTTTTGTTTCTGGTGAGAAATCGGAAAATGGTTATAAAAATGTAACTTTTTTTGATAACACTAGGCTTAAGGGATTTGATAGAATATTTATAGCAAAAAATCTTGATATTAGAAAAGAAAATTTTCAAGTTTATTTCATTTTAAATGATGTTCTATCTATTGCTTTAACAGACAGTGAGGATGGATTTTATGATTACTTTTATGCAGATAAGATGAAATATTCAATCGATCAGGTTACATTTAGTGATAGTTTTTTACTAAATTATGTAACTCCTTCTCAAATGAGTATGAGAGATGTTGTAAAATTAATTAAAAAGCAAAACAATTTAATTGCAGATTCAAATATAAAAAATAATTTAGAAGGGGACTTTTTAAGTTTAAATTTTTCAAATCTTTATTTAAATTATTTGTACAATCAAAATTATTATGTGGATGAATCTTATGTCTTTGAAAATTTAAATTATATGTATAACTTAAATTTAAGTTTTAAACCTTATCAAGATAAAAGCATGAATCAAAATTTAGCTTTATTTAATCTTGAATTTTATCAAAAGATTAGTTTACCTCTTTCAGTTTTATTTTTTATTTTTTTGGCTTTTTCAATGGGGATGTATTCTAATAGTAAATATTCTATTATTCTTGAGCTTGTAATTTCAATTATTGTTTGTGTTTTTTATTGGGTAATGTTTATTGGTGGAAAAGTTTATACTGTGCAGTATGCACCAAATCCTATTATTGTTACAATTTTGCCCAATTTGATTTTAGTTTTTGCAGGAGCAGTTCTTTTTTTGAGATTATTAAAAAAATGAAAATAGATAAGCTTTTTGTAAAAAGTATCATTCTTACTTTTTTGTCCATGAATCTACTTTTCATGATTTTAATTATGCTAGGTGATTTATTTGTTAATCTTCTCAATTATCTTGAAAAAAATATTGGTTTTAAGGATATTCTTTATATTTATTATTTGTATTTGCCAAAAGCTTTCTCCGATGGAGTAGCTTTGTCTTTTCTTTTTGCTATTTCTAATCTTATTGGTAATTTCTCTATGAGAAATGAAATAATAGGTCTTTTTAGTTGTGGGGTTTCACTGACTAGAATATTAAGACCAATCGTTTTGATTAGCGTATTTATTTCGGTTGTTCTTTTCTTTTTTGATAATTATTTAGTAATAGATACAGTAGCAAGAAGAGATGTTCTTATTAAAAATAGCATTGGTAATGGCGGATCTAGCGATAAAACTATAATAATTAGAGATCTTGCTAGAGAAATTTATAATATTAAATCTTATGATATTGATGAGAATACTTTTTCTAACTTAATGATTATAATTAAAGATAATAAAGATGAGTTTCAAGCAAGGTATGATATAAATAAAGCCGAATGGAAAGACAATAAATGGAAGCTTTATGGTGTTAGAGAGTTTGTTAAGGTTGGTAGAAAAATTAAAGAGAATGCCTACGATGTTCTTGATGGGACAGGAATTATTAAGCTAGAGCCCGATTACATAAGAACTGTGATGCTGTCATCAAAGGCATTAAATTTTACTAAACTTATTAATTGGATAAGTTTTCTAAAAAGCGAACATTTGAATTATTCTGATGCATTGTTTGATTTGCTAAATAGAGTATTCTTTTCATTTAGATTAATTCTTCTCAGCTTTACTGTTGGTTTTATTGCTCTTGCTCTTAAAAAAAATATTTTTATACTCAGTTTATTAAATAGCATTGCTTTTGCTGTTGTTTATGTCATTTCTATTGTAATTTTTAATTTTTTAGCGGATCTTGGTTATTTGCATATATATATTGCAAGTTCTTTTACAACTATATTTTTTTTGATTATCAATTTTTTTGTTTATAGAATTGTTAGGAAATAGTATATATATGTATAGATATAATAATTATTTAGGATGTTTATATGTTTAGTGTAATTAAGAATGACAAACATTCTAATGCAAGGGTTGGATTTCTGAATCTTCCTCATGGCAGAGTAGATACTCCCTGTTTTATGCCAGTTGGTACTTTGGGGGCAATGAAAGGATTAAAACATGCTGTTCTTGAAAAGTTAGAATGCAATTTGATGCTTGCAAATACTTATCATCTATATTTAAGGCCAGGCATTAAAACTATTGAAAAATATGGTGGTCTTCATAATTTTACAACTTGGAATAAAAATTTTTTAACTGATTCGGGTGGATTTCAGGTGTTTTCTCTTTCCGGTCTAAGAAAAATTGATTTAAAAGGTGTACATTTTAAATCCCATTTAGATGGATCTTATCATTATTTTACTCCCGAGGGAGTATTTGCTATGCAAGAGATTTTTGGCAGCGATATTATTATGCCACTTGATATTTGTAGTTCTTATGGGATTGATTATAATGAAGCCAATTTATATACAAATATTACAACCAATTGGGCTCGCAGTACATTTAAGTCTTATAAAAATAAAAAAGAGGGATACAAGGGGCTTTTATTTTTAATAACCCAAGGAAATTTTTTTAAAGATTTGAGGAAAAGAAGCATCAATGATATATTAGAATTAGACAGTCCAGGTATTGCTATTGGAGGCATTTCTGTTGGAGAACCGAGAGAAAAATATTTGGAAATTCTTGAATATAGTTCTTTTTTGATACCAAAAGAAAAACCAAGATATGTAATGGGCATTGGTACTCCCCATTACATACTTGATGCTATATATTACGGCATTGATATTTTTGATTGTGTTAATCCTGCAAGGATTGCTAGGCATGGGTCTCTTTTGACAGATAATGGAATAATGCGTATTGGTAGAAAAGAGTATAAGGATGATACTTCTCAAGTAGAGAAAAATTGCGGATGTACTTTGTGTACGAGATATTCAAGAGGATATTTGAGACATTTGATAAAATCAAAAGAACTTTTTGGAATAATTTTGGCAAGTGAACATAATATTTACTATATGTTTCGATTGATTTCAAAGATTAGAAATGCAATTCTAAATGATAATTTTTTAAACTTTAGGACTTCGTATTTAAAAAAGTATGAAGAGGGAAATTTCGATGAATAAATATGTTTTTTCTACAATTTTGGTCATGATTTCCACTTTTTTTTCACGAATAATGGGATTTGCAAAGGTAAAGATTTTCTCTTATTATTTTGGCGCAAATCTTGATGCTGATATTTTTAACTATGTTTTCAATATTCCTAATAATTTGCGGAAAATTCTTTCAGAGGGCGCAATGACTTCGGCTTTTTTACCCGAATTTACATATGAGAAAAACAAATCGCACGAAAAAGCTGTTTCTTTTTTCAGAGTAGTTATAACCTTTAATGTCATTTCTATTGGTCTGATTGTTTTAGTTATGATTATTTTTGCAAAGCCTATTATGTATTTTTTATCTTATTATAGGGGAGAAAACTTAATTTTTGCAAGTTCTTTATTTGGTTATTTAGTATTATATATTTTTCTAATAAGTCTAGCATCAATTTTTATATCTGTTCTAAATTCATATAAAATTTTTTTTATTCCTTCATTTTCACCTATTATGTTTTCTTTTGGAATAATATTGAGTATATTTTTATTGTATGATCGTTTTGGAATATATAGTGCTGTTATTGGCGTAATTTTTGGAGGGTTTTTACAATTTCTGATTCCATTTGTAAATTGCCTTATGATTGGATTTGTTTGGAAGCCAACATTCTATTTCAAAGAAAAGGTATTTTTAAATTTTTTAAGTAGATGGGTTCGTATGATTTTTGGATTTTCTATTTCAATCGTTACTCAGCAGATTTCATTTGCATTAGCATCTACCCTTGAGATAGGAAGTGTTTCTATTTTTAGTAATGCTGTAGTTTATTATCAGCTTCCTGTAGGAATTTTTTATATTTCTATTGCAACGGTAATTTTTCCTAAAATGGCAGAGTACGCTGTTTCAAATAATAATGTAAAATTAAATACTCTTTTAGTAGATGGAATTAAAATTTTATTGTTAATTTTTATTCCGGTGTCTTTTTTGATGTTTATTTGGTCTGATTATATTTTAAATTTATTTCTTATGGGGGGCAAGTTTTCTATTTATGATACTCAAAAAACAGCGGGTGTTTTGAAATGTTTTCTTTTAGGCTTGCTTTTTTATTCGATGTTTAGTTTTTTCCAAAAATATTATTTTTCTATTCGTGATGCAAAAACACCATTTTATTTGAGTGTTTTATTTTCTATTCTTGACATTGTACTTTCTGTTTTTGGTATTAATTATTATGGCTTGAATGCTTTAGCTCTAGCTCAATCTATTTCTTTTATGATTTGTGTAATTGTTTTTTATTTTATAATATTAAAAAGTGGAGTTAAAATTGACTTAATTGAGATTTTATTTGTTTTTCTAAAGTCAATTATTACACTTGTTCCCTTATATATAGTTTATTTCTTTTTTGAGAAGTTTCATTGGGATGTAGGTTTTAGTTTTAAAAATCTTTATTTTTTAATTTTGGCAGGAATTGTTAGTATTTTTATTTTGTTTATTTGCTATTTTGTTTTAGGAATAAATAAACTCTTTAGTTTTATTAGGAGGGATGCTTTATGAAATACTTTAATTTTTTATTTTTTATGCTTATTTTAAATGTGTATGCTCAAAATGTTAGCCCTCCAGTTCTTCCTAGTTCACCTTTGTTGCCTGAAATTACGGAAAATAAGATTGATAGAGAAAATTCTTCTAATGGTGAGAATTTTTCTAATGTCATTTTAGATAATAAGTATGTTAACGATACAATTCTTTATGGACTTGATAGTCAAGTTACAAGCATTATAAAAGCTCTTAAAAAATCAAGTGATAGTCAATATAATTTTTCTCTTAAAAAAAGACTTGATAAGACCTTTAATGCCGAGATTAAAAAGGAAATACTCGAATTGTTTATTTCTCTTAAGTATTCAGGAGGTATTGATACAGCAAATTATATTCTTGAAAATTATGAGAGTAAAAGATATTCAAATGCTTTGCTTGGTTTAGCAATTTTGTATCTTAAGGAATTTGATGATAAAGATAGATTGAAAAAAATGCTTATTGATATTCTTGAAAATAAAGAGGGCAATGTGGTATCTATTGCAGCTTATTATCTAGGAGAGCTTAATTCTCTTGAGTATTCTAAAAATATGATGGAAGTTTTTGAAAAATATTCTGGAAATGATGGTGCTAGAAGAGAAATACTTATTGCTCTTGGGAAAATGACCGCTGTCGATTATCAGAATAGAATTTATGAAATTTCGTTAGATGGTTACGAGAGTCCATCAATTAAGGCTGCTGCAATTGAGGCGTTGTCATATCTTGCTCCAGATAAAGTAACTACAAATGCTGATTTGTATCTTCAGAGTAATAACAATAATTTAAATGTTAAATTGGCTATTATTATTTCTTTATCCAAAGATCCTTCTTTAAAGTCTAAAGAGATTTTACAAGGATTTTTAAGAGATTCCGATGACAATATTAGATTTAAAGCTATTAATGCAATTAAAGGACATAAGGACTCTTCAGCAAAGGATATTTTGATTTATAAGGTTAAAAGCGATCCATCTCTTAAAGTTAGGGAGGCTTCTGCTATGGCTTTAATTGACATGGATCTTGGGGATATTGAGATAAAAAATATCATGTTTGATTTTAAGATTGACAATAGTTTTAAAATTTCAATGTTTAGTTACCTTTTAGATAAAAACTCTCTAAGAGCATTGTCAATTGCTTTGGAAATTGTTAACAAAGAAAATGTTAATAGACCTTCAAATGTTTTAAAAGGTATTGCTTCAATGTTGGCTGGCAAAAAGGGCAATTTTGATAATTTTTATTCTAAAATCATTGATAGTAAAAATGTTGATTTAAGGCATTTTGCATTAAAAGGAGCTATTTATAATAAATCTTCATCACTTTATGACAAACTTAAGAAAATTAAAAGTGAGACGAATTCTGAATATATTAAAATGCTTTTAAAAAACTATTGATTTTTAATAAACCGTTGAAACGGTATTAGTGCAAAATTTTTAAAATTTCTTTAGCTACTTCTGATTTTTTCATTTCTGGTAGTTCTTTTATGCTTTCTTTATTTATTATATAAACTTTGTTTAAGCTTGAACCAAAATATTTAATTTCATTTGCAATTATGAAGTCTAAATTTTTCTTTTTTAATTTTTCCTTGGCTTTTTGAATTAAATTTTTAGAATTCTCAGCGCAAAATCCAACAACAATTTGGTTTTTAAGCTTATTGTGCCCTATGTGTTGGATTATGTCAGGATTTTTTACTAATTTTATATACAATCTATTGGTTTTGTTCTTTTTAATTTTACTATTGAAAATGTGTTTGGGTTTAAAATCGGCAACAGCTGCAGCCCCAATTATTATTTCAAATTTATTATATATTTTTAGAACTTCATTGTACATTTCCATTGCGGTTTTTATTTTTATAATATTGACTCCTTCAGGTTCATTTTCATTTGTTGGTCCTGTAATAATTGTAACTTGAGCCCCCAGTTTAATAGCCTCTTGTGCCAAACAAAATCCCATTTTTCCCGTTGATTTATTTGAAAAATAGCGAATTGGATCTATGGATTCTTCAGTTCTAGATGCTGTTATTAGTATTTTTTTATTTTTTAGGCAATTTTTTTGATTAAATTCATTCAATATTATTTTTATAATTTTGTCTTCATTTGTAAGGCGTCCTACAGCATGTGATGAGCAAGCCAAAAATCCTTTATCAGGTTCAATGAATTTATAATGATAAGTTTTAAGCTTTTTTATATTTTCTTTTAAAATAGGGTTTGAATACATTACATTGTTCATTGCTATTGCAAAATAAGTAGGGGCTGTGCTTGCAGATATTATTGTAGTTAATGCATCATCAGCAATTCCTGATGCAATTTTAGATATTGTATTGTAGGTAGCAGGAACGATAAGAATTAGGTGAGCCCATTTTGCAATTTTTATATGTTCAACCTCATTATGGTCTAAATCCCATAAATTAGTAATTATTTTGTTCTTAGAAATGGTTTCTAGAGTTAATGGTGTAATAAATTTAGTTGCATTTTTTGTCATTATAACTTTTACGTTGTATCCCGATTTAACTAAACTAGATACTATGTAAACTGACTTGTAAGAGGCTATCCCTCCAGATATACCGATTAATATGTGTTTATTTTGATTCATACAATATATATTATACAATGTGTATTATATAATATATATTGTATTTGAATTTATAAATTTTGATACCCTTTTGCTAAGGTTGTTTTAAATGATAAATAGGATTTTGTACGCTGTATTATTGTATGTTTGTATGTTTTTCTTGTGGGTTTTTTTTGCCTATTTTATCGACACATCAGCTACTATATTTAATATTCCTTTGTGGTTTTTTTGGTCAGGAATTTTGTTTCCCAGTATAAATTTTTTTCTGGTTTGTTTTTTTATTTTAGTAATTAGTAAAACTTGATACATTATTAATATTTTTTTATTTTTAAATTGTTTGTAAAAAAAGAAATAGAGGTAGTTTTTTGTTATTAAATAAATACTTTCTTGCAAATCGAAATATTAATTTTATTGTTATGGCTTTGCTATTTTCTTCTAGCTATATTAGTGCTAGTAGTTTTATTTCTGGTCCCTCTGCTGTTTATAAGTATGGATTATCTTTTATATTATTAGCTACTATACAAATTCCTACAACTTTAATTGCTTTTATTATTGTTGGTGAGAGATTAAATCAAGAATCAAAAAAAATTAATGCAATAAATATTATTGATTACATTAGATATAGATATGAAAGCGATTTTTTGGCGTTAATTAGTGGATGTGTATTAATTTTTTTTTCAATGTTTTTGATTTCTGCCCAATTAATAGGTGGTGCTAAGCTTATAGAAGTTTTTTGGGGTATTGATTATGTAGTTGGTCTTTTGCTTTTTGCCTTATTAGTTTTTATTTATGTATTTTTTGGTGGATTTAAGGCAGTAGCTTATATGGATTTGATTCAAGGGCTTTTAATGTTAGTTTCATCTGTTATTTTGTTTGCCAAGATGTTAGATTTGGGAGGAGGCATCAATAATTTGTTCAAAACAGCAATGTTTAGTTTAGATAAAAATCTTTTGCTTCCTTCAAATGTTGACTTAAAACCACAATATATAATTTCTTTTTGGATATTAATAGGAATAGGAATATTAGGTCAGCCTCAGATTATCAATAATTTTATAGCATTCAAAGATGAGAAGGCTATAAAATTGTCTCTTCCCATTTCTACTTTTATTATCAGTTTTTTAATTATTTTGATGCATTTAATAGGCTTTTTTGCTATTATTCTTTTTCCAGATTTAAATCCAGATGATAAAGTTGTTTTAAATGTAGCTTTAAAGGTTTTAAACTCTTTTTCTTGTTTTATTTTTTTTATGGGTCTTTTATCTGCAATAATGTCTACAATAGATTCAAATTTGCTCTTAATAACATCTGTTTTAATAAAGTCAATATTTATTTATAAAAAAGATTTAAAAGAAGATGTAAAGGTTAGTAGAATAATAATGATTTCTAATGTTTTTTTTATTTTAATAATACTTGTATTTTCTTTCTTTCCTCCCAATTTTTTATTCTTTATTAATATTTTTGCTTTTGGAGCTTTAGAAGTTTCATTTTTTCCCATTATTGTTTTTGGACTTTATTTAAATTTTGCAAGCAAAATAGCGGCATTTGCTTCTATGTTTTTAGGTTTGATGTTTTATTTGTGTATTTTATGTTTTGATTTGAATATTTGGTTTTTTCATCCCGTTTTTCCATCATTTTTTGTTTCTATATTTACATTTTTAATGGCTAATTTTTTTTGTAAAAAATATAGCAAAGTTTATTAGGATAATTATTTCTTGCTTTTGGATAAGTATATTTTTTTAGAAATTCTTGCTAACGATAATGGTAAGCGATTAGATTCAATTTTAATTAAAATTTTGAATTTGCCTAAATTCAGGATAATAAAACATATTAGAAAGGGTGATATTAGGCTTAATGGTCTAAAACCACATTTTTCATGTAGAGTTTGTAAAGGTGATAAAATTTATTTGTATAAATCTTTAGCTCAAAGTTTGAACTTAACTATGGATGAATTTTATAAAAGCAATATTGATTTTCAGTGTATTCAAAAAAGAATAATTTATGAGGACGATGATTTACTTGTTGTGGATAAGCAAAGAGGTATTTTGGTTCATGGAGGCAGAAACTCTCTTGATTTTTTAGTGAATGCTTATCTTTTAAGGGAAAATTTAAGATCTCTAAGCTTCAAGCCTTCAGCAGTTCACAGGCTTGACAGAAATACCTCTGGTATTATTATTTTTGCGAAAAATATAAATACTGCAAGAAAGCTAAGTGCAGCATTTAGCAGTGGTTCTATAACTAAAAAATATTTTGCAATACTTATGGGCGAAGTTAAGTCAACTGTTGTTTATAAAAATCATTTATTTAGAAATAAAAGACTGAGAAAAACTTTTGTTTTAGAAGATAAAGAGTATATTAATGCAATTACAAAGGTTAATCCAATATTGTCTTGCAAGAAAGCTACTCTTGCTGAAGTTATTATTGAAACAGGTTTTACTCACCAAATAAGGTCTCAATGTTCGTTTAACAATCATCCTTTAATTAATGACAAAAAATATCATGATAAATTCAAGAAAAGTGATTACTTTTTACACTCTTTTTTGGTAAAATTTAATGAAACATTCTTTAAAAAGAATGAATTTTATGCTAAGCCTAGTTTAGAATTTTTAAAGCAAGTAAAAGATATTTTTGATGTTTATGAATTTTCAGAATTTTTCAAGTAATTTTTTTTTAAAAAAAATGTTAAGCAAGGTTAGGAACTTTGCAACTAGTATTAAGCATAAATTTGTTAGAGTTAAAGTGTATGCATTGGTAGGATCTGCTGGAACTGGTAAAAGCTTTAGATCGCATTTGGTAGCAGATAAATATTCAATACCGTTAATAATTGATGATGGTGTGTTGATCAAAAGCATGAAAATTATTGCTGGAAGTTCTGCTAAG
Source organism: Borreliella japonica (assembly GCF_030438115.2). Lineage (NCBI taxonomy): Bacteria > Pseudomonadati > Spirochaetota > Spirochaetia > Spirochaetales > Borreliaceae > Borreliella > Borreliella japonica. The sequence goes on from NZ_CP124062.1 coordinate 867,172, forward strand.
TTTGAAGATAATGTTTTTAGAGCAGTAAAGCGATCTGTATTTGAAGATGATGCTCATTGCACTGAAATGCTTGAAGTTCTCGGAAGAGAAGAATTTAATAAAATATTAATATTAGGAACAAGCCTTAAAATGATAGATAAAATAATTTCAAGGCTTTTGTTGCCGAATGTTTTTAAGGTTATTTACATAACAGATGTTTCAACTAGGCAAGAGATAGAAAAAGCAAAGATTTCAAGGCAAATGGGGGAGCATGTTGTACCAGCAGCTGCTTTTGAAATAACGTCTGTTAGACCTAATTTGCTATTAAACCCAATTAAAGTTTTTTTTAAAAGTGGATGGTTTTTTACTAAGAAGAAAAATTATATTAGATCTGTTGTAAGGCCCCATTTTTATGAAGAAGGGGTTTTATCTATTTCTAAGAGAGCCGTAAGGCAAATTATTGAACATTGTGTTTCTGAGTATGATAGAAGTTATATTGTTTGTGATCTTAAAATAAAAAAAGATGGAACTAATTACCTTTTTAAGCTTTTTTTAAATATCCCTCTTGGAAATAACCTGCTTAATAATACAGAAATGCTTAGAACTTATATTATTACGAACGTACTTAAGTATACAATAATTAATATATTATCTATTGACATAGTTATACATAAATTTTATGACAAAAAAGATTATTTAGAAGAGAGCTATGAAAGTTGATTTTGACAGTTTGAATAATATTTTTTTTGTAGGAATAAAGGGAAGTGGAGTTTGTTCTCTGGCTTGTTTTTTAAATTTAAAAGGGTATTATGTAGAAGGGGTAGATGTTCCTGATAAATTTCATACTGACGAGGTTTTAAGTCGTAATAAAATATCTTATTACGAAAATATTTATGAGTTTTCATTAAAAGAGCTTAATAGGTCTTTTGATTTAATAGTATATTCTTCAGCTTATGATAAGAATAATTTACAAATTTTGCTTGAAGCAAAAGAATTAAATATACCTATTTTATCTTATCCTGAGGTTCTTGGCGAGCTTTCTAAAAAGTACTATAGCATTGGAATTGCAGGTTCTCACGGTAAAACCACCACTACCGCGTTTTTAGGTATTCTTTTTAATAAATTAGGATTAAATCCCAATGTTATTGTGGGGTCAAGTGTTAAAGATTTTGGAGATAATTCTTCAATATCTGGTATTAGCAACATTTTTATTGTTGAGACTTGTGAGTATAAAAAACATTTTTTGCATTTTAGTCCTAATATGCTCATTTTAACCAATGTTGAGTATGAGCATGTTGATTTTTTTAAAAATTATGAGGTTCTTGAAGATGCTTTTTTACAATATATCAATAATTTGAAGGAAAATGGAATATTGATAATCAATTCTGATGATAATAATTTGCTTAAAATTAAAAGGAAAATCAACAGAAAAGATATAAATATTTTTAGTTTTGGATCTAGAGATTTATCAGATTCAGATTTTCAAATAAGTAATATTGTAGTTAAGAATGAATATTTTTGTTTTTCTTTTTTAGGCTTGTACAATATTGAACTTAAGACCGTTTTATTTCATAATGTATTAAATTTTTCGGCATCGCTTTTAGCTTTAAATCTTTTTTTAGAAAGTAATGGAAAATCAATTTTTGATTTTGAAGAAGCAGTAAAGAGAGTTGCAAAAAATTATAGTGGTATAAAAAGAAGAGCTGAAGTTATTAAAGAAGAAAATGGGGTGATTTACATGGACGATTATGCTCACCATCCCAGGGAAATTAGAGATACGCTTTTTGGCATTAAAAATTTTTATAAAAACAAGCGTATAATTTTGAATTTTATGCCCCATACTTTCACGAGAACAAAAGAATTTTTTGATGATTTTGTTGAAGTTCTGAGTGTTGCTGATGTACTAATTTTGCACAATATATATCTTTCTAATAGGGAGAATTTTAATTCAGATGAACTTTCTGTTAAATTGTTTTTAGATATTAAAAAAATAAATAGAAACACTTATTTTTTTAAAAATATCAAAGATTCTGTTGAATTTATAAAAAATTTATTAATATCAGGAGATTTGTTTATTACAATGGGCGCTGGGAATAATTTTATTTTACACGATTTTCTGTAAGGGTATCATAGTGAAAAGTATGACGGGATTTTTTTATTTGGAAAAGATAATTGGTAACTATATGTTTAGTGTTAATTTGAAATCTTATAATGGAAAATTTTTAGAATTTAAACTTAGGTTACCAGAAATTTTTTCTGGTTATGATCTTGATATAAGAAATTTGATTTCAAAATATATTAGCAGAGGTAATGTTTTTTTAAATGTAGGATATAAAGAATTGGTTCCCCGTATGAATTTTTCAGTTAATCCTAATTATATTGAGGCTATTTCTAAGCTTAGAGATTCTTTGTCACATACTGATCTTAATATTAAGAACGAACTAAGTTTAGGCGATTTTTTATCATTAAAAGGAGCTTTGATAATAGATGAGGATAGTGAGCATCAAGAAGAGATTTATGGGTTGTTTAAGGGTGTTTTAGAGGAAACTTTATTTCATTACAATAATGGGAGAAGTTTTGAAGGAGAAAATACTAAATCGGACATAGTATCAACCCTTTTGCTAATAGAGCAAGATCTTAAAATCGTTAAGGAGGCTTGTAATGATATAAATGCCAGATTATTTGCAAGCATTAAAGAAAATATCTCTAAATTAATGGATGAGTTTAGAGATATAAGTATTGCAGAAGAGGCGGCTAAAATGGCAATTCGTCTAGACATTAATGAAGAGATCATACGTTTAGATTCTCATATAGAAACTTTTTATAAAAATCTTGAATATGAGATATGTGGCAAAGTTCTTGAATTTATTTCTCAAGAAATGCATAGAGAGATAACAACTATGAGTAATAAGGCTGTTGATCTTGATATTAAAAATTTGATTTTGAATATGAAGTTAAATTTAGAAAAAATAAAAGAGCAAATAAGGAATGTTGAATGAAAATAGCACTTTCTGGTAAGAGTGGTTGTGGCAATACTACTGTAAGTAGTATGATTGCAAAACATTACGGTCTTGAGTTTATTAATTACACTTTTCATGATATTGCAAGGGAGCATAATATTCCTTTTTCGGAGTTTTATGAGAAAGAGGTAATAGGAAGAGATGATTATTATTGGGATAGGTATCTTGATAAGAGATTGACCGTACTTTCTGAAAAAAATAATACAGTGCTTGCTTCTCGTCTTGCTATTTGGATTTCTAAGAGTGCTGATTTAAAAATATATCTTTATGCTAAAATGGAAGTTAGGGCCGAGAGAATAATGACTAGAGAAGGGGGCATGTATTCTGATGTTTTGAATAGTACTTTCAATAGAGATGAAAATGATAAAAAAAGATATTTAGATATTTACAATATAGATATTGATGATTATTCTTCGGAAACCGATTTAGTGATTGATGTTACAAATATTAATTCAAATGAAGTTTTTAAATTAATTAGAGATGAAATTGATAAGAGAAACTTAAAAAATTAGCTAAACCGATTTCATATTTTAATATGTTTAGTTTGTAAGGAGATTAAATGACTAAAGTGCCTTTAAAAAAAATACAAGACTTTGATGGAAATTTTTATGAACTTGTTGCTGCTACTATAATTCGCACAGAGCAAATCATAGACAATATTTCTTTAGCAGAGCATGCTATGTTTGATGATAAAATATTAGGACAAGCTTTTAATGACGTTTTGAGTGGTAAATTTAGCTATTCAATTGAAGGAAGATAGGATAGTTTTTATTTTTGGCCCTACCGCTGTAGGCAAAAGCAATATTTTGTTTCATTTTCCAAGAAATAAAGCAGAAATTATTAATGTTGACTCTATTCAAGTATACAAAGAGTTCAATGTAGCTTCCTCAAAGCCAAGTAAAAATTTGATGAAACATATAAAGCATCATTTAGTAGATTTTTTAGATCCAGAGGAAGAATACAATCTTGGAATTTTTTACGAGCAAGCTTTGAGAATAGTAAAAGAAATAAGACAGAAAAAAAAAATTCCTATATTTGTAGGAGGTACTGCTTTTTATTTTAAGCATTTAAAGGATGGATTTCCTTTAACACCCATGGTTACTTCTAAAATAAGAATTTATGTGAACAATCTTTTAGACCTTAAAGGCAAATCCTATCTTTTGAAAGAATTGAAAAACGTAGATCCTATCAGATTTAATATGTTAAATAAGAATGATATTTATCGTATTAAAAGGTCCCTTGAGGTTTACTATCAAACAGGAATTCCTATTAGTCAATTTCAAAAAAAACAAAATAAGGAATTTAAAAATATTATGATTATAGGTCTTAAAAGATCTTTTGAAGATTTGAAAACTAGAATATCAATAAGAATTAATGAAATGCTCAATAGTGGATTACTTTCTGAGATTAAAGGTTTGTTTAGTAAGGGTTACAATGAAAATACTCCAGCTTTTAAAGGGATAGGCTATAATGAGTTTTTATTATGGAAAAGTAGACCTTGTTATGGTTTAAATGATATAATAAATTTGATAAACAAAAATTCGGTTTTGTATGCAAAAAGACAAATGACTTTTTTTGCTAAGATTTCTGATGTTTTATGGCTTCATCCAGAGGATGATTTAAATGACATTTTGAATTTAATTTTTAAAGTTGATAAGGAGATTTAAGGAGTGCCTTGCGGAAGAAAAAGAAAATTAAAAAAAATTTCTACTCATAAAAGGAAGAAAAAAAGAAGGAAAAATAGACATAAGAAAAAAAATAAGTAATTTGTTGCATTGATCGGACTTTTTTCCGGTTGTGTAGCAAGGTTATTTAGAATGTTCAATTATTAGATTGTTAACTATGTTTATGTCTTTGCTAAAGATGTAGCTTTTAGTTCCCTTGTAATTGACTAGGATCCAATTTCCTTCAATTCCATAGCGTTCTGTTTTTTCTAGTATTTTTTCAATTTTTACAACTTCATCTTTTCTAAGTAGAATTGCGTAATCATAATCTAATTCGTTATTTTTCTTAGTGCTTTTGGTAAGAAAAGCATAGTCTTTTATTATTATACCTACTTTATTGCTAAACCCAAGAATGCTGCTTTTGGGCAAGTTCAATTTTTGAATGAGAGGAGTTTTATTATTTTTATTGCAAGTTAAAAGAATTAAGGATAATAAATATAATATTTTTGTATTCATAATTTCCTTGATTTTTTATATACTACTTTAGTATGTTACTATAATAATATAGTATTTTTTAGAATTTTTAAGGATTGTCAATGAAGAAATATCTTTTTTTTATTTTATTTCTCATCTCTTCTAATAATTTAATTGTTTCTTATCCACTTTCTTTTGGCGGAGGTTTTTCTTATCAATTTACCAATTATACTGATAAAACAAGTTCCACTAAATTTGCTCCAAATTTTACTAGGTCAGATCATGGAATTAATTTTAATTTATTTTTTGATGCAAATTATGTACTTTTTGAAATGTCTTACAAAGAGGCTTTTGTTACTACTAATAATGGAAGATATTTCTCTTTTGGACTTTATGGAACATATCCAATGATTTTTAAAGAACAGATTAGAATGCTTTTTCCATTGATTGGGTTTAAATATGCCGTTGATTTAAATTCTAACAACCACAATCTCTTTTTTTTAAGCATGGGGCTTGCTGCTGATTTTTTTATTCCGGATTTTAAGGGTTTATACATTAGGCCTTTGTTTATGCTTTCTATCTCTCCATTTTCTGATTATAAAAATTTTTCTGGGTTAACAACTGAGATTATGCTTGGATTTAATATTGGTTGGAAGTTTTTTAATTAGGAAGTTTGATTCCTAAATGAAATGGTACAGATCTTTCCTTTCCAAAAATGTTTGCAGTAAAGTTTAATTTGTGAGGAGCTTTATTTGATTTTACAACAAGAGTGCTTGAGCCCCCCCCATCTAGATTAATGGCGTTAGTCATGCCATAACTTAATGCAAAATCAATAGTTTCATTAAGAGAAGCCCCTTTGCTATTATTTACCCCTCTTCCTTCTATTGTAGCAAGAAATAAATACTTGTTATTTTTATCAGTTCCTATTATTGTTCTTGGGTGTTTTGTTTCTTTGAAGTTTTTTTTATAATTTCCGTTTTTGATTAAAACAAAAAATCCGCTAAATCCATAATCAGAGGTTTTTATTTCGTCTTCTACGGGATTTAATACAATTTTATTTTGTTTTATTGTAATCTCCCCATAGTTGGGTATTTGTTTTGAAATCATTTTTTTATTATATATGTATAGTCCTTTTGGAAAAAACATGTTTTGTTTAACTTCGTATGGACTTGTGTTGATCGCAATGTCAACATTGTTAGAAATTAAGAAATGGCTTGTTGTTTGTCCTTTAAAATAATAATTATTTAGCTTTTTGTCGTAAATAGGCTCTGATATGGTGAACTTTAGATCTTTATTTTCAATTTTCACTAGAACATAATTGCTATTTACAAAATAACCTCTAATGATTTTGTATTTGGCTTTTTTAGTGATTGATTTGGATAACATTAGTCCTGATGATGAAATACTTAAAATAAATATTAGCAGTGTTAATATTTTCTTATTCATTTCATTCATTTCTTTTTATTTTATAAGAATAAATGCTTTTGGGATAGTTTGTTAATATGATATTTTTAATTTGTGTTGCTAATTTTTTATTTTTAAATTTTATAAGATTAAATATTTGATAAATTATTTTGACATCTATATTTTTTTCATTATTTAAAATTTTTTTAATTTCTTCTTCATTAATATGATCTTCATTTATTCTTAATTTTAGCGAAATGATTTCGGTTTTTATTTTTTGATTTTTAATCTTTTTTTTATTTATTTTTTTAAAAAAATTATCAGCTTCTTTATATTTTTTGATTTTTAGATAATATTTTGTAATTAGTAGGTAATATTGTTCTAAGTTGAAATTTTTAATTTTATTTATTATTTCTAATTCTTTTGGCAAGTTATTAGTTAAATCATAAAGCATATACAGCTTTATTAAATTTTCTGTATTTTCCTTATTATTGCTTTGCGATTTGGGAGGAGTGATTGCTAAAAATAATAAAACATGGAAAAAGGATAACCAGTTCATAATTTATTATAAACCTTGTTTTTATTATAATGAAAATAATTTAATATTATTGTTTTTATTCTAATAAGACTTTCAAGTTTCAGTTTCTACAAAGAAGTAATTTAATTTTTTGTAAACTTTATTTATTAATTTCTTTATAAAATGTAGCTTTTTTATGTATTCTTCGTTTTCTATAAGGCTTTTTATGCTTTCCATAGATTCTTCTATTGCCATTATGAAATTTTGTTTGGGTTTTAGTCGAAAATTTCCAAGTCGATCGGTTTCCAATGATAGGAAAAGAGCATTTTTTTTGGAGGGTGAACTTATAAATTGCATTGTACACTCTAAGAGATCTTTCATTTTTTCAGGTTCATCAATGTTTACGTTGTTTGTTTCATATTTTTTTATACACTGCCAATTTTTTCCCATGCCTTTGACTATTTCTATAGTTTCTAAAAATTTTTTGTTGTTAAAAACTGTTACATTTTTATGTATCAAGTTTATTTTAATTTTTTTCAAATCTTCATTATTTAGATTGTTTAATTCGTTTTTTGAAATCATCTCTTTTAATGCTTCTAGGCTAATTTTTATTACACAGGTGTTATTTTTGTGCTTCGCTTTGAAAATTTTTTTTCCTATTTTGATTTCATTGATAATTTTTGTCTGTTTGGGGTTTGTTATCCGTTTCTCTTTATCAGGTATGTTTTTATGTTCAAACTCTTCATTAAGACTGATAGCGTCAATCCATTCTTTTTTCAGGACACCAATGGACCTTGCGTACATTTTTGTAGTTTCTATAATTTCTCCTGCAACAAAATATTTCACGGAATCGGTACTAATAAGTGATCCGGGATGAATTATTACGTTTTGAGCTTTAATGGTTTTATATTTCTTTTTTGAAGTTTTAAAACAAATATAATCTCTCATTCCTCGCATTATTGATTTTAAATATCCTTCGTTGTCAAAAACACCTTTTTGTATTATTGGTATATTTAATTTGCTAACAATGTTTTCAAGCTGCATTTGAACATTTGCTATCTCTTCTAGTCCTTGTAGATCTAAATAATTTTCCTTTGTGAAAGTTTCTTTATTTGCAGCTTTTTTAAAATCTTCAAAGATATTAATAAACCCAATTAGATCCCCCATTGGATTTTTATATTTTAAGTGAGCTTGTCGAGCTTCTGTTTCTTCATTTTGGGGTATTAGAAAAATTCCACTTGTGGATAAAAATGATAGACCTATTGTAGTTTGATAGATAGCTTGTGGGTAATTTATCATTGCTTCAACCAATGCTCTTGAATGTGCTGGCACCAATGGAAATAGTATCATATATTTTCCAATTTCTGTAAGTTCGTTTTTATTATTTATAGCATCCAGAGATTTTAATATTTTGCTTGCAGTTTGAATCGAATGCGTTGATGGTTTTGAGATAAAATCAAAATGGGTAAAATCTCTGATGCCAATATCTGCCATTCTTAGTATTACCTCAGATAGATCTGTTCTATATATTTCTTCTTTCTGATAATCTTCTCTTAGTTGATAATCTTCTCTTTTATAAAGTCTGTAGCAAGTTCCTTTTGAAAGTCTTCCTGCTCGACCAGCTCTTTGAGTTGCTGATGATTTTGAAATTGGAACTTCTTGGAGTGAATAGGTATGAGTTTTTGTTTGGAATTTGTTTGTTTTAACTTTTCCACTATCGATTACTATTTTAATATTTTCAATTGTGATTGAAGTTTCTGCGATGTTTGTTGACACTATTATTTTTCTTTTATTTTTAGGAGTAGTTACAAATATTTGTTCTTGAGCTTCTTTAGGCATTCGACCGTATAAAGGAAATACTATTAAATTTTTTTTTGAGTTTAATTCTTGTAATTCTTTTATAGTTTCTTTTATTTCTTTTTCTCCAGATAAAAATATAAGTATATCTCCTGCTTTTTTTTCTTTTATTACGTTCAAGACAATTTCTTTTATTTTTGATATCATTCCTTTTGGTGTGTTTAAAATAGGAGGATTGTATATTATTTGTACTGGGTATGTAATAGTTTCAATGCTAACAACCGGTGCGTTGTTGAAATATTTTGAAAATACTTTTGTGTTTATTGTAGCAGATGAAATTACGATTTTAAAATCATTCCTTTTTCTTGCAATGTCTTTAATAAGGCCTAATATAAAATCGATGTTTAAACTTCTTTCGTGTGCTTCGTCTATTATGATTACATCATATTCATAAAGTAATGTGTCTTTTTTTAGCTCTTGTAGAAGCACTCCATCGGTCATTAACTTGATCTTGGTTTTTGAACTTGTAATTTCTTCAAATCTTATTTTGTAACCAACTTCTTCTCCAACATTTACACCAATATGCTTAGCAATATATTCGGCTATTGATATTGTAGCTATTCTTCTTGGTTGAGTTACTCCAATTTTTCCTAATTTTGCAAAACCCGCTTCATATATTATTCTTGGCAGTTGAGTGGTTTTTCCGCTGCCTGTTGGACTTTCAACAATTAAAACATTATTTGTTTTTAATACTTTAATTAATTCATCTTTGTATTTATAAATTGGTAGTTTGAAATCATTCATATTTACAACAAACTGAATACATATTTCTCATTTATTTCGTCAAGACTAATGTTATCAGGTAAATCAACCTTCTTTCTTTTAATTTTAGCATAAAATTTGTCGTTTTTTTTGTAAATATATATTTTGTTGCCGATTTTGTTTTTAGAAAATGTGATCATTTTAACGATTATGCCTACTTTATTAACTCTTTCGTTGAGCAGACTGACAGCCTCGTCTAGTGTTATATTATATGCTTTTATATCTTTTTTTAGCGAGCAAGCAATACTTCCGCTCTCAGTTTTAATATAATCTCCAAAAACACCAGTTGCAGCAATGATTTGTTCATTGGTTTGAGGATATTTACCGATCGTTTTTGGTAGTGAGAGCAATTTTAAAGCAAGCTCTAATGTTATGTTTTCGGGGTCAATTTTTTTAGTTGATGCTTTTTTTGCTTTTATTATTTTTAATTTTTTAGGTTTTCCTTTTTTTGTGTATTCTTGAGGAGCATAAGTGTCTTCTCCGAGTTGTACTATGTTTCCATAAATTGTATTTTTGAAGATTACATTAAGCCCTGTTAAGGGATCAATACCAAGTATATTTGGTTTTAATTCTTTTTCATTTACTATTTTTTCTATTTCATCTTTTTTGTACAAATTTTCTAATGGAGTTGTTGTGTTTATTGAGTAATTATGCCCTTTGAATATTAAATAAGGCCCATATTTGCCAATGTTTATTGTATAATTAATGCTATTATCTTTATTTTTTATGTTTTGATTTTCAATAACAGTTCTAAATTCGGAGGAATTAATTTTAGGCTCTAGTTGCATTGTCGTATACTTTAGCCCGTTTTTGCCATTATAGAATTTGTTTAGATATTTTATTTTATCTAGCTTTCCTATTGCTATTTTATCTAATTTTTCTTCCATATTAGAGGTGAAATTTAGTTCAATTAGTACTGGAAAATATTTCTCAAGAAGATTTATTACAGCAGCCCCTTTTATAGTTGGTATTAATGTGTTGTTAAGTTTGAATGCATATTCTCTTTCTAGGAGTGTTGATATAATTGTAGAATAGGTTGAAGGACGACCTATTCCTTCTTTTTCCATTTTTTGCACAAGAGATGCTTCTGTATATCTAAATGGAGCTTTTGTTTCGTGTTCGCTTGTTTTCATTTTAACTATAGAAAATATATCTCCCTTTTTTATTAAGTCAAAGTTTATGTTAAGATATTCATCTTTTTCTTTAGTATGTTTAAGAAATCCATCAAAAATTATTTTTGTAAAGCTTGATTTGAAAATTAAGTTTTTATACTTAAAAGTCAGTTTTATATTTTCTTTTATTGCATCTTTCATTCCAGAAATAATAGTTCTATCCCATATTATTTTGTAAATTTCTTTAGCGGCTTTGCCTTCTATTTCTATGTTTTCGTTTGGAATAAACATTTCAGAAGGCCTTATTGCCTCATGTGCATTTTGAGTCATTTTTCCTTTTTCATAAATTCTTTCTTTTTTTTCTATATAATCTTTTCCGTATTTGGTTTTTATTATTTTTGTTATTTTATCTCTTGCAATTTTAGCAATATTATGAGAGTCTGTTCTCATATAGGTAATGTATCCGTGTTCGTAAAGTTTTTGAGCGTGTTGCATTATTTGCTTTGTTCCAATTTTAAGGCGCTTATTTATTTCTTGTTGAAGTGTTGATGTAGTAAATGGCTTTGGAGGAGGTATTTTTATTTTTTTAGTTTCTATTGAAATTAATTCAATTTTTTTTCCATTTTCTAATTCTTTTTCAAGTTTGATCATTAAATCTTGGTTTATTATTATTGTTTTGGTGCTATTTTTAAGTTTTCCGGTTTCATTTGCAAAGTCTTTACCCTCTGCTATATTCTTGTCGTCAATTTCTTCTAATTTTGTTTCAAGTAATAAATCTTTTTTATCATGTTTACATTGAAGTAAAATTGAATAATAATTGGCTTTTTTAAAATTTATTCTAGTTTTTTCTTTTTCTATTAATAGTTTTAATCCAACGGATTGCACTCGCCCAGCAGAAAGTCCATAAGCTATTTTTTTCCAAAGTAGTGGAGAAATTGTGTATCCGTATAGTCGGTCTAATATTCTTCGAGCTTCACCAGCATTAACAAGATTCATGTCTATATCTCTAGTATTTTTTAGTGATTCGGTTATTGCAGTTTCCGTGATTTCATGGAATATCATCCGTTTATAGTTTTTAATTTTTAATACTTCTTTTAAGTGAAATGCTATAGTTTCTCCTTCTCTATCTTGGTCGGTTGCAAGATATATCTCATTGATTGTTTTTACCAATTTTTTTAGTTTTAATACAACTGGTTTTTTATTGCTAGGAATAATGTAAATTGGGTTAAATCCATTGTTATAATCTATAGAAATATTTGCCCATTCGTATTTTTTATATTCTTTGGGAATTTCTTTTGCATTGTTTGGTAGATCTACTATATGTCCAATGCATGCTTCTACTAAGAATGAGTCGTCTAAAAATTTTTTTATTGTTTTAGCTTTTGTTGGCGATTCAACTATTATCAATTTTTTATTTTGCATAAATTCCTTATGTTTATATATTGTATTATAATATATAAACATAATTTAAGAATTAAAAAAGTGAGAGTATTTTGTGGACAATTATAGAATTCTACATACTTCAGATTGGCATATTGGTAAAAAGATTGAAAATTTTTCAATACTTAAGGAACAGAAAAATTTTTTATTTTTTCTGTTAGAATTTCTTAAAAAAGAAAAAATAGACCTTTTACTTGTTGCTGGAGATGTTTATGATTCCAAAAGGCCCGGATTTGAAGAGCAAAAATTGGTGAATAATTTTTTTTATGAGCTTTCTTTTACTTCTTGTAAATGGTGTGTGGTTATTTCTGGAAATCATGATAAAAAGGATTATTTGAGTATCAATAAAAAACTTCTTTCACGGTTTAATTTTTTTTTAATAACAGAATATGATTCTGATGATCAAATAGTTTTCTTAAAAGATAATGGAAATCTTAAGTTTATTGTTGTTTGTCTTCCACATATAAATGAAAGGCTTATTTTAGGAAAAAATTTTGACAGTATTTTTGAATTGGAAGATCAGTTTTCCAATAAGCTGTTTCTTGAAAATTTAGAAAATGCTTACAGAGAAAAGATATCAAGTTTATCTAATTTTTTAGAAAACAAGTACAAAGGAGTTCCTAAGATATTAATGGCGCATTCTTTTTTTGGCAGCAGTAAAAAGATTGATGCCTTAGGAGGTAGCTATATTATCCCTTTTAATGTTTTTGGAAATGATTTTTCTTATGTTGCTCTTGGGCATATTCATAAATTCATGAAACTAAGGGATAATATTGTTTATTCAGGATCTCCTATGCAATATTCATTTAATGAGACCCATGATAAATATATAAATGTTTTACATTTTAATAACAATAAGTTAATTTTGCAACAAGCATTTCAGGTGCCGGTTTTCAATAAATTAATTTTTGTTAAAGGTTCTTTTAATGAAGTTCTTGACTTTTTGACTAATGTCAAAAAAGAAGAGTCTTTTAGTATTTATTTGAAAATTGAACTTAATGAGACGATTGATGCTAGTTCTGAGGAGACCATTTATGACTTAGCAAAGCTTAATTTTATGAATCTGGTTTCTATTTCCTATTCTTCACTCTCAAGTCAAGATTTGCAAGACGATTTCGGTGTTATTGGAGAACTTGAAGTTCTTGAAATGGATGAAAAATATTTTTTTGAGAAAAAGTTGAGACGAGATTTTGAAAACGGTGTTATTAAGGATATTAAATTTAAGGAAGAAGATCTTATTTCTCTTTTTAACGAGGTTTTAGCTAAAGGATATTTAGGCGAATATGAGGATAAATAAACTCATATTCAAAAATATAGCTTCTTACAAAGGGGAGCATGAGTTAAATTTCGATACTCTTCTTTTAAGACAATCAGGCATTTTTTTAATTTCTGGCAATACTGGATCTGGCAAAAGTACTATTTTAGATTGCATAACTTTGGCGCTATATGCTCGTGTTTATAGACTTGGTAAAAAAATCGTAGATATTATATCAAAAGGTGAGACTAGTGCTTATGTTAAATTAACATTTACTATTTCTGGAAAGATTTATGAATCTTTTATTGAGCTTAATGTAAGAAATATAGAGACTCCTAAAAATATGTTGCTTAGCTGTTTTTTTGATGATAGGGTTATTGAGGGTAGAGCTGATGTTTTAGAACATATTAAAAGTCTTTGTCGATTAGATTTTAATCAATTTTGTCAAACTGTAATTTTGCCACAAGGTAATTTTCAAGAATTTTTAACATCAACCCCTAAAGAGAAAACCGCAATAATTGATAATATTTTTAATTTAAAAAAATATGATAATTTGGAATTTTATTTAAAAAGTGACTTTGAGCGTACAAAGTTTAGTATAGATAGGTTATTAAATTCTGAATCTTATGAAAAATCAATCCTTGATTATGATGAGAGAGAGTATAAATCCCTTAAGGATTATTTGGATTTAGTTGATATTGGTCAATTAGAAAGTGATCTTGAAAATGTTAGAATAGCTATTTCTTTGTGTAATCAGGCAATAGTGTCTAATGAGAGATATTTAGGCTTAGAAGTTGAAATGTCTTCTTTAGAGGATCAGTTATCTTCTCTGATTGAATATCAAGATTCTTTAGAAATGGACTATTCTATTCAAAGGAAATTAAAAGAGAATTTAGATTTGGATAGAAAAATTTATTTATGTTCAGATTTTTGGAATTTGAAAAATCTTGTTGCTATGCAAGGCGAGTTATTTAATGATAGCCAATTACTTGATTTAGAACTTTCAAAAGTGATAAATAATTTAAAAGAAATTAAAGATTTGGATAGCAATAATTTTAATTTTAATTATGTTAAGGAGCTTTATAATAAAAATTGCAATATTTTTAATTTAAAATTTGTTGATAATGATTATCAAAGTTTACTTTTAAGGAAAAATAGTCTTGAGGATGAAAAAAAAGAATTATTAAGGTCTCAAAGTAAAAAAAATGATGAGATTAAAAGTATTTCTTCTGAGAAATCTAATTTCGATTTTGACAAATATGTTTATTATGAAGCATTAAAATTATTTCAAACTTTTAACGATGAGCTGATTTCAAAATATAGAGATAGGTTGGAATTTTTGTTAAAATCTGCTGACAAAGAAGATTTTAACAAGAATAAGGAAAAAAATATTATTAAGATTGATTTGTACAAAGAGTTGTTAAAATATCTTAATGATAAAAATTTTTCTATTGAGAGCGATAAAAAGAAACTAAAATATATTGAGGTTGAATATAAAAATTATCAACATAAAGATAAATTATCGGTTTGTAGTTTAAAAGAGCTTTATATTTTAAATTCAAAACTTCATTTGATACAAAATCAAATTGATGACCTTAAATATCAATTATCTTGCAGACAAGAAGAAATTTCTAAGCAAGAGATTAATGCTTTGGAGTTTGAAAAGAATAATGCTGAAATTTTAAGTTTGATTGGAAAAAATTTATTTGATAAATACATAAATTATTTTGACAGAGAAAAAATTTTAGCATTTGAAAATAAATTAGAAAAGTTTGAACAATTTAAGGTTAGGAAAAAAGATTTAAAAATTGAGATTTCTTTAAAAAATAAAAATTTTGATCAAAATCTTTTAAAGATTAAAAGTTTATTAATAAAACTTAATTTAAATTTAAGTTTTAACGATTATTCTTCTTTGGAAAGAGAATTTAATATTATTTTGGCTAGTCAGAAAAGTGTAGAAAATGAATGGAATATGCTTGTTTTAAATCTTAAAAATTTAGAAGATTTAAAAATTAAAACTGAAACCCAAATTAAATTTATAAAGAAATCTATATTGACTTTAAAAGCAAGATTAAATGGAGAGCAAAATAATTTTATCAATATAGTTTCAAATTTAAAAAGTGTTTTTTTTAGTTCATCTTCTTTTGAAGTAGAAGCTATTTTGAAACAAATCAATGAGAATAGCTTGCATTTGTTGCAAAAATTGAGTTTATCAATTAGCTCTAAGCTTGAATTTTTGTCCAGAGATATCGAGAAATATAAAATAAAACTTTTAAATTTTCAAACTCTTCAAAAAAAGATTGATCAACAAAAAATTAATTTAGATGTGCTAAGAGGAGAATTAAATCTGGCTAAAGAAAGGAAAGATAAGCTAGATGTTTTAAGAAAGGTGGTTATTAGATCTTCTGGATTGAAATACTATGTTCAAACTTTTTTAATTAATGATATTTTAAGACTGGCAAATGAGAAATATTTAAGGTGGATTTTTCCTGATTTTGAGCTTAAAACCAACAAAGAGAGCAAGGAATTTGATTTTTTAATTGAAGACAAAAAAGATGTTAATAGAATAAGAACGGTAAAAACTTTGTCTGGGGGTGAGAAATTTCTTGTATCTTTAGCTTTGTCTTTAGCTTTATCTGATAAAATAAGGGATAGTGATTTAAAAATAGAAGCTTTTTTTCTAGATGAAGGGTTTGGTAATCTTGACGAAGATACTTTGGCTCAAGTTATGCCTAAGCTTTCTAAGTTTCAAATGATTACTGGACGACAAATTGGTATAATTTCTCATGTTTCTTATTTGAAGGAGATGATTAAAGCACAAATAGTTATAAACAAAATTTCTAAAATTTCTTATATTGCTATGGAAAATTTATGATCATTTATGTACAATTAGGCTTGAGGATAAATATGAAACGTTATTTGGCAATCGATGTTGGTGGAACTAGTACTAAATATTCGCTAGCAGATTCAAGCGGTGTTTTTTTTGATAAAAATGAAATAAGTACAGGCACTACTTCTGATGAGCAAGTAAATATTTTAGTTAACCTTATTAATTCTTACAAAGAATTAAGCGATGTAGTTGGAGTTGCAATTTGTATTCCCGGGTTTGTTGATCTTAAGGGAAATGTCATTAGAGTGAATGCTATTTCTGGTTTTATTAATTATCCTTTAAAAGAGAGATTAGAATCTTTAACTGGAGTATGTATAGAAATTGAAAATGATGCTAATTGTGTAGCCTTAGCAGAAAAATTTAAGGGTAATGCTATTGATTCTAATGATTTTATTGCTATAACCCTTGGCACAGGAATTGGTGCTGGAATTTTTACAAATGGCAAACTTTTAAGAGGAAATTCTTTTATGGCTGGAGAGGTTGGATTTATGATCACTAGAGGTATTAGTGGCAATATTCCTTTTAATTGTAGATGGGAATCCATTTCTTCTGTATTAGCCTTAAGAAAAAGGGTTGCTATGCGCTTAGAAAAGCCTTTAAAAGAGGTTTCAGGAGAATATGTTTTTGATCTTGCTGAGAATGGAAATATTCATGCCAAAAATGAAGTTGACAGATTTTTTGAGAATTTATCATTTGGTATTTTTAATTTAACTTTTATTTTAAATCCTGAAAAAATTTTGATTGGGGGAGGAATAAGCGCAAGGCCTGATTTAATAGATAGAATATATGAAAAATTAGAAAATTTATGGTCTTTAGAGATGGCTTTAAGTAATAATAATAATATAAAAAATCTTGTAACACTTGAGCCAACTAAATTTAAGAATGAGTCTGGTAAAATTGGAGCTTTATATCATTATTTTACTTGCAAAAAGCAAATTAATGTCTTTTAGGAGTTAATAAAAATTTTTAGATTTAAATATTTGAAACCAATGTTGCTATGAAGTTTTCAACACTAGATTTTTGAATATTAAATTCTATTTCTACTGTATTTTGGTCTTTTATTGTGGCTTTTATGTTGCTTGATATTGTAAGGTTAGTCGTGTTTGTTAAAATAGTTGGAATCAATTTTTTTGACAGTATTTTTATTATTGATGGGTTGTTTGTTTCGATCAGAGATTTAAAAACATATTCGTTTTGATTTAGGCTGTTTATAGACAAAGTTCCGCTGCTAAAAGGGATTAAATTTTTGCTACTTGCTATTTGGTTTGGCAGCAGTAATGTCGAATCTTGAATCCAAAAAAACATTTCATTTTTTTCTATTTCCTTGATGTATTTCGTTGTTAGTACATTGTTGTCTTTTAAGATTTTATCTTTTTGGTTTATTGTAATACTGGTTCTAGCTTTGTTTGGGGTAATATATATGTTTGAATTTTTCAGTTTCCATTTTGGGCTTGTAAATATATTGCCTATTAGTTCTGTATTTCTATTTTTATGAATTCCCCAGAAAATATCTTTTGGGAAATTGCCCGTTGCTATTATAGCAAAGTCGTTATTTTCTTTTTTATAGCTAAAGTATAAATCGCTTATAAGTCCTAGAATAGATTTATATTTAGGCCTTAAAGAGTTGCAAATAGATCTGTTTTTAATTAAATTTACATGGGCATATAAATTTGCGTCGGGTAAAAGTTCCATTAAATAATTTAGATTTTGTTTTGGAGGATTGTAAGGTAGACTGGTGCATCCTGCTACTACAAGGCACGAAGTGGTAATTATTTTTATTAATATTTTTAACATTTTTCAATTCCTATTATCGTAAATATGTTGTCGTCAAGGTTTATTTTTTTTTCTAGCTTACTTTTGTTTAATATGATATTTAAGGCTAATGTTTCAGTTTTAATATATTGTTCAAATTTATTTAGTATTTCTTTTAATGTTGCATTATTTTCTATGTATAAGTTTATTCTATCGCTAACGTTAAAATTTTTTTCTTTTCTTAAATTTTGGATTTGTCTTACAAATTCCCTTGTAAGACCTTCTAAGTATAATTCTTGCGTTATTAGGGAGTCTATTCCTATTGTAATGGACTCCTCATTTATTACTTTTAAGTTATCTTTTTCTTCTCTTTCTAATATTATATCATTTAATGATAAGTAATGCTTTGTATTAGCTACTTTGATTTCGTAAGATATTCCATTTATTATTTTTATTATATCTTCATTTTTTAGCTTGCTAATCTCAATAGATACCGTTTTCATATCCTTTCCAAGCTTTTTCCCAAGTTCTTTAAAGTTTGCTTTCGCTTTGTAAGTTATAAGCTCTTCTTCGTTAGATTTTATTTTCATTTCTTTTGCATTTATTTCATCTAATATTATTTCTTGCATTTCTGTTAGCATATTTTGTTCATTTTGATTTTTTGTGACAATGTATATTGTATTAATAGGCATGCGTATTTTTATATTGTGCAATGATCTGAGTGATCTTGCCATTGAAGTTATTTTTCTTGCTAGATTTATTTTCTCTTCAATTGTTTTGTTGATAAAATTTTCATTTGCTTTTGGATAATCGTTAAGATGTATTGATTGCTTGTCTTCATCGGTTTTTAAATTTTGATAAATCTCTTCTGTTATAAATGGAGTAAAGGGAGCAAGTAAAATCATTAAAGTTTTGATTGCATAATATAATGTTTCATAGGCATCATTTTTGTCTTTATCGTTTTCTGATTTCCAAAATCTTCTTCTTGATCTTCTTATATACCAATTATTTAATTTATCTATAAATTCAAGTAAAGATTCTATTGATTTTGTTAAATTATATTTGTCTATTTCTTTATTTAGTATTTTTTTTAGGCTTTCAAGTTCGCTTATGATCCATTTGTCAAGGTTGTTATTTTTATCTAAGTTGAGATTTTTTGGAGGTTTGAATTTATCAATTATTGCATAAGTTGTGAAAAAGGAATAAGCATTCCAAATGGGTATTATTATATTTTTAAGAACGTCTTTTACTCCATTGTCGCTATATTTTAAATCATCAGCCTTGACTACAGGGCTCATTATTAAATAAAGTCTTAAGGCATCTGCTCCGAATGTGTTTATTACTTTTACCGGGTCTGTATAATTTTTAAAGGATTTTGACATTTTTCTTCCATCACTTGAAAGCACAAGTCCATTTACAATGACGTTTTTGAATGCTGTGTTTTCAAAAAGAGAAGTTCCCAGGACTGTAAGAGTATAAAACCACCCTCTTGTTTGGTCCAGACCTTCTGCAATAAAATCAGCAGGAAATATATTTTTAAAATTAATTTCATTTGTGAATGGGTAGTGATTGCTAGCGTAAGGCATTGCTCCAGATTCAAACCAACAATCTAGAACTTCACTTGTTCTGATAAATGTGCCGCCGTCTTTGCTTGGCCAGGTTATTTTATCTACTTTGTCTTTGTGTAAGTCTTCGATTTTTTGACCAGATAGCTCTTCAAGTTCTTTTTTTGATCCAACACAAATTTTTTTTCCTGTTTTTGAGCATATCCAAATTGGAATTGGATTTCCCCAGAATCTGTTTCTGCTTATTGCCCAATCCTTTGCATTTTCTATCCATTTTCCAAATCTTCCTTTTTTCAAATGAGCTGGCATCCAATTGATTTTTTCATTTACTTCTATGAGTTTGGTTTTTATTTTTTCTACATTTACAAACCAGGAGCTTATTGGTCTGTAAATAATTGGATAGTTTGTTCTGTAACAAAATGGATACCTGTGCAGATGATTTTCTCTTTTAAATAAAAAATTGCGTAATTTTAGGTTTTCTATTATTTTTTTATCAGCATCTTTTACAAAAAGTCCTTTAAAATCTTTTACCCGATTTGTGAATTTACATTCAGCATCTAAGGGGTCTATTATATCGACATTTGTGTGTTTTTTAAGTATTCTGTAGTCTTCTTCTCCGAAAGGGGCAATATGAACAATGCCTGTTCCATCGTCAGTTGTAACATAGTCGGCTGTGTGGACCTTGAAAGCACCTTTATCTTTTTGTTCTAAAAAGTAGTTAAAAATAGGTTCATATTCTATGCCTTCAAGCTTGCTTCCTTTGAATTTTTCTATAATAGTGTATAAATTTTCATCATCATAATAGCTATTAAGCTTTTTTGATCCAAGTATCAAAATCTCTTCTTTTTTTTTGTCAAAAATTTTAGAATATTCTATTTCTGGTCCCACTGCAATTCCAAGGTTTGAGGGCAATGTCCAAGGGGTTGTTGTCCATGCTAGTAGATATTCGTTTTTGTCTTTTATTTTAAATTTTATTGTTAATGATGGGTCATTAACTTCTTTGTATTCTCCAAGATTCACTTCGAAGTTTGAAAGCGGAGTTGCAAGTTTTGGAGAATAGGGTAGTACATAATAACTTTCGTAGATTAAACCTTTATTGTAAAGATTTTTAAATACCCACCACACAGATTCCATAAAGCTTGCATCCATAGTTTTGTAGCCTTTTTCAAAATCTACCCATCTTCCAAGCCTTAAGATTATATTTTTCCATTCTTCTGTATATCTAAGTACTATTTTTTTGCATTCTTTGTTAAAATTTTCAACGCCATAATTTTCTATTTCGTATTTACCAGAAATTCCTAATTTTTTTTCTACTTCGTATTCAACGGGTAGTCCGTGGGTATCCCATCCAAAATTTCTTTTAACATATTTACCTTGCATTGTTTGATATCTTGGAATTATGTCTTTTATTGTGTTTGGAACAAAATGTCCAAAATGAGGAAGTCCTGTTGCAAAAGGCGGTCCGTCATAAAATGTAAATTCTTCACATCCTTCTCTTTGTTCTATTGATTTTTCAAAAATCCTGTTGTCAGTCCAGAATTTTAATATTTTTTCTTCTATTTTAGGAAAATTGGCCTTGTTTTCTACTTTTTTAAACATATTATAATTCTCCTTTATTCTATTATTATTTTTTCTTTTTCTAAATAAACCGTTATTTTGCGTATGTCTTGATTTTCAGCTATTTTGGTGATAGCATTTTCTTCTATTTTTTCTTTTATTGCAGCAATTACGCTTCTTGCTCCTGAATTTTTTTTATAGTATTTTGTAGTTATAAATTTGTTAACATCTTTTTTTATTTCTATTTCAATTCCTTTGGAGTTAAATTTTGTTTTAAGGGCATTTAAGTAGTTTTTGCAAATTTCTTCTATATTGTCCTTTGTAAGGACATTTAGGATAATTTTTTTTTGAATTCTGTCTAAAAGGGACAACTTAAATCTTTTTTCAAGATCTTGCTTTATTTCTTCTTCAAAGTGTTTTGTTTCTGAGCTTTTTTGTTGATTTTTATTGAATCCAATATTCTTTTCTCCAAGAAGCATTTTAGATCCAATGTTTGTAGTCATTATTATAATTGTATTTTTAAATATTATTTTATCTTCTTTGCTATCGATAAGTTCTCCATTTTCGAGCATTCGACTTATTAGGTTTAATATAGAATTGTGGGCATTTTCAATGTTTTCAAACAATATTAAAGTTTCAAATGAATGTTTTAATTTGTTTGTCAGAATGCCCCCATCAGAATAGCCTACGTATCCGGGATTTGTGCCAATTAATTTTGAAATAGAGTTTTCTTCTTTGTAATCTGACATATCTAGTTTTAATACTGAATTTTTATCCTTGATAATTTTTTTAGATAGTTCATCAATTAAAGTGGTTTTTCCACATCCGTTTGAGCCTATTAATAATATTGAAGTTAAAGGTTTAGAATCGTCATTGAGTCCAAGTCTGACTTTAACAATTTCTTTAATAAGTTCACTTACTGCATATTTTTGTCCGATCACTTTTTGATTGATTTTATTTTCTATTTCTTTTAATTCTGAAATTTCTTCTTTTATGTTATTTGTTGCTTTAATAGATAGTATTTCATTTATTGCTTCTTGTATGTCATCCGATGTTATGATATTGTCTTTTGTAGATTTTTCCTTTTTAATTGCACCGGCAATATCTATTATATCTATTGCTTTATCTGGGAATCTTTTATTTATTAGATATTTGGATGAGAGTTTTACTATATTTATAAGTGCATTTTTTTCATAGATTACTCCATGATAGTCTTCAAAATTTTTTGCAATATTTTTGATTATTTTTAGTGTATCTGTTTCATTGGGCTCTCTTACGGTAATTGTTTGGAATCTTCTGGCGAATGCTTTGTCTTTTGAAATATATTTTCGGTACTCATTGTAAGTAGTTGCTCCAATAATTTGTATTTCAGCTCTAGAAAGTGATGGTTTTAATATATTTGATGCATCAAGAGCACCTTCGGAGTTTCCAGCTCCTATTAAAGTGTGTATTTCATCAATAAATATTATTGTGTTTTTATTTTTTTCAATATGCTTAATTATGTTATTTAAACGGTCTTCAAACTCACCTCTATACTTTGTTCCTGATACCAAGTTTGAAACTTTAAGCATTAAAATTGTTTTGTCTTGTAGTTTGCTACTTATTTTTTTTTGTACTATACTTGTTGCAAGCCCTTCAACTATTGCTGTTTTTCCTACTCCAGGCTCACCTATTAGCATTGCGCTATTTTTATTTCTTCTCAAGAGTATGTTTGTAAGAGTTTTAATCTCTTCTTCTCTTCCAATCAAGGGATCTAATTTTTTATCTTTTGCAAGTGCTGTTAAATTTTTGACGTACTTTCCAATGTCAAAGTGTTCATTTTCAAGTCTTATTTCTTCATCAAATTCTTTGTAGGTTTCAATTAATCTTACTTTATTTTTTTCCATGTATTCTAATATATTTTGATCTTTAAAGTCGAAGCTAGATTTACTTAGTTTATACTTTTTTAGAAGTTTTTTATTTTTTAATATTTGATAAAAAATTTCTTTTGCACCTATTAAGGCTTTAGATTTAAACTCCTTTTTAGCTTCTTTTATGAGAGTAAAGATTTCTTTATTTATTTTTGGAATAATTATCTCATTTTTTTCTATTAAAATTTTCTCTAATTTATCTATTTCGCATATAACTTCTTGTTTAATGTTTTTTAGAGTTTTGGTATCTATAAATTTTATTTCAGATTTTTTAGGAGTGGTGATTATAGACATTAATAGGTGCCAAATTGAAACTTCTTTATTTTTATTTTTTCTTGCAATTTCTTTTGAATCTATTTCTACTAAATTTATTAAATTTTCTGTTATGTTAATATTTTTTTATCTCCATCTTTATTACATTCATTATATCAAATATTTTATGTTTTTCCTTATTTTCGAGTTTTACAGATATATAAAATTTGATTTTTGGTTCTGTTCCAGAGGGTCTTGCAGTTATTACAATTTCGTTTTCAAGTATAAATCTTATTGCGTTTATAGGGTATTTATATTCTTTGATTTTCGAAATTTCTTTTTTGAAGTTAATTTTTTCAAGAGTGTTGTAGTCTAATTTTTCAATTATTTTAATTCCTGCGAATTGCATTTTTTGCTCTTTTCTTAGTTTTGACATTAGTGCTTCTCTTTGAATTTCTCCGTTAGCCCCTTCAAAGGTTTTTTCTATATTAAATTCTTCATAATAACCAAATTCTTCGTACATCTTTTCAAGATAATTCTTAATAGTTTGTTTTTTAGCTTTTAAATCAAGCACTAAAGAGCAAATTCCTTTTATGGCTGAAAATGCATCCTTGTCTCTAACTTTTCTTCCTATTAAATATCCATGACTTTCTTCGCATGCAAAAGCAAATTTTTTATTTGGTTCATTTTTTTCCATTTCATCGATTAAGCTTCCTATCCATTTAAATCCTGTGTAAGTTCTAAAAATTTGAGAACCATATTTTTTTGCAATTTTTTCTAACATTTGTGTTGTTACAAACGATGATATTACAAATGTATTTTTAGGATTTATTTCTTTTGAAAGTATATAGTTCATTAAAATGCATGATATTTGATTTCCGTTTAAGAATGTCCATTCGTTTTGATCTTTGAATGCAACTCCTATTCTGTCGGCATCTGGATCTGTTGCAAGGGCAATGTCACAATTTTCTTTTTTTGCAAGCTCTATTACTTTAAGCATTGATGTTTTTTTTTCTGGATTGGGATAGTTTATTGTTGGAAATTCAGGGTTTGGCAGTATTTGACTTTTTTCCAAAAAAAGCTGTATTTTACTGTTTGTAAAAAGTTTTTTTATTATGGTTCCACCGGTTCCATGTAGGGCCGTGTATGCTATTTTTAAGTTTGTTTTTTTACTATTCTTTTCAAAATCAGGAAATTCTTCGTTTATTGTTTTCAAATACTCTTCGTCTATCTCATCGCCTAGTTCTTTGATAATCTTTTTATTAATACCCTCTTTTATGGTAATTGTATTTATTATGTTTTTTATTTTTTTGATTTCATTAGTTATTAGTGTGTCATGAGGTGGCATCATTTGGATTCCGCCTTTCCAGTATGCTTTATATCCATTATATTCTTTTGAATTATGACTTGCTGTTATCATAACTCCAACGTCACAATCAAATTTTCTTATTGTATAAGATAGTTGGGGGGTAGATCTTAAGTTTTTGTATATGTATGTTTCAAAATTATTTGAGGCAAAAATTTGAGCAGCATTGTAAGCAAATTCTTTTGAAAAATATCTTGAATCATAACTTATTGCAACTTTAGGGTTTTTATTTATTTTAAGTACATAGTTGCATATTCCTTGGCTTATTTTTTTTACATTATAAGTGTTTATGTAGCATGTTCCAGCTCCAATGATTCCCCTCATTCCAGCAGTTCCAAATTCCAGATCTTTGTAAAATCTGTTTAGAATTTCTGTCTCATTATTTGTTTTTTGAATTTTTATTGCTTCTTCTTTAAAGAATATATCTTTTTCAAGAAGAATGTAGTTTTTCAATTTTCTTTTGGCTTCGATTTTTTGCATCAATTGTCCTTTTTATTTTATTTTTTTAAACAAAGATTAATTAAATTATATTGATTTATAATGAATTATATACTTGATATAGAATTTATTATTAGATAATTTATAATAATGTGTATTAGATTTTGGTCGTTAAATTAATGATAGATTTTTTTTTAAAGTCAGAATATCTTCCTGCTGGTGATCAACCTAAAGCAATAAAAGAAATTGAAAATTCTATTTTTCTGGGGAATAAATATCAAACATTAAAAGGTGTTACAGGGAGTGGAAAGACTTTCACAATTGCAAATATAATTAAAGATCTTAACAGGTCTGCTTTAGTTGTCAGCCATAACAAAACATTAGCGGCACAACTTTACAGAGAGTTTAAAGATTTTTTTCCAAATAATGCTGTTGAATATTTTGTTTCTTATTATGATTATTATCAGCCAGAATCCTATGTACCCTCAAAAGATTTGTTTATTGAAAAAGAAGCTACTATTAATACTGAGATAGAAATCAAGCGAATAAGGACGGTAACGTCTCTTGCTAAAAGACGAGATGTCGTTGTTGTTGCGACTGTGTCTTCAATTTATGCTCTTGGATCTCCAGATTTTTTCAAAAAATCAGCACGAGAGTTTTTTGTAGGCCAAAAAATTTCTATTAAAGAAATATCAGATATTTTTGTAGAACTTTATTATGAGAGAACTTTGATGAATCTTGAGAGAGACAAATTTTCAATTAAAGGAGATATTGTTGAAATATGGCCTAGCAGTGAGCATGGAGAGTTTGCTTATCGAATTTGTTTAGATTTTGATGAAATTGTTGAAATATATAGGATTAGTTCATTTTCTAAAAAAAAATTAGGAACCACAAATAGTTTTACTCTTTTTGCTAAATCTTATTTTGTAATTCCTTATAAAAACGTATTAGAAGCGATACCTAAGATATCTTATGATTTAAATCTTCAATGTCAGTATTTTAAAAATAATGGCAAGCTTGTAGAAGCCGAGAGACTTAAGCAAAGAGTAGAGTATGATTTGGAAATGCTTAGAGAAACAGGATTTTGTTCGGGCATTGAAAATTATTCTAAATATTTGAGTGGAAGTACAATGGGAAGACCTTATTGTCTTTTTGATTTTTTTCCAAAAGATTACTTATTGTTTGTAGATGAATCTCATGTTACATTGCCGCAATTTAGGGGAATGTATAATGGAGATTATTCTAGAAAATTAAATCTTGTTAACTTTGGATTTAGACTTCCTGCAGCGCTTGAAAACAGACCCCTTAAATATAATGAATTTGATGCATTAATTAATCAAGTTGTTTTTGTATCCGCAACTCCAGGTTTTGAAGAGAATGAAAAGAGTAGTGTAATTGTTGATCAAATAATTCGTCCTACAGGTCTTGTTGATCCTGAAATTATTACCAGGCATTCTGATGGTCAAATGGAAGATCTTTATAGCGAGATTCAAAAAAGAATAGCTCTTAAAGAGCGAGTTTTAATTACTACTTTGACAAAAAAAATGTCTGAGGATTTGACCGAATATTTAGTAAGTCTTGGTGTAAAGGCAAAATATTTACATTCAGAACTTGACGCTCTTGAAAGAGTGGAAGTTATTACATTGCTTAGAAAATCTGAAATTGATGTTATTGTTGGTATTAACTTACTTAGAGAGGGTTTGGATATTCCAGAAGTATCTCTTGTTGTAATATTAGATGCTGATAAAGTTGGGTTTTTAAGATCCACTACTTCATTAATACAAACAATTGGTAGGGCTGCTAGAAATTCTAATGGACTTGTAATAATGTATTACGACAAAATAAGTATAGCTATGCGGGAAGCAATTGAGGAGACCAATAGAAGACGTCAAATTCAAATTAACTATAATAAGAAAAATAATATTACCCCCAAGACAATTGTTAAGAGGATTCAAAATATTTTAGAAAAAGAACTTAATAATAAAAATAAAAATATTACCTATGACCTTGAAAAAATTATTTCAAGTGAGAGATTGTCTAAAAAAAAGCTTATTGATAAGCTTAAATTTAAACTAGAAGAAGCTGTTAGTGATGAAAGGTTTGAAGATGCAATTGTTTTAAGAGATAAAATAAAAGAGCTCGGTAGCAAAAATAGCGTGGTTCGTAACAAATAAAAGAGAGGTGTAATCTTTGGTAAAAAATTTGAAAAAAGAAATTATCGTCAGGGGAGCAAAAGAACATAATTTGAAAAATATTGATGTGGATATTCCAAAAGATGGTTTAGTTGTAATATCTGGAAAGAGCGGCTCTGGCAAATCTTCTCTAGCTTTTGATACCATTTTTTCAGAAGGGCAAAGAAGGTATATGGAATCCGTTTCAGCTTATGCAAGGCAGTTTTTAGGTGTAATGAAAAAGCCCAATGTTGATTACATAGATGGACTTTCTCCTTCTATAGCTATTGAGCAGAGAACAATAAGCAATAATCCCCGTTCTACTGTTGGAACAATTACTGAGATTTATGATTATTATAGACTAATATTTGCAAAAATAGGTAAAGCATACTGTCCAAATGATGGCAGATTAATAGAAGAGCAATCTTTAGATAAAATAGTTAATACTATTTTAAGTTATTCTGAGGGATCTAAAGTTGTACTTTTTGCACCAATTGTAAGGGGCTCTAAAGGTTCTCATAAAAAAGTTTTAGAAAAAATATTAAATCAAGGTTTCAATAAAGTTAGAATAAATTCTAAAGATTATTTAATAGAAGATGCACTTAATTTAAATCTACATAAAAATAAAAAACATACCATTGA
Organism: Borreliella japonica; assembly: GCF_030438115.2. Lineage (NCBI taxonomy): Bacteria > Pseudomonadati > Spirochaetota > Spirochaetia > Spirochaetales > Borreliaceae > Borreliella > Borreliella japonica. The sequence continues at coordinate 895,199 of NZ_CP124062.1, forward strand.
AATTATAGTTGATAGGATTAAGCTTGGCAATAATGTTCGAGTTAGGCTTTCAGAATCTATTGAGACTTCCCTTGCTGTTTCTAATGGATATTTACGGGCGGAGATTGAAAATGATTTTGAAAAAATAGATAAGCTTTTTACAGAGCATAATAGTTGTCCTTTGTGTGGATTTTCGCTTCCTTTAATAGAGCCCAGACTTTTTTCTTTTAATAGTCCATTTGGTGCCTGCAGTGAGTGTTCTGGTCTTGGTGTTACACTTGAGTTTGATTTTGAGAGCATTTGTCCTGATACCAGTCTTTCTTTTAATGATGATGCTTTTATTACGTTTAAGACAAGTTCATCTTGGTCTGTGGCTATTTTTAAAGGACTTGCCAAGCATTATAGTTTTAAATTAAATACCCCCGTAAAAGACATTCCAGATAAAGTTCTTAAACAGATTTTATACGGTTCAAATGAAAAAATAGATTTTATTTACCAATCCAAAGAAATGGAAGCAAAGGAAGTAGATGGAGGATTTCATTATTCTAAAAAGTTTGAAGGACTTTTGCCTCTTTTAAAAAGACGATATCTTACAACAGAATCAGAGAGTACTAAAATTTTTTATGAAAATTTGATGTCTAAAAAAGTCTGTAATTCATGCAAGGGAAAGCGGTTAAGTGTTGGAGCTTTAGCTGTGAAAATCAATGGGAGAGACATTCAAGATCTTAGTAATTTATCTGTATTTGATTCTTATGTGTTTTTTGAAAACTTGCAGCTTGATGTTGTGGATGAAAAAATATCTAAAGAAATTTTAAAAGAAATTAAAAATAGGCTTAAATTTTTAATTGATGTTGGTCTTTCTTATTTGTATTTAAATAGAATATCGGGCAGTTTATCTGGTGGCGAGGCTCAGCGCATTAGGCTTGCTACTCAAATAGGGTCAGCACTTTCGGGCGTTATTTATGTTCTTGATGAGCCAAGTATTGGCCTTCATCAAAGAGATAACGAAAAATTAATTTCCACTCTTGTTAATCTTAAAAATCTTGGCAATACGGTAATTGTTGTTGAGCATGATGAGCAAACTTTGCGTACTGCAGACTATATTATTGATATGGGCCCTGGTGCTGGAATTCTTGGAGGGGAAATAGTTGCAAAGGGGGCCTTAATTGATATTTTAAATAATAAAAATAGCTTAACTGGTCAATATTTGAGTGGCAAGTTAAAAATAGATGTTCCAAGTTCTAGAAGAAAGACAGATAAGGGAGAAATTTTGCTTTTAGGTTCTAATAAAAACAATCTTAAAAATATAGACGTAAGCATTCCTTTAGGAGTTTTTACTGTAATAACAGGTGTTTCTGGTAGTGGAAAAAGCACTTTACTTAACGAAGTGTTGTATCCGGCTCTTGATAGCAGATTAAAGTTTAATGAAAAGTATTGCGATGGTTTTAAAGACATTGTTGGGCATGAAAGAATCGATAAAATTATTCAGATAAATCAAAAACCAATAGGTAGAACTTCAAGGTCAAACCCAGCAACTTATGTTGGATTCTTTACAGAAATCAGAGAGCTTTTTGCTAAGCTTCCAGATGCAAAATCAAGGGGGTTTAAAGCTGGTAGATTTTCTTTTAACGTTAAAGGTGGAAGGTGTGAGAAATGCCAAGGAGATGGATATCTTAGTATTCAGATGCATTTTTTACCAGATGTTTTTGTCCCTTGTGATTTATGCAAGGGTAAGAAATTTAATGAAGAAACCTTAGAAATTAGGTATAAGGGGAAAAATATACACGATGTTTTAGAGATGAGTGTATTTGAAGCTAGAAAATTTTTTGAGAATATCCCAAAAATTAATCATTATTTAAAATTTTTAATTGAAGTTGGGCTTGAATATATTAAATTAGGACAATCCGCGACAACTTTATCAGGGGGCGAAGCTCAACGCATTAAGTTAGCTTTTGAGTTAAGTAAAAAGAGCACAGGTAAAACCTTTTATATTATTGATGAACCAACAACCGGATTGCATTTTGATGATATAAAGAAATTGTTAGAGGTTTTGCAGCGGTTAGTTTCTAATGGCAATACAGTTGTGCTCATAGAGCATAATTTGGATGTAATCAAACAAGCAGATTATATAATAGATTTGGGTCCCGATGGTGGATTGGCAGGGGGGAATATCGTTGTTTCTGGTATTCCCGAAGAGGTTGCAAAATGCGAGAATTCCTATACAGGAATGTTTTTAAAAAATCTTTTGTAAGATTTTTAATTTTTTTAGCATTTTCTAATGTAATTTTTGCTCAGACTGCAAATAATGATGAAAATTCTAAAAAAAGAGATGACTTAACTTTAAGTCAAAAATCTTATTTAAGAGAACTTGAGCTTTCAACCGATGAAGATTTGAAAAAATGGGCCTTACAAGAAGGCCTAAAAGAAACAGATGTTTTGAAAATACGAGAATTGCTTTTAAAAAAGTTTGGAATAGATCCAGAACTTTTTGTGAAAGGAAAAGGACTTGCTGGATCTGATAGATATAAAATAATAATTGAAGCTACAGACAATCTTGAAAATTTTACTTATGGACTTACTAAGGATGAGAGTATTGTTTTTGAAGGAAGAGTTGATATCTTGGTTGAAGATATCAAGGAGAATAAGAAACATAATATTAAAGGTGACAGAATAGTCCTTAATAGGAATTCTAAAAAACTTTATGCTATTGGAAATGTCGAATATGTTCTTGATATGGATACCAATGAAAAGCTTTATTTTTATGGTAATGAATTTCTTGTTGATTTTGATTCTCAAAATTTTCTATTAAAAGATGGTATTCTTCAGAAAAAAATGCAAAAAAATCAAATAGATCATATTCTTTCGTTTGGAGGTAAGGTTTTAAAAAAGATAGATAATGATGTTACTATTTTTGAACAAGCTTTTGTAACAACTAGTAAAATTCCAGAGCCTTACTATTCTATAAGGGCTTCTAAAATATGGGTATTGCCTTCAGGAGATTTTGGGTTTTTAAATGCTGTATTTTACATGGGAAGAGTTCCAATATTCTATATTCCTTTTTTTTTCAGACCGGGAGATAGTTTATTTTTTAATCCATCTTTAGGTTTGGATCCACGAAAAGGTTTTTCTGTTTTTAATACTATTTATCTTTTTGGTAATAAATCCTCAAGCGAAGATTCTTCCTTTTTGGATTTTGATTTTAATTCTGTTTATAATTCAGATAAAAAACCTTACATAAGAAACGGATATTTAACTTATTTTTTCGCAGAAAATTCAGCATCTAGTCAGAATAAAGATTATGTTAAGTTAATTTTTGATATTTATGCTAATTTAGGATTTTATTCTGGAATAGATTTTGATTTGAGCAATACTTTGGGGCATTTTAAAACTTTGGAAGGAAATTTTGGATTAGGTTTTACTAGAAATGTTTATAATTACGATGGAGGATATTATCCTTTTAATAATAGAACTTTAAAACAATCTCTTTTTGGTTTTTCTAATCTTAACAAAGGAGATATATTTGGGCTTGAAGTTCCTTTTAGATATTTACTTAAATTTAAAACAGAATTTCTTTTAAGCGACGCACTTTTTTCGGTTATCTTAGAGCACTATTCTGATCCATATGTTAATATTGATTTTAGAGATAGAATAGAGAGTGCTACATTTTTTTCTCTTTTAAATTTAGATCGAGATTCGGTTAAAGAGCAAACTAGTATTAATAGTTTTGATTGGAATTTGTCTTCTTTTTATAACCGAACATTTGGTGATAATTCAATTTTAGATTACAAATTAAATAATTTGGGCTTAAGTTTTAAATTGTCTGGTTATGAGAATCTTTATGTTAAATCTCCTTTAGAAAAGCCAAAAGAGATTAATGATCCTACAAGAAAATGGTTTTATTTGGAGAGAATTTATGTTCCATATATTGATTTAAATTTTCAAAAAGACCTTTACAATAATCAGTGGACATTTTCAGCTGATACTAACACTAAAGAAATGATAATGCGCCCAGAAATTAAAAATTTAGAAGATAAAGATAATGATAAAAAGAGTGTGAAGGGAGAAAAGACAGAAAAAATAAAAGATTTAAATGAAAATTTATATATATCTTCAGAACCAATTACTTTAAAAAATGTTGATCAATTTGATTCTTTTTTTGTTAGGTTTGGCATTAATCCTTATTTAAGAAATAATGTTTTTTTCAATAATTATGGTATTACAAGTCCAAAGGACTTTAATTATGAAATAAAAAATTATTTATTCGATATAAAAAATAAAACGGATATAAAAATTCATGCTGATTTTTATAATCGTTTAATTACTTTGGAGAATTTATTATATCTTAATACTATTGAGTATAATCCTTTAAATAAAGATTTTAAGATTGAAGATAAAGATAAAAAAAGTGAGCATTCTGTTATTAATCAAATAAATATAAACATGCTTCCTTTTATTAGGTATCCCTTATTTTCCAGAAGTATTTTAAAGTTTGAGAATAAGTCTACTTTGTATTCATTTAATAGAAAATATGATACTGATGCAAAATCTTTAGTTAATAAGAATAGTAGTATTTTTTTATCTGATCCTGAAACTTTTTATCAATTATTAACAGCTTCTTTAATTTATGATTATAATTATTTTAGTGCTGAGCTTTCAGGTGAATTAAAAAATAGTTTTGAAGATATTAATGCTTCTTCTGAATTTAAACTTTCTTTAGATTTCCCTTATTTGTTGCAAGAGGCTGGGATTGGAATTAAATATTATAAAAAGTTTAAAGAAGATGCTATAAAAAATCCTGGAATTTCTGTTGTTCAGCCCGTATTGAATCCTTTGGAGCCTCAAAAGCCAACATCACCTTATAAAAATTTAGAAATGTCTCCTGCTTTGTATTATAAAATTGAGCCAAGATATTTAAATTATTTTAAATTTAGTTTTTTAGCCGCTTATGATCCTTTGATAAATAGAGTTTCTGAACTTTCGTTTAAGCTTAATGTTTTTGATTTTCAGGTTTTGTTTGCAATGAAAGATGACTTTAAATATAATTATGATCCTTTAAAAGGAGATTTTTCCAAGGTTGGCATTACAACTGAACTTGTTCCATATTCTTTAGATTCTAGTTATAAAAAGGAATTGAATGTTTTAAATTTGTTTGATAATAAACTTTCTTTTACTTTAGGGATAGATGCCGGCTGGAAAATAAATTTGCAGAAATTTACAGATAATGAACTTCGTTCTGCATTGACTTTTAAATTTAAATATACAGAATTTTTAGAAATTTACTTTTCTACTTTTTCTGTCAATACTAAGACTTTTAGATACTTCAAAGGATATATGGATCAAATTGGCCTTGAGACCGTCAATATTTTCACTGATTTTTTGAAATCTTTCAATTTCTTTAATCTTCAAGATAGAAAAAATTCACTTTTTAAAATTAAAAAATTTTCATCTGGCTTTAAATTCAATTTTTATGATTGGAAATTTGTTGGCGAATATAATTTAGAGCCCGATTTGATAAGAGGATCTAACGGGATTTATTCTCCCATTTGGAGAAATAACTTTACAATTTATATCTCTTGGAATTTTTTTGCTCCCGTAAAAGCGTCATTTGAAAACAACAAAGATACAAATTATGAGCTTATCATTAATAGAAAAACAAAAAAATAATAATGGTTTTCATGTATTAGTAGCATTGATTTTAATAGTTCTTGTTATTAAAATATTTATTGTTTTTTTTGTCTCAATTTCTGCTTTTGTTATATTGAGTTTAAAAATGGACGGATATTTAATAGTCAAGCTTAAGGCATTGCTATTTTTGTTTTTAGGATAAATTTTCAGTGGATATGCTTTAAATTTAAATGAAGTTTTAGGACCAATAAAAAACTCTCTATATTTACTTTTATACTTTGCTTCATTGTTTATTGTAAGATCTTCTTTTTTAAAGACAATTTTATCGTTGTTAAGACTAGTGTTTTGCCAATTTATTTTTACTATGTCTAAACTATTGTTTGTAATTTGAATATAAATATATTCATTTGTCGCTTTAATTACATCTATGTCAATGTATTTAGAGTGAGATTCTAAAACTTTAAAATTAGTTTTATAATCATGGTTTATTTTTATTGTTGTACAGCAATAAAAATAAACCATTGAGATCAAAAATATTGTTTTTATGTATTTTTTGGCAATATTTTTATCTAGTTTTGTGAAAACCAAGATCTGCAATATTTTCATTTCCTGGAATAAAAGAAATTTTTCCACCTTGTTCTTCAAATTTTTTCCTTAGTTCAACCGTCTTTTTGATTAAGTTGATAGTAATTTCTTTTAGTTTTTCGCTATTATAAATTCCTTTTGACCAATAGTCAATTATTAATTTACTGTCGCCAAATATGTTTTTTATATTTTCTTTTAATGCTATTTTGAGTGCTGTATATAGGGCAAGTAATTCTCCGAAATTATTGCTAATCCCTTGAAAATTTTTGACATAATGATTTCCATATTCATTAATCAAGGATTTATCTAGAATTTTATTCAATACCGAAATCCTTTTTTCGTTTACAACTCTAATTTCCACACCTTTTCCTCTTCCTGTTCCAGAATCAAAATATATTCCAATCGGATGATGATAATTTTTTTTATCCCCATTGTCCAATAGCCAATTTTGAGCTTGTTCTATTGTTTTAAAACTTTTTATTTTATTATTTTTTCCTTTAATAGCAATTTTGCATTCTTCCCAGGATTTGAAAATGATTTTTTCATTGCTATTGATTAAAATGCATGCATAATATTTGTCCATATGGTAGTATTAACTTCCTGAACACCAAAGGTTTGTTATATTGCAAGCTCTTCCAAAAATTTTTTCTTGCGATTTTTTTATTTCCATTGTATCTATTATTTCTTTGTTGTAACCAATGAATTTTTCTTTTAAGCTAGGTTTAATGAGCCTTTTTGGGAGCACGCTTGGGAGTATTCCTGTAATCGTATAAGACATGTAAAAATTGTAAGCTGCTGCATTTATTTCTCCAGGAGTAATTATTCCTGAAATTTCATAATTTCTTGATACATTAAGCCCCGCTATTTTATATATTCTATCAACTACTAAAGAGCAATAGGTTTTGTTATGAATTTCTTCAAGATTAAATGAATCTGTCCATAAATTAGAGGATATTAATGGAATCATGTATCCAAAGTTATTGTCAATATATCTACTTCTTCCAAAATTAATAGCTTTTTGGATTGTTCTTGTGTCTGTTATTGGTGAGAATATTTTTAATATTCTTGATTGTACATATGTTGAAAGTTTCTCATATCCTGAGCCTTGAGTAGATGCTGTATCGAATTTGATTTGATTGCTTGTAATTATTGATTTTATATCAAAACTATCGTTTCCATTGAATGCATTTTTTTTAGTAGCTTCATATTTTTCTTCATCAAATATTCCTACATGTTGCCAAAAATAAAAAAACTCTGTCCAATCTATTTTTGGTTTTATTAGTATTATGTCACCATTTGATAAAAGAGATCTTAATTTTTCAGGGGTTATTTCAATGCCTGTATTTGGATCTATTATTTTTGGTATTAGATCATATTGATTACTGTTATCGGGATCAACAGTTGATCTTTTTTTCCTTCTACTAGTAGGTGTTGTTTGTTTCGAATAATACAATTCATTGTGAAGATCTGCAATTTTTTGTTTTTCAATTATTGTTTCTATTGTGTTGTTTTCAACTTTTAAAAAGTACATAAATTGTTTAAAATATTTTTTATCTTTTATTTTTAACAATTGATTTGCTATTATATGAGGTGCAACATATTCTTCCCCATCTATTATTTCTTTTGTTATTGAGTTTGTATTTTCTTGGGGAAAGAATGAATTGATATGGCTTAATTGTATGTATCCTAAATTTTTATCATTGAATGTTTGCTCAATTAAATTTAGAATTTCTTTTTCTAGGTGCATTTGTAATTCGATTAATGCTGTCAATTTTTCATTATTTGAATTTGTATGATCAAAATTTGTTTTTTTTTCAAAAGCAGTATCAATTTTGATTGTTAGATTGCCATTTACGCTGCTTTGATCTATAAACTTTATCCATTCTGTTTCATTATTTAAATAATTTTTATAAGCATTTAAATAGTTTTTTATTTCTTCTAGTTTCTGTGGACTTATTTTTATTTTTGCTGCTGTTTGTTTTATTAAGAAAGAATTATCGTTATTGTTTAAAATTTCTTGAATGTTGGATATTGGTATTCGATATTCTGTGCCGGAAGGATTCCTTATCAAAGAGCTTTCTAGTGGTGTTTTTTGTGTTAATATGATTTCTGATTTGTTTAGATTTTTTGACTCGTTATCCATAATTAAGGAGCAAGAGAATAATAAGATATGCATAGTTAATATTAATATTAATCTATTAATTTTCTTCATGATAGTATTTTAGCATAATTCTTGTTAATGTTTTGATTTAAAGTTTTGTTTTAGAATTTCTTTTTTTGTTTTTAGTAATTTTTTTATACCTATAATATTTTTTAAAAATATTAATAAATAATTGATATTTTTAAATTTAAACTATAATATTTCAATATATGGCAATTTTTATAAAGGGGAAATCGATGGAGGGATATTTAAATCCAATAAATATATTTTCAGAAATAGGGCGTTTGAAAAAAGTTTTGCTTCATAGGCCAGGAGAAGAATTAGAAAATCTGACACCTTTGATTATGAAAAATTTTTTATTTGATGATATTCCTTATCTTGAAGTTGCAAGACAAGAGCATGAAGTTTTTGTAAGTACTTTAAAAAATAACTCAGTTGAAGTCGAATATGTTGAAGATCTCGTTAGCGAGGTTCTTGCTTCTTCTGTAGCGCTCAAAAATAAATTTATATCCCAATTTATTTTTGAGGCAGAAATAAAAACAGATGACTCAATTTCTATTTTAAAAGATTATTTTTCTAATTTGACTATTGATAATATGGTCTCTAAAATGATTTCGGGCGTTGCAAGAGAGGAGCTTAAAAATTATACATCCCTTGATGATTTGGTTAATAGTGCAATTCTTTTTATTATTGATCCTATGCCCAACGTTTTATTTACCAGGGATCCTTTTGCTAGTATTGGCAATGGAATTACAATAAATAAAATGTCTACTAAGGTTAGACATAGAGAAACGATATTTGCAGAGTATATTTTTAAATACCACCCTACTTACAAAGAAAATGTTCCAATTTGGTTTAATAGATGGGAAGAGACTTCTTTGGAAGGTGGAGATGAGCTTGTTTTAAGTAAAAATCTTTTGGTTATTGGAATTTCTGAAAGAACAGAAGCGGAGTCTGTAGAAAAATTAGCTATTAGTCTTTTTAAAAATAAAACTTCATTTAGCACAATTCTGGCTTTTAAAATTCCAAAAAATAGGGCTTATATGCATTTGGATACAGTTTTTACGCAAATTGATCATAGTGTTTTTATAAGTTTTATGAGTGATGATATGTATTTCTCAATTTATGCTTTAACTTATAATTCAAGTTCTAGTAAAATTCATATTAAAAAAGAAAAAGCCAGACTTAAAGATGTTTTGAGTTTTTATCTCGGTAGAAAGATTGACATAATAAAATGTGCAGGTGGAGATTTAATACATGCTGCAAGAGAACAATGGAATGATGGTGTTAATATTTTAGCTATAGCTCCAGGAGAAATAATTGCTTATTCTAGAAATCACGTGACTAATAAGTTGTTTGAAGAAAATGGTATTAAGGTTCACAGAATTCCTTCTAGTGAGCTTTCAAGAGGTCGTGGTGGTCCAAGATGTATGTCTATGCCTTTAATAAGAGAGGATATTTAGTATTTGATTCAAAACAAGTTAAGTAAATGTGTTTTTAAAACCAATTGTAAAGGTCAGAGGTTATTATGTATAATTTACGAAATAGGAGCTTTTTAAATCTTTTAGATTTTACAAGCAAAGATATTCGATATTTACTTGATTTATCTATCGATTTAAAAAGATCAAAATATGCAGGAATTGAAGTGCAAAAACTTAAAGGTAAAAATATAGTTATAATTTTTGAGAAAGATTCAACAAGAACGAGATGTGCTTTTGAGATTGCAGCGTATGATCAAGGTGCAAATATTACGTATTTAGGACCCAAAGGTAATCAAATAGGTGTAAAAGAGTCTATGATAGATACCGCTAGAGTTTTAGGACGCATGTATGATGCTATTGGATTTAGAGGGTTTTCTCAACAGACCGTTGAATGTTTGGCAAATTATTCTAATATTCCTGTTTACAATGGATTGACAGATATTTCTCACCCAACTCAAATACTAGCCGATTTAATGACAATAGAAGAGCATAAAGGAAGTTTAAAGGGGATTAAAATGGTATTTTGTGGCGATGGTAGAGGGAATATTGCCAATTCTTTGTTGAAAGGCTGTGCGATTATGGGACTTGATTTTAGAATTTTTGCTCCCAAAGAGCTTTTTCCAGATTCCGATTTGATGCTTAAGGTAAGGGCTTTGGCCTTAAAGAGTGGAGGTGAAATTACAATTACAGACTCTAAAGAAGAAGCTTTAAAATGTGCTGATGTTGTGTATACGGATGTGTGGGTATCTATGGGCGAGAGTAATTGGGAGGATAGAATAAATCTTTTAAAGCTTTATCAAGTCAATAAAGAGATAATGCGTATGGCAAAATCTGATGCAATATTTATGCATTGTCTGCCTGCTTTTCATAACTTAAGCACTGTGGTCGGTAAGGATATTTTTGATAAATATGGGCTTAATGGAATTGAAGTTACAGAAGAAATTTTTGAAAGTAAAAATTCAGTTGTTTTTGATGTTGCCGAAAATAGAGTGCATACTATTAAAGCTGTTATGGTAGCGACTTTGGGATAGCAATATCTTATCTACATGAAATTATTTAGGAGGAGCATTATGATCAAAATGCCAAGTAGTTTTACAATAATATTTTCTTTAATTGTATTTGTTACTATCTTAACATATGTAATTCCTGCTGGCAAGTTTGATAAAGAATTTAGACAAATAGGTGATGGACCTAAAAGGGAGATAATCGTTGCTGGAACTTATCAATCTGTAGATCGAGGTCCCAGAGGATTTTTTCATCCTATTATGACGATTTTAACTGCAATGTCAAAAGGTATGGAACATGCAGCTGAAATTATTATTTTTGTTTTAATTGTTGGGGGTGCTTATGGGATTATTATGAAAACAGGAGCAATAGATGCGGGAATTTATTGTTTAATTAAGAAGTTGGGGCATAAAGATAAATTACTTATTCCTTTGTTGATGTTTATTTTTTCAATTGGTGGAACTGTAACTGGAATGAGCGAAGAGACCCTTCCTTTTTATTTTGTTATGATTCCTTTAATAATGGCTTTGGGTTATGATGCTCTTGTTGGAACAGCTATTATTGCTTTGGGAGCCGGAGTGGGCACTATGGCTTCTACTGTAAATCCATTTTCTACAGGAATTGCATCTGCAATAGCTTCTATTGACTTACGGGATGGATTTTATTTTAGAATTGTTCTTTATCTAGTATCAGTATCAGTTGCTATAATTTATGTTTGTGCTTATGCATCTAAAATTAAAAAAGATCCCTCAAAATCACTTGTATATTCTCAAAGAAATGAACATTATCAATATTTTGTTAAAAAAAATGAACTTTCTAGAGACAATGCTCAGAATGTTGTTGAATTTACTTTTTCTCATAAATTAGTTTTATTTTTATTTGGGTTTATGATATTGGTTTTGATATTTAGTATTGTCCATCTTGGTTGGTGGATGCAAGAAATGACAATGTTATATCTTGGGGTTGCTATTATATCAGCTTTTATTTGTAGATTGGGTGAATCTGAAATGTGGGATGCATTTGTGAAGGGTTCTGAAAGTCTGGTAACAGCAGCTCTTGTTATCGGGCTTGCCAGAGGTGTTATGATAGTATGTGATGATGGTTTGATTATAGCTACGATATTAAATGCTGCCATTAATTTTTTATATAATCTTCCGAGACCTTTTTTTATCATTTTGAATGAGATTATTCAAATATTTATAGGATTTGTTGTTCCATCTTCGTCGGGTCATGCTAGTTTAACTATGCCAATAATGGCTCCACTTGCTGATTTTTTGTCAATGCCGAGATCTTCGGTTGTTATTGCTATGCAAACTTCGTCTGGACTTGTTAATTTAATAACACCCACAAGTGGAGTTGTAATGGCTATATTAGGAATATCTAAATTGAGTTATGGTACTTGGTTTAAGTTTGTTTTGCCATTATTTATTATTGAATTTTTTATTTCCATATTAGTTATTATAGCTAATATTTATTTGAATTTGTAATTAAAATAAGAGTGCTAAGTATAAATTTATATACTATATACTTTATGAACATTAATAAATGAGATATTATTCAATAAAATAAAAAATGTAAATAATCAAAAAAATAATTGCAAATTGATAGACAATTTTTTAGAAATTATGATATTATTACTATATTTCTAATTTTTTGTTTTAATTTTTATAAGCTATCAATTATTTTTAATAAATCGTCTACTTTTACATATTCTCTATAACCTGTTACATCAATGAAATGATTAAAATCACTTTTACTACTAGTTTTGAACCAGGGGTTTAGGTTATTAGGGTTAATCTTTTTTTGAATCAAAAATATCTATACTAATTAAAAATTATAT
>NZ_CP179506.1:0-10193 GCF_030438115.2 Borreliella japonica
ATTCTATTATTCTTTTTTTGCAAATTATCAAATTTATAGGTAGGTAAACTACAAAAGCTACACTACACTATTTGTAGTGTAGCTTAACTTATACTTAAAATCAATTTTTTTTTATACAACACCACAATCTATGTAATTTACAAAAACTTTTGAATTTAGAAAAATATTAAGCAAAAAAATTTTTACAAAACAAATTCGTATAAATTCATTTTAATCTATAGGGGGTTTAAGCCCTAATTTAGAGTGATATCACTCTAAATTAGGATATATATGAAATAAAATATAAAAATTATAAGAGAGCCTATTAATAACCTTTATTCGATCTAAATATATTACATATGTTGCATAATAGCTAACTTGCGTTGATCTAGAATTATATTTTTAGTTCGGCATACTTCTTCATAAGCTTATGAATTAAATCTTTTTGATTTTCAAAAATTTCGTTCATCATAAAATTAGTAAATTTAGAATTGCTTTTGTAAAAATCATAAATTTCTTGAGTTTTAAGTTGCAGCCTTAAAGGTTTTACTGGGTTTTGCTTAGATTTTTTTAACAATGGACTTTCTTTATCTTTTATATAATTAAAAGAATTATGAATACCATTTTCTATTACATAATTCTCATTAAGAACACCGTCTTGCAGTGCTGCTGCTAATTTTAAATACTTATATGCTTGACTTTTTGCGACATAAAATTCTTTTGTAAAAGCATCAAAACTTCTATATCCATCTAATTTATAGTATTTATTATCTTTGATTTCTTTTAAAATTCTAATATTCTCCACTTTATGGACTATTTCTTTTTTGAAATTGGCTTTTAACTTTTCCTTTAGTGTTTTGTAATAAGAAATTTTACTTTCATCAATAATTGAATTTTGTTCAACACTATTATTTATTTTTTTTGTTACAACTTTTATTTTTTTTTTGAATTTTATTGCCATAAAAAATCCCCTTTATTTCTAGAAAGTTTTTATAAAAATAAATTTTACATACATATAAAAAATTTTATCAAGAATGTCATTAATTGACACAATTGTTATTATTTTAGGTTTTTTATTATCCATTTTGTAAGTGGCCCTTGTTCTGGGTATTTTTTCCCACATCATTATTTTTGTATGGTACATTGCTTTACCATTTTCTTTTTGAATCAAAATAAACCGTTCTTTATTTTTGCACTCAACTTTGCATTTACCTTTTTTTGTAGGTTCAACTGCGGTTTCCATGTTTAATCTTTACACAACCTTTTTGCTAAATTCTTTTAACTTTAAAGAATTGTTTTCAATTTCTATTATTTCTAATAGTTCATAATAATATGTGCCAAATGCTTTTTTGTATTCTATTTTATTTTTGTTATTCAGATAAGTTTTTACAATTGGCTTTAGAAATTCAATATTTGCCTTTTCTTTTAGTCGCTCAATGAGGATATTGAAAGTGTTTATCTTCAAATTCTCATAATTTTTTTGTGGATTTTCTTTTTTCAATTCAATTGATTTTTCTAATTTGCGTTTTATTTTGTTTAAATCGTTGTATTTTTGATATTCAATAATAAAATGGGGTTTTAATTTGTAATTTTCATATACTTTTTTAAATTCTGTTTCCAGTTGTTTTGGATTATATCCTTTTTTTTCAAATTCTTTTTGGTTATCTTCTAAAATTTCTTTTAATTTGTTTTGCTTCTCTTTAAAACAAGGTTTATTTGAAAAAATCTTCTTATTTTTTGTTAGTTCAATTTCATATCTTTTTATGGCTTTAAATATTTTAATCAATTTATCTTTCTCAATATTTAAATTCAATAAAAGAAAGAGAAATTTTTTAGATAAAAAGTTACATTTATTGAAGTACTTTATTATTTGAAATTTTTTTATTGGATTGTCTCTCTTTTTTTCTTCTTCTTTTATATTATTATTTTTATTACTTAAACACTCCCCAATATCTACACTCCCATTTTTAGTAAATTTCTCTTTAAGGCCTATTTCAACCCTTTTCTGGTATCTTAAATCTTTTTTTTCTTGAAAGTATTTATTTATCTTTGTATGACACTCTTTTTTAGAAAAATTAAGTTGATAGTATATTTCAGTCCCAAAATTCACCCCTAAGTGTTTGTGATAATTGGTTGTAACTTTAAATTGTTTTTCTAATTCATAAAGATAATTTTGCAGTGTTTTTAGTTTAACGGGCGCCAGACCATTTCGTTTTAGATTTTCATTAAAGTAATAGAGTATGTTGCTTTGGGTATATTTTGGATGTTTTTTGTTTACATATTCTAGTGTTGAGATAAGAACTATTAATTTGTATTGGTGTTTGTTGTAGCAATTTGGACTTTTCTTATGGGTTATAACTTTTGTCACACTTTTTCTCCTATATGGCAATATATGTTTAATATTATAATGCATAATTTTTATTTAAAAGTAAACACTTTCCTAAAACATATTAAATTTTAATTATTAATATCATTAATTCAATACACTTTTTACTATTTAGTAAAAAAAATTGATTTTAAGCTTAAGTTAAGCTAAACTACAAATGATGTAGTGTAACTTTTCGGTTTAACTACCTATATGGAATTTACAAAAAATAATGATAAGGGTTTAGCTTAGTTCTTTTGATAAGAGAATATAGCTAAACCCTAATTTTTTGAAAAAGTTTTTGTAAAAAATTTGGTAAAAAAAAGTTTTTGCTATATAATTATTTATAACCATATAGGAGGTTGACGATTATGTCACACATAACAAATAATCAAAATATCCAAAATAATATACAAGCAGAAATTAGCTTTATAAGCGATATGAAAACCCTAAGAATGAACTTAGCAGGGATTGAGAAAAATCTTAAAGGATATGGCTATAAATATCAGAATTTCAATGATATAGTAGAAGAAATTTATAACGTTATTGAAAAGCACAATTTACAACTTGATTTTAAGCAATTTCCAACTTTTACACACGATCCGTATGGTAGAGTTCATATTGTTAGAACTACATTTTATAGTACAAATACTGGGTATAAAGACTCATTTGATACACCAATACTTACAGAAAATTTAAAATGGCATAATGAAAATAGTTCTAGAAATGTTAATACAACGCCACAACTTGTGGGCTCATCAATTACTTATTTCAAAAGATACGCCTTAGTAGCATATCTTAACATAAGAAGTGAAGTGGATACTGATGCAGACTCTAATAACAATAATTATGAAAACGAAAATTCTAATATGCCTAGCAAACAAGTTAGTGTTAATCAAGAACAAAAAAAAGACATAAATCAAAACCAAAATCAAATAAAAAACTTTAACAAAAAGTTAAAAATTGGAAAGTTTTATTGTTATGAAATTTTTAGAAACGCACTACTTAACTTAAGAAATTGGGTAAGTGAAGATATAGAAAAAAGTAATATAAATGCCCTAATAAGGGCGTTATGTGTTGATAATAGCAATCTTTTAGATAATATTCTTGAAAAAAATTCTAAGCTTAAAAGCATAGAATATTGGACAAAAATTTTAAAAGACTATTTCCAAAAAACTAATAGATTAGACGATCTAAATAAGTTTGAAAAATTTATTTCTGATAAGAAATACGCTTATAATACAAGCGTATTAAAATTTTTTTGTATGTTAAAAGAAGAAAGACAATTTGATTATATATTTTCATTGTAATTATTTAGATTAATGTCAATATTTCCCCTTATTGAGGGAAATATTGACTAATTAGTGAACTATTAACTAATTAGTGGACTATTATATATCTAAATCAAAGATTATAGAAATAATAGTTCACACTATCTATTTTTTATTTAAATTCTTTTCCAAATCATCTATCCTAATATTTAAATTATCTATTTTTTTATGTAAATTTTTTTCTGAAGTTTCTATCTTGGAAATTAAACTATCTATTTTTTTGTTAAAACTTTTTTCTAAAGTTTCTATTTTGTAGTTATAATTTTTTTCTATATTGTCCATTCTTAAATTTGAATTAATAATTAAATTATCTGTCTTTTTGTTAAGATTATTTTCTAAAGTTTCTGTTTTGTAATTTACAGTATCTAGCGCAAGCTTTAGATTATTTTCTACACTATCTTTTAGCAACTTTAAATTTTTTTTTATATCCACTATTTTACGCTTTAGCCCCTAATAACATAATTGTATTATGAATAAAAATATATTATCTTTTCACCAAAACCCATTTTTGTAAATTATTTTATATAGTGCAATTAATATTAGAATTATTGATTTTAGCGTTGTCTAAAAAGGGAAAATTACTAAGTGGCCTGGATTCATAAATTTCTGTACTAATTGCTAAACTTAGCAATTATCCACGAAATAATACTAATAAAAATAGTGGTGATAAAGGGTGGTACTGTTATCAAAACAAGAATACTTTTTATATAGTATTCTTGAAATATTGTATTTATAAGCGCTTTAGTTTTGTAAAATTCTTTTTTGTTTACGGCATTTAGCACCAGATTTACATTTTTTTCTACGCTAGTTTCTAGTAACTTTAATCTTTTTTACATCAATCACTTCGTGTTTATCCCCCTAATAACACAATTTTAATTGTATAAAAGGTGTTGCCTTTTTCCTAAAACCTATTTTTGTAAATCCCCTTTTTTTCCTTATAAGGTGTATATAATAACATTATAGATATCATTTTTACCATAAAGGAGTCCAATTCTATGGAAAAATTTTTGTTAAAAATTTTTGTTTTTTTGTTTGTTATTTTAAATAGCCATATTGCTTTTTCTAAAAACAGTAATGTTTTGATAGTAAACGCTATGGACTACGAACTCGAACAAATAAAAAAGCTCATTTCCAATAAAAAGGAAATAGAGCTTAAAGGCTACGGCCTTAGAAAAAAGATTGTAAAGGGCAATTTATCTAACAAAAATGTTATAGCTATTGATTGTGGAGTTGGGAAAGTTAATGCGGGCTTATGGACTAGCTACATTTTATCACAATACAAAATAAGCCATATAATCAATTGTGGAGTTGCTGGAGGTATTGTTAGTGACAAGTATAAAGATATTAAAATAGGCGACATAGTAATATCTTCAGAAATTGCATATCATGATGTTGATTTAACGAAGTTTGGCCACAAAATTGGCCAAATTATGGACTATCCACAAAAATTTAGTGCCGACATAAACTTGCTTAATAAAGCCACAAAAGTGATTAAATCAAAACTTGAGGGTTTAAAGGCGTATAAGGGCCTGATATTAACGGGCGACCAGTTTATTGACCCGGTTTACGCAATTAAAATTATAAAAAACTTTAACGATGTTGCGGCCGTTGAAATGGAGGGAGCGGCAATAGCTCATGTTGCTCACACATTTAATGTGCCTTTTATAGTTATTAGGTCCATATGCGACATAGTAAATAAAGAAAAAAATGAGGTTGAATATAATAAATTTTACGAATTAGCTGCAATTAATTCGGCCAAAATAGTACAAGAAATTTTAAAAATTCTTTAAGGGTAAAAATCGTCTTTATTGTGTTTTACGCGTCGTGAACAACGCCTTTAAAAGGGGTATTGGATTTTTTGTATGCGTTGTATAGTTAACTATGTTCAAACTCATAAATTTATACTTGTATTGTATTTTTTTGATAAAAGTTCATAATAATAATCTTTCAAAATATATACTTACCATAGTTATGGTAAGTATATATTTTTTGTATACAAATAGTTCTAATTTTTTAGCTCACGCTAGTCGCATTATTATTCATAATAATCTTTCAAAATTTTGGTTAATCAAGGTACTTTTCAAATAATTGCTTTTGGGGGTTTAGAAATTAATTTTTTTGAAAAATAGTCTTTTATTCGTAGACTTGTTTCTTCTAAAGAAAAATTCAGTCTATAGTGCCTTGTAAATTCACTATTTATATTCTTAGTACTAAGTTTAGTTATGACTTTTACTTTTTTTTCTAATAGGTAAAGGTATTTTTTCAATATTTTTACTGAGGTGATGTTTCTATTTGGGTGCTCAACAATGTTGTTTAGATCGTTTAGTAATTTTTCTAAGGAAAATTGGGTATTTACAAGGTTTATAAGCATTGCTATCATTTCCAATTCTAGTTATAGCACTTTCTCCTTTAGGTAAATGGACATGGAATTTTTAGAATATAACATATACTATTTGCTAAACTTAGTAATTATCCACCAAACAACACAAGTAAAAACAGTCGTAATAAACGGCGTAATTATTGTAAAAATAAGGATACTTTTTAGATAGTATTCATGAAACATTGCGTGCACAAAAGATTTAGTTTTGTAAAATTCTTTTTTAATGTCATTTATGTCGTTTTCTAGGTAAGTCATTTGGGTTTCTAAATTAAAAATTTTATTACCTAGGAGTGAAGTGTCTTTTGAGGTATTTTCTTTTATAGCGGATATTTCTTTTTTTATATTTTCTATATTATTGTAAATATTATTTTGTAAAAGATTTTTTTTATTATTAAAATTATATTTGTTAATACTTGACATTAAAAAAATCCTCAAATTTTGTATGAACAACTAGCATTAATTTTTTAAATCGCGAATTATGAGTCCTTGACGCTCATATCTATGAATACAAGACATTAGTAGCTCATTTTTTGTCTTTTTATG
Source organism: Borreliella japonica (assembly GCF_030438115.2). Classification (NCBI taxonomy): domain Bacteria; kingdom Pseudomonadati; phylum Spirochaetota; class Spirochaetia; order Spirochaetales; family Borreliaceae; genus Borreliella; species Borreliella japonica. The sequence goes on from NZ_CP179506.1 coordinate 6,599, forward strand.
AATTTTACAAGCAGTTGCTTGCTTGTCTATTGTTCCAAAATGCATTTTACAAGAATTTATAAGTACAACAAAAACATAAAAAATAAATATTTTATTTTTCATGAACTCTCTCCAAATTTTAAAAAGTAAAGCAAAGATATATAATTACAACATGTATTTTTTAAAATACAAAAGAAAAAAAATTTCAAGAAACAGTTTCATTGTTTTTGAAACAATGAAATTACAATTTTTCAAGGATTTAAAAAGCTAATTTTATTACATTGTACTGTTACATTTTAACAAACTGCAAATGTAATACTAATGAAATTTTTTAGAATTCTCCATCACAAAGATTATCTTCTTTAAAACGGATTATAAAGGGCATACAAGGCAAATTTTTGAGTTTTTTATATATATTAGACGTAGTATAGTATATAAACCGAGCGATATCCTTAAAATTGCCATTTAAGCTTATTATATCCATACTACAGCCCGAATTTTGCACATAATGTGGGGCCTATTAGTTAATAACAACGCATTAGTTTTTGGCACAATTTAAATTGTAATTTTGATTAATTTTTATTAACTGAATGTTAACGTATAGAAAAAAGTCAATTTTGCATACATCAATATTTATTTGATTTAAATAAATAATACTGCAAATTTAACCCCGTAAAGATATTAAAAAATTAACAAAAACCATTAAATGAAAACAAAATCTTTTAATTACTAATTTAGAATAGCAAAATTAATAAAGTCTTTTTATAATGATTGTTACAACTTTACAAGTTACATTTTTATTTTTATCTATTTTTTCTTTTTTACTTGCCATATTACTGAAAAAAACTAACAAAACCAATTAATAACCAACTAGTCTTATTAGTTTTTATAAGGATATACAAAAAAACAAAAGACATTATATTTTAACAAAAAATTAGTAGTAAAATCCACAAAAATATTTTTGTTTTATTAGGATAAAAGATAGAGTCAAGAATATATAAATACAATGTATTCTCTCTTTCATTTTAAAGTTTTTGTTATATTTAGAATAACGTTTATGTAGATACATTTATGTACGCTTAAAAATTGTTTTTTCACTTACTACAGTTATTCTAGCCCAAATTTTGCATACAATTAAAAAAGTTTTAATTGACTAATATTGGTAATTCTTGATAAAATTTGGGGTAAAATTAATATAAATTGATATTTAATTTTGTTTGATTTAAAAGTGGGGCTAATTAATGAAAATTAACGATTATTTAGATTTTAAAAAAAACACTACAGAAGTGTTACTTAAGATTCACGATGATTATCAAAAAATACTACAAATAATAGATAAAAATAAAACCTTAAAAACCCGGATAAAAAAATCGACTGAAAATAAACAAGAAAATTCTAAAATCTCTACTAAACTGTACTTAAATCCAAAAACCAATCAATTAATTATAAAATGTGTAAAAACCTTAAAACAAATTGACCCAATATCTGGATGGTTTGTACATCTACTGCTAATAAGTGGGTGTAGGGGCGCAGAACTGCAAAAAGTAAAAATGCAAGATATTTCATCCTTTTTAAGCAAAACCGGAAAAACTTTATACAACATAAAAGTAAATGTGGTAAAAAAAAGAATTAATACTTGTGTTAGAGAATTTGTTATAAATTCAAAAGAATTTAATGCTATTCAAAAAGTGCATAAAGATTATTTTAAAGAAAAAAATCTTAATACAACCCGCACTTATTTTTTTCAAAAAACCAAACATAGATTTAAAAATAATCAAATTAGCATTGACCATATTGCTAAAAAATTCAAAAAGTTACTTAGAAAGTGGGGTTTTAGAGCAAATAAATCACTCCATTTATGTAGAAATTTGTTTATTTTCAATTTAAAATCTAACGGCTACAATTCTTTTCAAATTAAAGAACTTATGAAATATTCTTCAACATATGAAATTGATAATATTTATGGACTATCTTCTGCAAGTAAAATTCAAGCGTATGAGTGCATAAAAAATAGTATTGGCTTATAAATCACCTATCTAAGCTTAGGTGATTTATATCTTTATTTTTGATATATAATCTATATTAACTTATTTGCTATAACAATTTTTTTCCGTGTATTTGCTATAACAATTTTTTTCCGTGTCCCTATTCAACGGGGACACGGGTACTATTTAAAACGCTATATTCTTAGAAAAGAATACTTTTTCACATGTTGGTAATAGGCTCTTTACCCTATCTGAAATCGCCCTTTTATTAGGGTCATAATTGAACATAAATTCTCTAAATTTATAATTTACATTATTAATTAGTGGATATTTACGCATGATTTCATCAATTTTAATTTTGAGTAGTTCTTTAATGGGTTTTTCTTTTTTTCTGTTTTCATTTTGAATTTTGTTCAGTTCTACTTTTAAATTTTTAATTTCAAAAAGAGAACACTCAAGGTTTATAGCAGACTGCTTGGTTTTAATCTCAAGGTCAACGCACTCAACATACTCTACAAATTCATTTATCCAATTAAACTCAACTCCAGATTGATAAAAATCACTATTTACTACCAATTCTTCAATAAAATTTATAAAAGTATGATTATCATCATTATGTGACATTAATAAATTGACCGCATTATTTTTCCCAATTTTATTTCTTAAATTGATAATTTCCAATTCACAGTTATTAACAAATTCAAGCACTTTTGATATTAAAGAATCATTTCTTTTTATCTTGCAATTAATAGGTGTTGCACCTATTAAAAAGAATAAATTGCAATTCTCAAGCCCAGTACATGCCAACTGCATTTGTGCTTGTACATAGTATTTGAAAAAATACTTGTTACTTAAGAAATTGCCATTTTTATTGTACTCTTCAATAGCGCTACTCATATAATTAGAATCGCTACTTTTAATCTCTAAAAGTTCTAAATCACCATTATTATTAATAAGCCAACCGTCAATTGTTGAGCCCACTAAAGTTTTTGAATTTCCCATTTTTTTGAAATAATTATATTTATCAACACCATTGGCATATTTATTTTTATACAAAACCGCAATATTATCACCGTGTACCTTTATAAATTCTCTAAATCCTAAATTTTCTAACTCTTTACCCTTGAGCATATACAAATTCTCTTCAAAAGGCATACTCATACCAAAATATTTAAGCACTCTATTTACCATTAAATCTTTTAGCCCTACGCCACCAATAAGAATATTTCCTACTTCACTAGCACCGTATTTATCAAGTTTGTTTCTCTGCAGGCTAAAATCAAGATTTCGGTTAAATTTAAAACACTCTCTACTGCTTATTCCTGGTAATTTTTTACCTATCTTGCTTAATTTACTTTTTTCTTTAGTTGGAGTGGATTTTTCTTCAAATACCTCGAAGCCAATAAAACTTTGTTGCTTAACATGTATTATTCTGGATTTTCTGTTTATCTTGTTATTTTGTATTTCTTGATTATTTGTTATGTGTGACATAATCGTCAACCTCCTATATGGTTATAAATAATTATATAGCAAAAACTTTTTTTACCAAATTTTTTACAAAAACTTTTTCAAAAAAAAAGAAGTGGGGACTCAGAGAAACTCTTACTAAAGAATTTTATTAAGTTCCCACT
>NZ_CP124060.1:0-25656 GCF_030438115.2 Borreliella japonica
TATTAATTTTTAACTAGTATAGATATTTTGACTCCAAACTTTAACCATAAAAATCGAAAACTTAAAAAATTAGGATTTTAGAAGAAAAGTATCAAAAACTAATCTCCTCGAGGGGATTAGTTTTTGCAAGCTAAAAAGGAGGCTTAACAACAATGCACAAATTATTAACACTTATTATTTTGTTATTCTTTTCATGCGGTTTATCTGAACAAAAAAATCAACTAAGCGTATTAAATAAAGAATATCAAAAAAATATAAGCCTCGGAAAGATATTCAATTTTCAAACGAAATCCAAGCCTTTACAAGTAGGGTCAATAGCGATTGATAAATCAATTTATACTATAAGGGAACCCCTTATATCAAAACTATCTTGAAAATAGAAAAACAAGTTGACAGAAAAATTATCCTTAATGAAAAAACCAAAAAACTTCTGGAAATTAAAAAAGAGGATATAGCTAGAATGAAAAATTCAATTCAATACGGAGGAAGTTTCAGGGCTAAAGATATTAGAGAAAATCAAAAACAAAAAAGAAGACAATCCTGATATTTATATCAATAGCGTTAACGAATACAGATACTTACAAATGACTTTCCTTCAAACCGATACTAATTATTTTCATACAACATACATAATAAAAGCGGACGATTTATTAAGAATTATTGATAATTTCTAAAAATTAAATTGAGAATGCCGTTTTTTTTGATTTAAATGCTGTTCGGTAGAAAATAGTACTCCATAGAAAAACCTATCTTTAATCAAAAAAGAAATATAATTTTAAGATATTCAATTTTTATTACTTTAAATGAAAAATTTTGGAGATTTATTACATTCTTTTTTTTAAACCAAACCGATAATATTGCTGTAATAAGCAATATTATCCATTAATAATTCTTATTACAAGAAAATAATCATAATAGAATATAAAAAACCTTCTGGAAACTTGATCTAAAAATTGATAAGTTCAAGCATTTTGACTGTAAATTCAAAATTTTTCTAAATTTTATTCAATAAATGAAAACAATATACACTTAAAAATCAATCAATTCCTAATTTATCTTTCAATAAGTCCAATTTTTTAGCATCCATATTGAGCTTATTTAAATCCAAAGCATTTACAATTGCTATTATCTCTTTACTAGAAAATCTCTTTCCTTTTAAGAAATGATTTTCAAAACTGTTAAAAGAAATGGGGACAATTTCTTTTATTATGTTTATTAATGCTTTAGCATATTCACGCATTTCTTTTGGTGAATTTTCTTTAATTTCTTTTGGAACGTCTAAAGCTAATCGCAATTTAATAAAATGGAAAAGATTATTTAAATCAATTTGCCAATACCATTCGGTATATAAACTCAAAGGCAAAACTATTCTTGCAAGTTCTTTTGAAACATTAGAATTGACCATATCTTGATAAAGCTCATAAGAATGTTTTTGATGATGTTTTATTTTCTCAAATAAACTTTTTTCCAAAGAATTAAACTCTCTTTTAGATTGGCTATTAGTAGAAATTTGGCACTTTAAATCTTCTTCTAAAGGAACATAAAATTCCTCTCTTGCCAAACTGTAGCATCCAGAAACTTCATTAATCCTTGCGGTTCTGTGCCTCATCCATTGCCTTGCAACAAATATTGGAGCTTTAACATGAAATGTAAAAACCACCTGTTCTAGTGGACTTGTGTGTCCATTTCTTATTAAGTAATCAATCAGTTCCTCATCTTTCCTTTTAACGCTGTCTCCACGATAAGAAATCCTAGCGGACTCAACTATTCTCTTATCATCTCCCATGAAATCAACAAGCTTTAAAAACCCATTATCCAAAATTTTGTACTCTTTATTCAAAAATTGATCACTCCTTAAGGCAAATTTATTAACTTTTTCAGAACGAAAGTAATTATATCATAAGAATAACCTTAATGGAAAACTTAACATTGATCTTAGAAAAATAACAAAACATAAAAAAAGTAGAGGCTAATATAATTAGCCTCAAACCTTTTTTCTTTATCCTCTAATCATTTATAAATCTATATAATCAAAACTATTATCTCATATACAAAGAAATGCTCATTACTTTTGCAAAATCTCTTTGCACCTAAGGCCATATAGAAAGAGAACATAATGAATGTTGTACCCTATACTAGGGACATTATGTACAAGATATTTAATGAACATATTACAAAAAATAATTGTCTTTCTATTAATAAGTCTATGAATATAGACTTATTCCAAAAGTATCTCGACAAATTAGAAAAAGAAATAAAAATAATAACTAACCGACATAAAGCGGAAAACAACATATTCCAAGCTCCAAATCTACTGAAATATGTAGCATCTCTAATTATATCGTTAGCAACAACTAAGGAATTCATGCCTTATGCCATACTCTAAGTAGTAATGATTTTTAATAAAAGGAGAGTAGTGCCTATTGATCTTATTGTACCACTTAAAGAGCTTGTAAAAGATAAAAATCTTAGCAAAGTATAACAACTATTGATATAAATAAATATATTGAGAGTGTATCAAAATACACTCCAGTTAGATCTATGATATAAAATCTATGTTTATGTTATAATAGCATTATAATAGAGTAAATAAGGAAAAATTCTCTTATTTACATCAAAATCAAAATCGTCGAACTTTAAATACAATAAAGCCTTTTCAATTTTACCCGTGTTGTTTAGCAAACTATCAATTAAAACATTATTAACCGTGAATTTATCTTAGAATATCCCCCCCCAAATGGTACTACTTTCAACTTTATGGAATATTGATTCATTATGTTGTTAAGAATATATCAAATTTTCTATCTTTATTTAAAGCTATAAAAATTGTAAATTTGGGGTTTTGATATATTTTTAAAATCTAAAAGATGATAATAAATAAATAAAAAATATTTATTTATTTGTGTTATTTTTGTATTAGTAAGTTCTTGCAAAAATTATACAAGTGATAAAGATTTAGAAAGTTCAAAGCAAAATTTAGAAAAACAATAACAATGAATTTCTAGATAGTTTTAGATAATAAATGCAAACTAATGACATTGTAAAAACAAATGATCCAAATATATCTCTTTATAAAGAACTAGCAAAAGACCTTATAAAAAAGAAAATGTTAATAAGCTAAAAACCTTTTTTATTTTTGTAAAAAATAAACTTTCTTCAATAGATGATAATTCAACAGAAGCAAATATAGAATATTTGCTAAAATCTATATTTGAAGAACTAAATTATTCAGTGGAACAACAAAAAGGTGGGCAAATAGAAGGAGTGAAGTCTAGAGTAGATATACTACTTTTTGAAAATGATAAAAACAAGGTTGATTTTAATAAAAAATTAAAAGAAGCTAAAAAAAATAATGAACCTATTCCAACCGAAGATATCTTACTTATAGCAGAAGTTAAACGTCCATCATTTAATTTTGATAACAAAGACAACGTAAAAGAAGCAGAAGATCAGCTATATAGATATCTAAATCAATATCAAAAACATTATGGAATACTTTCAAATGGAGAGGCATGGAGATTATATGACAAATCAAAAGTACTTTATGGAGAAAAAAGATATATTGAATTTAATTTTTCTAAAATTGAAGAAAAAGAAGAATACAAAGAACAAGAATGGTTTGTTTTATTCAGTTACCTTATAAGAAAAGAAAGATACTTAAAAAGAAGTAATGTAATAGAAGTTGAAAAAGAACAAATAGCTAAAGAAAAAGAAATAATTCAAAAAACTCTAAGGGAGATACTTTATGAGAAACCTGACGACTCTATAGTATTTAAAATTGCAAAAAATATATATGACAAAGAATTTAAAATATCAAACAAAGAAATTACTCAACATATTTTGGCTAGCATACTTGAAGAATCAATTATTTTTATTTTAAGAATATTTTTTATTGCATACATTGAAGATAACGACATATTTAAGAAAATATTAGAAGAAAACAAACTATATAGATCTTCTATATCTTTTAGATATTTTTTTTATGATGAAAATACAAAAAAAAAATTAGGATATAAAAAAATAATAACAATTTTCAATTTACTTGATAAAGGAAGTGATGCAATAAAATTTCCTGTATTTAACGGGGGATTATTTGCAGAAGATAAGGTTAAATATTTAAATAATGAAAATTTACTAAGTATTAGTGAACTTGAAGAAATACTGGTTAAAATACTTTTCTTTGAAGAAAAAAATATTAAAGATGAAAAATTTGTAAAATATTCAAAGCTAGATCCTAAAAGTTTTGGAGAATTATATGAAACTTTACTTGAATATGACCTAAGAATTGCAGATACTACTGTTCATCGCATTTTTGAAGACGGAGTTTATCTAATTCGCACTGAAGAAGAGCTTAAAAACAAAAAAGTGAACAAAGTTGCCACATATCTTAAAAATAACATTTATCTTACATCTAGATCCCTTGATAGAAAAAAAAGTGGAGCATATTATACTCCAGATGATTTAACTGATTTTATGGTTACATCATCAATTGAAGAACAACTTAAAACCAAGTCTCCTTTAGACATAAAAATCATTGACAATTCTTGTGGATCAGGTCATTTTTTAATTTCTTGTCTAGATTACTTAACAGAAAAAGTATGGTATCAGCTAGATAAATTTAAAGATGTAAAAAAAGAGCTTGATAAAGAATATAGAGCTATCCTCAAAGAAAGTGAAGAATATGATGTTCGGGATAGTATAAGTAAAGAATTGGTACTTAAAAGGATGCTACTAAAGAAGTGTATTTATGGGGTTGATATTAATCCTATTTCGGTTGAAATTACTATGCTAAGTTTATGGATTAACACCTTTATTTTTGGAACACCACTAAGCTTTATTGAGCATCATATAAAAGTAGGAAATGCCCTGCTAGGATATACTAAAGATGAATTTTTTGATATTACAAAAAAGAAATTTGAAAGTGGATTTTCGTTATTTAAAAAAAGAATTAAAGAAATTACAACTATTTTAGAAAATAGCTATCAAAAATTAAAGGTATTAACGATAATACTAAAGAAAATATAGAAAAATCTAAAAAGATATACCAGGAATATGAGAAAAGTGAAAATACAGATAATTTAAGAATAATATTTTCTTTAATTAAACTTTATTCATTATCTTTTGATAAATCTTTAAATATAGAATTTAGTGACATTGCAGGCGTAATTAGTTTAATTGAAAATATCTTGAGCAATAAAACTTTTGGTGAAGATAAAGAAAAAATAGAGAAAATTAGAAAATTAAGTAGCTACTATAAATTTTTCCACTATGGAATTGAGTTTCCAGATATTCAGGAAGGATTTGATATTGTAATTGGAAATCCTCCGTGGGAAAAAACCAAGTTTGATGAATCTGAATTTTTCTCAAAACACATTCCTAGCTACAGAAAATTAAACATAAAAGAACAAAATAAAATAAAGCAAGAAATACTTAGCAAAGATAATCACCCTTTAAATATTGAATACAATAAAGAAAAAAATAGTATAACTATTATTAACAATATTTATAAATTTAATTTTAAAGACTTTACTAGTGGTGGAGATCCAAATCTTTTCAGATACTTTACTTCATTCAATTTAAAATTAATAAAACTGGGGGGCAATTTAACTTATCTAACCCCTTCTAGTCTTTGGAGCGAATCTAGTTCTAGAGCGCTAAGAAAACATATTTTTAATAACTACAAGCTTAACTATATTTATCAATTTGAAAATAAAAAAAGATTTCATGATGTAGATTCTCGTTTTAAATTTGCAATATTTCAACTAAGTAATAATAAAACTCCCACATCAAACTTTAAAGCAAAATTCATGATTCAGAGTGGTGATAATATTTTAAAAGAAATAACTAGGGATTTAAAAGACATCAAAGAAAATCCTTATAAAGGGATTGAATTAAATATAGAACAAATTAAAAAGCTATCTCCTATTCAAGAATCAATAATAGAATTTAAAGACAATAAAGAATTTAGCTTAATTAACAAAATGTTTAGTCAATTTAATATTCTTAGTGAGGAATATATTGATTTTGGAGTAGGGTTAAATTTAACAAAGTATAAAGCATTGTATAAGGAATATAATAATAAAAATTTTATATTTCTTTATCAGGGTGCAAATATTCATCAGTTTAATTCAAGATTTTTTGAAGATAAAGGTGCAAAAGAAATTTCCAAATTACTATGGATAGATAAAGAAGACTTAGAAAAAGTATTAACTGAAGATAATCAATATCAAACTGAAAGAATACTGTATAGAAGAATTGCAAGAAATACAGATCAAAGAACCATGATTAGCACATTGTCTCCTAAAAATTGTCATTGTGTTTCTACAACATATATAAATTATGAGAAAATACCAATATCACTATATAAAAAATTATTTATTATATCCATTTTTAATTCATTTACATTTGACTATTTAATAAGAAGATTTGCTTTAAGTACCGATATTGTAAAATCATGTCTATATCAATGCCCAATGCCTCAACCCGAAGAAAAAGATATTTTAGCTAATCCACTATATTTAACTTTAGTAGAAAACACTTCCTTACTAATAGCCAAAAATGATCCTTTAAATTTCTCCAATTTACTCTACTTGAAACATTTTGAGTTTAGCAAAGAAAAGGCTAATAAAATGCTAAAATTAGATGCTCAAGATGAATTTTTTAAAGAAAAAGAAAATGAAAACAATTTTATTGTAGCTAGTCTTTATTCATTAACCAAAGAAGATTTTGGAGTTTTACTTAATGACTTTAAGGTATTAAAAAATAAAAAAGGAGAAGACTATATTTCGTCTTTAATAAAAGGATACGAGAATTATTTAAGAACAAATAAACTTAACTAAGCTAACAATTCAAGTTAAGTTTATTATTTTAAAAATATTGTTATAAAATGGTGAAAAAGTTACTTTTAGCAAAGTGATTTTTAAAGAAAGCAATAGAGAAACTAAAGAACTTTTACAAATTAAAGAAAATAATGTTTATAGCTATAAAAATATAGCTATGCATCATAATGGATTTTAAAACTAAAGATATTAAAAATAAAGAGTTTGCAGTCTACATAAAGAGTATATATTAGTAATATTTTGTAATTCTTTTTTACGTTAATTAACTAGAAACGTATTTTTAAAAAAAGCATCTGTCTTATAACATGTTTTAGTAATATCTTCTTGATTTATTTATATTAAAAAATTAATTAAGTATTATTTCGGATCAAATACATCAAAGCTCCACATTTTATAGCTTTAGAAAAAAAGCTATCCCTTTCTTTTCATAATTTTCAAAAATCCTTTAATTTCTTTTAAATAACTTTTTAATCTTTCTAAATCATCCCAATACCACTAACTTCTATAGTATTTTTACTAATTATTCTATTACTATCTTCTATTTTGCTTCTTACGGTGCTTCTAGCATCCTATAAAAAAGAAATCAATTTGTTAAAAATGTCATTGGGTTATTTATCATTCATCAATAGAAAGCTTCAATTTCTCGTTTGATAAATTTGGATACTTGCAAATATTAGCTTAATAAGTATCAATAAATAGCCTTGGATTTAATGCAATTTCATATATTTTATCTTTATTAGTTTGTCTATCTTTTATAGTAAGACATGCAAACATATAGCTATATTCATCATTCTTATAAAGAAGTTTAAAGGAATTTGTTAAGTCATCACTAAAAACCCCAAAATTATATGAATTAATGTAACCAACCGGGCTCTTTACTTCCCAGTATTTTATAGTTATTATCATTAATATGATAAGTATAGCTAAACTATCATGAAATTTTAAATCGAATGGGTGAAAAAATATAAGAATACCTAAGTCCTTCAAAATCTTTAATTAAATTATTATATCTGTCTTTTATGACTCTTGAATTACCAGATTTTGCCCATGTAACATAACCTGCAAAAAGTCCCCAATAAACTTCTCCCTCTTTTATTTCAATCAACATAGATTCTTTATCAATAGAAGGAATATTTTTCTTATCTTCTTTAATATCTTTTTCATTATCCTTTTCAATTAGTTCAAAACCCGAAATTCCAGTTTCGACATTTTTTTAAAAGACTCTGGTACTAAAAAACAAGAATAAAAACATGATATAAAGAAAAATATATTTAAAATGCTTATACTTTTTTTCATAAAATTATTTTCACTGTAAGTAATTTTTAAAGCCCTACTCCATTAATTTGATATTAAAAATTCATAAAATATTTTTTCATTGTACCATAAAAATAGTTTGCCTAGTTCATTTTAATAGTTTTAAAATGAAAAATATTGTAAAACCTACCTCTAGCAATGAAAATATTTTTATGATTATTCCAATAATTCAATATTTAGTACAGTAAAATATTGTACTAAATATTGAATTGTACTAAATATTGAATTATATTAAATATTGAATTATATTAGATTTTAAATTTTAGATTTTAAATAAGGAGAATATTTATGAAATATAATATAATTGCAAGCATGTTTGTTTTTCTATTTTTAAATGCTTGCAATCCAGATTTTAACACCAATCACAAGGATATGAAATACAAATCTAGTAAAAAAAGAATAAAATCCAATAACAAGGGATTAAAATCTAAAAAAGAAGAAAACTCAAATCAAAAAATAGATCCCAACCAAGAAGCAAACTTAAACCAAGAAGTAAGCTCAAATCAAGAAGTAAGCTCAAATCAAGAAGTAAGCTCAAATCAAGAAGAAAATCCAAATAAACGAATAAAAAACTCGCTAATTGATGATTTAAGAAATTTAATAGAAAAAGCTAACGAGGATAGAAAAAATATGTAAAAAAATTGGAAGAAGAACCTTCGAACCAATATGGAATATCGGCTTTCAGCAATTTGTTTTGGGCAGCAGAACCAAAAGAAAGTATATCCGCTGATACCGAGAGATCTAAAGAATGTAGAAAATGGACTTACGCCACCTTAAATGATATTGATATTAATGAATTAAAGAAACTTTCAGAAATTATATCCTTGGCAAGCCAAACAGAAGGCCTATTTAATATATTTAAAATATTTGGAAACACTCTAGACGAATTGACAGTTTACCTATATTCCAAAAAAGATACTCTGGAAGAACTAGACATTTCAGATTTAGAAAAGCTTAAAAATTCATTTGAAAAATTATTATCTACAAAAACAATAGTCTCAAAAATGTTAAACCAACTTTTATTAGATTATCAAAATAATGAAAATCTAATAAAAACAGATACCACTAAGCTTGAATCTTATGCAACCACAATTTTAAATCAAATTCTAGAAAAAAGTAAAGAAGCAAATAACCTAAAAAGTGACATATTTTCAATATATAATCTTTAAGTTACCTATTAAAATTGTCATAACTGTAAAAGCCTATCTTTTATTACGATAGGCTTAACGTTTTAACTAAAGATTGCAAAATAATTTTTCACCTATAATTTAAATAAACTTTTAAGCAAAGACAAGTCTGTCAAATTGATTTATTGGTATTTCAATAATAAATACCAAATAGATAAATATTTTTTCTTATAAACCTTATAAATACTGCATAGATACTGTTTTTAAACCATTGATAAATTTAGAAAGTTGAATATTGAAAATAAATTCTAGTAATAAGTAAAATGCTTTTTTATACTCTTTTATTTAGTGATAGTAGTTAGCAATAGATTAATATTATTAATGGTATATAATTTTATCTTAACATCTATCCCATTAATAATTGGCGGTTACAAATAAAAATGGAAATTATATAACATATTAAAAATTATATTATGAACTACTATTAGAAAATCAGAGATTATAGAAATAGCTTATTGATTTGTTTCTCACGATAGCCTTTTAGATTCTTTAAGAACGTATCAGGTTATCTAATAAAACATAATCTACAAATTTTGCTTTAGACAGTTCTTGAATTAGTTTTTATTTCTTTGCTAATAGTCCCTAAAGTTTAGAGCTACATTTATATCTCTGCAAAACAAAATGTTATAACTGCTACAAGTTCACCGATATCACTTAATTTTAAAGTTATATTTTTAATAGAGCAATTGTTACATGGTTCAGTTAATAGAAAATATCTATCTACTTTATGCAAAGAGAATCCATATCATTCTGATTAATACAATACTTGTCTTACAAACTCATACCATCTCGAATCATTAATACTTTTTTCAAACATACTTTTTTGCATACCTTTAATTGACAATTTTTCTATTACTATATTTTTATAATTAACTATAAAATAGTAAGTATTTATGCAAAAAAGTATTTTCTTTGATTTAAAATTTTCTTATGTAGTTTAGCAACCCTTAATTTATGTATACAGAACTTTACAAATCCTATTTTAGATGGATTTGAATAATCATTTTATATTCTTATTGGGCTTTATTGATTATCAGTTCCAAAAGTTTGCCTGTTTTTATTACTTTTATATTTGGAAAATCCTTGCTCTCTATTTCCCTTTTTAACTTCTATAAAGATTATTATCACTTAAAATTTTTTTTATACAAAATGTTACACATTCAAATACTTTTGAAAAATATTTTTTTTTGGTTGGTATCAGAATATATTCTATACTTATAAGCTATATTATTACTTATAGTCCTATTATTTTATACCACTTGTATTTAGTACATATGTCATATAAGCTAACTTTCAATAATCATCACATACATTCTATTAGTTGTTAATAGTAGTTACTAAATATAAACATAAATACTGAGCTTAAATTTTATATTTATCGAATAATACTTAATATATGTTCTTTATGAAAAAGAACCCTTAATGAATTCAACCATGATAAAGATCATATTTATTACTGAAATTTACTTTCAATATTCAACTTTCTAAATTTATCAATAATTTAAAAACAATATCTTTAAGGCTTATAAGGAAAAATACTTCACTTATTTAGGTAAGCATTACGATAAATCTTACTTCTAGTCTAGAAGCTATTGTCTCCTCCTTACTGGAGGAGCTTTATTGATAACATAAAAAAATAGTATATTCGAAATAAAAATAAACCTATTTATTAACAAAGAACTCTCTAACTAAATTTCTAAGAAATTTAGTTAGAGAGTTCTTTGTTAATCTTTGTTAAAAGTTTTTACAATTAGACTGTAAACGAACCATTCTTCCGCTTTCTTTTTTTTGACAAAATTAATCATTTTGTCATGCAATATGAATGGGTTTTACTATGGGAATTTGAAACATTAGATACTCTAGAATGATAAGAATTACCTCTGTTATTATTTACATCTAATTTAATTTGAGAATTTTCAACTACATAATCTTTTTTACTTATACATTTAAGATCAAAATCATCCTTATGATTCTCTTCTAAATTGAAAATATCATCCATTTTGCTTTGATCGTTGTTTCCCAGCAAATCACAACCTAATACTAAAAAGAAGGTTGATATTATAGATAATAATGAAATAATAAATTTTTTACTCATAAATCAATTCTCCTAGATTTTAACAATCAAAAGTTAACTTAAAAAAACCACAAAGCAATATAAGAAAACACAATTAAATAGTTAAGCAGCAAGCTTTATTGTAGGTAAATACGTCTAATTTTATCTTTTTATGTTCAAAATTAGTCCATATTTATATTTAATCTTAATCACTTTAACGATATAAATTATATTATAAATTAATAATTTTTTAAATATCTTATTATTTTGTAGCTAATTATAAAAATATAGTAATAGAAAAATTGTCAATTAAAGGTATGCAAAAAAGTATGTTTGAAAAAAGTATTAATGATTCGAGATGGTATGAGTTTGTAAAACAATTATTGTATTAATAAGAATAATATGGATTCTCTTTGCATAAAGTAGATAGATATTTTCTATTAACTGAACCATTTAACAATTGCTCTATTAAAAATATAACTTTAAAATTAAGTGATATCGGTGAACTTGTAGCAGTTACAACATTTTGTTTTGCAGAGATATAAATGTAGCTCTAAACTTTAGGGACTATTAGCAAAGAAATAAAAACTAATTCAAGAACTGTCTAAAGCAAAATTTGTAGATTATGTTTTATTAGATAACCTGATACGTTCTTAAAGAATCTAAAAGGCTATCGTGAGAAACAAATCAATAAGCTATTTCTATAATCTTTGATTTTCTAATAGTAGTTCACATAGAATTATAAAAAGTTTTCCTTTAGCAGAGTACTTTAATTTCGAATATTAGTTCTTATAAAATATTTTTTTATTTTCTTATCTCTTAAAATTTACTCTAGAATAGATCTTGCTTCTTGAATAAGTTTTTCTATCTCTTTCTTTCTTCCTATTGCTTCACTTATCTTAGAGGAAGAAGTTTCTAACTGATCTAAAGCATTCTTAACTTTATTTTGTGCCTCTTTTGCCAAATTATTTCTCTTTGGATAAAGCTTTATAGATTTGTTTTTTAATCTCTCAATAATAGCTTTTTTTAAAGCTTCTTGTGCTTGCTCAAAAAAGCATTTTGCAAATATTCTTTCGTCAATTCCAATCTCTAATTTATTCCTAAGCTCATCAACATCAGCCCTCTTCTCGTTTAGCTGATTGATTAGTTGAATTAGTTTATGTCTTTCAATCTTATTTGATCTTATATTCTGTCTTAAATAACCACTCCAACTATTCGTTCGTCCATTTTTAATTTTTGAACCTACTTTATTTTTAAGTGCAATATAAACATCGTAAAAACTAGATTCTAATTGGTCATATTCATTTTTAAGTTTATACCCATCATCAACCAATTTAGAAAATTCATTACCTATAAACATGTTCTTCACATTATTAATTGCTTTCTCTGCTTCTTTTTCTTCATCGGTACTTGGAACTAAATATTCCTCTTTTATTTCTGTTTCTTCTTGGGAATAATATGTAGGTTTTAAGACCATCTTATTTTTTATATTAACAGGCTCTATGGAAACGGCCTGAATTATTTGCTTTGTTTTTTCTTTCACATTTTGTTCAACAACTTCTCTATTTTTTTGAGCTTTCTCTATAAATTCTGAATCCTTCTTTTTTCTAAAAACTTTTTTATTTCTTTATTTACCAATTCATTAGGATTATTCATATGACATGATAGTACATTTATCAATATTAAAGTGTATATTGATAAAACATTTCTTTTCATATTTTCTCCTGCTAGAATATTTATAAACCTACAGCTGACAAAAAAATATATTGCTATTTTTCATAAAATACTAATCAAAAGTCTCTTTTTAGTATAGAAAAATCTTTTATTTTGTTATTAATAAATTACTATTAATTTTCTATTTAGTTATTAAGTAAGTCATATCTATTACTTAAAATTATCAGGATTAATTAAAAACGGCTTTCTAATTGATTTTAATTTCGCTTATTCTTTTAAGACCTCTGTGATTGGAGAAAAAAACATTTATTCTTTTTTTATAACTAATAATATTTTTTTTGTCATTTATTTGTTTATTACAATGGTTTTCTTCCAATATTTTATTTAGGAACTTTTTTTTAAATCTTGTTTCCCAAATTTCATCAAAGTCATTTATTTTATTTGTTTTTGCGTTCATCATCCATATTTTTTTACTGTATTTGTTTTCAAACTCTTTTATAAAATGATTTGAAATATCTTCAATTTTGTATTCTTTTTCATATTTTTCTATTGCTAACTTTAAGTTTCTTAATGCATTTATATAGGTTTTTTCATTGTTGCTTATTTTTAGTATTTTTGCTATTTGAAGTTTCTTTATTTTATGGACTTTCACAAGTTTGTTTGCAATATATTCTTTATAGGAAATTTTGTTTATTTTTTTATTTCTTTCTTTTATAGAATTCTTTATCTTATATATATCTTTTAT
The DNA here is from genome assembly GCF_030438115.2 of Borreliella japonica. Classification (NCBI taxonomy): domain Bacteria; kingdom Pseudomonadati; phylum Spirochaetota; class Spirochaetia; order Spirochaetales; family Borreliaceae; genus Borreliella; species Borreliella japonica. Next base: position 13,813 of record NZ_CP124060.1, read on the forward strand.
ACCTTTAGGTATAACATCTGCAATTGATTCATCTGCAATTGAGCTTTTAGGTTTTGATTTTTTAATATTATTCTTGTTTATATCATTGTCAATTTCTTTAGAAAAATCAGATACTATTTTTTTGTCTTTCAAATACTCTTTGATTTCTTCATTTATTGCTTCTTGAATAACTATAAAACGGTGTTTCCAAAGATTTTTATTTTGTATGTAAAATGCAAAGCTGCCTTTGTCTTTGCCTAAATGCTTTAGTTTAGTGTTTATTAATAATACTTGATTTAAAAATGCTATATCATATTCTAAGGTTCTAATTGATGTTTTTTGATTGTCTTTTGCAAGACATTTGTTAACTATGTTGTATATTTCTATTGTGGAATATGTTCTAAGTTTGTTAGATTTATAGTATTCTTTGTTTTTAAGTTCAATTGCCCAACATACTTTGAGTATTCTTTGATATATGGCTCTTTTTTTAGTTAAATATGATTTTAGTCTTGATTGCTTTAATTCTATTAAATTAGAATTTGTGTTTTTTTGGTTGTGCTTTATAAGTTCTTCTAATGTTGCAAGATTATTAAAATTTTTGTTGACATTATTTCTTATTTTTATTATCATTGTAACATCCTGGCTTCTGAAGTGAAATTTGTTGTAGTTTCAGAAGCTTTTCCAATTATTTGGTTTGCGCTCTAAATCTTTATTGTGTTACAAACAAAATAATTAGCTTTTTACCACATTTTATAGCAATGTTTTTAAAATGTCAATATTATAGATTATAAAATATGACCTATGTGTTTAGAAGCAATTTGTATTTCATGTTTTGTAGATTTTCGGTTCATTATTTTTTTTGCTTGCTCAATCCTTAGTTGAATTGTTTCTTTCATGCTATTTGTTATAGGTTTAGGTCTTCTAAAGTCCATTAAAAAATATGTACAAAAATCTTCTAAAAGGTAAGGACGGTTGTCCACATGGATTGCGCATTTTAAAATTTTTGATTTTTTAGATATAGTATTTTTGCTAATTGAAAGATTATAAGAATCTTCTAATATATTTTGGAATTCTTTTAAAGAATAAAGTCTTACACCGTTAATACTTAACATAAGTACCCCATTAATTTTATTTTATTACATATTGTGTGTTAGTTTCAAGGAGTTAGGTTATATGTTGAATACTTTTGATAGAATATATTTGTTAAAAGTTATTAAATGATATAGTTGGGGATGATTATAATAATTTATTTTACCAAAAAATTTACAATAAAATAATGTTTTTAAGAAATGAGTTTATACTTGGAGCTTGGTTTAAGTATTTTTTTTCTATTTTATCCTCTAGCAAAGCAATATCAATCCTGATGAAGCTATTTTCTTGTATAATATTGATGTCATTTAAGATAAAGTCTAAGTTATTTGAGTTTAAATTTTTAGTCAAAAAGTTTGTTTTTTTTAAGAATATTAATCTTATCTTCCCTCCTAAGCCGTTCTCATTTTCAATAAAAGATCTTAACGTTTTTAGAATTTTTTGTTTATTGTTGATAGTTTTTATTTGGTTTGAATTTGTTAAAATTAATTCTTCGTAGATTTTTGTGCTTAGATTTAGTAGTATTCTATTTGCTGTTTCAATGTTTATATTTAAATTTTCATTAGTTTTTATATCGGTGTTATTGACAACTTTAATGTTTGAATAGCTGATTTTTGTCAAAGAAGGAAGTTCAATGGTCTTATTGATGCCTTTTAGAAATAGATTGACTTTCTGGCTGTTTGCCTTGTTTTTAAAAAGATAAGTGTTATTATTTTTTATAATAGGAGTAAATGCATTTTCTATGTTTTCTTTTCTATAAATAGAACCAAGTATTTTAAGTCCGATTAGGTAGATTTTATCTTTATTACTAGCTTTTAAATTAATTGTATAAACTTTGACTACCATCATATCGTAAACTATTTTGAGCTTTTCTTCACTTACATAGTTAATATAAAATTCAAGGTTTTCTTTTAGAATGTCTGTTGGTAATTTGTGAAATTCATTTGACCTTAATTTTAAATTAATAATTCCACCTTTAAATGTTTTGAGCTTTATATTTTCTTTTGAGTTTGTTTGAATAATTTTTTCAAAGTTAAGTTCAAATTTAAAAGCTATGGGGTTGATAATGAATATTTTTTTGTTTTTTACAAAGTAAGTACTAATGATTGACCTTGGGTCAGTATACACGATTTCTCCTATAGATGCACTTTGAAATTCATATAAATTGGGATTAGACATAATCTAATCTTTTAAATTGGTTTTTGTGAGAACAACACCTAATAATAATAGTTTTTTAATTTTAATTCAAGCTGTAAAATTAGAATGTTTTTATTTGAATTGACTATATTATTTAATTTTCTGATTTTGAGAAATTTTTTTAAAATAAATATAAGATAAACTAAAGGGAGATTTTAATGAATGCAAAATTTATTGTAAAGTATTTTATTTTGGTATTTTTTTTAATTTCTTGTCAAACTTATCAAATAGCTTATGATAGGTTTTCTCAAGTATTAGATTCCCAGTATGACATTGGGGTAAATTATTCTAGAGATGGAATATTTAGATCTGTAATTTCTATTAAATATGATAAGTTGAAAAATAAAAGAGAATATTTTATTTTGGTTAGAGTTGAGACTAGAAATTCTAGTCAGATAAAGCTTGAAAAGATAATCACAGATACTAGGTTTGAGTCCAAAGGAGAATTGGTTTCAGAGAATAGCGAACGTGTTGTTTATTATAACGATTTTTATGATTCATATTTTCCTTATGATTATACAACAGTGATTACTGAAAAAAATATTAAGGTAGAGATTTATAAATTTGTTATTCCAGAAAGCGAATTTATAAAATTTGCCGCTTTAGGTAATGATAATATAGCGGCATTTAGAATTTATGCGTTTAGGAATGATGTTGTTGTAAATTTTAGTAAGATTCCTTTTAAAAAATTTTTGGACGATTTCAATTTAAAAGTTAAAGAACTTGATGCGAGTTGATTTGAGTTTGAATAATTTTAAATGACCATTTGCTAGGAAGGATATTAATTTGCAGTGATATCAACTTTAAAATTGTTTTTATCTATCTATCTATCTATCTATTGTGTCAATCTTTTGAAAGATTGATGAATTCTAGTATAGCTTTTTCGTTTCTCAGTAAGAATAAACCTTCTCTTATTCCATTATGGAACTCTTCAAAGGAAATTAAAATTGTTTTTAAATTTTTGTCTTTATTATCTATATTGTCATGGTAAAAGATAAAGTAAGGTCTTCCGGTATTATCTTTAAAGCCAAGAAAATTTACGAATATTGCGGTTTCTTGAAAATCTGTTTTTAAATTATATGAGAGACCATTTTTGTATAAAAAAATTCCATTGCCTTCAAGATTTTTAATTTCTGAATTATTAATTGTATTTTTGATTTTGGTAAAACTTTCAATTGCTTTTAAAATGTATTTTATTGATGAAAATTTGGCATAATATATGTGGTTATTAATTTGAAATTCTAAAAAGATTCCACATTCATTTCCAGCTCTAATTACATCTTGCTCATTTTTAATAGAAGATGTAATTTTTTTGTCAATAACGAGATTGATTTTGAATGTGGAAATATGGTTTAAGGTCTTTACATTGTCGATTGCTAAATTTTCTGTTAGATAGACTTTGTAATTAATAAATATTCCTTTTATATTTTTAATTTTAGTTTGTTTAAATTCATAGTTTGCGATTTGAGAATATGCTGTTAAATTTTGAATCAAAAACACTAAGAATATAAAAGTTTTTCTTTTCATTATATAACTTATTATATGATAACAGTCTTGAGTAATTTTAGTAAACTGTTTTTATATATTAAGTCTAAAATTTATAAAAATTTTAGCTATATAATTGTTTTTTGTAGATTTCCTGATAAAAATTTCTTTCGGTATTTTGTAGAGATTGCGTCAGATATTGAAGTTATTAGCTAAGATAAGTTAAAAGTTTTTGTGCTAAATTACCCAGTAAGAGTTTTATGTCAAGTAGTTTAATTTATTTTTGGTTTTCTCTATGCGAACTACTATTTCTAAATCAAAGATTATAGAAATTAATTATTGAATTATCTCATGACATTCTTTTAGATTTTTTAATAACGTTGATTCACCAAAACATAATCTGCAAACTTTGCTTTAGGCAGCTCTTGATTTGGTATTTATATCTTTACAACATAAAATGTTACAACTGATGTAAGTCCGCCCAGCATCAGTTAATTTTAAAGTTATATTTTTAATAGAGCAATTGTTACATAGTTTAGTTAATGGAAGATGTCTATTTACTTTATGCAAAGAGAATCTATGTTATCCTGATTAATACGATGATTGTCTTACAAACTCACCCCATCCCAAATCATTAATGTGTTTTTCAAACATTCTTTTTTTGCATACCTTTAATTGACAATTTTTCTATTACTATTATTTTATAATTAGCTACAAAATAATAAGATTTTTATGTAAAAAGTATTTTCTTTGATTTATAATTTTATTATATAGCTTGGCAACCCTTAATATAGATTAAGCTCTATTAGTAGAACCTTTTTGTTTTTTTGATAATTTTCTTTAGTATTCCTTAAGCTTATTTCAATCTTTTAGTAAATATTTAGAATGATTAGTTTCCTTATCTTCACTACTTACTGAAAAATGCCTCATGCCCGTATCAATACCAACTATTTCTTTTTTATTGTCTTTATCTGCTGTTTTATTGTTATTTTTAGTATTTAATAACTCAACTCTACCAAATGTAATATTATTAGTATCTTTTTTTGCTTCTACAGTTTTAATAAGTTAATTGATTATAGCACTTTCTATGTAAAAATAATTTTACAAATCTTATTTTTAGGTAGCTTTACACAATTATCTTCTATTCTTATTGAGCTTTAATAAGAATCAGTTCCAAAAGTTTATCTATTTTTCTTACTTTTTATATTTAGGAAATCCTTACTTTTCATTTCCTTTTTTAATTTATTTAAAAAATTAATATACACAGAGTCTAAGTCAATCCATGTACTTCAAAAAGCTAAACCATCAACCTTCTCTAAAAATAGAAATTCATTCCTTAGACTTACTTGTATTAATATTAAAATTTTGTTTATTTTTATTCATAATATAATCTTGCTTATAACTTAATATCTTGTTGTACAAGATATTACACATCCAAATACTTTTGAAAGATATTTTTTTTGATAGGTGTTAGCATATATTCTATTCTTATAAGCTATATTATTACTCATACATTCTGTTATTTTATTCAGTACATATGTCACATAAGCTAACTTTTAATAATCATTCCGTATATTCTATTAATTATTGGCAATAATTAATAGATGTAGGCATAAATGCATGCATAAACACTGAGCTTTTATTTTTTCTTTATCAAATAATGTTAATATATGTTATTTATAGAAAAGAACCCTTAATCAATTCAATCATGATAAAGATCATATTTATTTATTACTAGAATTTAATTTCAATATTAAACTTTCTAAATTTATCAATAATCTAAGAACAGTAGATTTTAGACTTATGTGAAAAAATATTCCACTTATTTAGATAAGTATTGCTGTAAACTTTATTTTTAGTCTGGAGTTTATTGTCTTATCCTTACTGGGAGAGTCTATATTGATATCATCAACAAGTATATTCAAAGTCAAAATAAATCTACTTATTAATAAAAAGTCCTAAGAAATTTCTCTCTTAAGGACTTTTTATAAATGGTTAAAGGTTAAAGATAAGTTAAAATTTACAACAATTTAGAAAAAAAACAAAATTACAAACATTTTTTTGTTTGTAATGTATATTAATTGATATTAATTATTAATTAATATATCATATTATATTGTAATGTAATCAATTATAATAATATATATTAAAGGATCAAAATGCAAAAAGAAATAACAAAAAACTATAATGAATATACAATTGGAGGTATAAAAGGCACTTTCTTTGGAAACTCTCAATATGAAGCTAATTATCGAGCAAAAATAAATGGCTTTATAATCGACTTTTTCAAAATTCCCACAAGTTTAAAGAAAAAATATGAACTTAATATTAAAGCCCTTAGTGATCCTAATTCTTCATCCACAAATATTGCAATGAATTGTATAAATACTTTCAAACTTATAGTTGACATTGTTAATATGCAATCCGGAGAAAATTACGATTACGAGACATTTATTACGAAAACAGAAACAAAAAAAATGCTTGTTTACAGCACAAAAATAATTGCCGCACTAGCAAGACACTTCGACGAACAAAGCGGAACCAACTTCAATGAAAGCTACTATGAATGGGAAAAAGGCTGGATAGATAAAAAATGGATAGATTATGAACCAACTGAATCAGAAATTAAAGAGATTCAAACGATAAATCAAAAATTAAACCCTTTAAAGATTAAATATGAAGAAAAAACCCCCAATAAAGGACAAATAAAGCTTTTAAAAGCCATCAGTAAAATTGAAAGCCAATCACAACAACAGATCACTAAATCCAAAAGCACAACTAAAAAATTAAAAGGAAATCTTCGAAAAGAATCTAATATTTAACATTTTGCTTAAAAATATAAATATTATTTATTATTGTTAAATAATATTTACAAAATTAAAAAAATAAAATATTATATATATAAGGTAGAAATACGATCTACCAACAGTCCCCAACACCCCTATTAATCCTCTCCAAATAAGATTAGGGGTAGGGACTTCTTTTTTTGCTAAAAACACTCAGTGTCTAAACCAATAAGTTTATAGCAAATATAAAAAATGAAAATTTAAAAAGCATAAATTAACTAAAAAATTTGATTCTTATTAAGTGATGTGACCTAGCATTTCTAAATAAAAGATTATAGAAATGGCTTATTAATTATCTCATGACATTCTTTTAGATTTTTTAATAACGTTGATTCACCAAAACATAATCTGCAAACTTTGCTTCAGGCAGCTCTTGATTTGGTATTTATATCTTTACAACATAAAATGTTACAACTGATGTAAGTCCGCCTAGCATCAGTTAATTTTAAAGTTATATTTTTAATAGAGCAATTGTTACATAGTTTAGTTAATGGAAGATGTCTATTTACTTTATGCAAAGAGAATCTATGTTATCCTGATTAATACGATAATTGTCTTACAAACTCACCCCATCCCAAATCATTAATGTGTTTTTCAAACATTCTTTTTTTGCATACCTTTAATTGACAATTTTTCTATTACTATTATTTTATAATTAGCTACAAAATAATAAGATTTTTATGTAAAAAGTATTTTCTTTGATTTATAATTTTATTATGTAGCTTGGCAACCCTTAATATAGATTAAGCTCTATTAGTAGAACCTTTTTGTTTTTTTGATAATTTTCTTTAGTATTCCTTAAGCTTATTTCAATCTTTTAGTAAATATTTAGAATGATTAGTTTCCTTATCTTCACTACTTACTAAAAAATGCTTCGTGCCTTTATCAAGGTAAAATCATCTTCTATTCTTATTAGGTTTTTTGATTAGTGTTAGGATATATTCCATATTTATGCTCTATTAGCATTCATTATTTTTTTTAAATTATTAAATTATATTTTAATTTACTTTACAAATTCATCTCCACCTATAATTTCATAGAAATTATAGGTGGAGATGAATTTGTAATTATTTGACAAAAAAAGAAAACCCCTTATTTTTAAGGGGTTCATTTAAAAGAATGTATGGTATGAAGTAAATATTGATAATAAATTCTTTTAATTTTAAAAAAGGAGAATATTTAATACTCAATTATTATCTCAATAATTGAGTATTACCATATTTTTGAAATTTTTTTTATCAAAAAATAACACATAGACTTATTTTGACCTTGAATATACTTGTTGATGATATCAATATAGACTCTCCCAGTAAGGATAAGACAATAAACTCCAGACTAAAAATAAAGTTTACAGCAATACTTATCTAAATAAGTGGAATATTTTTTCACATAAGTCTAAAATCTACTGTTCTTAGATTATTGATAAATTTAGAAAGTTTAATATTGAAATTAAATTCTAGTAATAAATAAATATGATCTTTATCATGATTGAATTGATTAAGGGTTCTTTTCTATAAATAACATATATTAACATTATTTGATAAAGAAAAAATAAAAGCTCAGTGTTTATGCATGCATTTATGCCTACATCTATTAATTATTGCCAATAATTAATAGAATATACGGAATGATTATTAAAAGTTAGCTTATGTGACATATGTACTGAATAAAATAACAGAATGTATGAGTAATAATATAGCTTATAAGAATAGAATATATGCTAACACCTATCAAAAAAAAATATCTTTCAAAAGTATTTGGATGTGTAATATCTTGTACAACAAGATATTAAGTTATAAGCAAGATTATATTATGAATAAAAATAAACAAAATTTTAATATTAATACAAGTAAGTCTAAGGAATGAATTTCTATTTTTAGAGAAGGTTGATGGTTTAGCTTTTTGAAGTACATGGATTGACTTAGACTCTGTGTATATTAATTTTTTAAATAAATTAAAAAAGGAAATGAAAAGTAAGGATTTCCTAAATATAAAAAGTAAGAAAAATAGATAAACTTTTGGAACTGATTCTTATTAAAGCTCAATAAGAATAGAAGATAATTGTGTAAAGCTACCTAAAAATAAGATTTGTAAAATTATTTTTACATAGAAAGTGCTATAATCAATTAACTTATTAAAACTGTAGAAGCAAAAAAAGATACTAATAATATTACATTTGGTAGAGTTGAGTTATTAAATACTAAAAATAACAATAAAACAGCAGATAAAGACAATAAAAAAGAAATAGTTGGTATTGATACGGGCATGAGGCATTTTTTAGTAAGTAGTGAAGATAAGGAAACTAATCATTCTAAATATTTACTAAAAGATTGAAATAAGCTTAAGGAATACTAAAGAAAATTATCAAAAAAACAAAAAGGTTCTACTAATAGAGCTTAATCTATATTAAGGGTTGCCAAGCTACATAATAAAATTATAAATCAAAGAAAATACTTTTTACATAAAAATCTTATTATTTTGTAGCTAATTATAAAATAATAGTAATAGAAAAATTGTCAATTAAAGGTATGCAAAAAAAGAATGTTTGAAAAACACATTAATGATTTGGGATGGGGTGAGTTTGTAAGACAATCATCGTATTAATCAGGATAACATAGATTCTCTTTGCATAAAGTAAATAGACATCTTCCATTAACTAAACTATGTAACAATTGCTCTATTAAAAATATAACTTTAAAATTAACTGATGCTAGGCGGACTTACATCAGTTGTAACATTTTATGTTGTAAAGATATAAATACCAAATCAAGAGCTGCCTGAAGCAAAGTTTGCAGATTATGTTTTGGTGAATCAACGTTATTAAAAAATCTAAAAGAATGTCATGAGATAATTAATAAGCCATTTAAAATAATTAATAAATGATATAAAATAATTAATAAATGATATAAAATAATTAATAAATGATATAAAATAATTAATAAATGATATAAAATAATTAATAAATGATATAAAATAATTAATAAATGATATAAAATAATTAATAAATGATATAAAATAATTAATAAATGATATAAAATAATTAATAAATGATATAAAATAATTAAAAGGAAGTTTTCATGAAAAAAATAGCATTTCATATTCAAAAAGGTGGTGTTGGTAAAACTACCTTAAGTGGTAATGTTGCAAGCTATTTGTCTAAAACAAAAAAAGTTGTATTGGTTGATTGTGATATACAGCAAGGAAGTTCTTCTACATGGTTTCTTAATCATGAAATTCTTAGGTTAGATATTAAAGATACTTTTTTAAAGAGGATAGATATAGATCAAGCATTGAAACAAATACAAAAAAATTTTATATTTTGCCATGTGTTCCAAGCGGAACTTTTAGAAGAGATGTGCAACATAAATTGCAGGATTTTCCATACTTGATAGATGATTTTTGTGTGGAATTAGAAAAATTGGGATTTGAATTTGCGATTTTCGATTTGTCTCCCAGTTTTGAGCTTTGGGAGCGAAGAATTATTCTTGCAATGTGTGAAGTTGTTACCCCATTGACTCCAGAGTTTTTAAGTCTTGAAGGAATTAATATTTTTAAGGAAGAGTTTGATTCTTTGTTAAAATCTTATAGAAAAAAGGTTAAACACGAGAAGATTATTTGCAATATGCTCAATAGAAGTTTTAAAAGACACAATTTACACTTAAAACAATTTAAAACCTTTGGATATGATCTTTATGAGATTGGACAAGATGCTAAAATAGCAGAATCTCAGCTGTATAAAAAGTCGGTTTTTGATTACTATCCCGAGAGTAAATCTATCTTGGAACTTTCAAGATTGGGGGAAGCTTTATGCCTATAAGTAAAGAGGTTGATTTAGAAGAAATTATTAAACAAAATGTTAGTAAATCTAAATTTGCTTTTAGTGTTGACAATGATGTTATTGGTAACAATATCTCAAATATTAAGCTTGGTAGATCGAAAATGAAGATCAAACAAATAAGCGTGGGATTGAAATATGAATACTGGATTGAATTTTATTCTATTTTAGATAAAAAGGGATTAACAGCATCCGGCTTTATAAGAACTTTAATTATGGAATATATAGAAACTTCTAAGAAATAATAAATTTAATTATGAACAACAAGTTTTATATATTTATAATAATATTTATAGCTTTAATTATAATTAAAGCTATAAATATTATTATAAATATATAAAACTTGTTGTTCATAATTAATAGATAGAAAATTAATTTCAACATTTCTGTTAATAAGAAAAAAATAGCAAAACATTTTTTACAAAATCTGATTAATCTTGTAAAAGATGTTTTGAGTTGCATTCGAAAATACACTATACACATAGTTAAACATGAATAAACTATTAATGCGGTCATAAAAATATTAATTCCCCTTTAATTTCTGATAAATTTCAGTCTATCTCAATTTTGCAAAAATTCCATTTTTATTTAGCAATAATTTTGCATTATTTGCGTACATTGAATAAATTACATATTATAACGGCAATATTTAAGAGTGTTTTTTAATATCGCTTTGTCCACGTTATTTTTTGAAAAGTTTCCACCCAAAAAATTTACCCCTTTTCTCTTTTTTATTTTTTCTGCTTAGTTTGTCACATTTAATCGGTGTTCTTTTTTCTCTAGGTTTTGCATTAAAAATAACAAGTATGTTCTCTATATAATCTTTATTCAATGTTTTAAATAAACCATATTGATCCAGATCTAAGACATAGTTAGGATTTTTTTTTTTAAAATTTTAAAATAATAGGCCTTACTAGGCAATATTATTGGATTTTTATATATTTTTATTGCAAACTCTTCAAATGTTATAGCATTTTTAACCAATTCTAATAGATTATACTTGGGGAAATATTTGTTAGGATCGTAGCTTTCTAAAAAACTTGATATTTTAAAATATTTTAAAATTTGTTCTTTGGGATATAAATTAATACTTTTTTTTCCATATTTTTTAAAAGCTTCTATATTTTGTGATGGTTTATAGGGAATAATTTTTCCTTGTTTTTCTAATCTAAGCAGTTTTATATAAATAGTATTATTTTTTTTTATGATTTTGTTTTGCATGATTTGTATTTCTTTTATAGTGAAATACTCTTGATTTTTATCATCAATAAACATTGTTGAATTCCTTTATATCTTATTGTATTTACTTTACATAAGTAAGTCAACGTGTTAAATCTAGACACCAGTATCACTAAATAATAGTATACTGATGTCTAGATTTAATTTTTATTAAATACTAAGAAATTATAATTA
>NZ_CP179502.1:0-25141 GCF_030438115.2 Borreliella japonica
ATATAATTTTTAATTAGTATAGATATTTTATCTCCAAAGATTAACCCAAATATCCTAAACCTTGGTTCAAAAAACGTGAACTTTAACCTAAAACTCTAAAACTCTAAAACTCTAAAACTCTAAAACTCTAAAACTCTAAAACTCTAAAACTCTAAAACTCTAAAACTCTAAAACTCTAAAACTCTAAAACTCTAAAACTCTAAAACTCTAAAACTCTAAAACTCTAAAACTCTAAATTTTGACTATTTTACATAATATTATATAATATTAATATGTTTTTACTCAAATTTTTTTCTAAAACTAAGCCTACCAAGGAAAAAAATTACTATAAAATCAATCCGGATGAATTCATTCTAATTAGCGAGCATCTTATCAATTCTTCTAGCACCAATCACCAATTACTTGGAATTATTATGGCTTCTGGAATTCCATTAACTCATCTAAAAAATCAAAACATCAAAACTCCTTATAATTTCAAATCTGATATACTTTCTTATACGTTGGACAACGGTTTACAAATTCAAACATATTCTCTAATTTGCTCTAACAAAATTTCTAGGTGCATTGAAAATCTAAACAAAAGTGAACTGCTAGCTATTGGTGCAGACAAAATTAATTATGTGGCAAAAAATATATTTGGTTTTAGAATTACTACTAAACAACTGAAAATTGTTTACTCTTTGATTATAAAGTCTAAAGAAGCGTTACATGAAATCAAATACAACTCTAATTCACAAAACATCTTTTTAGTTAAAACACCTTGTATATTAAATCTATCACAAAAACTCAATTACATTAAATCATTTGCACCTCTAAAGCTCAATCAAAGCAATCTAAATCATTATCTAAACAGTTCTACTGGAACCAAACTTACAATTATTAATCTGATTTCGAATTTTTTCACTGAAAAGGAACCTTGCAAAAATTTGCATAATCTAAAATCATACATTAATGCCAACCTAAGAAAAATAGGCGTTTACAAAAATACCAATGAATTGCAAAAGCGAATTTTTTCTAAAGTCTTTTTTCTTAATTAATTGAGGTGAAAAATTTTTAGTGCGATTATGAAAAGTCAACTAAGCCAACTACAAAAACTATTAATCAAATTAGAAGCACTTACGTTTACAATAGGCCTAAAAAACGAACAATTTAGTCAATATACTCCAGAAACAATTTTGAAAGAATATAACGAACTAATTCAAAAATTCGAAATAACTCAAGATACACCAAAATCATTAGAAATGATTCTCAATAAGCTAGAAAAAATCAAGGTTATAGCTAGATTTTACACTAGAGATATAGAGAATTGTGTTTTAGTCTATTACAAAATTAATTACCCCATACAAACATGTTACACAAAAATAAAGGATCATTACGGGTAATAATGTGACTAGCGTGAACTAAATATGAGTGAAAATTTTGGTAAATTACAAAAGCGAATTATATCTAAAATCTTTTTTCCTAATTAATATTTTTAATTAATTGAGGTGAAAAATTCTTTGCAAGCTAATTCAAATGGCTGCCAATCAGCGACACAACATAAGGAACTAGAATAGAATAATTCAACCAATAATAGTTATTCTGCATAAAATCTCAAACAAATTAATCTCCACCTAAATATCATAGAAATTATAGGTGGAGTATTCTTTGTTATTTTTTGAAAAATTAGTACCAAACACCATTTTTATCAATGGCAGTTTGCACTTCTTTAAGAGAATCTCTAACTAATAGAACTATAGTTGGGGTTTCCTTATATGCTTCGTATGGATGAGATTGTTTTTCGACCTTTGAAATTAAATTTTTTATTTCGTTTTCAATTTTAGCCAATCTGTTTCTTGCATCTATTTCTCTTATGTATATAAAATTTTGTGAAGTTTTTACACTTACTTGAATATAATATAACAAATTTTTAAGGTTGTGTATAAGATTTTCTTTTGTAAACCTTTTAGCCTCTTCTTCAGCTTTAGCTTTAGTAGCGCTGTCGAGGCGTGTAGAATACCTTTGGGTTTGCTTTGTTGAATATAATGTATAATCATTATATATCTCATTAATTGTTTTAATTGCTAAGTTTACATTATATTCAACACTTTTTAGATAAGATTCATATCGATTGCTTAATTTCATTTCATCATAATAATCGTCATAACCATTATAATGCTTGTAATAATCATTATAATCACTCCAATTATAATGATCCTCTTCCTCTATTTCATGCATTGATGAAATAGGAATTGAGCCACTATTCAATCCTAAATTAGAATCGATGGTGAAATCAATTTCATTGCTTTCAATAGTTTCCTTCAATTCACCACTTTCACCTTTAAGAGAAGAGAAATTTAAACTTCCCCCAAGAGTTATTCCTTCATGATCATCTCGTTGCTTTTGTATTTTTTCTTTTCTAGGTTCTTTGGATTGTTCTACCAATAACTTGGAATTTAAGTTATTTTCTTCTGACATTGCAGTTTTTTGTAATAAATCACTATTATTACTATTATTAGTAGACTCTCTTTTTGCAGGATAAGTAGATGTTTCTTTGTTGCCGCCTTTACCGTCTTTGTATTTGTATTTATTTTTATCAACTCCATTTTTGCCTTTCATTAAGATTTTTTTAATATATTCCTCATTAGTATCTAAAATAGAATTCTTATCGTCAAGCAAACCAAGAGATTGCTCTTTCATTTCATTTCTCATGGATAAATCACAACTGATAAAACCAAAAAACAATCCCAAAGCTAAATATTTGTTTTTAACTTTCATGTTTTTTCCTCTCCTTTAAAGTTAATCCTTATGATAATTAATCATAAGGCATTTTAAGTCAGATTACCACCAGAAGTTAATAAACTTTTTTATTAAAAGAAGTAAAATTATTACAATTTTAATTTATCAAATACCTACTTGGTTAAATACTAAGGCTTTTTCTTGCTCTTTTCATAATAATCTTTCTTATAACTTAACATTTTGTTATACAAAAATCTTACACATTTAAACACTCTTGAAAAATATTTCTTTTAATTATTGTTAAGCTACATTCTGTATTTCTAAATTTTATTAGCATTACCATATTTATTAATAAAATATTTTTTTTAATATCTTCTCCTATAAGAATCTATATAGATTATTAGTTATATAACGCAATACATCACCATTTCTATAAAGTAACAAACAAAATATCTCTATTTAGTACAAAAAAATTATATTTACCCTATATAAAGGGTACCCTTGAACTGCTATTTTAAAATTTAAATATATTTTCGAATTCCTTTTTTTGATTCTTAAGCAGATTCTATAATTCACTAAAAAGATTACCTATTCAACTTATCATTAAAATCAATTTTAATGATAAGTTAGTCTATACTACAAACAGCGTAGTTATTTGAACTTATTTCAGTGTGACTACCTATTATTTCAATTTTCAAAAAATAATAATATAGTGGGTATTTAACAAGATTCTTTTTAAAGAGAGTTTGGTTAAGTTCCACTTTTTTTGCAAAAATTTTATTAAAAAAATTAAAATTTAAATAGTGCAAACAACATAGTTAGAACGCTTTACAACTTCATGAGTAGTAATTAAAAATATTTAGTCTAATGAACAACTTTATGAAATAATAATTAAAAATATTTAGGCCAATTTATAATAGAAAAGAGTGGAAATTTTAACAATAGCTTAGAAAAGCTAAACCGCACATTAGAAAGTCTTAAAGATTCAATAGAAAAATCACTAAAAGATATGTAAAAAACTGCTTTCATCGATTAAAATTTTAAATTTAAAGAAAAACCTAGATTTTCATTTAAAAAATACCTTGACTTAACAAAATTTACTTTCAGTTTTATTACTCACATTAAAACCAAAATTTGAAACTTATGCTTTAAGGCATTCCAAGGGATAAATAAATCTAAAGCTTGATTGAAAATTGCATATAGAACAAAGCTTGTACTTAATAATTGTTAAAAACATAGGCACCATTAAAAATGGGTGCCTAAATAAAATAACTAGCTTTTCCAAAATGGAGAGAAATGGAAAAACTATTAAAACCATAAAATTTGCACCTTACAATATACACCATATAAATATATATGGTGTATATTGAACTTTTTTTATTAATGAATTAATCTATATTTATTTCATGAGAATGATAGAAGGATATTTATTTTACAAAGTTTCTGAAGCTCAAGAAATCCTTAAAAACAAATTTGATTATAAAATAACAAAAAGCCATTTAAGATATAAACTAGAGGTTTTCGAATGTTATATCAGAATAGGAAACATAATGATGATTCCAGAAGATTTCTTGAAATATTTAACACTTAGTTTAGTCTTGTTTAAAAAAAACGAAAAATACAAAATAGAAATAAAAAAAGAAATCAAAGAAAAAATGCCTAAGTTTAAAGAATTGATAAAAAAAAATAAATAAATTTATTTTTTAAAACACCTTATATCTTAATTTAAAAATTTTACACTTCTATTATATAGAAAGAAAATTTTATAAAAACGTTTCAATCTTAACCAGAAACATACTATTTTTAAAAAAATTCATTTCAAATTAAAGATTATATTTTAATAAAAAATTTTCTATATCTATTTTATATTCTTTGTCTTCATTAGAAATTAAAACAATCTTTAATAGTTTTAATTTTTTGATTTTATTAAAAACATTTTAGAAAGGGTAACGAACAAGGTATTTTTTACAGTAAAAGGAAATTTTAAATGAAAAAATTTTTCATTAATATTTGGATCTCCAATGTTAAAATCCTTTAATTGTTGCCATTTCTCGCTTGGCAAATTATTTTCTGCCTTGAAACTTGAGCATCTTCAAATCTTTAAAAAATTACACTTTTAAAACCTAGAATTTTATTATCACGAACTATAAAATCAAACTTGTAGCCGGAATTAATAGCTCTCTACAAGCATCTATCAGATAACCTGTCATATTCATATTCTTTTCATGCTCAAGCTCGGGATCCATAAACTCCGATTTTATAAAAACTAGCTCTTTCAAATTGCCATCTTTAAAAAATATGTACAAGTCTCATCAGTAAAGGCTATATCTTTTGATTTTTTAATAATTTTATTATAAATAACATTGGTTTCTGTTTTTTTAAAAAAAACTAAAAAAACAGATTAACAATCATTCGTAAAATAAAATTCTACTCATTAATAATCCATCCATTGATGAAAAATCATATCAAATACACTATAAAAATGCATGCTGTTTCCCCTACTTACCTTGAAAGAATATTTCTTTTTCTCGTTATTTATCTCATCGAAACATTCAATATATACATCAATTCCATTTATTTCTGCCAACTTTCTTAGTATATTTACTTTTTCACCTTCAAAGAATATATCCATACCAAAATTAAAATGATTAATTCCATCAATAAAGTAAGTATTAATTGGATACTCCATCATAGAAACCCCATTAATATATATCTTTTTAAGTATAATCTCTGAACTATTTATAATTTGTATATTAAAATGTAAATCTATGTTTCCCATATGATAATACCTTAAAACAAAGGATCCAAATTTAGTATTTGATGTAAGAATTATACCTAAATTAGATACATTACTTTCATTTATAATAACAACTTCTTCAGAATATTCACTAGAAAAAATAAACACATTGGAAATTAATAAAAACAAAAGTGATAATATTATCACTTTCATACCTTTTATCATTATACTAATCTAAAGAAAAAACAAATAGGATAAAAATTTAAAAAAAGAGAAATCGAATTTTCATATATTTTCATTATTATGATAACCTTTTAATAATTTTATAAAAAGAAAAACAAACTTCATGCTCAAAACGAAATAATCTCTAAAACAAGTTTTAAATTTCATCAATTTTAAAATTGTTTAAATATATTAAATTATATAATACCCAAACCTCTTTTAATATCTCAACTAAAATGTTTTAAAAAAAAACATTTATAAAGTAACCAATAATGCAATTGTGCTAAAAATTATAAACTATTCACCTCTCTTCTCTCTAGAGACTAATTTTAAAATTCGATTAGATATTTTTGTATACAAAAATAGAATTATTATCTTAAAAAAATATATTATTTTCAAATAATATATTGATTTCAGCAACATATATGAAGTATAATACTAGCAAGTGGTGCTATTAACTATAAGCATCCTTAACTTTGGTCGATGTCTATTTTATAGGGCTTAAGATAAATACTCTTAAATTAAGAGCATTTATGGTTAAGCCCTATGTGATTTTATGTTAATAATTAAATTATAAATCTTGTAGAGAGGATCCTTCAATATATAAATATTGAAACTTTAAAAAATATTTGATTAATCAATGATAGATTTTGAAAAGGGTTTCAGTTTTTCATGCCAATCTATATTGGTATTTGATAAAAAATAAAATTATTCCAATATAATTAATTCTTGTATTAATTTCTTTAAAATACAAATTTTTTATGATTTATAATATCAAATTTTTATAAATTAGAGTTAAATACAAATTGATAAGAAACCATATAAAAATCATCTAATCAAAATGTCTGAAAATAACCGGGTTAATTTGGCTACGATTTCTCTAATATTTTTGCTTCTTTCTAAGAAGCTTTCCTCTAAAATTTTTTCTAATTGCTGAAACTCTTTGTTAATAAATAAGTTTATTTTGGCTCTAAATATATACTTTTTGACAATATTAATAAGGAATCCTTAAATGTAGATACTACAAAGGCTTTTAGATCAAGAATAAGTTTTCCAAATCTACTTATGTAAATAAGTAGATTTTTTCCTATAGGCTTTCAAAATGCTTTTTTACATTATTAATAAATTTAGAATTTTAAATATTAAAAAGAAATTCTGGTAATAAATTAATGAGGTCCTTATCGCAACTGAATTCGTTAAAGGTTTTTTATGTAAAGAAAATATCTTGGACATTATTTGTTAAATGTAAAAATGAAAGCCCATCATTTTTACATTTAAGTCCACATTCGACAACTAACATGGGGTAATAATTAAGCAGAATTTGCTATTTTTAACAAAGATTATAAGCATAGAATATTTCCTAACGCTAATCAAAAAAATACTTTTAGGAAACATTTCGATGTGTAAGACCTTTGTATAACAAAATGTTAAGTCTTAGTGAATTACCTTTTCTATAATCTTTGAGTTATAAATAGTATTTCACTTATTCCTATATTTCTTATACTCTTTCATAATCTCATTAAGCAATGCTTCTTTATCTTTAAGTAATTTTTCTAATAAAAAACTAGTAAATTTTGCCTTTGACTTATAATATATGTATGCATTTTCTGTTTTAAGCTGAAATCTTAATGGCCTAATAAAGTTTCGATTGGACTTTTTAATTTTCATCCCTTCTTTATCCTTTAAAAGGAACAAAGAATTTTGTATGCCGTTTTTAATTATATCTTTTTCTTGTACTAATCCTTCTTCTATTGCATTTGCTATTCTTAAATATTCGTAAGCCTGACTTTTTGCTATTTTATAATTCCTAGTAAACATTTCAAAATTTTGGTATCCATCTAATTTATAATATTCTTTATCTTTAATTTCCTTCAGTATTTTCATTGTTTCTATTTTATTATGAATTTCTTTTTGAAAGTTTATCACCAGTCTTTCTTTTAAAAATAGAAAGCGTTCAATTTTATCTTCGTTAAAGCTAATCTCATTTTCACTTTGATTTTTTATAGTATTGATACGATCTTTTATTTTTATATTCATATATTTGAATTTTACACCCATTTTATCTCCTTATTTATTATGAAGTTAAAAGTTTTTCCGATAACTGGAAAAACTTTTCAAGTGTAATTTCATATTCTTTTATGTAATCTTTGTTTAAATCAAAATTATCATTCTCTGCTATTCTTTTATTTAAGTCTTCACGTTCATGAATGAGTCCTAAAAAATTATCATCTTTACTTATTAATTCCAATAAGTGTTTATAAGTATTATTTTTCTTAAAATTAGTTACCATTGGAAAAATTGGTATTTTTAATTTTAATCTTCTTAGGGCAAATTCTAGTAATTGCAAACTTTCTACTGACCACTTTTGAGCAGTCATTGGAATTATTATATAGTGGCTTACAACTAGTACATTTGTTAAAATAATCCCTAAGCTAGGACTGGTGTCTACTATTATATAGTCGTATTTATATTTTAATAGTTCTAAATTGTCTTTTAATCTCGTTTCTTTAAAGGGAATGTTATCGTCGTAAAAAAGGTATAAATATATGTAACTGGGCAATATGTGTAAGTTATTGTTTAGCCTAAAGGTGGAAGAATTTATATTTTTTTTATCTGTTAATACTTCATAAATATTTTGTTTTGAAACATCTACTCCTTGTCTTTCTAAAATATCTGAAAAATAACTTGTGGTTGATGCTTGTGGATCAGCATCAATCAAAAGAACTTTATATTTTTCAGATAGGAGTGTTGAAAAGATGATAGCACTTGTGCTTTTGCCGACACCTCCTTTAATTGAGCCAATAGCAATTATTTTGGTATTTTCTCCATCCATTTGTTTATGATTCCTCCGTTTGGTAATTCTTTTTGATAGAATTCATATACCTCTTTTTCTAGCCTATTTAACATATTGATAAATGCTTGAAAATATTTTTTATTTATCTTTTCTTTCTTTATTAGTCTGGCAAGACTCCTTAAATAACAGAACACACTTCCTTTTTTAAATTTGAATTCTATATAATATATTTTTGAGAATGTATATGATTTTACAATACCATTAACTTTGTATCTTGTAATAATGTTCTTTATAGGTTTTCTGTATCCATAGAAAATTCCTAGAAATTTGTCATTTCCCCTTGTGGAGAATAAGTTGAGTCCTTCTAACTTTTCTTGATTAAACAATTCTCTGAAAAGAATTAAAAATTTGTTTTTTTTATATTTGTTTATTTCAAATCTATGTAGATCCATTAACATTTTGGTGTGATATATTGTTCTACCGCTGAGAATTTCTTTTTTGATGAAAATTTCTGGTTTTCTGCTTTCTCCTATTAGTTCTTTTTTTTGTTTTTAAGTTTTTCTAGTACACTTTTCATCTTAAACTCTTAGTTAAAATAATTTTTTATTATTTTGTTGTTCTACTAGATTAATTATTTCATTATAGTATTGATTATTAAATATTTTTCTGTATTCTAGGTTTTTTGTTTGTCTAAATATTCTTTAATTTTTGATTTCAAATTTATTCTGTTAGTTTTACAACGTAATTGATCTAAAAGTATGTTATAAATGTTGTTTTTTATATTATCTTTATTTTTTTTATTTCAAATTTTTTAGTATTTTTTTTCATTTTTTCCATAATTTTGCTAAGATCTTTATATTTGTTATTTTCCAATATAAAATGGGGTTTATTTTTGTATTTCTGGTATGTTTTTTTTATTTGTATCTTTAGTTTTTCTTTGTCGTAACCTTCTTTTATCAAATTTATTTCTGTTTTTTTTAGAATTGAAATTAAATTTTTTCTTTTATTTTGTAATGATTTTTGTTGATTGTCTTTGATTTCTTTTTTGAAATAGTATTTTTCTTTGCTTATAAGTTTGAAAAGTACTATGGCTTCTTCTTTCTTTAAACCAAGATTGATAATGAATGAAGAAATGTCTTCGCTAAAATTACATTTTTGCGAATATTTTTTTAGTTTTAGTTTGTTAATTTGTATTTCCTTTTTATTATCTTTTTCTTCTTTATTATATTTATTATTAAAACACTCCCCATCTTTTACACTGTCCTTTTTACTATAATTTATTTTAATGTATGAATTAACTCGCTTTTGGAATCTTTCTTTTTTTTATCTCTGAAGTATTGGTTTATTATATTGTAGCAGTCTTTTTTAGAATGTCTAAGAGTATAGTAGATTTCGGTTCCCATATTGATACCCAGATGTCTGTAGTAGTTAATAGTAATGTCAAGCTTTTCTAATTTATAGAAGTAGTTTCTAAGCGTTTTGATTGAAACTTCTTTTTGCCCATTGCGCTTTAAGTTTCCATTAAAATAATAAAGGATATCAGATTGGCAGTATTTTTTTTTGATTTTGTTGACATATTCAATTGTTGCAATTAAAGCAATAAGCTTGTGTTGATATTTACTTTTTGTTTGCGGGGATTTATTAACTTTCACTTTTGCCTCCTCAACTTCGGCTGGTTTTTATACATTCTTATATAATAAAGCAAATTTTTGGATAAGTAAAGTTTATAACTAAAAAATAAAAAGTAAATATTTTTTATGTAAATAGTTGTTTTCCATGCTTAAATGTTGTTAGGGCATCTTTTTTTGATTAAGCTTACTTTGGCTTTCGAAGATGTCCTTAGAAAAACAAAGTAATACATTAAGCTTTTTAAGTTTATGAATTATTAATTCAGGATTGGTTGTTATGCTTTTTGTAGCATCTATTATTAAATAAACTTGAAATCCCAAGTTAATTGCATCAAATATTGTTTCTTTTACACAAAAATCTAATGCCAATCCCGCTATAAATAATGTATTGATTGATTTTTTTTTTAGATAAAACTGAAGGCCTGTTTGTTTCGTTTTTATATAATTATCATAGAAGCCACTATAACTATCGTAGTATCGACTTTTACCTTTAAAAAAAACTTTTTTTATTCTTTTTGTATTTAGACTGTTAGGAAACCTTGAGCCCCAGGTATTCTTGACACAGTGTATGGGCCAAATGCCTCCGTTTTTGTTGCTTGAAAAGCTTACATGATTTTTACAATGCCAATCCTTGGTAGCAAGAACGTTTTTGAAATAATTTTGAAGTTGGTTGATCAAGGGAATTATTTCGTTACTATTAGGTACTGGTAAAGCACCCGATTCTAAAAAATCATTTTGTATATCTATTAAAATAAGTGCACTATTTTCTGTTATTTTAAAAATAAAATTCTCCTTGTCCTTGCGAGATATTTTGATAGTAGGATAATTTTGCCATATTGGGTCATATTTTTAAATATGATTTTTATTAATCATTAGACCTAAGGCAACAATTAATTCTACCTTAAAACGATCCAAATTAAAACATAATGATTATTTTTACTCAAGAATAGTCTATAATAATTTATGTTAATTTTTTCAGTGCGGTTATATTTATCATATAATTATTATTTGCCATAAATCTAAATGAAATTTTTTTATCTTTTAAATAAGAGAACTTTTGAAGTTTAAAGTCAATAGTAAAAGAAATGATTCTTAATAAAAAATAAATAAGTACATAATAAAGCTATCTAAGATGAATTCTTTTTATAGTAAATGTCCTATATTTCTTAGTAGTTGTATGAATTAAAAATTAGGTTGTGCTCTAATTTAGGAGAAGATAGATTTTAATACAATAAAACTAAATTATAATAAAATCATTATTGTAATTTAGTTTTTATGCTTGTGTTTGTAAATTCATTTTATAATGATATTACTTAAATATTTAATTTTCATAAATCAATATAATGATTCAGTATTGAACAATTTTCTAGAAACTATAAAATTAGTATATATTTACTTGTATGTTTGTAGGATGTATGAGAATTTTGGTGGGTGTTTGTATAATAACATTAGCTTTATTGGGTTGTTATTTGCCTGATGAGCAGGAACAATCTGTTCAAACTTTTTTTGAGAATTTAGAAAGAGGTTATGATATAGAGTCTGACGAGATTGTTAATGAAGGCATATTTTCTAATTTAAAATTATATGCGACTGAGCATCGTTTGCTAGTTGATATAAAAAAGACTTTATATCTTTTAAAAGAGGGTAGTGGTCGCGATGTACCCCCATTGCCTGACGATAATGAGGAATATTTTAATAAATTCTTTTTAGATTTAGGTTCTGAGCGATCTAAAGAATTGATTAAGTTGTTTTGCAGGATAAAAAATGAGCAGAATAATAAATTAAAAGTGAAGTTTATTGGCTATATTCATGTATAAGTGAGTTATATTCTTTAGATATTAAGTATTCTTGTGAACAGGCGCATGAGTATGTTGTTTTTATGCCTAGGCCCGCTATTGATCAACAATATTTTAAAGTGAAAAAAGAAATAGAAAAGCATACTTTAAGATGCTTGTAGTTTATTAATTGTAAGATAATTTTCATTTTTAGTATTAATTTTTTATTCCAGGGAAAGATTAGTGAATGAATAAAGGTCGTGATTTCTAAAACCAACGACATTATGTGTGTGTTTTGTTTTTATTATATTTTTTTAACTTTATATTTAATTATTGATAAATATGTGGATAGAAATTAAAAGCACATATTTAATATTAATAAGCTAAAAGACTTTTTTATTCTTATAAAAAATAAACTTTCTTCAATAGATGATAGTTCAATAGGAGCAAATATAGAGTCTTTGCCGAAATCTATTTTCAATTAAAGTAATTACAGTTGTCATATCGCTAAACTCGTCTATATCAGCACATGCTCCGTATAAATCATCCTTGTGCCTGCACATAGTATTTGAAAAAGTACTTGCTACTTAAAAAATTGCCATTTTATTGTACTCGGCTATAGCACTACTCATATAATTAGAATCACTACTCTTAATCTCTAAAAGCTCTATATCGCCATCATTATTTATAAACCATCCATCAATTATTGAGCCTACTGTAAATCGGCATAATTTTTGCACGAGTTCATTTCAAAAACGGCACAAATAATAAATATTGTTTTAATATTCATGATTATTCCTTAAGTTATTATTCCTTAAGTTATTATTCCTTAAGTTATTATTCCTTAAGTTATTATTCCTTAAGTTATTATTCCTTAAGTTATTATTCCTTAAGTTATTATTCCTTAAGTTATTATTCCTTAAGTTATTATTCCTTAAGTTATTATTCCTTAAGTTATTATTCCTTAAGTTATTATTCCTTAAGTTATTATTCCTTAAGTTATTATTCCTTAAGTTATTATTCCTTAAGTTATTATTCCTTAAGTTATTATTCCTTAAGTTATTATTCCTTAAGTTATTATTCCTTAAGTTATTATTCCTTAAGTTATTATTCCTTAAGTTTAGTGCAAATTGGAAATTTAGGCTTAAAATTAAATGATTTTTTATAATTGAGTTAAATTTAGGATGGAGAGGATTATATATGATTATGAAAAATATGAGTATTTTAAATCTATTTTTACTTATATTATTTTTTTGTTCTTGTTTTTTAGAGTCAAAATCTTCAAAAAGTATTAAGGCTAAAATTCTAGATTTTGAGTTAATTGAAAAAAATATTGAAAAAAATATTGAAAAAAATATTGAAAAAAATATTTGTTATGTTGATGAAGAATCTACTACAAACAAAATAAAAGAAGGAGAAGTTTTAGAATTGCTTGCAGGAGGTTATGTTACATGGGTAAAATCTGGTAATTTAAGATCTATAAAAGATAAATACAATAATTTAATCCAAGATCTTAGAGAGCTTAAGTATTCTTATATTTTTTCACCAATCCGATTTAAAACCTTATCATTGTTTGGCTATAATTATTATATTAACGATGATAATTATAAAATATTAATGAATAATGTGCCAATAGCTAAAATCATAGCATTTGAGGCAACTAAAGAGTTTGAAGAAAAATATGAAGTTAAAAACTTAAAATTAATTTCTGAAGGATCAAATATTGATTTTGAGCAATATAGAGTTGGAGTTGCTAAAATTAGTTTAAAAGAAATTTCAAAAGAGCCCGGATATACTATTTCATATAATTTTGGAGTTTTTAATGATGAACTGACAAATTCTTTTAAACTTTTTTATAAAAAAAATAGGTGCAATAATATGCTTGCGCATCTTACTATAAAAGATAAAAAAACTAATGAGAATAAATTATATGAAATTGTGTTAAATGTAAAGTTGTTTCATAATACGGTTAATCAAATATTCTCTAAGTATCCAAAGTTGTCAAATAGGAAATTGGAGAATTCTATTAATGATGAATAATAGTTATTATTCATCATTAATATGATAAGTATAGCTAAACCATGATGAAATTTTAAATCGGATTGGTGAAAAAATATAAGAATACTTAAGCTTTCTAAGATCTTGGATTAAATTATTGTATTTATCTTTTATAGATCTTAAATTACCAGATTTTACCCATGTAACATAACCTCCTGCAAGCAATTCTAAAACTTCTCTCTCTTTTATTTCGATCAACCTAGATTCTTTATCAATAGAAGGAATATTTTTTTTATCTTCTTTAATATCTTTTTTCTTATACTTTTCAATTAGTTCAAAACCCGAAATTCCAGTTTCGATATTTTTAAAAGACTTTGGTACTAAAAAACAAGAATAAAAAAATGATATAAAGAAAAATATATTTAAAATGTTTACTAAAGAGTTTGAAAAAAAATATGAAGTTAAAAGCTTAAAGTTAATTTCTGAAGGACCAGATATTGATTTTGAGCGATATAGAACCGGGTTTGCTTCAATTAGTTTAAAAGAATCTTCAAAAGAGCCCGGTTACATTAATTCATGTAATTTTGGGGTTTTTAGTGATGATTTAACAAATTCCTTTAAACTTCTTTATAAGAATAGTGAATCTTATAATTAAACTTTAAGAAAAACTTTTCAATATATTTCTTTATTTTAAATACATTCCATCAAAAAATGGAATGCTTAAAACATATATCAGTAATACATCTAATTTTAATATTTATTTCAAATAAATATTAAAATTATAAAAAGCCTTCCTTTAACAGAAGACTTTAATTCTAAATAATTAATCTTATTATAAGATATATCTTTTTATTTTCTTATCTATTAAAAATCATAAATCTATTACCAGAACATTATTACCAGAACAGATTTCGTTTTTTGAAGAATCTAAAAAAGATTTTGCTTTTTGAATAAGTTGTTCTATCTTTTTTTTATTTCCCCTGCTTTAACTATCTTAGAAGAAGAGGTATTTAACTGCCTTAAAGCATTATCCATTTCATTTTTTGATTGTCTTGCCAAATTATTATATGTTCTTCTTGACCAATTTTTACGTTCGGTTTTTAATCTTTCAGTAATAGCATCTTTTAAAGTTTTTTGGGCTTTCTCAAAAAAGTACTTTGCAGATTCTCTCTCACTAAGCACAATGTAATAGAAGTCGAAAAGGAACAAATTACTAAAGAAAAAGAGATAATTCAAAAAACTTTAAAAGAGATACTTTATGAGAGGCCTGACGATTCTATAGTATTTAAAATTGCAAAAAATATATATGACAAAGAATTTAAAATATCAAACAAAGAAATTACTCAACATATTTTGGCTAGTATTCTTGAAGAATCAATTATTTTTATTTTAAGAATATTTTTTATTGCATATATTGAAGATAACGACATATTTAAGAAAATATTAGAAGAAAACAAGTTATATAGATCTTCTATATCTTTTAGATATTTTTTTTATGATGAAAATACAAAAAATAAATTAGGATATAAAAAAATAATAACAATTTTTAATTTACTTGATAAAGGAAGTGATTCAATAAAATTTCCTATATTTAATGGGGGATTATTTGCACAAGATAAGGTTAAATATTTAAATAATGAAAATTTATTAAGTATTAGCGAACTTGAAGAAATACTAGTTAAAATACTTTTCTTTGAAGAAGGAAATATTAAAAATAAAAAATTTGTAGAGTATTCAAAGCTAGATCCCAAAAGTTTTGGAGAATTGTACGAAACTCTACTTGAATATGACCTAAGAATTGCAGATACTACTGTTCATCGCATTGTCGAAGACGGCGTTTATCTAATTCGCACTGAAGAAGAGCTTAAAAATAAAAAAGTAAACAAAGTTGCGACATATTTTAAAAACAATATTTATCTTACATCCAGATCCCTTGATAGAAAAAAAAGTGGGGCATATTATACACCCGATGACTTAACTGACTTTATGGTTACATCTGCAATTGAAGAACAGCTTAAAACCAAATCCCCTTTAGATATAAAAATCATTGATAATTCTTGTGGATCAGGTCATTTTTTAATTTCTTGTCTAGATTATTTAACAGAAAAAGTATGGTATGAGCTAAATAAATTTGAAGATGTAAAAAAAGAGCTTGATAAAGAATATAGAGCTATTCTTAAAGAAAGTGAAGAATATGATGTTCAGGACACTATAAGTAAAGAATTAGTGCTTAAAAGGATGCTATTAAAGAAATGTATTTATGGTGTTGATATTAATCCTATTTCAGTTGAAATTACTATGCTAAGTTTGTGGATTAATACCTTCATCTTTGGAACACCACTAAGTTTTATTGAGCATCACATAAAAGTAGGAAATGCTCTGCTAGGGTATACCAAAGATGAATTTTTTGATATTGCAAAAAAAAAATTTGAAAGCGGATTTTCGTTATTTAAAAAAAGAATTAAAGAAATTACAACTATTTTAGAAGATAGCTACCAAAAAATTAAAAGTATTAACGATACTACTAAAGAAGATATAGAAAAATCCAAAAAGATATACAAAGAATATGAGGAAAGTGAAGATACAGATTATTTAAGAATAATGTTTTCTTTAATAAAACTTTATTCATTATCTTTTGACAAATCTTTAAAAATAGAATTTAGTGATATTACAACTGTAATTACTTTAATTGAAAACATATTAAGCAATAAAACTTCTACTGAAGATAAAGAAAAAATAGAGAAAATTAGAAAATTGAGTAGCTATTATAAACTTTTCCACTATGGAGTTGAATTTCCAGATATTCAAGAAGGATTTGATATTGTGATTGGAAATCCTCCATGGGAGGAAACTAAGTTTAATGAAACAGAATTTTTTTCAAAACATATTCCTAATTACAGAAGACTAAGCATAAAAGAACAAAACAAAATAAAACAAGAAATGCTCGGTAAAGATAATCACTCTTTAAATATTGAATACAATGAAGAAAAAAATAGTATAACTGCCATTAACAATATTTATAAATTCGATTTTAAAGACTTTTCTGGTGGTGGAGGCCCCAATCTTTTTAGATATTTTGTTGCATTTAATTTAAAATTAATGAAACCAGGAGGCAATTTAACTTATCTAGCTCCCTCTGGTCTTTGGAGTGAATATAGTTCTAGAGCGATAAGAAAGCATATTTTTAATAACTATAAACTTAACTATATTTATCAATTTGAAAATAAAAAAAGATTTAAAGATGTGGATTCTCGCTTTAAATTTGCAATATTTCAACTTAGCAATATCAAAGCCCCTGCATCAAATTTTAAAGCAAAATTCATGATTCAGGGTAGTGATAATATTTTAAAAGAAACAACTAGAGACTTAAAAGAGGGTAAAGATGATTCTTATAAAGGAATTGAATTAAACATAGACCAAATTAGAAAACTATCTCCTATTCAAGAATCAATAATAGAATTTAGAGATAGCACTGAGCTTAAGCTTATTAACGAGATGTTTAGTCGATTTAGTACTCTATCAGAAGAGTATATTGATTTCACAAGAGGTTTGAACACAAGTATTAATAATCGTAAATCTTTACTAAAAACATATAATAATGAAAACTTTATATTTCTTTATTCTGGAGCCAATATTTATCAGTTTAATTCAAGATTTTTTGCTAGTGATGATGCAAAAGAAAGTTCTAAGCTTTTATGGATAGATAAAGAAGACTTAGAAAAGGTATATTAAATATTTATTTTTTGAGATATAAATTCTTTTTACTTTAAGTAATTTTTAAATATATTTTTCTTTATATCATTTTTTTATTTTTGTTTTCTGGTGTCAGAATCTTAAAAAAGTATTAAGACTGGATTTTAGGTTTTGAGCTAATTGAAGAGGATATTGAAGAAGATAATAACAATAACAATATTTGTTGTGATGATGAAGAATCTAGATTAAATGAGATAAAAGAAGGAAAAGTTTAGGAATCATTTGCAAGAGGTTATGTTATATGGGCAAAATCTGGTAATTTAAGAATTATAAAAGACAAATATAGTAATTTAATTAAAGATCTTAAAGAGCTTAGGTATTCTTATATTTTTCACCCATTCGATTCAAAACATGGCTTAGTTACACTTATTATATTAATTATAATAAGTGTAAAATATTGGGTAATGAAGTACTAATAGCTAGAATAATAGCATTTAAGTCAACTAAAGGGTTTGAAGAAAAAAAATATGAAGTTAAAAGTCTAAAGTTAATTTCTGAAGGACCAGCCAGATATTGATCAAAATCAATATCTGGCTGGTCCTTCAGAAATTAGTTTAAAAAAGGCTTTGAAAGAGTCTGGATGTATTAATTAATCTAATTTTGGAGTTTTTAATGATGATTTAATAAATTCTTTTAAACTAATTTATAAGAAGAGTAAATGTAGCTATATGCTTTGCATCTTACTATAAAAGATAAACAAACTAAAAAGATAAAACCTATGAAATTGCATTAAATCTAAAGCTATTTAATGATGCTGTTAAGCTGATATTTGTTAAGTATTCAAATTTATCAAATGAAAATTAAAGCTTCCTATTGGTGAATAATGAATAATCCAATAGCATATTGAAAATATAAATAATAAAATTCTATTTTATTTAGATTAAAAGTTATTCTTAAGATTTTTTTATGTATGATAGTTATTGGCCTTATTTTTACATTTTTTTGGAGGTCTTTTTGAGTTTAGGTTTTAAGAGGTCCAAAGAATTAATTAACTTATTTGTAAAGATTGAAACAAGATTGGGTTATGATTCATTTAAGGTTCTTATATTGTATTTTTGTATTGTGGATCTCCAGTTTGTTAATGTTTTTTACCCTAATGTTGGGAGGTATATTTTTTACTTAATTTTAAAACTTGATTGATTTAAAGGTATGCGGTATGTATTTTTTTGATGTTTTTTTCTATCTCTTTTAAGATTGAAGTTTTTTGTCAGAGTTTTTATATTCTTTTCATAATTTTTGTTTTCAAAATTGGTTTTTTGATAGATTAAGATAAATTTTACAGTACATTGTTATTATATATTAATCATAGATAGAGTATTTTTTTTGTTTTTATACGAAAATAAGTATTTTGCTTTTAATACGACTTAAAAATTATATTTTAGTATAAAATTTTCTATATCAATTTTATATTTTTTATCTTCATTAGTAATTAAAATAATCTTTATTCGTTTTAACTTTTTAAGTTTAGTAAAAAATGCTTTAGAAATAGCGACATCTAAAGTGTTTTCTACTAAAACAGGGAATTTTAAATGAAAAAATTTCTTTTTAAGATTAACATCTCCTATGTTATAAGCCTTTAATATTTGCCATTTTTCACTTGGTATATTATTTTCATGGGTAGAAGCTTGTTCATTCTCTAATCCTTCGAAAATTACATTTTTAAAACCTAAAATTTTATTATCATGCACTGTGAAATTAAAACTGTAATTAGGATTCATTGCTTTATATGAATCTGTCAAATAGCCCGTTCCATTAATATTGTTTTCAAGCTCAGGAATTATCCATCTTGATTTAAAAAAAACCATTTTTTTTAAATCACCTTTTTTAAAACGGTATCTATAAGTTTCTTCAATGTAAGTTCCATCATTATAATCAACCTTTTCAATCTTTTTATTATAAAATCCGTTTCTATCTTGTTTTACGAGTAAAAAGGAAACTAAAAAAATACAAATTAATAGTAACCCACAAAATAATATTTTGCCCATTAATAATTATCCTATCTTGCAACCAACATGTCATAAGAATTAAAAAAATCTATACTATTTTTCTTGCTTGCTTTAAAAGTATATTTTTTTTCCTCATTAGTTTTTTCATCAAAATATTCCAGGTATACTTCGATTCCATTCACTTTTGCTGATTTTTTTATTTGATTAAATAGCTCAAGCTCAGTTTGTTTAAATGTATATATATCAGAAGAAAAACTATTAATTCCCCGAATAGGCGTAGAATTTATTGGAGACTCTATTATAGAAACCCCATTAATATACCACTTATTAAGTACAAGCTTTGTGTTATTTGCAATTTTCACATTAAACTCTAAATCTATGTATTCCTTTAAATGACTTAAAGTAAAAGTTCCAAATTTGGTTTTTAACATAAGCAATAAAGTTAAACTAGACTTATTACTAGCATTTGAAATAACAACTTCTTCAAATACTTCTTCATTAGAAAAAAGTGTTATGCTGGGAATTAATAAAAAAAACATTAATAGCGCTATTACTCTCATACCTTTTATCATTATACTATTATCAATCAGGAATATATATATTATTGATAAATTTAACCATTATTGTGCAAAAAAGTTAAAAAATAGCTAAAGATCATTTATTGATGAAAAATTTAATTTTTTTAAAAAATTGCAATATATTTAAAATTATAAAAAATTAATTTATATAATTTTAATAATAATGATATAAAGGGAATAAAATGAAAATAAAAAGTATTTATTGCAAAATAGTATTTTTAACACTTTTAATTTTTATTTCGGCCTGCAGCCAAGACAGTCAAAATAAAAAGGATAAAGATAAAGTATTGAACTATTCAGAAGGGGTTGATACTTTGTATTTACATTCAACTGTTAAGGTTGAAGTTGACTTTCATTCCGGATCACTGTTCTTGGACAGTATTGACTCTGCGATTCATGATCTTTACAAAGCTGATGTGTTAGAAAATACTAAATTTTTCAATTCCTCAACAGTAGAGGACATAAGATTTAAAAACGACATTGCTTCAAAACCACCTGCTCATATTTACTATGTAAAAAGAGTGCTCAATGAAAATAAATTTTTTACAATAGGACTGCGTATACCTAGTCCTATTGTTGGCAACTTGGGACAGCTAGAAATAGTGGTAAGAGCATATGATCTTGCTCCTCAAGGATTCTCTTAGTATACAGAGTTAACCATCACGAATGAGACGATCATGGCTTGCTTAAACGACGATATTATAGATTTGTTGATTCTACAATAGAAAACATTTACGGGGCAGAGACCAGCAGTATAAAACTAAAAAATATCAGTAAACACTTAGATACTGAAATGAATATAACTGTAGTTGATAATTCGATTAGAATTTCTAAATTTGCAAATACAGTTCTTAGTGCATTGCAAATTGAGCCCGACAATGCTTCGGAAATTATGAAGCCCTATTTTGAAGAGTCTGTGTCAGCTGTAGTTTTTTAGCTCTTGCTCCCTTATTAGACTATAGAATTGAAGAAGCAGTTTTCCAGCTAGTTAGAACCGACCATTTTTCAAAACCATTGCAAATTCATAATTATTCAAAAATGATGAGACAATGGGAAGAACTAAGTTACTGGCAGTATACATTGCACTTAATCCAGATCAAGATGTCAGACAACCTGGTAAACGGTCTATACGTCCCCAAAGCCCAATGGTTTTCATGAATATAATCAAGTATAAATAATTACCATTTAATATATTGCTTTTGTAAAGCGTTGAACAACTATTTTTAAATCGAAGATTATAGAAATAGTTGTTTATTTGATAATATGTCCTTTTCCTGCTTTCGTGCTTCTTCAACTTTTTCTTTCATTTGATCGTAAAGTGTATTTAAATGGGATCTAAGCTTAGAAACATCTGTTTTTATAAGATTTTTATCAGTTTGATAATCTAATAAAATTTGTTTTGCCGTTTCTGATACAAATTTTATTGTAGATAATATTGTGTCAAATGATTTTTTAAGATTCTTTAAATCTGAAATATCTAGTTTATCTAAAGCATCTTTTTTGGGGTGTAAGAAATCAATTGAATTGTCAATAGCACCCCCAAGATAGTTAAAGGTGGCTAACAACGATTCATATATACCTGCTATACTTATAATATTTGAAAATTCCTTTAATTCGTTATCATCAATAAGGCTTAAAAGAGCGTAAACACGTCTTCTATATCTAACAGATCTATCAGTATTACTGGATATAGTTTCCCCGTTTAGTCCCGTCCAACTCAAGTCATTAAAAGCGGATATTCCGTATTGATCTGAAGGTTCTTTTTCCATTTTTTTTATATACGTTTTTTTATGCTCATTAGCTGATTCTATTGAATTGATTAAATTATTAAGTATTTCTGCTTTTTCTTTTTCTGCTTTTTCTTTTTGGGTAGTAGCTACTTCTGAATTAGATTTTGAGTTCTTCTCATTAGATAGGTACTTAATAAACTCTGGATTAGATTTAAAATCTGGAGTGCAAGCATTTAAGAATAGAAAAATAAATATATTTACAATTATATAATATTTCACAAACATTCTCCTTGCGTGTGGTGTGCCCTTTAGTATAGCTTAATATTTAATTTAATTCAATTCAATATTAAATATTAAGTTAATAATATTAAAAAATACTTTACATTAATCTCTTAGGTTTTGAACCCAGTTTTAGTGAACTATTATTTCTAAATCAAAGATTATAAAATTAGTAGTTCACTTTTATTGTTATTTTTAGTATCTAAACACTCAATTGCTACTGAAATGTAATATTATATCATCAGTATCTTTTTCTACTACTACATTTTTAATAATTTCATTGTTTTTAATATTCACATGTAGCTATAACTTTACAAATCCTATTTTAGATAGATTTATATAATCATTTTCTATTCTTATAGAGTTTTTTTGATTATTAGTTCTATAGGTTTGTCTATTTTTCTTACTTTTATATTTAGGAAATTCTTGTGTTCTATTTTCTTTTTTAATTTCTCTAAAAAATTACTATATGCAGAATTTTAATCAATTCATGTGCTAGAAAGAGCTAAACTATTAACTTCCTTTGGAAATGGAAATTCATTTCTAAAATTACTTGGATTAACACTAAGACTTTTCTTATTCTTTTCATAATAGTCTTTTTTATCACTTAACATTTTGTTATACAAAAATCTTACACATCCAAATACTTTTGAAAAATATTTTTTTTGGTTAGTGTTGGGATATATTCTATATTTATAAGCTTTATTAGCACTCATTATTTTTTAAATTATTATATTATATAAATCAGAGTGGTATGGATCCCACTTGCATAAAGCAGATAGATATTTCCCATCAAGTAAGCTATGCAACAATTGCGGTATTAAAAATACAACTCTAAAATTAAAGTGATACTAGGTGGACTTGTAGTGGCTGCAATACTTTGCATGATAGGGATATAAATGCGGCTCTAAATCTTAAAAATTATTACAAAGAAATAAAAACTAAGGCAGGAACTGCCTGAAGTTAAGCTTGTGGACCATGCTTTAGTGGATGATCGTTCTTTTAGAACCTAAAAAGCTATCATGGGATGAAACAAGAAGCTATTTCTATAATCTTTGATTTAGAAATAGTAGTTCACAACGGATATTTCTTTTTACAATTAAATCCAAAAAAAATAGAAATAAGCAAGTTGAGGTTGTAATTATCAATTACAGTATTATTATAATAATAATTATTTTTTGATAAATAACGCTTTAAATATGTTGACTTTGTTGGGGTTTAAATAAAAAAAAATAAATTTTCGACCAATCGTTAGTTTTTTTTCATAAAATAAAGGTTGTACAAAATGAGCCGTGACGTTTTTTTTACTATAAAGGGTACACTTTCTAATTTGAAATTGAGCGGCGGTTGAATATTGTGTTTTAGGTGATATGCGCCGGGTTATAGACCACCTCCAAAATAATAACTTTTTAGTGTATCAACCCGATGATTCTAATTCTTTAGCGGATCAATCCGATGGCTCTAATTTTTTATGGCCTCTGTTTGAAGATTATGATGAAAATGATTTTGACGAGTTTTTTACAAAATTGGGTCCCAATAGGGCTAAAGAGTTGATTAATCTATTTTGCAAATTGAAAATACGTGTAAGTAACAGTGTATTTAAAACAGAAGTTTTTTTCTTGTATCTGTGTATCAAGGATACTTGTTTAGTAAATCTTTTGTATTTCGATGATGATGAACATAATTGTTTTGATTTAGATACACCTACTTTAAGCGAGTTTTATAGGAAGATAAAGCGGTCTTTAGAGATAAAATTGAAAGATTTTAGTGTAAAACAATTTTAATTTTAATAAAATTAAAGATATAAATATATAAATAAGTGCTATAATTGAATTTATATCCTTTTATAAAAAACCATAGTGATTATTAACCTTAGACCCAAATATAAAAGTTTCTATAGGCCCTAATACATTATGTAAAAATAGTTTTAGGTTTTTAGTTCACGCTAGCCACATTATTATGTATAATGTGGCTTAATTTTGGAATAACATGTTTGTATAGGGCAGTTAATTTTGTAATAGGCTAAAATACAGTCCTTATCTATAGTGTAGAATTTAGCTATAATTTTTATTTTTTGTAGTTTATTGAGTTTTTTTTCCATTATTGTTATTGTAGAAATAGCCAAATCAACTTTTTTAAGCTCCTCATTGTAGCATTGTAGGATATTTTCTGGAGTATATTGACTAAATTGGGTATTCATTAGTTCTATTGTGAAGATAAGAATTTCTAATTCAATTTGCGATTTGTTGATTAATTGATTTTTCATAAATTATCTATGAATTTGATTTTGTTATCACCAGGTTGATGTACTGGTTTTAGGTTTTTATGGGCGTTAGTCACATCATCATTCATAATGATCCTTAATTATGGTATAGCATTTTTCTAAAGGATAGTTAAGAGTATAATAAAGCTTAAATATATTGTTTTCTTTCTTATATTTGTTAGTTATAAGTTGTAATTCTTGTTCTAGTATATCAATATATTCTTGTACTTTGTTTGAATCAATTTCCATTTTATTAAGAGAGATAAATTCTTTGATACTGATATTTGTCATACTATTCAGATAGTATCTATTATAGTATCCAACACCACTGTAGCGGTCTATGTATTCTATTCTTGTAATACAAAGTATTAATCTATAATATGGCTTATTATGATAATTTTCATAGTTTGTTGTTTTGAAAAATTTTCTTTGCAGCATACCCCCCCCCAAAAAAAAATTTTAATACACAGTTGTTATAATAATTATATATCTTTTAATAAGATTATTACTTTTCAAGTGGTTGATGCAAGAATTTGCAATTCAAATTGAAGCAGCTTATTATTAAATAATCTAGCATAAATTTTTTTTGAATTTAGTATTATGATTATTAGTGTACCATAAAAGTTAGTGTTCTTTATAAAGTTAAAAATTGATAAATAATAGTTAAGCCAAATGGGTAAAGTTTGGATCCAAAATATTTATACTATTAAACAATTAATT
>NZ_CP124059.1:0-26180 GCF_030438115.2 Borreliella japonica
TTTGAAATTTTTCTATTGGGTAGATTCTATGCAAAGAAGGTGATAATGTATAAACAGCAATATTTTATTTCTGGCAAAATCCAAGGTATTGGTTTCAGATTTTTCACAGAGCAAATAGCAAATAATATAGGGTTAAAAGGATTTGTAAAAAATCTAAACGATGGGAGGGTAGAAATTGTAGCTTTCTTTAACACTAAAGAACAAATAAAAAAATTTGAAAAACTATTAAAAAATGGGAATGGGCATTCAAATATTGAAAATATTGAAAAAAAACCTTTAGATGAAAACTATCCTTTTCAATTTAATAACTTTAAAATTTATTATTAGAACGTACTTCTTGTTTGACAAATGCCTTAACTTTTTTAGTCCTTAATTTAACATTGCTCACACCAGAATTGTTATTCTTAGAATAAAAAGCAGCAGATCTAAAAAAATGCTCAACTTTAAACTTCAGAAATTCTAAAGATTTCCTGTTTCTACAAAAGATATTCAAATTGCCATCAGAAAATTTAATATCAAGCCCACAATTACAAGATGTTTTTAAAAATTTACATGAAATAAAACTACCATTTGAACCATGCCTATTAAAAAGAATAAAATATTTTTTACCTCTTTTGGAATCTTTAAAATAAATTTTAAGCCAATCTCCTGCTGGCTTAACTGAAGCCAGTTTATCATAAAGATAAGAAATATAAATCGTTCTATTGTCATTAGATTTTGAAATTTTTTTAAAGAAATAACGAAGACCTATTTTCATATCAATTATATGATATCTTATTAATAAAATATTTCCTAATATTTTATTAATGTATTAACAATAACTAAAATTCAAATAAGCAAAAACTATAATTTATAATTAAAAATTATAGATAAGTATTCTGTAAGTTTTATGTAGTTATAATTGTATCCGTATGTAGCTTTAAAAGCTTTGCGAATTTTAACATTTAATCCTCTAACCATTGCTAAAGTTTCTAAATTATCCTTCAACATCAAATTTTTAATTACAATCAAAGTTTTAATATAATTATCATCAAAAATACGATGTTCTTTTATCAAACTTTCTAAACGATCCATTGTAAGAATAGAATAGGTGGCTTTACGTCTAACATATGTATAAATTCTTTGATTAAGCAATTTTAATAAGTTGCTATCTGCCTTATCATCTAAATTATCTAAAACATACCGATTATAATGAAAGGCTGTTGTTATATCATTTGGCTCGTGTCCTAAAACCTTTGTTATCCAATAATTCATTTCCATGTTTTTGGGCGCAAATGCAAGATAAGAAAATTTACAATAAATAGCTCTGCAAAAATATACAGATTCTTCGGGAGCAAAAATGTTGTTAAAAATTTGACGAAACAATCTATTATAACTGTATGCAAGATTTGAAGAGATTAACTCTTTAGTCAGATTCTCAGTTTGCTCCATATAGCGTATTTCTTTTATAGAATTAATAATTAATTCGGGATCTGCAAAAACTGGAAAAACAACTTCATTAATAATATTATTTTCTCGCTTTTTTGCAATAACCTCCATACGAATATGATTTTTATCTGCAATATAAAATTGAGAAAGCTTCATTACTTCAACAGGACGACGACCTATTGCCATTAAAACCCCATAAAATTTTAACCTAATGTCTCGGCTTTGATTTAGCAAAAGCTTAATTATTTCAATATAGGTATTTAAATTAATTTTAACAAATATCTGTTCTTTTCTATAATTATTAATTTTTTCAATTTTATATTTATGAGCATAATCATTTAACCATTTTGGAGTTATAAACAAATCTATAAAATATTGAAAATAGGGCTTCTCATTATTAATTTGATTTAAAAATATTAACTCTTCTATTTTTTTCTGGTCTTTAATTCCTATATTTTTTAATTCTTTTATTTTTTTTGATTTCCAAAAAAATAAAAAAGTATTGTCTCTTTTAATCTTTTCAATTACCGAAAGATTAATATATTCTTTAATTATTTTACGGGTTTTCGAAAGATTTAATATTATTGAACGATTGGTAAATTTATCTTTTCTAAAAAGAATAGCTTTGTGATTTTCTGCAAGAATTTTTATTTTTTCTTTCAATTTTAAATACGAAAGCTCATTACTGAGATATCTATTATATAGAATTTCTAATTCTTTTCTAAATATTTCAAAATCATTTTTTATCTTCACTT
Organism: Borreliella japonica; assembly: GCF_030438115.2. NCBI lineage: Bacteria > Pseudomonadati > Spirochaetota > Spirochaetia > Spirochaetales > Borreliaceae > Borreliella > Borreliella japonica. The sequence goes on from NZ_CP124059.1 coordinate 2,184, forward strand.
TTGGAGGCATGTTAATTTAATTATACCAAGTTTAAAATTTTTAACTAAGTAAAAAATTACTGACTTTCTAAAAACATACCTATTTATTCAGTTAAATTATGCAATATTGTAATTTACTGAATAAACATCATCTTTGATGATGTTTATTCATACTAGGCAATAAAAAATTTTAAATAAATTTTTTATTGCCTAAAAAAGAGCTATCTACAAATAGCTCTCTGGTATTTTCATCACAAGTTTTGCAATAACAATTCAAAAAATTTACTATTCTTTTTCCTGTAAAAGCAAAACCTTATCATATGCCTTTATAAAGGGTAAATACATAAATACCGAAATAATTAATAATAATAAAACCAAAACAAAAGCTTTAATATCAAGCCCTGTAGAAAAAAAAGCCGCAATAGGGGAAGGGGTTGTCCATGGAACCAGAGTTCTGACTTTTTCAATAATTCCAAAATTAGTAAGAGTATATGCAACAATTATATTAAATATAGGAATAAATAAAAAAGGAATACCTAATATGGGATTTAAAACTATTGGTGCCCCAAACATAATAGGTTCATTGATATTAAAAAGACCAGGAGCAAACGAAAGTCTACCTATGGCCTTTAGATGCTGAGATTTACTAAACATCATAGCAATAACAAGGCCTAAAGTTGCGCCACTACCACCAATGTACACAAACGAATCAAGAAATCCCCCCGCTAAAATATGAGGAAGTGGAAGATTGTCAGAAAGAGCTCTAATATTAGAATCAAGATTTGTCAGAATTATAGGATTAAGCAAGGCAATAATAACATTGGTACCATGAAGACCACAAAACCACAACATATGAACAATGAAAGAAATCGTTAAAGTCCCAACTAAAGTATCGCTAATTCGCAGAACGGGCCTAAACATGTTCATAATTATTTCGGGGAAAAGGCTTCCTACAGAACTTTGAATAGCAATATTAACACTTTGAGCTACAATTGAAAGTACAATAACAGGAACTAAAGCTTCAAAAGATTTTAAAACAGCAGGCGGAACAGACTCTGGAAGTTTAATTGCCATATTTCTTTGAACTAAAAATTTATAAACTTCAACAGAAAAAATAGCAGAGATAATAGCTGTAAATACTCCTTGAGCACTAAAATATCTTGCATCAATTACAGGAAACCACGCATTAGGCTGAATTCCCCATTTAGCAGAATCCCCCCCGTAAGGTATCCAATCTGATTGACCAGCTAAAATTAAAAATGTATAAAGAGACAGGAATCCCCCCGTAATCCCACTAAGTTTGTAATGATTAGATAAGTTGTAACCAATACCAAAAACAACAAATATGGACATAATACCCATACTTACATAAAATGGCTGAACAAGATTTCCTTTATATTTGGCCATTATATCAACATACCACTGTTGATATAATAATGTTCCAGAATCTGTAAAGGGCAAATTAACTAAAAGCAAAATAAAAGAACCAACTATCAAAAAGGGCATAGAAAAAGTAAAACCATCTCTTAAAGCAATTAAATATTTATTTGAACCAATTTTACTAGCAATAGGAACTAAAGTAGTTTCAATAAAATCTTGAAAATTCATAAAAACCATCCTCCAATAAAAACTAATTTAAAATTATATTAACAACCTATAACATCAATTAATAATATAATTTAATTAATACCAATTATATCAAAATCTTTATATTATTTATTTTAAATAAATAATATATATTATATAATATAATATATATTAAACAATGTTAATTATTAATTTATAAATAAAAGGAGTATATTTTATATATGAATAAAAAAATATATAGTGTAGAAGAATTAATAGATAAAATAAGCATGCCTGTTGTAGCTTACTCCGGTGAAGCTAAAAGCTTTCTAAGAGAAGCTTTGGAATACGCTAAAAACAAAGACTATGAAAAAGCAGATCTTACTATACAAGAAAGTAGAAACTCTATTGCAAAAGCTCATGAGACACATAGAGAAATAGTACAACAATCAGCCACTAATCCAAACTCTGTTAAAACACCTTTTATTTTAATTCATGCTGAAGATCATTTAATGTCTGCAATTTCAGAATTAAGCATTTTTGAAGAATTAATCAATGTTTACAAAATAATAAATGAACTAAAAAAATAGGAAAGAATATGAACATATTACTTGTATGTGGAGCTGGAATGTCCACAAGTATGCTGGTGCAAAGAATTGAAAAATATGCCAAAGCAAACAATATAAATGCAAAAATTGAAGCTATTGCTGAAACACGACTTGGTGAAGTTATTGACCGCTTCGATGTCGTTTTACTTGCACCACAGTCAAGATTCAATAAAAACAGACTTGAAGAAATCACAAAACCAAAAGGAATTCCAATTGAAATAATTAACACGATCGATTATGGAACAATGAATGGGGGAAAAGTATTGCAACTCGCAATTAATGCACTTAAGAATAAAAGTTCTTTTTGAAGAAGGTTAAAATGAAAGAAATTGGAATATCCATATACCCTAATGTAAGCCCTAAAAATAAAATTATCGAATATCTTGAGAAAAGTGCTCATTTTGGATTTACTCAAGTATTTACCTCTTTGCTCTATATTAACGGAAATGAATTTGATATGTTCAAAGAATTACTCAACATTGCAAACAAGAACGGAATGAAACCTATTATTGATATAAGCCCCAAAATCTTCAAAGAATTGGAAATCGATCTTTCAAATCTTAGAAATTGTCCAAAACTAGATTATTTTAAAAAACTTGGTGCTTGGGCAATTAGATTAGACAACACATTTACGGGTATTGAAGAGTCATTGATGACTTTTAACGATTCTGACCTTAAGATTCAGCTTAACATAAGTAATATAAATAAACATATTGATACAATAATGTATTTTAAACCTAATATACAAAATTTGCTTGGATGTCACAATTTTTATCCCCACAAATATACAGGACTTTCAAGAACCTTCTTTAAAGAAACAACAAAAATATTTAAACATTATTCAATTCCAACAGCTGCATTTATTAGCTCTAGCAATGCAGAAGAATGTGCACGAGGAAAAGAAAAAGAAGGTGTTCCTACACTAGAATCACACAGATTTAAAGATATAGAAACACAGGCAAAAGATCTTTTCAAAGAAGGCATAGACACTGTCCTAATTTCTAATTGTTTTCCAAGTGAAACGGAACTAAAAAAAGTCTCAAAAGTAAACAGAAATGTTTTAGAGCTCAAAGCAGAATTAAATCCAAAAGCAACTTCAGTGGAAAGAGAAATAATACTTGAAAATTTACATTTTAATAGAGGAGATATTAATTCTTATAGAATTCGATCAACTATGCCAAGAATGTACTACAATAATAAAAAATTTCCTGTTCATTCCCCAAATGAAATCAAAAAGGGAGACATCTTAATAGACTCTTCAGAATATTTAGGTTATGCAGGAGAACTTCAAATAGCACTAAAAGATACCCCAAACAATGGCCTTATAAACATAGTTGGTAAAATAGTCAATGACGAAATATATCTGCTTGAAAAAATAGAACCTTGGGAAAAATTCAAAATAATAGAAACCAAATAAATATCCTAATAAAGGTTTATTTATTGTAAAAATTTTTCAATTGATTTAAGGACATAATAATAAATAGTAATGTAAGATTCTTTTAAATCAAAATTTCTAGAACTGTCAAGAAAATATATAAATTCATTAGTAGCAGAGTTGAGATCCTCAATATAATTCTTAAGTTCAAAGTCCAAATTAATAGCTTTTATATCATCCAAATTAAAAACAATTTCTTTGTTAAAACTATTAATAACGTTAAATTCAGGTTCATTTGAATTTAAATTAGAAATTGTTAATTTAAATTTATGATCAAAAAAAATAACAAAATCATAGGTTAACAAACTTGCTTTTTTAGAACTTAAAGCCAATTTCATTATAATATTATTATTAAATTTATCTAAAATAAAAAAATAAGAATAAGAACTAATATCTTTAATAGAATTAAAATAATCCTTAGTATGAGTGCCTGTTTTAAATTTACCATTTCCCAACGATTCATATAAATCAATCTCAATTTTCATTGCTTCATCTAAAGATTTAATAAAAACTGAAGATGCACTAATATTGCATGAAAATAAAAAAAAGAATAAAGGTAAAAAGAAAATTATTTTTTTTTTCATTTAAGATTTACTCATAAAATATACTAATATTAATTAAAAACTTACATAAAAAGTATAACAAATTCTTTAATAATTAAAATCAAAAAGAATATAATTATTGCACTAGAATTACATTTATATAGAATCACTTAAGGAATAAAAAATGAAATACCTTAAAAATATTTCCTTATTATTAATTTTAGGTTGCAAATCCATTTCAAATGGTAATTTCAATCTACATGATACAAGTCATAAATTAGGAAAACTAAAATTTCAAGAAGACTCAATAATAAGCAGAAATTATGATGATAAAATATCTATTGTGGGAATATATAACCCCTTAACAGAAAAAGAAAATTTTAAAGTCAATATTTATATAGGAAAAAAAGGACTACAAATAAATCCTGAAAGTATTTTGATAAATGAAGAAAAAATTAATTACTTAGAATATAAAGCAGAACTTAAAGTACAATCCAGCTTTAATAAAAGCATTATTAGTATTTCACTAACTAATTCAAGAGATCTATTAACCCACATTTATGATAAAAGTATAGGAAAATACATTAACATCGACTTTCAGGACAATTGGAATGTATCGCATAGCACAAAATTCAACAAGAAGCATATTTTAGAATATTTAACAGATTTTGATAAAGAAACTAAAATATCTAAAAGCATATTGCAAAAACGTATTGATAATAGAAAAATTGAAATTGAAAAAACAGAGCTTAAAACAGAATATAATGATATAGAAGATTATTATATCTATAGCATGCAAATTCCAAAATTATTTGAAAAATCGAATACCCCCTTAGAAACTTACGAAGCATTTATTATAGCAAATTATTACCCCTACGAAAATTTAAATATTCTGTTTTTAAATTTAAGCTTATACTCTGATCAATTACGCTTTCTAAATTCTATTTATGATGAAAATGATAGAAAATTAAAAATTGAGCCTCCCATGAGAACTTTAAAGGATTCAAAAACAATAAAAGAAACATTAAATATAGTATTAAGTCCACAAAAGATAATCGAGCTGACAAAAAACATTGAAAAGGGTATTACTTTAAAATTAAAATCTTACGGAGAAAAAGGTGAATTTATATTTGAAATATACAAACCACTTCTTCTAAAATTCTTAAAAGAAGTGGATCATTGTATAAAGAATTTACAATCAAGCAGACATAAATTTTAACTTATTGAATCTTTACTGCTTGATTGTAAATTCAACAATAAAACTTTACTTTTCTTAATAAGTGTATTATTATTTATTGCAATGCTTAATGCAATAAAAGATCAAACGATAGGAGCTTAAAATGTATCAATTAACAACTAATAAGACGCCTTTTAATAAAGTAGTAGACAGAAGATTGAAAATATTTTGGGTCATTCAAAAACTAAGCGCTAACTACTTTATATCAAGAAAAAAATACTCTCTAAGCAATGTTGTAGTAATGACAAATTCTATATTGGAGAAAAAAGGTTTTAAAAAGGTTACTAAAAGAACAATACAAAACGATATAAAAATTTTTGAAAATTTGGGATTAATTAAAAGTCATTTCAATCCACTTGGAAAAAACAATGGTAGCTTTACTTACTACACAATAAATAAAGCCCTTGAGAAATTAGCAAAAAAAATTATTAGTACCGAATATTTTATGAATAAAAGAATTAAACATGAGAAATCAAAAAACAAGGAACTAGAAAAAATCAAAATAATAGAAGAATCTCAAAAATACAAAATTTCATATCAAATAAATTCACATCTATTAAGTAACAATATAAGTAAAAATTACAAGAATTCTGAATATTTCTGTAAAAAACAAAACATAAAAAAAACCATAAACTTCCTGGAAAAAGAAATTAAAAAAAAATCAAAAGAAATAAATTTAGAAGAAATAAAAAAAATCACAGAAAACACAACAAGCTACAAAAATTCATTATGGAACTTAAAAGATTTTATGGAAGAATTATATCAATATGAAGAAACAAAAGTAATAAAATTCTTCAAAAAGAATTTGGAAAGAAAGAAAAAAAAAATATGGTTTATGGCAAAAAACTTTAAATATACAGATTTTAATGACTTGATAATAGAATTTAAAAATAAAAACAAAATAAAAAAAAAAGAAAAATTTGAACACGAAAACCAAATTCACAAATCAAATAATATAAAAAATGCAATTGTATTAATGAGAAATCTTATAAAAAATCAAAAAATAAAGTATAAAAAAACCAATGAAAAATAAAGAACCTAAAAGAAAATTTTTTAACAAAATCGAAAGATTAGAAAACAAAATTATTTATCATACTAAAATCTTTAGTATGATAAATAATTTTGAAGCAAAGCCCAAAAAAGGAAAATTTTGGCTATGTTTCAGAAACATCTTCAACAATAAAAAATACGAAAGCTTTCATTTATTTTCAATAAAAGAAAATGACAAATTCTTAGGAATTTTTTATGGCTTTATAAACCTTTCAAAACCATTCATAATAAATTACTCAGAAAAAGGAGAAAAAAAAACTATAAGATTAAAAAAAATATTTTATATGGAATTCAAATTTAAAAAAGGAAGTGTTTTTTGTTACTTAAGAAGTCTATATATACTAACCAAAAATAAAAATAAAAATAAAACTTTTTATAAATCTCTTTTAGAAAGAACTTTAAAAATTGAAGAAGAAATACATAAGTTTTATAGTAAAAAATATGAAAGCAATAAAGGAATATTAAATTGGATGAAAAAAAACCAAAAATAATAACCATAGCATCAATAAAAGGAGGAGTAGGAAAAAGTACAACAGCATTAATGTTTACAAACATACTTTCCAAAAAAAATAATAATAACAAAATATTATTGATAGATTTAGATCCACAAGCAAGTAGCACAAGTTTCTATATTAATATTATAAGAGAAAATAATCTTAGCTTAAAAGACATTAATATTTACAAAGTTCTTAAAAAAGAAATAGATATAGAAAATTCTATAATTAAAATAAATAGCAATACCGATTTCATAGCAAGTCATATAAACTTAAGCAAGTTTAATGAAGAAAATATCTCATTAAAGGAAAATTTACTAAAAATTTTTTTAAGTTTTATTCAAAATAGATATAACTACATTATAATGGATACAGCACCTACATTAGGAAGTTTGCTCAATAATAGCTTGATAATCACAGATCATTTAATTATACCTTTACCAACAGATCAATGGGCAATTGAAAGTTTAGATTTAATAACCAGTAGACTTCACGATCTTTTTAGAAAGGACTTGCCAACATTTTATTTGATAACCAAATTTATTGAAAGACAAAATATTGATAAAGAACTTAAAAAGTTTATTGAATGTGAATATAAAGATAGATTCTTAGGAAGTATACCCAAAAGGGATAATTTACGTAAAGCTATTTTTTATAGAGAAGACTTTAATCCAAATGAAGATTATTATAAAGCTTACGAAAGTGTGCTTGAAAATTTTTTAAGTATACTTTCAAATTAGTTCCATATGGAACTAGCAGTTCCATATGGAACTAATTTGAAAGTATACAATGGAGTAAAAATAACCAATGAAATTAAATAAAAAAATAGAAATTGTTAAAAGGGTTGAACTCAATGAAAATGAAATTAAAAAAACCAGAGAATCCAGATATTTAAAATTAAAAGAAAAACTACAAATTTTGATAAAAGAGGAATCTTATAATAAAATCGAAACGGCCCGAATTTTAAAAGAAATTAATGATAATAAATATTACGTTATTGACAAATATAAAAGCTTTGGTCATTTCATAAAAGATTATAATATTGCAAAAACTACTGTTTATAGATATATAAAACTAGCAATAGGAATTGACAGTGGTAAAATTAATTATGAACTAATTTTACAAAAAGGAATATATTACGCTATGCAAATTTTAGAAAATAATAGTATTATAGCTAATCCAAAGAGTATGTTAAATAAATCCTTTAGAATAAAAATTGAAGACGAAAAAAGCTTTGATTTTTATAAATCAAATACTAACTTTGTAAGTTTCTTGTTAAAAGAGTTATATTATGACAATCAAAAATTACTTGAAAATATTAAAAATAAATATGACAATTTAAGAAATAAAAAATAATATTCTAAATCTATAAAATAGAGCTACACATAAAAAATGTTTCAAAAACACTTTACAAAAAAATAAAATACTATATAATAGTCTATATAGATTGAGATGCAATGTCTCGCTCTTGTTGTTTGATTAGAATAATAAGTTGGCTACCTTGCGGTAGCCTTTGTCATTTTCACAAATTATTAATATAGAACTTATATATCTTTTATATAAACTTTATTTTTCAAAAAATACTTGTTCTAAATAGGAAATAAAAAATCAATAAAGATCATAAAAATCAATTTTTATATTCTTTGTTTTCAATTGATTCAATCATTACTAAGAAATCCAAAATTTTATATTTTTTCAAGCTTAAATCTTCTAATCCAATCTTAATTTTAATTTCATCGTTTTTATAGGAAGCATCTTCTTCTTTTACCATCCTTTCTAATAAAGACTTGGACAAAACAAATGAGGAATAATTAATCCAATTTCCAAAAAAATGGTTATTATCTCTTTTGTGACTTATTTTTCCTTCAATTCTAGTTCCATCTGGTAGCAATAAAGGCGTATGCTCTGCTATACTATGGTTCCTAAACTTTGTATATAAAACTATTTTAGTTATTCCCGTTTTATAATTAAAAATCCCTTTAAGTTCTGCATTTTTGTTTAAACTTTGGTATATTCTAAATGTTTTTCCAAATTGATCATGCTCAACGTTTAAGGAAGTGCAAGATATTAATAAAAAAAATACCAACAATTTTAAAAATTTTAATTGATCTCGATATAATTCCATATTCCTCTCCTTTGGTAAAAAAATTATAGATTAATGAACATAATAATATATTTTTTATTAGATCATTGCAAACAATTTTAATAAATTAATCATTATTTTTTAACATAATTTTTTTGGAAAAATAGATTCATAAAATTTGTTTTCCAAACTATTTAATGTTTTTTCATCAATATTGCGAGTATTTTAAAAATACTCGCAAAGCTAGTTTTAATAAATAAAAGGTTGGTTTTAATTTTTGAGTCCTTGTTTTTAAGGCTTTTTGGTTAAGATTTTTGTTTAGTATTGCAGTATATTGCTTTTATAGCAACAAAATTGCTATAAAGAACTTTTATTTCCAGAAAGGAATTATTAAATATAAAATTTAAAAACTATTTTTCTATAATTTAATAATGATTATAATCATTAAAACAATTGGAATATACCCATATAAAGATTGAAAATCGAAATGTAGTATATTTTCTTTTTAATAAGGAATAAAATATAAATGTTTTTTTAAGAATAGGCAAATGCTTTTAATAATGTTAATGTGAAATCACATTTCATATATAATAAAATATAGGCAAAAATTTGAATTTATAAAAACTTGTAAGGATGCTGATATGAAAATATTGATAAAAAAATTAAAAGCTTTGTTATTTCTCAATGTAATCTTATTTATTTCTTGTGTTAATGAAAATGATGGAAGCAAATTGGTGTTTAAACTAAATATTGGAAGTGAACCTGCTACTTTAGATGCTCAATTGATAAACGATACTGTTGGATCAAATATTGCAAGTCAAATGTTTCTCGGCATTTTAGATGGAGATCCCAGAACTGGGGGATACAGGCCAGGACTTGCTGAAAGTTGGGATATTTCTGATGAAGGAGCAGTTTATACGTTTCATTTAAGAGACAATCTTGTTTGGAGCGATGGAGTTGCTATTACTGCTGAGGGAATAAGAAAATCTTACCTTAGAGTTTTAGACAAAGAAACCGGTTCATCTCTTGTTAACATGATTAAGTCTACTATAAAAAATGCAGAAGAATACTTTGATGGTAAAGTGAATGAGTCTGATCTTGGAATTAAAGCTCTTGATGAGAAAACTTTAGAAATAACGCTAAAATCTCCAAAGCCATACTTTCTTGATATGTTGGTACATCAAACATTTATTCCTGTACCGGTGCACGTTATTGAAAAGTATGGACAGAATTGGACAAATCCTGAAAATATGGTTGTTAGTGGTCCTTTCAAATTAAAATCTAGAGTTTTGAATGAAAAGGTTGTTCTTGAAAAGAACAATAAATATTATAAATCTGAAGATGTTGCTCTTGACAACATTGTATTTTTTGTCACAGATAATAGCATTACAGCTTATAACATGTATTTAAATGATGAATTAGATGCAATTTTTAATAATGTTCCACCAGATTTAATTAAAGATCTTAAACTTAGAGATGATTATTACTCATCAGGTACTAATGTAACTTATTTTTATTCTTTAAATACCAAAGTAAAACCACTTGACAATGTTGAAGTTAGGAAGGCTCTATCTTTTGCTATTGATAGAAAAACTTTAACAGAGAGCGTTCTTAATGATGGTTCTATTCCTACAAGAAGAGCAACGCCAAATTATATTGATTACTCTTACGAAAGTAATTTAAGCTTATTTGATGCTAAAATGGCTAACGAGCTTTTGATGAGCGCAGGATATCCTAATGGTAAAAATTTCCCTTTATTGAAAGTAAAGTATAATATAAATGATATACAAAGAAAAATTGCTGAATTTATTCAAAATCAGTGGAAGAAAAATTTAAATATTAATGTCCAGCTTGAAAATGAAGAATGGTCAACATATATAAATAGCAGGGTAAATGGTAATTATGAAATAATAAGGGCGGGATGGTCAGGAGATTATGCTGATCCCATGACATTCTTAAACATTTTTAAAACCGAAAATACAGCTTTTTCATCCTATGGATATTCAAATTCTGAATACGATGAACTTTTAATAAAATCAGACCATGAAAGAAATATTTTTGAAAGACAGGAAATTTTAAAAAAAGCAGAGGCGATAATAATCGAAAGAGATTTTCCAGCTATATTTATTAATATAGCTTCTTCTAGTTATCTTTTTAGGAATGATAAGTGGAAAGGTTGGGAACCAAATGTTTCGGAGAGATTTGATTTATCTGAAATAAAGCCAGTTCAATAATTTATTGTTTATAGCTAGATCTTTTGAGTTAGCTATAAACAAAAATAAGAAATGAATTCTTAAAATAAAAATTCATTTCTTATTAATTTTATTATTTTAGAGTTATTATTTTTCAATAGGGTAAATGCTGAGTGTATTAATGCTAGAAAAAATATTGCAAAAACAGATGATATTGTTCTGTTTTTCATTATTCCTCTCTTATCAATGTTGTTATTCCTTCAAAAGGAGGATGCAATATTTTAATCTTTAAAAGATGGTAGTTATTTAATTTGATTAATATTTTTACGTTCTTATGGTATGTCAAAAACATCGTGAGGATGGGATTCTTTTAATGAAGAATGACTTATTTTTACAAACTTAGAATTTATTTTTAAATCAGATATTGTGATTGCTCCTAAATAACCCATTCCAGACATTAATCCACCTTTTAGTTGCGTCAAAATATCTTTTAGTTTCCCAGAATACGGCACCATACCTTCAATTCCTTCAGGGACTAATTTTTTAGGCTCGCTGTTTTCAAGTTGAAAATATCTTGATTTAGAACCTCTTTTCATAGCAGAAATAGAGCCCATTCCAACGTAAGATTTAAATTTTTTTCCATTATAAATTATTTCTTCTGAAGGAGATTCTTTTGTGCCTGCAAAAAGATTACCTATCATTACGCTATCAGCTCCTGCTGCAATAGCTTTAACCACGTCTCCTGAAAACCTAATTCCGCCATCTGATATAATGCAAATATTTGTGTTTTTGCAAACTTCATAAACATCGCAGATTGCTGTTATTTGGGGAACACCAACCCCTGCAACTATTCTTGTTGTGCATATACTACCCGGACCTATTCCTACTTTTAAACAGTCTGCTCCTGCGTTGATTAAATCTAATGCGGCTTCTTTAGTTACTATGTTGCCAGCAATAAGATCCAAGTTTGGATATTTGTTTTTAATTGTTCTGACAAGGTCTATTATTCTTGTAGAATGTCCGTGGGCAGAGTCTATGACAAGTAGATCTACATGTGCCTTTACAAGCTCTTCAACTCGTTCTGCAGTATCAATATCAATGGAAACAGCAGCTCCTACCCTTAGTCTATTATTTAAATCTTTACATGCATTAGGAAAATCTTCTTTATGTTCTGCATTTTTGTATATCTCGGGTTCTTTTAAATGTTGTTTGGTTAGAAGTATTTTGTTTGCTTGTTCCTTTGTATCCTTATTGGTGTTAATAGTTTTTTGGACTTTATATGTTTTTACTTTTTCTATTTCTTTTTTTTGATCTTCTATTGACATATTTTTATGTATAATTCCTATTCCTCCTTCTTTAGCAATAGCTATTGCCATTTGACTTTCTGTAACAGTATCCATAGCTGCGCTTAAAAATGGTATATTTAAAGTTATGTTTTTTGTCAATTGTGTTTTTAAGCTAACTTCACTAGGTAATACAGAGGATTTTCTTGGAATTAGAGACACATCATCAAAAGTTAAAGCTTCTTTTATTATCTTGTTTGTCATAAAGTTTCCTTTTTGTTGTTTTTATTATTCCCATTCTATGGTTGATGGAGGCTTAGAAGATATATCGTAACAAACTCTATTTATACCCCTAACTTCATTAATTATTCTTGAAGAAACTTTTTTTAAAAAATTATAAGGAAGTTCAGTCCATTCCGCAGTCATGAAGTCTTGAGTATTTACACATCTAATGACAGCTGTATATTCGTATGTCCTTTGATCCCCCATTACACCTACAGATTTGACAGGCAGTAATACAACAAATGCTTGTCTTATTTCATAATATAAATTATTTATAAAAAGCTCTTCTGTGAGAATATTATCTGCTTCTTGCAAGATATTGATCTTCTCTTGTGTTATTTCTCCAATTATTCTTATGGCAAGTCCTGGACCTGGAAATGGGTGTCTATAAAGAGCTTCTTTTTTAATTCCTAGATTTATTCCGATTTGAATTATTTCATCTTTAAAAAATTCATTCAAGGGTTCTAAAAGTTTTAAACGCATTTTATCTGGAAGTCCACCTACGTTGTGGTGAGATTTAATTTTTGAAGAATCATTATTTTTTGATTTAGATTCAATTACATCAGAATAAATTGTTCCTTGAGCTAAATATTCTATATTTTGATCTTCTAGAGTAATTTTTTCAAAAATATTTACAAATTCTTTTCCTATTATTTTTCTTTTTTCTTCAGGATCACTTATACTTTTTAAATGGTTCAGGAATTTTGCAGAAGCGTCAATGTATTTTATATTTAGATCATATTGATGCTTTAATTCTAGTATTTTTTTATCTTCATTTTTACGCAGTAATCCAGTGTTTACAAAAACACAGATTAAATTTTCCTTTATTGCCTTTTTTATAAGTAACGCGCAAACTAAAGAATCTGTGCCACCAGAAAGCCCCAAAATAACTTTTTTATTACCCACTTTAAGCTTAATTTTTTCTACAATGGTTTCTATATTGCTTTCTAATGACCAATTAGTTTGAGCTTGACAAATTTTAAAAACAAAATTTTTAAGTATTTGATCACCAAATTCAGAATGAGTTACTTCTGGGTGAAATTGTAGGCCATAAATTTTTTGAGTTTCATTCGATATGGAAGCAATACAATTTTTTGTAAAAGCTAACTGTTTGAAATTGTTGGGAATTTTTTCAATGCTATCTCCATGGCTCATAATAATCTGAAATTTGTTTGGAAGTTCTGAAAATAAAAGAGATTTTTCATCTTTTAGAAAGATTTCAGAGCTTCCGTATTCTTGTTTGCGGTCTTTAGATACTATACCCCCAAATAATTTAACGATTATTTGCATTCCATAACATATGCCTAAAACAGGTATTTTTAAATTAAAAATTTCCATGTTCAAGGTAGGGGCTTCTTTTAAATAAACAGAGGCAGGACTCCCACTTAGTATTATTCCCGCAATGTTCATATTTTTAATTTCTTTTAAAGGGGTACAGTAAGGCATTACTTTTGTATAAACGCCAATTTCTCTAATTCTTCTTGCAATTAGCTGACTATATTGAGATCCAAAATCTAATATTAGTATTGCGCGAGTATTTATCATACAAGTCCTTAAAAATAAGTAAAGGTTTTCTTATTAAATTAAAGCACATTTAATTAATTATAGCATATTTGGTTTTGCTTTTGTCAATTTTGAAATCAAATTAAGACTATTTGTTCGTCATATTTTAAATAATTTTTCAAGTTTTTCAAGTTAATTTATTGAAAAACTATTTAAAATATGACTCTTGAAAAATTATTTTTTTTATATAAAAAATTGAAAAGAAAAATTGTTGGACTAATAATTCATAAAAAGGAGGCACAAATTAATGAAAAAGAATACATTAAGTGCAATATTAATGACTTTATTTTTATTTATATCTTGTAATAATTCAGGGAAAGATGGTTCTACTACCAATCCTGTTGATGAGTCTGTAAAAGGGCCTAATCTTACAGAAATAAGTAAAAAAATTACAGATTCTAATGCATTTGTACTAGCCGTTAAAGAAATTGAGGCTTTACTTTCATCTATAGATGAACTTGCTACTAAAGCTATTGGTAAAAAAATACATAATGGCAATGATTTAGCTGCCGAAGCGAATAAGAATGGATCATTGTTAGCAGGAGCTTATGCAATATCAAGCCTAATAACACAAAAATTGAGTGTATTGAAAAATTCAGAAGAATTAAATAAAAAAATTGAAGAGGCTAAGAAATGTTCTGAAGCTTTTACTAAAAAACTAAAAGATAGTAACGCAGACCTTGGTAAAAATGAGGCTACTGATGAGGATGCAAAAAAAGCTATTTTAAAAACAAATGGGACTAAAGATAAGGGCGCTGATGAACTTGAAAAGTTGTTTAAATCAGTAGAAAGCTTGTCAAAATCAGCTCAAGAAGCACTAACCAATTCGGTTAAAGAGCTTACAAGCCCTGTTGCGGCAGAAACTCCAAAAAAACCTTAATTAAACCAATATATAAGATTTTTTTGTTTTAAAAAAGTAACTGGAAAAATAAAGTCAATATAGAGTCAAGAATTTTTCTTGGCTTTTATTTTTTTATATTTTTTAAAAAATTTCTTAAATCCATTTTAAATGGGGATTAAATGATTTTAAAGATAATGAGTAGTTTCTTTGGTTTTATGTTTTTATAAAGTTATTCAATAGGCGAAATGCTTTGATGCCAAAAACCTTTTTTTTATAATTTAGTTTGTTGAAATTGCAAATTTTAAATTTTTTTTATAAATAGCGAATCAGTTAATAACCGTAAATAAATTTAATAATAAAAATTAGGCACAGTATTACCATTATTGGTGAGATTTTATTTTTTTTATTTTCCAATAAATTAAGTATTATGTTTATTAAAACATAAAATATTATTCCAATGCTTATTCCCGAAGAGATATTGTATGTTAAGGGAATTAAAAAAAGTATTAAAAAACTGGAAATATTTTCTCTTATATTGGAGAAATTAATTTTTATTATTTCTCTGCACATTGAAAATCCTACATATATCAGTGCCGCAGCAGTTGCACTAGCAGGAACAGCAATAAACAATGGTGAAAGAAATATTGCAATAAAGAACATTATTCCCGTTACTATTGTTGTAAGTCCCGTTTTGCCACCTTCTTCTATTCCTGTGCAACTTTCAATGTATGCTGTTACAGTTGAAACTCCCATTATTGCTCCAACAGTAGTAGCAATGGCATCAATTAAAAATATTTTACCAACATTAGGAATTTTTCCGTTTTTATCTAACATGTTACCTTTTGCTGCTACTGCTATTAGGGTGCCTAAAGTATCGAATAAATCATTAAACAGCAAGACTAACACAATTGTAATAAAGCTCCAAAAATGTTTGCTTAATATGTAGGAAAAATCCAACTGATTAAATATTGGTTTAATAGATTCGAATCTTAAAATTCCGTCTGGAAAACGGATTCCAGCAGTAACTGCGCCTTCTGGATTAAAGATCGCATATGTCCAGGCTATGGCAGTGACTGAGCAAATTGCCCAAAGTATACTTCCTCGCACATTCATTTGTTCAAAAATTACAATAAAAAATAATCCTAAAAATGTAAATAAAACTTTCAAGTCAATGAATGATCCTATCCCAACCAATGTGGCATCATTTTTAATTATAATTCCTCCATTAACAAAGCCGATAAAAGCAATAAAAAGCCCTATTCCAACTGTGATAGAGTATTTTAAATTTACAGGTATGGAATTTGCAATACTTTCTCTAGCTCTTGATAGTGAAAGTACAATAAAAATCAGTCCTTCAGTAAAAACAGCAGCCAATGCAACTTGCCAAGGAATATTCATTCCAATTACTACAGAAAATGCAAAAAATGCATTAAGACCCATGCCCGGTGCTAGTGCAATAGGGGTATTAGTATAAAGCCCCATTAATATACTAGAAAATGCTGATGTTAAGCAAGTTGCAGTAACTAATGCACCAATTGGCATGCCTGTGCTAGATAATATTGCCGGATTAACAGCTATTATGTATGCCATACTTAAAAAAGTGGTAATACCCGCAATAATTTCTTTTTTATAGTCTATAGTGTTGTTTTTAAATTGAAATAACAATGTTTCTTTGGATTGATTCATCATAAATTGCTCCTCAAATTTTATTTTATACCAAAAATAACACCAACTCCATTTATTAAATTTGATCTGCTAGTGAAATGTGGTGATAAATTAAATTTTATAAAAACATCAATAGCCATAAATAAATTTAATAATAAAAATTAAGCACAATATTATCATTATAGGAGAAATTTTAATCTTTTCTTTGCTAAAAAGATTAAATGATAAATTTACTAAAATGTAAAATACTGCTCCAACAAAAAATCCTGAAGAAATGCTATAAGTTAGAGGAATTAAAAAAAATATTAAAAAGCTAGAAATATTTTCTCTAATATTAGAGAAATCAATTTTTATTATTTCTCTACACATTGAAAATCCTACATATATTAGTGCAGCAGCAGTTGCACTAGCAGGAACGGCAATAAACAGGGGAGCAAAAAAAACTGCAAATAAAAATAATACTCCGGTTACAACTGAAGTAAGGCCCGTTTTGCCGCCCTCAGCAATTCCTGTAAAACTTTCAATATAAGTAGTAACAGTAGAAACTCCCATTATTGCTCCAACAGTAGTAGCAATACCATCGACTAATAATATTTTTTTTGCATTAGGAATTTTTCCGTTTTTATCCAACATGCCACCTTTTGTTGTAACGCTTATTAAAATACCTACAGTGTCAAACAAATCATTGATCAAGAAAATAAAAACTATTGATATAAAAGTCCAAAAATGATCACTAAAAACATAGGAAAAATCTAATTGATTAAATATTGGGCTAATAGATTCAAATTTTAGAATCCCATTAGGAAGATGTATTCCAATAGATTTTGCACCTTCTAAATCAAATATTGCATATGTCCAAGCTGTAAGAGTAACCATACTAATTGCCCAAAGTATACTTCCTCGCACATTCATATGTTCAAAAATTACAATAAAAAATAATCCTAAAAATGTAAATAGAACTTTTAAGTTAATAAATGATCCTATTCCAACCAATGTGGCATCATTTTTAATGATGATGCCACCATTTACAAAACCAATAAAAGCAATAAAAAGTCCTATTCCAACTGAAATGGAGTATTTTAGATTTATTGGAATAGAGTTTATAATTTGCTCTCTTACCCTTAAAAAGGATAGAAGAATAAAAATTAGTCCCTCAACAAAAACAGCAGTTAATGCAACTTGCCAAGGAATATTCATTCCAATTACTACAGAAAATGCAAAAAATGCATTTAAACTCATTCCGGAAGCTAATGCTAGAGGTGTGTTAGTATAAAGTCCCATTAATATGGTAGAGAATGCTGCGGTAAGGCAGGTTGCAGTGACTAGCGCACCAATTGGCATGCCTGTGTTAGATAATATTGCTGGATTAACAGCTATAATATATGACATACTTAAAAAAGTAGTAATGCCTGCGAAAATTTCCTTTTTATAATTAATATTACTGTTTTTAAACTGAAAAAATAAATCTTTTACACATTCTACCATAAAACCTTCCTTTTTTATTGTTTAAAATATTTTAAACAATAAAAATCAACCTTTTTAACCCTTTAATTCTTTTTTAAAGATCTATTTAATATCATTAATCATATTGTTCTGAAGAAGAATATTTTCACTATCGGATAAGTTCGAAAATACAATAGTTTTAATAACCCTTTCAGAACTATTTGTAATAACAAATTTTCTAGCTTTAATAAGTTTTAAATAAGCTTTTAAAGAAATATCTTTTCCAACGCTAAAAAAGGTTTGAAGATATTTATAATCAATTAGCTTGTAACGATTAACTAGAAATAATGCAATTATATCATTTCCAACTTTTAAAAATAAAGGTTCTTTGTACCTTAAATTCCACTTATTAGAAATAGTAAAATAATGTCTTAAAGAAATTTTATTATTTTCTTTAATTAATTTGATATATTTGGAATCTTTTTTTAATTCAGGAATGCCTTCAAAAGATATTGTAGAACAAGACAATATTAAAAACATTGGATTAAAAAATAATAAATATTTTTTAAAAATTTGCAAAACAGACAATAATATGTAAATTTTTTTATAAAATTTTATTTTTAAATGCATATTCTAAAGTATTTTTAGTATTCTTGAAATTAACATCAATAAATCTTGGATCATATTGCAGAGTATCCTTAGTCCAAACTTGAAAAGAATCATCGTTAAATAAAAATACTAGCTTTTTGTAAGGAGTTAAAGCTTTTGACATAAGAGTGAAATTGTCTTTATCAAGATTAACGTATAAAAACTTAAAATTTCCAATGCTAACTACTTTAGAAATGGCAATACTTCCAATATATTTATTGTCTTGAATTAATTTCAAATATCCGTTAGTAAAATTTACATTTGAGTCTAGCATAACATTTAAAAAAACAGTAAATTTATTGCTAGATTTATCTTTTTTTATATAGATTTGACTATCTGGATAAAAATAAAGAAAATAATCTGCTCTTTCAATTTTTTCAAAATTCTTTTCTAAATCCTCGGCAATATTTAAAATCTTGCAAGAAAAACAAATAAAAACCATTAAAATCAAAGAAAAACTATATTTCATAATTAACTTATATTATACAATACAGAAAGGAGAGTATTTATATTGAATGAATAAAAACAGCTTCAGCTCTTATATTGAAAATTCCAAAGTCTATTCGGATTATATAATATCAAAACATAAAATATTACTTATTCCTGTTCCTATAATAAAAATTGCTATGGAAGAAGATCTTAAAATTTTTGAAATAAGTTTTCAAGATAAACATAAAGATTTTTCAGGATATATTAAATTAAATGAAAAATCTTTATATATAAATGAAAACATGAGTCTTGAAAATAAAAGATTTACAATAGCAAAGTACTTAGGACATTATTTGATGCATCAAGATCAAATTAAAAATCTATCTAAAAATGATCACTATTATAATGACATTCAAGATAACCAAATGGTAACAGAAGCCAATATATTTGCAACAAACATTTTAGTTCCAACAACCACATTGAAATTAAAATTATCTCAATATAAATTTAGAGAGTGCTCTCAAAAAACAATTGCAAAAGAATTTCAAGTAACCGAAAATACAATTTATTTGAAATTAAGCATACTTAATGATCTTAGCAAAATAGACAAAATAAAAAAGAATAAAAAATTTTTAAAAATTAAAAACACAAAACAAAAAATAGAAGCTAACATTTACATACATAATACAGATAAAATTAAAGAATCAATAGCTCTTGATTTGGAAAAATATGAACTTGGAAAAAAAGAACAACTTAAAAGAATATTTGAAGATCTAGAGTAAATTTTTTTTTTAAATTGAAAACTTTTTGAGTATGTATTCCATTTTTACATTAGCTAAAACTAAGTAATCTTTACTCTTAATAAGGGAATCTAAATGATTTTTTGCAATTACAATCCAATATTTATTATTCATAAATTTCTTAGCAGTTGGAAAATTTATTTTCAATGAAAAATTTTCCATAATTTTTTGTTTTTCAAGATAAGATAAAACTTCTGCCTTAAAAGATGCTCCTTGAGTCAAGCTATAAGCAATAAGTATTCTATATAATTTTCTATTATAAATAAAAAGGTCTTTAATAAAATTAATATTACTATTAAAATTAGATTCAGCAACATAAATATAATTACTATTTTGAATATCATTCAAACTTTCAAAGTCAGATGAACGATATAAATGTTCATAATCTTTTATTTTAAAATTTGAAATCTTTAAATCAGGATAATACATCAAAGATGTTAAGACAGTTAAATCTATTTTATCTTTTTCTGGTATTTCAACCAAAGAAATCGTTGAACAACTATAAAACAATAAAAAATAAACAGGAATTAAAAACTTCTTCATTTAGGCTTTAATTGTATGCTTTTAGTAAAATAAAGTAAAGTAAATAAAAAACATAGAAATATTTTGATATAATTTAAAAATAAACTTTAAAAGGATATAAAATGAGCTATTATGTGCTAAGCAAAATATTTCTATATTCTGGGTACCTTATTATTGGATTTCTATCTTTTACAATTTTCAATAAAAACTTACGAAATAAAATCAGAGATAAATTAAAAAATTTATACTTTCTATATTATGTAACTTTTTTTGCTCTTTTTGTTATCAGCTCAAATTTATCTTATCACTTTACTGAAAAGCAATTATTGGAAAATTTCAATAATTTTGAAAAAGAATTTATTGAAATACATAAGATAAACGAACAATTTTTTAAAAAGTACCTACTAAATTTTCCAGTACCAATAAGAATGGAGTTGATGTCAAAATTTGATCCAATATATACGGTGTTTAATGCTAGTTTTGAGGAATACGCTAAAAACATCGGTAAAAGTTCTTATGAAATTCAAACAAATTATAAAAATTATGCAAAAGCAACAAATTCAGAAATTAAGAAAAAATTAGAACAAATAAAAGAAAATATTACTCCTATTTATAATAAATATAAATTACCTATTCTAAACGGAGAAAATACAGAAATAAGTATCGATGAGAATGGGAATATTATTCCTGTTACAAAAGATACAAACGGACAAATAACAGAATTACTGTTTTACGATCAAAATTACAATTTAATTCCCTTTAGAGAATTTGAAAGCTACAAAGTCAGATTTAATCTGATCCCAGAAAATAAAAATATACACTTCAAAGAACTAATAAACGTTTACTATCTTGATGAAAGCAATATCATCACCCCCATAGAATATTATAAAAATAATATAGAAACTAGCCCTTATTACATAGACTTGCAAGAGAATAAAGATAATTTTCTTAAGACAATAAAAATCAAAAAAGAATATGGTTTGTATATTGAGAAAAAAAAGCAACTACAAAATTTAACTAAAAACGATAAACTCGATGAGTTTCAAGAATTTTTAGCAAAAAATAATAATATTTTTTCATTAAACACAATATTTTCTAACGGCAATCCAATATTTACCTATGCAATAAATGTAAAAGCAAAAAGTATTATAACTTATTTCATAACAAAAGAATTTAATATTAATTTAACAAATCAAAATTCTCAAACAGCTCTTCATAATGCCATAATTCAAAAATATGAATTGAAATTTATTCAATCACTTATCAAAAAAGGCGCTAATCCAAATATCAGAGATAGCGATAACAAATTACCTATAGATTACTCTGATAAAACTAGCGAAATCTATAAATATTTAATCGGAATTTAACTTTGTCATGCTAATTACCAATTAGCATGACAACAACGTTTTAAACCGAATTAATCCAATTTAATAAGCCATAAATTTAATTTGAAATAATTGCTAGCAAATAGCATGAAATTAAATTGAAAATAATCTTTAACACTTTTTATAAATACAAAATTTTATTAAACAGCAATTTAATATATTGTTATTTATTCAATGCTAATATTTACAAGATTGAAAAATCTTGTTAAGATATTAAGCGTATTATTCAAATTAATTGTTTTAATTAATTAACTTATACATAATAAAAAGGGGAAAATTATGTCGACATCATCCGCATCTATATCTATATTTACAATATTACAAAAAATAGGAAAAGCTTTTATGCTTCCTATAGCACTTTTACCAGCAGCCGGAATTTTATTGGGAATCGGAGGAGCATTTACTAACGAAACAATGATTCAAGCTTATGGATTAGAAGAAGTACTTGGAAAAGGAACTGTAGCGAACTCAATACTTTATCTTATGAAATATACAGGAGAAGTTATTTTTGCTAACCTTCCTTTAATGTTTGCAGCAGCAATTCCAATTGGACTTGCTAAAGTAGAAAAAGGAACAGCTGCTTTAGCAGGAGTAGTTGGCTTTTTGGTTATGCATCAAACTATAAATGGAATCTTGTACATACAAGGAATAACACCAGAAAGCGCAAGCTTAAAGGCACTATTGGAATTAGGAATGCCTGAAACGGCTGCAACTGCAAAAAGTCAGGAATATACAAATGTACTTGGAATATTCTCTCTTCAAATGAGCGTAATGGGAGGATTAGTAGCGGGATTTGTTGCTGTCTTTCTTCATAACAGATTTCATAATATTCAATTACCTACATTTTTAGCATTTTTTGGAGGTACAAGATTTGTGCCAATCATAACCACAATAACAATGTTTGCAGTAGGAATACTTTTAACATTTGTTTGGCCTTTTATCCAAAGTGCAATGACTTCATTTGGAAAAATTGTGGAACAATCGGGACTTTTTGGAACATTTGCATATGGAGCAATAAAAAGATCTTTAATTCCGTTTGGACTTCACCATATATTTTATTTACCATTTTGGCAAACAGCTGTTGGCGGAACATTGGAAATAAATGGAGAACTCATATCAGGAGCACAAAATATATTCTTCAAGCAACTTGCAGATCCCAATACTACACACTTTGAAGTTGCAAAAGGTACAAGGTTTTTCAGCGGAGAATTTGTTGTTATGATTTTTGGATTACCTGGAGCTGCACTTGCTATGTACCATACATCAAAGCCTGAAAACAGAAAAAACGTAGCTTCATTGCTACTATCTGCCAGCTTTACATCAATGTTGACAGGAATTACAGAGCCTCTTGAATTTGCATTCCTTTTTGCAGCACCAGCGCTTTATTACTTTATATATGTTCCCCTTTTTGGATTGGCGTATCTTTTAACACATCTTTTAAACGTAGGAGTTGGACTAACATTTTCTGGAGGATTTATAGATATGTTTCTATTTGGGATACTTCAGGGAAATAGCAAAACAAATTGGATAGCAATTCCCATCTTGGGAATCTTCTACTTTATTGGATTTTACTTTATATTTAAATTTGCAATCATGAAATTCAATTTTAAAACAATAGGAAGAGAAGATGAAGAAATGGAAAAAGATAAAATAAGTTTGGAAAAAACAAATTTATCAGAAACTGCTTCAAAGGTATTAGAAGGTCTCGGGGGAAAAGATAATATTACATATCTTGATGCATGTGCATCAAGACTAAGAATCAATCTAAAACAAATAGAATTCATTAAATCAGATGCATATTTTAAAAATCTGGGTGCTAGTGGAATATTAAGAAAAGGAAATAGTCTTCAAATTGTATTTGGGGGATTATCTGATAATATAAAAATGGAAATCGATAAGATTATGTGATATTTTTTAAAAATATCAAAACAGCTCTTCCAATAGAAAAAT
>NZ_CP179499.1:0-29396 GCF_030438115.2 Borreliella japonica
ATATAATTTTTAATTAGTATAGATATTTCCACTCTAAAGATTAACCTAAATAGCTAAAACTATACCCACCAAGCATCAAAACTTTAACCCGAAATAATAAAACTTTAACTAGAATTTTTTAAAATGATAAAACTTTAACCCGAAATAATAAAACTTTAATTTTTGCAATTTTTAAATAAAAGTGTATAATGTTTGTATGTCTTTATTCAAGTTCTTTTTTAAAAGAAAATCTGCTAAACAGAAAAATTTTTACAGAATAAATCCGGATGAATTTATTCTAATTAGCAAACATCTTATCAATTCTACTAGCACTACTCACCAATTACTTGGAATTATTATGGCTTCTGGAATTTCATTAGCTCATCTAAAAAATCAAAATATCAAAACTCCTTACAATTTCAAATCCGATATACTTTCTTATGCATTGGATAACGGTTTACAAATTGAAACATATTCTCTAATTTGCTCTAATGAAATTTCCAGATGTATTGAAAATTTAGACAAAAATAGATTACTATCTATTGATGCACGTAGAATTAATTATGTGGCAAACAATATATTTGGTTTTGGGATTACTGCTAAACAACTGAAAATTATTTACTCTTTGATTGCAAAGTCAAAAGAAACTCTAAACGAAATTACATATAACTTTAACTCACAAAACTTTTTGTTAGTTAAAACACCTTGTATATTAAATCTATCACAAAAACTCAATTACATTAAATCATTTGCACCTCTAAAGCTCAATCAAAGCAATCTAAATCATTATCTAAACAGTTCTACTGGAACCAAACTTACAATTATTAATCTGATTTCGAATTTTTTCACTGAAAAGGAATCTTGCAAAAATTTGCATAATCTAAAATTATACATTAATGCTAAATTAAGAAAATTAGGCATTTACAAAAATACTTGTAAATTACAAAAACGAATTATATCTAAAATCTTTTTAATTAATTAATATTTAAAAAATTAATCGGAGTGGAAAATTCTTTGCAAGCTAATTCAAATGGCTGCCAATCAGCGACACAACATAAGGAACTAGAATAGATATCGCAATAGGAATTACTACTATTGCCGAAATGGTTATTATTCTATTACTCACCTTAAATTTTTCTAATAATAATTGATTATTGGTTTCAATTTTTTCTAATAATAATTGATTATTGGTTTGCATCTCTTTTTTAAGATTTTTCTCCAAATTAGACATGTCTTTTTGCAAATTCTTTTCTACAGTATCAATCTTAGTATTGAGTTCATTTTTAACAGTATCAATCTTAGTATTTAAATTCTTTTCTATAGTATCAATCTTAGTATTTAAATTCTTTTCTATAGTATCAATCTTGAACTCAAGATTCTCAAACTTTATTCCAAATTGTTTTTCTAAGTTTTCTAAATCTCTATACGTAAGCTTATTGTGATAATATCTTTTAGATAAATCTTGAGCTATTAGTTGTTCCATTCCTAGCCTAAGGAACTCTTTATATATTTGTTCTTCAGTAACATTTTTTGTTGGTACTAATTCCATAATCACTCACTTACTAAGTGTAGTATAACACAAATTACAGCCAAATAATAGTAAATTTTCAAAACTTGCGAAATCAACACCAATAACACACTGGGCGTACAGCGACGATACATGTCCTGTGTGCCACGCGTTGTTCAAAGTTTCCTGTAAATGAACATCGCATAGCGTAATGATAGAATAGAACAAGATAACAAAAATGTCAACAATACTAGAAAACTTTTTCTTGAAATTCTAAAAGAAAATTCAAAAAAAACTGAAATATATCTCAGTAAGATTTTTCCTTGTCTGAAAGGCCTTTCTAAGGCTCTAGAAATATACCAAAACACAATAGCTAGCCTTGAGTACTACCTCAAGTATTTGGGGCGCCAAAATCGATTAGAAGGCATAATGGGGGTTAAGAGACTTGACAAAGACAAAAAAAAGGCTACTCTATTGTCATGATAAAAGCTAATTTAGACAAAAATAAGAGAGGCCTAATTTTATGCTAAAATATTACAATACAAGAATAGAACAAGATAACAAAAATGTCAACAATACTAGAAAACTTTTTCTTGAAATTCTAAAAGAAAATTCACAAAAAACTGGAATATATCCTAGTAAGATTTTTCCTTGTCTGAAAGGCCTTTCCAAGGCTCTAGAAATATACCAAAACACAATAGCTAGCCTTTGAGAAGTACTACCTCAAGTATTTGGGGCGCCAAAATCGCTTAGAAGACATATTGCAGTTCTACATGAAAAACTTCAAAAAATACAAAAAAAAGGCATTCTTATTTTATGCACTACTACAAAATAGAACGCCATTATGCTACATATCATTCTACAGATACAAGACTAAAACAAGATGCAAAAATTGTCAACAATATAAAGAAATACATTTTCAAAAAACTTCACAAAGAAAATTCACAAAAAACTGGAATATATCCTAGTGAGATTTTTCCTTGTCTGAAAGGCCTTTCTAAAGCTCTAGAAATATACCAAAACACAATAGCTAGCCTTGAGAGTACTACCTCAAGTATTTGGGGCGCCAAAATCGATTAGAAAGCGTAATGGGGGTATCCATGAAAAACTTGAAAAAAACAAAAAAAAAGGCTACCTTATTGATGAGAAAAGATAAAATAAGGGAGGCCTAATTTTATGAACTTATATAATTCTAGGATAGACAAAAATAACAAAATTGTCAACAACGCAAAAAAATACATTGTAAAAAATTACTAGTAATTACTGTTTGAAAAAATCAGTAATTAGCGACAAAACCAAAGGCCCTATAATAGCTATAGCAATAGGTACTAATATTATGGACACAATAGTTATTAATCTATTGCTTAAGTCAAGATTTTTAGACAACAATTGATTATTAATTTCTATTTTTTCCAGTAAAAATTGATTATTAATTTTTAGTTTTTCGTCAAGATTTTGTTTCAAATTTTTTTCTACAGTATCAATCTTAGCGTCTAAGTTAGCTATATCCTTTTGTAAATTCTTTTCTACAGTATCAATCTTAGCGTCTAAGTTAGCTATATCCTTTTGTAAATTCTTTTCTACAGTATCAATCTTAGCGTCTAAGTTAGCTATATCCTTTTGTAAATTCTTTTCTACAGTATCAATCTTAGCGTCTAAGTTAGCTATATCCTTTTGTAAATTCTTTTCTACAGTATCAATCTTAGCGTCTAAGTTAGCTATATCCTTTTGTAAATTCTTTTCTACAGTATCAATCTTAGCGTCTAAGTTAGCTATATCCTTTTGTAAATTCTTTTCTACAGTATCAATCTTAGTATTGAGTTCATTTTTAACAGTATCAATCTTAGTATTTAAATTCTTTTCTATAGTATCAATCTTGAACTCAAGATTCTCAAACTTTATTCCAAATTGTTTTTCTAAGTTTTCTAAATCTCTATACGTAAGCTTATTGTGATAATATCTTTTAGATAAATCTTGAGCTATTAGTTGTTCCATTCCTAGCCTAAGGAACTCTTTATATATTTGTTCTTCAGTAACATTTTTTGTTGGTACTAATTCCATAATCACTCACTTACTAAGTGTAGTATAACACAAATTACAGCCAAATAATAGTAAATTTTCAAAACTTACGAAATCGACTGCGTACACGCAGATGGGGTGGGGGATTGATCAAATTACCAATTTGATCTAGCATTTCTTCCCTTTTTTGCTTAATTTTTGCAACCCACTTAGAAATAATTCCTTCGGGCTGTAACTCTTTGGAGTAAAACTTGAACACTTCTTGTTCTAACTTCAAAAGTTTCTTATACAATTTTCTAATAGACCGAATATCCCGACCGTTAATGAAATAAGATATAGTATGAACATACAGAAAAACACTGCCCGTTTTGAACCTAAACTCAATGTAATAAGCCTTATTGAAGGTTTTGAAATTTTTTTTAGAAAATCTACAAACAGAAACATAATCACGAAAAAACTTATTGTCCTTGATTCTTTTGTACCCATAGAACATTCCGTAAAACACATCACCCTCTTTCAATGGGTACAAGTAAGCCGCCCTTTTATCTTTGTTCAACGTATTGGCAAAGAAAATTGCAAACATTTTTTTGCTGGCTCTCCAAGCCCACAAAACATTCATCAATCTTGAATGGTACATGACTTTACCCTTCAAAATCTCTTTTTTGAAAAACACATGGTTATGAAAAGGTATTAGATTACTAGTAGTTACAACAACCTTTTTTTTAGTTGAGTTTTTTTCTGGGACTTTTCCTACCCTTTTTACTATTCTAAAGCTAATATGCTACCCCTTTGTTACTAATTTTTTTTTTGTCCTGATCCTGGTAATGATTCTAGTCCTGATCCTGGCAATGATTCTAGTCCTGATTCTGGTACTGATCTTGCTGATCTGCCACCCCTAGAACCTTGAGAACCACCAACACCATCCTGAAGTCTTTTGATGAACACATCTTTGTAATCTCTAATGATTTTGGTTAATATTTTTTTCAAACTGGAATACCTTTTTGCAGTGCAAATATATTCACGATTATCAACTTTTTCAAATTTGAACCAGCCGGCCTTACCATCGTACTTTTTTTGAATCCATTCACATACATACTGATACAAATAGTCGTAATCAAAATCCTCTGGTCCTAGACGTGGAAAATTTTTGATGCTACTGTCTTTAGATTTATTTTGGACCTCTGAGCTCATGTAAACATCCCAAATTTTGTCCCTTCTTATGTAAAGACTTCTTACTAAATGTTTCATTCTTATTTTCATTTTACCTCCTAAAGCCGCTTAGGCTCAAATTACTTTTTTAATAATTCCCAAACTATCAAGTGTAAGACCCTTTAGAGACTTGAACCCCGAACAATCCTTAGCAATGCCTTTTGTATTTTCTCTTTCGTAAAGTTTTCTATGAGGCAGCTGCTGCGACTGCTGAAGCTGCGGCGGCGCGCCCATATTTACACTATCTTGCTGGTGATTTTCCAAATCTGGCATTTGTTCATTAGACTGGACCTGTCTATTGTTCAATCTTTCTAACCGCTCCCTACTGTGATTTTCTCTCTCTCTAGCTTCCATTTCTAGAACTTTTTTCACATAATCGATATTATGAACCTTTTTACTTACAAATTCATTGAATCGATCTTTCCAAATCAGATCATAATCACTGATAACCCCATCATTACGCTTCATCATCATCCAAACTTTGTACCTGTAGCAATTAGTGAATTGCTCTAAAAAATGCTCAAGAATATACTTTACTTTAGCATTTGGAAGCGCATCAAGAACTGTTTCCAAATTATTAAGAGCGTTTTTGTAAGTTGATTCATTGTTACTAAGATCTTTTACTCGGTAAAGGAAATCTTTTGGAATGTCTCTTTGAATAAGTCTGTCCTCGACATTATTTTTTTCAGGATCAAGATTGTTTTTTAGAATTTTTGAATTAATATTGGAATTCTTTGAATTCTTATACTTAATAATACTTATATTATCTTTATTAATAACAGGCGGCGACACTTGAGGCGACATAGTATTGAGACGACATTTGGTGTGTTGAGAAAGTAAGCTAATGTCGCATGGTTGTTCAAAAGTCCCAGAGGAATTTTTGTCTGAAACTTTGTTATCAAAATAATTATTAGAAAGGATATTATGCCCATTCGCATGATTTGGAAATTTGTTTTGAATGTTTTGGAATTTGGAAACTTTGAAAACCGCATTTTGAATGTTGTAGTCGAAATCGCCAACTATTTTTTTGTTAGCAAGTTTTTCTTCAATCAGAGATACTAAATATTCCCAAATTATTTCTCTATGGTAGGCTACAAATTGCATGTTTTGAATATAATGTGCAACACTTCCATGACCGGTTTTGTCTTTACCAAATTTTCTAATCACGGTCTGAATTAGGCCAAGATCATTTAGAATCTTAATGTCGCGCTGTACGGTGCGCTTGCAAACGGCTTTTTTTGAATCTTTTTCAAGAAGTTTTGCAACAATTCTGTAAATGTCGCAAGCCGAATAACGCTCAACCCCAAAAGATTTTTTGTAGTTTTGATTTTTTACACTGATTGCCCAGTAGACTTTCAGCATTCTTTTGTATGGGGTTACACAAATTTTTCTGATCAAAGACTCAACATAGGACACTTTTACAGTGTCCGTACAAGTCTTTTTTTGTCCATTCTCCACTAACTTAATAAGTAAATTGGAGGAATTTGACCTAATATTGCTCAAATTAGCGTTTTTCTGTAAAATTTTCATATTATCATGTTGAAACCAATTCATCACTAGTGATGAAAGGGTGAAAGTCTGGTTGCACACATCTAGCAGCTAGACTTTACTTATTTTTTCCTTTCTCTAAAATCAAAATTAACGGAGGGTATTTTTTCTGAAAAAAATCCTCTCATGGAGAATTATACAACAAGTAGAGTTGGTTTCAAACAAAAAAATGTGAAAAATTTTTTGGATTTTAGCAAAAACGCTGTAGATTATACAGTATCTAATACTGCGAAAGCACTATTAGATAATTAGGACCTAATGGGCCTAATTAGCGCAAAGTCATATTTTATTTATTTTGTACACGTGCAAAATGGGTGAAGTATGACTTTTTTTTGTAAAAAATTGAAATCTGATGGAGGGTATATGGCAAAACTAAAGAAAGTAAATATTGTAAGCAGTATCATAGCCATGCTAATAATATCAATCTCTGGACTGGGCACATACGCTTTCAAAGGACTTTTGTCGGATATCAAAATTCAAGCCGCTAAGGTCAAGGCTGAAGTTTTCAAAGAACTGGAAAATTACTACAAAATGGTCAAGGCCGAAATTTTCAAAGAACTAGAAAATTACTACAACGACAAAATCAAAACTGAATTCGAAGAAATGAAAAATTCAGTAAAAGAAGAACTAAAAAGAACCACAGATTTCATCAACACCGTAAACAAAGAAAACTTAGCACAAGAAATTAGAAATATTTGTGCAAAAGAAAAAATCAAAGCACAAGAAATTTTACAAGAACAACTAAGATTAATGAAATTGGAAAAATTAAATGAATAACAAAATGTTTTTAGGAATTTACAAATTTTTTTACAATCTTTTGAAAGAATATTTTCTAAAAAAGTACAAATCAGAATTATTGGAAAGTACACAGCACTACAAAAACTTAGAAAAAGTGACTTTCACAGAAGTCGAAATTCACAGACTTGCAGTGCCGTTGCAAATGAGGTTCAAAGAACAAAATGAAATTATCTCAAAATTTGGATGTTATTTTCTTTGCATTTTGTTTGTTGGCCTTGTAGTAAAAGAAATCAAAAACAGTGTAGAAAAATGTTTTGATTGCTTTGAGATTGATTTACTTTTCAAAGGCCTTGTAAGTAAAGGTTGCCTAAGGGGTGACAATGCTTTTGTTAATTCTCCAAATGCAATATTTGCAAACTTGGGCATTGACGAAGATATTTACTTTGATGAAAAACATTATCCGAGTTCTTACGTGCCTTTAGAATCGGATATTTTGATTGCAAAGTACAAAGACGAAAGTTCTAGTTTTTAACATTTTGTAATTGTAGCAAACGACAAAAAAACCGTAATTTGGGATTCACTTGGCAATTCTAAGGCCGTTTCTAGCGGTTACATAGACTCGCTAAGGGTTTTCAAAATTCAAAACAAAGAAATAGTAAAGCGCGTAAAGAATAGATTAGAATTTTACAGCGCAAAATTTAGAAATAATTTGGAGGTAGCGTAATGAACGCAGTAAAAAATATTCATGAGCTGCTAGACGCAGTGGACGTAAAAAATGCACTACTCAAAGGGTTTGAAAGCTCTTTTGGTAGAGAAAAATTAGATATAGTAAACGAAGGAATGGCCTTCACAAGCTCACTTTTAAGATTGGTCTTTTTTTTGAAAGACAAAATCGAAAAAAACAATGAGGACAAAGCTGCTGTTGAGCTAATTGACAAGCGCCTAAAAGAAACCATTGAGCTTTCAATACAAGCTTCCGAAGCTTACAGAAATTCTGGAGGTAGCTTTTGCGAATACAGAAAACTCATAAAGCTTCGAGACCAAGTTACAAGCAAAATGCTAAAAGATTTGGAAAATCAAGTATAAGGAGACAGCAATGCAAA
This sequence comes from Borreliella japonica, assembly GCF_030438115.2. Taxonomy (NCBI): domain Bacteria; kingdom Pseudomonadati; phylum Spirochaetota; class Spirochaetia; order Spirochaetales; family Borreliaceae; genus Borreliella; species Borreliella japonica. The sequence goes on from NZ_CP179499.1 coordinate 8,104, forward strand.
AATTAAAAACAAAAATTAATTTTTTAGGAATATTTTGGATACTCTTACTACTACTTTCTTGTGAATCAATACCATCGCTTCCAAAACAACCGACACTAATAAATAAAGAAGATATTTCAAGCCTAATTGCTGATGAGGCGGAACTTTTTAGATACGCAACTTCACTCAATGTTTGGCTTTTGTCTGTAAAGGCCTATGCTAACAAGTACTATGCTGGTGAAAAGTTTCCCATTTTTGAAAATTTTGAGCCTATGGTTGACAATGAAAATGAACCCGATGATACCAATTTGCTAAAAAAGAGAATTGCATACTACAAAAGGTACATAGAAAAAACTGAACCGATTGTATTCAGTTGTTACAAAAAATATAGCAGAAGGTAAGGTGCGGTAAATTGCAAGATCAAGTGGATGTAGTTCAAGAAATTAATTTGAAAAGTCCGGAAATTGCTGACGAAAATTCAGAAATCGCTGATTTAAGTCAAGAAGTTGAAAAAGGCAACGAAACTGCAGAAATATCAAGTGCCAAAGAAGATACAACAGAAGATTGTACTTCTTTGGGGCTTGACATTGTATTCTACACGGACGAGGGTCAAATTTTTGAACTTACCCCTTTTGTAGATATTTCAAGCATTGTATTAGAAGAAAAAATAGTAGACCCAAGCCTAAAAACAGCAGCAAGCAGTTTTAGCTTTAGTGTAAGCGGCCTATCAGAAGAATTTTTGAATTTCTTATTCTTCAGAAACGAAGACATTTTCGTAAAAGTAAATGATAAGAATAACCCCGTTTTTAGGGGAATTCTAGAAAAATTTTTCAGCAGAGATCTATTCAATAGCACCAAAAGTGTATCATTCACAGTTAACGACTACTCTAGCCTACTAAAGATTGCATTCGAAAATCCAGTTCAATTCCCAATCAATTTTTCACCAGACTGGCTTTTTGTATACAATCCTTTGGCAAAAGAGCTCTCACTTGTTCACCTAATAATAGAAAAAACTAAACTAAAAGACCTTATTGATGATGATGCTAGCGAAGCAATACTTGACAAAGTCCCCGCTGTAATCATTGATTCTGGAGAAGATGTAGAAACTATTTTGCAAGCCTTGTTGTATGAATTCGGATACGCATACACTTTCTCTTCAGTTGGCAAACTACAAATTCTTCCAATTTGGAAAAGCGAAGTTATTACTAAAGAAATTGAAATTTGTACTGTGGATGCTGAAAGTTATGTTATGTCAAAAAGTAGCTCCAGTAGCTACGATTCAACTAAAGTTGTTTGGAGAGAAGGCAAATTCCAAAGCAAAGAAGAAGCAATGTCCAAAAAACGACCACTGTACTCAGCCCCAATCAATGTTGCTGGTACCGATGGTGCACTGTACGTTGCAGTTCTTCAAAAAGGCGTAGTGTACCCCGACTTTGCAGACAAATTAGGAAGCAGCGTTTTCCAAGAATATGATCCTAGTTGGCTAGACACAGTTTACAAATGGGACTTCAAAAGGCGTGAAGTTTGGCACGATCATTACGCCATAAATGAACATTTAGCAATAATCTCAACTCATAACCTTGAAGCAAGGTTTAGTGCCGACTCCTCCATCAAGATTGAAAATAAAGAATATTTTCCAACAAAGGCTAAGCTTTGGTTTAGAAACACTTCTAGTAGTCAAGGCTCCAAATATATTTACCACTTTGATATCTACGGAGATGTTTTCTACACAATAGCTCAAAATGTACTCCAAACCGACAATGCTGATGATTTTTACTCTAAAAAGTTTGAATACACAACCAGGTTCATTTTTTCCGAAGAATCCGCAGTAAGACTTTTCGAATTCTTAACCAACCTACGAGTCAAAGGACACACTATTGTTAATTTTAGGTCAATGCAAAATCTAAATATAACCGATTTTGTCAAACTTAGACTTGATAATATTGGTATTGATCATTTTTTTCTTATACTTTCAAAAAAAATTACTAACTTTGATCTAGATATCAAGCTTTACGAATACGAAGGAATCACCTGGGGTGACTACACTCATTACGAATACCTTACAACTTCAACTAAAATATCAGTAAGCGACTATTTGTCTGGGGTCAACAAAGTTGTTATTGCACCGTTTAATTATGCTGGCACTGAAACTTTCCAGTTCAAAGCTGACGGATTCAAAGACGAAGATACTCTAAATACCGCAATTGAATTTGCAAAACAAGCAGGACTTAACAAAATCAAACTCCTCAACGGAGATTTTTACATTTACGATCAAGTAAAACTAAACAATTTAGAAATCGAAGGCGATGACGAAGTTTTCATAAGAAGCACGGGTTTTTCTAAACATATTTTTGAATCAGAAAAATCATTCAAGCTTTCCGGGATTAGCATATGCCAGCAGCCATTAAGCGAACTTTACATTAACGGAGGCACTCTAAATCAAGAAGAATTGTCAATGTATCTAGAAGACAAAAGCTTTACACAGCCCGCTGTTGTAGTCTTCTGCTCTTCATATTCAGTAAAAGAAAATGCCAGATCATCAGTCTATGTTACAGATGCAAGCTTTGTGTACATCAAAAATGTCACATTTCGTTGTGCTCTAAACAATGCACTGCATTTGAAAAAAGTAAAAAAATCCTGCTAGAAGATGTTGATTTTGACTCTGCAAACCAAGGTTTCGAAATCAGTGACGCTAAAAATATTACGCTCGTCAACACCAACATCAAAAGCAGCAAAAAAGAATCGGTTGCAAGCGGATACAACATTATGATCAGGGGAAGTTCTTTTGAAAACAACAACAATGCACTAAAACTTTCGAATTTCTCAAGCGTAAAAATACTAGATTCTCAGCTCAGTAAAAACAAAGGTACAGCACTTCACTTAGTTGACATTACTATCGCAAGACTAAACAATAATGTTTTTGTCGAAAACAAAGTCGGACTTGAAAATCATTCTTTTGACTTAATCATTCAAGACACTTTTTTGAAAAACACACTTGCTCTTGATCTATCAGATTCAAAAGGAAGAATAATTGATAGTAGCACTTATTCAGAAAATACTAAAGACAAACAGGAGGCCGCTTAAATGATAAGTGATGAAGACTTTGAAGAAATCAAAAAAAGACTTCAAGCCGACAACATCAAATTCCAATTTGGCGTTGGAACTATGGAAGAAGCAAAAAATTATGTTGGCAAACTTGGCGAACCCATTGTTGTCAAAGACAAAGAATTATTTGCCATTTGCAATGGCCAAGACACTACTAACAGAAAATATTACCCCCTAAACAAGACCACTAACCCCCCTATTGGCGAAAATTTAGACGATTATCTCGAACATTTAGTTAACTGGTGTTTAGAAAACACTTACCCCGGATTCTTAACCACAGAATTCGCCAAAGAAGGCTCATTGTCAAGAAGCAAACTGATACAAGCTTTCGAGGATACTAAAAAATTTTGTATTCCAGATGGCAGAAGTCTTCCCAATGATTGTTTTGTAAAAGAAAAATTTGGAATATCTTCAGCGCCCTATTTGTCGGGTAGATTTTTACGGCACTACGACCCTAGTGGCAGCACCGACTCTTCCGGCTCAAGAAGCCTGGGCGATACACAAAGTGACTCTTTTGAAAGACATGCTCATACAATTGACATCAGTAAATTAGACAACCTGGAAGGACGCCTTGTAACGAACTATTTCTCCATTAAAAGAGATTCTAATTGGTCTACAGGCAACACTAGTTTTGTTACTGGCTTAGAGTACGGCGACGGAATATATAAATGGAACTTTCCTTACCACACAGACTATGAAGGAAGTAGCGAAACACGCCCTAAAAACACATGTTACATTTCATTCTATAGATATGATTGGTAGGTAAAATCAATGATTACACAAAGCGACTACGTAGAAATCAAAAAAAGACTGCAAAATACCAAAACTCGAATCCAATTTAGAAACGCAGACAAGGCAGACTCGCTAGGATACGAAGGATCTATTGGAGAGCCAATCCTACTAAAGGATAAACTTACTTTTTCAGTATGTGATGGGAAAAGTATTGGCGACAGAAAAGAATATGAAATTACTAAAAGTGCACCAAATTTAGATTCACTTAGTGAATATTTAGAACATATGATTTTGTTTTTCCTAGAAAAAACACCTGTTGGTGCTTTAACGGCGAAATTTGCGCAAGAAGGTTCACTTCTTACAAGAAATAAATTAATTGAAGCGTTCACGAACACAAACAAGTTTTGCATTCCAGACGGTAGAAGTTTGCCAAGCAATTGCTTTGCATACAAAGTATTAGGAATATCTTCAGCACCCAATTTGTCGGGCAGATTCCTAAAACACTACGACTCAAACAATTCCAGAAGCTTGGGAGACAAACAAAGTAACTCTTTGGAAAAACATAGACATGATATTGACACCAGTAAAATTAGTTTTGAAGGCAAACTAGTAAAAGATGACTATAATATTTACCGTGATTCTTCGCGGTATTGGTCTGATGGTGATACTCGATTTGTCACCAAGATTAAATATAGTTATGATTCTGTTAGTTCAAATTTGTTTGTGCCTTTTACAGAAAACACGGGTTCTGAAGAAACAAGGCCCAAAAACACCTGTTACATATCTTTTTATAGATACGATCTTTAGGAGAAAGGTTATGAATGATTTAGAAATCCAAGAACTTTTGAAAAAATTAATAGCGGAAAAACTTCCTACAGACAATCAAAATTCAAATGCCGCGAGCAAACAAGCTTTGCTTAGACTGTTCGTCAACAAAATGTTTGAATTTTCAAACAGTAATGTGTTAGCAACAAGTTTACATGCGTTTAGAATGTTTTTTGCAGTCTTTGAAATGAGCGAAGCTGAGGATTTAGTACTAGACATTATTAACAAAGAAAAATTAATCATTGGAAACAATACAAGCACGGGTTTTGTAAAAAGTTGTTCTTATACTGAGGAAGAAATCAACAAAATTATTACCAAGGGTGAACTATGAGACTAAGGCGACTCCCAATATACGTTAATGCTTACAGAGAAAAACCTAATGCTGAAATTTTCATATACTACTCCAGTAGAGGAACTGGTAAAACTTATGATATTGCAACCGTTAATTTAGAAAGAAAATTTAGTGCTGATGGAGGAGATACACTTGCAATCAGAAAAAAGAAAAACAAAACAACACAATCAATACACAAAGAAATTTTAGAACTTTTGAGTAGATACAACCTAAGAAAATTCTTCAATATAAGCAAAGCAAAAATTGAGAGTAAAAGTTTGATTTTTGGGAAAAAACGAGCCTTTGTTTTCGAAGGAGGCCACGACACAAGAGATTTGAAATCTTATGCGCATTTCAAAGACTTATGGCTAGAAGAAGCCAATCGGTTTAGCTCCGACGATATAGAAATGCTTATCCCTACAATGAGAGAACAAGGTGGCAGAATCTATATGTCAAGCAATCCAGTACCTAAATCACATTGGCTATACAAAAGATATTTGGCAAATCAAGACAATCCTGCTGTTTGTATCATCAAAAGTACTTATCGCGATAACCCATTTTTGAACGGTGGAGATGTTGAAGCTTGGCTTGAAAAACAAAAACTTGCATATCATGGAAATGATATTGGTTTTAGAATTGAAGTTTTAGGAGAAGAGTTTGACTTTGGCACTGCAAGATTAATCAAAAAATATAATGTTTGTGAACCCAGTCTTATTTCCAGAGCTAATGGCAGCTACTACACAGGGGTACACATCAAGGGAAATAGAATTTGTTTTTTAGAAATTCTTGTCGGAAGAATTTCATATCTTCCAGTTGTAATTGTTACAAACGCATGTAGTAAGGTTTTACTATCAAAAGATGATTATCAATCTGAAATTAACAATTTCAAGGGAACTTTTGTTCTTCCAGCTGCTAGAGAAGAACTCAAATATGTATTCTCTCGGCTTGGTAGAGGCACTTTGCTTGCAAAAAAACGAAATTTGTATTCCCTTTCGGACTATCTAATTCCAGCCAATCTTAGTGTAGTAAACATCCCCGAAACAACTGATGTAATTTCAGAGTTCAACGAAACTGAATATTACTATGATGAATCTAGTGCAGAAGATAGCGAAGTTACAAATTTTGTTATGCAAAAAGATTTGACGTACATACCGGAATTTCTCAACGCTGCCTCTATTTTCAACTAAAGGAATAAGAAAATGTTTGGAATGAAATTTTTCAAAAAACCTAAAAAAGAAATGAAACTATTCCCAGCAAGCGAATACATATCTCACAAAGACCAATTACGACTTGCTCATCAAGTAGCCGAAATTTACGCAGGTTTTGCATCTTCCAGAGACATTGAGCACAAAATAGGTGATGGCCTTTCAAAGTTATTTGATAATAACTTTAGAGCTGTTATCAAAAAAATGGTATACACAGCAATCTTGTCTGGAGAAAGCAATTTTTACATAGTAGTTCCAGACTCCGATGATCCGAAAAAACCACTAAAAAAAGGATTCCCATGCCTTTGCTACAACTTAGGAGAAGTTCTTGATGAAGGCTCTTATTTTCTAAAAAATATACATGAAAGTAGAATCATCAGTATGAAGTCATCTTTTCTAAATTTCGAGGCTCTAAAAAAAAGCAGCAATATTATGGATACACTACTCAACGAAACAATGGGATTTTTGAAAGTTAATAATTTTACTTTTCTAAAATCAGCAACACTGCCATCAGTCAAGGACATGACCGCATACGACCTGGCTGAAGTAAAAAAAAATATTGAGGGGGTTCTCGACAGTAACCACAAAATGATGATACTCGGAAGAGAAGATGATATTGCTAATGTTACAAGATCTGTAAGTCCACTAAGAGATGCTTTTGAAATCATTGTATCAGACATAACACTCCATTCTGGAATTCCAAAAGAAATACTATACCCAGTCTCACCATCTGGAGAAGGCAGTGTTGGCAACTACGATATTTTTTACCTAAACATTGAGCAAATATGCAAACTAATGGTAACACCATTCATCAATGCGGTGCTTTTCAAGTTTGGACTACAATCCAACTGGTGCTACAAACCAGTCAAGCCAATTAGCCAAAAAGAACAAGCTGAAATTGATGAAAAACATGCAAAAACTTTAGCAACTTACGTGGAACTTTTAAGTAAAGCCAGGGAAATGGAAAATGATGATTTGTATCTAAAAATACAAAATGAACTTAACCAATATTTACAAATTTAATTTAGAAAAAAATCTTGCTAAAGGAGGTTATATGCAAGAATCATTAAGTGAAGATACTGTTGCAATTTCTGAATCTTTGCCTAAAAACGACAAAGAACAAGTAACAATATCTTCAGAAGAATACGAAAAATTAGTGTCTGATTCAAAAAAATTGTCGGGCATGATTTCACGAGAAGATTTTGAAAGACGCCTTGCTGAGGCTGAAAGCAACTTTACCAAAGCTAGAAAGCAAGCTGAAAGACAAGCCGAGGCCAATGCCTTTAAAGACTCTAAAGTTTTGACAAATCTTGAAAAAGCTTGTGCGCAGTATGAAATTACTCCGCCTTTTGCAAACGCTTTGAGCGTAAAAGACGCCAAGCTTGCATTTTTGGAGGCAATGAAAAAAAAATATAATGTCAATTTCAGAATTGACGAAGAAGGTGATCTTGATTCTCAAATTGCCAACATAAGTTTGCTAGTACAAGAACTTACAGCATACAAACAAGTGGTAAATGCCAGAAATCGCTTTACAGGACAAATTATCAACAACACATTAGCTCAACAATACAAAAATCAATTATATTCTAAGGGGGTATGTAGATGCCAGACTTCGATTTAACTAAAATAGCTAAAAAATTCGTTTTGGGAACTGAACACAAATCAGGTGTTCATCAAACTGAAACTGCAATAGTTGACGTTGAATCTCAACCCATCAAACCAGGAGACCCAGTTTATGCGAGTGGATCAAGCGAAATGGGAGAAGTGTTGGTAAAATCAGCACTTGCAACATCTGGAGTTGGCCCTATTCGGGGATTTGCCCTAAAAAAAGAAAGTATAGCTTTACTAGAAAATGAAAATTACTCTCCGGGAGAACTAATTCCGGTAAGGCGTGCTGGGGAAGTAACTGTTATGTTAGACAATGCCTTTACAACTCCCAAAGTTGGAGATTACGTTTTCTTGAAATCAGGCAAACTAGTAAAAGATGGCAAAGGGGCTACTCAAGTTGGAAGAATCAAAGATGTTAGCCTTGAACAAAATAGCAAAGTGGTTTTGCTTGATGTAAACATTGGACCAGAGTATGAAAGCAATGGCACAAGAAAACTGCAATAGAAACAAAAAAATTAATGAAAAAATAGGAGGTCTATTTTGAGTAGAAGTATTTTTGCAGAAGCAAGCGGCAGTTATAGCGGAGATATATTAGAACTTGCAAGCAATGGTCTTGATCAACTTGTGCCGTACAAGGCGATCAACAAAAATGATCTAAGACAGGGATATTATATTGTAAGAAAATCAAAAGTTGACCACAATGTAACAGCAACTTTTGGGGAACATAGTAATGAAATTGGGAAAAGCACCGTTTTCTTCCAAGAAATGGCTTACAAAATGCACGTATTTGAAACAGTTCAGCGAATTTCACTAAAAGACTTAATGTACGGAACAATAACTGAAGACGAAGTAAAAACTAATCTAGAGCTTGGTCTGATGAAAGATGCGTTTCATTCTATTGTTTTTGGTAAAAAACACATCAATATGGAAGGAATAGCGAATCTTAAGGGTAAGAGCAAAGTTACTGTTGAAACACTGGCTAACGGGTATACTTTGTATGAAAAAGCAACACTTGCAAAACGCGAGTCAGAAAAATACAAAGAAAGAATTGATGGGGTTTACCATCTTTTAGTTCCACATAATTATTCTCATCTATTACTAGAGTTGTACAGCGAACCTCAGTACGTAATAGTCAAAGAGGCACTAAAAAGAGACCACAACATCATCACTTTTGTTTTGAAGGGGCTGAAACACCCTATACTGTACGAACCAAACCCAGAAGTTATGTTTGTTCCAATGTTGCCAGAAATATTCTTCAGAAAATTTGCAGCACCAGATGGTGATTACATTCACTCTTCAATGGAATCAGCGGGAGTAATTCATTTTGAACCCAGAGAAGTTGTCGAAATTGAAGTTACAAAACCTAATGGTAGTTAAGAAAAAAAATGAGTGAACTTGACCACCTTATTATGTGGATAAGTCTTACTAAGATAGAATCTTTACGTATTGAATGCACTAAAGAAGACGGAAGCATTAATATCTCAGATGAAATCAAAGTACAACTTATTGAGGTGTTAAGATATGCTAAGAAAATTTTAGCTTTGTACCATATGGGGGCTGCTTACAATAATTGGCTTATAATTTTGCTTGATGTTCTGTATTTAGAAGTTTTCAATATTAGATGTAAAGGAGATCAAAAAGAGTGTAAGTTCAAGTATCTACTTTCTCAACTTGATTTCCTATTCCCGCGTATTGATTCTTGTCCTTTCCTTTACATTGGTTGATCAAAAGGAGAACAAATGGAAATTGGAGAAAAAATAAGAAAATCTATATTTGATAATGCAAAAAGTTTTGTGGGATTCAAAGTCAGAAAAAATTCGCAAACATTAAAATCACATGTCCCCGGACGATTGTCAAATGTAACAAATATTGATTTAGAAGAAACTTCTTCTGGAGCAAATTTGAAAGTAAAAGTAAACTCACCCCTTTCTGAATTTCTAGACTCAGGACAGGCATATGAAAATAATTCACCAGCTCCAAGTCTAACAAAAATCAAGAGTTGGGCAGCATATAAGGGTATAGAATCTTCAGCAGTACCCATTTGGCTTGCTATTAAGAAGAAAAAACTAAAAAACAAATATGTAAATTGGAAAAAAAATCTAGCAGAAGAGGCTGCAAAATTAATCAAATGAAATTAATCGAAAAATTCATTATTGATCTAAAAAAAAATTTGAAAAATTACTTAGTTGAATGCAAACAAACAACGACAAAAGTATATTACAAATCTGAAATGTTTGCATGCACAACCAAAGATTTACCATCAATTGTCTTTGCGGTAAAGAGCACGGGAGAAATTGTAAATAATTGCAGAAATTATTCGATGCTTTTGTCTCCGAAATTTGTAATTTACACAGAATGCAACATGCGTCCTACTTTGGGTCTTGAGATCGCAAATATAATTGTGTCTTTTCTAATATTGAAATATTCCTTGAGGAATTTCAGCATTGACGATTCCCAAATTGAAGACGAAACTTCTGATGCACGAATGGTAACTTTGGTTGATACAACTTTGTGGATCAGGATGGATGGTAGCGATTATATTAATTGCTGTGGAGGTAAAAATGGCAGTTGAAAAATTAAGAATGCCCGTAGGCGCAGTGCTGGTCGCTGTTAATATTGACAAATTCAAATGGACCTTCAAGGGTTCAGACATCAAAAGCAATAATGAACCTTCTGGAACAGAGCCTACTAATTTAGTTGTAAAAGATTTGAGCTCAAGCATTCAAAAACCTAGCAAATGGAAGTCAATTAGCGAATGCATTTTTAGGGTGAAGAAGATTGATTCTAAGTCAAAACTTGCGACGGATTTGAAATTGAAAGAAGGTAGTATCATATACTACAATAAGGAATTTTCAAAAAAAATATGTGAGAGTTGCGACAATAACGATGAAATTGATGTTTTACTTTTCAAAACATATTGCTTAGGGTATTCATATACTATCAGCTCGACAAAAGCAACAGAAACTCTAAAAACAACTTGCGGCGCAATCACGGCAATTGGAAGAATTCCAGAACAAACTGTTGAGTTTAGCGGCTACTCTCTTAGAGAGACTTCTACTAACAAGGAAGAGCTTTTAGAAACTTATATAGAGAGGTCGCATTTCATAACTCTTGATGTTTCAAAAAAATCTTCTGGCGATGAATACGAACTTGGAAATCGCAATTTACCTAAAAATTACGAGTTTACAGTACTTTTTGTAAATCAAATTGGAAATCAAGACCAAAGAACAAAATTCATGGTAGGAGAAGGGCAGATTGCAACTTACAGTCCAGGCCAAGATTTGAACAACCAAAAAATTGATCTAAAGTGCCAGCTTACACTTACGAAACCGCTAATATCATTTTCGTACGATTATATTCAAGGCGCAACATTTTTTGAAATTTAGGAGGCAAGATGATAGTCAATGTGAATGTGAGCGGTAGGGTAATGTTACCTTATATTCCAGACTACATTAGAAACAGTAAAGAAATTGTAAAAGAAGAAGATAAGGCATTCGTAATTTTACAAGATGTTAACTATGGGTTTGTGGAAAAGCTGAAAGCAAGACAAATCGAACTTTTCAAAAAATTGAATGGGGGGAATAGCAAAAACAATCCTAATGCTATGATTGAGTCAACAAGTGCTCAAATTCAATTCGTAAAAAAAATTTGGAATGAAAATGTAGTAGAATTTGTTGGACTTTACAATCAAGAAGGAGAATTAATTACGAAAGAGATGGTTGAAAAAGATGCTATTTTGTTTCAAGATATGCTTTCAAATCTTGCAATTGAGATTAACTTTTTGGCAGATACTCTAAGGGTTGAGCGTCTTTCAAAAAAGTAGAACTTGCGTTTGCTTATGTTACAAAAAAAGATCATTATGACCAAGTGCTCAAATATGCGGACCGACTCGATTCAGAATTGCTAATAGATATGAAAAAGGAACTTACTTGGATCAAACATAATGAAGACGCAATTCTACATTTACTCAATCAGGCATTACTTTCAAGAAATATTGGAAGTTTGCCTTATAGTGGCGGCCTTTTTGAGCAAAATTACTGGTTTGTGTTAATTCTTAACGAACTGAACCTTTACATCAAAAATCTTGAAAGCGAGAGCATGAGAAAATGAACCTTGACGAAATAATCATTCCATTATCAATGTCAATCAAAAACAATGAAAAACTGGACGCAATAGCAGAAACGCTAAAAAAAATTGCAGAACAAAAATTTGCAAGTCTAGATGATTTGAAGTCAAAATTAGAAAAATCTGCTAAATCTGGATCCAATCTAGAGAAAGCGCTAAACAAAAGTTCGCAGAATGCTAGTAAAAACTTCAAATCTCTTGCAGATTCTGTTGATTCTGTAAATTCTAAAGCTGGCGGCATGAAAAGTATAGGCAAAGTTCTAAAAAGTGTTGGAAAAGGCTTAGGAAATGTAAAGAATTTGGCAAACAAAACCGGTGAAGCATTCAACCAAATGTTGGCAGCTTTTGCCCCAATTATTATAGCTGTAAAGGCTCTACAAGCAATTGGCTCTACAATAAGTGGAATTTTTGATGGTGCCATGGATGCTCTTGATGAATTCAACGAAGAAGTGTCAACGTTTTCTGACATGCTTGGAAACGAAGACCTTGGAAAATCTTTAGCAGAATCCATGAGGGCTTTTGGCGATGAAACTCTTTTTACTAGAGATGCTATTGCTAATGCTACTAAAACAATGCTTTCTTACGGTGCAACTGCAAGTGAAGTTGAAGAAAGAATTAGAATGTTTGGAGAGGCAGCTGGTGGAAGTAGCGAGGGGCTTGAGAAATTAGCAGAAGTATATTCTCGTGTAGAATCTAGTAATCAAGTAAATTTAGAAGATTTGTATGCGCTTCGTGACGCTGGTGTTGATATTGCAGACATTTTAGCAGAAGAAGCTGGTTTAGCTGGAGAGGCATTATATAAGGCGGCGAGCGATGGACAAATAGGATTCGAAGCCTTAAATAAGGCTCTTTCTAAGGCTACTAGCGAAGGTGGTAAATTTTACGGAAACACCGCTAAAGAAGCAAAAACTTTAGCCCAAGCTCAACAACAAACTGCTAAAATGAGCGAAAAGCTTTTCTTAGATATTGGGAAAGCTTTAGAGCCAATGATGATTGGATTTGAAAAAGTAAAACAATTCATGATAAAAGGAATTTTGGAACCTTTGACAAAAGTCACCTCTGCGGTTATTTACCTGATTAACAAACTTACAGAACTTGTGGTATATGTTACTGGAAAGCTTGTGGAGGGTTTCAAGATTGCGTTTGACCCAATCATCAAATTGATCCAAAAAGTAGTAGATTTGACAGTCAAAGCCTGGGAAGGCTTTAAAAAATTTGTAGGGCTTTCCAAAAAACCCGAAAAAGAAAAAGATGAAAAAGACACTCCCAGCTCCGAACCCAAAAGAGATAAGAAAGTTGACCCAAATGCAAAAACCGATTACAACAAACAAATGGAGCAGGACTATAAGAAATTGCAAGACGAAATATTTTTTGCCCAAAGGGAAATTTACAGTAAAGTCGGCGTGGAGCGAGAAAAAGCCTTAAGGAATCTTGAAAAAACTATCAAAACCAAAAATCAAAAATTTCTAAAGACGTACTCCAAGAGTTTTGACGAGTTATCGGAGGAGAACAAGAAAATTTTAGTCGGAGTTGAAAAAGCAGTAAACGAATTCAATAACTCTAACTATGATTTTGTGAATGAGTACCAAGAATTACTAAAAGAAAAAGAAAGTCGTGAAAGAGAAATACTACTAACGCTACCCCATGCAGATCAAGAAAGCGCGTTACAGAAACTAAATGATGAAATTAACGAAAAAAACAAAGAGTTTGTGGAAAAATATGGAAAAAGCTTCACAACTCTGAACGAATCTAACAGGAAAATTGTAGCCGCACTCGAAAAACAAGTTAATGAATATAGTAATGCTGCATTGGATCGATCTTTTGTCCAGGCTCAAAAAGCTCTACAAAAAAAAATACTAGCCTTGGAGTGGGAAACAATGCTACTCCCAGCAAAAGAAAGAAAAAGTGCTGAAGAAAAGATGGCGTCCCAAATTCAAGCAATGTACAAAAAATTCGTAGATGATCACAAAGACAAATTCGACAAACTAAGTGAAACCAACCAAAACGCTCTAAAACAAATGGCCGAGAAAGCTAAAGATACGGCAAAAAGCTTGTATGACAAACTCTTAGAAAACATAGACAAATTAACGGAATTTTCAGGCAAAATTTTGAATCAGGAAGTGGGAGAAAAAGCCGGCGCTGAAGGCATTGATTATGCTGCAGACAGCGCAATGAAAGGTGTAGTTGATTTTGGTAAAAATGCGTTGAAAGCTGGTGCAGCAGCCCTTGGTGGACCTTTGGGTCAAGCTATTGCAGAAATTGTCATACAAATCGGAGAGTTCCTATGGGGCTGGTTCAAGGGTGCCGAAAAGGCCAGAATTAAAAAAATTGAGGAACAACGGGACAAAGATTTAGAAGAACTTGAAAAACGAAGCGAAGTTGAACTTAAAAAGCTTGAAGATCGTTTTGATGCAGAAATTGCAATGAGAAAAGAAAAATTGAGTGAATTAGATGATGAATACTCTAAAGAAATAGAATTTCTAAAACAAGCACAAAGTAAAGGACAAATATCCGGTGAAGAATTTCAAAAAAGATTACACGACGTACAAACGGAATACAAAACAAAAAAAGATATAGAAACTACCAAACTTACTAAAGCTGAAGAGAGTAAGAAAATAGAATTGGAGCGCAAAAAGAAACTTTCCAACCTAGAGTCCGAAAGAATCAAAGCACAGGCCGAAGTTGATAAGGTAGAGACTAGTAATTGGTATGCAGCCAAGGCGTCCGATCGTGAAAAGACGGAGAAAATTTTAGACGAAATACTAAAAAGAATTGCAACAGTAAAATCAGCCGGCTCCATTGAAGAAATAAAACTTGCCAGTGGCGGTGCACGATTTATTTCGAATAGACCGACATATATGCCAAACTCAGGTGTAATGTCTAGTGAATTTGGTCAACCCGAATTAGTAAGAATCACTCCTGCACCAATAGATGAAAATCTACGCAAACTTGAAGCCAAAATCATTGCAGAAGAAATTGCCAAATTACAAAAAAGCGAGAATAGAACAATTGTCCAAAATTTCAATTACAACTTTAATGGGGATGTGCTTGATGCTGAAAAACTAGTTAGAATGCTAAAATCAAAAGAACATCTAATGGGATTTAGAATGGCAGAGTAGAAAAAAATGTAAAAAAAATTTTCAAACTACTTTGTATTTTACAATTACTAGTATATAATTATTGATGTTGAAAGTTAGTAATTTATTACTGAACTTTCAACACCTTGAAAGAGACCATTAGCTTTTGCTAGTGGTCTCTTTCTTATATTAGAATATTTACTTTTTCATGGAAATTGTGTATTATGAACATAATTATAAATACAGTTAGGAGTCTAGAATGAAAACAACCAATCTTAAAATTCAAATCAATTTAAATCCATTAAAAAAATATCAAATCAGATATTACAAAATATTGTCAATACTTAAGTATTTTCAAAAAAATACTATTAAATACAATCAAAAAGTTATTTTAAATAAATTAAATTATTTTCTAGCTCAAGATGGACTAAAAGTGGTTACACTAAGAACCCTTAGAAAAGATTTAACTTGGTTATGTAGTAAACGTATTATTAAAAAAACATTATTAAGACTGGGTGAGGGAAATGGTTCATATATAAGATATTCAGTCAATAAATATAGTAATAATAATTTAAATTGTGTGCTTCAAGATAAGCAAAATACTATTGAACATGATGCTAACGCAATATATAAATTTACAAAAGAAACACAAAAAAAATACTTAAAAAACAAAGGAGCTAAAACCTCTAATCTGAAAAATGCAACTAAAAATGTCAGTCATATTATAAATAATAAACAATATATAAATAATAAAGAAAAAATCTTACACAAAACAAAAAATGAAGATTCTAATTTCATGAGTTTAAAAATAAAAAACTTATTGAAATATAAAAACATAAATTTTTTAGATAAAATGAAAGAAAATTTCAATAAAAAAAATTATTTATACAAAAGAATAAAAACAAAAGAATGGTTAGAAAGAATCAAAAATCAAATAAATAATGATAGGTAAGGGGTTTGCGATTAAAATATGAATCAAGCATTAGAAAATTTAAAATCCAAAAAAAAGGAAATTGAATTGTTAACAGAGAAAAACAATATCTTCATTAGAAAAGAAAAAATAAACAACAAAACATTATATCATACAAGAATATTTAGAGATTTTTTCACATTTGGTCTAAATCAAAGAAAAGAAAATAAATTTTTTATTACACTAAGAAGCTTATTTGATAAAAATAAAAAAAACGGTTTCCATTTGTTTGGAATTGAAGAAAGTATTAATGATGAATTTTTAGGAATGTTTTATGGATTTAAAAGATTAACAAGGCCAATTTTTTTCAGATATGAAGACATTATTACAAAAACTGTCAAAATTATACCTATGTATAAAATCCATTACATAGAATTCAGATTTAAGAAAGGAAGTGTTTTTTGTTATATAAAAGCAATTCATGCTTTAACAAAAAAAGAAAAATTTAAAAAAAAATATGCGCAAAGCTTACTAGAAAGAATAATTAATTTAGAGCACAAGGTGTATAGATTCTACAATAAAAATTTGTCAAACGGAGGCATTATAACCAAATGGATAGCAAAAAACCAGAAATAATTAGTATTGCAAATATTAAAGGAGGTGTTGGCAAAAGTGTCTTAACTATCATATTTAGCTTTATTTTAAAAAGCTTTGATAAAAAAGTTTTACTTGTAGATTTTGATCCCCAAAATAGTTTGACCAGTTATTTTTTTAAGTATATAAAAAGTTTAAGCAAAAATAATGTTTATTCTTTTTTGAAAGAAGACTCTAATTCTAATTTAGATAAATATTTGACCAAAATACATGACAATGTATATCTCATTCCTTCTCATCCTAGTTTACATCTTTTTAATAAAGAGAATACTTCTTATAAAGAGCTTTTTTTAAAGCACAGGTTAGAAAGGGTATTGCCCAATTATAATTTTAATTATGTGATAATTGACACCCCACCCAATTTAGATTCGCTTTTAGATAATGCTCTTAATATTACAAATAAGCTTATTATTCCCATTCAAGTTGAAAGATTTTCTGTTGAAAGCTTGTCTATCTTGATGAAATATATTGAGAAAGTTTCAATGTATCTAGATAAAGATATTGATATATCCATAATTGAAAATCAATTCATGAAAAACAGAAATACTTTTAAAAGTATAGAAAATTCAATTAAGGATAAATATGGCAAATATATTAAAGGAAAAGTTCATTTTTATAATAAAGTGAAGGTTTTTACAAACAATTTACAAGAGCCTGATATTAAAGAACCTTATTATCAAGAATGTCTAGAAGCCTTGAATAATATATTAGCCATTTAATTTTATTTTTGGCCGTTTGTTCGCTTGCGAACAAACGGTATTTAGCATTTAGTAGTTCACAGGAGGTTTTAGACGTGTCTAAAGATTTAATCATTTTGAATGATAGAGAAGAAGGATTGATGGGTATTTCTGAGGAAGAAGAGTATGAAAACTATAAGCATGCTTTAAAAAAGAGTATGGTTAATGATATTGAAAATAAAATTAAAATAATGGAAATATTGTATAACATAAAAAGCAAAAAACTTTATCGTATTGACGGGCATGTAAGTTTCAAGTCTTTTATTGAAGAATTTTTAATTGCCAGGACCCAAGCCTATTTATATTTAAAAATATATGAACAGGTTTTAAAAGGAAATCTAAGTATAAAAGAAATTAGAGACAAGGGAATGATAGAAATTTATAGAAATATAAAATCAAAAGAGGTCGTCGATAAAAAGTCAATACAAAATTCAATAAAACCATTAAGATTTCAGCTTAAAAGAAAAGATAGTTATGATTTTTATAAAAGTAATGCTAAATTTACGGGGTATCTCTTAGACAAGATTTTTTCTAGCGATAAAGATTATTTAAATCAGATATTTAAAGAGTATTCTGATTTAAATTTAAAAAAACAAATCAAATCACATAGGTAATTACTTGCAAAATTTAAGCAATTTTTGTACAATTATTAGTGGTTGTATTTTAGTACAATCCTGATTGTCAATTTAAAACCTAGTAATAGGTTTTGTTGATCGCTTTTAAATTTAAAGTTCTCAACAAAGCCTATTTAAAGGAAGTTGATAGTTTAGCTCTTTGCAATGTCCAAATTGACTTAAATTCTGCGTATAGTAATTTTTTTAGAGAAATTAAAAAAGGAAATAGAACGAATGGATTTCCTAAATATAAAAGTAAAAAATAGACAAACCTATAGAACTAATAATCAAAAAAACTCTATAAGAATAGAAAATGATTATATAAAGATACCTAAAATAGGATTTGTAAAATTGGCGTTACATAGAAATATTAAGAGCAATGAAGTTGTTAAAAATGTAGTAGTAGAAAAAGATACTGATGATAAATATTATATTTCAGTAGCAGTTGAGTGCTTGGATGTTAAAAATAATGAAAAACTAAAGACAATAAAAAAGAGGTAGTTGGTATTGATATGAGCATGAGGCACTTTTTAGTAAGTAGCGAGGGTGAGAAAATCAATCATCCTAAATATTTACTAAAAAATGAAAGTAAGCTTAAGAAATATCAAAGAAAACTATCAAAAAAACAAAAGGGTTCTAGAAATAGGGCTAAATCTAGATTAAGAGTTGCCAAGTTGCATAGGAAAATTTCAAATCAAAGAAAAGATTTTTTACATAAATTATCTTATTATTTTGTAGCTAATTACAAAAATATAGTAATAGAAAACTTATCAATTAAAGGTATGCAAAAAGGAATGTTTGGCAAAAGTGTTAATGATTTAGGATGGTATGAGTTTGTAAGACAATTATCATATAAATCAGAGTGGTATGGATCCCACTTGCATAAAGCAGATAGATATTTCCCATTAAGTAAGCTATGCAACAATTGCGGTATTAAAAATACAACTCTAAAATTAAGTGATACTAGGTGGACTTGTAGTGGCTGCAATACTTTGCATGATAGGGATATAAATGCGGCTCTAAATCTTAAAAATTATTACAAAGAAATAAAAACTAAGGCAGTTCCTGCCTTAAGTTAAGCTTGTGGGCCATGCTCTAGTGGATGATCGTTCTTTTAGAACCTAAAAAGCTATCATGGGATGAAACAAGAAGCTATTTCTATAATCTTTGATTTAGAAATAGTAGTTCACGTGTGGGAGATGGATTTTTTTTCTAAAATACCATTTGAGTTGCTTGAATGTTCTAAGTCGATTTTAACAATTCTTGAGAAAAGATAAAATTGGTATAAGTTTATATATTTGTAGATTGTTTTAGCAGCAAGGTGGAGAAGGAGTATATATGAGGATTTTGGTTGGTGTTTGCATAATAACATTAGTTTTATTGGGTTGTTATTTGCCTGATAAGCAGGAACAAGCTTTTCAAACTTTTTTTGAGAATTCACAACAAAGTAGTGATATGGATTCTGATGAGATTGTTACTGAAGGCATATTTGCTAATTTAAAATTATATGAGGCTGAGCATCATATGTTGATTGATATAAAAAATACCATAATTAGCTTAAAAGATCCTAATTATAGAGCTGCACCTCCAGTGGGTAACGACTATAATGAGGAGTATTTTAATAAATTCTTTTTAGATTTAGGTTCTGATCGATCTAAAGAATTGATTAAGTTTTTTGGTAGGGTAAAAAATGAGCGGAATGATAGATTTGAACGTGGAGTTTCTTGGCTATATTCATGCATAAGGGAGTTATATTTTCCAGATATTAAGTATTCCGGTGAAAGCGAATATGAATATTATGGTAATGGGAATGAGGTTGTTATGCCTAGGCCTACTATTGACGAACAATATTTCAAAGTGAAGGAAAGAATAGAACAGTAGGCTGATTGTATAATAGCTTAAGAGAAAGTTGCCCGTTTGGGGCATTTGCAATTATGGAGGTCTAAAGAAACTCTCCTTAATAAGAGAATTTCTTTAGACTTTAATGGAATGTTCTTTTCTATTTAATAACTTTTTTTAAACGACAGCTGGAATCCGTTTATTCCAATATCAAAATTGGGTTCAAAACCCGCAAGGGAAATGCTGAGTTTTTTTCTAAGATCTGCGTTGTATTTATTTGCAAATGTAAATGGAATAATAAGTCCGGTTATGTGGGATACAGCAATTGTGAGGTACCCTATTCCCACAATTGCTGCTCCAGCTATTGCTTGCCCCTGTCCGGTTGCTGTACCAGTAATAATATACCCACTTAATAGAAATATTCCGCCCAATGCTTGAGTTCCAATCAATGCGCTACCACCAATATAATCTCCTTGTACAAAGGACCCTATTCCTAAACTAAAAAAGAAATTCAAAAGGAATGGCGCAAGCACGGTGGCTTTTTCGCTTTCATATTTCAAAGTAGTTGCAATATCCCCAACACCTTTTCCAACTGTATCTTCTGACGCAAAGATTTGTATTGTTAAACTAAAAATTAATATTAAAATGAAGATTTTTTTCATATTAATATTACCTCCTAATAATTAAGTTTTGATAATTTAATTATTAGCTCAATTTTGTCTTTTTATGTGTGGTTATGTGTGGGAGATGGATTTTTTTTCTAAAATACCATTTGAGTTGCTTGAATGTTCTAAGTCGATTTTAACAATTCTTGAGAAAAGATAAAATTGGTATAAGTTTATATATTTGTAGATTGTTTTAGCAGCAAGGTGGAGAAGGAGTATATATGAGGATTTTGGTTGGTGTTTGCATAATAACATTAGCTTTATTGGGTTGTTATTTGCCTGATAAGCAGGAACAAGCTTTTCAAACTTTTTTTGAGAATTCACAACAAAGTAGTGATATGGATTCTGATGAGATTGTTACTGAAGGCATATTTGCTAATTTAAAATTATATGAGGCTGAGCATCGTTTGTTGATTGATATAAAAGAGACTCTACACACTTTAAGTAGTTTGAAAAATGGTACTCGAGAAATCCCTCCATTGACTGACTATAATGAGGAGTATTTTAATAAATTCTTTTTAGATTTAGGTTCTGATCGATCTAAAGAATTGATTAAGTTGTTTGGTAGGGTAAAAAATGAGCGGAATGATAGATTTGAACGTGGAGTTTTTTGGCTATATTCATGCATAAGGGAGTTATATTCTCCAGATATTAAGTATTCTGGTGAAGACGGGTATGAATATTGGTATGGCGGGAGGGAATTTTTTATACCTAGGTCTACTATTGATGAACAATATTTAAAAGTTAAATACTATTTAAAAAGTGAAGAAAGTAATAGGACAGTAGGTTTAAAATGATTTTTGGTTATTAATGTAATGGAGTCAGTTTTTAGGTTAAAGATATTTGAATCTTTTAAGGTTAGCTTTTATACTAAAAAAATATAATAT
>NZ_CP179503.1:0-26808 GCF_030438115.2 Borreliella japonica
AATTTATTATCTTTTAGTATATACCTACAAAAATAAAAAAGTGGGACATAGGCACTGGCAATGCCTACACCCCAGCAATTACTTATACCTTATTTAGTTGTAGTAGGAGGCGCTTCCTTAGAGCTACTCTTAACAACATCCCCTACCTTCTTCAACCCTGCCTGAACGGCCTTACGAACTAAATTAGTCAGCGCAACGACTGTCTTATTAGTTGCACTCTCAACAGCATTCTTAACAGTCCCCTGATGATCCTCATGATCATTACCATTCTTCAAAACGAACTGCCCATCCTTAGCCATACCTCGCAGCACCATAGCAGCAGCAATCTGATCATCCTTCTCCATCCCCTCCTTAAACGCATCCCCATCCTCATCATCCTTACCAATAGCCGCGTCAATCGGATTTGTAGCCTCCCCCGCCTTCGCACCTGTCTTCTCCTTCTCATCCTTAGCAGCCTCAACAATAGCTTTCAATATCTGCTCTCCACTAACAGCAGCAACAGCAGCAGCCGCCTTCCCAGCATCCTTAGCATCACCACCAGCATTCTTCTTCTGAACAAACAACTTCCCTGCATTCTCGTTGCCACCACCAGCAGCAGCAGTAACAGCATCAGCCTTCAACTTCCCTTCCTCACCAGCCTGTCCAGCAGCCTCAACAATCCCCTTTATCCCCTTAGCAATCCCATTAACACTCGCCGCATCACCACCTTTTGCTTCAGCATCCTTACCCTCAACAACATCCCCAATCGATTTATCAGCACCACCAGTAGCAGCCGCTGCAGCATCCTTAGCAGCCTTTGCCATCTCTTCGAGCCACTTGCTAATCTCAGCTATAGCACCCTGAACTCCACCAGTTCCACCAGTTCCACCAGTTCCACCAGTTCCACCAGTTCCACCAGTTCCACCAGTTCCACCAGTTCCACCAGTTCCACCAGTTCCACTACCACTACCTTTGGGCAATTCAGTTAAACCTTTTTTTGTTTCTTCCAATTTTTTGGCCAGAGATTCAAAATAAGTTTTTGCGTCTGATTTTTTTGGATCCGCTTTAAATCCCAATGCATCTGCAATTAATCCACCAAAAGAGGTGAATACATCTAAGAATCCGTTACCCAATTGGATTAAAGAGTTATAAAACTTGCTTGTTGGATCATCTTGTCCGGCTTCAGCGCCATTCGCTTTACAATTAGCAAAAACAAGCATAGCTCCTAAGAGTATTGCACTTGACATTTTTTTCATATTGGTCTCCTTAATGAAAGTATATAAGTTATCACTTTAGCTCAAAATTGTATCTTTGACAAGCAAGGAGGTAATTTTTTTTATTCTTTTTTAAAAAAGAATAAAAAAAATTACCTCCTTGCTTGTCAAAGATACAATTTTGAGCTAAAGTGATAACATCAACCTCCTCTAACACAACCTTTTTTCCAAAAAATTAAGTAACTTCAAATAATTTCAACAACTAAGAAATTAATTCCCAACATAATTTATTAATTTCTGTAAAAACATATAGTACAACAAGCAAGTTTTATACAACAAGCAAGTTTTATAATTTTACTCTCAATAGTACAACAAGCAAGTTTTATAACTTTTACTCTCAATAGTACAACAAGCAAGTTTTATAACTTTTACTCTCAATAGTACAACAAGCAAGTTTTATAACTTTTACTCTCAATAGTACAACAAGCAAGTTTTATAACTTTTACTCTCAATAGTACAACAAGCAAGTTTTATAACTTTTACTCTCAATAGTACAACAAGCAAGTTTTATAACTTTTACTCTCAATAGTACAACAAGCAAGTTTTATAACTTTACTCTCAATAGTACAACAAGCAAGTTTTATAACTTTTACTCTCAATAGTACAACAAGCAAGTTTTATAACTTTTACTCTCAATAGTACAACAAGCAAGTTTTATAACTTTTACTCTCAATAGTACAACAAGCAAGTTTTATAACTTTTACTCTCAATAGTACAACAAGCAAGTTTTATAACTTTTACTCTCAATAGTACAACAAGCAAGTTTTATAACTTTTACTCTCAATAGTACAACAAGCAAGTTTTATAACTTTTACTCTCAATAGTACAACAAGCAAGTTTTATAACTTTTACTCTCAATAGTACAACAAGCAAGTTTTATAACTTTTACTCTCAATAGTACAACAAGCAAGTTTTATAACTTTTACTCTCAATAGTACAACAAGCAAGTTTTATAACTTTTACTCTCAATAGTACAACAAGCAAGTTTTATAACTCTTTAATCCAATTGGGTAACGGATTCTTAGATGTATTCACCTCTTTTGGTGGATTAATTGCAGATGCATTGGGATTTAAAGCGGATCCAAAAAAATCAGACGCAAAAACTTATTTTGAATCTCTGGCCAAAAAATTGGAAGAAACAAAAAAAGGTTTAACTGAATTGCCCAAAGGTAGTGGTAGTGGAACTGGTGGAACTGGTGGAACTGGTGGAACTGGTGGAACTGGTGGAACTGGTGGAACTGGTGGAACTGGTGGAACTGGTGGAACTGGTGGAGTTCAGGGTGCTATAGCTGAGATTAGCAAGTGGCTCGAAGAGATGGCAAAGGCTGCTACGGAGGCTGCAGCGGCTGCTACTGGTGAGAGCAACAAGGATGCTGGGAAATTGTTTGTTCAGAAGGCGAATGGTGATGTAGGTGGTGAGGCTGAGGATGCTGGGAAGGCGGCTGCTGCTGTTGCTGCTGTTAGTGGGGAGCAGATATTGAAAGCTATTGTTGATGCTGCTGGAAAGGGTGGTGATACGAAGGGTGTGAAAGCGGAGAATGCTAAAAATCCGATTGACGCGGCTATTGGGGAGGATAATGGGAATGCGGAGGCGTTTGGGGAGAATATGAAGAAGGATGATCAGATTGCTGCTGCTATGGTGCTGCGGGGTATGGCTAAGGATGGGCAGTTCGTTTTGAAGAATGATGATAATGCTCATGATGATTATAAGGGGACTGTTAAGAATGCTGTTGAGAGTGCAAAGGCTGCTACGGAGGCTGCAGCGGCTGCTACTGGTGAGAGCAACAAGGATGCAGGGAAGTTGTTTGTTCAGAAGGCAAATGATGGTGATAATGAAGGTGGTGATGCTGCAGATGCTGGGAAGGCGGCTGCTGCTGTTGCTGCTGTTAGTGGAGAGCAGATATTGAAAGCTATTGTTGATGCTGCTGGAAAGGGTGAGAAGGAGAAGACAGGTGCGAAGGCGGAGGATGCTACAAATCCGATTGACGCGGCTATTGGTAAGGATGATGAGGCTGGGAATGCGGAGGCGTTTAAGGATAAGATGGAGAAGGATGATCAGATTGCTGCTGCTATGGTGCTGCGGGGTATGGCTAAGGATGGGCAGTTCGTTTTGAAGAATGCTAATGATCATACGGCTCATAAGGGGACTGTTAAGAATGCTGTTGAGAGTGCAAAGGCTGCTACGGAGGCTGCAAAGGCTGCTACTGGTGCTGATGAATCGATTGGGGATGTTGTTGAGGGTAAGGATGCTGCAACAAAAGGTGGTGAAGCGACGAGTGTTAATGGGATTGCTAAAGGGATAAAGGGGATTGTTGAGGCTGCTGGACAGGCTGGTGAGGAAGGGAAGTTGAAGACTGATGCTGTTACTGCTGGTGATGGCAACAAGGATGCCGGGAAATTGTTTGTTCAGAAGGCTAATGAAGGTGGTGTAGGTGGTGGGGCTGCAGATGCTGGGAAAGCGGCTGCTGCTGTTGCTGCTGTTAGTGGAGAGCAGATATTGAAAGCTATTGTTGATGCTGCTAAAGATGGTGAGAAGGAGAAGACAGGTGCGAAGGCGGAGGCGGCTACAAATCCGATTGACGCGGCCATTGGGGCTAAGGAGGATGGGGCTAAGGCGTTTGAGAAGATGAAGAAGGATGATCAGATTGCTGCTGCTATGGTGCTGCGAGGTATGGCTAAGGATGGGCAGTTCGTTTTGAAGAATGGTGATCATGAGGCTCATAAGGGGACTGTTAAGAATGCTGTTGAGATGACAAAGGCTGCTAAGGATGCTGCAGCGGCTGCTACTGGTGGTGCTGATAAATCGATTGGGGATGTTGTTAAGGGTGCAGCAGCAAAAGGTGGTAATGCGGAGAGTGTTAATGGGATTGCTAAAGGGATAAAGGGGATTGTTGATGCTGCTGGACAGGCTGGTGATGAAGGGAAGTTGAGTGTGGCTGCTGCTAGTGGTGAGAGCAACGAGAATGCCGGGAAGTTGTTTGTTCAGAAGAAGGCTAATGGTGATGCTGGTGGTGATGCTAAGGATGCTGGGAAGGCGGCTGCTGCTGTTGCTGCTGTTAGTGGAGAGCAGATATTGAAAGCTATTGTTGAGGCTGCTGGGGGTGAGGCGAAGACAGGTGCAAAGGCGAAGGATGCTACAAATCCGATTGAGGCGGCTATTGGGAAGGATGATGAGGCTGGAGCGGCGTTTGAGAAGATGAAGAAGGATGATCAGATTGCTGCTGCTATGGTGCTGCGGGGTATGGCTAAGGATGGGCAGTTCGTTTTGAAGAATGATGCTAATGATCATAAGGGGACTGTTAAGAATGCTGTTGAGAGTGCAACGGCTGCTACGGAGGCTACGGAGGCTGCTACTGGTGGTGGTGAATCGATTGGGGATGTTGTTGATGGTAAGGGTGATGCAAAAGCAAAAGGTGGTAATGCGGAGAGTGTTAATGGGATTGCTAAGGGGATAAAGGGGATTGTTGATGCTGCTGGACAGGCTGGTGAGGAAGGGAAGTTGAGTGTGGCTGCTGCTAGTGGTGAGAGCAACAAGGATGCCGGGAAGTTGTTTGTCAAGAAGAATGCTGGTGCTGCTGTAGGCGGTGATGGTAAGGCTGCTGGGAAGGCGGCTGCTGCTGTTGCTGCTGTTAGTGGGGAGCAGATATTGAAAGCTATTGTTGAGGCTGCTAAGGATGAGACGGAGAAGACAGGAGGAAAGAAGGCGGGGGATGCTACAAATCCGATTGACGCGGCTATTGGGGCTAAGGAGGATGCGGATGGAGCGGCGTTTAAGGAGGGGATGGAGAAGGATGATCAGATTGCTGCTGCTATGGTGCTGCGGGGTATGGCTAAGGATGGGCAGTTCGTTTTGAAGGATGATAATGATCATACTAATCATAAGGGGACTGTTAAGAATGCTGTTGAGATGACAAAGGCTGCTACGGAGGCCGCAGCGGCTGCTACTGGTGGTGCTAATGAATCGATTGGGGATGTTGTTGATGGTAATGCTGCTGGTGCTGCAGCAAAAGGTGGTGATGCGGCGAGTGTTAATGGGATTGCTAAAGGGATAAAGGGGATTGTTGAGGCTGCTGGACAGGCTGGTGAGGAAGGGAAGTTGAAGACTGCTGCTGTTGCTGCTGCTGCTGGTGAGGACAACACGGATGCAGGGAAATTGTTTGTTCAGAAGAAGAATGCTGATGTAGGTGGTGATGCTGCAGATGCTGGGAAGGCGGCTGCTGCTGTTGCTGCTGTTAGTGGAGAGCAGATATTGAAAGCTATTGTTGATGCTGCTAAAGATGGTGAGGCGAAGACAGGTGCGAAGGCGGGGGAGGCTACAAATCCGATTGACGCGGCTATTGGTAAGGATAATGGGAATGCGGCTGAGGCGTTTAAGGAGAATGGGATGAAGAAGGATGATCAGATTGCTGCTGCTATGGTGCTGCGAGGTATGGCTAAGGATGGGCAGTTCGTTTTGAAGAATGGTAATGATCATGATGATTATAAGGGGACTGTTAAGAATGCTGTTGAGAGTGCAACGGCTGCTACGGAGGCTACGGAGGCTGCTACTGGTGCTGATAATAAATCGATTGGGAATGTTGTTAAGGGTAATGATGCTGGTGCTGCAGCAAAAGGTGGTGATGCGAAGAGTGTTAATGGGGGATTGCTAAGGGGATAAAGGGGATTGTTGATGCTGCTGAGAAGGCTGGTGAGGAAGGGAAGTTGAAGACTACTGCTGTTGCTGCTAAGGAGGACAACAAGGATGCCGGGAAGTTGTTTGTTCAGAAGGAGGCTGCTGATGATGTAGGCGGTGGGGCTGCAGATGCTGGGAAAGCGGCTGCTGCTGTTGCTGCTGTTAGTGGGGAGCAGATATTGAAAGCTATTGTTGAGGCTGCTAAAGATGGTGAGAAGGCAGGCAAGAAGGCGGAGGCGGCTAAAAATCCGATTGAGGCGGCTATTGGGGCTGATGAGGATAATGAGGATGGGGATGCGGAGGCTAAGGCGTTTGGTAAGGAGGAGATGAAGAAGGATGATCAGATTGCTGCTGCTATGGTGCTGCGAGGTATGGCTAAGGATGGGCAGTTCGTTTTGAAGAATGATGCTAATGCTCATGATGATCATAAGGGGACTGTTAAGAATGCTGTTGAGATGACAAAAGCTGCTACGAATGCTACGGAGGCTGCAGCGGCTGCTACTGGTGCTGATAATAAATCGATTGGGAATGTTGTTAAGGGTAATGCTGCTGCTGCAGCAAAAGGTGGTAATGCGGAGAGTGTTAATGGGATTGCTAAGGGGATAAAGGGGATTGTTGATGCTGCTGAGAAGGCTGGTGAGGAAGGGAAGTTGAAGGCGACTGATGCTGCTGCTAAGGAGGACAACAAGGATGCCGGGAAATTGTTTGTTCAGAAGAAGAATGGTGATGTAGGTGGTGGGGCTGCAGATGCTGGGAAGGCGGCTGCTGCTGTTGCTGCTGTTAGTGGAGAGCAGATATTGAAAGCTATTGTTGATGCTGCTAAGGATGAGGCGGAGAAAGAAGGAAAGAAGGCGGGGGAGGCTACAAATCCGATTGACGCGGCTATTGGGGCTGATGGTGGGAATGAGGCTGAGGCGTTTGATAAGGAGGGGATGAAGAAGGATGATCAGATTGCTGCTGCTATGGTGCTGCGGGGTATGGCTAAGGATGGGCAGTTCGTTTTGAAGGATGGTGCTCATGATCATGAGGCTCATAAGGGGACTGTTAAGAATGCTGTTGAGATGATAAAGGCTGCTAAGGAGGCTGCAGCGGCTGCTACTGGTGCTGATAAATCGATTGGGGATGTTGTTGAGGGTAAGGCTGGTGCTGAAGCAAAAGGTGGTGATAAGGCGAGTGTTAATGGGATTGCTAAGGGGATAAAGGGGATTGTTGATGCTGCTGAGAAGGCTGGTGAGGAAGGGAAGTTGAAGACTACTGCTGCTGCTGGTGAGGGCAACAAGGATGCTGGGAAGTTGTTTGTTCAGAAGAAGGCTAATGGTGATGCTGGTGGTGATGGTAAGGCTGCTGGGAAGGCGGCTGCTGCTGTTGCTGCTGTTAGTGGAGAGCAGATATTGAAAGCTATTGTTGATGCTGCTAAGGATGGTGAGAAGAAAGGCAAGAAGGCGGGGGAGGCTACAAATCCGATTGACGCGGCCATTGGGGCTAAGGAGGATGCGGCTAAGGCGTTTGAGAAGATGAAGAAGAATGATCAGATTGCTGCTGCTATGGTGCTGCGGGGTATGGCTAAGGATGGGCAGTTCGTTTTGAAGAAGAATGATAATGATCATGCTCATGGTGATCATGAGGGGACTGTTAAGAATGCTGTTGAGATGACAAAGACTGCTACGGAGGCTGCAACGGCTGCTACTGGTGCTGATAATAAATCGATTGGGGATGTTGTTAAGGGTGATGCTGCTGGTAATGCTGCAGCAAAAGCAAAAGGTGGTGAAGCGAAGAGTGTTAATGGGATTGCTAAAGGGATAAAGGGGATTGTTGAGGCTGCTGAGAAGGCTGGTGAGGAAGGGAAGTTGAAGACTGATGCTGCTGCTAAGGAGGACAACGCGGATGCCGGGAAGTTGTTTGTCAAGAAGGCAAATGCTGCTGATGCTGGTGGTGATGCTAAGGATGCTGGGAAGGCGGCTGCTGCTGTTGCTGCTGTTAGTGGGGAGCAGATATTGAAAGCTATTGTTGATGCTGCTGGAAAGGGTGGTGATGAGAAGACAGGTGCGAAGGCGGGGGAGGCTACAAATCCGATTGAGGCGGCTATTGGGGGTGATGGGGATGATGAGGCGGCGTTTAAGGAGAATGGGATGAAGAAGGATGATCAGATTGCTGCTGCTATGGTGCTGCGGGGTATGGCTAAGGATGGGCAGTTCGTTTTGAAGAATAATAATCATGCTGCTCATAAGGGGACTGTTAAGAATGCTGTTGAGATGACAAAGGCTGCTACGAAGGCTGCAGCGGCTGCTACTGGTGCTGATAATAAATCGATTGGGGATGTTGTTGTGGGTAAGGATGCAAAAGGTGGTGATAAGGCGAGTGTTAATGGGATTGCTAAAGGGATAAAGGGGATTGTTGAGGCTGCTGAGAAGGCTGGTGAGGAAGGGAAGTTGAATGTGACTGCTGCTGCTGGTGATGAGGACAACAAGGATGCCGGGAAGTTGTTTGTTCAGAAGACTAATGAAGGTGGTGAGGCTGCAGATGCTGGGAAGGCGGCTGCTGCTGTTGCTGCTGTTAGTGGGGAGCAGATATTGAAAGCTATTGTTGAGGCTGCTAAGGATGGTGCGAAGGCGGAGGATGCTACAAATCCGATTGACGCGGCTATTGGGAAGGATGATGGGGATGCTGCGGCGGCGTTTGAGGAGAATGGGATGAAGAAGGATGATCAGATTGCTGCTGCTATGGTGCTGCGGGGTATGGCTAAGGATGGGCAGTTCGTTTTGAAGAATGATGCTCATGATGATCATAAGGGGACTGTTAAGAATGCTGTTGAGATGACAAAGGCTGCTACGACGGCTGCAGCGGCTGCTACTGGTGGTGGTGAATCGATTGGGGATGTTGTTGAGGGTAATGCTGCTGCTGCAGCAGCAAAAGGTGGTAAAGCGGCGAGTGTTAATGGGATTGCTAAGGGGATAAAGGGGATTGTTGATGCTGCTGGACAGGCTGGTGAGGAAGGGAAGTTGAAGGCGACTGCTGCTACTGGTGGTGGCAACGAGAATGCAGGGAAATTGTTTGTCAAGAAGGCTGGCGATGTAGGTGGTGATGCTACAGATGCTGGGAAGGCGGCTGCTGCTGTTGCTGCTGTTAGTGGGGAGCAGATATTGAAAGCTATTGTTGAGGCTGTTGGAAAGGATGAGAAGGAGAAGACAGGTGCGAAGGCGGGGGAGGCTACAAATCCGATTGACGCGGCTATTGGTAAGGATAATGAGGATGGGGATGCGGCTGAGGCGTTTGGGGAGAAGATGAAGAAGGATGATCAGATTGCTGCTGCTATGGTGCTGCGGGGTATGGCTAAGGATGGGCAGTTCGTTTTGAAGAATGATGCTAATGATCATAAGGATCATCAGGGGACTGTTAAGAATGCTGTTGAGATGACAAAGGCTGCTAAGGAGGCTGCAACGGCTGCTACTGGTGGTGCTGATAAATCGATTGGGGATGTTGTTAAGGGTAATGCTGCTGCAACAAAAGGTGGTGAAGCGGCGAGTGTTAATGGGATTGCTAAGGGGATAAAGGGGATTGTTGAGGCTGCTGAGAAGGCTGGTGAGGAAGGGAAGTTGAAGGCGACTGCTGCTACTGGCAAGGACAACAAGGATGCTGGGAAGTTGTTTGTTCAGAAGAAGGATGCTGGTGGTGATGCTACAGATGCTGGGAAGGCGGCTGCTGCTGTTGCTGCTGTTAGTGGGGAGCAGATATTGAAAGCTATTGTTGATGCTGCTAAAGATGAGACGGAGAAAGAAGGAAAGAAGGCGGAGAATGCTAAAAATCCGATTGACGCGGCTATTGGGGAGAAGGAGGATGATGAGGCTTAATAAATAATGGTTCAAAAACTTAATTAAAAATAATTCTTCCCTTGGTTTTATTACTTTACATATTATTTTCAGTTAAATTTATTTTAATTTGCTTTTAAATTAATTTTGATATACCATGTATATACATATTAGATATGCACAAATTAAGGAGAAGTAAAATGAAAAAAATAGAAAAATTTAAAAACAAATGCCAACATAAACTAATTGTATTGATATCAACACTTTGCTATATAAACAATAAACATAAAAAATATTCACAAAGCAATATACTTTATTATTTTAATGAAAATTTAAAAAGAAATGGTCAAAACCCTATTAAAATAAAAACATTACAAAATTACCTTTACAGGTTAGAAAAAGAATTTAAAATAACAACCAATTATTATAAACACTTGGGAGTCAATTGCGGAACCGAAATCTACTATAAACTTAATTATCAAAAACAAAAATGCTATCGTAGAATAAACCAATATTTTAAAGAGAAAAAAGAAGTTAGATTTAACCTAAGAGTAAGTACGTTTTTTAAAAAACTACATTCAAAAAAAGGGAGTGTAGAATTAAGGGAATGTAATAATAATAATAATAATAAAGAGAAAGAAGCAGTTAAAAGATTTGAAAACCTACAAATAAAAAATTATGCTAAAAAATGTAAATTTATAACAAATTCCTCTTCAAAAATTCTAGATTTAAATGTAAAAAAGAATATTAAAATCGAAATACTAAAAGAAATTAAAAAAGTAGAGAATTTTTTAAGAAAAATTATTATAAGAATCATAAAAAAAATAAAACCATAAACATAAAGAGAAAAGAACTGAGTATTTTATTAGAAAGAACTAAAAAAATTTTAGAAGAAGAAGGATTAAACAAAAAGAAATTGGAAATATATTTCCAGAATGTATATTCAAAATATGAAAATAAACCCCATTTTATATTAGATAACGGTAAATATGATGATTTAAAACAAATAATAAATAAAATAAAGAAAAACACAGATAAATCAAATATAAAAACAACACAAGAAAATATTAAAAATAATATACTTAACATATTATTCGAACAGTTAAAAATAAAGTCTGAAATTGATGATAATGACAATGAATTTTTAATAAGGATCATAAAAGACTACTTAAATCAAATAGGAGAACCAAGATATTCCGATTTGTTTAATAATAAATATTATCATGACCTACTAAAAGTAATCAAAAATAAAAACAAATTCTTGATTAATGAAAAATTTATTATTTAAGGATAGATTATGGAAAACCTTTTAAAAAAACTTAGAGAAAAAAAAACAAAAATAAAACCGGAAAAAAAAAACATTTTTGTTAAAATTGAAAAAAAAGACGACAAAAACATATACCATACGAAAATATTCTTGGACTTTCATGCATTTGGAACTAAGAAAAATCAAAATTATAGATTTTTAATTTCATTTAGAAAATTATTTGACAGGAAAAAAACGGAAGCATTTAGTCTTTTTTCTTTAAAAGATAAAGACAAATTTTTAGGAATTAGTTATGGATGTAGAAAGCCAATAAAAAACGTTTTAAGAAGATATGAGGAAAATAATAAATTAAAAACAGCTACATTTTCAAAAATACACTATATACAATTTAAATTCAAAACAGGAAGCATATTTTGCTATGTCGTGGGAATTTCATACTTATTAAGAAAAGACAAAATTAAAAAAAAATATTATAAATCTCTGATTAAAATACTTTTAACTTTAGAAAAGGAAATATATGAATTTTACGACAAAAAATTATCAAATGGAGGTCTTATAACTAAATGGATAAAAAAAGAACAAAAATAATAACCATTGCCAGTATAAAAGGTGGAGTTGGAAAAAGTACAAGTGCTATAATTCTTGCTAAACTTTTATCAAAAGAATATACAGTATTATTAATCGATATGGATACACAAGCATCGACTACCAGCTACTTTTATGAAAAAGTAAAAGAAAGTAATTTAGATTTAGAAAGAGAAAACATTTGCGAAGTTTTAAAAGATAACTTAGATATTAACAGTACAATTCTTAGAGTAGGGAACAATTTAAGCTTAATTCCCAGCTATCTAACATTACATAGTTTGAATGGAGATTTTTATTGCCTAAACAAACACAAAGCTATTGATTTAAAATTGAAAATAGAAATAAAAAGACTAAGAATCAACTATGATTATATAGTGATTGATACAAATCCTAGTTTAGATTTGACATTAAGATGTGCTTTAAATGCTACACATTATATATTAATACCAATGACGGCTGAAAAATGGACATTTGAAAGTTACGAACTTTTAGAATTTTTTATTAAAAGTTTGGAAAAATCAGTACCAATGTTTTTTATTGTAACTAGATTTAAGAAAACTAATACACATAAAGAATTATTGAAAATAATGCAAAAAAAGAATAACTTTTTAGGATTTATATCAGAAAAAGAAGGTTTGAATAAAAAAATTGCAACTAATAGTGAATTTGATTTTAAATCAAATTATATATTGGAATACAATTATATATTGAAAAATTTAATTTATAATATAGAAACTTATTCAGAGAAAATGGAAATTCCCAATATAAATTGTCCAGCGCTAGACAATTTATAAAGTAGAATTTAAACTAAATAAGGAAATTTTATGAATAAAAAAAATACTAATGAAATAGCTATTAATCCAAGAAATTTAAATAACAATAAAAATTCTATTTTAAATTCTAATAATAATAATCATTTATCTAATGATAAAAAAAGATTTGAATTTTTAAAAAATAAACTGAAAGATAATATAAAAGAAGACATCTATAATAAAATAGAGGCCATGTATATTTTAATGGAAATCAAAAATAAGGCTTATTATAAACTTGATGGATATAAAAGTTTTGAAAAGTTTATAAAAGATTATAAATTAGCCAGATCTCAAGCATATACTTACTTAAAAATAGCTGGTGCAATTAAGGAAGGCACTTTAAAACAAGAATATTTAGTTGAAAATGGTTTTAGGCAATCGATTTTATTTTTGATGAATTCTGAAAATGCAGTAAGGAAAAAATCAAATCAAATTTCAAAAAAGGTTTTGAGAATTCAACTTAAAAATCAAGAAAGTTACTTTTTTTATAAAAAAAACTATAAGTTTACAGAGTTTTTTTTAGATAAAGTTTTTTTAGATAAAAAAGATTGGATTGATCAAATTATGAAAGAATTCAAATAAAAAGTTTAATAAATGTTATATGATTGTTGATTTTATTTTTAAATTGGTGTATCCTTTAGTGCAAGGATAAGTTTTTCATTTAAAATTTACCTTAATTTGTGACCGCCATTGTGAGCTGTTAGAGCTTAATTAAGTTTTTTAAAAAAACTTAATTAAGCTCTAACTTTAAGGTTATTGAATAATAGGAATATTTAGTTTTAATAAAAATTTTATTGGGTTTTATAGGCTTTACACAAGCCTTAAGTATATTGCTTTTAATTTCGACGTCTAATTCCAACTTTTTTTAAATATTTTTTTATAAATACTAAAAGAAAGTTGGAATTAGAATATTTTGCTATAAATTAAATTTAATTGCTATAACAATGAGGAGAATATTTTGAAAGGAAATTATTTAATTGTAATAATCTATTTGTTAAGCCTTTTGTCATGTAATTCTGCAAATTTAGTATTGGAAGATAAGGATTTTGAATTTAATCGAAATGAAAATACAATTGAAGAAAATTTAAAACCAGAAGAAAATCACTTAAAAAGTGAGGAGGTTCAAGACGATTTAATAGTTAAAATAATTGAAACTGCTAAGCTTGTTAAAGAGCAAATAATTTTGGATAGAGCTAGAATAGAACCTTTAGATCAATTTGGTATGAAGGATTTTTTATTTAATAACCTTACATTTGATTCTAATCGTGAGAGGTATTCTCATAATGAAAATAAAGATATACGAAGAAAGTTTTATTCGTCTTTGAATTATAATGAGAAATTATTAAGAATTTTTGGGAAAATACTTAATAAAATATCAAACAACTCGGGGAATCAAAAATTAGATTTACTTATTGTTAGAGCTGGACAGTATTATTCTCAATATAATTTAGAATTTTCTGCTAAAAAAATAAATGAGCAAATGGACAAACTAATGAGTTTAAATATAGAGGAGTTAAGCTTTATTTTAGGTAAACTTAAAGAATTGATGACTTTTAAGGCTAGGTGGATTGATATTGTAAATCAAATTATTAAATATTGTGAAAATGATATTAATTTAAATAACAATAAAGATGATTCAGGGAAGATAATTGAACTTATTAAATATATTAATTTAAAATATGAATATTTTTTAAAATACGATATTCTTAAAACTGAAACTTTATTTTCTGAAATAACAAAAATTTTAGATAAGTAATCAAGAGATTAGAGATTAATTTATTTTTTCTTACAATTTAAAATTGTAAGAAATTTTCTTTTTGTCTTTCATGTTCTGATATATTAGATTGTAACTTAATAAGTTTAATTGTCAGCAATTTTTGAAATAATTTTATTTTTTTATAACCAAATATAGATAAATTTATTTATTGAATTATCTTTTATTATAAGGTGGTAAAAGGTTATGAAAGTTTTTTTCAGGTGTCTCTTTTTTCTAATTTTAAATTTTAATTTACTATATTCTAATTCTTTTGAAGCTTTGAATATAGAATATAATAATATTCTAGAAGAGTATTATTCTGGTGATAATAACAATAGACTTGTTTTAAAAGATCAATCTGATTATATAAACTTTTATATAGATAAATTTAAAACTTTGTATGAAAAATTAAAATCATTTGGGGATAGTAGAAAAAATTATCTTACCAGCATTGTTAATTTGCAGATTGCATCTTTAGTTCAAAGTGTAACTATCAAAAATTCTTCTGATAGTTATTCCATATTTTTAAGTGCAAAAAATGTTCTTTTAGATTTTATTTCTTCTCAATTTTTTAAAGATTGTCAAAAATCAATTAGAAGTGATGCATATAGAGTATTGGGGGATTTAAATTTGTCTATTTTAAGATATATGGGCGGTATAAAATTAGTTAAAATCTCAAATGAAGCTAAAAATGCATTAATTAAATCTTTAGAAATTGATAATAAAAATGTATTTGCCAATATTTCTTTAGCAACTTGGTATTTATATTCTCCAAGAATTTCGGGGGGTAGTCCTAAAAAGGCAATAGAATTTTTGCAGAAGGCTCTTAAATATAGTAAAAAAAGCTTGGAAAAATATTTAACAAATGTATGGATAAGTCAGGGATATTTTAGACTTAAAAGAGAAAATGAATATAAAAGGTATTTAAACGAGGCTAAAAATATATTTCCTGATGGACTTTTTCATAAAATAGTTATTGAAAGAAATAATTTGGGCGAGTTGCCTTAATTGTGTCCCCTTTTTATAGGTAAGAATTCTATGAAATTGAAAAGTGGTTTGGTGATTTTTTTTATTTCATTTAATCTATTTGCTTTTGATAATGATATAGAGAAATATATAGAAGAAATTGAAGAAATTCATACCAATTATTATTCTACGGGTTTAAAATTTGATAATTTAAATTATGCAAAGATGTTGATATCCTCTCTTTCTAAAATTGAAAATAACATTTTATCTAATTATAAGGAAAGCAGTCTTAAATTTAATTATTTAAATTTGCTTATTTCCTTAGTTTTTTGTGATATTGCCTATTTAATAGATGATGTTAATGAATACAAAAATTTGATTAATAAGGTGTTAAATACATATAAGTATAGTGTTAAAGTTTCTTTTAATTTTTATGAGTTTTCTGATTATTTTAGAGCTTTAGGGGAGCTTGCTTTGAATTTAATAGTTCACGATTCTTCCAATTCTTATTTTTATATTGTGAATGGAAAAAGATTTTTGGACAAAGCTTTAATAATGAATAGTCAAAATTATAAAGTTAATCTACCTTTAGCAATATTTTATACATCAGGAGTTACAAATAAAACTTTTAGTAGAAATTTGGTTGCTCTCTATTATTTAAATAGAACAGAAGAAGTTTTTATGAATAAAAGACAAAGATATTTAAAAGAAATAGTAAAAAGCTCTTTTTTGATACGTAATAACAGAAGAGTTGAAGCAATAGATTGTTTGCAATCTGCTTGTAAAATATTTCCCAATGGGCATCTTGCAGGAATTGCTTTTGAAAAATTGAAGAAAGGTAAGCCTTTCTTTTGATTATATTTAGGTTAGGGTTAGAGATATGAAACTAAGAGTCAACACTATTAATAAAAGTTACAAAATTTTTAAAGAAATAGTTCATGCAAACAAAGATATATCCTTTAGTCTAAAGTCAAAAGACATGGTTTGGCTGTCGGGCCCAACAGGGAGTGGTAAAACTACTTTAATTAATTTAATTTCAGGTATAGATATTATAGACAGTGGAGAGATAGTGTTAGATTGTTTTGTTTTAAGTTCCATGAAAGATAAGCAAAGAACTCTTTTTAGAAAATTTAATATGGGTCTCATATTTCAGCATTTTGAGCTTATTCCAAGTCTTACTGGTTTTGAGAATATTTTATTACCTTTAAAATTTTCGAGCAAGAATTGGAAAGAGTGTAAAGAGAAGGTAGATAGTTTGGTGGAATTGTTTAACCTTGAAAATTTTATAAAAAAGCGTCCTTCATATATGTCTGGAGGACAAAAACAAAGAATAGGAATAGCTAGAGCATTTGTTTATGATCCTAAATTAATTATTGGAGATGAAATAACAAGTCATTTGGATCATGTAACAGCAAATTTTATTTATTCTGTAGTAAAAAATTATATAGAAGAAAATGATGCTATAGGGTTGTTTGTTTCACATGATTCTAGTTTAGAAAAATTTGCTAATAGATTTTTCAGAATAGAAGATGGTAGATTATTTTATTTTTAGAGGTAATTATGTTTAAATTAGCTTTTTTTAATATTTTTAGAGATGTAAGAAGATCTATGATGGTTTCGTTCCTTTTGGAGAGTTCAGTAGTGTTTTTATTACTTTTTATAGGATATATGAATTATAGTAGTGAGGGCATGGAAATGGGGCTTGTTTCATCTACAGGACATATTCAGATTGCTAAAAAAAATTATTTTAATCCTAAGTTTAGCAGTATTAAAAATAATTTAATGTTAAAGGATTGTGAAATATTGCAAATCAAAAACGAAATAAACAAATATTCTGAGTTTAAATCTAGCAATTTAATAGTAAATTTTGAAGGTCTTATTGGCAATTCTGTTGTAAGTAAACCATTTTTTGCTACTGCATTTGAAGATCCTGATTTTGCAACAAAAAGTTTGTTTTTGGTAGATGGGGATCCCCTTTTTGATAGTTCTGTTGGTGATTTTTTAATTGGAAGCAATTTGGCGATGTCTCTTGGTATAGAAAGTTTAACAAAAAAAACTTCTAAGTTAACTTTGATGACAGATATGTTAGGCGAAGGTCTTATTTTGCAAGATGTTAGATTGTCAGGAATTATTAAATTTCCAGTTATTCAAACAGATAGCATGGTTGCTATTACTAGTATAAATACATTGAAAAGTTTTTTTGATTTTAAAGATGGTGTGCATGTAATACAAGTCTATTTAAAAAATAATTCTTTTTTAAATAGTTTTAAAGATAAGTTAGAGGTTTTAAGAAATAAAAGCAACATAGATTTTGAATATAGCGATTGGTATGAAATTAATCCGTCTTTCAAATCTATTTTAGGAATTAATGAAATAATGTTTAAGTTTTTGTCAATATTAATAATATTGCTGATATTTATATCGTTTTTTCAAATAATGACAGCATTGGGCCTTGAAAGAACTAGAGAGCTTGGAACTTTAAGAGCAATTGGTCTTACAAAATTAGAGCTTTTTTATACTTTATTTTTGGAAATATTCATTCTTACTACTATAAATATAATTTTAGGCATTGCTATTTCTTATTTTTTAAAATTGATAATTGGATTTCATCAGATAAGATTTTCTCCTCCAGGATATACAGAATCTTATTTTATTAATTTTTTATATTATTTTAGCGATATTTGTTTCGTTTCTTTATTTATTTTTTTGGTTGCAATTATTTCTTCAGTTTTGCCTTTTATTAAAGTAAGTAAGAGATCAATAGTGGAGGTAATAAATAATGTTTAAAAATTTTATTGTTATTAGTTGTCTTTATGTTTCTAGTTTTTTATATTCTAATGAATCAAATTCTTTAGTAAAAGATTTTTCTAAACTGGCTTTTCCTAATATTGAGCCTGGATTTTATGTTGTTCATTTAGATTATGAAATTTATTTGGATGGAGTTTTAAAAGAAAAAAGTAAGGGGTTCTCAATTATAAATTCAAATAATTCAAATTCTTGCCTAGTATATACAGAAGGTAAAAAATCAGACATTGCATTTCTTGTAATTAGAGACACAGGATATTTTATGTTAAGTAGTAAATCTTCAAATCCTATTAAAGTTAGTCCTTCTTATAAAGTTAAGGGCATATCTTCATTACAAGATATTATTGGATTAAGGTTTGAAGAAGACTTTAGCTTGCTTGAAAAAATCAATGAAAATCTTTTAAAGTTTAAATCAAAAAAAACATCTCTTTATCCATTTGTTGATTTAATTAGATATGATTCAAATAAATTTTCGACTTTACACAAAGATAGGAACTCCCATGTTTTAAGAGAAGTTCTTTATAATAAGGGGTTTATTAGCGGTATTAATGCTTTTTCTAGTATTGAAGTTGTGGATAGGATTTTTGAAAATCATCGTACAATCGTATATACAAAAAATTTTTCCAAAACTAATTTAAATAATTCTATTTTTACTATGAAAGGCTTTTTAAGAGTATTTGATATTGCTAAAAACTATTTAAAATAAGGGTAAGTTAAAAATGGAACTTGCTAAATTTTTGTTGTTTTGGTTTTTATTAATAATTCCTAGCTTTTTATTTTCTAGTGTTATTATCAAGGAGCAGCTTGGATTAAGTAGTAATTTTTCATATTTTTTTTCAGATTATGATGAGAAGGATTTTCTTGGTACTGGAATATTCAGCTTTGAAAATGAATTTTATTTAGGGATTTTTATTAATCATGGTATTTTTGAATTTGGAGTTGCCCCTTCTTTAACTATAAAGAAGGGGAAGCATTATTTAAGTTTTAAAAATTCGTTTTTAAATTTTTATTTTGATAGTTTAATTGTTAAATTAGGAAAGCAAAATTATCATTTAGGTAGCGGATTAATAGAGAATATTATTTTAGATAGAATAAAAGATTCAGAAGAATGGTTGGCAGAGATATATTATTTTGTCTCAAATTATATTTTTTCTTTTGGTGCTATATTAGATGAATTTAGTCTTGATGGACTTGAAAAACCTAAATATTTATCACCTTGGACTTATTTTCAGTTGTCATTTCCTAAGTTAGATCTACTACTAATGGTAGAGACCCCTTTTAATCTAAAAAATAACAATATAGATATCAAATTCATTTTTGATTTGTCTGTTGAAATTTATAGTGGTCTGTTTTTATATTCCACTATAAGACATGATTTGCTTTATGATCAAGATTATGTATTTCGTAGTGAGGATAATAGATATCTTTTAGGTTCTAGATATTATATTGATTTTGAAAATGGAATATTAAATTCCATTGCTTTTGTATTTGAAGGTTACTTAAAAAGTAATAATCATTTTATATCTACAGGGTTTATCTTAACTTGGATTGAAAGTTTACTTAAAACATCGTGTTTTTTAAAAACAAATTTGAATAATAATGCTTGGCAAATTTATTTTGAAAGTACTTTTGATATTACCAAGGGTTTTTCTTTGAAAATTAAAAGCATATTTGAGCCTTTTGGAGAAAAGATTTTATTTAAAAATATGCCTTTTAATCAAATATTAAGCATTGGGATGAGTTTTAAGGTTTAAGGGAAAAGAGAAAACAATGAAGAAGACGGTTATATTTTTAATGTGTTTTAATTTATTTTCAAGGGAATTCAATAGCTTAAAGATTAATGGTATGGGTTTTGACTTTGATATGGATTATTTATCCATACCAAATACATTTGATTTGTCTTTATATTATGTGTTAAATGATTCTAAAATTTCTCCTTTTATTGGGCTAGGGTCTGATTATCACAAAACTATTTTATTTGCATCCGGTTTTAAATATTTTTTTAGAAATTTTTCCTCTAAAATATTTTATGAGATTAGGACACCATTTAATTTAAATAAAAAATATATTGAACATGAGGGGAATTTTTTATTTGGATATAATTTTGATTATATTAAATTTGAAAATTCCTTTACTATAGGATTAATTAACAATTTACTTACAGTTGATAATGTTGAAAATATATATTTCAATACACTCACTTTGAAGAATAAAATTAGTTTATTAATTCCAATTTATTATTCAGAACTTCAAAGAATGGATACCAAAGTGATTTTTGTTTATAGATATTTATTTGGCAATGAAGATCAAGTTTATAGTGTGCATTGGAATTTTAAATATCTTTTATCTTTACCTTTTGGAGAGCTAGGATTTAAGGCGGATTTTTTAAAATCCGATTCTTTATTTGAGACTGATTTAGAAACTAGAGTAGATTACCATGCTTTAAATTTATATCCATTAGCTCTTCCTCTT
Source organism: Borreliella japonica (assembly GCF_030438115.2). Lineage (NCBI taxonomy): Bacteria > Pseudomonadati > Spirochaetota > Spirochaetia > Spirochaetales > Borreliaceae > Borreliella > Borreliella japonica. The sequence continues at coordinate 20,395 of NZ_CP179503.1, forward strand.
TTTGATGATCCTAATAGCATTTTTAATGCAATTTTTAATTTTGGATTTGAATATAGAGTATTTTTTCTTGAATATTTAAGAAATGCGTTTTCTGATTTATTTTTATCAATATCTTTTGATATGGGATATGGATTTGATGATGTTTTTATTGATAAGGGGAAATTCCTTTATATTGCTAGTTTTGGCATTGGTTACAAATTATTTAGGGAAATTCCATTTGTTTTTAAGGTGGGTATAAATCAAGACAAGCAATTTATGCTTGGATTTATAGTAAGTTCAATTAATTTTGATAATTAAAATTTTAAGAAAGGAGAAAATATATGTTTATTAGGAATAAGCATTTTTTGACTAGCATTGGTATAAATGTTAGTTATGCCGTAATACCTGGTAGCTGCTGTTGCAGCTGTACTTGTAGTTGCAGTTTTAGTTTATAAATATTTATTGTTTTGCAAAAATAATAAATACTGATTAGTAAAGGAGGCAGAATAGATATTTTTGCTTCTTTTATTTTTAATCTTAGTGTATGAAATTTTAACTTTGGTTTGAACTTAAAGTTAAGGTTTTTGATTACTTTAAGTAATTTTACTTTGATAAAAGTAAAAAATATGTAAATAGTTAAAGGTAATAATTATGATAAAAAATAATAATGAAAGTTCTGAAGTTTCTAATATGAAGCTATCAGGGATGTATGAAATAAATAATATTTCAAGAAGTGTGTTTAATAGCAATATTATTGCTAGTCCTTCCAATATTAGGATTCAAGCATCTTTGTTTGATAAAGATGCAGAAAGCTTGACTCTTAATTATTTATTAAATTTTTCTGAAATTAAAAAATTTTATTTTAATGAAAATATTTCTCAATTTTTGCAAAATTCCGCTGCTATTGCAAATATATCTAACAGAGAATATCGTGAATTTGATGAGAATGTAATTTATTTACCTAAAGTTAAAAGACTCAAAATTAAACTTGAAGATGCTTTGCTTAAAAGGAAATCTTCTAGAAAGTTTAAAAATCAATATTTAAATTTGGTGGATTTGTCGACACTTCTTTATTATTCTGCTGGTGATGTTCGATATGATTATGTAGAATTTGGAAATTCAAAATTTAGGCAATCTAGAAAGACTTATCCATCAGGAGGGGGAATGTATCCTGTAGATATTTATTTTTACGCAAATAATGTTGAAAAGCTTGATAAAAGTTTTTATTTATATCAATCTTCAAATAATTCAATTATTAAGATTGATATTAGTTCGATTAAGATTGAAAATTTACTTAATATTTCGTTTTTTGAGGGTTCTTCTAATTTTAATGTTGCTTTCTTTTTTGTTTATAGATATGAGGTTAATTATTTGAAGTATTCAGAAATGAGCTTGTCTTTTGCTTTTATCGAGTTAGGCGCTATTCATCAAAATTTTTCTTTGGTTTCTACTGATTTGAATCTGGGATATTGCATCTGGGGAGGATTTGATAAGCCAGAGCTAGAAAAATGTTTAAATTTAGATGGAATTAGTGAACATGTAGTTTCATCTTCTATTTTAGGAAATGTTTAAAAGGGAGTAGTCAATGAATAGTGGTTTATATTATTTTTCAGATGATGTGAGAGTTTTAAAAGAATCCAAAGGCTTTTTGATTGTTAGGAAGGGAGTTTGGAATTATGAAGATCTAATAATTTCTATTGAAGATTCTTATATTAATGAATTGAGCAAAGTTTTTAATTCTTTGTCTTCTGATGAAGGGATTGATTTGATTCAAATAAAAAATGATAAGGTCAAAAATATTGTTAGAGAATTAATTAATTCTGGTTTTGTTCATTTGAATGAGTTCGGAAAAAATAGTAGATTTTTAAATTATTTATATCTTGGTCAATATTTAGAAGTTGCTCCCCAAGAGAATCCTTATTTACTGATTTCAGATGATAGTAGTTTGATTAATATTTTAGAAACAACCGCTAAATCGTTTAATTTAAAGTATGAGCTTTTGAGTTTGGAAAATTTGGAATTTTTAAAAACACCTATTTTTTTAAATAAATTGGATTTAATAAATTATTCAAAAAGTTTAGACCATTTTAGATCTAAATTTATGCCATTTGAAGGAGTTATTCTATTGTTGGGTAATTTGAATCCATTTTTACTTAGGAATATTAATAGAATTTTAATGGGACTTAATAAACCAATTTTTTTTGGCACCATAGATGGTCCTTTTATGTTGATTACATGTTTAGAGCCTAAAAGAACAGCATGTATTGAATGTTATGAGCAAAGGATAATTGCTAGGATGACGGATCATGTGCTTTATCATAGGTTTAATAAGGAGTATGAAAAACACAAGAGGGATTCAAAGTTAGTTTCTTCAGGAGATTTTTTAAGTCCCGCTTATTATCATATTGCTTACATTTTAGTTGGTGATGCTTTTACCTTTTTCCAGATTAAAACATCTAAGCTTATGGGGAGAGCTTTACATATTTATGTACCTTTTTTTGAGTTCCAAAATCAAGATGTTTTGAGAATATCATCTTGTCCTGCTTGTGGATATTTGTCGACTTATAAATCAAGATGTTTAAATATTGAAACACAAAGGCTTGTTTCAACATTAATTTCTAATTCTAATTAAGGAGTAAGATTATGTTTAATTATTATCCTTATTCAAGCAAACTTTATAGAGATCTTGTTTTTACTAATTCTCCGGCAACAGGTATTGGTACGTCTTTAGTTACATTGCTGCCTTTTCAAAAGGGGTTGCCTTTATTATATTCTTCTACATGTGTTTTGCCTAATTATCACAAAATATTAATAGGAGAGACATATAACATGGAATACCATATTTCTGGTTATGGGCGTTCTTATGAGGAGGCTATTACTAGATTACAAGGTGAAACTATTGAGAGATATTCTCTTTTGATGTCCAAAACTTTATTTCAAGAAGATTTTATTCTTTCTTCTAGAAGGGATCTTCTAAATACTTCAAAGTATAAAGTTATGCCTTTGGAATATAGAAATGTTTTTTCAGATTTAGATAGAAATTGTAATCTTCCTTATTCAAAAGTTTATGAGAGTGATGAAATTTATTGGATTTTATTGCCATCCTTAATTCATTCTAATGAAAAAATATGGGTTCCTTGCGATATGGTTTTTATGGGTATTCATCAGAATTTCAAAATGCCAACTTTTAGTACAGGAACAGCAGTTCATAGGACAGTAGAGATTGCGCTTAGTAATGCAATAATAGAGGTAATACAATTACATTGTTATATTTCTAATTGGTACGTAAAATCCAAAAGGCCTGTGATTAACTGGAAAAGTAATGAATTTTTGAGAAAATCAATTAGTGATTTAGAACTTGAATCCAATTTTGATTTAATAGTTTTGGATTATTCTGATAAAGATTTAGGAATGCCGGTTTATGCAGCATTCCTAAGAAATAAGAAAAAATCGATTCCATATTTAGTTTGTGGAATTCAAGGCGGCTTTAATAAAGAGTGTGTTTTTTTAAGAGCTGTAGAAGAAGCTGCTGTAGTTGCCCAATCTTTACCCTTAATTTATTTTTTTAAGGCTAAAGAGATAAGTAAGTTAACATTAAATAGCCTAAGACACAGTTTTAATTTGGATGATAATTTTTTATATTACTCCAATTTAAATGAAATTTCTTTAAAAGATTCTATGTTAAATTCTATTATAGATAATGAAACTAGATTAGAGATATCTTCTGAAGAAGACTTAGTTAAAAATGAATTGGATATGAGTTTAAATATTTTACGATCTGTAAGTAAATATGCTGTTTATTGCGATATAACTCCTCCCGAATTAGAAAGCACATCTTTTAGATCTATAAGGATTCTTGTTCCCGAATTGCTTAAGATGTGTTTTCCATTTCATCCATTTGATGAGCATCCATATTTTAAAAAGAAAGGAGAAATTTTAGATGAATATTTCCCACATCCAATACCTTAGTTTTTTGTTTATTCCATATTTGCTTTTTCCTTCGGGGGTTTGTATTTTTTTGAATACAAGAAATGCAGTTTTATTTATGAAGCGGTTTTGTTATTTTGCATCATTTTTCATAATTGTTTATTTTAATCTTTTTGCTATAGATGTGCCTCCTTTAAGGGCGAAGCATTTATTTTTAATAATTTTTGTACCTATTATTACAATGTCTTTAGAAATATTTTTGAGTTTTTTTTTAAATAAAAAATTTCCTGTGTTTTTTATAGGCGATGATAATTATAATATGTCATATTTTATTGCTGTTATTTTTATGGCAATTGCTGAGGAATATATTTTTAGACTTTTAATTTTTGATTTTTTTTTAGAAAAATTACAATTTAATTTACCAATTGTTGTATTATTAAGTTCGTTTGCGTATGGATTTAATCATATACATTTTGGATTTGCTATTTTTATATCAAAATTTTTGATAGGAATAATTTATTCCTTGGTGTTTTTTATTTTTAAAGATTTTTATTGCGTTGTTTCAATTCATGTGTTTAACAATATAATTGTTTTTGGTTTAAGTTTTTTACAAATTAAGGGTAAATTATGTTTTTAATTTTAATTTTAATTTTAATTTTTTCTGTAAGTTTGTTTTTGAATTTTGGGTTAGTTAGGACTTATTTATATAATTTTGTTAATCCTCAAAACAGAAGAAAAATAGGAGAAAATTTTTATTGTTATTTATTGCAAAATATAATAAATACTTTTATATATTTCATATGTTTTATTATAAACTTTGATGAAATTAGAAATAGTTGGGTTTTAAATTTTGATTTATTAGATGTGGGTTTAAGTTTTTTTTTATTGTATTTATCAACTATAAATATACTTGGATATTATTTTTTACTATATTTTAAAGTGTTGAGAAATAATATAGTTGAATTTGGCAAATCATTGCATTGTGACATTATATGTTTAGTTTTTTCTTTGTTTGAAATTATTTTTAGTTTGGGAATTTTTTTACCCTTTTTAAAGCTATTTAATTATAGTAATTATATAGTTCTTTTTATAGGGACATTAATATATTCTTTTTTATGTCTAAATAGTAGAATTTTTATTTTAAAAATTTCTTTTTCGAGTTTTATTTTAAATGGTATATTATATATGCTTGTATTTTTTTATTTGGCTTTAAATTTTATTTATATAGATAATATATTTCCTTCTTTAATCTCTTTTATATTTATATCTTGTTGGAATGTTATTTATAAAAGAGCAACTAACAAGATATAATATAAGATATAATAAATTAATTTCTTATTGCAGTGATTTTAGGATTTATTTTTTTCTTAATTAAGTTTTGGCCTCAATAATTCAATAATTCAATAATTCAATAATTTATTTGTATAGTTTGATTTAGAGATTGTTTTTATTAAGTCTTAGATGCTTAAATGAATTTGTCAATATCTAATTTAAATGGTATCTTTGCACTTGCTTTTTCGTTTTCATATCTTACAGTGGCTGCAATATACCCAACATCTTTTTTAATTTTATCTTCTGACGCAAAGATTTGTATTTTTAAACTAAAAATTAATATTAATATGAGAATTTTTTTCATATTAATATTACCTCCTAATAATAAAGTTTTGATAATTTAATATCAGCTCAACTTTGTCTTTTATGTGTGGGAGATGGATTTTTTTTCTAAAATACCATTTGAGTTGCTTGAATGTTCTAAGCCGATTTTAACAATTCTTGAGAAAAGATAAAATTGGTATATATTTGTATATTTATATATTTTTAGATTGTTTTAGCAGCAAGGTGGAGAAGGAGTATATATGAGGATTTTGGTTGGTGTTTGCATAATAACATTAGCTTTATTGGGTTGTTATTTGCCTGATAAGCATGAACAAGCTTTTCAAACTTTTTTTGAGAATTCACAACAAAGTAGTGATATGGATTCTGATGAGATTGTTACTGAAGGTATATTTGCTAATTTAAAATTATATGAAGCTGAGCATCGTTTGTTGATTGATATAAAAGAGACTCTACACACTTTAAGTAGTTTGAAAAATGGTACTCGAGAAATCCCCCCATTGACTGACTATAATGAGGAGTATTTTAATAAATTCTTTTTAGATTTAGGTTCTGATCGATCTAAAGAATTGATTAAGTTGTTTGGTAGGGTAAAAAATGAGCGGAATGATAGATTTAAACGTGGAGTTTTTTGGCTATATTCATGCATAAGGGAGTTATATTCTCCAGATATTAAGTATTCTGGTGAAGACGGGTATGAATATTGGTATGGTGGGAGGGAATTTTTTATGCCTAGGCCTACTATTGATGAACACTATTTAAAAGTGAAGAAAGTAATAGGACAGTAGGTTTAAAATTATTTTTGGTTATTAATGTAATGGAGTCAGTTTTTATTTTAGGTTAAAGATATTTGAATCTCTGAAGGTTAGCTTTTATACTAAAAAAATATAATAT
>NZ_CP179507.1:0-112067 GCF_030438115.2 Borreliella japonica
AAAAATTGAATTTATTGGAGGTTGCATTATCTTTGAGGCTTATGGAGTAGGAGTAACTTATGAATAAAAAGATAGAAATGTTTATTATTTGTGCTGTTTTTGCATTGATAAGTTCTTGCAAGAATTATGCAAGTAGTAAAGATTTAGAAAGTTCAGTGGAAAGTGCAAAACAACAAGTTAAGGGATTTTTAGATACAAAAAAAGAAGAGTTGACTGAAGGCATTAAAAAGCTCGGATCAGAAGTTTCTTCAAAAGTTAAAGAAGAATAATGCAAGCTGATGACCACAAGGGCAAGTTCAAGACAAGTAGGTCAAGATGTTATATGAAAATCACAAAAATCAAATAAGTAGAAGAATTAGAGAAAAAATAAGGATTTAAAGAAGAAAATAGAAAAAACTGATGATAAAACTACTCTTGGAACATATTCTGGTTATGAAGAAGAATTAGAGAAATTAGAAAAAGAATTAGAAGATAAACTTAAAGATAAAAAAGAAGATAAAGAAAAACTTGAAAAGGAATTAAAGAACTTGAGAAAACTTTAAAAGATAAAAAAGAGAAAAGAAAAAGGCTTTAGAAGATGCTAAGACAAAATTTGAAGGGTATAAAAGGCAAGTTGATAGTGCAACTGGAGAAACTTATGGTGCACAAGTTGGAAATCAAAGGGGCGGTGGGCAACAAGCTTGGAAAGAAGCTAAAGATTTAGGTTTAAATGTAAGTTATTCTAATGATACTGATACTAGTGATATGTCAAGTGGAATAATAGAGGGTGCACTTAAAAAGATTGAAGAAGAACTTAACAATAGTATAGAAGATTTTAGAGAAGATAAAAAAGAATAAAAATGGTTTTCAAAAGCGTAAATTACCAAAAAATAAGTTGTTTTATTGCATTTAAACCAACTTATCAAACAAAATTTAATTTATACTTTTTTATTCCTATAATAATATTATTTCAATCATGTTTTTTATTAGCATTGATATTTGAAGAAGAGCCAGTTAAATCAATCACAGAAGACTACAAATTGAAAGAGGAATTGACCGAAAAAGAATTATCTAAAGAAGAGTATGAATACTATAGAGGCAACATATCTAAAATTTACAAATTTAATTTAGATGAATTTGCCAAAGAATATGAACACAATATTCATTCTACATATCTATATTTATTTGAAAAGCAAACTATGATCAGAATTTTACAAAATCATGAACTTGTCACGAAAGATTTTGATAAATATGGTTATATTTTTTTGCGATATCAAAATATGGATTATATAGATCATATACCCGTATATTATTTAGTTAGAGTTAACAATCAAAGTATTAAACAATATAAATTTCAACAAGAAAGTTTAGAAATAATTGAAAATAAAGTAAAGAAAAAGAAAATGGAATATGAGAAATCCCATGGACGTGTTAAAAATAATCCATTTTCTATACAAAGTATTCGTTATTCTTTTGAAGAGAAAGGCGACATTAAAAATAATGACATAATTTATTTTGAAGGATATTTTTACGAGATTAAAGCCTCAAATTTAAAGTTTCGGAATAATCCTCATAGTAGAGATCTTGACGGAGGAGTTGTATTTAAGGTTAAAAACCGTGAAAGCAAAGATATTAAAAATATTATTAATAAACTTACAAAAAATACACAATATTTATTAAAATTAAAGTTTTTTGAAGTTCAAGAAGGCATTATTAATATAGAAATAATAGAAATCTATGGACCGGATGAAAATGGAAAATTAACTTTAATAAACTGATATTTTTAATCAATAAAAGCCAATAAATATTAAACACCCGTCAATAGGTATAAAGAAGTTAACAGTTTGTGTTAATAAATTAACAAATTGCTTTACTATTTAGAGTAACAATTTGTTAATTTTGTTACTTTAGAGAAATTTTTTGAAAAAAGTTAAACGTTCTTTTGATGATTATGTTGCGTACTTTAGAGAAGGATTATTGGATGATAAAGAAATAGCATCGAAACTGGGAGTTTCTAGAGTAAATGTATGGAGAATGAGACAAAAATGGGATAGTGGGGAAACTTCTGTTGGTGATAATTCTAGAGTAACAATTAGTGAAGATACTTTTGAACACCTTGTAGCCCAAACTTTTAAATCAGAAGCTAAAGCTAGAAAAATTAAGGGAGAATTAGATTTAGAGCGCTCTAATTTAGAATTAGGATTTATACGAGCATTTAAACAATATGCAAGCATTGAACTAGCCAACATGCATTTAAAAATAGAAGATTTACAATCCGAAATTGCCTTTTGAATAAAAAATGTAACAAGAAAAATAATGTTAATGAAAAAATTAGTTTGTTAAAGAGTGAGCTTAATGACCTGATAAAGGAGTGTTCAATAAGGGAAATGGAGCTTTACTATGAATGTATGAAAAAGCTAACTTCTGCTCATGAAGTTGAGAGTAAAAGTAACTACAAAAGTAGTAAAGGGTACAAGTGAATTTATATCAAACAAAATTTTTTACAACACTTCAAAAGGAATACAAAAATCAGTTTGGAGTTGATATATCTAAATTTTTTGGAACAACAAACTCTTTGGTTAATTTTGCTCAGTTTGAAGAGAAATATTTAACCGTAAAGCAAAATAGGGTTATAAAAAGTATCCAAAAGAACAACGAAAAGAAAATTATACTTAGTGGTGGTATAGCTAGCGGCAAAACGTATCTTGCGTGTTATCTGTTTATTAAAAGTTTAATTGCAAATAAAAAGTTATATTCCAGTGATACTAATAATTTCATCATAGGCAATTCTCAACGTTCAGTTGAAGTTAATGTTTTGGGGCAATTTGAAAAGCTATGCAAACTTCTTAATATTTCATATATTCCAAGACATAGGAATAATTCATATATACTGATTGATTCACTACGGATTAATTTATATGGAGGGGACAAGGCAAGTGATTTTGAAAGGTTTAGGGGTAGTAATTCAGCACTCATTTTTGTAAATGAGGCTACTACTTTACATAAGCAAACTTTAGAGGAAGTATTAAAAAGACTTAGGTGCGCGCAAGAAACTATTATTTTTGATACCAATCCAGATCATCCAGAACATTATTTCAAAACTGATTATATCAATAATACAGCTACTTTTAAGACATATAATTTTACAACTTACGATAATGTTCTCCTAAGTAAAGAATTTATCAAAACTCAAGAGAAACTCTATAAAGATATACCAGCATACAAGGCAAGAGTTTTGCTAGGAGAGTGGATAGCAAGCACCGACTCAATTTTCACACAAATTAATATTATGCAAGACTATGTATTTACTAGCCCGATAGCATATTTAGACCCAGCGTTTAGTATTGGAGGTGATAATACTGCGTTATGTGTTATGGAGAGAGTCGATGATAAGTACTATGCTTTTGTATTTCAAGATCAACGACCGGCTATTGACCCTTATATTATGAATATGGTCAAGACTGTTTTACAAAATTTCAATGTACACACGCTTTACATAGAAGATAGAGACAATACTAAAGGCGCTGGAGGATTGACGCGTGAATATATGACTCTTAGAAAGAATATGAGTCAATATTTTAGAATTGCCCCAGTAAAGCCAAAGTCTAATAAGTTTAGTAGAATAGCATTGTTAATTACACCTTTTACCTACAAAAAACTTTATATTGCAAAGTATAGTAGTTCTACTGTATTTAGCGATATTTACGCTTATAAAGGGGATAATAAAACTCCCGATGACGCGCTTGATGCAATATCTGCTGCATATTTGATGTTGTCTTTAGGATATAGAGATAGAAGTGTTCATTTTGGCAATCAAAGATTTTTGTAAATTTTATTGACAAAAATATTAGTTTTTGCTATTATAAATTTAATTTAATTAAGAAAATTAAGAATAAGAAGTAAAAAATGTATGATTTAAGAAAAGCAAAACTGATAGATAAAATAAGTTCACTGGAACTATATAGATATTCAATATTTTTTAGAAATTACATAGAAAATGTAGCAGAAGATTGTCTTAAGAACGGAATTATTCTTGAGTATACTACTAGTCATGTTAGTGAGCTCGAGCTTGCTAGATTAAAAGTGCAACTTAAAAATGCTTTACTAAATTGTATTATAAGCTTCCGTTTTCATGGAATTGGATACATTTTAGTAAAAACTAAAGATACACTAGTAGACCTTGAAAGACCTGTTAATATAGAACTACCTATTGGATTTGAATACCTTGATTATGAATCTGTAAGAGACTTGGGGGTTGACTTTGATTATGTAACTTACAAAGTAAGAACTAATAATGGAAGCAATTCTTTTGATACGGTCAAAATACACAAAAATCGACTTATAATATACGAAAACTTTGATTATATCTTAAAAAGATATGTTCCGTGTTATACGGAAAGTTTTTTGCTAGATATTTACCTATTTGAGAAGATATACGTTGAAATAGAAAAACGTATTGAAAACCACAATTTTTTGTTTTACAAAGACGAGTCTTTAGTGCAGCTACAAGACGCGCTTTCTAGCGCAACAACGTCTTTGAGTGCGCTAACTCAGAGTAGTAATAATGAAAAAGGCAATAGCTTTTTATCATCCTTTCTAAGAAAACAAAACTCAAATAATCATAGTAAAGATATTTCTAATTTACGCAGTCTTAATGACTCATTGGCAAGTGAACTTGCTAGGCTTAAGAGCAATCTAAGTAATGAGGGGATGTTTTACACAGCTACTCCGAGTGCTAGTTTAGAAGTTATTAAATACGATCTTACCTATTTAAAAGAGGCCTTAGCATTAATTAAAGCAAAAATTGGTGCTGATACTAAGGAGCCTTTAACAAGAAGTTTCAACGAGCAAGCTAAAGGACTTGGAAATGATGGTAAAGGTGATAGGAGCAATTATTATGATTTTCTAAAAGGTGTACAAGAACAAATCCAGAATGCTTGTAATTTAAAGCTTAATAAGTATTTTGGACTTGATATGAAGTTCAATTCATTAGTGATGTTGAGTGATGATCAAAAGGTGGAAAGAGATATTAAGCTAATTGAGCTTTATAGCAAATATAACGATCTTATACAGAGCAGTTCTTTCAATAACGAGGAACGAGCTTTTTTAAAAGAAAAATTATTCTCATTTTGAGAAAAGGAGTTAAGAAGTGATTGAAAATGAAAAGAAAGAAATAATTGAGGATCAAGTTAAAGAAGAACATCAAGTTAAATCTGATACTAAAGTTATAAGCACCCAGGAATTTGAAGAGTATATGAGCTTAAAAGAACAAGCAAGTAATGCAAAACCTAAAGAAACAACTCGTGATTTAAGTATAAATGAGCGAATAACAAAAGAACTTGCTGAAGTTGAAGAGAGAGAGCGTGTTGAAAAGCAATTATTACTGGAGGCAGAGCGCATTAATGAAATTGATACACTTGCAAAAGCGCATCTTAGCAGTCATTTCAATAAAGAGGTACTACTTGCAAAAGGATATACTCTAAAAGACATTATGCAGGCACAACGCAGAGAACTTGTTCGCAAGTTTGTTCCAATTGAGCAAGTTAAAGCTATTTCCAAAGTATCAGACATAAGCCATATTGATGGAGAGATACTAGAACAACTTGTTTCTTTGGCTAAAGTGAATATCAAATTAAGAAAAAATGCTAATAGCAATTCATCTTCTGTTGAGGTTATTAAAGGAAATATTATTGCTAAATCAGAAGAGAGAGTAAGTTTGCTTGATCCTAATTTTGTACCAATTAATTTCACAGAGTTTGTGCAAGCTTTAAGCAATACTTACAAGCAAAGACGAGTTCAATTTTATGAAAATCTAAAAAGAGATAACAGAAGAAACATTGCTTAAAGGAGTTTTTAATGAGTGATATTACAAAAATTAAACAAGAGTTTGATAAAAAAGTTGAGGAAATTAAAGCATTAATGAAAAATCCCCAGCAAAATGCTAGCTTACTTAGCAATTCTATTGAGTTTAGGGATAAAAATTTAATTTACTCTAATTCTGATGGAGTTTGGACTAGTAGTAAAGACAAAATAGAAAATTATCCTGCTAAAGGGTATCCCTACAAGCGCGGAGTAAAGTTTAGTTTTAGTGCTGATGGTACATCAGAACTTGAAGTTGAGGCTGGAGGTGGTGATGATTTGTATGGAGTATGCACTGATATAGACGAGTTTACTGGTATGGCAACTGTAATTCCAATTACAAACAACTTTACAGGATATTTAGTATTTAAGAAACCAGGAACTGATATAAAGCCGGGTGAGAAGCTGCATTTTAATGCGCAGGGAGAACTTGAAAAGACTAGTGGTTCTGATAAAACTATTAATGCCATAGCACTTTCAAAGACACATAAATTGACTGAAGAATTATATATAGGACTTGCTAGCGTTTTTGGAAATAGAGCTTTAAAAGGGTAATTAAATGGCTTTAAAAGGTAAAGAGCAAGTTCCGGATGGTGTTGATGATAATCCACAATTAGGTCTGCAGGCAGAAATTCCAGCTGCTCCTAGAGCTAGGCGTCAAGCAAGACAAGCTGAAGATGATGCAGTAATGGACCCATATCTTGAGTCGGTTAAAGAACTTGATGATATTCTTTTGAAATTCAAAAAATATGCAAAATCAATGAGTTCTGTTGAAAATAAGGTTTTTAGCAGTTCAAGTGGTTGTTTTCAGTCTAAGAATGAGCTAGTTGATGCTTATACATTTGCATGTTCAAGTTATACGGACAAAATAGAAGAATATTTCTACGATCCAAAAAAGAGTTTTCCATATAAGCGTGGGGTTAAACTTGTTCCAAAAGAGAACTCCGTATATGTTGAGGTTGGTGCTGATAATGATATGTATGGCATATGTGTTGATGTATGCGAATTTAGTTGTACTGCGTATGTTTTGCCAATTACAAATAACTTTGAGGGGTACCTTGTTACAAGAAATCCTAGTATAAAATCGGGTCAAATATTAGACATTAATTCAGATGGAGTTATTATCAAGGCTGATGGTGGGCCCCCAACATTAATTAATGCTTATGCACTTTCTGATTCATTTACAATCAAGTTTGCATCAGAAGATAAGGATAAACAAGCTGAAAACATAAGACAAGATTATTCAATTAATTTAATAAAAGTTACAATTTTTGGCAATAGAGGCCTTGAGAAAACAGTAGTTGCTGCTGGTGGTTAAGACTAAAGAAGTTAAAAGGAGGAAAGTTAATGGCAGATACAACGCAATTAGTAAAAGAGTATCAAGAAAAGCGCAGTAAACTAGAAAAGTTTATGAAAAATCCACAACATTATACTAGTTTACTAGGCAATTCTATTGAGTTTAGGGACAAAAACGTACAATTTTTTGCTTCTGGAGGCATTAGAACTAGTAGTTTTGATAAGTTGGAAAATCATCCATATTCGGGGTATCCCTATAAGCGCGGAGTAAAAAGAGTTATTCAAGAAGAAAAAAAGGATGAAATTCACTATGAGCCCCATGTTGAGGCCGGAGGCGGTGAAGACTTATACGGAATATGCATTGATGTAGACGAGTTTAGCAAAACAGCTACTATTGTTCCAATTACAAATAATTTTGAGGGTTACCTGGTTGCAAAAGATTCTACACCTAAAGCAAAAGACAAGCTTATTTTTAATAAAGACGGCGCTCTAGAAAAGGTCTCAGGAGGACAAAATAAGACAACTGTTAATGCAATAGCGCTATCTGATGCAAAGCAAATTAGTAATGATGTTTATTTAATAAAAGTAGCAGTGTTTGGAAATAAAGCTGTAAGTAAAAATTAAAAAAATTAAGGAGGTTTTAAATGGAACTTTACGATGAAAATTATTATGCAAAATCTGTAGCTAATATTATAGGAGAAGTTAAAGACCCCATTATGTATAAATGGTTTTTACCTGATCAGATTGAAGATGTTGATCTTAAAATGGGATATCAAAGAACTGTAAAATGGGACGCGTTTTTAAATGCTAATCCTACAACAATTGCTAATGAGGTTAATACTATCTCAACTATTGGGTTTAGTTCTGAAGTAGTTAGACTGAACTATTTAAAATTACAATATAAATTTAGACATTTAAAGCAGACTTCTGAAAAATTTTACACTTCAGACTCATATATTGGCGACATTAATAATAATTTATTGCCTTTTGCTCAAGCTTATAAGCTTGCAAGTAGTGAAATTATCAAACTTATTAATCACTTTGTACTAACAGGAACTGTTTCAATTCAAAAGGACGGAAAAAATCAAAAACGTTTACTTCCTAATATGTACGGACTACTTAATATGCCGGAACAGATAAAAGAAGAAGTTGCACAAGGTGATAAGGATAAGATGGATAAAATATTTGAAAAAATTGAAGCAGGACTTTCAAAATTAGAGTTAGGCGACGAATTTTCTACACCTATGATGGTGATAGTTGACCCCGCAACTTCATTGAAATTGGTAAAACCATATGCAGTAGGCCAAGCTGTTACATCAAGTTGTGAAAAATGGGAAGATGTTTTGATCCAAACTATTAAAGCTATTAATAATCGAGAAGATGTTTATATTGAAACTTCAAACTTGCTAAAACATCAAATACTCATTTATCCGTTAAACTCAGCGCTTATTAAATTTAAGCCTAGCAAGTACATGTTGCCTACACCAAATGAACAAGTTGATAAGGATTCAACTGATATTGCGCATTCATACATTGATTTTGTTTTAGGAGGTCTACTTGCTACCAAGAAGACTATTTTGCAAGTGAACATTAAACAAAGTTAATAAGATAAGGCAAATAAAATGAGCGAACAAAAGGACTTGCAAGTACAAGCTGAAAATGAAGAAGAACTCTTAACAACGAAACTTCATTCTCAAGTGTTATTGCTATTAGGAATAGATCAACTAGCACTAAGTAGGCAAAATTTTCTACTTCACTTATCTTTACTTCAAGCTATTTTGGTAACACGTGGTATTGACGCTAGTTCACTTACATATGAACAAATATTTTTACTTACCTTTTATCATATGGGTTGTCAATTAAGAAAGCAAGGGGTTGTTCGAGAATTTGAATTTGAGAGGATTAAAAAAGAGAAATTCAATGAGCTTGAACTTGATTATTATCCTAGCAGTGGTGGAGGCGAAGAAGGTGGTGGAGAAAGTTGTGGGTCAAATAAGAACTTTTGTTCACAACTTGATGCATTTTTAGAAAAACTAAAAAGAGAAACCTCAACGCCGTCTTGTGTAGGAGTTGTATAGTGAGTGGCGTTAGAAAAAGACTCTCAGATATGTCTACACGTATGATCAACGTTTTTAAGGATCCTAGCCCTTTAAGATTTTATAAAGGCACTGTTGTAAAACTTGAAAATGACGATTCTTATCAAAGAGTATTTGATAAGAATAAGTACACCGAATTTGCTGGAGTAATTATTGACATAAAACCACAAGAACTTGCAATGCTTTATGACTCCAATATATCTGATATTCAAGGGTATTCTAAACTTTACACATATCAAGATCTTAACTTTGAACTAAAAGACCGAATATCAATTTCAGATTTGGTTTACTTTGAAATATTTAGCATTGACTCTTCAATAGGATACTTTACGCTGGTTTTAAAGGAATTTATATGGACGGACTAGACTTTACAATTGAATTGGAAATTGGTTGGTTTGGAGGTCGTTCTAATATTGCTAGAATGCACGAGAAAGGCGGCGCTAAATTACCAGTAAGAAAACATTTAACTAAAATTGCTGGTAGTTCTGAATTTAGAGAATACATCAACAATAGTTATATAAATTCTAAGTTCAATATTGAGCCTAAATTAGGAATGAGTGCTATTGGAGAAGCTTTTGTAAGATACTATGAGAATTATGTACTCTCAGGGCAAGTTACACCGGGTTTAAAGGATAGTACAATCAAAAGCAAATTAAGAAAAGGTAGTAGCACTGCATCAATCCCACTTGTTGATACATCAAAAATGTTATCAGAACTAACTTATAAGGTGCTTGAATGATTGTAACTTTAGATTCGATTTTAAATCATTTAATCCAAATATTTAAAGGCTTTAAGGTCTATGCAACTGAAAATAATTTTGAATGCGATATTATAAATACTTACAATCATCCGTACCTTTCAAAAATTACAGCTGCTAGCCCCAATATAATAGCATTGAAATTTGATGGTACAGAACATCTATTTGATCATGACTGCAAAACTGGTGCATTTTATGAAAATGCTTTGGAATTTAGTGTGAATTTCCAAATATATATTATTGCAGTAGTATTAAATGCTAAAGATTTTGATGCTAATTCGCGTATGCTAATACTTTATGGTATGCTTAGCGAGTTTCTACATAATAGAGTCCATAAGTATACTTTAGAAAATCAATCTCAACCCGAGTATGTAAATAAAATCAACTTTTACATTTACCCAACATCTAATATGCAAGCAGTTGGACTAATAAATTTAGGTACAAAATATAGCAATCATGCATACAGTGCATCTGTAGCATTTAATGCTAGTGTAAAAGCAATTGAAATTTTAAAGGAGGAGTACGTAATTGCCTGAAAATACAATTAGTGTAAGTTTGGTAGACTCTAGCATTCAAGCTAATACACCCAACTATTACAATCCACTTTTGGTCTACAAAACAGCCAAAATTAAAGTTAACAAAGATGCTGCTAACTATAAAACATTGAGTTTGACTGTTAATAACTATGAAAAAGAAATTGAAACTTTAGAAAAAGATAATGGAAATGGACAAGATCAGTTTGGAAAAGAAAAAACACTATTGAAAACCGCAATGTCAAATTTTTTCAATTCAACTGAAGAGTCCTTAAAATCAGTTGTTCTTTTCATTTATAAGGATAAGCCCGAGGAACTTAAAAACTATCTTAAAGCGTATAGGCACTCTTTTGTTGTGCTTATTAATACTGAAGGGGACAATTCAGATGATGGACTAACTGTTTATAAAGATGACTATGCCAAGTTTAAAATGTCTTCAACTTTTTTGTATTCTCAACTAAAGAGCAAGAGATAAAAGAACTATTTAAGGATAAAAGCAATCTTGAGAAAGAAAGAAATATTGTTGTTTATAGCAATAATAGAGATAATTTACACCTTAAATTTATAAGTGCATATTTGCATCAAGCAAGCATTTTCCACTCTGTTAATCCATATGGTATGCCATTAGCTACTACACCACTTCTTGACGATGCTGTAATTAAAAAGTTAAGGGATGCAAAAATTAACTTTTACTCACTTCTTAACGAGACTGGTCTTGACGGTATATCTGCTTTTAAGGAGGGTGTTGATCTTTCTGGTAAAGCAATAGACGAGATTTTTACTTACCACTACATAAAAAATGAGGCTATTGTTGAGCTTATTCGAATTTGGAATAAAAACAATAGACAAAATAGTAAATTATCTGCACTACAACTTAGTGGCGCTAGAGATAATGCCTATACTTCAGCAATTGAATGCCTACTCAAACGGTTTATTGATAGGGGACTACTTGTAGAATACAAGAACTTAAAGCTTACCCTATCAGGCACCAAACAGCTTAAATTGGAACTTAGCGTGAATATTACTTACAACTTTAGTATTAATGCAGCTACTTTAGTGATTACTTCTCAAGATATAGTTGATTATCAAAATAGTTTAAACGTATAAGGAGTTAAAAATTATGCAATTTTATGATTTAAGGGAAGTTTACTTTTCAATCGGTGGTATACAACTGCACAGTGGTAAACTAGAGCTTACAAGCGAGCCTACTACAAGAGCAGTTGTTAGTACTGAAGACAAAGGATTTCCTGTAATAAGCTTACGTGACCCTAAAACTATAACTTATATTTTCAACATTGAAGTCACTCTAGGCAGTCATGACTATATTGCGTTAACTGAAATTGCAGACGATCAGTTTTATAACATGGATGTTAGCAAATATGATAAAATGCTTGATTTAGCATTCAATGATAGAATTGCTACCAAAATTATTTCTAACCATGCAATTTTCACTGAAGAACCCTCAAGAAGTTATTCAGCAGAAGCTGAAAAAGTGACTTTTGAGATTAGGGCTATTAATTGCCAAAAAACACACCCAAATAAAAGCTAAAAGGAGAATCTTTCCATGATAATGAGATATAAAATGAAAATTTTAACCAAAAATAAAACCTATGAATACCCACTTAGAGTATTACCAGTCTACGAATGGGATAGAGTACTAGGATTTAATCAAAGCGACGCTATTTATAAGCTTAATGAAGTTAAATACTTAAGAGAAATTACAAGCTTAATGATAAGTCCAAAGTTTTTAGACGAATTTTATGTAATTCTAGATGCAAATAGAGAATTTATCTCTTATTATAAGGACTATCTTGTTGCTATTATCTACACCGCGCAATTCAATACTTTTCACGCAGATAATGACCTTAAAAAACCCGCTTTAGCATATTTGAGTGAATACGAAAATAATGTTGGCGATTTTGTTACTTTTGATTATATCGATGATAATTTTGATTATGAAAAAGTAGCTGCTTCACTTACATCAAATTCTAATGAACTAGTTGCTAAATGAGGAAAATAAATAAAGATATTGACAAAGCTATTGCAAGTCTTAATGAGACTAGAAAAAAGTATTTCAACTTGATTGAAGAGATAAAAAACGATA
This sequence comes from Borreliella japonica, assembly GCF_030438115.2. Classification (NCBI taxonomy): domain Bacteria; kingdom Pseudomonadati; phylum Spirochaetota; class Spirochaetia; order Spirochaetales; family Borreliaceae; genus Borreliella; species Borreliella japonica. The sequence continues at coordinate 12,625 of NZ_CP179507.1, forward strand.
AATACTATTTTCCAGTAATTATGAATATTTGCTCATACGATGATGTTAAGAAAATGCCTTATGATGAGCTTTTAGAAGTTAACCGTATTGCTGATCTTAAATTAGAAAAAGAATTGTATGAATTAATTTTAAGTAAATGAGGGATTAATGAGCGACAAATTCACCATTAAATTTAAGGGCGTTCTTGATCATGCAGCAACAAAAAAAGCTATCGAACAAGATATTACCAAAATGGAAAAATATCTTAAGCCTAAAAAATCTAGTTTGGGTAGTACTAAAGATATTGTAAAAAGTAATTTGTCGGATAAGAAAAAAGAATTAAGCAAACAAACTAAATTTGAAAGCTTAAGAGAGCGTGTTGAGAAATATAGACTTACACAAACTAAAAAGCTTATGAAACAAGGCATGGGTTTTGAAAAAGCTCGAAAAGAAGCTTTCAAAAGGTCTTTAATGTCTGATAGAGATAAAAGGCGCCTTGAGTATAAAGAGCTTGCAAAAGAATCAAAAGCAAAAAGTAAAATGCTAGCGGCTTCTCAAGGGAAAGGACTTGTTGCCAAAATTGCTATAGGTAGCGCTCTAGGAACTGTTATTGGCAACGCTGTTAGTAGAGTAAGTGGTGGGATTTTTGGTTTTGTGTTCGGCTGGATTAAAAAATCAGTTGAAGCAATTTCTCAACAGAAAAAAGCACAACACCTCAATAGCGCATTTTATACAGAAAAACAACGGGCATTATTTATGGGAACTAAAGATAAGGAAGGGAATATTACCGGGGGAATTCTTAATAATAGGAAAGGATTTGAGCGTGACTTAGAAAAAGAAGAGTTTCTGCGGCAATTTTCTCTTATTAAGGGCACTCTAACAAGTATGAAACAATTGACTCCAGAGAGATTAAAACTTACGGGGGAAATGATGGCCGATCTTGTATCTAGCGGTCATGCTAGCATGAAAGAGGCTGCAGCACTTGTTGACGCGCATATTAGAGGATATGGGAACCTTTATAATACAATGGAGGGCACAATAAAAGGCGAAAAATATACGGTACAAGCAAAAGATAACTATGAAAGAGACGCTCGGGGCAATGATTATAACTTTAGATTTAAGAAACTTGCAGAAATGCATCGTGATTACGCAAGTTTCGGCCTTACAAAATTTTCTGATGAGAAAGAAAAGATTGATAGCAATTTAACCAAACTTGAACAATCTCTTATGAATGTGACTGCTGCGGGTATGCAACCGGTGCTTGAGGGTGCTTCAAGAATAATTGATTGGGTCGAAGACTTAATAAAAACATATAATACAGGGGGCATTACCGGAATTATAAGCAAAATGGCTACAAGTGTTGCAAGTTCTATAGGTTCTGCAATTTCCAATGCGTTCCAAAGTGCAATAGGCTCATTATCTGGATTATCTTCAGGGGCGGCAAAAGTCGCATATGCCGCTCTGAAGTTATTGGCAGGGCTTGTTGGAATTAAGTTGTAGTAAAAGGTAATTACTTATGGACATTAACAATAAAAATATTATTAATAATAAAACAATATCGCCTGCAGAAAAAGAGGATTCTACGGATATTATAAATGCAAATAGTGACAATTGCGAAAATAAAAAAGAAGGGGAAATGTCGTGTGAAGAGACTTCTCAATTAATAAAAGATATAGGGACTCAACTACTTGCTCTTTTTGGAGCAGATAACTTTTTATTGCTATACCCACGACCAGATTTTAGAGGTTTTGGATATGTGCCACAATTGTTTTTTATAAAACCAAAAACCCAGCTAATCTCACGGTCTTATAATACTAGTTATTCTAAACGACCAGTTATCAACTATTATGATAGAAAAGCGCAATATGTAAGCTACAACCCCGTAATGACAGGAGAACATATCTCATTAAGTGGTGGGATATTAACTTCTATGTACAAACATATGCTTTCAATATTTAAAACCACTGTTTTTGAGAATTTTTTGTTCCGCTTTGACTCTCACCTTGTAAAAGAACAACTATCCAATAGACTGCAGGCTCAAGTTCCTTTTACTATCTACAGTCCAACTTTTGGATTTAAAGAATTAGCTATAATTACAAATCTTTCGTTTAAGGACACTCCCTTCATCGATGAAGTTGAAGTTAGTCTGTCAATGGAGGTAGTGAAAACATTTAAATTAGAAAAATATAAAGGATAATATATGTTAGTAACTCATGATTCTAAAACAGTACTACTAAGTTATGATTTTAAAATTGAGTTTTACAATGTAGATGAATCAAAAAAATCAACTGATGGAACTCCTTTTCCGAAAAAAATTCCTAAAATTATAATCAATACACAAGACAGAATTCATGTTGATATTTCCATATTTAATAGATTATCAGCAGACTTAAATACTGTAAGTTCCAAACAAGCAAAAATTGTACTTTGGAACTTGCCACTAGACTTTACCGACCACATAAAATTTGGAGATATAGTAAAAATATATTATAAGAAATTTGCTCATGAGAAAAAATTTGATTTTATAATGGCGGGCACTTTAGAGCACCCCATGAGCACTGATTATCCTGGTGGAGATTTTAGTGTCGAGCTCGAAGTTAAATTATTAACTAATAGCAACTTCTTCAATCGCAAATTGAAGGACAAAGAGGGAAAAGTGGGTAAAAACTTTAAGGGCATGACGGTGCAAGATGCGATAGAGTCTGTATTTCCTAATCGCAATATCATTAACATGAATGATAAAGATAAACTTAAAGTAATCGACAAAAATATTTATGCCTCAACTCCAAAAGAGTTTATTGAAAAAATAATAAAAGGAAAATACGTTCATAACGTAATAACTGATACTGGCTATCATGATTACGAAATTGAATGCAATTTCGTATTTACTAATTACGAACAGGAAGGTGAAAATACCCACTATGAGGCATTAGAAGATTATGGGCTTGAATTTATACCACAACAAGAAGTTGATATCGAGCATGAATTTAAGACAAGGCGTATATATTGGAACGCTAAAATATTTTATACACATAAACTAAGAGTTGGTGATAAAGTTTCATTTATAGACGGACTAGGGAACATTATAAAAAATACCATACAAGAAACAAGTGCGGGGCTTAGCAATACAGGAGATTGTTCATTATCACTTAAGCTATATGACGCCTCTAATTTTGCACCAATGAGATAATAAAGGGGGTAAAATGGACTTAGAGCATATAATTTACAAAATGAACAAGCGTATTTATGGAAATACATTAACACAAGAAGACGTAAAAAATTGGATTTATTCAAATATTTTCATAACTCGACTTGGCACTGTAAAGGAATTTAAACAGCAAACACAAGAAGCTGTAGTTATAATACCAGAATTTGAAGACTTAGAAATTCACACAAAAAATATATCTAATATCAATTTTGAACTATCAAAAGGCGATGCTGTTTTACTACTTCAATCAAGCATCAATATTTTTGATAAAAATGACGATATTCATTTCGACAAACATCATTTTTACATACTTAGCGCAATTAGTCCAAAAACTTTAAATTTAATTTCCGATACTGTTAAGATAAAAGCGAATAGTAGAATTGAAATAGTCAACCAAACAACTAGCTTGAAAGAAATCCTGGAAAGTATTGTAAGTGCTATCAACGGTATAACTATCATAGGAGACGAAAAAACAACTATTAACTATCCAGCATTACAAGCGGTGACCTCTAGAATTTCTGCTAATATCAACAGTTTGTTTAAGTAATTTTTGCTAAATATGGTATAATTATTAGTATGGATTTAAGAATTGGAAATAATTTTGAATTGGTATTTAATAATGATTTTTCGCTTGTTGATGGAATTGACGAGCAAAAACAAAAATTATTTATATTCCTAAAAACCTTAAGGGGTAGTTTAAGCTATGCTCCTAATTGGGGCCTGGACTATTTCTTGCTTTTGAAACTTTTAAAAATTAATAATCTTCAAGCTGTAAAAAACTATTTTTATGAAATATCTAAAGATCTTAACTTAGATATAATCAATATTTCAATTGCAATACAAGACCGTAAAGCAAATATATCCTTTTTTTTCTCTGGTGATGTTTTGAATATGGAGTTTACTTTATGAGTATTGTTTTTGATTCTGATTTTGGTATTCTAAAGCGCACAATTGGGGATATAGTACGATCCAAAAGAGAATACTTACGCATAAATTATGGAATTAACATTGATGATAGTAATAGCTCGATTTACAACATTATTGCATCTTCTTTAGCATTAATTGAAGAAGAAATAATTAATGAGCTTAATCTCTTTTTTTCTAAAATGAAACCGGGTGGTACTTATTGGACTGCAATTGAAGAACATATTTCCTCTAAAAGCACAACTTACAACGCAGTTCGAGCTGCTTTACTTAATCTTAATGGAGTGGAACACGCTAATATTAAAAGTTCAGCTGGTAAAGCTAATATATATCTAATTCTTAAAGAAGATTTATTAGACACTGCTAAGACTAATATTAACAATCCTGAATTTAAAGCTAAACTTTGGGAAACATTATATCTAACAACTCCTAGTGGTACTTTACTTGATGGAGACATAGAAATTGATGGACTCAACCCAACCGGGCAACTTAAATCCTACAAAATATCACTGGGAAAAAGAAAATATGTTTATATGAAAGTAAAGTACAAACTTGATCTTAAAAACTATCTCTACTTAAACATAGACTCTCAAATTAGAAACATATATTCTAGGATTATTTCAAATAACTATTCTGATATGGGCATTAGCTTTGAATATCAAGACTTTTTTGCTCCAGTCAATGAAGTAAAAGGGATTAAGTTTATGGAAATTAAAGTTTGTGTTAAAGATACAGACACTGAAAGTATCTCAAAAATCAGTGATGGCGATTTTCAAACAAATCAAGATATTGCTATCACTGATGATACAATGCTGCTTTTCAATACAACTGATCGACTACTTATTGACATTAATACTTAAAAAGTATGAAAATACCCAATTTCTTAAAAGATTCTGAAGTTCAAAAATTTATAAGTACAGAAACTGAGTACGCACAAAAACTTCTTAATGAGCTTAAAGAACTTAATTCTAACTTCATATCCATTGATGCAAAAGAAAATATAAAATCAAGATATATTGCCATATGGATATCTCAAGTCTTATCAATTTTTTATGCAAAAACTCAAACTCTACAAAGCATTACAAGCAATATCAATAGTGTTATTTTTGCTTTACGACATATTGGCACTGACGAGTCATTTAGACTGATTTTTAAGGCTTTTTTGAATGTGGATATTTCAGTTACTACACCTGAAGCTGGTGTTATTGATATCTCTTTAAAAGGGGCAATAAAGACAAACTTTACTGCATTCATTACACCCAGTACTGCAAAAGGGAAAAGGCCTAAAAAGATACTAATTAGAGAAAAGAAAAAAGGATACGCTGCATCTAAAAAGGCTTTAGTATTCAACTCACTTCCCAAAGGCTATGATCATTCAATTTATGCTTTTATAAAGGGGATTATTCCTATTGGTAGAGTTCTCAAAATTAATAATGAAACTGGTAACAATATTATTACTTTTAACAATTAAGGAGGTTATATGGCTGGAGAAGAAGAAAAATTATTAATTGATGAGGAAGAAACAGTCCAAATCAAAGATTTAAATAAGGTTACGACTGTTAAAAACACTGATCTTTTACTACTTGATGATGGAGTTGCAAGTAGCAACGCTATCACCTTTAAAAACTTTTTGAAAACCGTAAACCATCAAACATTTAAAGGGGAAGAGCTGGGCGAGTTTAAAGAGATAATTAAGTCCACAATCGCTACTGAACTTGCAGCTGATGAAGAGTTTGTAAAAAAAATTTACGCTAAAGTAATAGACAAGCTAATTGGCAATGATTCTGATAAGCTTTCTAACCTTTTTAGCAAAATTAAATCGCGCCTAACAAGTAGCATATCATCAGCCACTCTATCTAAATATGACGATCTTTTGATAATGTCTTCTTCAACTATTCAAAAAACACCTGTTCCAAAACAGTTCCTTGGGGTGCCGTCAGACTTTAGTGCTTATCTGAGCACTCCTGTTGACACCATACTGTATCCGTCTGACTACAAAAATCAAAGACTGCAAGTAGATTTGGACCAATCAAGAGGTGCAACTCTTATTTTTTATAAAAGCTATGACGATACCCCCATTTATCTTGATATAGAACTTGACATAGATCAAATCAAAGGAGAAGGTAGATCCTTATATCTAAGATATTCAGATGAACCTGATAGTACAAATAACCGAAATTTAGTTTTTTCAAGCAAAACTTTCACTGGTGTAATCTCACTGTACAAAGGATGGTATGTCCAAAAAAGATGGGTGAACGTCCCAGTTCTATTAAAGCTGTAAAATTTTTTAGCAAAAATTACAGTTTTGATATATAATATATATATCAAAAATTAAAATGAGGGATTGAAAAATGGATATTAAAATAACCGAACTTCTTATTAATCTAAATGAAATTAAACTAATAGCCGTAATGATTTTTGTAACAGTAATAGTTTTAGGGGTGTTAATTCTTCTCAAGCCGTTGCTAAAAGACATATTATCTATAGCAATAGGCAAGATTTTTAAAAATGGAAATGGCAACAATCATATTAAAAAACGAGATTAATTTATGAAATTATCTAAAGATAATGTTGAGCTTGGACTTACGTCTTTATCAAACCTTATTGATATATTTTCTAAATTTGAAGATGAATTTGATGAAATGGCACATAAGGGATTCTTTTTGGTTTATGAGCTGTATTCTCATTATCAATTAATATATACAGCAAATATGGAAAGACTTGAAAGTGCATTAACTCCAACAATATTAAAAATACTCGCTCCAATAAATGAGAAAATCAATCAATGTATTGATCTAGTTAATTCTGATGAAAAAAATCTAAAAATATCTAATAATCTAAAATTCAATCAAGAAGGAAAACCTATCTATAAGGAAAGAACAAATAATGCAAAATAACACTATTGGTTTAGGACTTAATTTACTATCCAACTTAACTAACATAGCTAAAACTGATACAAACATAGATCATAACTACATTAATACTTTTAATAGGGTAATAGATTTTTTCTATAAAACATATATTGGAACATTAAAATCTATGGAAACGGCCGAATCAACTAAAATATTTGAAGAAATACAAGATATCTTAAAATACAATCTTGAGATAATAGAAGCTATCTCTAGCAGTAAAAGTAATAAAATTATCTCCTCATTAAAAGCAAAACGCAACAAAATCATGCGGGAATACGTAAATATACTTAAAAGGGGTGATAATGCTTAAACTAGCAAACTACTTATTACTTACTTTACTACTATGTTGTAGCACCATTGCTAGCCTACCAGACGAGCCAAAACCACCAATTATTAAAACACTAGGCGCTTTAGCTAAATATGAGGCTCAATTATCAGATTATGTTATGTACCTTGTAACATTTTTAGCTAAAACAAAAGTTAAAGTTAATGATCCAAATTATCCAGAATTTACTTATCCAGATTTATCAACACTAAAAGACGAACACACAATGACTTCAGTAAAACATAATATCAAACTACTTTTAGAATACATTCAAAAAACAAAACCCATAGCAAAAAAAGTCTATAATCAGTATTCAAGATTAAAAATGTAAATTACAAAAAGTTTTTTCTTGCAAGAAATTATACTTTATATTGTTAATAGACAACCCCTATTAACCCAAAATAGTGTACAATAGAACTATAAAGGAAAAATATTATGAAACCCGTGCTAACAAATACTGTAAGTGAAGAACAAATATATAACGAATTTATAAGATTGGGAATGGAACAATTAATAGCACAAGATTTATCTAAAAGATATTATCACAATGAACTCACGTATAGAGATTTAGAAAATTTAGAAAAACAATTTGGTTTAAAGTTTGATAATCTTGAGTTTAAGATAGATACTGTAGAGAAGAATTTACAAAAGGATATAGCTAACTTAGATGCCAAAATTGATACTGTAGAGAAGAATTTAGATACTAAGATGGATTTCGTAGAAAAGAATTTAAATATCAAAATAGATAATTTAGACGCTAAGATTGACACCGTAGAAAAGAATTTAAAACAAGATATGTCTAATTTGGAACAAAATCTTAAACAAAATCTTGACGAAAAGCTCAAAATTCATGAAAAATTTTTATTAGAAAAACTTAATATAAGCAACAGATTAATAATTATTATTACAATAATAATAGCTCCAATTGCTATATCTAGCATAGCAAATATTATTACGTCGCTAATTAATGGGTTTTCTAAATAGAAATTACAAATAATCCTCAAAATATAATTTATCATTTCCAAACAATCCCCTAAAAACCCGCAATATTTCTCAAAATAGGATATATACTTACAAGAATAAACTTTTTTGTTACTTAATGTATTGTACTGAAGATAAAAAAAAGGAGTAATAATGAAAATTATAAATATATTATTTTGTTTGTTTTTACTTGTTCTAAATAGCTGTAATTCTAATGATACTCATACTCAGCAAGTAAAAAGTAGAAAAAAGCGTGATTTAGAACAAAAAGAGTCACAACAAGAAAAGCCTAAATCTAAAGAAGAACTTCTTAGAGAAAAGCTAACTGATGCTCAAAAAACACAACTTGACTGGTTAAAAACCGCTTTAACTGGTGATGGAGAATTTGATAAATTCTTGGGATATGATGAAAGTAAAATAAAAACAGCGCTTGATCATATGAAAAGTGAACTTGATAAATGTACTGGAGATGATGCTGAAAATCAGAAAAATACTTTCAAAACCGTAGTTGGGGGCTTCTTTAGCGGTGGGGATATAGATAACTTTGCAAGTCAAGCGACTGCTACATGTAATCAGTAATAATAGGGAAAGTAAATGAAATTGAAAATTATAAATATATTATTTTGTTTGTTTTTACTCGTATTAAACAGCTGTAATTCTGACGATAACGACACTTTAAATAAAAATAATGCACGACAAGAAAAAAGTAGAAAAAAACGTGATTTAGATACACAAGAGCCTCAAGAAGAAAAAGAAAAAATCACTCTAACTTCCGAAGAAGAAAAAAAGTTTAAGTCATTAACGACTGCTTTTAAACACACAATTGAAAAATTATCCGATCAAGTACAAGGGTGCAATAATGGAAACAAAAGTAAATGTACCGACTTCTTTGATTGGCTTTCTAAAGATATTCAAAAGCAAAAAGAATTAGCCGATGCTTTTACTAAAGTTTATGACTTTTTAGAGTCTAAAAGACAATCAAAAGAAAAAGATAAAGACTTTGATACTTATATTAAAGAAGCTATTGATTGTAAAACTAACAACCAAAAAGACTGTAATAAAGATAATAAATATGGGAGTGACGCCGATACTAACGAAATAGAACAATATTTTAGAGGCGTAGCCGGGAGTATATTTAATAATAAAAATTCTAATGATGAAATTTATCAGTGCCTTAAAAGTGAACTTTTAAACGAAGACAACCATTACGGTGGTCTTACAGGCAATTGGGATAATTAAAATAGTACTTAAGCATAAACACCCAAATTATATCCATAGCAAGCCCCCCAATATAGGGGGGCTTGCTATGGAAGGATATCGCTATGGTCTATTGCTATGCTGCAAATATATAATCAAATTGTTTATCTTCTTTTAACGTGCAAAAGAATAATAGCGGGCTAGGGCCATAAGTAGTCTTCTTAAACTCCATAAACTTTTCAAAATCTTGCAAATCCTTTAATCTATTATTTCTCTTGAAATAGTCTTTTATAATCTCTGCCCAATAGTTTATACTCTTAAAATCACTATTTTCCTCAAAATACGAGATTAAATCGGCTTCAATTTTCTTGATATCATCAATATTGTTAGGGTCTATATTCTGAATAAAGTTTATTTTTTGAATAATTGAGTTTATATTATTTTTTGTTGTGGGGCTATTTACCCAATTTTTTATATTAGACAACGCTTCTTTAAAAACACTGTAATAATAAAACCTATCTTTTTTCTGGTTTTTGAATGGTGTAGTTTTGTTGTTCTGAATTATTGTTTTTTTCTGATTGTAATTAATCTCTTGTTTTTGTTCTTGCTTGCGATTAAAACTAACTTGTCTATTAGGTGTAGAATTTTCGTTTTCATAATTATTGTTAATATGCGCTGCATCAATATCAACTTCGCTTTTTATACAAAGATGCCCCACTAAAGCATACCTTTTGACATAAGTAATAGATGAGCCAAACAGTTGATGCGCTGTACTTACAACTTTAGACCCAGTTTCACTGTTCCATTGTAAATTTTCTGTAAGCATTGGCGTATCAAAAGACTCTCTATACCCAGTACTTGTACTGTAGAATGTGGTCCTAATAACATGTTCCTTTTGACCATCTACATATTTAGAAATTGGATCTTGAGTAAACATAAGATCCAAATTATGCTTTTCAATAACGTTATAAATTTCCTCTACTATGTCATTGAAATCCTGATACTTATACTTATGTCCCTGAAGACTTTTATCAATACGTGGTAAATTCGTGATTAGGGTTTTCATATCTTTTCTGAATTTAATTTCTGCTTGTATATTATTTTGTATATTATCTTGAATATTTAAATTATTATTTTTTGAACCATTGTTCATATTATTGTTTGTCATTTTAAGTTTCCTCCTTATTGGTAATAAATAAATATATAGCAAAAACTATTTTTACCAAGTTTTTTACAAAAATTTTTACAAAAAAATAGAGCTTAGCTAGATTCTCTTTCTAAAAGAACTAAGCTAAGCTCTTTCTTTTATTTTTTTGCAAATTACCAATAAGGTAGTCAAACTGAAAATATTCAAATAACTACGCTGTTTGTAGTGTAGCCCAATTTAGAATTAAAATCAATTTATTTGTACCAATTTACAAAAAGTGTATTTAATTAATGAGATTAATAATTAAATATAATATTTTTTTGAAAAGTATTTACTTTTAAATCAAAATTATGCATTATAATATTAATTATTACCAATAAGGAGAAAAAACATGGAAGATTTTCCAAATAACACAAAAAGTCCAAATTGCTACAACAAGCATCGATATAAATTGATAGTTCTTATCTCAACACTAGCCTACATAAACACCAAATATAAGAAATATACACAAAAAACCATACTCTATTACTTTAATGAAAATTTAAAAAGAAATGGTCAAGCTCCTACTACATTAAGAACATTGCAAAAATATCTTTACAAATTAGAAAAAGATATAAAAGTAACAACCAACTACTACAAACATTTGGGGGTAAATTGTGGCACTGAAATTTACTATCACCTTAATTTTGAAAAAAATGAATGCCACTTTAAAATTAATCAATACTTTCAAGAAAAAAAACACTCTCGATTTAAATCGAGAGTTAATAACTATCTTAAAGACAAATCTCCAAAAAAGGGTAATGTAGAGTTGGAGAAATGTTTATGTAATAAAAATAATAAAAAAGAAGAAGAAAGTAATAAGCAGATAGAAAAGTTTCAAGTAATAAACTATGCCAATAAATGCAACTTTAAAAATAAAGAAATTCTTCATATTATCTTAAATTTAGATATCAGTAAAAATGAGAAGATTATAATGCTTAGAATTGCAAAAATGCTTGAAATTAAATTAACAAGAGATAAAAATATACATTTTAACAAAAATTCTTTAAAAGATAAGCAAAACAAATTAAAAGAAATTCTAGAAAATACTCAAAAAGAATTGGAAAAAAACGGATACAATACTGAACGATTGGAAACAGAATTTAAAAAAATATATGAAAACTACAAAAATAAGCCCCATTTTATAATTGAAAATCAAAAATATAATGACTTACACAGTATAAAACGTAAGTTAGAAAAAATAATTGAAATAAAAAAAGAAAATTCTTCAAAAAATTATGAGAATTTGAAGATAAACACTTTCAATATACTTATTGAGCGACTAAACAATACGACAAATATTGAAGTACTAAAACCAATTGTAAAAGCCTATTTAAGTAGTAAAAAGAAATTAGAATTCAATAAAGTATTTAACACGTATTATAATGATTTATTAGAGATAATAAGAAATTCTTTAACGATAGAAGAATTTAGTAAAAAGGTTATATAAGGATTAAATATGGAAACTGCACCTGAGCCAATAAAAAAAGGTAAATGTAAAGTTGAGTGCAAAAATAAAGAACGGTTTATTTTGATTCAAAAAGAAAATGGTAAAGCAATGTACCATACAAAAATAATGATGGATGTTTATAAATTTGGAGTTTATGAGAATAAAAAAAAGAAAAAAAATGAATTCCGAGTATCACTGAGGGCCTTATTTAATGGAGAAAGAATTGTTGAAGAAACACATTTATACCCTATTAAAGAAGGGGATAAATTTTTAGGAATTTATTACGGGTTTAGAAAACCAATAAAAAAGGCAATTATAAAGTATGAAAAAAACGGAACTAGAAAATCCTACGGCTTTGCAAGGGCATATTATATGGAAGTTAGATTTAAAGCAGGTAGCGTGTTTTTTTATTTCAAGGGATTATATCGCTTATTATATAAAGAGAGAATGAATAACCACTACAATAAAATATTATTTAGTATGTTTACAGATTTAGAAAAACAGATATATGAATTTTATGGGAAAAAATACCCCGAACAAGGACCACTAACAAAATGGATAATAAAAAACCTAAAATAATAACGATTGCAAGTCTTAAAGGAGGTGTTGGTAAAAGCACAACTTCAATAATACTTGCAAATTTATTGTCACAGAATTACAAAGTACTCCTAATTGATACAGACGATCAAGCTGCTGCTACTAGCTATTATTATAATGAATTAGAAATAAAAAATTTTGATGTTTCTCAGATAAATATAGGAAATGTTATAAAAGATGATATAGACATCAATAAAAGCATTATTAATGTTGATAATAATTTAGCTTTAATACCAAGCTACATAACAGTTGATGATCTAAATGGGGATTATTATTATGACAATCGACATTTACCTATCGAATTTTCATTGAGAACAAAATTAAATTCCATAATTAATGATTATGATTATGTGATAATTGATACTAATCCTAAAAGGAATTTTACATTAAAGAGTTCTTTAATTAGTAGTCATTATGTAATATCTCCAATGACGGCAGAAAAGTGGGCAGTTGAAGGATTTGAAACATTGAGGAAATTTATAAAAGAAGTGGCTGGAATACCAGTGTTTATTGTTATAACAAGGTTCAAAAAAAATGTTACACACAAGCAATTAATGGAAATAGTAAGAATGAAAAGTGGGTTTTTAGGATGTATAAGTGAAAGAGAAGATTTAAACAAAAGAATAGGATGTAATGAAAAATTTGATTTTTCAAAAGATTATATTATTGAATATAGAAAAATATTGAAAACTTTTTTAGAGAAGTTATAAAAATCAACAAGCTCAACAAGTTCATCGTGACGAACTTGTTGAGCATAAAGGAGTAAATATGGATAAAAAAAATATTAATTTAAAAATTAATAAAAGAATTTCAGAAAATAATTTAAATTACATTCTTGATCAAAGTGATGAAAATCAAAGAAAAGAAGAATTTGAACAATTAATTACGCAATTAAAAAATAATATTAAATCAGAAATATATAATATTATTGATACCATGAAAATCCTTAAAAAAATAAATGATAAGAAGCTTTATGTAGAAGGAGGATATAAATATTTTAACGATTTTTTATCTGATTTTAGATTAGCAAAGACACAATCTTATGAATATATAAAGTTGGCGACTGCAGTTGAAGCAGGATTATTAGAAGAGAATTATATCACTAGTAACGGAATAAGGGCCTCAATAAGATATATTAAGAGTAAAACGAATGAAACAGTAAAAAAATCTAAACAAAATCCAATAAAACCGTTAAGATTTCAGCTTAAAACTCAGGAGAGTTACGATTTTTATAAAAAAAATGCTAAATTCACAAGTTTTATGATGCATGAGATTTTTGAAAATCAAAAGGATTTTCTTAATAAAATTTTTAAAAAATATAAACAATTAAAAGGATAATAAAGGAATTTTATGAGTAATTTAGCGTACAGAACATATAACATAGAAAGCATAAAAAATGAATTTTTAAATAAAGGGTTTAGTGAGGAGGCAATAGATTTTGTTTTTCTTCACAATGATAATTACAACTTTGAAGTTTTAAAAGAGAAAATGAATTCTTTGGAACAACAAATAATTAATGTAGAAAAGAACTTTCAAAAAGATATATCTAGATTAGATACTAAAATAGATAGTGTAAAAAACGAACTTAATGCGAAAATAGATAGTGTAAAAAACGAACTTAATGCGAAAATAGATAGTTTAGATACTAAAATAGATAATGTAGAGAAGAGTTTAAACGCTAAAATAGATGGTGTAGAGAAAAGTTTAAACTCGAAAATAGATAGTGTGGAAAAGACCTTACAAAAGGATATATCTAGTTTAAAAAATGAACTTAATGCAAGTAATAGAACAATACAAGTAATGCTAATAGCGGGAATAACACTTGCTCCAATTATTTACTCTATATTCAATAAGTATTTCTTCAGTTGAAAATGAGTGAAATTTTTCAAAATATCAAGGTAGTATAAGCTTATTTTGTGAATAGAAATATTCTATTTTAGATCTGTTTTAAATTAGAACTTATTTGAAGTTTATAACAAAAGAATTTAAATAAGTTCTTTTGTTATAAAAAGACAAATTGATTTTAATTCTAAATTGGCAGCCAAACTTAACTTTTAAAAAACTTGACAAAAGTAGTTTTTGCTATATTATTGTCAGATAACGTTGATTGCATAAACACCAACGAAGGTTAATTATTTAGAATTTTCCAAAAATCATTAGTGGGAATTTATAGAATTTCTTTCGTAAGAGATTTTTTATAAGTTCTCCATATTTTTATTTACAAGAAATTTTGTGTAAAAGTTGACAAAAACATATATTATTATATAATAGGTATAGCTAAAAAAATGTTAGTATCATAAATCAAAAATCAATTTAATTAGGTTGGGACTTAACAGATTTTCTAATAAAAGAATTTCGTTAAGTCCCACTTTTTTTTGTAAAAATTTTTGTAAAAAACTTGGTAAAAATAGTTTTTGCTATATATTTATTTATTACCAATAAGGAGGAAACTTAAAATGACAAACAATAATATGAACAATGGTTCAACAAATAATAATTTAAATATTCAAGATATACAAAACGGAGTATCCAACATGATGAATTTTGAGCAACAAAGTTTTATTGGTTGTGAAATATTTGAGGAAAAATCCTCTCCCATTAAAGAAAAAAGCAAATTAAGCAAGATAGGCAAAAAATTACCAGGAATAAGTAGTCAAGAATGTTTTAAGTTTAATCGAAATATTGATTTTAGCGTGCAGAGAAACAAACTCAATAAATATGGAGCTAGTGAAGTGGGTACTGTTCTGATTGGTGGAGTTGGACTTAAAGACTTGATGATAAACAGAGTGCTTAAATATTTTGGTATGAGTATGCCTTTTGAAGAGAATTTGTATATGCTCAAAGGTAAAGAGTTAGAAAATTTAGGATTTAGAGAATTTGTTAAAGCTCACGGTGATAATATTGATGTTTTGTATAAAAATAAATATGCCAACGGTGTTGATAAATATAATTATTTCAAAAAAATGGATGGTTTTACAACTTTAGTAGGCTCAACGATTGATGGATGGTTTATAAATAAGGATGGTGATATAGAGCTTTTAGAGATTAAGAGTAGTGATTCTAATTATATGAGTAGTGCTATAGCCGAGTACAATAAAAATGGCAATTTTTTAAGTAGCAAGTATTTTTTCAAATACTATGTGCAAGCACAAATGCAGCTAGCATGTACTGGACTTGAGTATTGTAATTTATTCTTTTTAATAGACGCTGCACCGGTTAACTGTAAGATAAAAAGAAATAACTCTTTGATATCAAAAGTTTTAGAATTTGTTCAAAAATGTGAATGGGAAGTTTTCAACGCAAGAAACGAAATTATTGAAAAGAATGGGGCTAATTTATTAATTGCAAGTGATTATGATAATGATACGTTTATTAAGTTCATTGAAGAGATTGAGGAGTTGGTAGTAAAGAGTGAGTTTTATCGATCTGGAGTTGAGTTTGATTGGATAAATGAATTTGTAGAGTATGTTGAGTGCACTGACCTTGAGATTAAAACCGAAGAGTCTGCTGCTAATCTTGAGTGTAAGCTGATTGAGATTGACAATCTAAAATCAGAACTAGATAAAATTCAAAATGAAAACAAAAGGAGAGAAAAACCCATTAAAGAACTACTCAAAATTAAAATTAATGAAATTTTAGATAAATATCCACTAATGAATCATGTAAATTACAGATTCAAGCAATTTGTGTTCAATTACGATCCTAAGAAAAGGGCAATAGCAGATAGATTTACGGAACTTTCGACAACAAATAATAAATTTTACTTGCCGAGCAATATAAGCAATATGTCGTATGCAAATAGTGTCCCATTTTGAATGGGGGCACTAAAAAAATTAAAAAAAATATTTAACATTGGAGGATTAATTAATGCTTATTAGTAAAATAAAACAAAAAAATAGGAGTTTACTTGGAGAGATACAAAGATGGGGGTGTTATTTTTTATGCTTGCATTATTATACAAGTTTGTTGAAGAATATTGAATTTAATGCTTTTGGAATAAATGTGGCGTATCGCAGATTTTTAGGACTCGGGTACATCAAGAAAAATTGTTTTATTAATGATCCTTGTATGATACTTAATTATTATGGAATTAGAACTAGTGTTAGGTATGAATCTTCCAATTACTTTGTGGCTGCTAATGAATTTGAAATAAGTGAAGTTAAAATTGAGGGTGTTAATGGGTCACACTTTATTGCTACAAAAGAGAAAGAAATATTATATGATTCACTTGATTTAAAGCTTAATGGAAAACTATTTAAAGTAACTTCAAAGCGCATATTTAAACTTAGATAGTCTTGCTACAGCTTTAAGCTATTTTTGGCTAATTTGTAAGCTTGAATTTTGTTAGCAGAAGAGAGTCCGTAGATATTATCAATTTCATGGGTTGAAGAATATTTCATAAGTTCTTTAATTTGGAAAGAATTATAACCATTGGACTTCAAATTCGAAATAAATAAATTTCTGCACAAATGAAGTGATTTATTTGCCTTAAAGCCCGACTTTTTAAGAAGATTTTTGAATTTTCTAGAAATATTGATAATGCTAATTTGATTATCTTTAAACTTATGTTTGGTTTTTTGGAAAAGATAAGTACGCCTTGTATCAAGATTTTTTTCTTCGAAATGATTTTTGTGAGCTGTTTGAATAGCGTCAAACTCCTTAGCGTCAATAACAATTTCTCTAATACAAGCGACACTTCTTTTTTTTGCTACATTTACTTTGATATTGTAATAAATTTCTCCAGTTTTGTTTGATAACTGGGTAATATCTTGCATTTTTACTTTTTGAATTTCAGTGCCCCTACACCCAGTTATTGAAAGCAAATATACAAACCATCCAGATATTGGATCAATTTGTTTTAGTTGTTTTATACATTTTTCAATTAGTTTGCTAGTTTTTGGAGTTAAGTAAAACTTAGGACTGGGTTTTAGAGTTTCTTTTTTAGTTTTAGATGAATTTTCTAGAGAATTTTTAAGAATTTTATTTTCATTTAGTAGATTTTGATAATCTTTTATGAGTTTGAGGAAAAAATCCGAAGTGTCTTTATTTAAATTAAGATAATTATTAAAGTCCATAATATCCCCTCCTTATAAGTGTTACTTTTAAATTAAGTAAAAGTAATAAAAATAGATAAAAATTGCAATTTATATTTTATCAAAAACGTAAAATTTTAGTCAAATTTTGGTGTCTCTCATTGCAAGCAGAATTTGGTGTTTAGAGTAGCTGTAATAAACAGAAGTGTCAATTTCTAAGGAGGTCGGATAAGAAAGATACTATACTTTGGGTGATATATAGCAAAGACTCTGAAATTTGATTTGTATGTGTTTTGTAGTCTTTTGTAATGAGTATAACATTTGCAATGGAGAGATTTTCTAAGTTTGATTAAAATTACATTTGAGTTTTGTTACTTTGTAACGCAAAATGTAACAAAATTAATTAGTTAAATCTTTAAAAAATTGAATTTATTGGAGGTTGCATTATGTTTAGGCTTACGGAGTAACTTATGAATAATATGAATAAAAATATGAGAATGTTTATTATTTGTTTTGTTTTTGCACTGATAAGTTCTTGTGGAAATTTTACAAGTACAAGTAGTTTAAGTGGGCAAGTAAGTAGTGATACAATAAAATTCTCGGAATTTACTGTGAAAATTAAAAATAAAGACAATAGTAGCAATTGGAGCGACTTAGGGACTTTAGTTATAAGAAAAGAAGAAGACAGCATTGCAATAGGTTTAAATGCTGGAATAGGACATACATCTACATTCTTTTCATTAGAAGAGTCAGAAGTTAATAACTTTGTTAAAGCAATGACTGAAGGTGGAGCGTTTAAAACCAGTTTGTATTATGGATATAATAATGAACAAAGTGATGCAAATGGTATCAAAAATAAGGAGATAATAACAAAGATAGAGAAAATTAATGATTCTGAACATATTACATTTTCAGGAGATAAAATTAAAGACCAAGTAAATAAAATCGCTGAATATGCAATAGCACTAGAAGAGCTTAAGAAGAATTTAAAATAGAAATTAAAGTAAAAGATAGGATAATTATGAAGAAAAAAATGTTTATTATTTGTATTATTTTTGCACTGATAAGTTCTTGCAAGAATGATGTAAATGGTAAAGCTTTAGAAATTTCAGAACAAATTTTAGAAATTCCAAAACAAATAGAACAAGAGATAAAAAAAGAATTTAACGGATTGTTAAATATTTTAGAGACAAAAGATTTATCCACATTAGATACATCAGAGATTGAAAAAACAATTAAGGATTTAAAGGATAAAGTAGATAAATCTGATGCTAAAACAACTTCTCTTAAAACATATTCTGAGTATGAAGAAAAAATAAAAAAAATAAAAGAAAAATTAAAAGACAAGAAAGAACTTGAAGGAAAATTAAAAGAACTTGAAGAAAGTTTAAAAAAGAAAAAAGAAGATAGGAAACAAAAATTAGACGAGGCCAAGAAAGAATTTGAAGAGCTTAAAAGCAAAGTTGGTTCTGCTGATGGAGTAACTCAAGGTGAGCAAGTCAGAGGACAAGGGCAAATTGGAGGGCAAGCTTGGACTAAGGCTAAAGAATTCGGTTTAAGTGTAAGGTATTCTAGTAGTGATGGTACAAATACCGGTAATATGTCAAATGAAATAATAGAAAATGCGATTAAGCAAATTGATGAAGAGCTTAAAAATATTGGAGAAGAGGCTCAAAATTCAGAAAAGAAAAAGTAATAAAAAATGGTTTTCAAAAGCATAAATTATTAAAAACAAGACTAATAACCAGTCTTGTTTTCTTATTTAAGTTATATTTTTCAAGGAGTAAAAGTGAAGAAATTATTATTCAAGATATTGTTTGTTTTTATTATATTTGTATCTAATATTTATGGAAATTCTTTGGATGATGTAGTTATTAAAAATAATAAAAAAGCGATTGAATTTTTAGATGACATTCTTAAAGATAGGGTGTATATACAAGTATTTAATACTACTAATCCAGATCAAAGAAGAAAAATTCCAAATTATGATTATAAGGAAAATATGATGGATACAATCATACAAGAGTTGAAATTATATGGTAAAATTATGGAATTTTTTGGATATATATATCTTGTGCCTACAAAGCTGAAACATGTGCCAAAAGAAAAACGGGATAGTGAAGTTGAAAGATTTAGATTGTTTACTTTTAGAGAGGTACATTATTTTTATGATTGTATTGTGAATTCTCAGAAGTTTGTTGATGGATTCCTTTCAAATTTTCAAGTATATATTAAGGATTTAAATAAAAGGTATAAAATACAATAAATTAGTGAACTGCTATTTCCATAATCTTTGATTTAGAAATAACAGTGAGCTAAATCAATAAAAGCCAATAAATATTAAACACCCGTCAATAGGTATAAAGAAGTTAACAGTTTATGTTAACAATTCATTAAATTGCTTTACTATTTAGAGTAACAATTTGTTAATTTTGTTACTTTAGAGAAATTTTTTGAAAAAAGTTAAACGTTCTTTTGATGATTATGTTGCCTACTTTAGAGAAGGATTATTGGATGATAAAGAAATAGCAGCTAAACTTGGAGTTTCTAGAGTAAATGTATGGAGAATGAGACAAAAATGGGAGAGTGGGGAAACTTCTGTTGGTGATAATTCTAGAGTAATAATTAGTGAAGATACTTTTGAACATCTTGTAGCCCAAACTTTTAAATCAGAAGCTAAAGCTAGAAAAATTAAGGGAGAATTAGATTTAGAGCGCTCTAATTTAGAATTAGGATTTATACGAGCATTTAAACAATATGCAAGCATTGAACTAGCCAAAATGCATTTAAAAATAGAAGATTTACAATCCGAAATTGCCTTTTTGAATAAAAAATGTAACAAGAAAAATAATGTTAATGAAAAAATTAGTTTGTTAAAGAGTGAGCTTAATGACCTGATAAAGGAGTGTTCAATAAGGGAAATGGAGCTTTACTATGAATGTATGAAAAAGCTAACTTCTGCTCATGAAGTTGAGAGTAAAAGTAACTACAAAAGTAGTAAAGGGTACAAGTGAATTTATATCAAACAAAATTTTTTACAACACTTCAAAAGGAATACAAAAATCAGTTTGGAGTTGATATATCTAAATTTTTTGGAACAACAAACTCTTTGGTTAATTTTGCTCAGTTTGAAGAGAAATATTTAACCGTAAAGCAAAATAGGGTTATAAAAAGTATCCAAAAGAACAACGAAAAGAAAATTATACTCAGTGGCGGTATAGCTAGCGGCAAAACGTATCTTGCGTGTTATCTGTTTATTAAAAGTTTAATTGCAAATAAAAAGTTATATTCCAGTGATACTAATAATTTCATCATAGGCAATTCTCAACGTTCAGTTGAAGTTAATGTTTTGGGGCAATTTGAAAAGCTATGCAAACTTCTTAATATTTCATATATTCCAAGACATAGGAATAATTCATATATACTGATTGATTCACTACGGATTAATTTATATGGAGGGGACAAGGCAAGTGATTTTGAAAGGTTTAGGGGTAGTAATTCAGCACTCATTTTTGTAAATGAGGCTACTACTTTACATAAGCAAACTTTAGAGGAAGTATTAAAAAGACTTAGGTGCGCGCAAGAAACTATTATTTTTGATACCAATCCAGATCATCCAGAACATTATTTCAAAACTGATTATATCAATAATACAGCTACTTTTAAGACATATAATTTTACAACTTACGATAATGTTCTCCTAAGTAAAGAATTTATCAAAACTCAAGAGAAACTCTATAAAGATATACCAGCATACAAGGCAAGAGTTTTGCTAGGAGAGTGGATAGCAAGCACCGACTCAATTTTCACACAAATTAATATTATGCAAGACTATGTATTTACTAGCCCGATAGCATATTTAGACCCAGCGTTTAGTATTGGAGGTGATAATACTGCGTTATGTGTTATGGAGAGAGTCGATGATAAGTACTATGCTTTTGTATTTCAAGATCAACGACCGGCTATTGACCCTTATATTATGAATATGGTCAAGACTGTTTTACAAAATTTCAATGTACACACGCTTTACATAGAAGATAGAGACAATACTAAAGGCGCTGGAGGATTGACGCGTGAATATATGACTCTTAGAAAGAATATGAGTCAATATTTTAGAATTGCCCCAGTAAAGCCAAAGTCTAATAAGTTTAGTAGAATAGCATCGCTAATTACACCTATTACCTACAAAAAACTTTATATTGCAAAGTATAGTAGTTCTACTGTATTTAGCGATATTTACGCTTATAAAGGGGATAATAAAACTCCCGATGACGCGCTTGATGCAATATCTGCTGCATATTTGATGTTGTCTTTAGGATATAGAGATAGAAGTGTTCATTTTGGCAATCAAAGATTTTTGTAAATTTTATTGACAAAAATATTAGTTTTTGCTATTATACATTTAATTTAATTAAGAAAATTAAGAATAAGAAGTAAAAAATGTATGATTTAAGAAAAGCAAAACTGATAGATAAAATAAGTTCACTGGAACTATATAGATATTCAATATTTTTTAGAAATTACATAGAAAATGTAGCAGAAGATTGTCTTAAGAACGGAATTATTCTTGAGTATACTACTAGTCATGTTAGTGAGCTCGAGCTTGCTAGATTAAAAGTGCAACTTAAAAATGCTTTACTAAATTGTATTATAAGCTTCCGTTTTCATGGAATTGGATACATTTTAGTAAAAACTAAAGATACACTAGTAGACCTTGAAAGACCTGTTAATATAGAGCTACCTATTGGATTTGAATACCTTGATTATGAATCTGTAAGAGACTTGGGGGTTGACTTTGATTATGTAACTTACAAAGTAAGAACTAATAATGGAAGCAATTCTTTTGATACGGTCAAAATACACAAAAATCGACTTATAATATACGAAAACTTTGATTATATCTTAAAAAGATATGTTCCGTGTTATACGGAAAGTTTTTTGCTAGATATTTACCTATTTGAGAAGATATACGTTGAAATAGAAAAACGTATTGAAAACCACAATTTTTTGTTTTACAAAGACGAGTCTTTAGTGCAGCTACAAGACGCGCTTTCTAGCGCAACAACGTCTTTGAGTGCGCTAACTCAGAGTAGTAATAATGAAAAAGGCAATAGCTTTTTATCATCCTTTCTAAGAAAACAAAACTCAAATAATCATAGTAAAGATATTTCTAATTTACGCAGTCTTAATGACTCATTGGCAAGTGAACTTGCTAGGCTTAAGAGCAATCTAAGTAATGAGGGGATGTTTTACACAGCTACTCCGAGTGCTAGTTTAGAAGTTATTAAATACGATCTTACCTATTTAAAAGAGGCCTTAGCATTAATTAAAGCAAAAATTGGTGCTGATACTAAGGAGCCTTTAACAAGAAGTTTCAACGAGCAAGCTAAAGGACTTGGAAATGATGGTAAAGGTGATAGGAGCAATTATTATGATTTTCTAAAAGGTGTACAAGAACAAATCCAGAATGCTTGTAATTTAAAGCTTAATAAGTATTTTGGACTTGATATGAAGTTCAATTCATTAGTGATGTTGAGTGATGATCAAAAGGTGGAAAGAGATATTAAGCTAATTGAGCTTTATAGCAAATATAACGATCTTATACAGAGCAGTTCTTTCAATAACGAGGAACGAGCTTTTTTAAAAGAAAAATTATTCTCATTTTGAGAAAAGGAGTTAAGAAGTGATTGAAAATGAAAAGAAAGAAATAATTGAGGATCAAGTTAAAGAAGAACATCAAGTTAAATCTGATACTAAAGTTATAAGCACCCAGGAATTTGAAGAGTATATGAGCTTAAAAGAACAAGCAAGTAATGCAAAACCTAAAGAAACAACTCGTGATTTAAGTATAAATGAGCGAATAACAAAAGAACTTGCTGAAGTTGAAGAGAGAGAGCGTGTTGAAAAGCAATTATTACTGGAGGCAGAGCGCATTAATGAAATTGATACACTTGCAAAAGCGCATCTTAGCAGTCATTTCAATAAAGAGGTACTACTTGCAAAAGGATATACTCTAAAAGACATTATGCAGGCACAACGCAGAGAACTTGTTCGCAAGTTTGTTCCAATTGAGCAAGTTAAAGCTATTTCCAAAGTATCAGACATAAGCCATATTGATGGAGAGATACTAGAACAACTTGTTTCTTTGGCTAAAGTGAATATCAAATTAAGAAAAAATGCTAATAGCAATTCATCTTCTGTTGAGGTTATTAAAGGAAATATTATTGCTAAATCAGAAGAGAGAGTAAGTTTGCTTGATCCTAATTTTGTACCAATTAATTTCACAGAGTTTGTGCAAGCTTTAAGCAATACTTACAAGCAAAGACGAGTTCAATTTTATGAAAATCTAAAAAGAGATAACAGAAGAAACATTGCTTAAAGGAGTTTTTAATGAGTGATATTACAAAAATTAAACAAGAGTTTGATAAAAAAGTTGAGGAAATTAAAGCATTAATGAAAAATCCCCAGCAAAATGCTAGCTTACTTAGCAATTCTATTGAGTTTAGGGATAAAAATTTAATTTACTCTAATTCTGATGGAGTTTGGACTAGTAGTAAAGACAAAATAGAAAATTATCCTGCTAAAGGGTATCCCTACAAGCGCGGAGTAAAGTTTAGTTTTAGTGCTGATGGTACATCAGAACTTGAAGTTGAGGCTGGAGGTGGTGATGATTTGTATGGAGTATGCACTGATATAGACGAGTTTACTGGTATGGCAACTGTAATTCCAATTACAAACAACTTTACAGGATATTTAGTATTTAAGAAACCAGGAACTGATATAAAGCCGGGTGAGAAGCTGCATTTTAATGCGCAGGGAGAACTTGAAAAGACTAGTGGTTCTGATAAAACTATTAATGCCATAGCACTTTCAAAGACACATAAATTGACTGAAGAATTATATATAGGACTTGCTAGCGTTTTTGGAAATAGAGCTTTAAAAGGGTAATTAAATGGCTTTAAAAGGTAAAGAGCAAGTTCCGGATGGTGTTGATGATAATCCACAATTAGGTCTGCAGGCAGAAATTCCAGCTGCTCCTAGAGCTAGGCGTCAAGCAAGACAAGCTGAAGATGATGCAGTAATGGACCCATATCTTGAGTCGGTTAAAGAACTTGATGATATTCTTTTGAAATTCAAAAAATATGCAAAATCAATGAGTTCTGTTGAAAATAAGGTTTTTAGCAGTTCAAGTGGTTGTTTTCAGTCTAAGAATGAGCTAGTTGATGCTTATACATTTGCATGTTCAAGTTATACGGACAAAATAGAAGAATATTTCTACGATCCAAAAAGAGTTTTCCATATAAGCGTGGGGTTAAACTTGTTCCAAAAGAGAACTCCGTATATGTTGAGGTTGGTGCTGATAATGATATGTATGGCATATGTGTTGATGTATGCGAATTTAGTTGTACTGCGTATGTTTTGCCAATTACAAATAACTTTGAGGGGTACCTTGTTACAAGAAATCCTAGTATAAAATCGGGTCAAATATTAGACATTAATTCAGATGGAGTTATTATCAAGGCTGATGGTGGGCCCCCAACATTAATTAATGCTTATGCACTTTCTGATTCATTTACAATCAAGTTTGCATCAGAAGATAAGGATAAACAAGCTGAAAACATAAGACAAGATTATTCAATTAATTTAATAAAAGTTACAATTTTTGGCAATAGAGGCCTTGAGAAAACAGTAGTTGCTGCTGGTGGTTAAGACTAAAGAATTTAAAAGGAGGAAAGTTAATGGCAGATACAACGCAATTAGTAAAAGAGTATCAAGAAAAGCGCAGTAAACTAGAAAAGTTTATGAAAAATCCACAACATTATACTAGTTTACTAGGCAATTCTATTGAGTTTAGGGACAAAAACGTACAATTTTTTGCTTCTGGAGGCATTAGAACTAGTAGTTTTGATAAGTTGGAAAATCATCCATATTCGGGGTATCCCTATAAGCGCGGAGTAAAAAGAGTTATTCAAGAAGAAAAAAAGGATGAAATTCACTATGAGCCCCATGTTGAGGCCGGAGGCGGTGAAGACTTATACGGAATATGCATTGATGTAGACGAGTTTAGCAAAACAGCTACTATTGTTCCAATTACAAATAATTTTGAGGGTTACCTGGTTGCAAAAGATTCTACACCTAAAGCAAAAGACAAGCTTATTTTTAATAAAGACGGCGCTCTAGAAAAGCCCACGGGACAAAATAAGACAACTGTTAATGCAATAGCGCTATCTGATGCAAAGCAAATTAGTAATGATGTTTATTTAATAAAAGTAGCAGTGTTTGGAAATAAAGCTGTAAGTAAAAATTAAAAAAATTAAGGAGGTTTTAAATGGAACTTTACGATGAAAATTATTATGCAAAATCTGTAGCTAATATTATAGGAGAAGTTAAAGACCCCATTATGTATAAATGGTTTTTACCTGATCAGATTGAAGATGTTGATCTTAAAATGGGATATCAAAGAACTGTAAAATGGGACGCGTTTTTAAATGCTAATCCTACAACAATTGCTAATGAGGTTAATACTATCTCAACTATTGGGTTTAGTTCTGAAGTAGTTAGACTGAACTATTTAAAATTACAATACAAATTTAGACATTTAAAGCAGACTTCTGAAAAATTTTACACTTCAGACTCATATATTGGCGACATTAATAATAATTTATTGCCTTTTGCTCAAGCTTATAAGCTTGCAAGTAGTGAAATTATCAAACTTATTAATCACTTTGTACTAACAGGAACTGTTTCAATTCAAAAGGACGGAAAAAATCAAAAACGTTTACTTCCTAATATGTACGGACTACTTAATATGCCGGAACAGATAAAAGAAGAAGTTGCACAAGGTGATAAGGATAAGATGGATAAAATATTTGAAAAAATTGAAGCAGGACTTTCAAAATTAGAGTTAGGCGACGAATTTTCTACACCCATGATGGTGATAGTTGACCCCGCAACTTCATTGAAATTGGTAAAACCATATGCAGTAGGCCAAGCTGTTACATCAAGTTGTGAAAAATGGGAAGATGTTTTGATCCAAACTATTAAAGCTATTAATAATCGAGAAGATGTTTATATTGAAACTTCAAATTTGCTAAAACATCAAATACTCATTTATCCGTTAAACTCAGCGCTTATTAAATTTAAGCCTAGCAAGTACATGTTGCCTACACCAAATGAACAAGTTGATAAGGATTCAACTGATATTGCGCATTCATACATTGATTTTGTTTTAGGAGGTCTACTTGCTACCAAGAAGACTATTTTGCAAGTGAACATTAAACAAAGTTAATAAGATAAGGCAAATAAAATGAGCGAACAAAAGGACTTGCAAGTACAAGCTGAAAATGAAGAAGAACTCTTAACAACAAAACTTCATTCTCAAGTGTTATTGCTATTAGGAATAGATCAACTAGCACTAAGTAGGCAAAATTTTCTACTTCACTTATCTTTACTTCAAGCTATTTTGGTAACACGTGGTATTGACGCTAGTTCACTTACATATGAACAAATATTTTTACTTACCTTTTATCATATGGGTTGTCAATTAAGAAAGCAAGGGGTTGTTCGAGAATTTGAATTTGAGAGGATTAAAAAAGAGAAATTCAATGAGCTTGAACTTGATTATTATCCTAGCAGTGGTGGAGGCGAAGAAGGTGGTGGAGAAAGTTGTGGGTCAAATAAGAACTTTTGTTCACAACTTGATGCATTTTTAGAAAAACTAAAAAGAGAAACTTCAACACCCTCTTGTGTGGGAGTTGTATAGTGAGTGGCGTTAGAAAAAGACTTTCAGATATGTCTACACGTATGATCAACGTTTTTAAGGATCCTAGCCCTTTAAGATTTTATAAAGGCACTGTTGTAAAACTTGAAAATGACGATTCTTATCAAAGAGTATTTGATAAGAATAAGTACACCGAATTTGCTGGAGTAATTATTGACATAAAACCACAAGAACTTGCAATGCTTTATGACTCCAATATATCTGATATTCAAGGATATTCTAAACTTTACACATATCAAGATCTTAACTTTGAACTAAAAGACCGAATATCAATTTCAGATTTGATTTACTTTGAAATATTTAGCATTGACTCTTCAATAGGATACTTTACGCTGGTTTTAAAGGAATTTATATGGACGGACTAGACTTTACAATTGAATTGGAAATTGGTTGGTTTGGCGGTCGTTCTAATATTGCTAGAATGCACGAAAAAGGCGGCGCTAAATTGCCAGTAAGAAAACATTTAACTAAAATTGCTGGTAGTTCTGAATTTAGAGAATATATCAACAATAGTTATATAAATTCTAAGTTCAATATTGAGCCTAAATTAGGAATGAGTGCTATTGGAGAAGCTTTTGTAAGATACTATAAGAATTATGTACTCTCAGGGCAAGTTACACCGGGTTTAAAGGATAGTACAATCAAAAGCAAATTAAGAAAAGGTAGCAGCACTGCATCAATCCCACTTGTTGATACATCAAAAATGTTATCAGAACTAACTTATAAGGTGCTTGAATGATTGTAACTTTAGATTCGATTTTAAATCATTTAATCCAAATATTTAAAGGCTTTAAGGTCTATGCAACTGAAAATAATTTTGAATGCGATATTATAAATACTTACAATCATCCGTACCTTTCAAAAATTACAGCTGCTAGCCCCAATATAATAGCATTGAAATTTGATGGTACAGAACATCTATTTGATCATGACTGCAAAACTGGTGCATTTTATGAAAATGCTTTGGAATTTAGTGTGAATTTCCAAATATATATTATTGCAGTAGTATTAAATGCTAAAGATTTTGATGCTAATTCGCGTATGCTAATACTTTATGGTATGCTTAGCGAGTTTCTACATAATAGAGTCCATAAGTATGCTTTAGAAAATCAATCTCAACCCGAGTATGTAAATAAAATCAACTTTTACATTTATCCAACATCTAATATGCAAACAGTTGGACTAATAAATTTAGGTACAAAATATAGCAATCATGCATACAGTGCATCTGTAGCATTTAATGCTAGTGTAAAAGCAATTGAAATTTTAAAGGAGGAGTACGTAATTGCCTGAAAATACAATTAGTGTAAGTTTGGTAGACTCTAGCATTCAAGCTAATACACCCAACTATTACAATCCACTTTTGGTCTACAAAACAGCCAAAATTAAAGTTAACAAAGATGCTGCTAACTATAAAACATTGAGTTTGACTGTTAATAACTATGAAAAAGAAATTGAAACTTTAGAAAAAGATAATGGAAATGGACAAGATCAGTTTGGAAAAGAAAAAACACTATTGAAAACCGCAATGTCAAATTTTTTCAATTCAACTGAAGAGTCCTTAAAATCAGTTGTTCTTTTCATTTATAAGGATAAGCCCGAGGAACTTAAAAACTATCTTAAAGCGTATAGGCACTCTTTTGTTGTGCTTATTAATACTGAAGGGGACAATTCAGATGATGGACTAACTGTTTATAAAGATGACTATGCCAAGTTTAAAATGTCTTCAACTTTTTTTGTATTCTCAACTAAAGAGCAAGAGATAAAAGAACTATTTAAGGATAAAAGCAATCTTGAGAAAGAAAGAAATATTGTTGTTTATAGCAATAATAGAGATAATTTACACCTTAAATTTATAAGTGCATATTTGCATCAAGCAAGCATTTTCCACTCTGTTAATCCATATGGTATGCCATTAGCTACTACACCACTTCTTGACGATGCTGTAATTAAAAAGTTAAGGGATGCAAAAATTAACTTTTACTCACTTCTTAACGAGACTGGTCTTGACGGTATATCTGCTTTTAAGGAGGGTGTTGATCTTTCTGGTAAAGCAATAGACGAGATTTTTACTTACCACTACATAAAAAATGAGGCTATTGTTGAGCTTATTCGAATTTGGAATAAAAACAATAGACAAAATAGTAAATTATCTGCACTACAACTTAGTGGCGCTAGAGATAATGCCTATACTTCAGCAATTGAATGCCTACTCAAACGGTTTATTGATAGGGGACTACTTGTAGAATACAAGGACTTAAAGCTTACCCTATCAGGCACCAAACAGCTTAAATTGGAACTTAGCGTGAATATTACTTACAACTTTAGTATTAATGCAGCTACTTTAGTGATTACTTCTCAAGATATAGTTGATTATCAAAATAGTTTAAACGTATAAGGAGTTAAAAATTATGCAATTTTATGATTTAAGGGAAGTTTACTTTTCAATCGGTGGTATACAACTGCACAGTGGTAAACTAGAGCTTACAAGCGAGCCTACTACAAGAGCAGTTGTTAGTACTGAAGACAAAGGATTTCCTGTAATAAGCTTACGTGACCCTAAAACTATAACTTATATTTTCAACATTGAAGTCACTCTAGGCAGTCATGACTATATTGCGTTAACTGAAATTGCAGACGATCAGTTTTATAACATGGATGTTAGCAAATATGATAAAATGCTTGATTTAGCATTCAATGATAGAATTGCTACCAAAATTATTTCTAACCATGCAATTTTCACTGAAGAACCCTCAAGAAGTTATTCAGCAGAAGCTGAAAAAGTGACTTTTGAGATTAGGGCTATTAATTGCCAAAAAACACACCCAAATAAAAGCTAAAAGGAGAATCTTTCCATGATAATGAGATATAAAATGAAAATTTTAACCAAAAATAAAACCTATGAATACCCACTTAGAGTATTACCAGTCTACGAATGGGATAGAGTACTAGGATTTAATCAAAGCGACGCTATTTATAAGCTTAATGAAGTTAAATACTTAAGAGAAATTACAAGCTTAATGATAAGTCCAAAGTTTTTAGACGAATTTTATGTAATTCTAGATGCAAATAGAGAATTTATCTCTTATTATAAGGACTATCTTGTTGCTATTATCTACACCGCGCAATTCAATACTTTTCACGCAGATAATGACCTTAAAAAACCCGCTTTAGCATATTTGAGTGAATACGAAAATAATGTTGGCGATTTTGTTACTTTTGATTATATCGATGATAATTTTGATTATGAAAAAGTAGCTGCTTCACTTACATCAAATTCTAATGAACTAGTTGCTAAATGAGGAAAATAAATAAAGATATTGACAAAGCTATTGCAAGTCTTAATGAGACTAGAAAAAAGTATTTCAACTTGATTGAAGAGATAAAAAACGATAAATACTATTTTCCAGTAATTATGAATATTTGCTCATACGATGATGTTAAGAAAATGCCTTATGATGAGCTTTTAGAAGTTAACCGTATTGCTGATCTTAAATTAGAAAAAGAATTGTATGAATTAATTTTAAGTAAATGAGGGATTAATGAGCGACAAATTCACCATTAAATTTAAGGGCGTTCTTGATCATGCAGCAACAAAAAAAGCTATCGAACAAGATATTACCAAAATGGAAAAATATCTTAAGCCTAAAAAATCTAGTTTGGGTAGTACTAAAGATATTGTAAAAAGTAATTTGTCGGATAAGAAAAAAGAATTAAGCAAACAAACTAAATTTGAAAGCTTAAGAGAGCGTGTTGAGAAATATAGACTTACACAAACTAAAAAGCTTATGAAACAAGGCATGGGTTTTGAAAAAGCTCGAAAAGAAGCTTTCAAAAGGTCTTTAATGTCTGATAGAGATAAAAGGCGCCTTGAGTATAAAGAGCTTGCAAAAGAATCAAAAGCAAAAAGTAAAATGCTAGCGGCTTCTCAAGGGAAAGGACTTGTTGCCAAAATTGCTATAGGTAGCGCTCTAGGAACTGTTATTGGCAACGCTGTTAGTAGAGTAAGTGGTGGGATTTTTGGTTTTGTGTTCGGCTGGATTAAAAAATCAGTTGAAGCAATTTCTCAACAGAAAAAAGCACAACACCTCAATAGCGCATTTTATACAGAAAAACAACGGGCATTATTTATGGGAACTAAAGATAAGGAAGGGAATATTACCGGGGGAATTCTTAATAATAGGAAAGGATTTGAGCGTGACTTAGAAAAAGAAGAGTTTCTGCGGCAATTTTCTCTTATTAAGGGCACTCTAACAAGTATGAAACAATTGACTCCAGAGAGATTAAAACTTACGGGGGAAATGATGGCCGATCTTGTATCTAGCGGTCATGCTAGCATGAAAGAGGCTGCAGCACTTGTTGACGCGCATATTAGAGGATATGGGAACCTTTATAATACAATGGAGGGCACAATAAAAGGCGAAAAATATACGGTACAAGCAAAAGATAACTATGAAAGAGACGCTCGGGGCAATGATTATAACTTTAGATTTAAGAAACTTGCAGAAATGCATCGTGATTACGCAAGTTTCGGCCTTACAAAATTTTCTGATGAGAAAGAAAAGATTGATAGCAATTTAACCAAACTTGAACAATCTCTTATGAATGTGACTGCTGCGGGTATGCAACCGGTGCTTGAGGGTGCTTCAAGAATAATTGATTGGGTCGAAGACTTAATAAAAACATATAATACAGGGGGCATTACCGGAATTATAAGCAAAATGGCTACAAGTGTTGCAAGTTCTATAGGTTCTGCAATTTCCAATGCGTTCCAAAGTGCAATAGGCTCATTATCTGGATTATCTTCAGGGGCGGCAAAAGTCGCATATGCCGCTCTGAAGTTATTGGCAGGGCTTGTTGGAATTAAGTTGTAGTAAAAGGTAATTACTTATGGACATTAACAATAAAAATATTATTAATAATAAAACAATATCGCCTGCAGAAAAAGAGGATTCTACGGGTATTATAAATGCAAATAGTGACAATTGCGAAAATAAAAAAGAAGGGGAAATGTCGTGTGAAGAGACTTCTCAATTAATAAAAGATATAGGGACTCAACTACTTGCTCTTTTTGGAGCAGATAACTTTTTATTGCTATACCCACGACCAGATTTTAGAGGTTTTGGATATGTGCCACAATTGTTTTTTATAAAACCAAAAACCCAGCTAATCTCACGGTCTTATAATACTAGTTATTCTAAACGACCAGTTATCAACTATTATGATAGAAAAGCGCAATATGTAAGCTACAACCCCGTAATGACAGGAGAACATATCTCATTAAGTGGTGGGATATTAACTTCTATGTACAAACATATGCTTTCAATATTTAAAACCACTGTTTTTGAGAATTTTTTGTTCCGCTTTGACTCTCACCTTGTAAAAGAACAACTATCCAATAGACTGCAGGCTCAAGTTCCTTTTACTATCTACAGTCCAACTTTTGGATTTAAAGAATTAGCTATAATTACAAATCTTTCGTTTAAGGACACTCCCTTCATCGATGAAGTTGAAGTTAGTCTGTCAATGGAGGTAGTGAAAACATTTAAATTAGAAAAATATAAAGGATAATATATGTTAGTAACTCATGATTCTAAAACAGTACTACTAAGTTATGATTTTAAAATTGAGTTTTACAATGTAGATGAATCAAAAAAATCAACTGATGGAACTCCTTTTCCGAAAAAAATTCCTAAAATTATAATCAATACACAAGACAGAATTCATGTTGATATTTCCATATTTAATAGATTATCAGCAGACTTAAATACTGTAAGTTCCAAACAAGCAAAAATTGTACTTTGGAACTTGCCACTAGACTTTACCGACCACATAAAATTTGGAGATATAGTAAAAATATATTATAAGAAATTTGCTCATGAGAAAAAATTTGATTTTATAATGGCGGGCACTTTAGAGCACCCCATGAGCACTGATTATCCTGGTGGAGATTTTAGTGTCGAGCTCGAAGTTAAATTATTAACTAATAGCAACTTCTTCAATCGCAAATTGAAGGACAAAGAGGGAAAAGTGGGTAAAAACTTTAAGGGCATGACGGTGCAAGATGCGATAGAGTCTGTATTTCCTAATCGCAATATCATTAACATGAATGATAAAGATAAACTTAAAGTAATCGACAAAAATATTTATGCCTCAACTCCAAAAGAGTTTATTGAAAAAATAATAAAAGGAAAATACGTTCATAACGTAATAACTGATACTGGCTATCATGATTACGAAATTGAATGCAATTTCGTATTTACTAATTACGAACAGGAAGGTGAAAATACCCACTATGAGGCATTAGAAGATTATGGGCTTGAATTTATACCACAACAAGAAGTTGATATCGAGCATGAATTTAAGACAAGGCGTATATATTGGAACGCTAAAATATTTTATACACATAAACTAAGAGTTGGTGATAAAGTTTCATTTATAGACGGACTAGGGAACATTATAAAAAATACCATACAAGAAACAAGTGCGGGGCTTAGCAATACAGGAGATTGTTCATTATCACTTAAGCTATATGACGCCTCTAATTTTGCACCAATGAGATAATAAAGGGGGTAAAATGGACTTAGAGCATATAATTTACAAAATGAACAAGCGTATTTATGGAAATACATTAACACAAGAAGACGTAAAAAATTGGATTTATTCAAATATTTTCATAACTCGACTTGGCACTGTAAAGGAATTTAAACAGCAAACACAAGAAGCTGTAGTTATAATACCAGAATTTGAAGACTTAGAAATTCACACAAAAAATATATCTAATATCAATTTTGAACTATCAAAAGGCGATTCTGTTTTACTACTTCAATCAAGCGTTAACATTTTTGATAAAAATGACGATATTCATTTCGACAAACATCATTTTTACATACTTAGCGCAATTAGTCCAAAAACTTTAAATTTAATTTCTGATACTGTTAAGATTAAAGCAAATAGTAGAATTGAAATAGTCAACCAAACAACTAGCTTGAAAGAAATCCTGGAAAGTATTGTAAGTGCTATCAACGGTATAACTATCATAGGAGACAAAAAAACAACTATTAACTATCCAGCATTACAAGCGGTGACCGCTAGAATTTCTGCTAATATCAACAGTTTGTTTAAGTAATTTTTGCTAAATATGGTATAATTATTAGTATGGATTTAAGAATTGGAAATAATTTTGAATTGGTATTTAATAATGATTTTTCGCTTGTTGATGGAATTGACGAGCAAAAACAAAAATTATTTATATTCCTAAAAACCTTAAGGGGTAGTTTAAGCTATGCTCCTAATTGGGGCCTGGACTATTTCTTGCTTTTGAAACTTTTAAAAATTAATAATCTTCAAGCTGTAAAAAACTATTTTTATGAAATATCTAAAGATCTTAACTTAGATATAATCAATATTTCAATTGCAATACAAGACCGTAAAGCAAATATATCCTTTTTTTTCTCTGGTGATGTTTTGAATATGGAGTTTACTTTATGAGTATTGTTTTTGATTCTGATTTTGGTATTCTAAAGCGCACAATTGGGGATATAGTACGATCCAAAAGAGAATACTTACGCATAAATTATGGAATTAACATTGATGATAGTAATAGCTCGATTTACAACATTATTGCATCTTCTTTAGCATTAATTGAAGAAGAAATAATTAATGAGCTTAATCTCTTTTTTTCTAAAATGAAACCGGGTGGTACTTATTGGACTGCAATTGAAGAACATATTTCCTCTAAAAGCACAACTTACAACGCAGTTCGAGCTGCTTTACTTAATCTTAATGGAGTGGAACACGCTAATATTAAAAGTTCAGCTGGTAAAGCTAATATATATCTAATTCTTAAAGAAGATTTATTAGACACTGCTAAGACTAATATTAACAATCCTGAATTTAAAGCTAAACTTTGGGAAACATTATATCTAACAACTCCTAGTGGTACTTTACTTGATGGAGACATAGAAATTGATGGACTCAACCCAACCGGGCAACTTAAATCCTACAAAATATCACTGGGAAAAAGAAAATATGTTTATATGAAAGTAAAGTACAAACTTGATCTTAAAAACTATCTCTACTTAAACATAGACTCTCAAATTAGAAACATATATTCTAGGATTATTTCAAATAACTATTCTGATATGGGCATTAGCTTTGAATATCAAGACTTTTTTGCTCCAGTCAATGAAGTAAAAGGGATTAAGTTTATGGAAATTAAAGTTTGTGTTAAAGATACAGACACTGAAAGTATCTCAAAAATCAGTGATGGCGATTTACAAACAAATCAAGATATTGCTATCACTGATGATACAATGCTGCTTTTCAATACAACTGATCGACTACTTATTGACATTGATACTTAAAAAGTATGAAAATACCTAATTTTTTAAAAACCACTGAAGTTCAAAAATTTATAAGTACAGAAACTGAGTACGCACAAAAACTTCTTAATGAGCTTAAAGCACTTAATTCCAATTTCATATCCATTGATGCAAAAGAAAATATAAAATCAAGATATATTGCCATATGGATATCTCAAGTCTTATCAATTTTTTATGCAAAAACTCAAACTCTACAAAGTATTACAAGCAATATCAATAGTGTGATTTTTGCTTTACGTCATATTGGCACTGACGAGTCATTTAGACTGATTTTTAAGGCTTTTTTGAATGTGGATATTTCAGTTACTACACCTGAAGCTGGTGTTATTGATATCTCTTTAAAAGGGGCAATAAAGACAAACTTTACTGCATTCATTACACCCAGTACTGCAAAAGGGAAAAGGCCTAAAAAGATACTAATTAGAGAAAAGAAAAAAGGATACGCTGCATCTAAAAAGGCTTTAGTATTCAACTCACTTCCCAAAGGCTATGATCATTCAATTTATGCTTTTATAAAGGGGATTATTCCTATTGGTAGAGTTCTCAAAATTAATAATGAAACTGGTAACAATATTATTACTTTTAACAATTAAGGAGGTTATATGGCTGGAGAAGAAGAAAAATTATTAATTGATGAGGAAGAAACAGTCCAAATCAAAGATTTAAATAAGGTTACGACTGTTAAAAACACTGATCTTTTACTACTTGATGATGGAGTTGCAAGTAGCAACGCTATCACCTTTAAAAACTTTTTGAAAACCGTAAACCATCAAACATTTAAAGGGGAAGAGCTGGGCGAGTTTAAAGAGATAATTAAGTCCACAATCGCTACTGAACTTGCAGCTGATGAAGAGTTTGTAAAAAAAATTTACGCTAAAGTAATAGACAAGCTAATTGGCAATGATTCTGATAAGCTTTCTAACCTTTTTAGCAAAATTAAATCGCGCCTAACAAGTAGCATATCATCAGCCACTCTATCTAAATATGACGATCTTTTGATAATGTCTTCTTCAACTATTCAAAAAACACCTGTTCCAAAACAGTTCCTTGGGGTGCCGTCAGACTTTAGTGCTTATCTGAGCACTCCTGTTGACACCATACTGTATCCGTCTGACTACAAAAATCAAAGACTGCAAGTAGATTTGGACCAATCAAGAGGTGCAACTCTTATT
Source organism: Borreliella japonica (assembly GCF_030438115.2). Taxonomy (NCBI): domain Bacteria; kingdom Pseudomonadati; phylum Spirochaetota; class Spirochaetia; order Spirochaetales; family Borreliaceae; genus Borreliella; species Borreliella japonica. The sequence continues at coordinate 49,754 of NZ_CP179507.1, forward strand.
TTTTATAAAAGCTATGACGATACCCCCATTTATCTTGATATAGAACTTGACATAGATCAAAACAAAGGAGAAGGTAGATCCTTATATCTAAGATATTCAGATGAACCTGATAGTACAAATAACCGAAATTTAGTTTTTTCAAGCGAAACTTTCACTGGTGTAATCTCACTGTACAAAGGATGGTATGTCCAAAAAAGATGGGTGAACGTCCCAGTTCTATTAAAGCTGTAAAATTTTTTAGCAAAAATTACAGTTTTGATATATAATATATATATCAAAAATTAAAATGAGGGATTGAAAAATGGATATTAAAATAACCGAACTTCTTATTAATCTAAATGAAATTAAACTAATAGCCGTAATGATTTTTGTAACAGTAATAGTTTTAGGGGTGTTAATTCTTCTCAAGCCGTTGCTAAAAGACATATTATCTATAGCAATAGGCAAGATTTTTAAAAATGGAAATGGCAACAATCATATTAAAAAACGAGATTAATTTATGAAATTATCTAAAGATAATGTTGAGCTTGGACTTACGTCTTTATCAAACCTTATTGATATATTTTCTAAATTTGAAGATGAATTTGATGAAATGGCACATAAGGGATTCTTTTTGGTTTATGAACTATATTCTCATTATCAATTAATATATACAGCAAATATGGAAAGACTTGAAAGTGCATTAACTCCAACAATATTAAAAACACTGGCCCCAATAAATGAGAAAATCAATCAATGTATTGATCTAGTTAATTCTGATGAAAAAAATCTAAAAATATCTAATAATCTAAAATTCAATCAAGAAGGAAAACCTATCTATAAGGAAAGAACAAATAATGCAAAATAACACTATTGGTTTAGGACTTAATTTACTATCCAACTTAACTAACATAGCTAAAACTGATACAAACATAGATCATAATTACATTAATACTTTTAATAGGGTAATAGATTTTTTCTATAAAACATATATTGGAACATTAAAATCTATGGAAACGGCCGAATCAACGAAAATATTTGAAGAAATACAAGATATCTTAAAATACAATCTTGAGATAATAGAAGCTATCTCTAGCAGTAAAAGTAATAAAATTATCTCCTCATTAAAAGCAAAACGCAACAAAATCATGCGGGAATACGTAAATATACTTAAAAGGGGTGATAATGCTTAAACTAGTAAGCTACTTATTACTTACTTTACTACTATGTTGTAGTACCATTGCTAGCCTACCTGATGAGCCAAAACCACCAATTATTAAAACACTAGGCGCTTTAGCTAAATATGAGGCTCAATTATCAGATTATGTTATGTACCTTGTAACATTTTTAGCTAAAACAAAAGTTAAAGTTAATGATCCAAATTATCCAGAATTTACTTATCCAGATTTATCAACACTAAAAGACGAACACACAATGACTTCAGTAAAACATAATATCAAACTACTTTTAGAGTACATTCAAAAAACAAAACCCATAGCAAAAAAAGTCTATAATCAGTATTCAAGATTAAAAATGTAAATTACAAAAAGTTTTTTCTTGCAAGAAATTATACTTTATATTGTTAATAGACAACCCCTATTAACCCAAAATAGTGTACAATAGAACTATAAAGGAAAAATATTATGAAACCCGTGCTAACAAATACTGTAAGTGAAGAACAAATATATAACGAATTTATAAGATTGGGAATGGAACAATTAATAGCACAAGATTTATCTAAAAGATATTATCACAATGAACTCACGTATAGAGATTTAGAAAATTTAGAAAAACAATTTGGTTTAAAGTTTGATAATCTTGAGTTTAAGATAGATACTGTAGAGAAGAATTTACAAAAAGATATGTCTACTTTGGCACAAGATCTGAAAAAAGATATGTCTACTTTGGCACAAGATCTAAAAAAAGATATGTCTACTTTGGCACAAGATCTGAAAAAAGATATGTCTACTTTGGCACAAGATCTAAAAAGAGATATGTCTACTTTGGCACAAGATCTGAAAAAAGATATTCAAATTAACAATCAAATTTTATTAGAAAAAATGGATATTAACAATCAGTTATTATCAGAAAAACTAAAGGTGAGCAATAGAATAATAACTATTGCAGCAATAGTAGTAGTCCCTATTGCTATATCTATCATAACAACCGTTGTTCTATCGCTAATTACTCGGTTTTTCAAATAAAACTTAACAAGAATTCATAATATATAATTTTTCATTTTTAAATACTCCCCTTAAAACCAGAAATTATTAAACACTCTTTTTTAACCCTTATAAATTAGTAATATTTAAAAAATAGGATATATACTTACAAGAATAAACTTTTTTGTAACTTAATGTATTGTACTGAAGATAAAAAAAAGGAGTAATAATGAAAATTATAAATATATTATTTTGTTTGTTTTTACTTGTTCTAAATAGCTGTAATTCTAATGATACTCATACTCAGCAAGTAAAAAGTAGAAAAAAACGTGATTTAGAACAAAAAGAGTCACAACAAGAAAAACCTAAATCTAAAGAAGAACTTCTTAGAGAAAAGCTAACTGATGATCAAAAAACACAACTTGACTGGTTAAAAACCGCTTTAACTGGTGATGAAGAATTTGATAAATTCTTGGGATATGATGAAAGTAAAATAAAAACAGCGCTTGATCATATGAAAAGTGAACTTGATAAATGTACTGGAGATAATGCTGATCAACAGAAAAATACTTTCAAAACCGTGGTTCAAGGTGCGCTTGGTGAGGGTATAGATAATTTTACAGATCAAACAAATAGTACATGCAACAATGGTGGTTAATAATAAAAAAGGAATAAAAATGAAAATTATCAATGTATTATTTTGTTTATTTTTACTTGTTCTAAATAGCTGTAATTCTAGTGATAATGATGCTTTTAAGAAAAATAATGCTCAACTTCAAAAGGGTAGAAAAAAGCGTGATTTAGACCAACAAGAAACACAAAAAGAAAAGCCTAAATCTAAAGAAGAATTACTTAGAGAAAAGTTGGATGATGATCAAAAAACACAACTTGACTGGTTAAAAACCGCTTTAACTGATGATGGAGAATTTGATAAATTTTTAGGATATGATGAAAGTAAAATAAAAACAGCACTTAATCATATAAAAAGTGAACTTGATAAATGCACTGGGGATAATGCAGAAAATCAGAAAACTACTTTCAAGCAAGTGGTTCAAGGGGCTCTTAAAGGCGGTATAGATGATTTTACAACTAATTCAAGTAGCACATGTGATGCACAAGGCAATTAATAATATACTAGCCCCCTTATTTGGGGGCTTTAAACATATTGCTATGCTACAAATATATAATCAAATTGTTTATCTTTTTTCAAGACACTAAAGAATATTAGCGGGCTAGCACCATAAATAGGTTGCTTAAACGACATAAACTTTTCAAAATCTTGTAAATCCTTTAATCTATTATTTCTCTTGAAATAGTCTTTTATAATCCCTGCCCAATAGTTTATACTCTTAAAATCACTATTTTTCTCAAAATACGCAATTAAATCGGCTTCAATTTTCTTGATATCATCAATATTATTGGGGTCTATATTCTGAATAAAGTTTATTTTTTGAATAATTGAGTTTATATTATTTTTTGTTGTGGGGCTATTTACCCAATTTTTTATATTAGACAACGCTTCTTTAAAAACACTATAATAATAAAACCTATCTTTTTTTTGTTCTTGCTTAATATCTTTTTTCTGATTTTGAATAGTGTTATTTTTTTGAATTTGATTAATCTCTTGTTTTTGTTCCTTTTTTTGTTCTTGTTCTTGATTAATATTAATTTGCTTGTTGGGCATAGAATTTCTGTTTTCATAATTATTGTAAATAGGCGCTGCATCAGTATCAACTTCACTTTTTATGTTAAGATGTCCCACTAAAGCGTACCTTTTGAAATAAGTAATAGCTGAGCCAACTTGTTGTGGTATTGAATTATTTTTAGACCCATCTATATGAATTCGTGTATCAAAAGACTCTTCATACTCAGCACTTGTGCTGTAGAATGTGGTCCTAATATAATCAAATATACCGTATTGACCCTCTTTAGAAATTGGATTTTGCTCAAAATCAAGCTCCAAATTATGCTTTTTAATAACGTTGTATATTTCTTCTACTATGTCATTGAAATTCTGATATTTGTATCCATATCCTTTATTTATAAGACTTTTGTCAATACCCGGCAAATTCATTCTTAGGGTTTGCATATCTTTTCTGAATTGAATTTTTGCTTGAATATTATTTTGCATATCTTGAATATTTAAATTATTATTTTTGTGTGACACATTGTTCATAATGTACTCCTTATTATTGATTAATAATCATTATATAGCAAAAACTATTTTTACCAAGTTTTTTACAAAAATTTTTGCAAAAAAATAGAGCTTAGCTAGATTCTCTTTCTAAAAGAACTAAGCTAAGCCCTTTCAATTATTTTTTTGTAAATTAACAAAATAAGGTAGTCATACTGAAACACGTTCAAATAACTACGTTATTTGTAGTGTATCCCAATTTGAAATTAAAATCAATTTTAAGCCTTACAACAAAAAATGAGGGCTTAGCTAGATTCTCTTTACCAAAGAACTAAGCTAAACCCTTACATTACATTTTTTGCAAATTTCAATAATAAGGTAGGAAAACCCATAAAAAGTTTCACCACGATACTTGTAGTATAGACTAACTTATCATTAAAATCAAATTATTTTCTTTAAATTACAAAAAGTGCCTTTAATTAACAAAATTAATAATTAAATTTAATATTTTTTAGAAAAGTCTTTACTTTTAAATCAAAATTTTGCATTATAATATTAATTATTAATATCAATAAGAAGGAGAAAACTTAAAATGACAGAAGTTTTAACCAATAAAAAAAGCACAAATTGCTACAATAAACACCAGCACAAATTAATTGTTCTTATTTCAACACTAGAATACATAAACACCACATATAAGAAATATACACAAAGCAACATACTCTATTACTTTAATAAAAACCTAAAACGAAATGGTCTGGCGCCCGTTAAGCTAAAAACACTGCAAAATTATCTTTACGAATTAGAAAAAAAATTTAAAGTCACAACTAATTATCACAAACACATGGGAGTAAATTGTGGGACTGAAATATACTATCAACTTAATTTTTCAAAAAAAGAGTGTTACTTTAAGATAAACAAATTCTTTGAAGAAAAAAAACAATCAAGATTTGAAAAAAGGGTTAAAATAGGCCTTAAAGAGAGATTTATTAAAAATAGGAGTGTAGATTTTAAGGAGTGTTTAAGTAATAAAAATAATAATAAAAAAGAAGAAAGAAATAAGCAGATAGAAAATTTTCAAGTAATAAACTATTACAATAAATGTAACTTTAAAAATAAAGAATTTCTTCTAGTTTTATTAAACTTAGATATTAGTAAAGATAAAAAAATTGAACTAATTAAAGCTTTAAAAAGATTTGAAATTAAAACAACAAAAAGTAAAAATATACATTTTAACAAAATTTCTTTCAAAGAAAAGCAAAACAAATTAAAAGAAATTCTAGAAAATACTAAAAAACAATTAGAAAAAAACGGATATAATCCAAAACAATTGGAAACAGAATTTAAAAAAATATATGAAAACTACAAAAATAAGCCCCATTTTATAATTGAACATCAAAAATATAACGATTTAAGCAAAATAACTCTCAAATTAGAAAAAATAATTGAGATAAAAAAAGAAAATTCTTCAAAAAATTATGAGAATTTGAAGATAAACACTTTCAATATACTTATTGAGCGACTAAACAATACGACAAATATTGAAGTACTAAAACCAATTGTAAAAGCCTATTTAAGTAGTAAAAAGAAATTAGAATACAATAAAGTATTTAACACGTATTATAATGATTTATTAGAGATAATAAGAAATTCTTTAACGATAGAAGAATTTAGTAAAAAAGTTATATAAGGATTAAATATGGAAACTGCACCCGAGCCAATAAAAAAAGGTAAATGTAAAGTTGAGTGCAAAAATAAAGAACGGTTTATTTTGATTCAAAAAGAAAATGGTAAAGCAATGTACCATACAAAAATAATGATGGACGTTTATAAATTTGGAGTTTATGAGAATAAAAAAAAGAAAAAAAATGAATTCCGAGTATCACTGAGGGCCTTATTTAATGGAGAAAGAATTGTTGAAGAAACACATTTATACCCTATTAAAGAAGGGGATAAATTTTTAGGAATTTATTACGGCTTTAGAAAACCAATAAAAAAGGCAATTATAAAGTATGAAAAAAACGGAACTAGAAAATCCTACGGCTTTGCAAGGGCATATTATATGGAAGTTAGATTTAAAGCAGGCAGCGTGTTTTTTTATTTCAAGGGATTATACCGCTTATTATATAAAGAAAGAATGAATAATCACTACAATAAGATATTATTTAGTATGTTTACAGATTTAGAAAAACAGATATATGAATTTTATGGGAAAAAATACCCCGAACAAGGACCACTAACAAAATGGATAATAAAAAACCTAAAATAATTACAATCGCGTCAATTAAAGGTGGTGTTGGTAAAAGCACAAGTGCTATTATACTTGCAACATTACTTGCAAAAGATAATAAAGTGCTTTTAATAGATATGGACACTCAAGCCTCAGTTACTAGTTATTTTTATAAAAAAATAATAGAAAGTGAATTTGATTTGCTTGAGAAAAATATATATGAGGTTTTAAAAGGAAATCAATTAGTAAATGATGCAATTATTAATGTTGACAATGGATTTGACTTGTTACCAAGCTACTTAAGTTTGCATACCTTTAGCGAAGAACCTCTGCCTTATAAGGAACATAGACTGAAAGATAGTTTCAAATATTTAAAATTTAAATATGATTTTATAATCCTTGATACCAATCCTCATTTGGATTCAACATTATCCAATGCTTTAGTTGTTAGTAAACATGTCATAGTGCCAATGACTGCAGAAAAATGGACTATTGAGAGTTTACAGCTCTTGGAATTTTTTACAGATAAATTAAAGTTGAAGCCAAAAATATTTTTATTTGTAACAAAATTTAAAAAAAATAAAACGCACAAAGATTTATTAGAAATGTTGCAAAAAAAAGAAAAATTTTTAGGGATAATATCAGAGCGTGAAGATTTGAATAGAAGAATAGCAAAAAACGATAGATTTGATCTAGACAGAGATTATATAAAGGAGTATATTAACGTTTTAAATAAGTTTATTTCAAAAATATGAAATTTGTCCGATAGTTGGATGAATTTACTTAACAAAAATCATAGGAGTTTAATTATGGATGCAGGAATAAAAATAAATGATAGGGTAATATCAAAAAAAGAAATAAAAAAGGAATTAAATAGCAAGGATGAAATATTAAAACATTATAATTTATTAAAAGAACGTTTAAAATCTAATTTCCAAAAGGAAATTTATAATAAGATAGAAAGTATGAAGATTTTAAAAGAAATAAAAGATAATGAATACTACAAGCTTGATGGTTATAAAACTTTTGATGCTTTTATAAAAAATTATAAGTTAGCTAAAAGTCAAACTTACGAATATTTAAAGATAGCATCAGCTATAGAAAATGGTGTCATAGAAGAACTTTTTTTATTAGAAAATGGAATTAAAGAAACTATAATCTTTTTAAGGAATAGTAATTCAGATACAGTTAAAAAATCTAAACAAAACCCAATAAAGCCGTTAAGATTTCAACTTAAAAGTAAGGAAAGTTATGATTTTTACAAAAGTAATGCTAAATTTACGGGGTTTTTATTAGATGAACTTTTTGAAAGTCAAAGAGATTTAGTTAATAAACTTTTAAAAAGGTATAAACAATTAAAAGGGTAATAAGAGAATTTTATGAACAATTTAGCATATAGAACATACAATATAGAAAGTATAAAAAATGAATTTTTAAACATAGGGTTTAGTGAGGAGGCAATAGATTTTGTTTTTCTTCATAATGATAATTACAACTTTGAATATTTAAAAGAGAAAATAATTAATGTAGAAAAGAATTTAAATACCAAGATAGATAGTGTAAATACCAAGATAGATTTTGTAGAAAAGAATTTACGAAAAGATATATCTAATTTAGACGTTAAAATAGATAATGTAGAAAAGAATTTAAATACCAAGATAGATAGTGTAAATACCAAGATAGATTTTGTAGAAAAGAATTTACGAAAAGATATATCTAATTTAGACGTTAAAATAGATAATGTAGAAAAGAATTTAAATACCAAGATAGATAGTGTAAATACCAAGATAGATTTTGTAGAAAAAAATTTACGAAAAGATATATCTAATTTAGACGTTAAAATAGATAATGTAGAAAAGAATTTAAATTTTAAAATAGACAATGAAGTAAAAAATTTACGAAAAGATCTTAATATGGGTAATAGAATGATACATCTCATGATACTAACAGCAGCAATTCTTGGACCAATTTTAAATGCTTTATTTATGAAATATTTACAATTCATTAAATAATAAGATAATGCACAATTTACTTTTTAAGAAGAATGTTATTTTTCTAATAAACATGACTAAAAAGTAATATTATATTTTAGATTTGTTTTAAATTAGAACTCATTTGAATTTTATAACAAAAAAATTTAAATAAGTTCTTTTTTTGGTAAAAAAACAAATTGATTTTAATTCTAAATTGAATTATGATTAATTAGTAGAATTATTTTTATAATAAATTCTGCTAAACCCTTGACTTTATTAAAATCTCTTGTTAAGAGATTTTAATAAAGTTCCCACTGTTTTTTTACAAAAAGTTTTACAAATAAATTGACAACAACTATTTTTGTTATATTATTGTCAAATAACGTTGATTGCATAAACACCAACGAAGGTTAATTATTTAGAATTTTCCAAAAATCATTAGTGGGAATTTATAGAATTTCTTTCGTAAGAGATTTTCTATAAATTCTCCATATTTTTATTTACAAGAAATTTTGTGTAAAAGTTGACAAAAACATATACTATTATATAATAGGTATAGCTAAAAAAATGTTAGTATCATAAATCAAAAATCAATTTAATTAGGTTGGGACTTAACAGATTTTCTAATAAAAGAATTTCGTTAAGTCCCACTTTTTTTGCAAAAATTTTTGTAAAAAACTTGGTAAAAATAGTTTTTGCTATATAATGATTATTAATCAATAATAAGGAGTACATTATGAACAATGTGTCACACAAAAATAATAATTTAAATATTCAAGATAATATGCAAAACGGAGTATCCAACATGATGAATTTTGAGCAACAAAGTTTTATTGGTTGTGAAATATTTGAGGAAAAATCCTCTCCCATTAAAGAAAAAAGCAAATTAAGCAAGATAGGCAAAAAATTACCAGGAATAAGCAGTCAAGAATGTTTTAAGTTTAATCGAAATATTGATTTTAGCGTGCAGAGAAACAAACTCAATAAATATGGAGCTAGTGAAGTGGGTACTGTTCTGATTGGTGGAGCTGGACTTAAAGACTTGATGATAAACAGAGTGCTTAAATATTTTGGTATGAGTATGCCTTTTGAAGAGAATTTGTATATGCTCAAGGGTAAAGAGTTGGAAAATCTAGGATTTAGAGAGTTTGTTAAAGCTCACGGTGATAATATTGATGTTTTGTATAAAAATAAATATGCCAACGGTGTTGATAAATATAATTATTTCAAAAAAATGGATGGTTTTACAACTTTAGTAGGCTCAACAATTGATGGATGGTTTATAAATAAGGATGGCGATATAGAGCTTTTAGAGATTAAGAGTAGTGATTCTAATTATATGAGTAGTGCTATAGCCGAGTACAATAAAAATGGCAATTTTTTAAGTAGCAAGTATTTTTTCAAATACTATGTGCAAGCACAAATGCAGCTAGCATGTACTGGACTTGAGTATTGTAATTTATTCTTTTTAATAGACGCTGCACCGGTTAACTGTAAGATAAAAAGAAATAACTCTTTGATATCAAAAGTTTTAGAATTTGTTCAAAAATGTGAATGGGAAGTTTTCAACGTAAGAAACGAAATTATTGAAAAGAATGGGGCTAATTTATTAATTGCAAGTGATTATGATAATGATACGTTTATTAAGTTCATTGAAGAGATTGAGGAGTTGGTAGTAAAGAGTGAGTTTTATCGATCTGGAGTTGAGTTTGATTGGATAAATGAATTTGTAGAGTATGTTGAGTGCACTGACCTTGAGATTAAAACCGAAGAGTCTGCTGCTAATCTTGAGTGTAAGCTGATTGAGATTGACAATCTAAAATCAGAACTAGATAAAATTCAAAATGAAAACAAAAGGAGAGAAAAACCCATTAAAGAACTACTCAAAATTAAAATTAATGAAATTTTAGATAAATATCCACTAATGAATCATGTAAATTACAGATTCAAGCAATTTGTGTTCAATTACGATCATAAGAAAAGGGCAATAGCAGATAGATTTACGGAACTTTCGACAACAAATAATAAATTTTACTTGCCTAGCAATATGAGCAATATGTCGTATGCAAATAGTGTCCCCTTTTGAATGGGGGCACTAAAAAAATTAAAAAAAAATATTTAACATTGGAGGATTAATTAATGCTTATTAGTAAAATAAAACAAAAAAATAGGAGTTTACTTGGAGAGATACAAAGATGGGGGTGTTATTTTTTATGCTTGCATTATTATACAAGTTTGTTGAAGAATATTGAATTTAATGCTTTTGGAATAAATGTGGCGTATCGCAGATTTTTAGGACTCGGGTACATCAAGAAAAATTGTTTTATTAATGATCCTTGTATGATACTTAATTATTATGGAATTAGAACTAGTGTTAGATATGAATCTTCCAATTACTTTGTGGCTGCTAATGAATTTGAAATAAGTGAAGTTAAAATTGAGGGTGTTAATGGGTCACACTTTATTGCTACAAAAGAGAAAGAAATATTATATGATTCACTTGATTTAAAGCTTAATGGAAAACTATTTAAAGTAACTTCAAAGCGCATATTTAAACTTAGATAGTCTTGCTACAGCTTTAAGCCATTTTTGATGCACTTATAAGCCTGAATTTTGTTAGCAGAAGAGAGTCCGTAGATATTATCAATTTCATGAGTTGAAGAATATTTCATAAGTTCTTTAATTTGGAAAGAATTGTAGCCATTAGATTTTAAATTTGAAATAAATAAATTTCTACATAAATGGAGTGATTTATTTACCTTAAATCCCGATTTTTTAAGAAGATTTTTGAATTTTTTAGAAATATGAGTAATATCAATTTGATTATCTTTAAACTTATGTTTGGTTTTTTGGAAAAGATAAGTTCTTCTAGTATCAAGATTTTTTTCTTCAAAATGATTTTTGTGCGCTATTTCAATAGCCGCAAATTCATTAGCGTCAATGACAATTTCTCTAATACAAGTGATACTTCTTTTTTTTGCTACATTTACTTTTATATTGTAATAAATTTCACCAGTTTTGTTTGATAACTGGGTAATATCTTGCATTTTTACTTTTTGAATTTCAGTGCCCCTACATCCACTTATTAAAAGTAAATATACAAACCAACCAGATATTGGATCAATTTGTTTTAATTGTTTGATACATTTTTCAATTAGTTTTCTAGTTTTTGGAGTTATATAAAACTTAAGACTGGGTTTTAGATTTTCTTTTTTAGTTTTAGATGAATTTTTTATGGTATTTTTTAGAATTTTGTTTTCATCTATTACTTTTTGATAATCTTTTATGAGTTTGAGGAAAAAATCCGAAGTGTCTTTATTTAAATTAAGATAATTATTAAAGTCCATAATATCCTCTCCTTATAAGTGTTACTTTTAAATTAAGTAAAAGTAATAAAAATAGATAAAAATTGCAATTTATATTTTATCAAAAACGTAAAATTTTAGTCAAATTTTGGTATCTCTCATTGCAAGCAAAATCCGTGCTGTAGAGTAGCTGTAATAAACAGAAGTGTCGATTTCTAAGGGGTGCACCCAAGAAAGATACTATACTTTAACTGATATATAGCAAAGACTCTGAAATTTGATTTGTATGTGTTTTGTAGTCTTTTGAAATGAGTATAACATTTGCAATGAAGAGATTTTTGGGAGTTGGTTAAAATTACATTTTAATTTTGTTACTTTGTAACGCAAAATGTAACAAAATCAATTAGTTAAATCTTTAAAAAATTGAATTTATTGGAGGTTGCATTATCTTTGAGGCTTATGGAGTAGGAGTAACTTATGAATAAAAAGATAGAAATGTTTATTATTTGTGCTGTTTTTGCATTGATAAGTTCTTGCAAGAATTATGCAAGTAGTAAAGATTTAGAAAGTTCAGTGGAAAGTGCAAAACAACAAGTTAAGGGATTTTTAGATACAAAAAAAGAAGAGTTGACTGAAGGCATTAAAAAGCTCGGATCAGAAGTTTCTTCAAAAGTTAAAGAAGAATTAATGCAAGCTGATGAGCCACAAGGGCAAGTTCAAGAACAAGTAGGTCAAGATGTTAATAATGAAAATCACAAAAATCAAAAAGTAGAAGAATTAGAGAAAAAATTAGAGGATTTAAAGAAGAAAATAGAAAAAACTGATGATAAAACTACTCTTGGAACATATTCTGGTTATGAAGAAGAATTAGAGAAATTAGAAAAAGAATTAGAAGATAAACTTAAAGATAAAAAAGAAGATAAAGAAAAACTTGAAAAGGAATTAAAAGAACTTGAGAAAACTTTAAAAGATAAAAAAGAGAAAAGAAAAAAGGCTTTAGAAGATGCTAAGACAAAATTTGAAGGGTATAAAAGGCAAGTTGATAGTGCAACTGGAGAAACTTATGGTGCACAAGTTGGAAATCAAAGGGGCGGTGGGCAACAAGCTTGGAAAGAAGCTAAAGATTTAGGTTTAAATGTAAGTTATTCTAATGATACTGATACTAGTGATATGTCAAGTGGAATAATAGAGGGTGCACTTAAAAAGATTGAAGAAGAACTTAACAATAGTATAGAAGATTTTAGAGAAGATAAAAAAGAATAAAAATGGTTTTCAAAAGCGTAAATTACCAAAAAATAAGTTGTTTTATTGCATTTAAACCAACTTATCAAACAAAATTTAATTTATACTTTTTTATTCCTATAATAATATTATTTCAATCATGTTTTTTATTAGCATTGATATTTGAAGAAGAGCCAGTTAAATCAATCACAGAAGACTACAAATTGAAAGAGGAATTGACCGAAAAAGAATTATCTAAAGAAGAGTATGAATACTATAGAGGCAACATATCTAAAATTTACAAATTTAATTTAGATGAATTTGCCAAAGAATATGAACACAATATTCATTCTACATATCTATATTTATTTGAAAAGCAAACTATGATCAGAATTTTACAAAATCATGAACTTGTCACGAAAGATTTTGATAAATATGGTTATATTTTTTTGCGATATCAAAATATGGATTATATAGATCATATACCCGTATATTATTTAGTTAGAGTTAACAATCAAAGTATTAAACAATATAAATTTCAACAAGAAAGTTTAGAAATAATTGAAAATAAAGTAAAGAAAAAGAAAATGGAATATGAGAAATCCCATGGACGTGTTAAAAATAATCCATTTTCTATACAAAGTATTCGTTATTCTTTTGAAGAGAAAGGCGACATTAAAAATAATGACATAATTTATTTTGAAGGATATTTTTACGAGATTAAAGCCTCAAATTTAAAGTTTCGGAATAATCCTCATAGTAGAGATCTTGACGGAGGAGTTGTATTTAAGGTTAAAAACCGTGAAAGCAAAGATATTAAAAATATTATTAATAAACTTACAAAAAATACACAATATTTATTAAAATTAAAGTTTTTTGAAGTTCAAGAAGGCATTATTAATATAGAAATAATAGAAATCTATGGACCGGATGAAAATGGAAAATTAACTTTAATAAACTGATATTTTTAATCAATAAAAGCCAATAAATATTAAACACCCGTCAATAGGTATAAAGAAGTTAACAGTTTGTGTTAATAAATTAACAAATTGCTTTACTATTTAGAGTAACAATTTGTTAATTTTGTTACTTTAGAGAAATTTTTTGAAAAAAGTTAAACGTTCTTTTGATGATTATGTTGCGTACTTTAGAGAAGGATTATTGGATGATAAAGAAATAGCATCGAAACTGGGAGTTTCTAGAGTAAATGTATGGAGAATGAGACAAAAATGGGATAGTGGGGAAACTTCTGTTGGTGATAATTCTAGAGTAACAATTAGTGAAGATACTTTTGAACACCTTGTAGCCCAAACTTTTAAATCAGAAGCTAAAGCTAGAAAAATTAAGGGAGAATTAGATTTAGAGCGCTCTAATTTAGAATTAGGATTTATACGAGCATTTAAACAATATGCAAGCATTGAACTAGCCAACATGCATTTAAAAATAGAAGATTTACAATCCGAAATTGCCTTTTTGAATAAAAAATGTAACAAGAAAAATAATGTTAATGAAAAAATTAGTTTGTTAAAGAGTGAGCTTAATGACCTGATAAAGGAGTGTTCAATAAGGGAAATGGAGCTTTACTATGAATGTATGAAAAAGCTAACTTCTGCTCATGAAGTTGAGAGTAAAAGTAACTACAAAAGTAGTAAAGGGTACAAGTGAATTTATATCAAACAAAATTTTTTACAACACTTCAAAAGGAATACAAAAATCAGTTTGGAGTTGATATATCTAAATTTTTTGGAACAACAAACTCTTTGGTTAATTTTGCTCAGTTTGAAGAGAAATATTTAACCGTAAAGCAAAATAGGGTTATAAAAAGTATCCAAAAGAACAACGAAAAGAAAATTATACTTAGTGGTGGTATAGCTAGCGGCAAAACGTATCTTGCGTGTTATCTGTTTATTAAAAGTTTAATTGCAAATAAAAAGTTATATTCCAGTGATACTAATAATTTCATCATAGGCAATTCTCAACGTTCAGTTGAAGTTAATGTTTTGGGGCAATTTGAAAAGCTATGCAAACTTCTTAATATTTCATATATTCCAAGACATAGGAATAATTCATATATACTGATTGATTCACTACGGATTAATTTATATGGAGGGGACAAGGCAAGTGATTTTGAAAGGTTTAGGGGTAGTAATTCAGCACTCATTTTTGTAAATGAGGCTACTACTTTACATAAGCAAACTTTAGAGGAAGTATTAAAAAGACTTAGGTGCGCGCAAGAAACTATTATTTTTGATACCAATCCAGATCATCCAGAACATTATTTCAAAACTGATTATATCAATAATACAGCTACTTTTAAGACATATAATTTTACAACTTACGATAATGTTCTCCTAAGTAAAGAATTTATCAAAACTCAAGAGAAACTCTATAAAGATATACCAGCATACAAGGCAAGAGTTTTGCTAGGAGAGTGGATAGCAAGCACCGACTCAATTTTCACACAAATTAATATTATGCAAGACTATGTATTTACTAGCCCGATAGCATATTTAGACCCAGCGTTTAGTATTGGAGGTGATAATACTGCGTTATGTGTTATGGAGAGAGTCGATGATAAGTACTATGCTTTTGTATTTCAAGATCAACGACCGGCTATTGACCCTTATATTATGAATATGGTCAAGACTGTTTTACAAAATTTCAATGTACACACGCTTTACATAGAAGATAGAGACAATACTAAAGGCGCTGGAGGATTGACGCGTGAATATATGACTCTTAGAAAGAATATGAGTCAATATTTTAGAATTGCCCCAGTAAAGCCAAAGTCTAATAAGTTTAGTAGAATAGCATTGTTAATTACACCTTTTACCTACAAAAAACTTTATATTGCAAAGTATAGTAGTTCTACTGTATTTAGCGATATTTACGCTTATAAAGGGGATAATAAAACTCCCGATGACGCGCTTGATGCAATATCTGCTGCATATTTGATGTTGTCTTTAGGATATAGAGATAGAAGTGTTCATTTTGGCAATCAAAGATTTTTGTAAATTTTATTGACAAAAATATTAGTTTTTGCTATTATAAATTTAATTTAATTAAGAAAATTAAGAATAAGAAGTAAAAAATGTATGATTTAAGAAAAGCAAAACTGATAGATAAAATAAGTTCACTGGAACTATATAGATATTCAATATTTTTTAGAAATTACATAGAAAATGTAGCAGAAGATTGTCTTAAGAACGGAATTATTCTTGAGTATACTACTAGTCATGTTAGTGAGCTCGAGCTTGCTAGATTAAAAGTGCAACTTAAAAATGCTTTACTAAATTGTATTATAAGCTTCCGTTTTCATGGAATTGGATACATTTTAGTAAAAACTAAAGATACACTAGTAGACCTTGAAAGACCTGTTAATATAGAACTACCTATTGGATTTGAATACCTTGATTATGAATCTGTAAGAGACTTGGGGGTTGACTTTGATTATGTAACTTACAAAGTAAGAACTAATAATGGAAGCAATTCTTTTGATACGGTCAAAATACACAAAAATCGACTTATAATATACGAAAACTTTGATTATATCTTAAAAAGATATGTTCCGTGTTATACGGAAAGTTTTTTGCTAGATATTTACCTATTTGAGAAGATATACGTTGAAATAGAAAAACGTATTGAAAACCACAATTTTTTGTTTTACAAAGACGAGTCTTTAGTGCAGCTACAAGACGCGCTTTCTAGCGCAACAACGTCTTTGAGTGCGCTAACTCAGAGTAGTAATAATGAAAAAGGCAATAGCTTTTTATCATCCTTTCTAAGAAAACAAAACTCAAATAATCATAGTAAAGATATTTCTAATTTACGCAGTCTTAATGACTCATTGGCAAGTGAACTTGCTAGGCTTAAGAGCAATCTAAGTAATGAGGGGATGTTTTACACAGCTACTCCGAGTGCTAGTTTAGAAGTTATTAAATACGATCTTACCTATTTAAAAGAGGCCTTAGCATTAATTAAAGCAAAAATTGGTGCTGATACTAAGGAGCCTTTAACAAGAAGTTTCAACGAGCAAGCTAAAGGACTTGGAAATGATGGTAAAGGTGATAGGAGCAATTATTATGATTTTCTAAAAGGTGTACAAGAACAAATCCAGAATGCTTGTAATTTAAAGCTTAATAAGTATTTTGGACTTGATATGAAGTTCAATTCATTAGTGATGTTGAGTGATGATCAAAAGGTGGAAAGAGATATTAAGCTAATTGAGCTTTATAGCAAATATAACGATCTTATACAGAGCAGTTCTTTCAATAACGAGGAACGAGCTTTTTTAAAAGAAAAATTATTCTCATTTTGAGAAAAGGAGTTAAGAAGTGATTGAAAATGAAAAGAAAGAAATAATTGAGGATCAAGTTAAAGAAGAACATCAAGTTAAATCTGATACTAAAGTTATAAGCACCCAGGAATTTGAAGAGTATATGAGCTTAAAAGAACAAGCAAGTAATGCAAAACCTAAAGAAACAACTCGTGATTTAAGTATAAATGAGCGAATAACAAAAGAACTTGCTGAAGTTGAAGAGAGAGAGCGTGTTGAAAAGCAATTATTACTGGAGGCAGAGCGCATTAATGAAATTGATACACTTGCAAAAGCGCATCTTAGCAGTCATTTCAATAAAGAGGTACTACTTGCAAAAGGATATACTCTAAAAGACATTATGCAGGCACAACGCAGAGAACTTGTTCGCAAGTTTGTTCCAATTGAGCAAGTTAAAGCTATTTCCAAAGTATCAGACATAAGCCATATTGATGGAGAGATACTAGAACAACTTGTTTCTTTGGCTAAAGTGAATATCAAATTAAGAAAAAATGCTAATAGCAATTCATCTTCTGTTGAGGTTATTAAAGGAAATATTATTGCTAAATCAGAAGAGAGAGTAAGTTTGCTTGATCCTAATTTTGTACCAATTAATTTCACAGAGTTTGTGCAAGCTTTAAGCAATACTTACAAGCAAAGACGAGTTCAATTTTATGAAAATCTAAAAAGAGATAACAGAAGAAACATTGCTTAAAGGAGTTTTTAATGAGTGATATTACAAAAATTAAACAAGAGTTTGATAAAAAAGTTGAGGAAATTAAAGCATTAATGAAAAATCCCCAGCAAAATGCTAGCTTACTTAGCAATTCTATTGAGTTTAGGGATAAAAATTTAATTTACTCTAATTCTGATGGAGTTTGGACTAGTAGTAAAGACAAAATAGAAAATTATCCTGCTAAAGGGTATCCCTACAAGCGCGGAGTAAAGTTTAGTTTTAGTGCTGATGGTACATCAGAACTTGAAGTTGAGGCTGGAGGTGGTGATGATTTGTATGGAGTATGCACTGATATAGACGAGTTTACTGGTATGGCAACTGTAATTCCAATTACAAACAACTTTACAGGATATTTAGTATTTAAGAAACCAGGAACTGATATAAAGCCGGGTGAGAAGCTGCATTTTAATGCGCAGGGAGAACTTGAAAAGACTAGTGGTTCTGATAAAACTATTAATGCCATAGCACTTTCAAAGACACATAAATTGACTGAAGAATTATATATAGGACTTGCTAGCGTTTTTGGAAATAGAGCTTTAAAAGGGTAATTAAATGGCTTTAAAAGGTAAAGAGCAAGTTCCGGATGGTGTTGATGATAATCCACAATTAGGTCTGCAGGCAGAAATTCCAGCTGCTCCTAGAGCTAGGCGTCAAGCAAGACAAGCTGAAGATGATGCAGTAATGGACCCATATCTTGAGTCGGTTAAAGAACTTGATGATATTCTTTTGAAATTCAAAAAATATGCAAAATCAATGAGTTCTGTTGAAAATAAGGTTTTTAGCAGTTCAAGTGGTTGTTTTCAGTCTAAGAATGAGCTAGTTGATGCTTATACATTTGCATGTTCAAGTTATACGGACAAAATAGAAGAATATTTCTACGATCCAAAAAAGAGTTTTCCATATAAGCGTGGGGTTAAACTTGTTCCAAAAGAGAACTCCGTATATGTTGAGGTTGGTGCTGATAATGATATGTATGGCATATGTGTTGATGTATGCGAATTTAGTTGTACTGCGTATGTTTTGCCAATTACAAATAACTTTGAGGGGTACCTTGTTACAAGAAATCCTAGTATAAAATCGGGTCAAATATTAGACATTAATTCAGATGGAGTTATTATCAAGGCTGATGGTGGGCCCCCAACATTAATTAATGCTTATGCACTTTCTGATTCATTTACAATCAAGTTTGCATCAGAAGATAAGGATAAACAAGCTGAAAACATAAGACAAGATTATTCAATTAATTTAATAAAAGTTACAATTTTTGGCAATAGAGGCCTTGAGAAAACAGTAGTTGCTGCTGGTGGTTAAGACTAAAGAAGTTAAAAGGAGGAAAGTTAATGGCAGATACAACGCAATTAGTAAAAGAGTATCAAGAAAAGCGCAGTAAACTAGAAAAGTTTATGAAAAATCCACAACATTATACTAGTTTACTAGGCAATTCTATTGAGTTTAGGGACAAAAACGTACAATTTTTTGCTTCTGGAGGCATTAGAACTAGTAGTTTTGATAAGTTGGAAAATCATCCATATTCGGGGTATCCCTATAAGCGCGGAGTAAAAAGAGTTATTCAAGAAGAAAAAAAGGATGAAATTCACTATGAGCCCCATGTTGAGGCCGGAGGCGGTGAAGACTTATACGGAATATGCATTGATGTAGACGAGTTTAGCAAAACAGCTACTATTGTTCCAATTACAAATAATTTTGAGGGTTACCTGGTTGCAAAAGATTCTACACCTAAAGCAAAAGACAAGCTTATTTTTAATAAAGACGGCGCTCTAGAAAAGGTCTCAGGAGGACAAAATAAGACAACTGTTAATGCAATAGCGCTATCTGATGCAAAGCAAATTAGTAATGATGTTTATTTAATAAAAGTAGCAGTGTTTGGAAATAAAGCTGTAAGTAAAAATTAAAAAAATTAAGGAGGTTTTAAATGGAACTTTACGATGAAAATTATTATGCAAAATCTGTA
This sequence comes from Borreliella japonica, assembly GCF_030438115.2. Taxonomy (NCBI): domain Bacteria; kingdom Pseudomonadati; phylum Spirochaetota; class Spirochaetia; order Spirochaetales; family Borreliaceae; genus Borreliella; species Borreliella japonica. The sequence continues at coordinate 69,781 of NZ_CP179507.1, forward strand.
GCTAATATTATAGGAGAAGTTAAAGACCCCATTATGTATAAATGGTTTTTACCTGATCAGATTGAAGATGTTGATCTTAAAATGGGATATCAAAGAACTGTAAAATGGGACGCGTTTTTAAATGCTAATCCTACAACAATTGCTAATGAGGTTAATACTATCTCAACTATTGGGTTTAGTTCTGAAGTAGTTAGACTGAACTATTTAAAATTACAATATAAATTTAGACATTTAAAGCAGACTTCTGAAAAATTTTACACTTCAGACTCATATATTGGCGACATTAATAATAATTTATTGCCTTTTGCTCAAGCTTATAAGCTTGCAAGTAGTGAAATTATCAAACTTATTAATCACTTTGTACTAACAGGAACTGTTTCAATTCAAAAGGACGGAAAAAATCAAAAACGTTTACTTCCTAATATGTACGGACTACTTAATATGCCGGAACAGATAAAAGAAGAAGTTGCACAAGGTGATAAGGATAAGATGGATAAAATATTTGAAAAAATTGAAGCAGGACTTTCAAAATTAGAGTTAGGCGACGAATTTTCTACACCTATGATGGTGATAGTTGACCCCGCAACTTCATTGAAATTGGTAAAACCATATGCAGTAGGCCAAGCTGTTACATCAAGTTGTGAAAAATGGGAAGATGTTTTGATCCAAACTATTAAAGCTATTAATAATCGAGAAGATGTTTATATTGAAACTTCAAACTTGCTAAAACATCAAATACTCATTTATCCGTTAAACTCAGCGCTTATTAAATTTAAGCCTAGCAAGTACATGTTGCCTACACCAAATGAACAAGTTGATAAGGATTCAACTGATATTGCGCATTCATACATTGATTTTGTTTTAGGAGGTCTACTTGCTACCAAGAAGACTATTTTGCAAGTGAACATTAAACAAAGTTAATAAGATAAGGCAAATAAAATGAGCGAACAAAAGGACTTGCAAGTACAAGCTGAAAATGAAGAAGAACTCTTAACAACGAAACTTCATTCTCAAGTGTTATTGCTATTAGGAATAGATCAACTAGCACTAAGTAGGCAAAATTTTCTACTTCACTTATCTTTACTTCAAGCTATTTTGGTAACACGTGGTATTGACGCTAGTTCACTTACATATGAACAAATATTTTTACTTACCTTTTATCATATGGGTTGTCAATTAAGAAAGCAAGGGTTGTTCGAGAATTTGAATTTGAGAGGATTAAAAAAGAGAAATTCAATGAGCTTGAACTTGATTATTATCCTAGCAGTGGTGGAGGCGAAGAAGGTGGTGGAGAAAGTTGTGGGTCAAATAAGAACTTTTGTTCACAACTTGATGCATTTTTAGAAAAACTAAAAAGAGAAACCTCAACGCCGTCTTGTGTAGGAGTTGTATAGTGAGTGGCGTTAGAAAAAGACTCTCAGATATGTCTACACGTATGATCAACGTTTTTAAGGATCCTAGCCCTTTAAGATTTTATAAAGGCACTGTTGTAAAACTTGAAAATGACGATTCTTATCAAAGAGTATTTGATAAGAATAAGTACACCGAATTTGCTGGAGTAATTATTGACATAAAACCACAAGAACTTGCAATGCTTTATGACTCCAATATATCTGATATTCAAGGGTATTCTAAACTTTACACATATCAAGATCTTAACTTTGAACTAAAAGACCGAATATCAATTTCAGATTTGGTTTACTTTGAAATATTTAGCATTGACTCTTCAATAGGATACTTTACGCTGGTTTTAAAGGAATTTATATGGACGGACTAGACTTTACAATTGAATTGGAAATTGGTTGGTTTGGAGGTCGTTCTAATATTGCTAGAATGCACGAGAAAGGCGGCGCTAAATTACCAGTAAGAAAACATTTAACTAAAATTGCTGGTAGTTCTGAATTTAGAGAATACATCAACAATAGTTATATAAATTCTAAGTTCAATATTGAGCCTAAATTAGGAATGAGTGCTATTGGAGAAGCTTTTGTAAGATACTATGAGAATTATGTACTCTCAGGGCAAGTTACACCGGGTTTAAAGGATAGTACAATCAAAAGCAAATTAAGAAAAGGTAGTAGCACTGCATCAATCCCACTTGTTGATACATCAAAAATGTTATCAGAACTAACTTATAAGGTGCTTGAATGATTGTAACTTTAGATTCGATTTTAAATCATTTAATCCAAATATTTAAAGGCTTTAAGGTCTATGCAACTGAAAATAATTTTGAATGCGATATTATAAATACTTACAATCATCCGTACCTTTCAAAAATTACAGCTGCTAGCCCCAATATAATAGCATTGAAATTTGATGGTACAGAACATCTATTTGATCATGACTGCAAAACTGGTGCATTTTATGAAAATGCTTTGGAATTTAGTGTGAATTTCCAAATATATATTATTGCAGTAGTATTAAATGCTAAAGATTTTGATGCTAATTCGCGTATGCTAATACTTTATGGTATGCTTAGCGAGTTTCTACATAATAGAGTCCATAAGTATACTTTAGAAAATCAATCTCAACCCGAGTATGTAAATAAAATCAACTTTTACATTTACCCAACATCTAATATGCAAGCAGTTGGACTAATAAATTTAGGTACAAAATATAGCAATCATGCATACAGTGCATCTGTAGCATTTAATGCTAGTGTAAAAGCAATTGAAATTTTAAAGGAGGAGTACGTAATTGCCTGAAAATACAATTAGTGTAAGTTTGGTAGACTCTAGCATTCAAGCTAATACACCCAACTATTACAATCCACTTTTGGTCTACAAAACAGCCAAAATTAAAGTTAACAAAGATGCTGCTAACTATAAAACATTGAGTTTGACTGTTAATAACTATGAAAAAGAAATTGAAACTTTAGAAAAAGATAATGGAAATGGACAAGATCAGTTTGGAAAAGAAAAAACACTATTGAAAACCGCAATGTCAAATTTTTTCAATTCAACTGAAGAGTCCTTAAAATCAGTTGTTCTTTTCATTTATAAGGATAAGCCCGAGGAACTTAAAAACTATCTTAAAGCGTATAGGCACTCTTTTGTTGTGCTTATTAATACTGAAGGGGACAATTCAGATGATGGACTAACTGTTTATAAAGATGACTATGCCAAGTTTAAAATGTCTTCAACTTTTTTTGTATTCTCAACTAAAGAGCAAGAGATAAAAGAACTATTTAAGGATAAAAGCAATCTTGAGAAAGAAAGAAATATTGTTGTTTATAGCAATAATAGAGATAATTTACACCTTAAATTTATAAGTGCATATTTGCATCAAGCAAGCATTTTCCACTCTGTTAATCCATATGGTATGCCATTAGCTACTACACCACTTCTTGACGATGCTGTAATTAAAAAGTTAAGGGATGCAAAAATTAACTTTTACTCACTTCTTAACGAGACTGGTCTTGACGGTATATCTGCTTTTAAGGAGGGTGTTGATCTTTCTGGTAAAGCAATAGACGAGATTTTTACTTACCACTACATAAAAAATGAGGCTATTGTTGAGCTTATTCGAATTTGGAATAAAAACAATAGACAAAATAGTAAATTATCTGCACTACAACTTAGTGGCGCTAGAGATAATGCCTATACTTCAGCAATTGAATGCCTACTCAAACGGTTTATTGATAGGGGACTACTTGTAGAATACAAGAACTTAAAGCTTACCCTATCAGGCACCAAACAGCTTAAATTGGAACTTAGCGTGAATATTACTTACAACTTTAGTATTAATGCAGCTACTTTAGTGATTACTTCTCAAGATATAGTTGATTATCAAAATAGTTTAAACGTATAAGGAGTTAAAAATTATGCAATTTTATGATTTAAGGGAAGTTTACTTTTCAATCGGTGGTATACAACTGCACAGTGGTAAACTAGAGCTTACAAGCGAGCCTACTACAAGAGCAGTTGTTAGTACTGAAGACAAAGGATTTCCTGTAATAAGCTTACGTGACCCTAAAACTATAACTTATATTTTCAACATTGAAGTCACTCTAGGCAGTCATGACTATATTGCGTTAACTGAAATTGCAGACGATCAGTTTTATAACATGGATGTTAGCAAATATGATAAAATGCTTGATTTAGCATTCAATGATAGAATTGCTACCAAAATTATTTCTAACCATGCAATTTTCACTGAAGAACCCTCAAGAAGTTATTCAGCAGAAGCTGAAAAAGTGACTTTTGAGATTAGGGCTATTAATTGCCAAAAAACACACCCAAATAAAAGCTAAAAGGAGAATCTTTCCATGATAATGAGATATAAAATGAAAATTTTAACCAAAAATAAAACCTATGAATACCCACTTAGAGTATTACCAGTCTACGAATGGGATAGAGTACTAGGATTTAATCAAAGCGACGCTATTTATAAGCTTAATGAAGTTAAATACTTAAGAGAAATTACAAGCTTAATGATAAGTCCAAAGTTTTTAGACGAATTTTATGTAATTCTAGATGCAAATAGAGAATTTATCTCTTATTATAAGGACTATCTTGTTGCTATTATCTACACCGCGCAATTCAATACTTTTCACGCAGATAATGACCTTAAAAAACCCGCTTTAGCATATTTGAGTGAATACGAAAATAATGTTGGCGATTTTGTTACTTTTGATTATATCGATGATAATTTTGATTATGAAAAAGTAGCTGCTTCACTTACATCAAATTCTAATGAACTAGTTGCTAAATGAGGAAAATAAATAAAGATATTGACAAAGCTATTGCAAGTCTTAATGAGACTAGAAAAAAGTATTTCAACTTGATTGAAGAGATAAAAAACGATAAATACTATTTTCCAGTAATTATGAATATTTGCTCATACGATGATGTTAAGAAAATGCCTTATGATGAGCTTTTAGAAGTTAACCGTATTGCTGATCTTAAATTAGAAAAAGAATTGTATGAATTAATTTTAAGTAAATGAGGGATTAATGAGCGACAAATTCACCATTAAATTTAAGGGCGTTCTTGATCATGCAGCAACAAAAAAGCTATCGAACAAGATATTACCAAAATGGAAAAATATCTTAAGCCTAAAAAATCTAGTTTGGGTAGTACTAAAGATATTGTAAAAAGTAATTTGTCGGATAAGAAAAAAGAATTAAGCAAACAAACTAAATTTGAAAGCTTAAGAGAGCGTGTTGAGAAATATAGACTTACACAAACTAAAAAGCTTATGAAACAAGGCATGGGTTTTGAAAAAGCTCGAAAAGAAGCTTTCAAAAGGTCTTTAATGTCTGATAGAGATAAAAGGCGCCTTGAGTATAAAGAGCTTGCAAAAGAATCAAAAGCAAAAAGTAAAATGCTAGCGGCTTCTCAAGGGAAAGGACTTGTTGCCAAAATTGCTATAGGTAGCGCTCTAGGAACTGTTATTGGCAACGCTGTTAGTAGAGTAAGTGGTGGGATTTTTGGTTTGTGTTCGGCTGGATTAAAAAATCAGTTGAAGCAATTTCTCAACAGAAAAAAGCACAACACCTCAATAGCGCATTTTATACAGAAAAACAACGGGCATTATTTATGGGAACTAAAGATAAGGAAGGGAATATTACCGGGGAATTCTTAATAATAGGAAAGGATTTGAGCGTGACTTAGAAAAAGAAGAGTTTCTGCGGCAATTTTCTCTTATTAAGGGCACTCTAACAAGTATGAAACAATTGACTCCAGAGAGATTAAAACTTACGGGGGAAATGATGGCCGATCTTGTATCTAGCGGTCATGCTAGCATGAAAGAGGCTGCAGCACTTGTTGACGCGCATATTAGAGGATATGGGAACCTTTATAATACAATGGAGGGCACAATAAAAGGCGAAAAATATACGGTACAAGCAAAGATAACTATGAAGAGACGCTCGGGGCAATGATTATAACTTTAGATTTAAGAAACTTGCAGAAATGCATCGTGATTACGCAAGTTTCGGCCTTACAAAATTTCTGATGAGAAAGAAAAGATTGATAGCAATTTAACCAAACTTGAACAATCTCTTATGAATGTGACTGCTGCGGGTATGCAACCGGTGCTTGAGGGTGCTTCAAGAATAATTGATTGGGTCGAAGACTTAATAAAACATATAATACAGGGGCATTACCGGAATTATAAGCAAAATGGCTACAAGTGTTGCAAGTTCTATAGGTTCTGCAATTTCCAATGCGTTCCAAAGTGCAATAGGCTCATTATCTGGATTATCTTCAGGGGCGGCAAAAGTCGCATATGCCGCTCTGAAGTTATTGGCAGGGCTTGTTGGAATTAAGTTGTAGTAAAAGGTAATTACTTATGGACATTAACAATAAAAATATTATTAATAATAAAACAATATCGCCTGCAGAAAAAGAGGATTCTACGGATATTATAAATGCAAATAGTGACAATTGCGAAAATAAAAAGAAGGGGAAATGTCGTGTGAAGAGACTTCTCAATTAATAAAAGATATAGGGACTCAACTACTTGCTCTTTTTGGAGCAGATAACTTTTATTGCTATACCCACGACCAGATTTTAGAGGTTTTGGATATGTGCCACAATTGTTTTTTATAAAACCAAAAACCCAGCTAATCTCACGGTCTTATAATACTAGTTATTCTAAACGACCAGTTATCAACTATTATGATAGAAAAGCGCAATATGTAAGCTACAACCCCGTAATGACAGGAGAACATATCTCATTAAGTGGTGGGATATTAACTTCTATGTACAAACATATGCTTTCAATATTTAAAACCACTGTTTTTGAGAATTTTTTGTTCCGCTTTGACTCTCACCTTGTAAAAGAACAACTATCCAATAGACTGCAGGCTCAAGTTCCTTTTACTATCTACAGTCCAACTTTTGGATTTAAAGAATTAGCTATAATTACAAATCTTTCGTTTAAGGACACTCCCTTCATCGATGAAGTTGAAGTTAGTCTGTCAATGGAGGTAGTGAAAACATTTAAATTAGAAAAATATAAAGGATAATATATGTTAGTAACTCATGATTCTAAAACAGTACTACTAAGTTATGATTTTAAAATTGAGTTTTACAATGTAGATGAATCAAAAAAATCAACTGATGGAACTCCTTTTCCGAAAAAAATTCCTAAAATTATAATCAATACACAAGACAGAATTCATGTTGATATTTCCATATTTAATAGATTATCAGCAGACTTAAATACTGTAAGTTCCAAACAAGCAAAAATTGTACTTTGGAACTTGCCACTAGACTTTACCGACCACATAAAATTTGGAGATATAGTAAAAATATATTATAAGAAATTTGCTCATGAGAAAAAATTTGATTTTATAATGGCGGGCACTTTAGAGCACCCCATGAGCACTGATTATCCTGGTGGAGATTTTAGTGTCGAGCTCGAAGTTAAATTATTAACTAATAGCAACTTCTTCAATCGCAAATTGAAGGACAAAGAGGGAAAAGTGGGTAAAAACTTTAAGGGCATGACGGTGCAAGATGCGATAGAGTCTGTATTTCCTAATCGCAATATCATTAACATGAATGATAAAGATAAACTTAAAGTAATCGACAAAAATATTTATGCCTCAACTCCAAAAGAGTTTATTGAAAAAATAATAAAAGGAAAATACGTTCATAACGTAATAACTGATACTGGCTATCATGATTACGAAATTGAATGCAATTTCGTATTTACTAATTACGAACAGGAAGGTGAAAATACCCACTATGAGGCATTAGAAGATTATGGGCTTGAATTTATACCACAACAAGAAGTTGATATCGAGCATGAATTTAAGACAAGGCGTATATATTGGAACGCTAAAATATTTTATACACATAAACTAAGAGTTGGTGATAAAGTTTCATTTATAGACGGACTAGGGAACATTATAAAAAATACCATACAAGAAACAAGTGCGGGGCTTAGCAATACAGGAGATTGTTCATTATCACTTAAGCTATATGACGCCTCTAATTTGCACCAATGAGATAATAAAGGGGGTAAAATGGACTTAGAGCATATAATTTACAAAATGAACAAGCGTATTTATGGAAATACATTAACACAAGAAGACGTAAAAATTGGATTTATTCAAATATTTTCATAACTCGACTTGGCACTGTAAAGGAATTTAAACAGCAAACACAAGAAGCTGTAGTTATAATACCAGAATTTGAAGACTTAGAAATTCACACAAAAAATATTTCTAATATCAATTTTGAACTATCAAAAGGCGATGCTGTTTTACTACTTCAATCAAGCATCAATATTTTTGATAAAAATGACGATATTCATTTCGACAAACATCATTTTTACATACTTAGCGCAATTAGTCCAAAAACTTTAAATTTAATTTCCGATACTGTTAAGATAAAAGCGAATAGTAGAATTGAAATAGTCAACCAAACAACTAGCTTGAAAGAAATCCTGGAAAGTATTGTAAGTGCTATCAACGGTATAACTATCATAGGAGACGAAAAAACAACTATTAACTATCCAGCATTACAAGCGGTGACCTCTAGAATTTCTGCTAATATCAACAGTTTGTTTAAGTAATTTTTGCTAAATATGGTATAATTATTAGTATGGATTTAAGAATTGGAAATAATTTTGAATTGGTATTTAATAATGATTTTTCGCTTGTTGATGGAATTGACGAGCAAAAACAAAAATTATTTATATTCCTAAAAACCTTAAGGGGTAGTTTAAGCTATGCTCCTAATTGGGGCCTGGACTATTTCTTGCTTTTGAAACTTTTAAAAATTAATAATCTTCAAGCTGTAAAAAACTATTTTTATGAAATATCTAAAGATCTTAACTTAGATATAATCAATATTTCAATTGCAATACAAGACCGTAAAGCAAATATATCCTTTTTTTTCTCTGGTGATGTTTTGAATATGGAGTTTACTTTATGAGTATTGTTTTTGATTCTGATTTTGGTATTCTAAAGCGCACAATTGGGGATATAGTACGATCCAAAAGAGAATACTTACGCATAAATTATGGAATTAACATTGATGATAGTAATAGCTCGATTTACAACATTATTGCATCTTCTTTAGCATTAATTGAAGAAGAAATAATTAATGAGCTTAATCTCTTTTTTTCTAAAATGAAACCGGGTGGTACTTATTGGACTGCAATTGAAGAACATATTTCCTCTAAAAGCACAACTTACAACGCAGTTCGAGCTGCTTTACTTAATCTTAATGGAGTGGAACACGCTAATATTAAAAGTTCAGCTGGTAAAGCTAATATATATCTAATTCTTAAAGAAGATTTATTAGACACTGCTAAGACTAATATTAACAATCCTGAATTTAAAGCTAAACTTTGGAAAACATTATATCTAACAACTCCTAGTGGTACTTTACTTGATGGAGACATAGAAATTGATGGACTCAACCCAACCGGGCAACTTAAATCCTACAAAATATCACTGGGAAAAAGAAAATATGTTTATATGAAAGTAAAGTACAAACTTGATCTTAAAAACTATCTCTACTTAAACATAGACTCTCAAATTAGAAACATATATTCTAGGATTATTTCAAATAACTATTCTGATATGGGCATTAGCTTTGAATATCAAGACTTTTTTGCTCCAGTCAATGAAGTAAAAGGGATTAAGTTTATGGAAATTAAAGTTTGTGTTAAAGATACAGACACTGAAAGTATCTCAAAAATCAGTGATGGCGATTTTCAAACAAATCAAGATATTGCTATCACTGATGATACAATGCTGCTTTTCAATACAACTGATCGACTACTTATTGACATTGATACTTAAAAAGTATGAAAATACCTAATTTTTTAAAAACACTGAAGTTCAAAAATTTATAAGTACAGAAACTGAGTACGCACAAAAACTTCTTAATGAGCTTAAAGCACTTAATTCCAATTCATATCCATTGATGCAAAAGAAAATATAAAATCAAGATATATTGCCATATGGATATCTCAAGTCTTATCAATTTTTTATGCAAAAACTCAAACTCTACAAAGTATTACAAGCAATATCAATAGTGTTATTTTTGCTTTACGACATATTGGCACTGACGAGTCATTTAGACTGATTTTTAAGGCTTTTTTGAATGTGGATATTTCAGTTACTACACCTGAAGCTGGTGTTATTGATATCTCTTTAAAAGGGGCAATAAAGACAAACTTTACTGCATTCATTACACCCAGTACTGCAAAAGGGAAAAGGCCTAAAAAGATACTAATTAGAGAAAAGAAAAAAGGATACGCTGCATCTAAAAAGGCTTTAGTATTCAACTCACTTCCCAAAGGCTATGATCATTCAATTTATGCTTTTATAAAGGGGATTATTCCTATTGGTAGAGTTCTCAAAATTAATAATGAAACTGGTAACAATATTATTACTTTTAACAATTAAGGAGGCTATATGGCTGGAGAAGAAGAAAAATTATTAATTGATGAGGAAGAAACAGTCCAAATCAAAGATTTAAATAAGGTTACGACTGTTAAAAACACTGATCTTTTACTACTTGATGATGGAGTTGCAAGTAGCAACGCTATCACCTTTAAAAACTTTTTGAAAACCGTAAACCATCAAACATTTAAAGGGGAAGAGCTGGGCGAGTTTAAAGAGATAATTAAGTCCACAATCGCTACTGAACTTGCAGCTGATGAAGAGTTTGTAAAAAAAATTTACGCTAAAGTAATAGACAAGCTAATTGGCAATGATTCTGATAAGCTTTCTAACCTTTTTAGCAAAATTAAATCGCGCCTAACAAGTAGCATATCATCAGCCACTCTATCTAAATATGACGATCTTTTGATAATGTCTTCTTCAACTATTCAAAAAACACCTGTTCCAAAACAGTTCCTTGGGGTGCCGTCAGACTTTAGTGCTTATCTGAGCACTCCTGTTGACACCATACTGTATCCGTCTGACTACAAAAATCAAAGACTGCAAGTAGATTTGGACCAATCAAGAGGTGCAACTCTTATTTTTTATAAAAGCTATGACGATACCCCCATTTATCTTGATATAGAACTTGACATAGATCAAAACAAAGGAGAAGGTAGATCCTTATATCTAAGATATTCAGATGAACCTGATAGTACAAATAACCGAAATTTAGTTTTTTCAAGCGAAACTTTCACTGGTGTAATCTCACTGTACAAAGGATGGTATGTCCAAAAAAGATGGGTGAACGTCCCAGTTCTATTAAAGCTGTAAAATTTTTTAGCAAAAATTACAGTTTTGATATATAATATATATATCAAAAATTAAAATGAGGGATTGAAAAATGGATATTAAAATAACCGAACTTCTTATTAATCTAAATGAAATTAAACTAATAGCCGTAATGATTTTTGTAACAGTAATAGTTTTAGGGGTGTTAATTCTTCTCAAGCCGTTGCTAAAAGACATATTATCTATAGCAATAGGCAAGATTTTTAAAAATGGAAATGGCAACAATCATATTAAAAAACGAGATTAATTTATGAAATTATCTAAAGATAATGTTGAGCTTGGACTTACGTCTTTATCAAACCTTATTGATATATTTTCTAAATTTGAAGATGAATTTGATGAAATGGCACATAAGGGATTCTTTTTGGTTTATGAGCTGTATTCTCATTATCAATTAATATATACAGCAAATATGGAAAGACTTGAAAGTGCATTAACTCCAACAATATTAAAAATACTCGCTCCAATAAATGAGAAAATCAATCAATGTATTGATCTAGTTAATTCTGATGAAAAAAATCTAAAAATATCTAATAATCTAAAATTCAATCAAGAAGGAAAACCTATCTATAAGGAAAGAACAAATAATGCAAAATAACACTATTGGTTTAGGACTTAATTTACTATCCAACTTAACTAACATAGCTAAAACTGATACAAACATAGATCATAACTACATTAATACTTTTAATAGGGTAATAGATTTTTTCTATAAAACATATATTGGAACATTAAAATCTATGGAAACGGCCGAATCAACTAAAATATTTGAAGAAATACAAGATATCTTAAAATACAATCTTGAGATAATAGAAGCTATCTCTAGCAGTAAAAGTAATAAAATTATCTCCTCATTAAAAGCAAAACGCAACAAAATCATGCGGGAATACGTCAATATACTTAAAAGGGGTGATAATGCTTAAACTAGTAAGCTACTTATTACTTACTTTACTACTATGTTGTAGTACCATTGCTAGCCTACCAGACGAGCCAAAACCACCAATTATTAAAACACTAGGCGCTTTAGCTAAATATGAGGCTCAATTATCAGATTATGTTATGTACCTTGTAACATTTTTAGCTAAAACAAAAGTTAAAGTTAATGATCCAAATTATCCAGAATTTACTTATCCAGATTTATCAACACTAAAAGACGAACACACAATGACTTCAGTAAAACATAATATCAAACTACTTTTAGAATACATTCAAAAAACAAAACCCATAGCAAAAAAAGTCTATAATCAGTATTCAAGATTAAAAATGTAAATTACAAAAAGTTTTTTCTTGCAAGAAATTATACTTTATATTGTTAATAGACAACCCCTATTAACCCAAAATAGTGTACAATAGAACTATAAAGAAAAAATATTATGAAAACCGTGCTAACAAATACTGTAAGTGAAGAACAAATATATAACGAATTTATAAGATTGGGAATGGAACAATTAATAGCACAAGATTTATCCAAAAGATATTATCACAATGAACTTACATATAGAGATTTAGAAAATTTAGAAAAACAATTTGATATAAAGTTTGATAGTCTTATTTACCAGATTAATTCTGTAGAAAAGAATTTACAAAAGGATATATCCAACTTAAACGCTAAGATTGATAATGTAGAAAATAATTTACGAAAAGATATACAAATTAATAATCAATTATTATTGGAGAAAATAGAAACTAATAACCAATTATTGTTGGAAAAACTTAAGATAAGCAACAGAACAATAACTATTGTAACAGCGGTAGTAGTTCCAATTGCTATATCTATAATAACGACTGTTGTTGTATCGCTAATTACTAAATTTTTCAAATAGAAATTACAAAAAATACTAGACACATAATTTACCATTTTTAAATACCCCTTATAGACATCAATATTTCTCAAAATAGGATATATACTTACAAGAATAAACTTTTTTGTTACTTAATGTATTGTACTGAAGATAAAAAAAAGGAGTAATAATGAAAATTATAAATATATTATTTTGTTTGTTTTTACTTGTTCTAAATAGCTGTAATTCTAATGATACTCATACTCAGCAAGTAAAAAGTAGAAAAAAACGTGATTTAGAACAAAAAGAGTCACAACAAGAAAAACCTAAATCTAAAGAAGAACTTCTTAGAGAAAAGCTAACTGATGCTCAAAAAACACAACTTGACTGGTTAAAAACCGCTTTAACTGGTGATGGAGAATTTGATACATTTTTACAACATGATGAATCCAAAATAAAATCAGCACTTGAACACATAAAAACTGAACTTGCTAAATGTAATGGAAATGATGAAGGAAAAAACACTTTTAAAGAGGTGGTTAAAGGTGCGCTTGGTGAGGGTATAGATAATTTTACAGATCAAGCAAATAGCACATGCAACAATGGTGGTTAATAATAAAAAAGGAATAAAAATGAAAATTATTAGTATAGTATTTTGCGTATTTTTACTCGTATTAAACAGCTGTAATTCCAATAATAATGACACTTTAAAAAACAATGCCAAACAATCACAAAGTAGAAAAAAGCGTGATTTAGACCAACAAGAAACACAAAAAGAAAAGCCTAAATCTAAAGAAGAATTACTTAGAGAAAAGTTGGATGATGATCAAAAAACACAACTTGACTGGTTAAAAACCGCTTTAACTAGTGATGGAGAATTTGATACATTTTTACAACATGATGAATCCAAAATAAAAACAGCACTTGAACACATAAAAAAAGAACTTGAGAATTGCACTGGGGATAAAGCTGAACAGAAAAATACTTTCAAAACTGTAGTTCAAGGCGCTCTTAACGGAGGCAAAGATATAGATAATTTTGCAAGCAATGCAAGTAGTACGTGCAATAATTAATATACTAGCCCCCTTATTTGGGGGCTTTAAACATATTGCTATGATGCAAATATATAATCAAATTGTTTATCTTCTTTTATCGAGTCAAAGAATATTAATGGGCTGTCGTTATAATCACGCTGATCAGACGGCGTAAACCTTTCATCAAAATCTTTTAAATCCTTTAATCTATTGGTTTTTTTAAAATGGTTTCTTATAATTCCCGCCCAAAACATTGGACTCTTAAGTTCAGCATTTTTAGTAATAAACGCCTTTAAATCGTCTTCAATTTTCTTGATATCATCATCATTGGGGTCTATATTCTGAATAAAGCTTATTTTTTGAATAATTGAGTTTATATTATCTTTTGTTTCAAAGTCATTTACCCAATTTTTTATGTTAGACAACGCTTCTTTAAAAATTCCATAATGATAAAAACTATCTTTTTTCTGGTTTTTGAATGGTGTAGTTTTGTTGTTCTGAATTATTGTTTTTTTCTGATTGTAATTAATCTCTTGTTTTTGTTCTTGCTTGCGATTAAAACTAACTTGTCTATTAGGTGTAAAATTTTTGTTTTCATAATTATTGTAATTAGGGTCTGCATCAGTATCAACTTCACTTCTTATGTTAAGACATGCAACTAAAGCGTACCTTTTGAAATAAGTAATGGCTGAACCAACTTGTTGTGGTATTGAATTCATATTTTTAGACCCATCTATATGAATTCGCGTATCAAAAGACTCTCTGTACCCAGTACTTTTACTGAAGAATGTAGTTCTAATATAATCAAATATACCATATTGACCTTCTATAGAGATTGGAAATTGCCTAAACATAAGATCCAAATTATGCTTTTCAATAACACTATAAATTTCTTCTACTATGTCATTGAAATCTTGATACATATACTTATGTCCCGGAAGACTTTTATCAATGCGTGGTAAATTCCTGAGTAGGATATCCATATCGTTTAAGAATTTAATTTCTGCTTGAATATTATTTTGCATATTATCTTGAATATTTAAATTATTATTTTTTGAAACTTCTGTCATTTTAAGTTTCCTCCTACTTTTGTTTATAAAAAATTATATAGCAAAAACTATTTTTACCAAGTTTTTTACAAAAATTTTTGCAAAAAAATAGAGCTTAGCTAGATTCTCTTTCTAAAAGAACTAAGCTAAGCTCTTTCTTTTATTTTTTTGCAAATTAACAAACAAGGTAGGCAACCTATAAAAAAGTTTCCCTACGTTATTTGTAGTATAGTCTAACTTAAACTTAAAATCAATTTTAAGCCTTACAACAAAAAATGAGGGCTTAGCTAGATTCTCTTGTTAAAGAACTAAGCTAAACCCTTACATTGCATTTCTTGCAAATTATCTTATAATCGGTAGTTTAAATACATGAAAATGTTTTAATAACTACGATACTTGTAGTATAGTCTAACTTATCATTAAAAACAATTTGTATTTTTTGCAAAAAAAGTGGGAACTTAGCTAAATCCTCTACTTAAAGAACTTAGTTCGGTTCCCATATTATCATTTTTGCAAATTAACAAAAGTAGGTAGTCAAACTGAAATTCATTCAAATAACTACGCTATTTGTAGTCTAGCCCATTTTAAAATTAAAATCAATTTACTTTCTTTAAATTACAAAAAGTGTATTAAATTAATGTAATTAATAATTAAAATTTAATATTTTTTTAGAAAAGTATTTACTTTTAAATCTAAATTATGCATTATTAATTATAATTATTATTAAACAAAAGTAGGAGAGAAAATATGAAAGATTTTCTAAATAACACAAAAAATCCAAATTGCCACAACAAACATCAACATAAATTAATAGTTCTTATCTCAACATTAGACTACATAAACAAAAAATATAAAAAATACACTCAACAAAACATACTTTATTACTTTAATAAAAATCTAAAACGAAATGGTCTGGCGCCCGTTAAACTAAAAACTCTGCAAAATTATCTTTACGAATTAGAAAAAAAATTTAAAGTCACAACTAATTATCACAAACACTTAGGGGTGAATTTTGGGACTGAAATATACTATCAACTTAATTTTAAAAAAAATGAGTGCCACTTTAAAATCAACCAATACTTTCAAGAAAAAAAACAATCAAGATTTGAAAAAAGGGTTGAAATAGGCCTTAAAGAGAAATTTACTAAAAATGGGAGTGTAAATTTTAAGGAGTGTTTAAGTAATAAAAATAATAATAAAAAAGAAGAAAGAAATAAACAGATAGAAAATTTTCAAGTAATAAACTATTACAATAAATGTAACTTTAAAAATAAAGAATTTCTTCTAATTTTAATAAAATTAGATATTAGTAAAGATAAAAAAATTGAACTAATTAAAGCTTTAAAAAGATTTGAAATTAAAACAACAAAAAGTAAAAATATACATTTTAACAAAATTTCTTTCAAAGAAAAGCAAAACAAATTGAAAGAAACTTTAAACAATACTCAAAAAGAATTGGAAAAAAAAGGATATAATCCAAAACAATTGGAAACAGAATTTAAAAAAATATATGAAAATTACAAAAATAAGCCCCATTTTATAATTGAACATCAAAAATATAACGATTTAAGCAAAATAACTCTCAAATTAGAAAAAATAATTGAGATAAAAAAAGAAAATTCTTCAAAAAATTATGAGAATTTGAAGATAAACACTTTCAATATACTTATTGAGCGACTAAACAATACGACAGATATTGAAGCCCTAAAACCAATTGTAAAAGCCTATTTAAGTAGTAAAAAGAAATTAGAATACAATAAAGTATTTAACACGTATTATAATGATTTATTAGAGATAATAAGAAATTCTTTAACGATAGAAGAATTTAGTAAAAAGGTTATATAAGGATTAAATATGGAAACTGCACCTGAGCCAATAAAAAAAGGTAAATGTAAAGTTGAGTGCAAAAATAAAGAACGGTTTATTTTGATTCAAAAAGAAAATGGTAAAGCAATGTACCATACAAAAATAATGATGGACGTTTATAAATTTGGAGTTTATGAGAATAAAAAAAAGAAAAAAAATGAATTCCGAGTATCACTGAGGGTCTTATTTAATGGAGAAAGAATTGTTGAAGAAACACATTTATACCCTATTAAAGAAGGAGATAAATTTTTAGGAATTTATTACGGCTTTAGAAAACCAATAAAAAAGGCAATTATAAAGTATGAAAAAAACGGAACTAGAAAATCCTACGGCTTTGCAAGGGCATATTATATGGAAGTTAGATTTAAAGCAGGCAGCGTGTTTTTTTATTTCAAGGGATTATACCGCTTATTATATAAAGAAAGAATGAATAATCACTACAATAAGATATTATTTAGTATGTTTACAGATTTAGAAAAACAGATATATGAATTTTATGGGAAAAAATACCCAGAACAAGGACCACTAACGAAATGGATAATAAAAAACCTAAAATAATTACAATCGCGTCAATTAAAGGCGGTGTTGGTAAAAGTACAAGTGCTATTATACTTGCAACATTGCTTGCAAAAGATAATAAAGTGCTTTTGATAGATATGGATACACAAGCATCCACTACAAGTTATTTTTATAAAAAAATTTCAAATCAAAACATTGATATTATGAATATCAATGTTTATAGAGTGTTAAAAGAAAAATTAGACATAAATGATGCAATTGTAAATATTAAAGAAAATTTAGACTTAATTCCCAGTTATTTAACTTTAAATAAATTTTTAAGTGAATCCATCCCGTTAAAAGAGTTAAGGTTGCAAAACAATTTAGAATTTTTAAAGCAGAAGTATCATTATGTAATAATAGATACTAATCCTAGTTTAGATTTCACTTTGTCAAATGCTTTAATGACTAGTAATTGTATAATAGTTCCAATGACTGCGGAAAAATGGGCAGTTGAGAGTTTAGAATTATTGGAATTCCACATGAACAATTTAAAAATAAAAATTCCAATATTTTTGATTATAACACGATTTAAGAAAAACAATACTCATAAGCAATTGTTACAGCATGTTGGTTCTAAGACAGGATTTTTGGGGTTTATCCATGAACGAGAAGATTTAAATAAAAAAATTGCTAGAAATGATGAATTTGATATGACCAAAGATTATATTTATGAATATAAAGAAGTGTTGTCAAGATTTTTCATTATGTATGATAAATATGTTAAATAAATCCGTGCGGATCCGTACGGATTATAAATAAAAGAGGTTTATTATGGAAATAGAATTAAATAAGAGGGTTTTACCAGGGGTGTCCGATCCTGACGGTGAAAAAAAATTAATTACCAAAGAGGAGATATTTGCTCATTACAATGATTTAAAAAATAGGCTAAAGACCAATATAAAAAAGAAAATTTTTTATAAAGTAGAAAGTATTAGGATTTTAAAAGAAATTAAGGATAATGAATACTATAAATTAGATGGATATAAAAGTTTTGATGCTTTTATAAGAGATTATAAATTAGCAAGAACTCAAGTTTACATATATTTAAAATTAGCAAAAGCATTACAAGCAGGAATCCTTAATGAAGATTATATAATTGAGAATGGTATTTACGATTCTCTTGATTTAATAGAGGGTCAAGAAACTTCAATAATAAAAAAATCAAAACAAAATCCAATAAAGCCGTTAAGATTTCAACTTAAAAGTAAAGAAAGTTACGATTTTTACAAAAGTAATGCTAAGTTCACGGGATTTTTATTAGACAAATTATTTAATAATGAAAAAGAAATAATTAAAAGAATTATGAAAGAATATAAACAATTAAAAGGATAATACGGAGATTTTATGAACAATTTAGTGCACAGAACATACAATATAGAAAGCATAAAAAATGAGTTTTTAAATATAGGGTTTAGTGAGGAGGCAATAGATTTTGTTTTTCTTCATAATGATAATTACAACTTTGAATATTTAAAAGAGAAAATAATTGATGTAGAAAAGAATTTACGAAAAGATATATCTAATTTAGACGTTAAAATAGATAATGTAGAAAAGAATTTAAATACCAAGATAGATGGTGTAGAAAAGAATTTACGAAAAGATATATCTAATTTAGACGTTAAAATAGATAATGTAGAAAAGAATTTAAATACCAAGATAGATTTTGTAGAAAAGAATTTAAATACCAAGATAGATAGTGTAAATACCAAGATAGATAGTGTAAATACCAAGATAGATTTTGTAGAAAAAAATTTACAAAAAGATATATCTAATTTAGACGTTAAAATAGATAATGTAGAAAAGAATTTAAATACTAAGATAGATAGTGTTAAAAGCGAACTTACTAATAAGATTGAAAATGAAGTAAAGAATTTACAAAAGGATATATCTAATTTAGATACTAAGATAGACAATGAAGTAAAGAATTTACGTAAAGATCTTAATATGGGGAACAGACTAGTACATTTTATGATAATCGCAGCAGCAATTTTTGGACCGTTTATACATTCGTTTTTAATGCAATATATACAAGGCTTCAAATAATGAAAAATTATATAATGTGACTTTTCCAAGTATTATATCATTAAAACCAATGAATTTTATTGGAAAATAACGTTTTATTTTTAATCTATTCCAAATTAGAACTTATTTGAATTTTATAACAAAAGAATCTAAATAAGTTCTTTTTTTGGTAAAAAGACAAATTTGATTTTAATTCTAAATTGAATTATGATTAATTAGTAGAATTATTTTTATAATAAATTCTGCTAAGCCCTTGACTTTATTAAATTCTTTTAACAAGAGATTTTAATAAAGTCCCCACTGTTTTTTTACAAAAAGTTTTACAAATAAATTGACAACAACTATTTTTGTTATATTATTTGTCAAATAACGTTGATTGCATAAACACCAACGAAGGTTAATTATTTAGAATTTTCCAAAAATCATTAGTGGGAATTTATAGAAAATCTCTTACGAAAGAAATTCTATAAGTTCTCCATATTTTTATTTACAAGAAATTTTGTGTAAAAGTTGACAAAAACATATATTGTTATATAATAGGTATAGCTAAAAAAATGTTAGTATCATAAATCAAAAATCAATTTAATTAGGTTGGGACTTAACAGATTTTCTAATAAAAGAATTTCGTTAAGTCCCACTTTTTTTTGCAAAAATTTTTGTAAAAAACTTGGTAAAAATAGTTTTTGCTATATAATTTTTTATAAACAAAAGTAGGAGGAAACTTAAAATGACAGAAGTTTCAAAAAATAATAATTTAAATATTCAAGATATGCAAAATGGAGGATTCCACATGATACATACTGAGCAACAAAGTTTTATTGGTTGTGAAATATTTGAGGAAAAATCCTCTCCCATTAAAGAAAAAAGCAAATTAAGCAAGATAGGCAAAAAATTACCAGGAATAAGTAGTCAAGAATGTTTTAAGTTTAATCGAAATATTGATTTTAGCGTGCAGAGAAACAAACTCAATAAATATGGAGCTAGTGAAGTGGGTACTGTTCTGATTGGTGGAGTTGGACTTAAAGACTTGATGATAAATCGAGTGCTTAAATATTTTGGTATGAGTATGCCTTTTGAAGAGAATTTGTATATGCTCAAGGGTAAAGAGTTGGAAAATCTAGGATTTAGAGAGTTTGTTAAAGCTCACGGTGATAATATTGATGTTTTGTATAAAAATAAATATGCCAACGGTGTTGATAAATATAATTATTTCAAAAAAATGGATGGTTTTACAACTTTAGTAGGCTCAACAATTGATGGATGGTTTATAAATAATGGTGGTGATTTAGAGCTTTTAGAGATTAAGAGTAGTGATTCTAATTATATGAGTAGTGCTATAGCCGAGTACAATAAAAATGGCAATTTTTTAAGTAGTAAGTATTTTTTCAAGTACTATGTGCAAGCACAAATGCAGCTAGCATGTACTGGACTTGAGTATTGTAATTTATTCTTCTTAATAGACGCTGCACCGGTTAACTGTAAGATAAAAAGAAGTAACTCTTTGATATCAAAAGTTTTAGAATTTGTTCAAAAATGTGAATGGGAAGTTTTCAACGTAAGAAACGAAATTATTGAAAAGAATGGGTCTAATTTATTAATCTCAAGTGATTATGATAATGATGCGTTTATTAAGTTCATTGAAGAGATTGAGGAATTGGTAGTAAAGAGTGATTTTTATCAATCTGGAGTTGAGTTTGATTGGATAAATGAATTTGTAGAGTATGTTGAGTGCACTGACCTTGAGATTAAAACCGAAGAGTCTGCTGCTAATCTTGAGTGTAAGCTGATTGAGATTGACAATCTAAAATCAGAACTAGATAAAATTCAAAATGAAAACAAAAGGAGAGAAAAACCCATTAAAGAACTACTCAAAATTAAAATTAATGAAATTTTAGATAAATATCCACTAATGAATCATGTAAATTACAGATTCAAGCAATTTGTGTTCAATTACGATCCTAAGAAAAGGGCAATAGCAGATAGATTTACGGAACTTTCGACAACAAATAATAAATTTTACTTGCCGAGCAATATAAGCAATATGTCGTATGCAAATAGTGTCCCATTTTGAATGGGGGCACTAAAAAAATTAAAAAAAATATTTAACATTGGAGGATTAATTAATGCTTATTAGTAAAATAAAACAAAAAAATAGGAGTTTACTTGGAGAGATACAAAGATGGGGGTGTTATTTTTTATGCTTGCATTATTATACAAGTTTGTTGAAGAATATTGAATTTAATGCTTTTGGAATAAATGTGGCGTATCGCAGATTTTTAGGACTTGGGTACATCAAGAAAAATTGTTTTATTAATGATCCTTGTATGATACTTAATTATTATGGAATTAGAACTAGTGTTAGGTATGAATCTTCCAATTACTTTGTGGCTGCGAATGAATTTGAAATAAGTGAAGTTAAAATTGAGGGTGTTAATGGGTCACACTTTATTGCTACAAAAGAGAAAGAAATATTATATGATTCACTTGATTTAAAGCTTAATGGAAAACTATTTAAAGTAACTTCAAAGCGCATATTTAAGCTTAGATAGTCTTGCTACAGCTTAAAGCTATTTTTGATGCACTTATAAGCTTGAATTTTGTTAGCAGAAGAGAGTCCGTAGATATTATCAATTTCGTGGGTTGAAGAATATTTCATAAGTTCTTTAATTTGGAAAGAATTGTAGCCATTAGATTTTAAATTTGAAACAAACAAATTTCTACATAAATGAAGTGATTTATTTACTTTAAAGCCTGATTTTTTAAGAAGATTTTTGAATTTTTTAGAAATATGAATAATGTCAATTTGATTATCTTTAAACTTATGTTTGGATTTTTGGAAAAGATAAGTTCTTCTAGTATCAAGATTTTTTTCTTCGAAATGATTTTTATGAGCTGTTTGAATAGCATCAAACTCCTTAGAGTCAATAACAATTTCTCTAATGCAGGCGATACTTCTTTTTTTTGCTACATTTACTTTTATATTGTAAAGAATTTCCCCGGTTTTGCTTGATAACTGGGTAATATCTTCTATTTTTACTTTTTGAATTTCAGTGCCCCTACATCCACTTATTAAAAGTACATGTACAAACCATCCTGATATTGGATCAATTTGTTTTAATTGTTTGATGCATTTTTCGATTATTTTGCTAGTTTTTGGAGTTACGTAGAACTTTGGAGTAGGTTTTAAATTTTCTTTTTTACTTTTAGCCGAGTTTTTTAGAGAATTTTTTAGAATTTTGTTTTCATCCATTAATTTTTGATGATCTTTTATGAGTTTGAGGAAAAAATCCGAAGTGTCTTTATTTAAATTAAGATAATTATTAAAGTCCATAGAATCCTCTCCTTTTAAGTGTTACTTTTAAATTAAGTAAAAGTAATAAAAATAGATAAAAGTTGCAATTTATATTTTATCAAAAACGTAAAATTTTAGTCAAATTTTGGTGTCTCTCATTGCAAGCAAAATCCGTGCTGTAGAATAGCTGTAGTAAACAGAAGTGGCAATTTTAAAGGGGTGCACACAAGAAAGATATAATACTTTGTGTGATATATAGCAAAGACTCTGAAATTTGATTTGTATGTGTTTTGTAGTCATTTGTAATGAGTATAACATTTGCAATGGAGAGATTTTTGGGAGTTGGTTAAAATTACATTTGAATTTTGTTACTTTGTAACGCAAAATGTAACAAAATTAATTAGTTAAATCTTTGAAAAAATTGTAATTATAAGGCATTGCATTATCTTTAAGACTTATGGAGTAACTTATGAATAAAAATATGAATAAAAAAATGAGAATGTTTATTATTTGTGTTGTTTTTGCACTGATAAGTTCTTGCAAGCATTATGCAAGTAGTGAAGATTTAAAAGAACAAGCTAAGGGAATTAAAAAAGGTGTAGAAAAAAAAGTTAATGGATTTTTAG
Organism: Borreliella japonica; assembly: GCF_030438115.2. Classification (NCBI taxonomy): domain Bacteria; kingdom Pseudomonadati; phylum Spirochaetota; class Spirochaetia; order Spirochaetales; family Borreliaceae; genus Borreliella; species Borreliella japonica. Next base: position 93,215 of record NZ_CP179507.1, read on the forward strand.
ATAAAGTAAATAAAGAATTAATGCTGGGTGATGATCCAACAGTAGATGAAATAGCAGAAAAATTAAAAGAAGAAGAATTAAAGGATAAAAAAGAAAATAAAGAAAAAAAAGAAGATTCTAATAAGAATGATTTAAAAGATAATGAAGATGCTAAAGTTTTAAAACCCGAACCTATAACTTTAGAAAATAAAGACCCAAAATTAGAAATAGCAGAAACATTAAAGCCAAAATTACCAGAAATTCCAAAATTACCAGTAGTAGTAAAACCAGTAGTTAAAGAAAAAACAGAAGAAGAAAAAGCTAAAGAAAAAAGGGAAGAGGACTTAAAAAGAAGAAGAATTGAGCAATATCGAAAAGACGAAGAAAAAAGATTAGAAAGAAAAAAACAAAGAGAAGAAAGAAGAAAATTAAGAGAATCAGAATCAGGCGAAAGTTTTCTTGAGGGAGTAACTAAAAATAAAATTTTAGAAATTACAAGAAAGATAGATAAGATAACTAGTGATATTGATAGCATAAGTCCAAAATCATATTTTGAAGAGAGAACAGAAATATCTGGAAAAGAAGTTGAAGATAAAGTTACAGGCGCTATTTATGACGATTTTACTGCTAATACGGCAAGTGGTAACCACACTTATTATAGTTCTTCACACTGGCATTCTCTTTATTATGAATGGGATAATTTTTTAGAAGATGGTGAGAAGCTACACAATCTCCTTAAGGAGGAATTAGAAAGTGTTAGGAAAGGCCTAAGGGCTAAAATAAAAATAAAAGAAGGTAATATTGAAAAAAACAAAGATATTGTAAAAGTTAGTGATATTAAAGAAGATTTAGAAAAAATAAAAGATAAGCTAAAAGAGCTAAAAGAATATCTTCAAAGTAATGCTAATAAAGAGGAAATTCAGAAACTTGTAAAATGTGTTATTGATCCAGAAAGTGATGATTGTAAATAGTAAAGTGAAAGAATTTATCAAAAAATATTGAAAAAAATTTTAAAAGTTTAGAATATAAAAAATAATAAAAAATGGTTTTAAAAGCATAAATTATTAAAAACAAGACTAATAACCAGTCTTGTTTTCTTTTTTAAGATTTTTTTAACTAAAAATAACAAAAATTATTGTTTAAGATATTATGTTTTTGCTCTATTATTATAGACAATATGCATGCTAATAAAGTTTCAGATTTTTATGATAATTTAGATAAGGAAACAAAAAAGGAAATACATAAGCTCTATAGAACTACCCAACCAACCTTGGGGCAAAAAAAACGAATATATAGCACTTATGAAGCAATAGAAGAATACAAAAGAAAAACTGGTAAAAGTATTAATGAAATAGTAAATGACATTGTAAAGCCTACAAAAAAATTTATTAAAGACGTTCTGAAGGATAAATGTGTAATAGACAATGTAATAGACAAACATAAAGATTCTCAAAATATTAAGGTTGATTTTAGCTACAGGGAAGAAATGCTAGAAGAATGTTTGGTGAAATTAGGAGAAGATAAATCCGCCAATTTTTTGCTTTATGTTCATATTATTCTTGATAATCTTAATCAAGAAATATTAAACCCAGAATCATTGCATGTGATTAACCCATTTATAGATACATTATTCACCAGTATGCACTACTATGACAAGGGAATTTTTACAAGTAATAATCTTATAAAAAGAATAAAAAAAATTTTAAAACATATGGAGCCAGGTTTTATTAAAATGCGATAAATTAGTGAACTGCTATTTTCATAATCTTTGATTTAGAAATAGCAGCGAGCTAAATCAATAAAAGCCAATAAATATTAAACACCCGTCAATAGGTATAAAGAAGTTATCAGTTTATGTTAACAATTTGTTAAATTGCTTTACTATTTAGAGTAACAATTTGTTAATTTTGTTACTTTAGAGAAATTTTTTGAAAAAAGTTAAACGTTCTTTTGATGATTATGTTGCGTACTTTAGAGAAGGATTATTGGATGATAAAGAAATAGCAGCTAAACTTGGAGTTTCTAGAGTAAATGTATGGAGAATGAGACAAAAATGGGAGAGTGGGGAAACTTCTGTTGGTGATAATTCTAGAGTAATAATTAGTGAAGATACTTTTGAACATCTTGTAGCCCAAACTTTTAAATCAGAAGCTAAAGCTAGAAAAATTAAGGGAGAATTAGATTTAGAGCGCTCTAATTTAGAATTAGGATTTATACGAGCATTTAAACAATATGCAAGCATTGAACTAGCCAAAATGCATTTAAAAATAGAAGATTTACAATCCGAAATTGCCTTTTTGAATAAAAAATGTAACAAGAAAAATAATGTTAATGAAAAAATTAGTTTGTTAAAGAGTGAGCTTAATGACCTGATAAAGGAGTGTTCAATAAGGGAAATGGAGCTTTACTATGAATGTATGAAAAAGCTAACTTCTGCTCATGAAGTTGAGAGTAAAAGTAACTACAAAAGTAGTAAAGGGTACAAGTGAATTTATATCAAACAAAATTTTTTACAACACTTCAAAAGGAATACAAAAATCAGTTTGGAGTTGATATATCTAAATTTTTTGGAACAACAAACTCTTTGGTTAATTTTGCTCAGTTTGAAGAGAAATATTTAACCGTAAAGCAAAATAGGGTTATAAAAAGTATCCAAAAGAACAACGAAAAGAAAATTATACTCAGTGGCGGTATAGCTAGCGGCAAAACGTATCTTGCGTGTTATCTGTTTATTAAAAGTTTAATTGCAAATAAAAAGTTATATTCCAGTGATACTAATAATTTCATCATAGGCAATTCTCAACGTTCAGTTGAAGTTAATGTTTTGGGGCAATTTGAAAAGCTATGCAAACTTCTTAATATTTCATATATTCCAAGACATAGGAATAATTCATATATACTGATTGATTCACTACGGATTAATTTATATGGAGGGGACAAGGCAAGTGATTTTGAAAGGTTTAGGGGTAGTAATTCAGCACTCATTTTTGTAAATGAGGCTACTACTTTACATAAGCAAACTTTAGAGGAAGTATTAAAAAGACTTAGGTGCGCGCAAGAAACTATTATTTTTGATACCAATCCAGATCATCCAGAACATTATTTCAAAACTGATTATATCAATAATACAGCTACTTTTAAGACATATAATTTTACAACTTACGATAATGTTCTCCTAAGTAAAGAATTTATCAAAACTCAAGAGAAACTCTATAAAGATATACCAGCATACAAGGCAAGAGTTTTGCTAGGAGAGTGGATAGCAAGCACCGACTCAATTTTCACACAAATTAATATTATGCAAGACTATGTATTTACTAGCCCGATAGCATATTTAGACCCAGCGTTTAGTATTGGAGGTGATAATACTGCGTTATGTGTTATGGAGAGAGTCGATGATAAGTACTATGCTTTTGTATTTCAAGATCAACGACCGGCTATTGACCCTTATATTATGAATATGGTCAAGACTGTTTTACAAAATTTCAATGTACACACGCTTTACATAGAAGATAGAGACAATACTAAAGGCGCTGGAGGATTGACGCGTGAATATATGACTCTTAGAAAGAATATGAGTCAATATTTTAGAATTGCCCCAGTAAAGCCAAAGTCTAATAAGTTTAGTAGAATAGCATTGTTAATTACACCTTTTACCTACAAAAAACTTTATATTGCAAAGTATAGTAGTTCTACTGTATTTAGCGATATTTACGCTTATAAAGGGGATAATAAAACTCCCGATGACGCGCTTGATGCAATATCTGCTGCATATTTGATGTTGTCTTTAGGATATAGAGATAGAAGTGTTCATTTTGGCAATCAAAGATTTTTGTAAATTTTATTGACAAAAATATTAGTTTTTGCTATTATACATTTAATTTAATTAAGAAAATTAAGAATAAGAAGTAAAAAATGTATGATTTAAGAAAAGCAAAACTGATAGATAAAATAAGTTCACTGGAACTATATAGATATTCAATATTTTTTAGAAATTACATAGAAAATGTAGCAGAAGATTGTCTTAAGAACGGAATTATTCTTGAGTATACTACTAGTCATGTTAGTGAGCTCGAGCTTGCTAGATTAAAAGTGCAACTTAAAAATGCTTTACTAAATTGTATTATAAGCTTCCGTTTTCATGGAATTGGATACATTTTAGTAAAAACTAAAGATACACTAGTAGACCTTGAAAGACCTGTTAATATAGAGCTACCTATTGGATTTGAATACCTTGATTATGAATCTGTAAGAGACTTGGGGGTTGACTTTGATTATGTAACTTACAAAGTAAGAACTAATAATGGAAGCAATTCTTTTGATACGGTCAAAATACACAAAAATCGACTTATAATATACGAAAACTTTGATTATATCTTAAAAAGATATGTTCCGTGTTATACGGAAAGTTTTTTGCTAGATATTTACCTATTTGAGAAGATATACGTTGAAATAGAAAAACGTATTGAAAACCACAATTTTTTGTTTTACAAAGACGAGTCTTTAGTGCAGCTACAAGACGCGCTTTCTAGCGCAACAACGTCTTTGAGTGCGCTAACTCAGAGTAGTAATAATAAAAAAGGCAATAGCTTTTTATCATCCTTTCTAAGAAAACAAAACTCAAATAATCATAGTAAAGATATTTCTAATTTACGCAGTCTTAATGACTCATTGGCAAGTGAACTTGCTAGGCTTAAGAGCAATCTAAGTAATGAGGGGATGTTTTACACAGCTACTCCGAGTGCTAGTTTAGAAGTTATTAAATACGATCTTACCTATTTAAAAGAGGCCTTAGCATTAATTAAAGCAAAAATTGGTGCTGATACTAAGGAGCCTTTAACAAGAAGTTTCAACGAGCAAGCTAAAGGACTTGGAAATGATGGTAAAGGTGATAGGAGCAATTATTATGATTTTCTAAAAGGTGTACAAGAACAAATCCAGAATGCTTGTAATTTAAAGCTTAATAAGTATTTTGGACTTGATATGAAGTTCAATTCATTAGTGATGTTGAGTGATGATCAAAAGGTGGAAAGAGATATTAAGCTAATTGAGCTTTATAGCAAATATAACGATCTTATACAGAGCAGTTCTTTCAATAACGAGGAACGAGCTTTTTTAAAAGAAAAATTATTCTCATTTTGAGAAAAGGAGTTAAGAAGTGATTGAAAATGAAAAGAAAGAAATAATTGAGGATCAAGTTAAAGAAGAACATCAAGTTAAATCTGATACTAAAGTTATAAGCACCCAGGAATTTGAAGAGTATATGAGCTTAAAAGAACAAGCAAGTAATGCAAAACCTAAAGAAACAACTCGTGATTTAAGTATAAATGAGCGAATAACAAAAGAACTTGCTGAAGTTGAAGAGAGAGAGCGTGTTGAAAAGCAATTATTACTGGAGGCAGAGCGCATTAATGAAATTGATACACTTGCAAAAGCGCATCTTAGCAGTCATTTCAATAAAGAGGTACTACTTGCAAAAGGATATACTCTAAAAGACATTATGCAGGCGCAACGCAGAGAACTTGTTCGCAAGTTTGTTCCAATTGAGCAAGTTAAAGCTATTTCCAAAGTATCAGACATAAGCCATATTGATGGAGAGATACTAGAACAACTTGTTTCTTTGGCTAAAGTGAATATCAAATTAAGAAAAAATGCTAATAGCAATTCATCTTCTGTTGAGGTTATTAAAGGAAATATTATTGCTAAATCAGAAGAGAGAGTAAGTTTGCTTGATCCTAATTTTGTACCAATTAATTTCACAGAGTTTGTGCAAGCTTTAAGCAATACTTACAAGCAAAGACGAGTTCAATTTTATGAAAATCTAAAAAGAGATAACAGAAGAAACATTGCTTAAAGGAGTTTTTAATGAGTGATATTACAAAAATTAAACAAGAGTTTGATAAAAAAGTTGAGGAAATTAAAGCATTAATGAAAAATCCCCAGCAAAATGCTAGCTTACTTAGCAATTCTATTGAGTTTAGGGATAAAAATTTAATTTACTCTAATTCTGATGGAGTTTGGACTAGTAGTAAAGACAAAATAGAAAATTATCCTGCTAAAGGGTATCCCTACAAGCGCGGAGTAAAGTTTAGTTTTAGTGCTGATGGTACATCAGAACTTGAAGTTGAGGCTGGAGGTGGTGATGATTTGTATGGAGTATGCACTGATATAGACGAGTTTACTGGTATGGCAACTGTAATTCCAATTACAAACAACTTTACAGGATATTTAGTATTTAAGAAACCAGGAACTGATATAAAGCCGGGTGAGAAGCTGCATTTTAATGCGCAGGGAGAACTTGAAAAGACTAGTGGTTCTGATAAAACTATTAATGCCATAGCACTTTCAAAAGTCCATAAATTAACCGAAGAATTATATATAGGACTTGCTAGCGTTTTTGGAAATAGAGCTTTAAAAGGGTAATTAAATGGCTTTAAAAGGTAAAGAGCAAGTTCCGGATGGTGTTGATGATAATCCACAATTAGGTCTGCAGGCAGAAATTCCAGCTGCTCCTAGAGCTAGGCGTCAAGCAAGACAAGCTGAAGATGATGTAGTAATGGATCCATATCTTGAGTCGGTTAAAGAACTTGATGATATTCTTTTGAAATTCAAAAAATATGCAAAATCAATGAGTTCTGTTGAAAATAAGGTTTTTAGCAGTTCAAGTGGTTGTTTTCAGTCTAAGAATGAGCTAGTTGATGCTTATACATTTGCATGTTCAAGTTATACGGACAAAATAGAAGAATATTTCTACGATCCAAAAAAGAGTTTTCCATATAAGCGTGGGGTTAAACTTGTTCCAAAAGAGAACTCCGTATATGTTGAGGTTGGTGCTGATAATGATATGTATGGCATATGTGTTGATGTATGCGAATTTAGTTGTACTGCGTATGTTTTGCCAATTACAAATAACTTTGAGGGGTACCTTGTTACAAGAAATCCTAGTATAAAATCGGGTCAAATATTAGACATTAATTCAGATGGAGTTATTATCAAGGCTGATGGTGGGCCCCCAACATTAATTAATGCTTATGCACTTTCTGATTCATTTACAATCAAGTTTGCATCAGAAGATAAGGATAAACAAGCTGAAAACATAAGACAAGATTATTCAATTAATTTAATAAAAGTTACAATTTTTGGCAATAGAGGCCTTGAGAAAACAGTAGTTGCTGCTGGTGGTTAAGACTAAAGAAGTTAAAAGGAGGAAAGTTAATGGCAGATACAACGCAATTAGTAAAAGAGTATCAAGAAAAGCGCAGTAAACTAGAAAAGTTTATGAAAAATCCACAACATTATACTAGTTTACTAGGTAATTCTATTGAGTTTAGGGACAAAAACGTACAATTTTTTGCTTCTGGAGGCATTAGAACTAGTAGTTTTGATAAGTTGGAAAATCATCCATATTCGGGGTATCCCTATAAGCGCGGAGTAAAAAGAGTTATTCAAGAAGAAAAAAAGGATGAAATTCACTATGAGCCCCATGTTGAGGCCGGAGGCGGTGAAGACTTATACGGAATATGCATTGATGTAGACGAGTTTAGCAAAACAGCTACTATTGTTCCAATTACAAATAATTTTGAGGGTTACCTGGTTGCAAAAGATTCTACACCTAAAGCAAAAGACAAGCTTATTTTTAATAAAGACGGCGCTCTAGAAAAGCCCACGGGACAAAATAAGACAACTGTTAATGCAATAGCGCTATCTGATGCAAAGCAAATTAGTAATGATGTTTATTTAATAAAAGTAGCAGTGTTTGGAAATAAAGCTGTAAGTAAAAATTAAAAAAATTAAGGAGGTTTTAAATGGAACTTTACGATGAAAATTATTATGCAAAATCTGTAGCTAATATTATAGGAGAAGTTAAAGACCCCATTATGTATAAATGGTTTTTACCTGATCAGATTGAAGATGTTGATCTTAAAATGGGATATCAAAGAACTGTAAAATGGGACGCGTTTTTAAATGCTAATCCTACAACAATTGCTAATGAGGTTAATACTATCTCAACTATTGGGTTTAGTTCTGAAGTAGTTAGACTGAACTATTTAAAATTACAATATAAATTTAGACATTTAAAGCAGACTTCTGAAAAATTTTACACTTCAGACTCATATATTGGCGACATTAATAATAATTTATTGCCTTTTGCTCAAGCTTATAAGCTTGCAAGTAGTGAAATTATCAAACTTATTAATCACTTTGTACTAACAGGAACTGTTTCAATTCAAAAGGACGGAAAAAATCAAAAACGTTTACTTCCTAATATGTACGGACTACTTAATATGCCGGAACAGATAAAAGAAGAAGTTGCACAAGGTGATAAGGATAAGATGGATAAAATATTTGAAAAAATTGAAGCAGGACTTTCAAAATTAGAGTTAGGCGACGAATTTTCTACACCCATGATGGTGATAGTTGACCCCGCAACTTCATTGAAATTGGTAAAACCATATGCAGTAGGCCAAGCTGTTACATCAAGTTGTGAAAAATGGGAAGATGTTTTGATCCAAACTATTAAAGCTATTAATAATCGAGAAGATGTTTATATTGAAACTTCAAATTTGCTAAAACATCAAATACTCATTTATCCGTTAAACTCAGCGCTTATTAAATTTAAGCCTAGCAAGTACATGTTGCCTACACCAAATGAACAAGTTGATAAGGATTCAACTGATATTGCGCATTCATACATTGATTTTGTTTTAGGAGGTCTACTTGCTACCAAGAAGACTATTTTGCAAGTGAACATTAAACAAAGTTAATAAGATAAGGCAAATAAAATGAGCGAACAAAAGGACTTGCAAGTACAAGCTGAAAATGAAGAAGAACTCTTAACAACAAAACTTCATTCTCAAGTGTTATTGCTATTAGGAATAGATCAACTAGCACTAAGTAGGCAAAATTTTCTACTTCACTTATCTTTACTTCAAGCTATTTTGGTAACACGTGGTATTGACGCTAGTTCACTTACATATGAACAAATATTTTTACTTACCTTTTATCATATGGGTTGTCAATTAAGAAAGCAAGGGGTTGTTCGAGAATTTGAATTTGAGAGGATTAAAAAAGAGAAATTCAATGAGCTTGAACTTGATTATTATCCTAGCAGTGGTGGAGGCGAAGAAGGTGGTGGAGAAAGTTGTGGGTCAAATAAGAACTTTTGTTCACAACTTGATGCATTTTTAGAAAAACTAAAAAGAGAAACTTCAACACCCTCTTGTGTGGGAGTTGTATAGTGAGTGGCGTTAGAAAAAGACTCTCAGATATGTCTACACGTATGATCAACGTTTTTAAGGATCCTAGCCCTTTAAGATTTTATAAAGGCACTGTTGTAAAACTTGAAAATGACGATTCTTATCAAAGAGTATTTGATAAGAATAAGTACACCGAATTTGCTGGAGTAATTATTGACATAAAACCACAAGAACTTGCAATGCTTTATGACTCCAATATATCTGATATTCAAGGATATTCTAAACTTTACACATATCAAGATCTTAACTTTGAACTAAAAGACCGAATATCAATTTCAGATTTGATTTACTTTGAAATATTTAGCATTGACTCTTCAATAGGATACTTTACGCTGGTTTTAAAGGAATTTATATGGACGGACTAGACTTTACAATTGAATTGGAAATTGGTTGGTTTGGCGGTCGTTCTAATATTGCTAGAATGCACGAAAAAGGCGGCGCTAAATTGCCAGTAAGAAAACATTTAACTAAAATTGCTGGTAGTTCTGAATTTAGAGAATATATCAACAATAGTTATATAAATTCTAAGTTCAATATTGAGCCTAAATTAGGAATGAGTGCTATTGGAGAAGCTTTTGTAAGATACTATAAGAATTATGTACTCTCAGGGCAAGTTACACCGGGTTTAAAGGATAGTACAATCAAAAGCAAATTAAGAAAAGGTAGCAGCACTGCATCAATCCCACTTGTTGATACATCAAAAATGTTATCAGAACTAACTTATAAGGTGCTTGAATGATTGTAACTTTAGATTCGATTTTAAATCATTTAATCCAAATATTTAAAGGCTTTAAGGTCTATGCAACTGAAAATAATTTTGAATGCGATATTATAAATACTTACAATCATCCGTACCTTTCAAAAATTACAGCTGCTAGCCCCAATATAATAGCATTGAAATTTGATGGTACAGAACATCTATTTGATCATGACTGCAAAACTGGTGCATTTTATGAAAATGCTTTGGAATTTAGTGTGAATTTCCAAATATATATTATTGCAGTAGTATTAAATGCTAAAGATTTTGATGCTAATTCGCGTATGCTAATACTTTATGGTATGCTTAGCGAGTTTCTACATAATAGAGTCCATAAGTATGCTTTAGAAAATCAATCTCAACCCGAGTATGTAAATAAAATCAACTTTTACATTTATCCAACATCTAATATGCAAACAGTTGGACTAATAAATTTAGGTACAAAATATAGCAATCATGCATACAGTGCATCTGTAGCATTTAATGCTAGTGTAAAAGCAATTGAAATTTTAAAGGAGGAGTACGTAATTGCCTGAAAATACAATTAGTGTAAGTTTGGTAGACTCTAGCATTCAAGCTAATACACCCAACTATTACAATCCACTTTTGGTCTACAAAACAGCCAAAATTAAAGTTAACAAAGATGCTGCTAACTATAAAACATTGAGTTTGACTGTTAATAACTATGAAAAAGAAATTGAAACTTTAGAAAAAGATAATGGAAATGGACAAGATCAGTTTGGAAAAGAAAAAACACTATTGAAAACCGCAATGTCAAATTTTTTCAATTCAACTGAAGAGTCCTTAAAATCAGTTGTTCTTTTCATTTATAAGGATAAGCCCGAGGAACTTAAAAACTATCTTAAAGCGTATAGGCACTCTTTTGTTGTGCTTATTAATACTGAAGGGGACAATTCAGATGATGGACTAACTGTTTATAAAGATGACTATGCCAAGTTTAAAATGTCTTCAACTTTTTTTGTATTCTCAACTAAAGAGCAAGAGATAAAAGAACTATTTAAGGATAAAAGCAATCTTGAGAAAGAAAGAAATATTGTTGTTTATAGCAATAATAGAGATAATTTACACCTTAAATTTATAAGTGCATATTTGCATCAAGCAAGCATTTTCCACTCTGTTAATCCATATGGTATGCCATTAGCTACTACGCCACTTCTTGACGATGCTGTAATTAAAAAGTTAAGGGATGCAAAAATTAACTTTTACTCACTTCTTAACGAGACTGGTCTTGACGGTATATCTGCTTTTAAGGAGGGTGTTGATCTTTCTGGTAAAGCAATAGACGAGATTTTTACTTACCACTACATAAAAAATGAGGCTATTGTTGAGCTTATTCGAATTTGGAATAAAAACAATAGACAAAATAGTAAATTATCTGCACTACAACTTAGTGGCGCTAGAGATAATGCCTATACTTCAGCAATTGAATGCCTACTCAAACGGTTTATTGATAGGGGACTACTTGTAGAATACAAGGACTTAAAGCTTACCCTATCAGGCACCAAACAGCTTAAATTGGAACTTAGCGTGAATATTACTTACAACTTTAGTATTAATGCAGCTACTTTAGTGATTACTTCTCAAGATATAGTTGATTATCAAAATAGTTTAAACGTATAAGGAGTTAAAAATTATGCAATTTTATGATTTAAGGGAAGTTTACTTTTCAATCGGTGGTATACAACTGCACAGTGGTAAACTAGAGCTTACAAGCGAGCCTACTACAAGAGCAGTTGTTAGTACTGAAGACAAAGGATTTCCTGTAATAAGCTTACGTGACCCTAAAACTATAACTTATATTTTCAACATTGAAGTCACTCTAGGCAGTCATGACTATATTGCGTTAACTGAAATTGCAGACGATCAGTTTTATAACATGGATGTTAGCAAATATGATAAAATGCTTGATTTAGCATTCAATGATAGAATTGCTACCAAAATTATTTCTAACCATGCAATTTTCACTGAAGAACCCTCAAGAAGTTATTCAGCAGAAGCTGAAAAAGTGACTTTTGAGATTAGGGCTATTAATTGCCAAAAAACACACCCAAATAAAAGCTAAAAGGAGAATCTTTCCATGATAATGAGATATAAAATGAAAATTTTAACCAAAAATAAAACCTATGAATACCCACTTAGAGTATTACCAGTCTACGAATGGGATAGAGTACTAGGATTTAATCAAAGCGACGCTATTTATAAGCTTAATGAAGTTAAATACTTAAGAGAAATTACAAGCTTAATGATAAGTCCAAAGTTTTTAGACGAATTTTATGTAATTCTAGATGCAAATAGAGAATTTATCTCTTATTATAAGGACTATCTTGTTGCTATTATCTACACCGCGCAATTCAATACTTTTCACGCAGATAATGACCTTAAAAAACCCGCTTTAGCATATTTGAGTGAATACGAAAATAATGTTGGCGATTTTGTTACTTTTGATTATATCGATGATAATTTTGATTATGAAAAAGTAGCTGCTTCACTTACATCAAATTCTAATGAACTAGTTGCTAAATGAGGAAAATAAATAAAGATATTGACAAAGCTATTGCAAGTCTTAATGAGACTAGAAAAAAGTATTTCAACTTGATTGAAGAGATAAAAAACGATAAATACTATTTTCCAGTAATTATGAATATTTGCTCATACGATGATGTTAAGAAAATGCCTTATGATGAGCTTTTAGAAGTTAACCGTATTGCTGATCTTAAATTAGAAAAAGAATTGTATGAATTAATTTTAAGTAAATGAGGGATTAATGAGCGACAAATTCACCATTAAATTTAAGGGCGTTCTTGATCATGCAGCAACAAAAAAAGCTATCGAACAAGATATTACCAAAATGGAAAAATATCTTAAGCCTAAAAAATCTAGTTTGGGTAGTACTAAAGATATTGTAAAAAGTAATTTGTCGGATAAGAAAAAAGAATTAAGCAAACAAACTAAATTTGAAAGCTTAAGAGAGCGTGTTGAGAAATATAGACTTACACAAACTAAAAAGCTTATGAAACAAGGCATGGGTTTTGAAAAAGCTCGAAAAGAAGCTTTCAAAAGGTCTTTAATGTCTGATAGAGATAAAAGGCGCCTTGAGTATAAAGAGCTTGCAAAAGAATCAAAAGCAAAAAGTAAAATGCTAGCGGCTTCTCAAGGGAAAGGACTTGTTGCCAAAATTGCTATAGGTAGCGCTCTAGGAACTGTTATTGGCAACGCTGTTAGTAGAGTAAGTGGTGGGATTTTTGGTTTTGTGTTCGGCTGGATTAAAAAATCAGTTGAAGCAATTTCTCAACAGAAAAAAGCACAACACCTCAATAGCGCATTTTATACAGAAAAACAACGGGCATTATTTATGGGAACTAAAGATAAGGAAGGGAATATTACCGGGGGAATTCTTAATAATAGGAAAGGATTTGAGCGTGACTTAGAAAAAGAAGAGTTTCTGCGGCAATTTTCTCTTATTAAGGGCACTCTAACAAGTATGAAACAATTGACTCCAGAGAGATTAAAACTTACGGGGGAAATGATGGCCGATCTTGTATCTAGCGGTCATGCTAGCATGAAAGAGGCTGCAGCACTTGTTGACGCGCATATTAGAGGATATGGGAACCTTTATAATACAATGGAGGGCACAATAAAAGGCGAAAAATATACGGTACAAGCCAAAGATAACTATGAAGAGAACGTTCGGGGCACAGATTTTAACTTTAGATTTAAGAAATTAGAAGAAATAAAAAATGATTACGCAAGTTACGGCCTTACAAAATTTTCTGATGAGAAAGAAAAGATTGATAGCAATTTAACCAAACTTGAACAATCTCTTATGAATGTGACTGCTGCGGGTATGCAACCGGTGCTTGAGGGTGCTTCAAGAATAATTGATTGGGTCGAAGACTTAATAAAAACATATAATACAGGGGGCATTACCGGAATTATAAGCAAAATGGCTACAAGTGTTGCAAGTTCTATAGGTTCTGCAATTTCCAATGCGTTCCAAAGTGCAATAGGCTCATTATCTGGATTATCTTCAGGGGCGGCAAAAGTCGCATATGCCGCTCTGAAGTTATTGGCAGGGCTTGTTGGAATTAAGTTGTAGTAAAAGGTAATTACTTATGGACATTAACAATAAAAATATTATTAATAATAAAACAATATCGCCTGCAGAAAAAGAGGATTCTACGGGTATTATAAATGCAAATAGTGACAATTGCGAAAATAAAAAAGAAGGGGAAATGTCGTGTGAAGAGACTTCTCAATTAATAAAAGATATAGGGACTCAACTACTTGCTCTTTTTGGAGCAGATAACTTTTTATTGCTATACCCACGACCAGATTTTAGAGGTTTTGGATATGTGCCACAATTGTTTTTTATAAAACCAAAAACCCAGCTAATCTCACGGTCTTATAATACTAGTTATTCTAAACGACCAGTTATCAACTATTATGATAGAAAAGCGCAATATGTAAGCTACAACCCCGTAATGACAGGAGAACATATCTCATTAAGTGGTGGGATATTAACTTCTATGTACAAACATATGCTTTCAATATTTAAAACCACTGTTTTTGAGAATTTTTTGTTCCGCTTTGACTCTCACCTTGTAAAAGAACAACTATCCAATAGACTGCAGGCTCAAGTTCCTTTTACTATCTACAGTCCAACTTTTGGATTTAAAGAATTAGCTATAATTACAAATCTTTCGTTTAAGGACACTCCCTTCATCGATGAAGTTGAAGTTAGTCTGTCAATGGAGGTAGTGAAAACATTTAAATTAGAAAAATATAAAGGATAATATATGTTAGTAACTCATGATTCTAAAACAGTACTACTAAGTTATGATTTTAAAATTGAGTTTTACAATGTAGATGAATCAAAAAAATCAACTGATGGAACTCCTTTTCCGAAAAAAATTCCTAAAATTATAATCAATACACAAGACAGAATTCATGTTGATATTTCCATATTTAATAGATTATCAGCAGACTTAAATACTGTAAGTTCCAAACAAGCAAAAATTGTACTTTGGAACTTGCCACTAGACTTTACCGACCACATAAAATTTGGAGATATAGTAAAAATATATTATAAGAAATTTGCTCATGAGAAAAAATTTGATTTTATAATGGCGGGCACTTTAGAGCACCCCATGAGCACTGATTATCCTGGTGGAGATTTTAGTGTCGAGCTCGAAGTTAAATTATTAACTAATAGCAACTTCTTCAATCGCAAATTGAAGGACAAAGAGGGAAAAGTGGGTAAAAACTTTAAGGGCATGACGGTGCAAGATGCGATAGAGTCTGTATTTCCTAATCGCAATATCATTAACATGAATGATAAAGATAAACTTAAAGTAATCGACAAAAATATTTATGCCTCAACTCCAAAAGAGTTTATTGAAAAAATAATAAAAGGAAAATACGTTCATAACGTAATAACTGATACTGGCTATCATGATTACGAAATTGAATGCAATTTCGTATTTACTAATTACGAACAGGAAGGTGAAAATACCCACTATGAGGCATTAGAAGATTATGGGCTTGAATTTATACCACAACAAGAAGTTGATATCGAGCATGAATTTAAGACAAGGCGTATATATTGGAACGCTAAAATATTTTATACACATAAACTAAGAGTTGGTGATAAAGTTTCATTTATAGACGGACTAGGGAACATTATAAAAAATACCATACAAGAAACAAGTGCGGGGCTTAGCAATACAGGAGATTGTTCATTATCACTTAAGCTATATGACGCCTCTAATTTTGCACCAATGAGATAATAAAGGGGGTAAAATGGACTTAGAGCATATAATTTACAAAATGAACAAGCGTATTTATGGAAATACATTAACACAAGAAGACGTAAAAAATTGGATTTATTCAAATATTTTCATAACTCGACTTGGCACTGTAAAGGAATTTAAACAGCAAACACAAGAAGCTGTAGTTATAATACCAGAATTTGAAGACTTAGAAATTCACACAAAAAATATTTCTAATATCAATTTTGAACTATCAAAAGGCGATGCTGTTTTACTACTTCAATCAAGCATCAATATTTTTGATAAAAATGACGATATTCATTTCGACAAACATCATTTTTACATACTTAGCGCAATTAGTCCAAAAACTTTAAATTTAATTTCCGATACTGTTAAGATAAAAGCGAATAGTAGAATTGAAATAGTCAACCAAACAACTAGCTTGAAAGAAATCCTGGAAAGTATTGTAAGTGCTATCAACGGTATAACTATCATAGGAGACGAAAAAACAACTATTAACTATCCAGCATTACAAGCGGTGACCGCTAGAATTTCTGCTAATATCAACAGTTTGTTTAAGTAATTTTTGCTAAATATGGTATAATTATTAGTATGGATTTAAGAATTGGAAATAATTTTGAATTGGTATTTAATAATGATTTTTCGCTTGTTGATGGAATTGACGAGCAAAAACAAAAATTATTTATATTCCTAAAAACCTTAAGGGGTAGTTTAAGCTATGCTCCTAATTGGGGCCTGGACTATTTCTTGCTTTTGAAACTTTTAAAAATTAATAATCTTCAAGCTGTAAAAAACTATTTTTATGAAATATCTAAAGATCTTAACTTAGATATAATCAATATTTCAATTGCAATACAAGACCGTAAAGCAAATATATCCTTTTTTTTCTCTGGTGATGTTTTGAATATGGAGTTTACTTTATGAGTATTGTTTTTGATTCTGATTTTGGTATTCTAAAGCGCACAATTGGGGATATAGTACGATCCAAAAGAGAATACTTACGCATAAATTATGGAATTAACATTGATGATAGTAATAGCTCGATTTACAACATTATTGCATCTTCTTTAGCATTAATTGAAGAAGAAATAATTAATGAGCTTAATCTCTTTTTTTCTAAAATGAAACCGGGTGGTACTTATTGGACTGCAATTGAAGAACATATTTCCTCTAAAAGCACAACTTACAACGCAGTTCGAGCTGCTTTACTTAATCTTAATGGAGTGGAACACGCTAATATTAAAAGTTCAGCTGGTAAAGCTAATATATATCTAATTCTTAAAGAAGATTTATTAGACACTGCTAAGACTAATATTAACAATCCTGAATTTAAAGCTAAACTTTGGAAAACATTATATCTAACAACTCCTAGTGGTACTTTACTTGATGGAGACATAGAAATTGATGGACTCAACCCAACCGGGCAACTTAAATCCTACAAAATATCACTGGGAAAAAGAAAATATGTTTATATGAAAGTAAAGTACAAACTTGATCTTAAAAACTATCTCTACTTAAACATAGACTCTCAAATTAGAAACATATATTCTAGGATTATTTCAAATAACTATTCTGATATGGGCATTAGCTTTGAATATCAAGACTTTTTTGCTCCAGTCAATGAAGTAAAAGGGATTAAGTTTATGGAAATTAAAGTTTGTGTTAAAGATACAGACACTGAAAGTATCTCAAAAATCAGTGATGGCGATTTTCAAACAAATCAAGATATTGCTATCACTGATGATACAATGCTGCTTTTCAATACAACTGATCGACTACTTATTGACATTGATACTTAAAAAGTATGAAAATACCTAATTTTTTAAAAACCACTGAAGTTCAAAAATTTATAAGTACAGAAACTGAGTACGCACAAAAACTTCTTAATGAGCTTAAAGCACTTAATTCCAATTTCATATCCATTGATGCAAAAGAAAATATAAAATCAAGATATATTGCCATATGGATATCTCAAGTCTTATCAATTTTTTATGCAAAAACTCAAACTCTACAAAGTATTACAAGCAATATCAATAGTGTTATTTTTGCTTTACGACATATTGGCACTGACGAGTCATTTAGACTGATTTTTAAGGCTTTTTTGAATGTGGATATTTCAGTTACTACACCTGAAGCTGGTGTTATTGATATCTCTTTAAAAGGGGCAATAAAGACAAACTTTACTGCATTCATTACACCCAGTACTGCAAAAGGGAAAAGGCCTAAAAAGATACTAATTAGAGAAAAGAAAAAAGGATACGCTGCATCTAAAAAGGCTTTAGTATTCAACTCACTTCCCAAAGGCTATGATCATTCAATTTATGCTTTTATAAAGGGGATTATTCCTATTGGTAGAGTTCTCAAAATTAATAATGAAACTGGTAACAATATTATTACTTTTAACAATTAAGGAGGCTATATGGCTGGAGAAGAAGAAAAATTATTAATTGATGAGGAAGAAACAGTCCAAATCAAAGATTTAAATAAGGTTACGACTGTTAAAAACACTGATCTTTTACTACTTGATGATGGAGTTGCAAGTAGCAACGCTATCACCTTTAAAAACTTTTTGAAAACCGTAAACCATCAAACATTTAAAGGGGAAGAGCTGGGCGAGTTTAAAGAGATAATTAAGTCCACAATCGCTACTGAACTTGCAGCTGATGAAGAGTTTGTAAAAAAAATTTACGCTAAAGTAATAGACAAGCTAATTGGCAATGATTCTGATAAGCTTTCTAACCTTTTTAGCAAAATTAAATCGCGCCTAACAAGTAGCATATCATCAGCCACTCTATCTAAATATGACGATCTTTTGATAATGTCTTCTTCAACTATTCAAAAAACACCTGTTCCAAAACAGTTCCTTGGGGTGCCGTCAGACTTTAGTGCTTATCTGAGCACTCCTGTTGACACCATACTGTATCCGTCTGACTACAAAAATCAAAGACTGCAAGTAGATTTGGACCAATCAAGAGGTGCAACTCTTATTTTTTATAAAAGCTATGACGATACCCCCATTTATCTTGATATAGAACTTGACATAGATCAAA
>NZ_CP179505.1:0-26185 GCF_030438115.2 Borreliella japonica
ATTTTATTGACAAAAATATTAGTTTTTGCTATTATACATTTAATTTAATTAAGAAAATTAAGAATAAGAAGTAAAAAATGTATGATTTAAGAAAAGCAAAACTGATAGATAAAATAAGTTCACTGGAACTATATAGATATTCAATATTTTTTAGAAATTACATAGAAAATGTAGCAGAAGATTGTCTTAAGAACGGAATTATTCTTGAGTATACTACTAGTCATGTTAGTGAGCTCGAGCTTGCTAGATTAAAAGTGCAACTTAAAAATGCTTTACTAAATTGTATTATAAGCTTCCGTTTTCATGGAATTGGATACATTTTAGTAAAAACTAAAGATACACTAGTAGACCTTGAAAGACCTGTTAATATAGAGTTACCTATTGGATTTGAATACCTTGATTATGAATCTGTAAGAGACTTGGGGGTTGACTTTGATTATGTAACTTACAAAGTAAGAACTAATAATGGAAGTAATTCTTTTGATACGGTCAAAATACACAAAAATCGACTTATAATATACGAAAACTTTGATTATATCTTAAAAAGATATGTTCCGTGTTATACGGAAAGTTTTTTGCTAGATATTTACCTATTTGAGAAGATATACGTTGAAATAGAAAAACGTATTGAAAACCACAATTTTTTGTTTTACAAAGACGAGTCTTTAGTGCAGCTACAAGACGCGCTTTCTAGCGCAACAACGTCTTTGAGTGCGCTAACTCAGAGTAGTAATAATGAAAAAGGCAATAGCTTTTTATCATCCTTTCTAAGAAAACAAAACTCAAATAATCATAGTAAAGATATTTCTAATTTACGCAGCCTTAATGACTCATTGTAGAATGAGCTTGCTAGGCTTAAAAGCAATCTAAGTAATGAGGGGATGTTTTACACAGCTACTCCGAGTGCTAGTTTAGAAGTTATTAAATACGATCTTACCTATTTAAAAGAGGCCTTAGCATTAATTAAAGCAAAAATTGGTGCTGATACTAAGGAGCCTTTAACAAGAAGTTTCAACGAGCAAGCTAAAGGACTTGGAAATGATGGTAAAGGTGATAGGAGCAATTATTATGATTTTCTAAAAGGTGTACAAGAACAAATCCAGAATGCTTGTAATTTAAAGCTTAATAAGTATTTTGGACTTGATATGAAGTTCAATTCATTAGTGATGTTGAGTGATGATCAAAAGGTGGAAAGAGATATTAAGCTAATTGAGCTTTATAGCAAATATAACGATCTTATACAGAGCAGTTCTTTCAATAACGAGGAACGAGCTTTTTTAAAAGAAAAATTATTCTCATTTTGAGAAAAGGAGTTAAGAAGTGATTGAAAATGAAAAGAAAGAAATAATTGAGGATCAAGTTAAAGAAGAACATCAAGTTAAATCTGATACTAAAGTTATAAGCACCCAGGAATTTGAAGAGTATATGAGCTTAAAAGAACAAGCAAGTAATGCAAAACCTAAAGAAACAACTCGTGATTTAAGTATAAATGAGCGAATAACAAAAGAACTTGCTGAAGTTGAAGAGAGAGAGCGTGTTGAAAAGCAATTATTACTGGAGGCAGAGCGCATTAATGAAATTGATACACTTGCAAAAGCGCATCTTAGCAGTCATTTTAATAAAGAGGTACTACTTGCAAAAGGATATACTCTAAAAGACATTATGCAGGCACAACGCAGAGAACTTGTTCGCAAGTTTGTTCCAATTGAGCAAGTTAAAGCTATTTCCAAAGTATCAGACATAAGCCATATTGATGGAGAGATACTAGAACAACTTGTTTCTTTGGCTAAAGTGAATATCAAATTAAGAAAAAATGCTAATAGCAATTCATCTTCTGTTGAGGTTATTAAAGGAAATATTATTGCTAAATCAGAAGAGAGAGTAAGTTTGCTTGATCCTAATTTTGTACCAATTAATTTCACAGAGTTTGTGCAAGCTTTAAGCAATACTTACAAGCAAAGACGAGTTCAATTTTATGAAAATCTAAAAAGAGATAACAGAAGAAACATTGCTTAAAGGAGTTTTTAATGAGTGATATTACAAAAATTAAACAAGAGTTTGATAAAAAAGTTGAGGAAATTAAAGCATTAATGAAAAATCCCCAGCAAAATGCTAGCTTACTTAGCAATTCTATTGAGTTTAGGGATAAAAATTTAATTTACTCTAATTCTGATGGAGTTTGGACTAGTAGTAAAGACAAAATAGAAAATTATCCTGCTAAAGGGTATCCCTACAAGCGCGGAGTAAAGTTTAGTTTTAGTGCTGATGGTACATCAGAACTTGAAGTTGAGGCTGGAGGTGGTGATGATTTGTATGGAGTATGCACTGATATAGACGAGTTTACTGGTATGGCAACTGTAATTCCAATTACAAACAACTTTACAGGATATTTAGTATTTAAGAAACCAGGAACTGATATAAAGCCGGGTGAGAAGCTGCATTTTAATGCGCAGGGAGAACTTGAAAAGACTAGTGGTTCTGATAAAACTATTAATGCTATAGCGCTTTCAAAAGTCCATAAATTAACCGAAGAGTTACATATAGTGCTTGCTAGCGTTTTTGGAAATAGAGCTTTAAAAGGGTAATTAAATGGCTTTAAAAGGTAAAGAGCAAGTTCCGGATGGTGTTGATAATAATCCACAATTAGGCTTTCAGGCAGAGTTTCAACCTGCTGCTCCTAGAGCTAGGCGTCAAGCAAGACAAGCTGAAGATGATGCAGTAATGGACCCATATCTTGAGTCGGTTAAAGAACTTGATGATATTCTTTTGAAATTCAAAAAATATGCAAAATCAATGAGTTCTGTTGAAAATAAGGTTTTTAGCAGTTCAAGTGGTTGTTTTCAGTCTAAGAATGAGCTAGTTGATGCTTATACATTTGCATGTTCAAGTTATACGGACAAAATAGAAGAATATTTCTACGATCCAAAAAAGAGTTTTCCATATAAGCGTGGGGTTAAACTTGTTCCAAAAGAGAACTCCGTATATGTTGAGGTTGGTGCTGATAATGATATGTATGGCATATGTGTTGATGTATGCGAATTTAGTTGTACTGCGTATGTTTTGCCAATTACAAATAACTTTGAGGGGTACCTTGTTACAAGAAATCCTAGTATAAAATCGGGTCAAATATTAGACATTAATTCAGATGGAGTTATTATCAAGGCTGATGGTGGGCCCCCAACATTAATTAATGCTTATGCACTTTCTGATTCATTTACAATCAAGTTTGCATCAGAAGATAAGGATAAACAAGCTGAAAACATAAGACAAGATTATTCGATTAATTTAATAAAAGTTACAATTTTTGGCAATAGAGGCCTTGAGAAAACAATAGTTGCTGCTAGTGGTTAAGACTAAAGAATTTAAAAGGAGGAAAGTTAATGGCAGATACAACGCAATTAGTAAAAGAGTATCAAGAAAAGCGCAGTAAGCTAGAAAAGTTTATGAAAAATCCACAACATTATACTGGTTTACTAGGCAATTCTATTGAGTTTAGAGATAAGAATGTCCAATTTTTTGCTTCTGGAGGCATTAGAACTAGTAGTTTTGATAAGTTGGAAAATCATCCATATTCGGGGTATCCCTATAAGCGCGGAGTAAAAAGAGTTATTCAAGAAGAAAAAAAGGATGAAATTCACTATGAGCCCCATGTTGAGGCCGGAGGCGGTGAAGACTTATACGGAATATGCATTGATGTAGACGAGTTTAGCAAAACAGCTACTATTGTTCCAATTACAAATAATTTTGAGGGTTACCTGGTTGCAAAAGATTCTACACCTAAAGCAAAAGACAAGCTTATTTTTAATAAAGACGGCGCTCTAGAAAAGGTCTCAGGAGGACAAAATAAGACAACTGTTAATGCAATAGCGCTATCTGATGCAAAGCAAATTAGTAATGATGTTCATTTAATAAAAGTAGCAGTGTTTGGAAATAAAGCTGTAAGTAAAAATTAAAAAAATTAAGGAGGTTTTAAATGGAACTTTACGATGAAAATTATTATGCAAAATCTGTAGCTAATATTATAGGAGAAGTTAAAGACCCCATTATGTATAAATGGTTTTTACCTGATCAGATTGAAGATGTTGATCTTAAAATGGGATATCAAAGAACTGTAAAATGGGACGCGTTTTTAAATGCTAATCCTACAACAATTGCTAATGAGGTTAATACTATCTCAACTATTGGGTTTAGTTCTGAAGTAGTTAGACTGAACTATTTAAAATTACAATACAAATTTAGACATTTAAAGCAGACTTCTGAAAAATTTTACACTTCAGACTCATATATTGGCGACATTAATAATAATTTATTGCCTTTTGCTCAAGCTTATAAGCTTGCAAGTAGTGAAATTATCAAACTTATTAATCACTTTGTACTAACAGGAACTGTTTCAATTCAAAAGGACGGAAAAAATCAAAAACGTTTACTTCCTAATATGTACGGACTACTTAATATGCCGGAACAGATAAAAGAAGAAGTTGCACAAGGTGATAAGGATAAGATGGATAAAATATTTGAAAAAATTGAAGCAGGACTTTCAAAATTAGAGTTAGGCGACGAATTTTCTACACCTATGATGGTGATAGTTGACCCCGCAACTTCATTGAAATTGGTAAAACCATATGCAGTAGGCCAAGCTGTTACATCAAGTTGTGAAAAATGGGAAGATGTTTTGATCCAAACTATTAAAGCTATTAATAATCGAGAAGATGTTTATATTGAAACTTCAAACTTGCTAAAACATCAAATACTCATTTATCCGTTAAACTCAGCGCTTATTAAATTTAAGCCTAGCAAGTATATGTTGCCTACACCAAATGAACAAGTTGATAAGGATTCAACTGATATTGCGCATTCATACATTGATTTTGTTTTAGGAGGTCTACTTGCTACCAAGAAGACTATTTTGCAAGTGAACATTAAACAAAGTTAATAAGATAAGGCAAATAAAATGAGCGAACAAAAGGACTTGCAAGTACAAGCTGAAAATGAAGAAGAACTCTTAACAACGAAACTTCATTCTCAAGTGTTATTGCTATTAGGAATAGATCAACTAGCACTAAGTAGGCAAAATTTTCTACTTCACTTATCTTTACTTCAAGCTATTTTGGTAACACGTGGTATTGACGCTAGTTCACTTACATATGAACAAATATTTTTACTTACCTTTTATCATATGGGTTGTCAATTAAGAAAGCAAGGAGTTGTTCGAGAATTTGAATTTGAAAGGATTAAAAAAGAGAAATTCAATGAGCTTGAACTTGATTATTATCCTAGCAGTGGTGGAGGCGAAGAGGGCGGTGGAGAAAGTTGTGGATCAAATAAGAACTTTTGTTCACAACTTGATGCATTTTTAGAAAAACTAAAAAGAGAAACCTCAACGCCGTCTTGTGTAGGAGTTGTATAGTGAGTGGCGTTAGAAAAAGACTCTCAGATATGTCTACACGTATGATCAACGTTTTTAAGGATCCTAGCCCTTTAAGATTTTATAAAGGCACTGTTGTAAAACTTGAAAATGACGATTCTTATCAAAGAGTATTTGATAAGAATAAGTACACCGAATTTGCTGGAGTAATTATTGACATAAAACCACAAGAACTTGCAATGCTTTATGACTCCAATATATCTGATATTCAAGGGTATTCTAAACTTTACACATATCAAGATCTTAACTTTGAACTAAAAGACCGAATATCAATTTCAGATTTGGTTTACTTTGAAATATTTAGCATTGACTCTTCAATAGGATACTTTACGCTGGTTTTAAAGGAATTTATATGGACGGACTAGACTTTACAATTGAATTGGAAATTGGTTGGTTTGGAGGTCGTTCTAATATTGCTAGGATGCACGAGAAAGGCGGCGCTAAATTACCAGTAAGAAAACATTTAACTAAAATTGCTGGTAGTTCTGAATTTAGAGAATATATCAACAATAGTTATATAAATTCTAAGTTCAATATTGAGCCTAAATTAGGAATGAGTGCTATTGGAGAAGCTTTTGTAAGATACTATGAGAATTATGTACTCTCAGGGCAAGTTACACCGGGTTTAAAGGATAGTACAATCAAAAGCAAATTAAGAAAAGGTAGTAGCACTGCATCAATCCCACTTGTTGATACATCAAAAATGTTATCAGAACTAACTTATAAGGTGCTTGAATGATTGTAACTTTAGATTCGATTTTAAATCATTTAATCCAAATATTTAAAGGCTTTAAGGTCTATGCAACTGAAAATAATTTTGAATGCGATATTATAAATACTTACAATCATCCGTACCTTTCAAAAATTACAGCTGCTAGCCCCAATATAATAGCATTGAAATTTGATGGTACAGAACATCTATTTGATCATGACTGCAAAACTGGTGCATTTTATGAAAATGCTTTGGAATTTAGTGTGAATTTCCAAATATATATTATTGCAGTAGTATTAAATGCTAAAGATTTTGATGCTAATTCGCGTATGCTAATACTTTATGGTATGCTTAGCGAGTTTCTACATAATAGAGTCCATAAGTATACTTTAGAAAATCAATCTCAACCCGAGTATGTAAATAAAATCAACTTTTACATTTACCCAACATCTAATATGCAAACAGTTGGACTAATAAATTTAGGTACAAAATATAGCAATCATGCATACAGTGCATCTGTAGCATTCAATGCTAGTGTAAAAGCAACAGAAATTTTAAAGGAGGAGTACGTAATTGCCTGAAAATACAATTAGTGTAAGTTTGGTAGACTCTAGCATTCAAGCTAATACACCCAACTATTACAATCCACTTTTGGTCTACAAAACAGCCAAAATTAAAGTTAACAAAGATGCTGCTAACTATAAAACATTGAGTTTGACTGTTAATAACTATGAAAAAGAAATTGAAACTTTAGAAAAAGATAATGGAAATGGACAAGATCAGTTTGGAAAAGAAAAAACACTATTGAAAACCGCAATGTCAAATTTTTTCAATTCAACTGAAGAGTCCTTAAAATCAGTTGTTCTTTTCATTTATAAGGATAAGCTCGAGGAACTTAAAAACTATCTTAAAGCGTATAGGCACTCTTTTGTTGTGCTTATTAATACTGAAGGGGACAATTCAGATGATGGACTAACTGTTTATAAAGATGACTATGCTAAGTTTAAAATGTCTTCAACTTTTTTTGTATTCTCAACTAAAGAGCAAGAGATAAAAGAACTATTTAAGGATAAAAGCAATCTTGAGAAAGAAAGAAATATTGTTGTTTATAGCAATAATAGAGATAATTTACACCTTAAATTTATAAGTGCATATTTGCATCAAGCAAGCATTTTCCACTCTGTTAATCCATATGGTATGCCATTAGCTACTACACCACTTCTTGACGATGCTGTAATTAAAAAGTTAAGGGATGCAAAAATTAACTTTTACTCACTTCTTAACGAGACTGGTCTTGACGGTATATCTGCTTTTAAGGAGGGTGTTGATCTTTCTGGTAAAGCAATAGACGAGATTTTTACTTACCACTACATAAAAAATGAGGCTATTGTTGAGCTTATTCGAATTTGGAATAAAAACAATAGACAAAATAGTAAATTATCTGCACTACAACTTAGTGGCGCTAGAGATAATGCCTATACTTCAGCAATTGAATGCCTACTCAAACGGTTTATTGATAGGGGACTACTTGTAGAATACAAGGACTTAAAGCTTACCCTATCAGGCACCAAACAGCTTAAATTGGAACTTAGCGTGAATATTACTTACAACTTTAGTATTAATGCAGCTACTTTAGTGATTACTTCTCAAGATATAGTTGATTATCAAAATAGTTTAAACGTATAAGGAGTTAAAAATTATGCAATTTTATGATTTAAGGGAAGTTTATTTTTCAATCGGTGGTATACAACTGCACAGTGGTAAACTAGAGCTTACAAGCGAGCCTACTACAAGAGCAGTTGTTAGTACTGAAGACAAAGGATTTCCTGTAATAAGCTTACGTGACCCTAAAACTATAACTTATATTTTCAACATTGAAGTCACTCTAGGCAGTCATGACTATATTGCGTTAACTGAAATTGCAGACGATCAGTTTTATAACATGGATGTTAGCAAATATGATAAAATGCTTGATTTAGCATTCAATGATAGAATTGCTACCAAAATTATTTCTAACCATGCAATTTTCACTGAAGAACCCTCAAGAAGTTATTCAGCAGAAGCTGAAAAAGTGACTTTTGAGATTAGGGCTATTAATTGCCAAAAAACACACCCAAATAAAAGTTAAAAGGAGAATCTTTCCATGATAATGAGATATAAAATGAAAATTTTAACCAAAAATAAAACCTATGAATACCCACTTAGAGTATTACCAGTCTACGAATGGGATAGAGTACTAGGATTTAATCAAAGCGACGCTATTTATAAGCTTAATGAAGTTAAATACTTAAGAGAAATTACAAGCTTAATGATAAGTCCAAAGTTTTTAGACGAATTTTATGTAATTCTAGATGCAAATAGAGAATTTATCTCTTATTATAAGGACTATCTTGTTGCTATTATCTACACCGCGCAATTCAATACTTTTCACGCAGATAATGACCTTAAAAAACCCGCTTTAGCATATTTGAGTGAATACGAAAATAATGTTGGCGATTTTGTTACTTTTGATTATATCGATGATAATTTTGATTATGAAAAAGTAGCTGCTTCACTTACATCAAATTCTAATGAACTGGTTGCTAAATGAGGAAAATAAATAAAGATATTGACAAAGCTATTGCAAGTCTTAATGAGACTAGAAAAAAGTATTTCAACTTGATTGAAGAGATAAAAAACGATAAATACTATTTTCCAGTAATTATGAATATTTGCTCATACGATGATGTTAAGAAAATGCCTTATGATGAGCTTTTAGAAGTTAACCGTATTGCTGATCTTAAATTAGAAAAAGAATTGTATGAATTAATTTTAAGTAAATGAGGGATTAATGAGCGACAAATTCACCATTAAATTTAAGGGCGTTCTTGATCATGCAGCAACAAAAAAAGCTATCGAACAAGATATTACCAAAATGGAAAAATATCTTAAGCCTAAAAAATCTAGTTTGGGTAGTACTAAAGATATTGTAAAAAGTAATTTGTCGGATAAGAAAAAAGAATTAAGCAAACAAACTAAATTTGAAAGCTTAAGAGAGCGTGTTGAGAAATATAGACTTACACAAACTAAAAAGCTTATGAAACAAGGCATGGGTTTTGAAAAAGCTCGAAAAGAAGCTTTCAAAAGGTCTTTAATGTCTGATAGAGATAAAAGGCGCCTTGAGTATAAAGAGCTTGCAAAAGAATCAAAAGCAAAAAGTAAAATGCTAGCGGCTTCTCAAGGGAAAGGACTTGTTGCCAAAATTGCTATAGGTAGCGCTCTAGGAACTGTTATTGGCAATGCTGTTAGTAGAGTAAGTGAGAAATTGATGGACTCAACCCAACCGGGCAACTTAAATCCTACAAAATATCACTGGGAAAAAGAAAATATGTTTATATGAAAGTAAAGTACAAACTTGATCTTAAAAACTATCTCTACTTAAACATAGACTCTCAAATTAGAAACATATATTCTAGGATTATTTCAAATAACTATTCTGATATGGGCATTAGCTTTGAATATCAAGACTTTTTTGCTCCAGTCAATGAAGTAAAAGGGATTAAGTTTATGGAAATTAAAGTTTGTGTTAAAGATACAGACACTGAAAGTATCTCAAAAATCAGTGATGGCGATTTTCAAACAAATCAAGATATTGCTATCACTGATGATACAATGCTGCTTTTCAATACAACTGATCGACTACTTATTGACATTGATACTTAAAAAGTATGAAAATACCTAATTTTTTAAAAAACACTGAAGTTCAAAAATTTATAAGTACAGAAACTGAGTACGCACAAAAACTTCTTAATGAGCTTAAAGCACTTAATTCCAATTTCATATCCATTGATGCAAAAGAAAATATAAAATCAAGATATATTGCCATATGGATATCTCAAGTCTTATCAATTTTTTATGCAAAAACTCAAACTCTACAAAGTATTACAAGCAATATCAATAGTGTTATTTTTGCTTTACGACATATTGGCACTGACGAGTCATTTAGACTGATTTTTAAGGCTTTTTTGAATGTGGATATTTCAGTTACTACACCTGAAGCTGGTGTTATTGATATCTCTTTAAAAGGGGCAATAAAGACAAACTTTACTGCATTCATTACACCCAGTACTGCAAAAGGGAAAAGGCCTAAAAAGATACTAATTAGAGAAAAGAAAAAAGGATACGCTGCATCTAAAAAGGCTTTAGTATTCAACTCACTTCCCAAAGGCTATGATCATTCAATTTATGCTTTTATAAAGGGGATTATTCCTATTGGTAGAGTTCTCAAAATTAATAATGAAACTGGTAACAATATTATTACTTTTAACAATTAAGGAGGCTATATGGCTGGAGAAGAAGAAAAATTATTAATTGATGAGGAAGAAACAGTCCAAATCAAAGATTTAAATAAGGTTACGACTGTTAAAAACACTGATCTTTTACTACTTGATGATGGAGTTGCAAGTAGCAACGCTATCACCTTTAAAAACTTTTTAAAAACCGTAAACCATCAAACATTTAAAGGGGAAGAGCTAGGCTATTTTAAGGAGATAATTAAATCTACAATTGCCGAAGAACTTGCAGCTGATACGGAGTTTGTAAAAAAGATTTACGCAAAAGTAATAGACAAGCTAATTGGCAATGATTCTGATAAGCTTTCTAACCTTTTTAGTAAAATTAAATCCCGCCTCACAAGTAGCATATCATCCGCTACTCTATCTAGAAGTGATAATCTTTTGATAATGCCCTCTTCAGACACTATTCAAAAAACACCTGTTCCCAAACAATTACTCGGTGTGCCGTCAGAATTTTCCTTTGGTGGCAGGGTTTCGGACTCTACAATTTATTGGTCTAGCTACGAACATAAAAGAATAGTTATCAATTTGGAAGACTATCAAGAAGTAAGTCTTATTTTTTATAAAAATTATGACGATCAAATCATTTACCTTGATATAGAACTTGATATAACACATCATTACAATCAGACGCGAAAATTATACTTAAAATATGCAGATGAAACTGAGAGAAATTTAGTTTATAAACATAAAAGCTACTCTGATATTGATTCTAGATTCCCAATGTATAAAGGATGGTATGTTCAAAAAAGATCCTACTTATCAGGAAGTGACGTCCCATATCTATTAAAGCTGTAAAATTTTTTAGCAAAAATTAAAATGAGGGATTGAAAAATGGATATTAAAATAACTGAACTTCTTATTAATCTAAATGAAATTAAACTAATAGCCGTAATGATTTTTGTAACAGTAATAGTTTTAGGAGTGTTAATTCTTCTCAAGCCGTTACTAAAAGACATATTATCTATAGCAATAGGCAAGATTTTTAAAAATGGAAATGGCAACAATCATATTAAAAAACGAGATTAATTTATGAAATTATCTAAAGATAATGTTGAGCTTGGACTTACGTCTTTATCAAACCTTATTGATATATTTTCTAAATTTGAAGATGAATTTGATGAAATGGCACATAAGGGATTCTTTTTGGTTTATGAACTATATTCTCATTATCAATTAATATATACAGCAAATATGGAAAGACTTGAAAGTGCATTAACTCCAACAATATTAAAAACACTGGCCCCAATAAATGAGAAAATCAATCAATGTATTGATCTAGTTAATTCTGATGAAAAAAATCTAAAAATATCTAATAATCTAAAATTCAATCAAGAAGGAAAACCTATCTATAAGGAAAGAACAAATAATGCAAAATAACACTATTGGTTTAGGGCTTAATTTACTATCCAGCTTAACTAACATAGCTAAAACTGATACAAACATAGATCATAATTACATTAATACTTTTAATAGGGTAATAGATTTTTTCTATAAAACATATATTGGAACATTAAAATCTATGGAAACGGCCGAATCAACTAAAATATTTGAAGAAATACAAGATATATTAAAATACAATCTTGAGATAATAGAGGCTATTGCTAGCAGTAAAAGTAATAAAATTATCTCCTCATTAAAAGCAAAACGCAATAAAATCATGCGGGAATACGTCAATATACTTAAAAGGGGTGATAATGCTTAAACTAGCAAACTACTTATTACTTACTTTACTACTATGTTGTAGCACCATTGCTAGCCTACCAGACGAACCAAAACCACCAATTATTAAAACACTAGGCGCTTTAGCTAAATATGAGGCTCAATTATCAGATTATGTTATGTACCTTGTAACATTTTTAGCTAAAACAAAAGTTAAAGTTAATGATACAAATTATCCAGAATTTACTTATCCAGATTTATCAACACTAAAAGACGAACACACAATGACTTCAGTAAAACATAATATCAAACTACTTTTAGAATACATTCAAAAAACAAAACCCATTGCAAAAAAAGTCTATAATCAGTATTCAAGATTAAAAATGTGAATTACAAAAAGTTTTTTCTTGCAAGAAATTATACTTTATATTGTTAATAGACAACCCCTATTAACCCAAAATAGTGTATAATATGACTATAAAGGAAAAATATTATGAAACCCGTGCTAACAAATACTGTAAGTGAAGAACAAATATATAATGAATTTATAAGATTGGGAATGGAACAATTAATAGCACAAGATTTATCCAAAAGATATTATCACAATGAACTTACATATAGAGATTTAGAAAATTTAGAAAAACAATTTGGGATAAAGTTTGATAATCTTGTTTCTAAGATTGATAGTGTAGAGAAAAATTTAGATACTAAGATAGATTCTGTTAAAAGTGAACTTACCGTTAAGATAAATTCTGTAGAAAAGAATTTAAATACTAAGATAGATTTCGTAGAAAAGAATTTAAATATCAAGATAGATAATTTAGACGCTAAGATAGACACCGTAGAAAAGAATTTAAATATCAAGATAGATAATTTAGACGCTAAGATAGATTCTGTTAAAAGTGAACTTAACGTTAAAATTGATACTGTAGAAAAGAATTTAAAACAAGATATGTCTAATTTGGCACAAGATCTTAAAAAAGCGCTGCAAATTAATACTCAATTATTATTAGAAAAGATGGAAATCAACAATAAGTTATTATCAGAAAAAATGGAAAGTAATAATAATGTATTATCAGAAAAACTTAAGGTGAGCAACAGAATAATAACTATTGTGACAATAGTAGTAGTCCCTATTGCTATATCTATCATAACAACAGTTGTTGTATCGCTAGTTACTAGGTTTTTCAAATAGAAATTACAAATAATCCTCAAAATATATAATTTATCATTTCTAAACACTCTGTTTTGATCCTTGTAAATTAACAATATTTTTAAAAATAAGAGCTATATTTATAAATATAAATCTTATTATTACTCAACATATTGTACTAGAGATAAAAAAGGAGAATAAAAATGAAAATTATCAATGTATTATTTTGTTTATTTTTACTAATCCTAAACAGCTGCAATGCTACTGATAACGACACTTTTAAAAACAAGAATAAACCTATTGAGCCCCAACAAGCAAAAAATAAGGAAAAATATGATTTGGGGCAAAAAGAACTACAAAAAGAGCTCCTAAAAAAGCCACAACAAGAAATCCCAAAATCTAGAGAAGACCTTCTTAAAGAAAAACTGACTGACGATCAAAAAATACGCCTTGATTGGTTAAAAACCGCCTTGACTGGTGAAGGAGAATTTGACAGATTTTTACAACATGATGAAAACAAAATAAAAATAGCACTTGACCACATAAAAACCGAACTTGATAAATGTAAGGGGAAACAAACTGCTGCCGAACAGGAAGCCATTTTCAAAGGCATAGTTCAAGGGGCACTTTACGGTGATGATATAGATCAAGTACAACAAGCAATTTGTATGTGCGACATTTATCAATAATATACTAGCCCCCTTATTTGGGGGCTTTAAACATATTGCTATGCTGCAAATATATAATCAAATTGTTTATATATTTTCAAGACACTAAAGAATATTAGCGGGCTAGCACCATAAATAGGTTGCTTAAACGACATAAACTTTTCAAAATCTTGCAAATCCTTTAATCTATTATTTCTCTTGAAATAGTCTTTTATAATCTCAGCCCAATAGTTTATACTCTTAAAATCACTATTTTTCTCAAAATACGAGATTAAATCGGCTTCAATTTTCTTGATATCATCAATATTGTTGGGATCTATATTCTGAATAAAGCTTATTTTTTGAATAATTGAGTTTATATTATCTTTTGTTGTAGAGCTATTTACCCAATTTTTTATATTAGATAGAGCGTCTTTAAAAATACTGTAGTAATAAAACCTATCTTTTTTTTGTTCTCGCTTTTGATTAACACTAATTTGCTTGTTAGGCATATAATTTTTGTTTTCATAATTATTGTAATTAGGGTCTGCATCGGTATCCATTTCACTTTCTACCATGAGAAATGAAGCTAACGCATACCTTTTGGTATAAGTAATAGCTGAGCCAAATCGATGATACACTGTATTTGTAACTTTAGTACTATTTTCATCATCATTATCGTTGAATTGTAAATTTTCTGTAAACATTGGTGTATCAAAAGAAAATTCATATCTAGTACTTTTACTGAAAAATGTAGTCCTAATAACGTGCTCCTTTTGACCATCTACATATTTAGAAGTTGGATATTGCCATAAACAAATATCTAAATTATGATTTTTAATAACGTTTTTAATTTCTTTAGCTATTTCGTTATAATTCTGATACTTATAACCATATCCCTGAAGATTTTTATCAATCCCTGATAAATTTATAATTAGAGTGTGCATATCTTTTTTGAAGTCTATTTCTGCTTGAATATTATTTTGCATATTATCTTGAATATTTAAATTATTATTTGTATGTGACATAATCGTCATCCTCCTTGTTTAGATATAAATAATTATATAGCAAAAACTATTTTTACCAAGTTTTTTACAAAAATTTTTTACAAAAAATAGTGGGACTTAACCAAACTCTCTTTACAAAGAATCTCGCTAAGACCCCACTAGACTATTTATCTTATTAATTTTTTGCAAATTCTAAACAAGGTAGGAAAACTAAGAAGTTTCACTACGCTATTTGTAGTGTAGCCCAATTTAGAATTAAAATCAATTTATCTTTTTTACTAAATTATAAAAAGTGTATTAGATTAATAGGATTAATAATTTAATTTAATATTTTTTTAGGAAAGTATTTACTTTTAAATCAAAATTATGCATTATATTGTTAGTAATTATTAATTCTAAACAAGGAGAAAACTTACAATGATAGAAGTTTCAACCAATAAAAAAAGTCCAAATTGCCACAACAAACACCAACGCAAATTAATTGTTCTTATTTCAACACTAAATTACGTAAACACCAAATATAAAAAATATTCACAAAGCAATATACTTTATTATTTTAATGAAAATTTAAAAAGAAATGGTCTGGCGCCCGTTAAGCTAAAAACTCTGCAAAATTATCTTTACGAATTAGAAAAAAAATTTAAAGTCACAACTAATTATCACAAACACTTAGGGGTGAACTTTGGTACTGAAATATACTATCAACTTAATTTTTCAAAAAAAGAGTGTTACTTTAAGATAAACAAATTCTTTGAAGAAAAAAAACAATCAAGATTTGAAAAAAGGGTTGAAATAGGCCTTAAAGAGAAATTTACTAAAAATGGGAGTGTAAATTTTAAGGAGTGTTTAAGTAATAAAAATAATAATAAAAAAGAAGAAAGAAATAAACAGATAGAAAATTTTCAAGTAATAAACTATTACAATAAATGTAACTTTAAAAATAAAGAATTTCTTCTAATTTTAATAAAATTAGATATTAGTAAAGATAAAAAAATTGAACTAATTAAAGCTTTAAAAAGATTTGAAATTAAAACAACAAAAAGTAAAAATATACATTTTAACAAAATTTCTTTCAAAGAAAAGCAAAACAAATTGAAAGAAACTTTAAACAATACTCAAAAAGAATTGGAAAAAAACGGATATAATCCAAAACAATTGGAAACAGAATTTAAAAAAATATATGAAAATTACAAAAATAAGCCCCATTTTATAATTGAACATCAAAAATATAACGATTTAAGCAAAATAACTCTCAAATTAGAAAAAATAATTGAGATAAAAAAAGAAAATTCTTCAAAAAATTATGAGAATTTGAAGATAAACACTTTCAATATACTTATTGAACGGCTAAAAAATACGACAGATATTGAAGCCCTAAAACCAATTGTAAAAGCCTATTTAAGTAGTAAAAAGAAATTAGAATACAATAAAGTATTTAACACGTATTATAATGATTTATTAGAGATAATAAGAAATTCTTTAACGATAGAAGAATTTAGTAAAAAGGTTGTATAAGGATTAAATATGGAAACTGCACCTGAGCCAATAAAAAAGGTAAATGTAAAGTTGAGTGCAAAAATAAAGAACGGTTTATTTTGATTCAAAAAGAAAATGGTAAAGCAATGTACCATACAAAAATAATGATGGACGTTTATAAATTTGGAGTTTATGAGAATAAAAAAAAGAAAAAAAATGAATTCCGAGTATCACTGAGGGCCTTATTTAATGGAGAAAGAATTGTTGAAGAAACACATTTATACCCTATTAAAGAAGGGGATAAATTTTTAGGAATTTTTTACGGCTTTAGAAAACCAATAAAAAAGGCAATTATAAAGTATGAAAAAAACGGAACTAGAAAATCCTACGGCTTTGCAAGGGCATATTATATGGAAGTTAGATTTAAAGCAGGTAGTGTGTTTTTTTATTTCAAGGGATTATACCGCTTATTATATAAAGAGAGAATGAGTAATCACTACAACAAAATATTATTTAGTATGTTTACAGATTTGGAAAAACAAGTATATGAATTTTATGGGAAAAAATACCCCGAACAAGGACCACTAACGAAATGGATAATAAAAAACCTAAAATAATTACAATTGCGTCAATCAAAGGCGGTGTTGGTAAAAGCACAACTTGCCTAGCATTGGCATTTTTGTTGTCAAAAAAAAATAAAGTATTGTTAATAGATATGGATACACAAGCATCAGTTACTAGTTATTATCAAGATAAAATTCAAGAAGAGAATATAAATTTAAAATTTAACAATATATATGAAGTTTTGGCTAATGATTTGGATATTGAAAAAGCAATTATAAAAATCGAAGACAATTTGGATTTATTGCCAAGCTATTTAAGCTTGCATATGCTTAATGAAATTGAAATAGAATTTAAGGACTTGTTATTAAAATCAAATTTAAGCTGTTTTAGCAGTGATTATAAATATATAATATTAGATACAGCCCCTAGTTTTGACATTGCATTTAAAAATGCAATGTTTAGTAGTGATTATATTATTGTTCCAATAATAGCTGAAAAATGGGCAGTTGAATGTTTAGATTTATTTGATTATTTTTTAAACAAATTAGGTTTAAAAATTCCAGTATTTTTACTCATAACAAGATTTAAAAAGAATAATACACATAAGGAATTTTTAAATTTATTGAAGAATAGAGGCGATTTTTTAGGCATTATATCTGAAAGGGAAGACTTAAACAAAAATATAGCTAGTAATTCTGAGTTTTCCTTGGAAAAGGATTATATGCATGAATATAAAAATGCTATTAATAAATTTTTGGATTATTTAAAAATAATGGAAAAGGTATAAAGTATGTTAATTTAGTTTGTCCCCAATCGGGACAACTTGTCAATGACAAAAAATTTTCATTTGAGGTGATATTATGTTAGTAAAAATAAACAAAAGAAATTTAGAAGAAAAGGATAATAATCAATTAGAATATTATGAAAAATTGAAAAATAAATTAGTAAATAATTTTAAAAAAGAAATTTTTCATAAAATAGAATTTATTAAAATTTTAAAAGAGATAAAAGATAATGAATATTACAAATTAGATGGATATACGAGTTTTAATTCCTTTGCAAAAAATTATAGAATAGCAAGAACTCAAGTGTATGACTACATTAGAATAGCCAATGCTATGGAAGAGGGCCTTTTAGAAGAGGCATTTATTATAGAGAATGGACTTACTATGTCTTTATTATCATTAAGAGATAAAGAAAGTTCAACATTTAAAAAATCAAGGCAAAACCCAATAAAGCCGTTAAGATTTCAACTTAAAAGTAAAGAAAGTTATGATTTTTACAAAAGTAATGCTAAATTTACGGGGTTTTTATTAGATGAACTTTTTGAAAGTCAAAGAGATTTAGTTAATAAACTTTTAAAAAGGTATAAACAATTAAAAGGGTAATAAGAGAATTTTATGAACAATTTAGCATATAGAACATACAATATAGAAAGTATAAAAAATGAATTTTTAAACATAGGGTTTAGTGAGGAGGCAATAGATTTTGTTTTTCTTCATAATGATAATTACAACTTTGAATTTTTAAAAGAGAAAATAATTAATGTAGAAAAGAATTTACGAAAAGATATATCTAATTTAGACATTAAAATAGATAGTGTAAAAAGTGAGCTTACTGCCAAGATAGATTCTGTTAAAAACGAACTTAATACTAAGATAGATAATGTAGAGAAGAATTTACAAAAAGATATATCTAATTTGGACGTTAAGATAGATAATGTAGAAAAGAGTTTGCAAAAAGATATATCTATTTTAAATGTTAAAATAGACAATGTAGAAAAAAATTTAAATTTTAAAATAGACAATGTAGAAAAGAACTTAAATTTTAAAATAGACAATGAAGTAAAAAATTTACGAAAAGATCTTAATATGGGTAATAGAATGATACATTTTATGATAATTGCAGCAGCAATTTTTGGACCGTTTATACATTCATTTTTAATGCAATATATACAAGGCGTCAAATAATGAAAAATTATATAATGTGACTTTTCCAAGTATTATATCATTAAAACCAATGAATTTTATTGGAAAATAACGTTTTATTTTTGATCTATTCCAAATTAGAACTTATTTGAATTTTATAACAAAAGAATTTAAATAAGTTCTTTTTTTGGTAAAAAGACAAATTGATTTTAATTCTAAAGTGAATTATGATTAATTAGTAGAATTATTTTTATAATAAATTCTGCTAAACCCTTGACTTTATTAAATTCTCTTGTTAAGAGAATTTAATAAAGTTCCCACTGTTTTTTGACAAAAAGTTTTACA
Source organism: Borreliella japonica (assembly GCF_030438115.2). NCBI lineage: Bacteria > Pseudomonadati > Spirochaetota > Spirochaetia > Spirochaetales > Borreliaceae > Borreliella > Borreliella japonica. The sequence continues at coordinate 19,254 of NZ_CP179505.1, forward strand.
AATAAATTGACAACAACTATTTTTGTTATATTATTGTCAAATAACGTTGATTGCATAAACACCAACGAAGGTTAATTATTTAGAATTTTCCAAAAATCATTAGTGGGAATTTATAGAAAATCTCTTACGAAAGAAATTCTATAAGTTCTCCATATTTTTATTTACAAGAAATTTTGTGTAAAAGTTGACAAAAACATATATTATTATATAATAGGTATAGCTAAAAAAATGTTAGTATCATAAATCAAAAATCAATTTAATTAGGTTGGGACTTAACAGATTTTCTAATAAAAGAATTTCGTTAAGTCCCACTTTTTTGCAAAAATTTTTGTAAAAAACTTGGTAAAAATAGTTTTTGCTATATAATTATTTATATCTAAACAAGGAGGAAACTTAAAATGACAGAAGTTTCAAAAAATAATAATTTAAATATTCAAGATAATATACAAAACGGAGTATCCAACATGATGAATTTTGATCAACAAAGTTTTATTGGTTGTGAAATATTTGAGGAAAAAGCTCTTCCCATTAAAGAAAAAAGCAAATTAAGCAAGATAGGCAAAAAATTACCAGGAATAAGTAGTCAAGAATGTTTTAAGTTTAATCGAAATATTGATTTTAGCGTGCAGAGAAACAAACTCAATAAATATGGAGCTAGTGAAGTGGGTACTGTTCTAATTGGTGGAGCTGGACTTAAAGACTTGATGATAAACAGAGTGCTTAAATATTTTGGTATGAGTATGCCTTTTGAAGAGAATTTGTATATGCTCAAGGGTAAAGAGTTGGAAAATCTAGGATTTAGAGAGTTTGTTAAAGCTCACGGTGATAATATTGATGTTTTGTATAAAAACAAATATGCCAACGGTGTTGATAAATATAATTATTTCAAAAAAATGGATGGTTTTACAACTTTAGTAGGCTCAACGATTGATGGATGGTTTATAAATAATGGTGGTGATTTAGAGCTTTTAGAGATTAAGAATAGTGATTCTAATTATATGAGTAGTGCTATAGCCGAGTACAATAAAAATGGCAATTTTTTAAGTAGTAAGTATTTTTTCAAGTACTATGTGCAAGCACAAATGCAGCTAGCATGTACTGGACTTGAGTATTGTAATTTATTCTTCTTAATAGACGCCGCACCGGTTAACTGTAAGATAAAGAGAAATAATTCTTTGATATCAAAAGTTTTAGAATTTGTTCAAAAATGTGAATGGGAAGTTTTCAACGTAAGAAACGAAATTCTTGAAAAGAATGGGTCTGATTTATTAATCTCAAGTGATTATGATAATGATATGTTTATTAAGTTTATTGAAGAGATTGAGGAGTTGGTAGTAAAGAGTGATTTTTATCGATCTGGAGTTGAGTTTGACTGGATAAATGAATTTGTAGAGTATGTTGAGTGCACTGACCTTGAGATTAAAACCGAAGAGTCTGCTGTTAATCTTGAGTGTAAGCTGATTGAGATTGACAATCTAAAATCAGAACTAGATAAAATTCAAAATGAAAACAAAAGGAGAGAAAAACCTATTAAAGAACGGCTCAAAATTAAAATCAATGAAATTTTAGATAAATATCCACTAATTAATCATGTAAATTACAGATTCAAACAATTTGTGTTCAATTACGATCCTAAGAAAAGGGCAATAGCAGATAGATTTACGGAACTTTCGACAACAAATAATAAATTTTACTTGCCTAGCAATATGAGCAATATGTCGTATGCAAATAGTGTCCCCTTTTGAATGGGGGCACTAAAAAAATTAAAAAAAAATATTTAACATTGGAGGATTAATTAATGCTTATTAGTAAAATAAAACAAAAAAATAGGAGTTTACTTGGAGAGATACAAAGATGGGGGTGTTATTTTTTATGCTTGCATTATTATACAAGTTTGTTGAAGAATATTGAATTTAATGCTTTTGGAATAAATGTGGCGTATCGCAGATTTTTAGGACTCGGGTACATCAAGAAAAATTGTTTTATTAATGATCCCTGTATGATACTTAATTATTATGGAATTAGAACTAGTGTTAGATATGAATCTTCCAATTACTTTGTGGCTGCGAATGAATTTGAAATAAGTGAAGTTAAAATTGAGGGTGTTAATGGATCACACTTTATTGCTACAAAAGAGAAAGAAATATTATATGATTCACTTGATTTAAAGCTTAATGGAAAACTATTTAAAGTAACTTCAAAGCGTATATTTAAGCTTAGATAGTCTTACTACAGCTTTAAGCTATTTTTGGTGCATTTATAAGCTTGAATTTTGTTTGCAGAAGAGAGTCCGTAGATATTATCAATTTCATGGGTTGAAGAATATTTCATAAGTTCTTTAATTTGAAAAGAATTATAACCATTGGACTTCAAATTCGAAATAAATAAATTTCTGCACAAATGAAGTGATTTGTTTGCCTTAAAGCCCGACTTTTTAAGAAGATTTTTGAATTTTCTAGAAATATTGATAATGCTAATTTGATTATCTTTAAACTTATGTTTGGTTTTTTGGAAAAGATAAGTTCTTCTAGTATCAAGATTTTTTTCTTCGAAATGATTTTTGTGCGCTGTTTGAATAGCGTCAAACTCCTTAGAGTCAATAACAATTTCTCTAATACAAGAGATACTTCTTTTTTTTGCTACATTTACTTTGATATTGTAATAAATTTCACCAGTTTTGTTTGATAACTGGGTAATATCTTGCATTTTTACTTTTTGAATTTCAGTGCCCCTACATCCAGTTATTGAAAGCAAATATACAAACCATCCAGATATTGGATCAATTTGTTTTAGTTGTTTTATACATTTTTCAATTAGTTTGCTAGTTTTTGGAGTTAAGTAAAACTTAGGACTGGGTTTTAGATTTTCTTTTTTAGTTTTAGTCGAGTTTTTTAGAGAATTTTTTAGAATTTTGTTTTCATCTATTAATTTTTGATGATCTTTTAATAGTTTGAGAAAAAAATCTGTAGTGTCTTTATTTAAATTAAGATAATTATTAAAGTCCATAAAATCCTCTCCTTGAAAGTGTTACTTTTAAATTAAGTAAAAGTAATAAAAATAGATAAAAATTGCAATTTATATTTTACCAAAAACGTAAAATTTTAGTCAAATTTTGGTGTCTCTCATTGCAAGCAGAATTTGGTATTTAGAGTATCTGTAATAAACAGAAGTGTCAATTTCTAAGGAGGTCGGATAAGAAAGATAGTATACTTTAACTGATATATAGCAAAGACTCTGAAATTTGATTTGTATGTATTTTGTATTCTTTTGTAATGAGTATAACATTTGCAATGGAGAGATTTTTGGGAGTTGATTAAAATTACATTTGAGTTTTGTTACTTTGTAACGCAAAATGTAACAAAATTAGATATTTAAATCTTTAAAAAATTGTATTTATTGGAGGTTGCATTATGTTTAGGCTTACGGAGTAACTTATGAATAAAAAAATGTTGATTATTTATGCCATTTTTGCGTTGATACTTTCTTGCAAGAATTATGCAAGTGGTGAAGATTTAAAAGAACAAGCTAAGGAAATTAAACAAGGTGTAGAACAAAAAGTTAAGGGATTTTTGGAGGCAAAAAAAGAAGAGTTGACTGAAGGGCTTAAAAACTTCGGATCAGAAGTTTTTTCAAAAGTTAAAGAAGAATTGATGCAAGCTGATGCATCACAAGGGCAACTACAAGAGCAGGTAGCTCAAGGTGTTGATGAAGATTCAGAAGATTCAAAATTAAAAGAAGAGATTGAAAAAAAAATAAAAGAATTAAATGATAAAATGGGGAAATCGGATGATAAAACTCCTATTGGAACATATTCTGATTATGAAAAAGAAGTAAAAGAAATAAGAGAAGAGTTGAAAAAATTAAAAGATAGAAAAGAAGATAAGGAAAAACTTGAAAAGGAATTAAAGGAACTTGAAGATAGCTTAAAAAAGAAAAAAGATGAAAGGAAAAAATCTTTAGAAGAGGCTAAGAGAAAACTTGAGGAATTTAAAAGACAAGTTGAATCTGCAACTGGAGAAAATACTGAGAAAGTTAAAAAACAAGGTAAAATTGGGCAGGAAGCTTTAAGGTATGCTAAAGAATTTTGTGTAAATGGAAGTTATTCTGTTGATGATGGTACCAATACTGATGATTTTGCAAAAAAGGTTATAGATGATGCACTTAAAAATATTGATGATGAGCTCAAAAAGTTAGAAGATAAAAAAGAAGAAAAGAAAAAGTAATAAAAAATGGTTTTCAAAAGTATAAAATATGAAGAACAAGACTACCAAAAAGTCTTGTTTTCTTTTTTAGAGAATTTTTAACTAAAAATAACAAAAATTATTGTTTGAGATATTATGTTTTTGCTCTATTATTATAGACAATATGCATGCTAATAAAGTTTCAGATTTTTATGATAATTTAGATAAGGAAACAAAAAAGGAAATACATAAGCTCTATAGAACTATCCAACCAACCTTGAGGCAAAAAAGACAAATATACAGTTTTTATCTAGCAGCACAAGATTTAGAAACTGTAAAAATTTTTATTAAAGATATTCTAAAAGATGAATATATAATAAAAAAACGCGAAAATGATTTTGAAAATAGAGTTGATTTTAGCTACAAAGAGGGAATATTAGAAGACTGTTTAAAAAAGCTAGGAGAAACAAAATCTTATATGTTTTTGTTATTTGTTTATGGTGCTATTTATAAGCTTAAACAAGGTCTAAAACGGGGTCAAATGGTTGCTTTGAATAGTTTCGCAGATGTATTATTTACGAGCATACACAGCTATGACAAGGGAGTTTACACAAGTAATAAGCTTGTTAATACAATAAAAGGTTTTTACAAACTTATATAGTCGAGCTATAGCAAAATGCAATAAGTTAGAAAACTACTGTTCCTAAATCAATAAAAGCCAATAAATATTAAACACCCGTCAATAGGTATAAAGAAGTTATTAGTTTATGTTAACAATTCATTAAATTGCTTTACTATTTAGAGTAACAATTTGTTAATATTGTTACTTTAGAGAAATTTTTTGAAAAAAGTTAAACGTTCTTTTGATGATTATGTTGTCTACTTTAGAGAAGGATTATTGGATGATAAAGAAATAGCAGCTAAACTTGGAGTTTCTAGAGTAAATGTATGGAGAATGAGACAAAAATGGGAGAGTGGGGAAACTTCTGTTGGTGATAATTCTAGAGTAATAATTAGTGAAGATACTTTTGAACGTCTTGTAGCCCAAACTTTTAAATCAGAAGCTAAAGCTAGAAAAATTAAGGGAGAATTAGATTTAGAGCGCTCTAATTTAGAATTAGGATTTATACGAGCATTTAAACAATATGCAAGCATTGAACTTGCCAACATGAATTCAAAAATAGAAGATTTACAATCCGAAATTGCCTTTTTGAATAAAAAATGTAACAAGAAAAATGATGTTAATGAAAAAATTAGTTTGTTAAAGAGTGAGCTTAATGACCTGATAAAGGAGTGTTCAATAAGGGAAATGGAGCTTTACTATGAATGTATGAAAAAGCTAACTTCTGCACATGAAGTTGAGAGTAAAAGTAACTACAAAAGTAGTAAAGGGCACAAGTGAATTTATATCAAACAAAATTTTTTACAACACTTCAAAAGGAATACAAAAATCAGTTTGGAGTTGATATATCTAAGTTTTTTGGAAAAACAAACTCTTTGGTTGATTTTGCTCAGTTTGAAGAGAAATATTTAACTGTAAAGCAAAATAGGGTGATAAAAAGTATCCAAAAGAACAACGAAAAGAAAATTATACTCAGTGGCGGTATAGCTAGCGGCAAAACGTATCTTGCATGTTATCTGTTTATTAAAAGTTTAATTGCAAATAAAGAGTTATATTCCAGTGATACTAATAATTTCATCATAGGCAATTCTCAACGTTCAGTTGAAGTTAATGTTTTGGGTCAATTTGAAAAGCTATGCAAACTTCTTAATATTTCATATATTCCAAGACATAGGAATAATTCATATATACTGATTGATTCACTACGGATTAATTTATATGGCGGGGACAAGGCAAGTGATTTTGAAAGGTTTAGGGGTAGTAATTCAGCACTTATTTTTGTAAATGAGGCTACTACTTTACATAAGCAAACTTTAGAGGAAGTATTAAAAAGACTTAGGTGCGCGCAAGAAACTATTATTTTTGATACCAATCCAGATCATCCAGAACATTATTTCAAAACTGATTATATCAATAATACAGCTACTTTTAAGACATATAATTTTACAACTTACGATAATGTTCTCCTAAGTAAAGAATTTATCAAAACTCAAGAGAAACTCTATAAAGATATACCAGCGTACAAGGCAAGAGTTTTGCTAGGAGAGTGGATAGCAAGCACCGACTCAATTTTCACACAAATTAATATTATGCAAGACTATGTATTTACTAGCCCGATAGCATATTTAGACCCAGCGTTTAGTATTGGAGGTGATAATACTGCGTTATGTGTTATGGAGAGAGTCGATGATAAGTACTATGCTTTTGTATTTCAAGATCAACGACCGGCTATTGACCCTTATATTATGAATATGGTCAAGACTGTTTTACAAAATTTCAATGTACACACGCTTTACATAGAAGATAGAGACAATACTAAAGGCGCTGGAGGATTGACGCGTGAATATATGACTCTTAGAAAGAATATGAGTCAATATTTTAGAATTGCCCCAGTAAAGCCAAAGTCTAATAAGTTTAGTAGAATAGCATCGCTAATTACACCTATTACCTACAAAAAACTTTATATTGCAAAGTATAGTAGTTCTACTGTATTTAGCGATATTTACGCTTATAAAGGGGATAATAAAACTCCCGATGATGCTCTTGATGCAATATCTGCTGCATATTTGATGTTGTCTTTAGGATATAGAGATAGAAGTGTTCATTTTAGCAATCAAAGATTTTTGTAA
>NZ_CP179504.1:0-30709 GCF_030438115.2 Borreliella japonica
ATTTTATTGACAAAAATATTAGTTTTTGCTATTATAAATTTAATTTAATTAAGAAAATTAAGAATAAGAAGTAAAAAATGTATGATTTAAGAAAAGCAAAACTGATAGATAAAATAAGTTCACTGGAACTATATAGATATTCAATATTTTTTAGAAATTACATAGAAAATGTAGCAGAAGATTGTCTTAAGAACGGAATTATTCTTGAGTATACTACCAGTCATGTTAGTGAGCTCGAGCTTGCTAGATTAAAAGTGCAACTTAAAAATGCTTTACTAAATTGTATTATAAGCTTCCGTTTTCATGGAATTGGATACATTTTAGTAAAAACTAAAGATACACTAGTAGACCTTGAAAGACCTGTTAATATAGAACTACCTATTGGATTTGAATACCTTGATTATGAATCTGTAAGAGACTTGGGGGTTGACTTTGATTATGTAACTTACAAAGTAAGAACTAATAATGGAAGTAATTCTTTTGATACGGTCAAAATACACAAAAATCGACTTATAATATACGAAAACTTTGATTATATCTTAAAAAGATATGTTCCGTGTTATACGGAAAGTTTTTTGCTAGATATTTACCTATTTGAGAAGATATACGTTGAAATAGAAAAACGTATTGAAAACCACAATTTTTTGTTTTACAAAGACGAGTCTTTAGTGCAGCTACAAGACGCGCTTTCTAGCGCAACAACGTCTTTGAGTGCGCTAACTCAGAGTAGTAATAATGAAAAAGGCAATAGCTTTTTATCATCCTTTCTAAGAAAACAAAACTCAAATAATCATAGTAAAGATATTTCTAATTTACGCAGTCTTAATGACTCATTGGCAAGTGAACTTGCTAGGCTTAAGAGCAATCTAAGTAATGAGGGGATGTTTTACACAGCTACTCCGAGTGCTAGTTTAGAAGTTATTAAATACGATCTTACCTATTTAAAAGAGGCCTTAGCATTAATTAAAGCAAAAATTGGTGCTGATACTAAGGAGCCTTTAACAAGAAGTTTCAACGAGCAAGCTAAAGGACTTGGAAATGATGGTAAAGGTGATAGGAGCAATTATTATGATTTTCTAAAAGGTGTACAAGAACAAATCCAGAATGCTTGTAATTTAAAGCTTAATAAGTATTTTGGACTTGATATGAAGTTCAATTCATTAGTGATGTTGAGTGATGATCAAAAGGTGGAAAGAGATATTAAGCTAATTGAGCTTTATAGCAAATATAACGATCTTATACAGAGCAGTTCTTTCAATAACGAGGAACGAGCTTTTTTAAAAGAAAAATTATTCTCATTTTGAGAAAAGGAGTTAAGAAGTGATTGAAAATGAAAAGAAAGAAATAATTGAGGATCAAGTTAAAGAAGAACATCAAGTTAAATCTGATACTAAAGTTATAAGCACCCAGGAATTTGAAGAGTATATGAGCTTAAAAGAACAAGCAAGTAATGCAAAACCTAAAGAAACAACTCGTGATTTAAGTATAAATGAGCGAATAACAAAAGAACTTGCTGAAGTTGAAGAGAGAGAGCGTGTTGAAAAGCAATTATTACTGGAGGCAGAGCGCATTAATGAAATTGATACACTTGCAAAAGCGCATCTTAGCAGTCATTTCAATAAAGAGGTACTACTTGCAAAAGGATATACTCTAAAAGACATTATGCAGGCACAACGCAGAGAACTTGTTCGCAAGTTTGTTCCAATTGAGCAAGTTAAAGCTATTTCCAAAGTATCAGACATAAGCCATATTGATGGAGAGATACTAGAACAACTTGTTTCTTTGGCTAAAGTGAATATCAAATTAAGAAAAAATGCTAATAGCAATTCATCTTCTGTTGAGGTTATTAAAGGAAATATTATTGCTAAATCAGAAGAGAGAGTAAGTTTGCTTGATCCTAATTTTGTACCAATTAATTTCACAGAGTTTGTGCAAGCTTTAAGCAATACTTACAAGCAAAGACGAGTTCAATTTTATGAAAATCTAAAAAGAGATAACAGAAGAAACATTGCTTAAAGGAGTTTTTAATGAGTGATATTACAAAAATTAAACAAGAGTTTGATAAAAAAGTTGAGGAAATTAAAGCATTAATGAAAAATCCCCAGCAAAATGCTAGCTTACTTAGCAATTCTATTGAGTTTAGGGATAAAAATTTAATTTACTCTAATTCTGATGGAGTTTGGACTAGTAGTAAAGACAAAATAGAAAATTATCCTGCTAAAGGGTATCCCTACAAGCGCGGAGTAAAGTTTAGTTTTAGTGCTGATGGTACATCAGAACTTGAAGTTGAGGCTGGAGGTGGTGATGATTTGTATGGAGTATGCACTGATATAGACGAGTTTACTGGTATGGCAACTGTAATTCCAATTACAAACAACTTTACAGGATATTTAGTATTTAAGAAACCAGGAACTGATATTAAGCCGGGTGAGAAGCTGCATTTTAATGCGCAGGGAGAACTTGAAAAGACTAGTGGTTCTGATAAAACTATTAATGCCATAGCACTTTCAAAGACACATAAATTGACTGAAGAATTATATATAGGACTTGCTAGCGTTTTTGGAAATAGAGCTTTAAAAGGGTAATTAAATGGCTTTAAAAGGTAAAGAGCAAGTTCCGGATGGTGTTGATGATAATCCACAATTAGGTCTGCAGGCAGAAATTCCAGCTGCTCCTAGAGCTAGGCGTCAAGCAAGACAAGCTGAAGATGATGCAGTAATGGACCCATATCTTGAGTCGGTTAAAGAACTTGATGATATTCTTTTGAAATTCAAAAAATATGCAAAATCAATGAGTTCTGTTGAAAATAAGGTTTTTAGCAGTTCAAGTGGTTGTTTTCAGTCTAAGAATGAGCTAGTTGATGCTTATACATTTGCATGTTCAAGTTATACGGACAAAATAGAAGAATATTTCTACGATCCAAAAAAGAGTTTTCCATATAAGCGTGGGGTTAAACTTGTTCCAAAAGAGAACTCCGTATATGTTGAGGTTGGTGCTGATAATGATATGTATGGCATATGTGTTGATGTATGCGAATTTAGTTGTACTGCGTATGTTTTGCCAATTACAAATAACTTTGAGGGGTACCTTGTTACAAGAAATCCTAGTATAAAATCGGGTCAAATATTAGACATTAATTCAGATGGAGTTATTATCAAGGCTGATGGTGGGCCCCCAACATTAATTAATGCTTATGCACTTTCTGATTCATTTACAATCAAGTTTGCATCAGAAGATAAGGATAAACAAGCTGAAAACATAAGACAAGATTATTCAATTAATTTAATAAAAGTTACAATTTTTGGCAATAGAGGCCTTGAGAAAACAGTAGTTGCTGCTGGTGGTTAAGACTAAAGAATTTAAAAGGAGGAAAGTTAATGGCAGATACAACGCAATTAGTAAAAGAGTATCAAGAAAAGCGCAGTAAACTAGAAAAGTTTATGAAAAATCCACAACATTATACTAGTTTACTAGGCAATTCTATTGAGTTTAGGGACAAAAACGTACAATTTTTTGCTTCTGGAGGCATTAGAACTAGTAGTTTTGATAAGTTGGAAAATCATCCATATTCGGGGTATCCCTATAAGCGCGGAGTAAAAAGAGTTATTCAAGAAGAAAAAAAGGATGAAATTCACTATGAGCCCCATGTTGAGGCCGGAGGCGGTGAAGACTTATACGGAATATGCATTGATGTAGACGAGTTTAGCAAAACAGCTACTATTGTTCCAATTACAAATAATTTTGAGGGTTACCTGGTTGCAAAAGATTCTACACCTAAAGCAAAAGACAAGCTTATTTTTAATAAAGACGGCGCTCTAGAAAAGCCCACGGGACAAAATAAGACAACTGTTAATGCAATAGCGCTATCTGATGCAAAGCAAATTAGTAATGATGTTTATTTAATAAAAGTAGCAGTGTTTGGAAATAAAGCTGTAAGTAAAAATTAAAAAAATTAAGGAGGTTTTAAATGGAACTTTACGATGAAAATTATTATGCAAAATCTGTAGCTAATATTATAGGAGAAGTTAAAGACCCCATTATGTATAAATGGTTTTTACCTGATCAGATTGAAGATGTTGATCTTAAAATGGGATATCAAAGAACTGTAAAATGGGACGCGTTTTTAAATGCTAATCCTACAACAATTGCTAATGAGGTTAATACTATCTCAACTATTGGGTTTAGTTCTGAAGTAGTTAGACTGAACTATTTAAAATTACAATACAAATTTAGACATTTAAAGCAGACTTCTGAAAAATTTTACACTTCAGACTCATATATTGGCGACATTAATAATAATTTATTGCCTTTTGCTCAAGCTTATAAGCTTGCAAGTAGTGAAATTATCAAACTTATTAATCACTTTGTACTAACAGGAACTGTTTCAATTCAAAAGGACGGAAAAAATCAAAAACGTTTACTTCCTAATATGTACGGACTACTTAATATGCCGGAACAGATAAAAGAAGAAGTTGCACAAGGTGATAAGGATAAGATGGATAAAATATTTGAAAAAATTGAAGCAGGACTTTCAAAATTAGAATTAGGCGACGAATTTTCTACACCTATGATGGTGATAGTTGACCCCGCAACTTCATTGAAATTGGTAAAACCATATGCAGTAGGCCAAGCTGTTACATCAAGTTGTGAAAAATGGGAAGATGTTTTGATCCAAACTATTAAAGCTATTAATAATCGAGAAGATGTTTATATTGAAACTTCAAACTTGCTAAAACATCAAATACTCATTTATCCGTTAAACTCAGCGCTTATTAAATTTAAGCCTAGCAAGTACATGTTGCCTACACCAAATGAACAAGTTGATAAGGATTCAACTGATATTGCGCATTCATACATTGATTTTGTTTTAGGAGGTCTACTTGCTACCAAGAAGACTATTTTGCAAGTGAACATTAAACAAAGTTAATAAGATAAGGCAAATAAAATGAGCGAACAAAAGGACTTGCAAGTACAAGCTGAAAATGAAGAAGAACTCTTAACAACAAAACTTCATTCTCAAGTGTTATTGCTATTAGGAATAGATCAACTAGCACTAAGTAGGCAAAATTTTCTACTTCACTTATCTTTACTTCAAGCTATTTTGGTAACACGTGGTATTGACGCTAGTTCACTTACATATGAACAAATATTTTTACTTACCTTTTATCATATGGGTTGTCAATTAAGAAAGCAAGGGGTTGTTCGAGAATTTGAATTTGAGAGGATTAAAAAAGAGAAATTCAATGAGCTTGAACTTGATTATTATCCTAGCAGTGGTGGAGGCGAAGAAGGTGGTGGAGAAAGTTGTGGGTCAAATAAGAACTTTTGTTCACAACTTGATGCATTTTTAGAAAAACTAAAAAGAGAAACTTCAACACCCTCTTGTGTGGGAGTTGTATAGTGAGTGGCGTTAGAAAAAGACTTTCAGATATGTCTACACGTATGATCAACGTTTTTAAGGATCCTAGCCCTTTAAGATTTTATAAAGGCACTGTTGTAAAACTTGAAAATGACGATTCTTATCAAAGAGTATTTGATAAGAATAAGTACACCGAATTTGCTGGAGTAATTATTGACATAAAACCACAAGAACTTGCAATGCTTTATGACTCCAATATATCTGATATTCAAGGATATTCTAAACTTTACACATATCAAGATCTTAACTTTGAACTAAAAGACCGAATATCAATTTCAGATTTGGTTTACTTTGAAATATTTAGCATTGACTCTTCAATAGGATACTTTACGCTGGTTTTAAAGGAATTTATATGGACGGACTAGACTTTACAATTGAATTGGAAATTGGTTGGTTTGGCGGTCGTTCTAATATTGCTAGAATGCACGAAAAAGGCGGCGCTAAATTGCCAGTAAGAAAACATTTAACTAAAATTGCTGGTAGTTCTGAATTTAGAGAATATATCAACAATAGTTATATAAATTCTAAGTTCAATATTGAGCCTAAATTAGGAATGAGTGCTATTGGAGAAGCTTTTGTAAGATACTATAAGAATTATGTACTCTCAGGGCAAGTTACACCGGGTTTAAAGGATAGTACAATCAAAAGCAAATTAAGAAAAGGTAGCAGCACTGCATCAATCCCACTTGTTGATACATCAAAAATGTTATCAGAACTAACTTATAAGGTGCTTGAATGATTGTAACTTTAGATTCGATTTTAAATCATTTAATCCAAATATTTAAAGGCTTTAAGGTCTATGCAACTGAAAATAATTTTGAATGCGATATTATAAATACTTACAATCATCCGTACCTTTCAAAAATTACAGCTGCTAGCCCCAATATAATAGCATTGAAATTTGATGGTACAGAACATCTATTTGATCATGACTGCAAAACTGGTGCATTTTATGAAAATGCTTTGGAATTTAGTGTGAATTTCCAAATATATATTATTGCAGTAGTATTAAATGCTAAAGATTTTGATGCTAATTCGCGTATGCTAATACTTTATGGTATGCTTAGCGAGTTTCTACATAATAGAGTCCATAAGTATGCTTTAGAAAATCAATCTCAACCCGAGTATGTAAATAAAATCAACTTTTACATTTATCCAACATCTAATATGCAAACAGTTGGACTAATAAATTTAGGTACAAAATATAGCAATCATGCATACAGTGCATCTGTAGCATTTAATGCTAGTGTAAAAGCAATTGAAATTTTAAAGGAGGAGTACGTAATTGCCTGAAAATACAATTAGTGTAAGTTTGGTAGACTCTAGCATTCAAGCTAATACACCCAACTATTACAATCCACTTTTGGTCTACAAAACAGCCAAAATTAAAGTTAACAAAGATGCTGCTAACTATAAAACATTGAGTTTGACTGTTAATAACTATGAAAAAGAAATTGAAACTTTAGAAAAAGATAATGGAAATGGACAAGATCAGTTTGGAAAAGAAAAAACACTATTGAAAACCGCAATGTCAAATTTTTTCAATTCAACTGAAGAGTCCTTAAAATCAGTTGTTCTTTTCATTTATAAGGATAAGCCCGAGGAACTTAAAAACTATCTTAAAGCGTATAGGCACTCTTTTGTTGTGCTTATTAATACTGAAGGGGACAATTCAGATGATGGACTAACTGTTTATAAAGATGACTATGCTAAGTTTAAAATGTCTTCAACTTTTTTTGTATTCTCAACTAAAGAGCAAGAGATAAAAGAACTATTTAAGGATAAAAGCAATCTTGAGAAAGAAAGAAATATTGTTGTTTATAGCAATAATAGAGATAATTTACACCTTAAATTTATAAGTGCATATTTGCATCAAGCAAGCATTTTCCACTCTGTTAATCCATATGGTATGCCATTAGCTACTACACCACTTCTTGACGATGCTGTAATTAAAAAGTTAAGGGATGCAAAAATTAACTTTTACTCACTTCTTAACGAGACTGGTCTTGACGGTATATCTGCTATTAAGGAGGGTGTTGATCTTTCTGGTAAAGCAATAGACGAGATTTTTACTTACCACTACATAAAAAATGAGGCTATTGTTGAGCTTATTCGAATTTGGAATAAAAACAATAGACAAAATAGTAAATTATCTGCACTACAACTTAGTGGCGCTAGAGATAATGCCTATACTTCAGCAATTGAATGCCTACTCAAACGGTTTATTGATAGGGGACTACTTGTAGAATACAAGGACTTAAAGCTTACCCTATCAGGCACCAAACAGCTTAAATTGGAACTTAGCGTGAATATTACTTACAACTTTAGTATTAATGCAGCTACTTTAGTGATTACTTCTCAAGATATAGTTGATTATCAAAATAGTTTAAACGTATAAGGAGTTAAAAATTATGCAATTTTATGATTTAAGGGAAGTTTACTTTTCAATCGGTGGTATACAACTGCACAGTGGTAAACTAGAGCTTACAAGCGAGCCTACTACAAGAGCAGTTGTTAGTACTGAAGACAAAGGATTTCCTGTAATAAGCTTACGTGACCCTAAAACTATAACTTATATTTTCAACATTGAAGTCACTCTAGGCAGTCATGACTATATTGCGTTAACTGAAATTGCAGACGATCAGTTTTATAACATGGATGTTAGCAAATATGATAAAATGCTTGATTTAGCATTCAATGATAGAATTGCTACCAAAATTATTTCTAACCATGCAATTTTCACTGAAGAACCCTCAAGAAGTTATTCAGCAGAAGCTGAAAAAGTGACTTTTGAGATTAGGGCTATTAATTGCCAAAAAACACACCCAAATAAAAGCTAAAAGGAGAATCTTTCCATGATAATGAGATATAAAATGAAAATTTTAACCAAAAATAAAACCTATGAATACCCACTTAGAGTATTACCAGTCTACGAATGGGATAGAGTACTAGGATTTAATCAAAGCGACGCTATTTATAAGCTTAATGAAGTTAAATACTTAAGAGAAATTACAAGCTTAATGATAAGTCCAAAGTTTTTAGACGAATTTTATGTAATTCTAGATGCAAATAGAGAATTTATCTCTTATTATAAGGACTATCTTGTTGCTATTATCTACACCGCGCAATTCAATACTTTTCACGCAGATAATGACCTTAAAAAACCCGCTTTAGCATATTTGAGTGAATACGAAAATAATGTTGGCGATTTTGTTACTTTTGATTATATCGATGATAATTTTGATTATGAAAAAGTAGCTGCTTCACTTACATCAAATTCTAATGAACTAGTTGCTAAATGAGGAAAATAAATAAAGATATTGACAAAGCTATTGCAAGTCTTAATGAGACTAGAAAAAAGTATTTCAACTTGATTGAAGAGATAAAAAACGATAAATACTATTTTCCAGTAATTATGAATATTTGCTCATACGATGATGTTAAGAAAATGCCTTATGATGAGCTTTTAGAAGTTAACCGTATTGCTGATCTTAAATTAGAAAAAGAATTGTATGAATTAATTTTAAGTAAATGAGGGATTAATGAGCGACAAATTCACCATTAAATTTAAGGGCGTTCTTGATCATGCAGCAACAAAAAAAGCTATCGAACAAGATATTACCAAAATGGAAAAATATCTTAAGCCTAAAAAATCTAGTTTGGGTAGTACTAAAGATATTGTAAAAAGTAATTTGTCGGATAAGAAAAAAGAATTAAGCAAACAAACTAAATTTGAAAGCTTAAGAGAGCGTGTTGAGAAATATAGACTTACACAAACTAAAAAGCTTATGAAACAAGGCATGGGTTTTGAAAAAGCTCGAAAAGAAGCTTTCAAAAGGTCTTTAATGTCTGATAGAGATAAAAGGCGCCTTGAGTATAAAGAGCTTGCAAAAGAATCAAAAGCAAAAAGTAAAATGCTAGCGGCTTCTCAAGGGAAAGGACTTGTTGCCAAAATTGCTATAGGTAGCGCTCTAGGAACTGTTATTGGCAATGCTGTTAGTAGAGTAAGTGGTGGGATTTTTGGTTTTGTGTTCGGCTGGATTAAAAAATCAGTTGAAGCAATTTCTCAACAGAAAAAAGCACAACACCTCAATAGCGCATTTTATACAGAAAAACAACGGGCATTATTTATGGGAACTAAAGATAAGGAAGGGAATATTACCGGGGGAATTCTTAATAATAGGAAAGGATTTGAGCGTGACTTAGAAAAAGAAGAGTTTCTGCGGCAATTTTCTCTTATTAAGGGCACTCTAACAAGTATGAAACAATTGACTCCAGAGAGATTAAAACTTACGGGGGAAATGATGGCCGATCTTGTATCTAGCGGTCATGCTAGCATGAAAGAGGCTGCAGCACTTGTTGACGCGCATATTAGAGGATATGGGAACCTTTATAATACAATGGAGGGCACAATAAAAGGCGAAAAATATACGGTACAAGCAAAAGATAACTATGAAAGAGACGTTGTGGGCAATGATTATAACTTTAGATTTAAGAAACTTGCAGAAATGCATCGTGATTACGCAAGTTTCGGCCTTACAAAATTTTCTGATGAGAAAGAAAAGATTGATAGCAATTTAACCAAACTTGAACAATCTCTTATGAATGTGACTGCTGCGGGTATGCAACCGGTGCTTGAGGGTGCTTCAAGAATAATTGATTGGGTCGAAGACTTAATAAAAACATATAATACAGGGGGCATTACCGGAATTATAAGCAAAATGGCTACAAGTGTTGCAAGTTCTATAGGTTCTGCAATTTCCAATGCGTTCCAAAGTGCAATAGGCTCATTATCTGGATTATCTTCAGGGGCGGCAAAAGTCGCATATGCCGCTCTGAAGTTATTGGCAGGGCTTGTTGGAATTAAGTTGTAGTAAAAGGTAATTACTTATGGACATTAACAATAAAAATATTATTAATAATAAAACAATATCGCCTGCAGAAAAAGAGGATTCTACGGGTATTATAAATGCAAATAGTGACAATTGCGAAAATAAAAAAGAAGGGGAAATGTCGTGTGAAGAGACTTCTCAATTAATAAAAGATATAGGGACTCAACTACTTGCTCTTTTTGGAGCAGATAACTTTTTATTG
This sequence comes from Borreliella japonica, assembly GCF_030438115.2. Taxonomy (NCBI): domain Bacteria; kingdom Pseudomonadati; phylum Spirochaetota; class Spirochaetia; order Spirochaetales; family Borreliaceae; genus Borreliella; species Borreliella japonica. The sequence goes on from NZ_CP179504.1 coordinate 10,514, forward strand.
CTATACCCACGACCAGATTTTAGAGGTTTTGGATATGTGCCACAATTGTTTTTTATAAAACCAAAAACCCAGCTAATCTCACGGTCTTATAATACTAGTTATTCTAAACGACCAGTTATCAACTATTATGATAGAAAAGCGCAATATGTAAGCTACAACCCCGTAATGACAGGAGAACATATCTCATTAAGTGGTGGGATATTAACTTCTATGTACAAACATATGCTTTCAATATTTAAAACCACTGTTTTTGAGAATTTTTTGTTCCGCTTTGACTCTCACCTTGTAAAAGAACAACTATCCAATAGACTGCAGGCTCAAGTTCCTTTTACTATCTACAGTCCAACTTTTGGATTTAAAGAATTAGCTATAATTACAAATCTTTCGTTTAAGGACACTCCCTTCATCGATGAAGTTGAAGTTAGTCTGTCAATGGAGGTAGTGAAAACATTTAAATTAGAAAAATATAAAGGATAATATATGTTAGTAACTCATGATTCTAAAACAGTACTACTAAGTTATGATTTTAAAATTGAGTTTTACAATGTAGATGAATCAAAAAAATCAACTGATGGAACTCCTTTTCCGAAAAAAATTCCTAAAATTATAATCAATACACAAGACAGAATTCATGTTGATATTTCCATATTTAATAGATTATCAGCAGACTTAAATACTGTAAGTTCCAAACAAGCAAAAATTGTACTTTGGAACTTGCCACTAGACTTTACCGACCACATAAAATTTGGAGATATAGTAAAAATATATTATAAGAAATTTGCTCATGAGAAAAAATTTGATTTTATAATGGCGGGCACTTTAGAGCACCCCATGAGCACTGATTATCCTGGTGGAGATTTTAGTGTCGAGCTCGAAGTTAAATTATTAACTAATAGCAACTTCTTCAATCGCAAATTGAAGGACAAAGAGGGAAAAGTGGGTAAAAACTTTAAGGGCATGACGGTGCAAGATGCGATAGAGTCTGTATTTCCTAATCGCAATATCATTAACATGAATGATAAAGATAAACTTAAAGTAATCGACAAAAATATTTATGCCTCAACTCCAAAAGAGTTTATTGAAAAAATAATAAAAGGAAAATACGTTCATAACGTAATAACTGATACTGGCTATCATGATTACGAAATTGAATGCAATTTCGTATTTACTAATTACGAACAGGAAGGTGAAAATACCCACTATGAGGCATTAGAAGATTATGGGCTTGAATTTATACCACAACAAGAAGTTGATATCGAGCATGAATTTAAGACAAGGCGTATATATTGGAACGCTAAAATATTTTATACACATAAACTAAGAGTTGGTGATAAAGTTTCATTTATAGACGGACTAGGGAACATTATAAAAAATACCATACAAGAAACAAGTGCGGGGCTTAGCAATACAGGAGATTGTTCATTATCACTTAAGCTATATGACGCCTCTAATTTTGCACCAATGAGATAATAAAGGGGGTAAAATGGACTTAGAGCATATAATTTACAAAATGAACAAGCGTATTTATGGAAATACATTAACACAAGAAGACGTAAAAAATTGGATTTATTCAAATATTTTCATAACTCGACTTGGCACTGTAAAGGAATTTAAACAGCAAACACAAGAAGCTGTAGTTATAATACCAGAATTTGAAGACTTAGAAATTCACACAAAAAATATTTCTAATATCAATTTTGAACTATCAAAAGGCGATGCTGTTTTACTACTTCAATCAAGCATCAATATTTTTGATAAAAATGACGATATTCATTTCGACAAACATCATTTTTACATACTTAGCGCAATTAGTCCAAAAACTTTAAATTTAATTTCCGATACTGTTAAGATAAAAGCGAATAGTAGAATTGAAATAGTCAACCAAACAACTAGCTTGAAAGAAATCCTGGAAAGTATTGTAAGTGCTATCAACGGTATAACTATCATAGGAGACGAAAAAACAACTATTAACTATCCAGCATTACAAGCGGTGACCTCTAGAATTTCTGCTAATATCAACAGTTTGTTTAAGTAATTTTTGCTAAATATGGTATAATTATTAGTATGGATTTAAGAATTGGAAATAATTTTGAATTGGTATTTAATAATGATTTTTCGCTTGTTGATGGAATTGACGAGCAAAAACAAAAATTATTTATATTCCTAAAAACCTTAAGGGGTAGTTTAAGCTATGCTCCTAATTGGGGCCTGGACTATTTCTTGCTTTTGAAACTTTTAAAAATTAATAATCTTCAAGCTGTAAAAAACTATTTTTATGAAATATCTAAAGATCTTAACTTAGATATAATCAATATTTCAATTGCAATACAAGACCGTAAAGCAAATATATCCTTTTTTTTCTCTGGTGATGTTTTGAATATGGAGTTTACTTTATGAGTATTGTTTTTGATTCTGATTTTGGTATTCTAAAGCGCACAATTGGGGATATAGTACGATCCAAAAGAGAATACTTACGCATAAATTATGGAATTAACATTGATGATAGTAATAGCTCGATTTACAACATTATTGCATCTTCTTTAGCATTAATTGAAGAAGAAATAATTAATGAGCTTAATCTCTTTTTTTCTAAAATGAAACCGGGTGGTACTTATTGGACTGCAATTGAAGAACATATTTCCTCTAAAAGCACAACTTACAACGCAGTTCGAGCTGCTTTACTTAATCTTAATGGAGTGGAACACGCTAATATTAAAAGTTCAGCTGGTAAAGCTAATATATATCTAATTCTTAAAGAAGATTTATTAGACACTGCTAAGACTAATATTAACAATCCTGAATTTAAAGCTAAACTTTGGGAAACATTATATCTAACAACTCCTAGTGGTACTTTACTTGATGGAGACATAGAAATTGATGGACTCAACCCAACCGGGCAACTTAAATCCTACAAAATATCACTGGGAAAAAGAAAATATGTTTATATGAAAGTAAAGTACAAACTTGATCTTAAAAACTATCTCTACTTAAACATAGACTCTCAAATTAGAAACATATATTCTAGGATTATTTCAAATAACTATTCTGATATGGGCATTAGCTTTGAATATCAAGACTTTTTTGCTCCAGTCAATGAAGTAAAAGGGATTAAGTTTATGGAAATTAAAGTTTGTGTTAAAGATACAGACACTGAAAGTATCTCAAAAATCAGTGATGGCGATTTTCAAACAAATCAAGATATTGCTATCACTGATGATACAATGCTGCTTTTCAATACAACTGATCGACTACTTATTGACATTGATACTTAAAAAGTATGAAAATACCTAATTTTTTAAAAACCACTGAAGTTCAAAAATTTATAAGTACAGAAACTGAGTACGCACAAAAACTTCTTAATGAGCTTAAAGCGCTTAATTCCAATTTCATATCCATTGATGCAAAAGAAAATATAAAATCAAGATATATTGCCATATGGATATCTCAAGTCTTATCAATTTTTTATGCAAAAACTCAAACTCTACAAAGTATTACAAGCAATATCAATAGTGTTATTTTTGCTTTACGACATATTGGCACTGACGAGTCATTTAGACTGATTTTTAAGGCTTTTTTGAATGTGGATATTTCAGTTACTACACCTGAAGCTGGTGTTATTGATATCTCTTTAAAAGGGGCAATAAAGACAAACTTTACTGCATTCATTACACCCAGTACTGCAAAAGGGAAAAGGCCTAAAAAGATACTAATTAGAGAAAAGAAAAAAGGATACGCTGCATCTAAAAAGGCTTTAGTATTCAACTCACTTCCCAAAGGCTATGATCATTCAATTTATGCTTTTATAAAGGGGATTATTCCTATTGGTAGAGTTCTCAAAATTAATAATGAAACTGGTAACAATATTATTACTTTTAACAATTAAGGAGGCTATATGGCTGGAGAAGAAGAAAAATTATTAATTGATGAGGAAGAAACAGTCCAAATCAAAGATTTAAATAAGGTTACGACTGTTAAAAACACTGATCTTTTACTACTTGATGATGGAGTTGCAAGTAGCAACGCTATCACCTTTAAAAACTTTTTGAAAACCGTAAACCATCAAACATTTAAAGGGGAAGAGCTGGGCGAGTTTAAAGAGATAATTAAGTCCACAATCGCTACTGAACTTGCAGCTGATGAAGAGTTTGTAAAAAAAATTTACGCTAAAGTAATAGACAAGCTAATTGGCAATGATTCTGATAAGCTTTCTAACCTTTTTAGCAAAATTAAATCGCGCCTAACAAGTAGCATATCATCAGCCACTCTATCTAAATATGACGATCTTTTGATAATGTCTTCTTCAACTATTCAAAAAACACCTGTTCCAAAACAGTTCCTTGGGGTGCCGTCAGACTTTAGTGCTTATCTGAGCACTCCTGTTGACACCATACTGTATCCGTCTGACTACAAAAATCAAAGACTGCAAGTAGATTTGGACCAATCAAGAGGTGCAACTCTTATTTTTTATAAAAGCTATGACGATACCCCCATTTATCTTGATATAGAACTTGACATAGATCAAAACAAAGGAGAAGGTAGATCCTTATATCTAAGATATTCAGATGAACCTGATAGTACAAATAACCGAAATTTAGTTTTTTCAAGCGAAACTTTCACTGGTGTAATCTCACTGTACAAAGGATGGTATGTCCAAAAAAGATGGGTGAACGTCCCAGTTCTATTAAAGCTGTAAAATTTTTTAGCAAAAATTACAGTTTTGATATATAATATATATATCAAAAATTAAAATGAGGGATTGAAAAATGGATATTAAAATAACCGAACTTCTTATTAATCTAAATGAAATTAAACTAATAGCCGTAATGATTTTTGTAACAGTAATAGTTTTAGGGGTGTTAATTCTTCTCAAGCCGTTGCTAAAAGACATATTATCTATAGCAATAGGCAAGATTTTTAAAAATGGAAATGGCAACAATCATATTAAAAAACGAGATTAATTTATGAAATTATCTAAAGATAATGTTGAGCTTGGACTTACGTCTTTATCAAACCTTATTGATATATTTTCTAAATTTGAAGATGAATTTGATGAAATGGCACATAAGGGATTCTTTTTGGTTTATGAGCTGTATTCTCATTATCAATTAATATATACAGCAAATATGGAAAGACTTGAAAGTGCATTAACTCCAACAATATTAAAAATACTCGCTCCAATAAATGAGAAAATCAATCAATGTATTGATCTAGTTAATTCTGATGAAAAAAATCTAAAAATATCTAATAATCTAAAATTCAATCAAGAAGGAAAACCTATCTATAAGGAAAGAACAAATAATGCAAAATAACACTATTGGCTTAGGGCTTAATCTACTATCCAACTTAACTAACATAGCTAAAACTGATACAAACATAGATCATAATTACATTAATACTTTTAATAGGGTAATAGATTTTTTCTATAAAACATATATTGGAACATTAAAATCTATGGAAACGGCCGAATCAACTAAAATATTTGAAGAAATACAAGATATCTTAAAATACAATCTTGAGATAATAGAGGCTATTGCTAGCAGTAAAAGTAATAGAATTATCTCCTCATTAAAAGCAAAACGCAACAAAATCATGCGGGAATACGTCAATATACTTAAAAGGGGTGATAATGCTTAAACTAGCAAACTACTTATTACTTACTTTACTACTATGTTGTAGCACCATTGCTAGCCTACCAGACGAGCCAAAACCACCAATTATTAAAACATTAGGCGCTTTAGCTAAATATGAGGCTCAATTATCAGATTATGTTATGTACCTTGTAACATTTTTAGCCAAAACAAAAGTTAAAGTTAATGATCCAAATTATCCAGAATTTACTTATCCAGATTTATCAACATTAAAAGACGAACACACAATGACTTCAGTGAAACATAATATCAAACTACTTTTAGAATACATTCAAAAAACAAAACCCATTGCAAAAAAAGTCTATAATCAGTATTCAAGATTAAAAATGTAAATTACAAAAAGTTTTTTCTTGCAAGAAATTATACTTTATATTGTTAATAGACAACCCCTATTAACCCAAAATAGTGTACAATAGAACTATAAAGGAAAAATATTATGAAACCCGTGCTAACAAATACTGTAAGTGAAGAACAAATATATAACGAATTTATAAGATTGGGAATGGAACAACTAATAGCACAAGATTTATCTAAAAGATATTATCACAATGAACTTACCTATAGAGATTTAGAAAATTTAGAAAAACAATTTGGTTTAAAGTTTGATAATCTTGTTTCTAAGATTGATAGTGTAGAGAAGAATTTACAAAAAGATATATCTAACTTAGACGCTAAAATTGACACTGTAGAAAATAATTTAAATATCAAAATAGATAATTTAGACGCTAAGATTGATACTGTAAAAAGCGAACTTAATACCAAGATTGATTTCGTAGAAAAAAATTTAAATACTAAGATTGATTTCGTAGAGAAAAATTTAGAAACTAAGATAGATGGTGTAAAAAACGAACTTAATGCCAAAATAGATGGTTTAAATATCAAGATAGATAATTTAGACGCTAAGATTGACACCGTAGAAAAAAATTTAAAACAAGATATGTCTAATTTGGAACAAAATATTAAACAAAATCTTGACGAAAAGCTAGAAATTAATACCAAATTGCTTTTAGAAAAAATCGAGATAAGTAACAGAATGATAACTATTGTAACAGCAGTAGTGGTTCCCATCGCCATATCAGCCATAGCAGCTATTGTTGTATCGCTAATTGCCGGGTTTTTCAAATAGTAATTATAGAGAATTCCCAAAATATAATTTATGATAATTTATCATTTTCAAACAACACTCTAAAAAACAGAAATTATTAAACACTCTTTTTTAACCCTTATAAATTAGTAATATTTAAAAAAATAGGGTCTATATTTACAAGAATAAACTTTTTTGTTACTTAATGTATTGTACTGAAGATAAAAAAAAGGAGTAATAATGAAAATTATAAATATATTATTTTGTTTGTTTTTACTTGTTCTAAATAGCTGTAATTCTAATGATAATGACACTTTAAAAAACAATGCCAAACAATCACAAAGTAGAAAAAAACGCGATTTAAACCAACAAGAAACACAACAAGAAAAACCTAAATCTAAAGAAGAACTTCTTAGAGAAAAGCTAACTGATGATCAAAAAACACAACTTGACTGGTTAAAAACCGCTTTAACTGATGATGGAGAATTTGATAAATTTTTAGGATATGATGAAAGTAAAATAAAAACAGCACTTAATCATATAAAAAGTGAACTTGATAAATGCACTGGGGATAATGCAGAAAATCAGAAAACTACTTTCAAGCAAGTGGTTCAAGGGGCCCTTAAAGGCGGTATAGATGATTTTACAGATCAAGCAAGTAGTACGTGCCAAGTCCAGCAGGCTAAGTAGCAATATACTGGCCCCCTTATTTGGGGGCTTTAAAAATATTGCTATGCTGCAAATATATAATCAAATTGTTTATCTTCTTTTAACGTGCAAAAGAATAATAGCGGGCTAGGGCCATAAGTAGTCTTCTTAAACTCCATAAACTTTTCAAAATCTTGCAAATCCTTTAATCTATTATTTCTCTTGAAATAGTTTTTTATAATCTCAGCCCAATAGTTTATACTCTTAAAATCACTATTTTTCTCAAAATACGAGATTAAATCGGCTTCAATTTTCTTGATATCATCAATATTGTTAGGGTCTATATTCTGAATAAAGTTTATTTTTTGAATAATTGAGTTTATATTATTTTTTGTTGTGGGGCTATTTACCCAATTTTTTATATTAGACAACGCTTCTTTAAAAACACTGTAATAATAAAACCTATCTTTTTTCTGGTTTTTGAATGGTGTAGTTTTGTTGTTCTGAATTATTGTTTTTTTCTGATTGTAATTAATCTCTTGTTTTTGTTCTTGCTTGCGATTAAAACTAACTTGTCTATTAGGTGTAGAATTTTCGTTTTCATAATTATTGTTAATATGCGCTGCATCAATATCAACTTCGCTTTTTATACAAAGATGCCCCACTAAAGCATACCTTTTGACATAAGTAATAGATGAGCCAAACAGTTGATGCGCTGTACTTACAACTTTAGACCCAGTTTCACTGTTCCATTGTAAATTTTCTGTAAGCATTGGCGTATCAAAAGACTCTCTATACCCAGTACTTGTACTGTAGAATGTGGTCCTAATAACATGTTCCTTTTGACCATCTACATATTTAGAAATTGGATCTTGAGTAAAAATAAGATCCAAATTATGCTTTTCAATAACGTTATAAATTTCCTCTACTATGTCATTGAAATCCTGATACTTATACTTATGTCCCTGAAGACTTTTATCAATACGCGGTAACTTCGTGATTAGGGTTTTCATATCTTTTCTGAATTTAATTTCCGCTTGAATATTATTTTGTATATCTTGAATATTTAAATTATTTGTTGACACATTGTTCATAATGTACTCCTTAATATGTTTATAAATAATTATATAGCAAAAACTATTTTTGCCAAGTTTTTTACAAAAATTTTTGCAAAAAAAATAGAGCTTAGCTAGATTCTCTTTCTAAAAGAACTAAGCTAAGCCCTTTCAATTATTTTTTTGCAAATTAACATATTAAGGTAGTCGCAAATGTCAATATTTAAACAACTACGATACTTGTAGTATAGCCTAACTTAAGACTAAAATCAAATTATTTTCTTTAAATTACAAAAAGTGTATTTAATTAACAAAATTAATAATTAGAATTTAATATTTTTTTCGAAAAGTATTTACTTTTAAATCAAAATTTTGCATTATATTATTAATAATTATTAATAAACATATTGAGGAGGTTGACGGTTATGTCAATATCAACCAATAAAAAAAGTCCAAATTGCCACAACAAACACCAACACAAATTAATTGTTCTTATCTCAACACTAGAATATGTAAACACCAAATATAAAAAATACACTCAACAAAACATACTCTATTACTTTAATAAAAATCTAAAACGAAATGGTCAAGATACTGTTACGCTAAAAACATTGCAAAAATATCTTTATAAATTAGAAAAAGAAATAAAAGTTACATCAAATTACCACAAACACCTGGGGGTAAATTGTGGGACTGAAATTTACTATAAACTGAATTTTTCAAAAAAAGAGTGTTACTTTAAAATTAATAAATTCTTTGAAGATAAAAAACAATCAAGGTTTCAAAAAAGAGTTGAAATAGGCCTTAAAGAAAAATCTCCTTTAGGGGGGAGTGTAAATTTGGGGGAGTGTTTAAGTAATACAAATAATAATAAAAAAGAAGAAAGAAATAATCAGATAGAAAATTTTCAAGTAATAAACTATTACAATAAATGTAACTTTAAAAATAAAGAATTTCTTCTAATTTTATTAAAATTAAATATTAGTAAAGATAAAAAAATTGAAATAATTAAAGCTTTAAAAAGATTTGAAATTAAAACAACAAAAAGTAAAAATATACATTTTAACAAAATTTCTTTCAAAGAAAAGCAAAACAAATTGAAAGAAATTTTAAACAATACTCAAAAAGAATTGGAAAAAAACGGATATAATCCAAAACAATTGGAAACAGAATTTAAAAAAATATATGAAAATTACAAAAATAAGCCCCATTTTATAATTGAACATCAAAAATATAACGATTTAAGCAAAATAACTCTCAAATTAGAAAAAATAATTGAGATAAAAAAAGAAAATTCTTCAAAAAATTATGAGAATTTGAAGATAAACACTTTCAATATACTTATTGAACGGCTAAAAAATACGACAGATATTGAAGCCCTAAAACCAATTGTAAAAGCCTATTTAAGTAGTAAAAAGAAATTAGAATACAATAAAGTATTTAACACGTATTATAATGATTTATTAGAGATAATAAGAAATTCTTTAACGATAGAAGAATTTAGTAAAAAGGTTATATAAGGATTAAATATGGAAACTGCACCTGAGCCAATAAAAAAAGGTAAATGTAAAGTTGAGTGCAAAAATAAAGAACGGTTTATTTTGATTCAAAAAGAAAATGGTAAAGCAATGTACCATACAAAAATAATGATGGACGTTTATAAATTTGGAGTTTATGAGAATAAAAAAAAGAAAAAAAATGAATTCCGAGTATCACTGAGGGCCTTATTTAATGGAGAAAGAATTGTTGAAGAAACACATTTATACCCTATTAAAGAAGGGGATAAATTTTTAGGAATTTTTTACGGCTTTAGAAAACCAATAAAAAAGGCAATTATAAAGTATGAAAAAAACGGAACTAGAAAATCCTACGGCTTTGCAAGGGCATATTATATGGAAGTTAGATTTAAAGCAGGCAGTGTGTTTTTTTATTTCAAGGGATTATACCGATTATTATATAAAGAAAGAATGAATAATCACTACAATAAGATATTATTTAGTATGTTTACAGATTTAGAAAAACAGATATATGAATTTTATGGGAAAAAATACCCCGAACAAGGACCACTAACGAAATGGATAATAAAAAACCTAAAATAATAACAATTGCGTCAATTAAAGGTGGTGTTGGTAAAAGCACAAGCGCAATAATATTTGCAACTCTTTTGGCTCAAAAATATAAGGTATTACTAATAGATATAGACACTCAAGCATCAACTACTAGTTATTTTTATAAAGAAATTGCAAATAAAAAGATTAATATTGTAAGTAAAAATATATACAGAGTATTAAAAGAAAAATTAGATATAAATGATGCAGTTGTAAATATTAAAGATAATTTAGATCTAATACCGAGTTATTTAAGTTTGCATAAATTTTCAAGTGAATTTATTCCTCTTAAAGAGTTGAGATTAAAGGATAATTTAATTTTTTTGAAACAAAATTATGATTATATAATAATGGATACTAATCCCAGCTTGGATTTTACTTTATCAAACGCTTTGCTAACCAGTAGCTGCATAATAGTTCCAATGACGGCAGAAAAATGGGCAGTAGAAAGTCTAGATTTATTAGAATTTTATATTAAGAATTTAAAAATAAAAATTCCAATTTTTATTCTTATAACAAGATTTAAAAAAAATAATACTCATAAAGAGTTATTAAAACATGTTGGATCCAAAAGAGGATTTTTAGGAATTGTTCATGAGAGAGAAGATTTAAATAAAAAAATTACTGGCAATGATGAATTTGATATGACCAAAGATTATATTAATGAATATAAAGAAGCATTGTCAAAATTTTTCAATATGTATGAAAAACATATTATAAAAGATTGTCCACAATCTGGACAATCTTGAAATAAAGGAGGTTTTTATGAAAATAGAATTAAATAAAAGGGTTTTGTCAGAAGAAATAGATCCTGATGCAGAAAAAAAAATTGTCACCAATGAAGATGCAATTACTCATTATAATTCTTTAAAAGATAGATTGAAGGCTAATTTTAGAAAAGAAATATTTCACAAAGTGGATAATATTAGAATTTTAAAAGAAATAAAAGACAATCAATATTATAAGTTGGATGGATATAAAAGTTTTTTTGCTTTTGTAAAAGACTATAATATAGCAAGAACGCAAGCTTATAATTATTTAAAATTAGCAAATGCGTTGCAAGAAGGACTTATTAAAGAAGACTATGTAATAGAAAATGGCATTCACAATTCTCTTGATCTAATACAAGATAAAGAAAGTCCAACATTTAAAAAATCAAAAAAAAATCCAATAAAGCCCTTAAGATTTCAACTTAAAACTAAAGAAAGTTATGATTTTTACAAAAGTAATGCTAAATTTACAGGATTTTTGTTAGATAAATTATTTAATAATGAAAAAGAAATGATTAAAAAAATTATGAAAGAATATAAACAATTAAAAGGATAATACGGAGATTTTATGAACAATTTAGCTTACAGAGCATACGATATAGAAAGTATAAAAAATGAATTTTTAAACATAGGGTTTAGTGAGGAGGCAATAGATTTTGTTTTTCTTCATAATGATAATTACAACTTTGAATTTTTAAAAGAGAAAATAATTGATGTAGAAAAGAATTTACGAAAAGATATATCTAATTTAGACGTTAAGATAGATTTTGTAGAAAAGAATTTACGAAAAGATATATCCAATTTAGACGTTAAAATAGATAATGTAGAAAAGAATTTAAATACCAAGATAGATAGTGTAAATACCAAGATAGATTTTGTAGAAAAAAATTTGCAAAAAGATATATCCAATTTGGACGTTAAGATAGATAATGTAGAAAAAAATTTGCAAAAAGATATATCTATTTTAAATGTCAAAATAGACAACGTAGAAAAGAATTTAAATACCAAGATAGATAATGTAGAAAAAAATTTAGATATTAAGATAGATAGTGTTAAAAGCGAACTTACTAATAAGATTGAAAATGAAGTAAAGGATTTACGTAAAGATCTTAATACAGGAAACAGACTAATACATTTTATGATACTAACAGCAGCAATTCTTGGACCAATTTTAAATGCTTTATTTATGAAATATTTACAATTCATTAAATAATAAGATAATGCACAATTTACTTTTTAAGAAGAATGTTATTTTTCTAATAAACATGACTAAAAAGTAATATTATATTTTAGATTTGTTTTAAATTAGAACTTATTTGAATTTTATAACAAAAGAATTTAAATAAGTTCTTTTTTTGTAAAAAGACAAATTGACTTTAATTCTAAATTGAATTATGATTAATTAGTAGAATTATTTTTATAATAAATTCTGCTAAACCCTTGACTTTATTAAAATCTCTTGTTAAGAGATTTTAATAAAGTTCCCACTATTTTTTTACAAAAAGTTTTACGAATAAATTGACAACAACTATTTTTGTTATATTATTGTCAAATAACGTTGATTGCATAAATACCAACGAAGGTTAATTATTTAGAATTTTCCAAAAATCATTAGTGTGAATTTATAGAATTTCTTTCGTAAGAGATTTTCTATAAGTTCTCCATATTTTTATTTACAAGAAATTTTGTGTAAAAGTTGACAAAAACATATATTATTATATAATAGGTATAGCTAAAAAAATGTTAGTATCATAAATCAAAAATCAATTTAATTAGGTTGGGACTTAACAGATTTTCTAATAAAAGAATTTCGTTAAGTCCCACTTTTTTTGCAAAAATTTTTGTAAAAAACTTGGCAAAAATAGTTTTTGCTATATAATTATTTATAAACATATTAAGGAGTACATTATGAACAATGTGTCAACAAATAATTTAAATATTCAAGATAATATGCAAAACGGAGTATCCAACATGATGAATTTTGAGCAACAAAGTTTTATTGGTTGTGAAATATTTGAGGAAAAATCCTCTCCCATTAAAGAAAAAAGCAAATTAAGCAAGATAGGCAAAAAATTACCAGGAATAAGCAGTCAAGAATGTTTTAAGTTTAATCGAAATATTGATTTTAGCGTGCAGAGAAACAAACTCAATAAATATGGAGCTAGTGAAGTGGGTACTGTTCTGATTGGTGGAGTTGGACTTAAAGACTTGATGATAAATCGAGTGCTTAAATATTTTGGTATGAGTATGCCTTTTGAAGAGAATTTGTATATGCTCAAGGGTAAAGAGTTGGAAAATCTAGGATTTAGAGAGTTTGTTAAAGCTCACGGTGATAATATTGATGTTTTGTATAAAAATAAATATGCCAACGGTGTTGATAAATATAATTATTTCAAAAAAATGGATGGTTTTACAACTTTAGTAGGCTCAACAATTGATGGATGGTTTATAAATAATGGTGGTGATTTAGAGCTTTTAGAGATTAAGAGTAGTGATTCTAATTATATGAGTAGTGCTATAGCCGAGTACAATAAAAATGGCAATTTTTTAAGTAGTAAGTATTTTTTCAAGTACTATGTGCAAGCACAAATGCAGCTAGCATGTACTGGACTTGAGTATTGTAATTTATTCTTCTTAATAGACGCTGCACCGGTTAACTGTAAGATAAAAAGAAATAACTCTTTGATATCAAAAGTTTTAGAATTTGTTCAAAAATGTGAATGGGAAGTTTTCAACGTAAGAAACGAAATTATTGAAAAGAATGGGGCTAATTTATTAATTGCAAGTGATTATGATAATGATACGTTTATTAAGTTCATTGAAGAGATTGAGGAGTTGGTAGTAAAGAGTGATTTTTATCAATCTGGAGTTGAGTTTGATTGGATAAATGAATTTGTAGAGTATGTTGAGTGCACTGACCTTGAGATTAAAACCGAAGAGTCTGCTGTTAATCTTGAGTGTAAGCTGATTGAGATTGACAATCTAAAATCAGAACTAGATAAAATTCAAAATGAAAACAAAAGGAGAGAAAAACCCATTAAAGAACTACTCAAAATTAAAATTAATGAAATTTTAGATAAATATCCACTAATGAATCATGTAAATTACAGATTCAAGCAATTTGTGTTCAATTACGATCCTAAGAAAAGGGCAATAGCAGATAGATTTACGGAACTTTCGACAACAAATAATAAATTTTACTTGCCGAGCAATATAAGCAATATGTCGTATGCAAATAGTGTCCCCTTTTGAATGGGGGCACTAAAAAAATTAAAAAAAATATTTAACATTGGAGGATTAATTAATGCTTATTAGTAAAATAAAACAAAAAAATAGGAGTTTACTTGGAGAGATACAAAGATGGGGGTGTTATTTTTTATGCTTGCATTATTATACAAGTTTGTTGAAGAATATTGAATTTAATGCTTTTGGAATAAATGTGGCGTATCGCAGATTTTTAGGACTTGGGTACATCAAGAAAAATTGTTTTATTAATGATCCTTGTATGATACTTAATTATTATGGAATTAGAACTAGTGTTAGGTATGAATCTTCCAATTACTTTGTGGCTGCGAATGAATTTGAAATAAGTGAAGTTAAAATTGAGGGTGTTAATGGGTCACACTTTATTGCTACAAAAGAGAAAGAAATATTATATGATTCACTTGATTTAAAGCTTAATGGAAAACTATTTAAAGTAACTTCAAAGCGCATATTTAAGCTTAGATAGTCTTGCTACAGCTTAAAGCTATTTTTGATGCACTTATAAGCTTGAATTTTGTTAGCAGAAGAGAGTCCGTAGATATTATCAATTTCGTGGGTTGAAGAATATTTCATAAGTTCTTTAATTTGGAAAGAATTGTAGCCATTAGATTTTAAATTTGAAACAAACAAATTTCTACATAAATGAAGTGATTTATTTACTTTAAAGCCTGATTTTTTAAGAAGATTTTTGAATTTTTTAGAAATATGAATAATGTCAATTTGATTATCTTTAAACTTATGTTTGGATTTTTGGAAAAGATAAGTTCTTCTAGTATCAAGATTTTTTTCTTCGAAATGATTTTTATGAGCTGTTTGAATAGCATCAAACTCCTTAGAGTCAATAACAATTTCTCTAATGCAGGCGATACTTCTTTTTTTTGCTACATTTACTTTTATATTGTAAAGAATTTCCCCGGTTTTGCTTGATAACTGGGTAATATCTTCTATTTTTACTTTTTGAATTTCAGTGCCCCTACATCCACTTATTAAAAGTACATGTACAAACCATCCTGATATTGGATCAATTTGTTTTAATTGTTTGATGCATTTTTCGATTATTTTGCTAGTTTTTGGAGTTACGTAGAACTTTGGAGTAGGTTTTAAATTTTCTTTTTTACTTTTAGCCGAGTTTTTTAGAGAATTTTTTAGAATTTTGTTTTCATCCATTAATTTTTGATGATCTTTTATGAGTTTGAGGAAAAAATCCGAAGTGTCTTTATTTAAATTAAGATAATTATTAAAGTCCATAGAATCCTCTCCTTTTAAGTGTTACTTTTAAATTAAGTAAAAGTAATAAAAATAGATAAAAGTTGCAATTTATATTTTATCAAAAACGTAAAATTTTAGTCAAATTTTGGTGTCTCTCATTGCAAGCAAAATCCGTGCTGTAGAATAGCTGTAGTAAACAGAAGTGGCAATTTTAAAGGGGTGCACACAAGAAAGATATAATACTTTGTGTGATATATAGCAAAGACTCTGAAATTTGATTTGTATGTGTTTTGTAGTCTTTTGTAATGAGTATAACATTTGCAATGGAGAGATTTTTGGGAGTTGGTTAAAATTACATTTGAATTTTGTTACTTTGTAACGCAAAATGTAACAAAATTAATTAGTTAAATCTTTGAAAAAATTGTAATTATAAGGCATTGCATTATCTTTAAGACTTATGGAGTAACTTATGAATAAAAATATGAATAAAAAAATGAGAATGTTTATTATTTGTGTTGTTTTTGCACTGATAAGTTCTTGCAAGCATTATGCAAGTAGTGAAGATTTAAAAGAACAAGCTAAGGGAATTAAAAAAGGTGTAGAAAAAAAAGTTAATGGATTTTTAGATAAAGTAAATAAAGAATTAATGCTGGGTGATGATCCAACAGTAGATGAAATAGCAGAAAAATTAAAAGAAGAAGAATTAAAGGATAAAAAAGAAAATAAAGAAAAAAAAGAAGATTCTAATAAGAATGATTTAAAAGATAATGAAGATGCTAAAGTTTTAAAACCCGAACCTATAACTTTAGAAAATAAAGACCCAAAATTAGAAATAGCAGAAACATTAAAGCCAAAATTACCAGAAATTCCAAAATTACCAGTAGTAGTAAAACCAGTAGTTAAAGAAAAAACAGAAGAAGAAAAAGCTAAAGAAAAAAGGGAAGAGGACTTAAAAAGAAGAAGAATTGAGCAATATCGAAAAGACGAAGAAAAAAGATTAGAAAGAAAAAAACAAAGAGAAGAAAGAAGAAAATTAAGAGAATCAGAATCAGGCGAAAGTTTTCTTGAGGGAGTAACTAAAAATAAAATTTTAGAAATTACAAGAAAGATAGATAAGATAACTAGTGATATTGATAGCATAAGTCCAAAATCATATTTTGGAGAAAGAATAGAAATATCTGGGAAAGAGGTTGAAGATAAAGTTACAGGCGCTATTTATGATGATATTACTGATAATCGTTCAAATGGTAATTCTATTTATTCTGAATGGAGTTACGATCTTGAAGAAGAAAGTGGATTAAAAAGTCTTATTGACGAACTAGAAAAAGCTAGAACAGAGTTAAGGAGTAAGATAAAAGAGGGTAATAAAAATAATGAAAAAAATAAAAATACTGTAAAAATTAGTGATATTAAAGAAGATTTAGAGAAATTAAAAGAATTTTTAAGAAAATTAAAAGAATATCTTCAAAGTAATGCTAATAAAGAGGAAATTCAGAAACTTGTAAAGTGTTCAATTGATCCAGATAGTGCTGGTTGTCAAGAGTAAATAAAAAGAATTTATCAAAAAATATTGAAAAAAATTTTAAAAGTTTAGAATATAAAAAATAATAAAAAATGGTTTTAAAAGCATAAATTATTAAAAACAAGACTAATAACCAGTCTTGTTTTCTTATTTAAAATAAGCATTGTATTTATTGTATAATTTTTGAAAATTATCAAGATCAAAAGTCATAGATCTACTTAGTTTGCTAGGATCTTCACTTTCAGGAACTTCAATTGTTATTGTTATAGTTTTATGTTTTAATAATTTTGTAAGTAAATTTTCTATACCTGGATCAGAGGACCTTAAATTAAATTTAATTTCTTCCCCACCATACTTGCCTTTCCAAAGTTCCCATATAATTTTGTTATTTTTAACTTTTTCTTTTAGTTCTCTTGTTATTTTTTCTGTTTCGTTATCAAAAGATAATGTAACTTTTATTTTACTAATGTTTTCACGTATTTCAGATAACAAAGGATATTTTTTGTTAAAATCTATTCTATAAAAATATTTAAAATGAAAATGTTTAATAGGGTTTTCTTTGTCATTTTTAATGTAGGTAAGTCTAAGTTGACTTAAATCATCACCCTCTCCTAAAAATAGAACAGAAGTAGTTCCCCCATCATCATTCCTAAAAGTGTTGAAATAGGACATCCATGTATTCGTCTCTTTGTTCTTATGATAATATCTTTCCAAATATCCATTGTATTTAGATTGATCATAAGAAAAAATTATTACTCTGTTTAGCAATAATAAAAATATAAAAAATAGTTGTTTTTGATTCATATTAATACTCCTTTTATATATTTTTAATGTTCGTTTTAAATATTAATGAACATTGTAAATATAGGTCAGTAATTAATAGGTATAAATAAGTTATCAGTTTATGTTAACAATTCATCAAATTGCTTTACTATTTAGAGTAACAATTTGTTAATTTTGTTACTTTAGAGAAATTTTTTGAAAAAAGTTAAAAGATCTTTTGATGATTATGTTGCGTACTTTAGAGAAGGATTATTGGATGATAAAGAAATAGCATCGAAACTGGGAGTTTCTAGAGTAAATGTATGGAGAATGAGACAAAAATGGGAGAGTGGGGAAACTTCTGTTGGTGATAATTCTAGAGTAACAATTAGTGAAGATACTTTTGAACATCTTGTAGCCCAAACTTTTAAATCAGAAGCTAAAGCTAGAAAAATTAAGGGAGAATTAGTTTTAGAGCGCTCTAATTTAGAATTAGGATTTATACGAGCATTTAAACAATATGCAAGCATTGAACTAGCCAAAATGCATTTAAAAATAGAAGATTTACAATCCGAAATTGCCTTTTTGAATAAAAAATGTAACAAGAAAAATGATGTTAATGAAAAAATTAGTTTGTTAAAGAGTGAGCTTAATGACCTGATAAAGGAGTGTTCAATAAGGGAAATGGAGCTTTACTATGAATGTATGAAAAAGCTAACTTCTGCACATGAAGTTGAGAGTAAAAGTAACTACAAAAGTAGTAAAGGGCACAAGTGAATTTATATCAAACAAAATTTTTTACAACACTTCAAAAGGAATACAAAAATCAGTTTGGAGTTGATATATCTAAGTTTTTTGGAAAAACAAACTCTTTGGTTAATTTTGCTCAGTTTGAAGAGAAATATTTAACCGTAAAGCAAAATAGGGTGATAAAAAGTATCCAAAAGAACAACGAAAAGAAAATTATACTCAGTGGCGGTATAGCTAGCGGCAAAACGTATCTTGCATGTTATCTGTTTATTAAAAGTTTAATTGCAAATAAAGAGTTATATTCCAGTGATACTAATAATTTCATCATAGGCAATTCTCAACGTTCAGTTGAAGTTAATGTTTTGGGTCAATTTGAAAAGCTATGCAAACTTCTTAATATTTCATATATTCCAAGACATAGGAATAATTCATATATACTGATTGATTCACTACGGATTAATTTATATGGCGGGGACAAGGCAAGTGATTTTGAAAGGTTTAGGGGTAGTAATTCAGCACTTATTTTTGTAAATGAGGCTACTACTTTACATAAGCAAACTTTAGAGGAAGTATTAAAAAGACTTAGGTGCGCGCAAGAAACTATTATTTTTGATACCAATCCAGATCATCCAGAACATTATTTCAAAACTGATTATATCAATAATACAGCTACTTTTAAGACATATAATTTTACAACTTACGATAATGTTCTCCTAAGTAAAGAATTTATCAAAACTCAAGAGAAACTCTATAAAGATATACCAGCATACAAGGCAAGAGTTTTGCTAGGAGAGTGGATAGCAAGCACCGACTCAATTTTCACACAAATTAATATTATGCAAGACTATGTATTTACTAGCCCGATAGCATATTTAGACCCAGCGTTTAGTATTGGAGGTGATAATACTGCGTTATGTGTTATGGAGAGAGTCGATGATAAGTACTATGCTTTTGTATTTCAAGATCAACGACCGGCTATTGACCCTTATATTATGAATATGGTCAAGACTGTTTTACAAAATTTCAATGTACACACGCTTTACATAGAAGATAGAGACAATACTAAAGGCGCTGGAGGATTGACGCGTGAATATATGACTCTTAGAAAGAATATGAGTCAATATTTTAGAATTGCCCCAGTAAAGCCAAAGTCTAATAAGTTTAGTAGAATAGCATTGTTAATTACACCTTTTACCTACAAAAAACTTTATATTGCAAAGTATAGTAGTTCTACTGTATTTAGCGATATTTACGCTTATAAAGGGGATAATAAAACTCCCGATGACGCGCTTGATGCAATATCTGCTGCATATTTGATGTTGTCTTTAGGATATAGAGATAGAAGTGTTCATTTTGGCAATCAAAGATTTTTGTAA
>NZ_CP179508.1:0-31377 GCF_030438115.2 Borreliella japonica
ATTTTATTGACAAAAATATTAGTTTTTGCTATTATACATTTAATTTAATTAAGAAAATTAAGAATAAGAAGTAAAAAATGTATGATTTAAGAAAAGCAAAACTGATAGATAAAATAAGTTCACTGGAACTATATAGATATTCAATATTTTTTAGAAATTACATAGAAAATGTAGCAGAAGATTGTCTTAAGAACGGAATTATTCTTGAGTATACTACTAGTCATGTTAGTGAGCTCGAGCTTGCTAGATTAAAAGTGCAACTTAAAAATGCTTTACTAAATTGTATTATAAGCTTCCGTTTTCATGGAATTGGATACATTTTAGTAAAAACTAAAGATACACTAGTAGATCTTGAAAGACCTGTTAATATAGAGCTACCTATTGGATTTGAATACCTTGATTATGAATCTGTAAGAGACTTGGGGGTTGACTTTGATTATGTAACTTACAAAGTAAGAACTAATAATGGAAGCAATTCTTTTGATACGGTCAAAATACACAAAAATCGACTTATAATATACGAAAACTTTGATTATATCTTAAAAAGATATGTTCCGTGTTATACGGAAAGTTTTTTGCTAGATATTTACCTATTTGAGAAGATATACGTTGAAATAGAAAAACGTATTGAAAACCACAATTTTTTGTTTTACAAAGACGAGTCTTTAGTGCAGCTACAAGACGCGCTTTCTAGCGCAACAACGTCTTTGAGTGCGCTAACTCAGAGTAGTAATAATGAAAAAGGCAATAGCTTTTTATCATCCTTTCTAAGAAAACAAAACTCAAATAATCATAGTAAAGATATTTCTAATTTACGCAGTCTTAATGACTCATTGGCAAGTGAACTTGCTAGGCTTAAGAGCAATCTAAGTAATGAGGGGATGTTTTACACAGCTACTCCGAGTGCTAGTTTAGAAGTTATTAAATACGATCTTACCTATTTAAAAGAGGCCTTAGCATTAATTAAAGCAAAAATTGGTGCTGATACTAAGGAGCCTTTAACAAGAAGTTTCAACGAGCAAGCTAAAGGACTTGGAAATGATGGTAAAGGTGATAGGAGCAATTATTATGATTTTCTAAAAGGTGTACAAGAACAAATCCAGAATGCTTGTAATTTAAAGCTTAATAAGTATTTTGGACTTGATATGAAGTTCAATTCATTAGTGATGTTGAGTGATGATCAAAAGGTGGAAAGAGATATTAAGCTAATTGAGCTTTATAGCAAATATAACGATCTTATACAGAGCAGTTCTTTCAATAACGAGGAACGAGCTTTTTTAAAAGAAAAATTATTCTCATTTTGAGAAAAGGAGTTAAGAAGTGATTGAAAATGAAAAGAAAGAAATAATTGAGGATCAAGTTAAAGAAGAACATCAAGTTAAATCTGATACTAAAGTTATAAGCACCCAGGAATTTGAAGAGTATATGAGCTTAAAGGAACAAGCAAGTAATGCAAAACCTAAAGAAACAACTCGTGATTTAAGTATAAATGAGCGAATAACAAAAGAACTTGCTGAAGTTGAAGAGAGAGAGCGTGTTGAAAAGCAATTATTACTGGAGGCAGAGCGCATTAATGAAATTGATACGCTTGCAAAAGCGCATCTTAGCAGTCATTTCAATAAAGAGGTACTACTTGCGAAAGGATATACTCTAAAAGACATTATGCAGGCACAACGCAGAGAACTTGTTCGCAAGTTTGTTCCAATTGAGCAAGTTAAAGCTATTTCCAAAGTATCAGACATAAGCCATATTGATGGAGAGATACTAGAACAACTTGTTTCTTTGGCTAAAGTGAATATCAAATTAAGAAAAAATGCTAATAGCAATTCATCTTCTGTTGAGGTTATTAAAGGAAATATTATTGCTAAATCAGAAGAGAGAGTAAGTTTGCTTGATCCTAATTTTGTACCAATTAATTTCACAGAGTTTGTGCAAGCTTTAAGCAATACTTACAAGCAAAGACGAGTTCAATTTTATGAAAATCTAAAAAGAGATAACAGAAGAAACATTGCTTAAAGGAGTTTTTAATGAGTGATATTACAAAAATTAAACAAGAGTTTGATAAAAAAGTTGAGGAAATTAAAGCATTAATGAAAAATCCCCAGCAAAATGCTAGCTTACTTAGCAATTCTATTGAGTTTAGGGATAAAAATTTAATTTACTCTAATTCTGATGGAGTTTGGACTAGTAGTAAAGACAAAATAGAAAATTATCCTGCTAAAGGGTATCCCTACAAGCGCGGAGTAAAGTTTAGTTTTAGTGCTGATGGTACATCAGAACTTGAAGTTGAGGCTGGAGGTGGTGATGATTTGTATGGAGTATGCACTGATATAGACGAGTTTACTGGTATGGCAACTGTAATTCCAATTACAAACAACTTTACAGGATATTTAGTATTTAAGAAACCAGGAACTGATATAAAGCCGGGTGAGAAGCTGCATTTTAATGCGCAGGGAGAACTTGAAAAGACTAGTGGTTCTGATAAAACTATTAATGCCATAGCACTTTCAAAAGTCCATAAATTGACTGAAGAATTATATATAGGACTTGCTAGCGTTTTTGGAAATAGAGCTTTAAAAGGGTAATTAAATGGCTTTAAAAGGTAAAGAGCAAGTTCCGGATGGTGTTGATGATAATCCACAATTAGGTCTGCAGGCAGAAATTCCAGCTGCTCCTAGAGCTAGGCGTCAAGCAAGACAAGCTGAAGATGATGTAGTAATGGATCCATATCTTGAGTCGGTTAAAGAACTTGATGATATTCTTTTGAAATTCAAAAAATATGCAAAATCAATGAGTTCTGTTGAAAATAAGGTTTTTAGCAGTTCAAGTGGTTGTTTTCAGTCTAAGAATGAGCTAGTTGATGCTTATACATTTGCATGTTCAAGTTATACGGACAAAATAGAAGAATATTTCTACGATCCAAAAAAGAGTTTTCCATATAAGCGTGGGGTTAAACTTGTTCCAAAAGAGAACTCCGTATATGTTGAGGTTGGTGCTGATAATGATATGTATGGCATATGTGTTGATGTATGCGAATTTAGTTGTACTGCGTATGTTTTGCCAATTACAAATAACTTTGAGGGGTACCTTGTTACAAGAAATCCTAGTATAAAATCGGGTCAAATATTAGACATTAATTCAGATGGAGTTATTATCAAGGCTGATGGTGGGCCCCCAACATTAATTAATGCTTATGCACTTTCTGATTCATTTACAATCAAGTTTGCATCAGAAGATAAGGATAAACAAGCTGAAAACATAAGACAAGATTATTCAATTAATTTAATAAAAGTTACAATTTTTGGCAATAGAGGCCTTGAGAAAACAGTAGTTGCTGCTGGTGGTTAAGACTAAAGAATTTAAAAGGAGGAAAGTTAATGGCAGATACAACGCAATTAGTAAAAGAGTATCAAGAAAAGCGCAGTAAACTAGAAAAGTTTATGAAAAATCCACAACATTATACTAGTTTACTAGGCAATTCTATTGAGTTTAGGGACAAAAACGTACAATTTTTTGCTTCTGGAGGCATTAGAACTAGTAGTTTTGATAAGTTGGAAAATCATCCATATTCGGGGTATCCCTATAAGCGCGGAGTAAAAAGAGTTATTCAAGAAGAAAAAAAGGATGAAATTCACTATGAGCCCCATGTTGAGGCCGGAGGCGGTGAAGACTTATACGGAATATGCATTGATGTAGACGAGTTTAGCAAAACAGCTACTATTGTTCCAATTACAAATAATTTTGAGGGTTACCTGGTTGCAAAAGATTCTACACCTAAAGCAAAAGACAAGCTTATTTTTAATAAAGACGGCGCTCTAGAAAAGGTCTCAGGAGGACAAAATAAGACAACTGTTAATGCAATAGCGCTATCTGATGCAAAGCAAATTAGTAATGATGTTCATTTAATAAAAGTAGCAGTGTTTGGAAATAAAGCTGTAAGTAAAAATTAAAAAAATTAAGGAGGTTTTAAATGGAACTTTACGATGAAAATTATTATGCAAAATCTGTAGCTAATATTATAGGAGAAGTTAAAGACCCCATTATGTATAAATGGTTTTTACCTGATCAGATTGAAGATGTTGATCTTAAAATGGGATATCAAAGAACTGTAAAATGGGACGCGTTTTTAAATGCTAATCCTACAACAATTGCTAATGAGGTTAATACTATCTCAACTATTGGGTTTAGTTCTGAAGTAGTTAGACTGAACTATTTAAAATTACAATATAAATTTAGACATTTAAAGCAGACTTCTGAAAAATTTTACACTTCAGACTCATATATTGGCGACATTAATAATAATTTATTGCCTTTTGCTCAAGCTTATAAGCTTGCAAGTAGTGAAATTATCAAACTTATTAATCACTTTGTACTAACAGGAACTGTTTCAATTCAAAAGGACGGAAAAAATCAAAAACGTTTACTTCCTAATATGTACGGACTACTTAATATGCCGGAACAGATAAAAGAAGAAGTTGCACAAGGTGATAAGGATAAGATGGATAAAATATTTGAAAAAATTGAAGCAGGACTTTCAAAATTAGAATTAGGCGACGAATTTTCTACACCTATGATGGTGATAGTTGACCCCGCAACTTCATTGAAATTGGTAAAACCATATGCAGTAGGCCAAGCTGTTACATCAAGTTGTGAAAAATGGGAAGATGTTTTGATCCAAACTATTAAAGCTATTAATAATAGAGAAGATGTTTATATTGAAACTTCAAACTTGCTAAAACATCAAATACTCATTTATCCGTTAAACTCAGCGCTTATTAAATTTAAGCCTAGCAAGTACATGTTGCCTACACCAAATGAACAAGTTGATAAGGATTCAACTGATATTGCGCATTCATACATTGATTTTGTTTTAGGAGGTCTACTTGCTACCAAGAAGACTATTTTGCAAGTAAACATTAAACAAAGTTAATAAGATAAGGCAAATAAAATGAGCGAACAAAAGGACTTGCAAGTACAAGCTGAAAATGAAGAAGAACTCTTAACAACAAAACTTCATTCTCAAGTGTTATTGCTATTAGGAATAGATCAACTAGCACTAAGTAGGCAAAATTTTCTACTTCACTTATCTTTACTTCAAGCTATTTTGGTAACACGTGGTATTGACGCTAGTTCACTTACATATGAACAAATATTTTTACTTACCTTTTATCATATGGGTTGTCAATTAAGAAAGCAAGGAGTTGTTCGAGAATTTGAATTTGAAAGGATTAAAAAAGAGAAATTCAATGAGCTTGAACTTGATTATTATCCTAGCAGTGGTGGAGGCGAAGAAGGTGGTGGAGAAAGTTGTGGGTCAAATAAGAACTTTTGTTCACAACTTGATGCATTTTTAGAAAAACTAAAAAGAGAAACCTCAACGCCGTCTTGTGTAGGAGTTGTATAGTGAGTGGCGTTAGAAAAAGACTTTCAGATATGTCTACACGTATGATCAACGTTTTTAAGGATCCTAGCCCTTTAAGATTTTATAAAGGCACTGTTGTAAAACTTGAAAATGACGATTCTTATCAAAGAGTATTTGATAAGAATAAGTACACCGAATTTGCTGGAGTAATTATTGACATAAAACCACAAGAACTTGCAATGCTTTATGACTCCAATATATCTGATATTCAAGGGTATTCTAAACTTTACACATATCAAGATCTTAACTTTGAACTAAAAGACCGAATATCAATTTCAGATTTGGTTTACTTTGAAATATTTAGCATTGACTCTTCAATAGGATACTTTACGCTGGTTTTAAAGGAATTTATATGGACGGACTAGACTTTACAATTGAATTGGAAATTGGTTGGTTTGGAGGTCGTTCTAATATTGCTAGAATGCACGAGAAAGGCGGCGCTAAATTACCAGTAAGAAAACATTTAACTAAAATTGCTGGTAGTTCTGAATTTAGAGAATATATCAACAATAGTTATATAAATTCTAAGTTCAATATTGAGCCTAAATTAGGAATGAGTGCTATTGGAGAAGCTTTTGTAAGATACTATGAGAATTATGTACTTTCAGGGCAAGTTACACCGGGTTTAAAGGATAGTACAATCAAAAGCAAATTAAGAAAAGGTAGCAGCACTGCATCAATCCCACTTGTTGATACATCAAAAATGTTATCAGAACTAACTTATAAGGTGCTTGAATGATTGTAACTTTAGATTCGATTTTAAATCATTTAATCCAAATATTTAAAGGCTTTAAGGTCTATGCAACTGAAAATAATTTTGAATGCGATATTATAAATACTTACAATCATCCGTACCTTTCAAAAATTACAGCTGCTAGCCCCAATATAATAGCATTGAAATTTGATGGTACAGAACATCTATTTGATCATGACTGCAAAACTGGTGCATTTTATGAAAATGCTTTGGAATTTAGTGTGAATTTCCAAATATATATTATTGCAGTAGTATTAAATGCTAAAGATTTTGATTCTAATTCGCGTATGCTAATACTTTATGGTATGCTTAGCGAGTTTCTACATAATAGAGTCCATAAGTATACTTTAGAAAATCAATCTCAACCCGAGTATGTAAATAAAATCAACTTTTACATTTATCCAACATCTAATATGCAAACAGTTGGACTAATAAATTTAGGTACAAAATATAGCAATCATGCATACAGTGCATCTGTAGCATTTAATGCTAGTGTAAAAGCAATTGAAATTTTAAAGGAGGAGTACGTAATTGCCTGAAAATACAATTAGTGTAAGTTTGGTAGACTCTAGCATTCAAGCTAATACACCCAACTATTACAATCCACTTTTGGTCTACAAAACAGCCAAAATTAAAGTTAACAAAGATGCTGCTAACTATAAAACATTGAGTTTGACTGTTAATAACTATGAAAAAGAAATTGAAACTTTAGAAAAAGATAATGGAAATGGACAAGATCAGTTTGGAAAAGAAAAAACACTATTGAAAACCGCAATGTCAAATTTTTTCAATTCAACTGAAGAGTCCTTAAAATCAGTTGTTCTTTTCATTTATAAGGATAAGCCCGAGGAACTTAAAAACTATCTTAAAGCGTATAGGCACTCTTTTGTTGTGCTTATTAATACTGAAGGGGACAATTCAGATGATGGACTAACTGTTTATAAAGATGACTATGCTAAGTTTAAAATGTCTTCAACTTTTTTTGTATTCTCAACTAAAGAGCAAGAGATAAAAGAACTATTTAAGGATAAAAGCAATCTTGAGAAAGAAAGAAATATTGTTGTTTATAGCAATAATAGAGATAATTTACACCTTAAATTTATAAGTGCATATTTGCATCAAGCAAGCATTTTCCACTCTGTTAATCCATATGGTATGCCATTAGCTACTACACCACTTCTTGACGATGCTGTAATTAAAAAGTTAAGGGATGCAAAAATTAACTTTTACTCACTTCTTAACGAGACTGGTCTTGACGGTATATCTGCTTTTAAGGAGGGTGTTGATCTTTCTGGTAAAGCAATAGACGAGATTTTTACTTACCACTACATAAAAAATGAGGCTATTGTTGAGCTTATTCGAATTTGGAATAAAAACAATAGACAAAATAGTAAATTATCTGCACTACAACTTAGTGGCGCTAGAGATAATGCCTATACTTCAGCAATTGAATGCCTACTCAAACGGTTTATTGATAGGGGACTACTTGTAGAATACAAGGACTTAAAGCTTACCCTATCAGGCACCAAACAGCTTAAATTGGAACTTAGCGTGAATATTACTTACAACTTTAGTATTAATGCAGCTACTTTAGTGATTACTTCTCAAGATATAGTTGATTATCAAAATAGTTTAAACGTATAAGGAGTTAAAAATTATGCAATTTTATGATTTAAGGGAAGTTTACTTTTCAATCGGTGGTATACAACTGCACAGTGGTAAACTAGAGCTTACAAGCGAGCCTACTACAAGAGCAGTTGTTAGTACTGAAGACAAAGGATTTCCTGTAATAAGCTTACGTGACCCTAAAACTATAACTTATATTTTCAACATTGAAGTCACTCTAGGCAGTCATGACTATATTGCGTTAACTGAAATTGCAGACGATCAGTTTTATAACATGGATGTTAGCAAATATGATAAAATGCTTGATTTAGCATTCAATGATAGAATTGCTACCAAAATTATTTCTAACCATGCAATTTTCACTGAAGAACCCTCAAGAAGTTATTCAGCAGAAGCTGAAAAAGTGACTTTTGAGATTAGGGCTATTAATTGCCAAAAAACACACCCAAATAAAAGCTAAAAGGAGAATCTTTCCATGATAATGAGATATAAAATGAAAATTTTAACCAAAAATAAAACCTATGAATACCCACTTAGAGTATTACCAGTCTACGAATGGGATAGAGTACTAGGATTTAATCAAAGCGACGCTATTTATAAGCTTAATGAAGTTAAATACTTAAGAGAAATTACAAGCTTAATGATAAGTCCAAAGTTTTTAGACGAATTTTATGTAATTCTAGATGCAAATAGAGAATTTATCTCTTATTATAAGGACTATCTTGTTGCTATTATCTACACCGCGCAATTCAATACTTTTCACGCAGATAATGACCTTAAAAAACCCGCTTTAGCATATTTGAGTGAATACGAAAATAATGTTGGCGATTTTGTTACTTTTGATTATATCGATGATAATTTTGATTATGAAAAAGTAGCTGCTTCACTTACATCAAATTCTAATGAACTAGTTGCTAAATGAGGAAAATAAATAAAGATATTGACAAAGCTATTGCAAGTCTTAATGAGACTAGAAAAAAGTATTTCAACTTGATTGAAGAGATAAAAAACGATAAATACTATTTTCCAGTAATTATGAATATTTGCTCATACGATGATGTTAAGAAAATGCCTTATGATGAGCTTTTAGAAGTTAACCGTATTGCTGATCTTAAATTAGAAAAAGAATTGTATGAATTAATTTTAAGTAAATGAGGGATTAATGAGCGACAAATTCACCATTAAATTTAAGGGCGTTCTTGATCATGCAGCAACAAAAAAAGCTATCGAACAAGATATTACCAAAATGGAAAAATATCTTAAGCCTAAAAAATCTAGTTTGGGTAGTACTAAAGATATTGTAAAAAGTAATTTGTCGGATAAGAAAAAAGAATTAAGCAAACAAACTAAATTTGAAAGCTTAAGAGAGCGTGTTGAGAAATATAGACTTACACAAACTAAAAAGCTTATGAAACAAGGCATGGGTTTTGAAAAAGCTCGAAAAGAAGCTTTCAAAAGGTCTTTAATGTCTGATAGAGATAAAAGGCGCCTTGAGTATAAAGAGCTTGCAAAAGAATCAAAAGCAAAAAGTAAAATGCTAGCGGCTTCTCAAGGGAAAGGACTTGTTGCCAAAATTGCTATAGGTAGCGCTCTAGGAACTGTTATTGGCAACGCTGTTAGTAGAGTAAGTGGTGGGATTTTTGGTTTTGTGTTCGGCTGGATTAAAAAATCAGTTGAAGCAATTTCTCAACAGAAAAAAGCACAACACCTCAATAGCGCATTTTATACAGAAAAACAACGGGCATTATTTATGGGAACTAAAGATAAGGAAGGGAATATTACCGGGGGAATTCTTAATAATAGGAAAGGATTTGAGCGTGACTTAGAAAAAGAAGAGTTTCTGCGGCAATTTTCTCTTATTAAGGGCACTCTAACAAGTATGAAACAATTGACTCCAGAGAGATTAAAACTTACGGGGGAAATGATGGCCGATCTTGTATCTAGCGGTCATGCTAGCATGAAAGAGGCTGCAGCACTTGTTGACGCGCATATTAGAGGATATGGGAACCTTTATAATACAATGGAGGGCACAATAAAAGGCGAAAAATATACGGTACAAGCAAAAGATAACTATGAAAGAGACGCTCGGGGCAATGATTATAACTTTAGATTTAAGAAACTTGCAGAAATGCATCGTGATTACGCAAGTTTCGGCCTTACAAAATTTTCTGATGAGAAAGAAAAGATTGATAGCAATTTAACCAAACTTGAACAATCTCTTATGAATGTGACTGCTGCGGGTATGCAACCGGTGCTTGAGGGTGCTTCAAGAATAATTGATTGGGTCGAAGACTTAATAAAAACATATAATACAGGGGGCATTACCGGAATTATAAGCAAAATGGCTACAAGTGTTGCAAGTTCTATAGGTTCTGCAATTTCCAATGCGTTCCAAAGTGCAATAGGCTCATTATCTGGATTATCTTCAGGGGCGGCAAAAGTCGCATATGCCGCTCTGAAGTTATTGGCAGGGCTTGTTGGAATTAAGTTGTAGTAAAAGGTAATTACTTATGGACATTAACAATAAAAATATTATTAATAATAAAACAATATCGCCTGCAGAAAAAGAGGATTCTACGGGTATTATAAATGCAAATAGTGACAATTGCGAAAATAAAAAAGAAGGGGAAATGTCGTGTGAAGAGACTTCTCAATTAATAAAAGATATAGGGACTCAACTACTTGCTCTTTTTGGAGCAGATAACTTTTTATTGCTATACCCACGACCAGATTTTAGAGGTTTTGGATATGTGCCACAATTGTTTTTTATAAAACCAAAAACCCAGCTAATCTCACGGTCTTATAATACTAGTTATTCTAAACGACCAGTTATCAACTATTATGATAGAAAAGCGCAATATGTAAGCTACAACCCCGTAATGACAGGAGAACATATCTCATTAAGTGGTGGGATATTAACTTCTATGTACAAACATATGCTTTCAATATTTAAAACCACTGTTTTTGAGAATTTTTTGTTCCGCTTTGACTCTCACCTTGTAAAAGAACAACTATCCAATAGACTGCAGGCTCAAGTTCCTTTTACTATCTACAGTCCAACTTTTGGATTTAAAGAATTAGCTATAATTACAAATCTTTCGTTTAAGGACACTCCCTTCATCGATGAAGTTGAAGTTAGTCTGTCAATGGAGGTAGTGAAAACATTTAAATTAGAAAAATATAAAGGATAATATATGTTAGTGACTCATGATTCTAAAACAGTACTACTAAGTTATGATTTTAAAATTGAGTTTTACAATGTAGATGAATCAAAAAAATCAACTGATGGAACTCCTTTTCCGAAAAAAATTCCTAAAATTATAATCAATACACAAGACAGAATTCATGTTGATATTTCCATATTTAATAGATTATCAGCAGACTTAAATACTGTAAGTTCCAAACAAGCAAAAATTGTACTTTGGAACTTGCCACTAGACTTTACCGACCACATAAAATTTGGAGATATAGTAAAAATATATTATAAGAAATTTGCTCATGAGAAAAAATTTGATTTTATAATGGCGGGCACTTTAGAGCACCCCATGAGCACTGATTATCCTGGTGGAGATTTTAGTGTCGAGCTCGAAGTTAAATTATTAACTAATAGCAACTTCTTCAATCGCAAATTGAAGGACAAAGAGGGAAAAGTGGGTAAAAACTTTAAGGGCATGACGGTGCAAGATGCGATAGAGTCTGTATTTCCTAATCGCAATATCATTAACATGAATGATAAAGATAAACTTAAAGTAATCGACAAAAATATTTATGCCTCAACTCCAAAAGAGTTTATTGAAAAAATAATAAAAGGAAAATACGTTCATAACGTAATAACTGATACTGGCTATCATGATTACGAAATTGAATGCAATTTCGTATTTACTAATTACGAACAGGAAGGTGAAAATACCCACTATGAGGCATTAGAAGATTATGGGCTTGAATTTATACCACAACAAGAAGTTGATATCGAGCATGAATTTAAGACAAGGCGTATATATTGGAACGCTAAAATATTTTATACACATAAACTAAGAGTTGGTGATAAAGTTTCATTTATAGACGGACTAGGGAACATTATAAAAAATACCATACAAGAAACAAGTGCGGGGCTTAGCAATACAGGAGATTGTTCATTATCACTTAAGCTATATGACGCCTCTAATTTTGCACCAATGAGATAATAAAGGGGGTAAAATGGACTTAGAGCATATAATTTACAAAATGAACAAGCGTATTTATGGAAATACATTAACACAAGAAGACGTAAAAAATTGGATTTATTCAAATATTTTCATAACTCGACTTGGCACTGTAAAGGAATTTAAACAGCAAACACAAGAAGCTGTAGTTATAATACCAGAATTTGAAGACTTAGAAATTCACACAAAAAATATTTCTAATATCAATTTTGAACTATCAAAAGGCGATGCTGTTTTACTACTTCAATCAAGCATCAATATTTTTGATAAAAATGACGATATTCATTTCGACAAACATCATTTTTACATACTTAGCGCAATTAGTCCAAAAACTTTAAATTTAATTTCTGATACTGTTAAGATTAAAGCAAATAGTAGAATTGAAATAGTCAACCAAACAACTAGCTTGAAAGAAATCCTGGAAAGTATTGTAAGTGCTATCAACGGTATAACTATCATAGGAGACAAAAAAACAACTATTAACTATCCAGCATTACAAGCGGTGACCGCTAGAATTTCTGCTAATATCAACAGTTTGTTTAAGTAATTTTTGCTAAATATGGTATAATTATTAGTATGGATTTAAGAATTGGAAATAATTTTGAATTGGTATTTAATAATGATTTTTCGCTTGTTGATGGAATTGACGAGCAAAAACAAAAATTATTTATATTCCTAAAAACCTTAAGGGGTAGTTTAAGCTATGCTCCTAATTGGGGCCTGGACTATTTCTTGCTTTTGAAACTTTTAAAAATTAATAATCTTCAAGCTGTAAAAAACTATTTTTATGAAATATCTAAAGATCTTAACTTAGATATAATCAATATTTCAATTGCAATACAAGACCGTAAAGCAAATATATCCTTTTTTTTCTCTGGTGATGTTTTGAATATGGAGTTTACTTTATGAGTATTGTTTTTGATTCTGATTTTGGTATTCTAAAGCGCACAATTGGGGATATAGTACGATCCAAAAGAGAATACTTACGCATAAATTATGGAATTAACATTGATGATAGTAATAGCTCGATTTACAACATTATTGCATCTTCTTTAGCATTAATTGAAGAAGAAATAATTAATGAGCTTAATCTCTTTTTTTCTAAAATGAAACCGGGTGGTACTTATTGGACTGCAATTGAAGAACATATTTCCTCTAAAAGCACAACTTACAACGCAGTTCGAGCTGCTTTACTTAATCTTAATGGAGTGGAACACGCTAATATTAAAAGTTCAGCTGGTAAAGCTAATATATATCTAATTCTTAAAGAAGATTTATTAGACACTGCTAAGACTAATATTAACAATCCTGAATTTAAAGCTAAACTTTGGAAAACATTATATCTAACAACTCCTAGTGGTACTTTACTTGATGGAGACATAGAAATTGATGGACTCAACCCAACCGGGCAACTTAAATCCTACAAAATATCACTGGGAAAAAGAAAATATGTTTATATGAAAGTAAAGTACAAACTTGATCTTAAAAACTATCTCTACTTAAACATAGACTCTCAAATTAGAAACATATATTCTAGGATTATTTCAAATAACTATTCTGATATGGGCATTAGCTTTGAATATCAAGACTTTTTTGCTCCAGTCAATGAAGTAAAAGGGATTAAGTTTATGGAAATTAAAGTTTGTGTTAAAGATACAGACACTGAAAGTATCTCAAAAATCAGTGATGGCGATTTTCAAACAAATCAAGATATTGCTATCACTGATGATACAATGCTGCTTTTCAATACAACTGATCGACTACTTATTGACATTGATACTTAAAAAGTATGAAAATACCTAATTTTTTAAAAACCACTGAAGTTCAAAAATTTATAAGTACAGAAACTGAGTACGCACAAAAACTTCTTAATGAGCTTAAAGCACTTAATTCCAATTTCATATCCATTGATGCAAAAGAAAATATAAAATCAAGATATATTGCCATATGGATATCTCAAGTCTTATCAATTTTTTATGCAAAAACTCAAACTCTACAAAGCATTACAAGCAATATCAATAGTGTTATTTTTGCTTTACGACATATTGGCACTGACGAGTCATTTAGACTGATTTTTAAGGCTTTTTTGAATGTGGATATTTCAGTTACTACACCTGAAGCTGGTGTTATTGATATCTCTTTAAAAGGGGCAATAAAGACAAACTTTACTGCATTTATTACACCCAGTACTGCAAAAGGGAAAAGGCCTAAAAAGATACTAATTAGAGAAAAGAAAAAAGGATACGCTGCATCTAAAAAGGCTTTAGTATTCAACTCACTTCCCAAAGGCTATGATCATTCAATTTATGCTTTTATAAAGGGGATTATTCCTATTGGTAGAGTTCTCAAAATTAATAATGAAACTGGTAACAATATTATTACTTTTAACAATTAAGGAGGTTATATGGCTGGAGAAGAAGAAAAATTATTAATTGATGAGGAAGAAACAGTCCAAATCAAAGATTTAAATAAGGTTACGACTGTTAAAAACACTGATCTTTTACTACTTGATGATGGAGTTGCAAGTAGCAACGCTATCACCTTTAAAAACTTTTTGAAAACCGTAAACCATCAAACATTTAAAGGGGAAGAGCTGGGCGAGTTTAAAGAGATAATTAAGTCCACAATCGCTACTGAACTTGCAGCTGATGAAGAGTTTGTAAAAAAAATTTACGCTAAAGTAATAGACAAGCTAATTGGCAATGATTCTGATAAGCTTTCTAACCTTTTTAGCAAAATTAAATCGCGCCTAACAAGTAGCATATCATCAGCCACTCTATCTAAATATGACGATCTTTTGATAATGTCTTCTTCAACTATTCAAAAAACACCTGTTCCAAAACAGTTCCTTGGGGTGCCGTCAGACTTTAGTGCTTATCTGAGCACTCCTGTTGACACCATACTGTATCCGTCTGACTACAAAAATCAAAGACTGCAAGTAGATTTGGACCAATCAAGAGGTGCAACTCTTATTTTTTATAAAAGCTATGACGATACCCCCATTTATCTTGATATAGAACTTGACATAGATCAAAACAAAGGAGAAGGTAGATCCTTATATCTAAGATATTCAGATGAACCTGATAGTACAAATAACCGAAATTTAGTTTTTTCAAGCGGAACTTTCACTGGTGTAATCTCACTGTACAAAGGATGGTATGTCCAAAAAAGATGGGTGAACGTCCCAGTTCTATTAAAGCTGTAAAATTTTTTAGCAAAAATTACATTTTTGCTATATAATATATATATCAAAAATTAAAATGAGGGATTGAAAAATGGATATTAAAATAACCGAACTTCTTATTAATCTAAATGAAATTAAACTAATAGCCGTAATGATTTTTGTAACAGTAATAGTTTTAGGGGTGTTAATTCTTCTCAAGCCGTTGCTAAAAGACATATTATCTATAGCAATAGGCAAGATTTTTAAAAATGGAAATGGCAACAATCATATTAAAAAACGAGATTAATTTATGAAATTATCTAAAGATAATGTTGAGCTTGGACTTACGTCTTTATCAAACCTTATTGATATATTTTCTAAATTTGAAGATGAATTTGATGAAATGGCACATAAGGGATTCTTTTTGGTTTATGAACTATATTCTCATTATCAATTAATATATACAGCAAATATGGAAAGACTTGAAAGTGCATTAACTCCAACAATATTAAAAACACTGGCCCCAATAAATGAGAAAATCAATCAATGTATTGATCTAGTTAATTCTGATGAAAAAAATCTAAAAATATCTAATAATCTAAAATTCAATCAAGAAGGAAAACCTATCTATAAGGAAAGAACAAATAATGCAAAATAACACTATTGGTTTAGGACTTAATTTACTATCCAACTTAACTAACATAGCTAAAACTGATACAAACATAGATCATAATTACATTAATACTTTTAATAGGGTAATAGATTTTTTCTATAAAACATATATTGGAACATTAAAATCTATGGAAACGGCCGAATCAACTAAAATATTTGAAGAAATACAAGATATCTTAAAATACAATCTTGAGATAATAGAAGCTATCTCTAGCAGTAAAAGTAATAAAATTATCTCCTCATTAAAAGCAAAACGCAACAAAATCATGCGGGAATACGTCAATATACTTAAAAGGGGTGATAATGCTTAAACTAGTAAGCTACTTATTACTTACTTTACTACTATGTTGTAGTACCATTGCTAGCCTACCAGACGAGCCAAAACCACCAATTATTAAAACACTAGGCGCTTTAGCTAAATATGAGGCTCAATTATCAGATTATGTTATGTACCTTGTAACATTTTTAGCTAAAACAAAAGTTAAAGTTAATGATCCAAATTATCCAGAATTTACTTATCCAGATTTATCAACACTAAAAGACGAACACACAATGACTTCAGTAAAACATAATATCAAACTACTTTTAGAATACATTCAAAAAACAAAACCCATAGCAAAAAAAGTCTATAATCAGTATTCAAGATTAAAAATGTAAATTACAAAAAGTTTTTTCTTGCAAGAAATTATACTTTATATTGTTAATAGACAACCCCTATTAACCCAAAATAGTGTACAATAGAACTATAAAGGAAAAATATTATGAAACCCGTGCTAACAAATACTGTAAGTGAAGAACAAATATATAACGAATTTATAAGATTGGGAATGGAACAACTAATAGCACAAGATTTATCTAAAAGATATTATCACAATGAACTTACCTATAGAGATTTAGAAAATTTAGAAAAACAATTTGGGATAAAGTTTGATAATCTTGTTTCTAAGATTGATAGCGCAGAAAAGAATTTAGATACCAAGATTGATGGTTTAGAGACTAAAATAGATAGTGTAAAAAATGAACTTAATACTAAAATCGATTTCGTAGAAAAGAATTTGAATACCAAAATAGATGGTATAAAGAATGAATTTAATGCCAAAATAGATGGTGTAAATACTAAAATTGACACTGTAGAAAAGAATTTGAATACTAAAATAGATACTATAGAAAAGAATTTAAATATCAAAATAGATAATTTAGACGCTAAGATTGACACCGTAGAAAAGAATTTAAAACAAGATATGTCTAATTTGGCACAAGATATAAAACAAAATCTTGACGAAAAACTCAAAATTCATGAAAAATTTTTATTAGAAAAACTTAATATAAGCAACAGATTAATAATTATTATTACAATAATAATAGCTCCAATTGCTATATCTAGCATAGCAAATATTATTACGTCGCTAATTAATGGGTTTTCTAAATAGAAATTACAAATAATCCTCAAAATACAATTTATCATTTCCAAACAATCCCCTAAAAACCCGCAATATTTCTCAAAATAGGATATATACTTACAAGAATAAACTTTTTTGTTACTTAATGTATTGTACTGAAGATAAAAAAAAGGAGTAATAATGAAAATTATAAATATATTATTTTGTTTGTTTTTGCTTGTTCTAAATAGCTGTAATTCTAATGATACTCATACTCAGCAAGTAAAAAGTAGAAAAAAACGTGATTTAGAACAAAAAGAGTCACAACAAGAAAAACCTAAATCTAAAGAAGAACTTCTTAGAGAAAAGCTAACTGATGCTCAAAAAACACAACTTGACTGGTTAAAAACCGCTTTAACTGGTGATGGAGAATTTGATACATTTTTACAACATGATGAATCCAAAATAAAATCAGCACTTGAACACATAAAAACTGAACTTGCTAAATGTAATGGAAATGATGAAGGAAAAAACACTTTTAAAGAGGTGGTTGAAGGCTTCTTTAACGGCGGTGATATAGATAATTTTGCAACTCAAGCAATTACTACATGTAATTAGAAATAACAGCCCCCAAATAAGGGGGCTTTAAACATATTGCTATGCTGCAAATATATAATCAAATTGTTTATCTTTTTTCAAGACACTAAAGAATATTAGCGGGCTAGCACCATAAATAGGTTGTTTAAACGACATAAACTTTTCAAAATCTTGCAAATCCTTTAATCTATTATTTCTCTTGAAATAGTCTTTTATAATCTCTGCCCAATAGTTTATACTCTTAAAATCACTATTTTTCTCAAAATACGAGATTAAATCGGCTTCAATTTTCTTGATATCATCAATATTGTTGGGATCTATATTCTGAATAAAGCTTATTTTTTGAATAATTGAGTTTATATTATCTTTTGTTGTAGAGCTATTTACCCAATTTTTTATATTAGATAGAGCGTCTTTAAAAATACTGTAGTAATAAAACCTATCTTTTTTTTGTTCTTGCTTAATATTATCTTTCTGAT
The DNA here is from genome assembly GCF_030438115.2 of Borreliella japonica. NCBI lineage: Bacteria > Pseudomonadati > Spirochaetota > Spirochaetia > Spirochaetales > Borreliaceae > Borreliella > Borreliella japonica. The sequence goes on from NZ_CP179508.1 coordinate 18,295, forward strand.
TGTAATTAATCTCTTTTTTTTGTTCTCGCTTTTGATTAACACTAATTTGCTTGTTAGGCATATAATTTTTGTTTTCATAATTATTGTAATTAGGGTCTGCATCGGTATCCATTTCACTTTCTACCATGAGAAATGAAGCTAACGCATACCTTTTGGTATAAGTAATAGCTGAGCCAAATCGATGATACACTGTATTTGTAACTTTAGTACTATTTTCATCATCATTATCGTTGAATTGTAAATTTTCTGTAAACATTGGTGTATCAAATGATTCTCTGTACCCAGTACTTTTACTGAAAAATGTAGTCCTAATAACGTGCTCCTTTTGACCATCTACATATTTAGAAGTTGGATATTGCCATAAACAAATATCTAAATTATGATTTTTAATAACGTTTTTAATTTCTTTAGCTATTTCGTTATAATTCTGATACTTATAACCATATCCCTGAAGATTTTTATCAATCCCTGATAAATTTATAATTAGAGTGTGCATATCGTTTAAGAATTTAATTTCTGCTTGAGTATTATTTTGCATATTATCTTGAATATTTAAATTATTATTTTTTGACACATTGTTCATAATGTACTCCTTCAATTTTGGTTAATAATAATTATATAGCAAAAACTATTTTTACCAAGTTTTTTACAAAAATTTTTGCAAAAAAATAGAGCTTAGCTAGATTCTCTTTCTAAAAGAACTAAGCTAAGCCCTTTCAATTATTTTTTTGCAAATTACCAAAATTAAAGGTAGTCGCAAATGTCAATATTTAAACAACTACGTTATTTGTAGTGTATCCCAATTTAGAATTAAAATCAAATTATTTTCTTTAAATTACAAAAAGTGTATTTAATTAACAAAATTAATAATTAAATTTAATATTTTTTAGAAAAGTCTTTACTTTTAAATCAAAATTTTGCATTATATTATTAATTATTATTAACCAAAATTGAAGGAGGATGACGATTATGTCAATACCAACCAATAAAAAAAGTCCAATTTGCTATAATAAACATCAACACAAATTAATAGTTCTTATCGCAACATTAAAGTATGTAAACAAAAAGTATAAAAAATACACTCAACAAAACATACTCTATTACTTTAATGAGAATCTAAAAAGAAATGGTCAAGCTACCATTAAACTAAAAACACTACAAAATTATCTTTACGAATTAGAAAAAAAATTTAAAGTCACAACTAATTATCACAAACACATGGGGGTAAATTGCGGAACCGAAATCTACTATAAACTCAATTTTCCAAAAAAAGAGTGCTACTTTAAAATCAACAAATTCTTTGAAGAAAAAAAACAATCAAGATTTGAAAAAAGGGTTAAAATAGGCCTTAAAGAGAGATTTATTAAAAATGGGAATGTAGATTTTAAGGAGTGTTTAAGTAATAACAATAATAATAAAAAAGAAGAAAGAAATAATCAGATAGAAAATTTTCAAGTAATAAACTATTACAATAAATGTAACTTTAAAAATAAAGAATTTCTTCTAATTTTATTAAACTTAGATATTAGTAAAGATAAAAAAATTGAAATAATTAAAGCTTTAAAAAGATTTGAAATTAAAACAACAAAAAGTAAAAATATACATTTTAACAAAATTTCTTTCAAAGATAAGCAAAACAAATTAAAAGAAACTTTAAACAATACTCAAAAAAAAATGGAAAAAAAAGGATATAATCCAAAACAATTGGAAACAGAATTTAAAAAAATATATGAAAATTACAAATTTAAACCCCATTTTATAATTGAAAATCAAAAATATAACGATTTAAGCAAAATAACTCTCAAATTAGAAAAAATAATTGAGATAAAAAAAGAAAATTCTTCAAAAAATTATGAGAACTTGAAGATAAACACTTTCAATATACTTATTGAGCGACTAAAAAATACGACAAATATTGAAGTACTAAAACCAATTGTAAAAGCCTATTTAAGTAGCAAAAAGAAATTAGAATACAATAACGTATTTAACACGTATTATAATGATTTATTAGAGATAATAAGAAATTCTTTAACGATAGAAGAATTTAGTAAAAAGGTTATATAAGGATTAAATATGGAAAAAAATATACGGAACAAGGACCACTAACAAAATGGATAATAAAAAACCTAAAATAATTACAATCGCGTCAATTAAAGGCGGTGTTGGTAAAAGCACCAGCGCAATAATTTTGTCGACTTTATTATCAAAAAATAATAAAGTTCTTTTAATTGATATGGATACTCAAGCATCTATTACTAGTTATTTTTACGAAAAAATAGAAAAACTAGGTATTAATTTTACCAAATTTAATATTTATGAGATTTTAAAGGAAAATGTAGACATTGATAGTACTATTATAAATATAGATAATAATCTTGATCTTATACCTAGCTATCTTACGCTACATAATTTTAGTGAAGATAAAATCGAATATAAAGATTTTTTGTTAAAAACAAGCTTAGGAACTTTACATCATATATATGACTATATAGTAATTGATACAAATCCCAGTTTAGATGTTACACTAAAAAATGCACTTTTATGTAGTGACTATATAATAATTCCAATGACAGCTGAAAAGTGGGCAGTGGAAAGTTTGGATTTATTTAATTTTTTTGTAAGAAAATTGAATTTATTTTTACCTATATTTTTAATAATAACAAGATTTAGAAAAAATAGAACACATAAAACATTGTTTGAAATGTTAAAAACAAAAGATGGGTTTTTAGGAATAATATCTGAAAGAGAAGACTTAAATAGACGAATAGCAGAAAATAATAATTTTGATTTAAATAAAGATTATATAAAAGAGTATAAAAATATTTTAGAAATTTTTTTTAAAAAAGTATAAAGTCTAATTAGTAGACTGTTGAATATAAAAGGAGTTTAAGTTGGATATTAAGGTAAATAAAAGAGATTTAAGCGATAATGGAAATTATATTATTGCTGATAGTGCATTAAATCATTATAATTCTTTAAAAGAAAAGTTAAAAATTAATTCTAAAAAAGAAATCTATTGTAAGTTAGAAACTTTAAAAATTTTAAAAGAAATTAAAGATAATGAATATTATAAACTTGATGGGTATAAAAGTTTTGAAGCTTTTTCTAAAGATTATAGACTTGCAAGAGCACAGGTCTATAATTATTTAAAAATTGCTAATGCAATAGAAGATGGGATTATACAAGAAGAATTTCTAATAAAAAATGGCATACTGGAAACATTAATTATATTAAGAAATAAAGAGAGCAAAACAATAAAAAAGTCAAAACAAAACCCGATAAAGCCTCTAAGATTTCAGCTTAAAAAACAAGAAAGTTATGATTTTTACAAAAATCATGCTAAATTTACAGCGTTTATCTTGGAAGAACTTCTTGAAAATCAAAAAGATTTTCTTAACAAGCTTTTAAAAAAATATAAACAATTAAAAGGATAATAAGAGGATTGTATGAGCAATTTAGCGTATAGGACATACAATATAGAAAGTATTAAAAATGAATTTTTAAACATCGGGTTTAGTGAGGAGGCAATAGATTTTGTTTTTCTTCATAATGATAATTACAACTTTGAATATTTAAAAGAGAAAATAATCGATGTAGAGAAGAATTTACGAAAAGATATATCTAATTTAGACGTTAAAATAGATAATGTAGAAAAGAGTTTACGAAAAGATATATCTAATTTAGACGTTAAAATAGATAATGTAGAAAAGAATTTAAATACCAAGATAGATTCTGTTAAAAACGAACTTAATACTAAAATAGATAATGTAGAGAAGAATTTACAAAAAGATATATCTATTTTAAATGCTAAAATAGATAATGCAGAAAAAAATTTAAATATCAAAATGGATTTTTTTAAAAATGAACTTACTAATAAGATTGAAAATGAAGTAAAGAATTTACATTTAAAACTTAGCATGGGGAACAGAATGGTACATTTTTTGATAATCGCAGCAGCAATTTTTGGACCGTTTATACATTCATTTTTAATGCAATATATACAAGGCGTCAAATAATGAAAAATTATATAATGTGACTTTTCCAAGTATTATATCATTAAAACCAATGAATTTTATTGGAAAATAACGTTTTATTTTTGATCTATTCTAAATTAGAACTTATTTGAATTTTATAACAAAAGAATCTAAATAAGTTCTTTTTTGGTAAAAAGACAAATTGATTTTAATTCTAAATTGAATTATGATTAATTAGTAGAATTATTTTTATAATAAATTCTGCTAAACCCTTGACTTTATTAAATTCTTTTAACAAGAGATTTTAATAAAGTCCCCACTGTTTTTTTACAAAAAGTTTTACAAATAAATTGACAACAACTATTTTTGTTATATTATTGTCAAATAACGTTGATTGCATAAACACCAACGAAGGTTAATTATTTAGAATTTTCCAAAAATCATTAGTGGGAATTTATAGAATTTCTTTCGTAAGAGATTTTCTATAAGTTCTCCATATTTTTATTTACAAGAAATTTTGTGTAAAAGTTGACAAAAACATATATTATTATATAATAGGTATAGCTAAAAAAATGTTAGTTTCATAAATCAAAAATCAATTTAATTAGGTTGGGACTTAACAGATTTTCTAATAAAAGAATTTCGTTAAGTCCCACTTATTTTTTACAAAAATTTTTGTTAAAAACTTGGTAAAAATAGTTTTTGCTATATAATTATTATTAACCAAAATTGAAGGAGTACATTATGAACAATGTGTCACACAAAAATAATAATTTAAATATTCAAGATAATATGCATAACGGAGTATCCAGCATGATGAATTTTGAGCAACAAAGTTTTATTGGTTGTGAAATATTTGAGGAAAAAGCTCTTCCCATTAAAGAAAAAAGCAAATTAAGCAAGATAGGCAAAAAATTACCAGGAATAAGCAGTCAAGAATGTTTTAAGTTTAATCGAAATATTGATTTTAGCGTGCAGAGAAACAAACTCAATAAATATGGAGCTAGTGAAGTGGGTACTGTTCTGATTGGTGGAGTTGGACTTAAAGACTTGATGATAAACCGAGTGCTTAAATATTTTGGTATGAGTATGCCTTTTGAAGAGAATTTGTATATGCTCAAAGGTAAAGAGTTGGAAAATTTAGGATTTAGAGAATTTGTTAAAGCTCACGGTGATAATATTGATGTTTTGTATAAAAACAAATATGCCAACGGTGTTGATAAATATAATTATTTCAAAAAAATGGATGGTTTTACAACTTTAGTAGGCTCAACAATTGATGGATGGTTTATAAATAATGGTGGTGATTTAGAGCTTTTAGAGATTAAGAGTAGTGATTCTAATTATATGAGTAGTGCTATAGCCGAGTACAATAAAAATGGCAATTTTTTAAGTAGTAAGTATTTTTTCAAGTACTATGTGCAAGCACAAATGCAGTTGGCATGTACTGGACTTGAGTATTGTAATTTATTCTTCTTAATAGACGCTGCACCGGTTAACTGTAAGATAAAAAGAAATAATTCTTTGATATCAAAAGTTTTAGAATTTGTTCAAAAATGTGAATGGGAAGTTTTCAACGTAAGAAACGAAATTATTGAAAAGAATGGGGCTAATTTATTAATTGCAAGTGATTATGATAATGATGCGTTTATTAAGTTCATTGAAGAGATTGAGGAGTTGGTAGTAAAGAGTGAGTTTTATCGATCTGGAGTTGAGTTTGATTGGATAAATGAATTTGTAGAGTATGTTGAGTGCACTGACCTTGAGATTAAAACCGAAGAGTCTGCTGCTAATCTTGAGTGTAAGCTGATTGAGATTGACAATCTAAAATCAGAACTAGATAAAATTCAAAATGAAAACAAAAGGAGAGAAAAACCCATTAAAGAACTACTCAAAATTAAAATTAATGAAATTTTAGATAAATATCCACTAATGAATCATGTAAATTACAGATTCAAGCAATTTGTGTTCAATTACGATCCTAAGAAAAGGGCAATAGCAGATAGATTTACGGAACTTTCGACAACAAATAATAAATTTTACTTGCCGAGCAATATGAGCAATATGTCGTATGCAAATAGTGTCCCCTTTTGAATGGGGGCACTAAAAAAATTAAAAAAAATATTTAACATTGGAGGATTAATTAATGCTTATTAGTAAAATAAAACAAAAAAATAGGAGTTTACTTGGAGAGATACAAAGATGGGGGTGTTATTTTTTATGCTTGCATTATTATACAAGTTTGTTGAAGAATATTGAATTTAATGCTTTTGGAATAAATGTGGCGTATCGCAGATTTTTAGGACTCGGGTACATCAAGAAAAATTGTTTTATTAATGATCCTTGTATGATACTTAATTATTATGGAATTAGAACTAGTGTTAGATATGAATCTTCCAATTACTTTGTGGCTGCTAATGAATTTGAAATAAGTGAAGTTAAAATTGAGGGTGTTAATGGGTCACACTTTATTGCTACAAAAGAGAAAGAAATATTATATGATTCACTTGATTTAAAGCTTAATGGAAAACTATTCAAAGTAACTTCAAAGCGCATATTTAAACTTAGATAGTCTTGCTACAGCTTTAAGCCATTTTTGATGCACTTATAAGCCTGAATTTTGTTAGCAGAAGAGAGTCCGTAGATATTATCAATTTCATGAGTTGAAGAATATTTCATAAGTTCTTTAATTTGGAAAGAATTGTAGCCATTAGATTTTAAATTTGAAATAAATAAATTTCTACATAAATGGAGTGATTTATTTACCTTAAATCCCGATTTTTTAAGAAGATTTTTGAATTTTTTAGAAATATGAGTAATATCAATTTGATTATCTTTAAACTTATGTTTGGTTTTTTGGAAAAGATAAGTTCTTCTAGTATCAAGATTTTTTTCTTCAAAATGATTTTTGTGCGCTATTTCAATAGCCGCAAATTCATTAGCGTCAATGACAATTTCTCTAATACAAGTGATACTTCTTTTTTTTGCTACATTTACTTTTATATTGTAATAAATTTCACCAGTTTTGTTTGATAACTGGGTAATATCTTGCATTTTTACTTTTTGAATTTCAGTGCCCCTACATCCACTTATTAAAAGTAAATATACAAACCACCCAGATATTGGATCAATTTGTTTTAATTGTTTGATACATTTTTCAATTAGTTTTCTAGTTTTTGGAGTTATATAAAACTTAAGACTGGGTTTTAGATTTTCTTTTTTAGTTTTAGATGAATTTTTTATGGTATTTTTTAGAATTTTGTTTTCATCTATTACTTTTTGATAATCTTTTATGAGTTTGAGGAAAAAATCCGAAGTGTCTTTATTTAAATTAAGATAATTATTAAAGTCCATAATATCCTCTCCTTATAAGTGTTACTTTTAAATTAAGTAAAAGTAATAAAAATAGATAAAAATTGCAATTTATATTTTATCAAAAACGTAAAATTTTAGTCAAATTTTGGTGTCTCTCATTGCAAGCAAAATCCGTGCTGTAGAGTAGCTGTAATAAACAGAAGTGTCGATTTCTAAGGGGTGCACCCAAGAAAGATAATATACTTTGGGTGATATATAGCAAAGACTCTGAAATTTGATTTGTATGTGTTTTGTAGTCTTTTGTAATGAGTATAACATTTGCAATGGAGAGATTTTCTAAGTTTGATTAAAATTACATTTGAGTTTTGTTACTTTGTAACGCAAAATGTAACAAAATTAATTAGTTAAATCTTTAAAAAATTGTAATTATTGGAGGTTGCATTATGTTTAGGCTTGCGGAGTAACTTATGAATAAAAATATGAGAATGTTTATTGTTTGTGTTGTTTTTTTGTATTGATAAGTTCTTGTGAGAATCATACTTAATATGACGAGCAAAGTAATAGCTAGGTAAAATTTTGAAAAATAATTAAAAGGGGGAACCCATGAACAATGTTTCAAACAATAATAATCAAGATATGCAAAATAATATTCAAGCAAAAATTCAATTCAGAAAAGATATGCAAACCCTAAGAATGAATTTGCCGGGTATTGACAAGAATCCTAAGGGGTACGAGTATTATTATTGGAGTTTAGATAAAATATTAAAAGAAATTAAAAATGTTATTAAAAAGCACAATTTGGATCTTATGTTTAGGCAATTTCCAACTTTTACACATGATCCATATGGTAGAGTTGATGTTATTAGAACTACATTTTACAGTAAAAGTACTGGGTACAGAGAATCATTTGATACACCAATTCATACAGATAAATTACAATGCAACAGTGAAAATGGGTCTAAAGGAGTAGGTGGAAAGACATTACTACAACTTTATGGTGCAGCTATTACTTATTTCAGAAGATGCGCTTTAGTAGGGCATCTTTGTATAAGAAGTGACGAATTTTTTAATTTCACTGTGAATATTAAATATAAAAAAAGAAATATCGGTGATTGGATAGACTTGGGGACTTTAGATGTAATAAAAGAAGAATATGTTATTGTAACAAATTTAAATGCAGGGAGGCATGCAGCTAAATTATTTTCATTAGAAGAGTCAGAAATTAATAACTTTGTAAATTCGATGATTAAAGGGGGAGCATTTAAAGCCAATTATTATTATGGTTATCAAGAAGTAGAATATGGAGAATATTATGAAAACAAAAACATAGAAACAAAAATAGAAACTATTGATGGTTCTCAATTCATTACATTTTTGGGAAAAAGCAATTCATATGCAATTTTATTGGATGAATTTAAGAAGAATTTTAAAAGAATTTGAAATAAATATTTACAGTATGGGAGATAATTGTTATGAATAAAAAAATGTTTATTATTTGTTCTATTTTTGCATTAATAATTTCTTGCAAGAATGATGTAAATGGTAAAGATTTAGAAACTTCAGAACAAAAAAGTTTAGAAATTTCAAAACAAATAGAACAAGAGATAAAAAAAGAATTTAATGGATTGTTAAATATTTTAGAGACAAAAGATTTATCCACATTAGATACATCAGAGATTGAAAAAACAATTAAGGATTTAAAGGATAAAGTAGATAAATCTGATGCTAAAACAACTTCTCTTAAAACATATTCTGAGTATGAAGAAAAAGTAAAAGAAATAAAAGAAAAATTAAAAGGGAAAGGAAATTTTGAAGATAAGTTAAAGGGACTTGAAGATAGCTTGAAAAAGAAAAGAGATGATAGAAGAAAAGCTTTAGAAGAGGCTAGACAGACATTTCAAGGATATAAAGGACAAGTTGATACTGCAACTGGAGAAACTCAAGGTCATAGAGCCCAAAATCAAAGAGGCAGTGGAGCACAGGCCTGGACAAAAGCTAGAGAATATGGGTTAAGTGTAAGTTATTCTAATGGTTCTGGTACTGATACTAGTGATATGTCAAGTGGAATAATAGATGAGGCGATTAAGCAAATTGATGAAGAGCTTAAAAATAATGGAGAAGAGGCTGAAGGTGTTAAAAAATAAAAGAAATGGTTTATAAAAGCATAAATTATGATAAACAAGACTAGTTGTTAGTCTTGTTTTCTTATTAATATTGGAGAATCATGATAAATGAAAAGAATTTATATTATTCTATATCTTATATTTGCTTTATTTTCTTTAAATGCTGACGAATTTTTAAGAGGTATCTTTAATAGTCGTGATAATGATCTTGATTATGAAGATTTTAAAATGCAAGAAAATAGTTTGTATTTAAAAATAAGTGATAAAAAAGATGAAAATAAGAAAGGATATTTTTTTGTATCAGCGGATAAAGATGTTTTTAACTTACTGTATCTATTTGGAACTGCTATTAGTGAAGTCTTTAGCAATAGCGATAAAACTAAATCAAAAGATAACACTAAAATAAAAAAGGATTTATTGTTTGAGGATATTAATGGGTTAGTATTTGCTTACAGCGTTGAAAAGGGGTCAAAGATTGCTCTTTTCTTTAAAAAAGAAATACTAAAAAATACTAACAACATAAAAAATATAATTATTAGTTGTTCTTTTGATAAAGAACAACCCATTATAAATTCACTTAGTAAGCAATGGACTGTAGAAGACAGTGGTTTTCTAGTTTTAAAAGAAAATGAGATGCCCAATTTTCTTAAAAAAGTATTATCAAGTAAAGTTTTAAAAGTAAAGGTATATGATAAGCAAAAAATAAATGAGGCTTTCAGTATTAGACTTAGAAACTTTCAAGATTTATATGATATGTATGAACATAATTTTAATTAAGAAATTGAAAAAATTGAATAAGAGATTAAGAAGTTAGAAGATAAAAAAGAATAAAAAATGCTTTTATAAACATAAATGAAAAACAAGACTATTTGTTAGTCTTGTTTTTCATTTATGAGTATTAAGTTCGCTAAAATGATTGGTTAAAGTTTAATATTAAACATTTTTCAATGGTTTTTGGAATTTCCTCCTTTGCTAAAATTTTAGCATATATAATTGTGTTTTTGCTATATTATTATATATATAATATGCATGCTAATAAAGTTTCAGATTTTTATGATAATTTAGGTAAGAAATTAAAAAAGGAAATAGATAGGCTGTACAGAACTGATCAAGTAACTCTGGAGCAAAAAAGACAAATATACAGTGCTTATGAAGTAATACAAGAATACAAAAGAAAAACTGGTAAAAGTATTAATGAGGTAATAAATTACACTTTAGGCCCCGAAAAAGAATTTATTAAAGAAGTTTTGAAAGATAAATATCTAATAAAAAAACATAGTTCCAAAGATATTAAATTTGATTTTAGCTATAAGGAAGGAATACTAAAAAAATGTTTGGACAGATTAGGAGAAGATAAATCCATCAATTTTTTGCTTTTTGTTCATAGGATTCTTCAGAATATAAACCAAAAAATATCAAAACAAAAGCAAATATATTTGATTATAGAATTTGCATATTTTTTATTTATAAACATACACTACTATGACAAGAAAATTTTCACAAGTAAGAATCTTATAAGTGTAGTTAAAAGTTTTTCCAAAATTATAGAGTAAATTTTTGGCAAAATACAATAAATTAGTGAACTGCTATTTTCATAATCTTTGATTTAGAAATAGCAGCTAGCTAAATCAATAAAAGCCAATAAATATTAAACACCCGTCAATAGGTATAAAGAAGTTATCAGTTTATGTTAACAATTTGTTAAATTGCTTTACTATTTAGAGTAACAATTTGTTAATTTTGTTACTTTAGAGAAATTTTTTGAAAAAAGTTAAACGTTCTTTTGATGATTATGTTGCCTACTTTAGAGAAGGATTATTGGATGATAAAGAAATAGCAGCTAAACTTGGAGTTTCTAGAGTAAATGTATGGAGAATGAGACAAAAATGGGAGAGTGGGGAAACTTCTGTTGGTGATAATTCTAGAGTAATAATTAGTGAAGATACTTTTGAACATCTTGTAGCCCAAACTTTTAAATCAGAAGCTAAAGCTAGAAAAATTAAGGGAGAATTAGATTTAGAGCGCTCTAATTTAGAATTAGGATTTATACGAGCATTTAAACAATATGCAAGCATTGAACTAGCCAAAATGCATTTAAAAATAGAAGATTTACAATCCGAAATTGCCTTTTTGAATAAAAAATGTAACAAGAAAAATAATGTTAATGAAAAAATTAGTTTGTTAAAGAGTGAGCTTAATGACCTGATAAAGGAGTGTTCAATAAGGGAAATGGAGCTTTACTATGAATGTATGAAAAAGCTAACTTCTGCTCATGAAGTTGAGAGTAAAAGTAACTACAAAAGTAGTAAAGGGTACAAGTGAATTTATATCAAACAAAATTTTTTACAACACTTCAAAAGGAATACAAAAATCAGTTTGGAGTTGATATATCTAAATTTTTTGGAACAACAAACTCTTTGGTTAATTTTGCTCAGTTTGAAGAGAAATATTTAACCGTAAAGCAAAATAGGGTTATAAAAAGTATCCAAAAGAACAACGAAAAGAAAATTATACTCAGTGGCGGTATAGCTAGCGGCAAAACGTATCTTGCGTGTTATCTGTTTATTAAAAGTTTAATTGCAAATAAAAAGTTATATTCCAGTGATACTAATAATTTCATCATAGGCAATTCTCAACGTTCAGTTGAAGTTAATGTTTTGGGGCAATTTGAAAAGCTATGCAAACTTCTTAATATTTCATATATTCCAAGACATAGGAATAATTCATATATACTGATTGATTCACTACGGATTAATTTATATGGAGGGGACAAGGCAAGTGATTTTGAAAGGTTTAGGGGTAGTAATTCAGCACTCATTTTTGTAAATGAGGCTACTACTTTACATAAGCAAACTTTAGAGGAAGTATTAAAAAGACTTAGGTGCGCGCAAGAAACTATTATTTTTGATACCAATCCAGATCATCCAGAACATTATTTCAAAACTGATTATATCAATAATACAGCTACTTTTAAGACATATAATTTTACAACTTACGATAATGTTCTCCTAAGTAAAGAATTTATCAAAACTCAAGAGAAACTCTATAAAGATATACCAGCATACAAGGCAAGAGTTTTGCTAGGAGAGTGGATAGCAAGCACCGACTCAATTTTCACACAAATTAATATTATGCAAGACTATGTATTTACTAGCCCGATAGCATATTTAGACCCAGCGTTTAGTATTGGAGGTGATAATACTGCGTTATGTGTTATGGAGAGAGTCGATGATAAGTACTATGCTTTTGTATTTCAAGATCAACGACCGGCTATTGACCCTTATATTATGAATATGGTCAAGACTGTTTTACAAAATTTCAATGTACACACGCTTTACATAGAAGATAGAGACAATACTAAAGGCGCTGGAGGATTGACGCGTGAATATATGACTCTTAGAAAGAATATGAGTCAATATTTTAGAATTGCCCCAGTAAAGCCAAAGTCTAATAAGTTTAGTAGAATAGCATTGTTAATTACACCTTTTACCTACAAAAAACTTTATATTGCAAAGTATAGTAGTTCTACTGTATTTAGCGATATTTACGCTTATAAAGGGGATAATAAAACTCCCGATGACGCGCTTGATGCAATATCTGCTGCATATTTGATGTTGTCTTTAGGATATAGAGATAGAAGTGTTCATTTTGGCAATCAAAGATTTTTGTAA
>NZ_CP179501.1:0-30814 GCF_030438115.2 Borreliella japonica
ATTTTATTGACAAAAATATTAGTTTTTGCTATTATACATTTAATTTAATTAAGAAAATTAAGAATAAGAAGTAAAAAATGTATGATTTAAGAAAAGCAAAACTAGTAGATAAAATAAATTCACTGGAACTATATAGATATTCAATATTTTTTAGAAATTACATAGAAAATGTAGCAGAAGATTGTCTTAAGAACGGAATTATTCTTGAGTATACTACTAGTCATGTTAGTGAGCTCGAGCTTGCTAGATTAAAAGTGCAACTTAAAAATGCTTTACTAAATTGTATTATAAGCTTCCGTTTTCATGGAATTGGATACATTTTAGTAAAAACTAAAGATACACTAGTAGACCTTGAAAGACCTGTTAATATAGAACTACCTATTGGATTTGAATACCTTGATTATGAATCTGTAAGAGACTTGGGGGTTGACTTTGATTATGTAACTTACAAAGTAAGAACTAATAATGGAAGTAATTCTTTTGATACGGTCAAAATACACAAAAATCGACTTATAATATACGAAAACTTTGATTATATCTTAAAAAGATATGTTCCGTGTTATACGGAAAGTTTTTTGCTAGATATTTACTTATTTGAGAAGATATACGTTGAAATAGAAAAACGTATTGAAAACCACAATTTTTTGTTTTACAAAGACGAGTCTTTAGTGCAGCTGCAAGACGCGCTTTCTAGCGCAACAACGTCTTTGAGTGCGCTAACTCAGAGTAGTAATAATGAAAAAGGCAATAGCTTTTTATCATCCTTTCTAAGAAAACAAAACTCAAATAATCATAGTAAAGATATTTCTAATTTACGTAGTCTTAATGACTCATTGGCAAGTGAACTTGCTAGGCTTAAGAGCAATCTAAGTAATGAGGGGATGTTTTACACAGCTACTCCGAGTGCTAGTTTAGAAGTTATTAAATACGATCTTACCTATTTAAAAGAGGCCTTAGCATTAATTAAAGCAAAAATTGGTGCTGATACTAAGGAGCCTTTAACAAGAAGTTTCAACGAGCAAGCTAAAGGACTTGGAAATGATGGTAAAGGTGATAGGAGCAATTATTATGATTTTCTAAAAGGCGTACAAGAACAAATCCAGAATGCTTGTAATTTAAAGCTTAATAAGTATTTTGGACTTGATATGAAGTTCAATTCATTAGTGATGTTGAGTGATGATCAAAAGGTGGAAAGAGATATTAAGCTAATTGAGCTTTATAGCAAATATAACGATCTTATACAAAGCAGTTCTTTCAATAACGAGGAACGAGCTTTTTTAAAAGAAAAATTATTCTCATTTTGAGAAAAGGAGTTAAGAAGTGATTGAAGATGAAAAGAAAGAAATAATTGAGGATCAAGTTAAAGAAGAACATCAAGTTAAATCTGATACTAAAGTTATAAGCATCCAGGAATTTGAAGAGTATATGAGCTTAAAAGAACAAGCAAGTAATGCAAAACCTAAAGAAACAACTCGTGATTTAAGTATAAATGAGCGAATAACAAAAGAACTTGCTGAAGTTGAAGAGAGAGAGCGTGTTGAAAAGCAATTATTACTGGAGGCAGAGCGCATTAATGAAATTGATACACTTGCAAAAGCGCATCTTAGCAGTCATTTCAATAAAGAGGTACTACTTGCAAAAGGATATACTCTAAAAGACATTATGCAGGCGCAACGCAGAGAACTTGTTCGCAAGTTTGTTCCAATTGAGCAAGTTAAAGCTATTTCCAAAGTATCAGACATAAGCCATATTGATGGAGAGATACTAGAACAACTTGTTTCTTTGGCTAAAGTGAATATCAAATTAAGAAAAAATGCTAATAGCAATTCATCTTCTGTTGAGGTTATTAAAGGAAATATTATTGCTAAATCAGAAGAGAGAGTAAGTTTGCTTGATCCTAATTTTGTACCAATTAATTTCACAGAGTTTGTGCAAGCTTTAAGCAATGCTTACAAGCAAAGACGAGTTCAATTTTATGAAAATCTAAAAAGAGATAACAGAAGAAACATTGCTTAAAGGAGTTTTTAATGAGTGATATTACAAAAATTAAAGAGGAGTTTGATAAAAAAGTTAAGGAAATTACAGCATTAATGAAAAATCCCCAGCAAAATGCTAGCTTACTTAGCAATTCTATTGAGTTTAGGGATAAAAATTTAATTTACTCCAATTCTGATGGAGTTTGGACTAGTAGTAAAGACAAAATAGAAAATTATCCTGCTAAAGGGTATCCCTACAAGCGCGGAGTAAAGTTTAGTTTTAGTGCTGATGGTACATCAGAACTTGAAGTTGAGGCTGGAGGTGGTGATGATTTGTACGGAGTATGCACTGATATAGACGAGTTTACTGGTATGGCAACTGTAATTCCAATTACAAACAACTTTACGGGGTATTTAACGTTTAAGAAAAATGGACAAAATGGTATAAATCCTGGTGATAAGCTTCATTTTAATGCGCAGGGAGAACTTGAAAAGACTAGTGGTTCTGATAAAACTATTAATGCTATAGCACTTTCAAAAGTCCATAAATTAACCGAAGAGTTACATATAGTGCTTGCTAGCGTTTTTGGAAATAGAGCTTTAAAAGGGTAATTAAATGGCTTTAAAAGGTAAAGAGCAAGTTCCGGATTCTGGTGTTGATGATAATCCACAATTAGGCTTTCAGGCAGAGTTTCAACCTGCTCCTAGAGCTAGGCGTCAAGCAAGACAAGCTGAAGATGATGCAGTAATGGACCCATATCTTGAGTCGGTTAAAGAACTTGATGATATTCTTTTGAAATTCAAAAAATATGCAAAATCAATGAGTTCTGTTGAAAATAAGGTTTTTAGCAGTTCAAGTGGTTGTTTTCAGTCTAAGAATGAGCTAGTTGATGCTTATACATTTGCATGTTCAAGTTATACGGACAAAATAGAAGAATATTTCTACGATCCAAAAAAGAGTTTTCCATATAAGCGTGGGGTTAAACTTGTTCCAAAAGAGAACTCCGTATATGTTGAGGTTGGTGCTGATAATGATATGTATGGCGTATGTGTTGATGTATGCGAATTTAGTTGTACTGCGTATGTTTTGCCAATTACAAATAACTTTGAGGGGTACCTTGTTACAAGAAATCCTAGTATAAAATCGGGTCAAATATTAGACATTAATTCAGATGGAGTTATTATCAAGGCTGATGGTGGGCCCCCAACATTAATTAATGCTTATGCACTTTCTGATTCATTTACAATCAAGTTTGCATCAGAAGATAGGAATAAACAAGCTGAAAACATAAGACAAGATTATTCGATTAATTTAATAAAAGTTACAATTTTTGGCAATAGAGGCCTTGAGAAAACAGTAGTTGCTGCTGGTGGTTAAGACTAAAGAATTTAAAAGGAGGAAAGTTAATGGCAGATACAACGCAATTAGTAAAAGAGTATCAAGAAAAGCGCAGTAAACTAGAAAAGTTTATGAAAAATCCACAACATTATACTAGTTTACTAGGCAATTCTATTGAGTTTAGGGACAAAAACGTACAATTTTTTGCTTCTGGAGGCATTAGAACTAGTAGTTTTGATAAGTTGGAAAATCATCCATATTCGGGGTATCCCTATAAGCGCGGAGTAAAAAGAGTTATTCAAGAAGAAAAAAAGGATGAAATTCACTATGAGCCCCATGTTGAGGCCGGAGGCGGTGATGACTTATACGGAATATGCATTGATGTAGACGAGTTTAGCAAAACAGCTACTATTGTTCCAATTACAAATAATTTTGAGGGTTACCTGGTTGCAAAAGATTCTACACCTAAAGCAAAAGACAAGCTTATTTTTAATAAAGATGGCGTTCTAGAAAAGCCCTCAGGAGGACAAAATAAGACAACTGTTAATGCAATAGCGCTATCTGATGCAAAGCAAATTATTAATGATGTTCATTTAATAAAAGTAGCAGTGTTTGGAAATAAAGCTGTAAGTAAAAATTAAAAAAATTAAGGAGGTTTTAAATGGAACTTTACGATGAAAATTATTATGCAAAATCTGTAGCTAATATTATAGGAGAAGTTAAAGACCCCATTATGTATAAATGGTTTTTACCCGATCAGATTGAAGATGTTGATCTTAAAATGGGATATCAAAGAACTGTAAAATGGGACGCGCTTTTAAATGCTAATCCTACAACAATTGCTAATGAGGTTAATACTATCTCAACTATTGGGTTTAGTTCTGAAGTAGTTAGACTGAACTATTTAAAATTACAATACAAATTTAGACATTTAAAGCAGACTTCTGAAAAATTTTACACTTCAGACTCATATATTGGCGACATTAATAATAATTTATTGCCTTTTGCTCAAGCTTATAAGCTTGCAAGTAGTGAAATTATCAAACTTATTAATCACTTTGTACTAACAGGAACTGTTTCAATTCAAAAGGATGGAAAAAATCAAAAACGTTTACTTCCTAATATGTACGGACTACTTAATATGCCGGAACAGATAAAAGAAGAAGTTGAAAAAGATAATAAGGATAAAATGGATAAAATATTTGAAAAAATTGAAGCAGGACTTTCAAAATTAGAGTTAGGTGACGAATTTTCTACACCCATGATGGTGATAGTTGATCCCGCAACTTCATTGAAATTGGTAAAACCATATGCAGTAGGCCAAGCTGTTACATCAAGTTGTGAAAAATGGGAAGATGTTTTGATCCAAACTATTAAAGCTATTAATAATCGAGAAGATGTTTATATTGAAACTTCAAATTTGCTAAAACATCAAATACTCATTTATCCGTTAAACTCAGCACTTATTAAATTTAAGCCTAGCAAGTACATGTTGCCTACACCAAATGAACAAGTTGATAAGGATTCAACTGATATTGCGCATTCATACATTGATTTTGTTTTAGGAGGTCTACTTGCTACCAAGAAGACTATTTTGCAAGTAAACATTAAACAAAGTTAATAAGATAAGGCAAATAAAATGAGCGAACAAAAGGACTTGCAAGTACAAGCTGAAAATGAAGAAGAACTCTTAACAACAAAACTTCATTCTCAAGTGTTATTGCTATTAGGAATAGATCAACTAGCACTAAGTAGGCAAAATTTTCTACTTCACTTATCTTTACTTCAAGCTATTTTGGTAACACGTGGTATTGATGCTAGTTCACTTACATATGAACAAATATTTTTACTTACCTTTTATCATATGGGTTGTCAATTAAGAAAGCAAGGAGTTGTTCGAGAATTTGAATTTGAGAGGATTAAAAAAGAGAAATTCAATGAGCTTGAACTTGATTATTATCCTAGCAGTGGTGGAGGCGAAGAGGGCGGTGGAGAAAGTTGTGGATCAAATAAGAACTTTTGTTCACAACTTGATGCATTTTTAGAAAAACTAAAAAGAGAAACCTCAACGCCGTCTTGTGTAGGAGCTGTATAGTGAGTGGCGTTAGAAAAAGACTCTCAGATATGTCTACACGTATGATCAACGTTTTTAAGGATCCTAGCCCTTTAAGATTTTATAAAGGCACTGTTGTAAAACTTGAAAATGACGATTCTTATCAAATACTCTTTGATAAGAATAAGTACACCGAATTTGCTGGAGTAATTATTGACATAAAACCACAAGAACTTGCCATGCTTTATGACTCTAATATATCTGATATTCAAGGGTATTCTAAACTTTACACATATCAAGATCTTAACTTTGAACTAAAAGACCGAATATCAATTTCGGATTTAGTTTACTTTGAAATATTTAGCATTGACTCTTCAATAGGATACTTTACGCTGGTTTTAAAGGAATTTATATGGACGGACTAGACTTTACAATTGAATTAGAAATTGGTTGGTTTGGCGGTCGTTCTAATATTGCTAGAATGCACGAGAAAGGCGGCGCTAAATTACCAGTAAGAAAACATTTAACTAAAATTGCTGGTAGTTCTGAATTTAGAGAATATATCAACAATGGTTATATAAATTCTAAGTTCAATATTGATCCTAAATTAGGAATGAGTGCTATTGGAGAAGCTTTTATAAGATACTATGAGAATTATGTACTCTCAGGGCAAGTTACACCGGGTTTAAAGGATAGTACAATCAAAAGCAAATTAAGAAAGGGTAGCAACACTGCATCAATTTCACTTGTGGATACATCCAAAATGTTATCAGAACTCACTTATAAGGTGCTTGAATGATTATTACTTTGGACATAATCGTAAATCATTTAATTCAGATATTTAAGGCTTTTAAAGCCTATGCAATTGAAAATAATTTTGAGTGCGATATTATAAATACTTACAATCATCCGTACCTTTCAAAAATTACAACTACTAGTCCTAATATAATAGCTTTGAAATTTGATGGTACAGAACACCTATTTGATCATAACTGCAAAACTGGTGTATTTTATGAGAATGCTTTGGAGTTTAGTTTAAATTTCCAAATATATATTATTGCAGTAGTATTAAATGCTGAAGATTTTGACGCTAATTCGCGTATGCTAATACTTTATGGTATGTTAAGCGAGTTTCTACACAATAGGGCTCATAAGTATACTTTAGAAAATCAATCTCAACCCGAGTATGTAAATAAAATTAACTTTTACATTTACCCAACATCTAATATGCAAACAGTTGGACTAATAAATTTAGGTACAAAATATAGCAATCATGCATACAGTGCATCTGTAGCATTCAATGCTAGTGTAAAAGCAACAGAAATTTTAAAGGAGGATTAAAAATGCCAGAAGATACAATTAGTGTAAGTTTGGTAGACTCTAGTATTCAAGCTAATACACCCAACTATTACAATCCACTTTTGGTCTACAAAACAGCCAAAATTAAAGTTAACAAAGATGCTGCTAACTATAAAACATTGAGTTTGACTGTTAATAACTATGAAAAAGAAATTGAAACTTTAGAAAAAGATAATGGAAATGGACAAGATCAGTTTGGAAAAGAAAAAACACTGCTAATTACTGCAATGAAAGATTTTTTCAATTCAACCGAAGAGTCGTTAAAATCTGTTGTTCTTTTCATTTATAAGGATAAGTCCGAAGAGCTTAAAAGCTATATTAAAGTGCATAGACACTCTTTTGTTGTGCTTATTAATACTGAAGGTGACAATTCGGATGATGGACTGAAAATTTATAAGGACGACTATGATAAGTTTAAAATGTCGTCAACTTTTTTTGTATTCTCAACTAAAGAACAAGAGATAAAAGAACTGTTTAAGGATAAAGGTGATATTGAGAAAGAAAGAAATATTGTTGTTTATAGCAATAATAGAGATAATTTGCATCTTAAATTTATAAGCGCGTATTTGCATCAAGCAAGTATTTTTCATTCTGTTAATCCTTATGGTATGCCATTGTCTACTACACCACTTCTTGACGATGCCGCAATTAAAAAGTTAAGGGATGCAAAAATCAACTTTTATTCACTTCTTAATGAAACTGGTCTTGATGGTATATCTGCTTTTAAAGAGGGTGTTGATCTTTCTGGTAAAGCAATAGACGAACTTTTTACTTATCATTACATAAAAAACGAGGCCATTGTTGAGCTTATTCGAATTTGGAATAAAAACAATAGACAAAATAGTAAATTATCTGCACTGCAACTTAGTGGTGCTAGGGATAATGCATATACTTCAGCAATTGAGTGTCTACTGAAAAGGTTTATTGATAGGGGGCTACTTGTAAAATATAAAGACTTAAAGCTCACTCTATCGGGGTCTAAAAACCTCAAATTGGAACTTAGTGTGAATATTACTTACAACTTTAGTATTAATGATGTTGCTTTAGTAATTACTACTCAAGATATAGTTGATTATCAAAATAGTTTAAACGTATAAGGAGTTAAAAATTATGCAATTTTATGATTTAAAGGAAGTTTACTTTTCAATCGGTGGTATACAACTACACAGTGGTAAACTAGAACTTACAAGCGAGCCTACTACAAGAGCAGTTGTTAGTACTGAAGACAAAGGATTTCCTGTAATAAGCTTACGTGACCCTAAAACCATAACTTATATTTTCAACATTGAAGTTACCCTAGGCAGTCATGACTATATTGCGCTAACTGAAATTGCAGACGATCAGTTTTATAACATGGATGTTAGCAAATGTGATAAAATGCTTGATTTAGCATTCAATGATAGAATTGCTACCAAAATTATTTCTAACCATGCGATTTTTACTGAAGAACCCTCAAGAAGTTATTCAGTAAAAGCTGAAAAAGTGACTTTTGAAATTAGGGCTATTAATTGCCAAAAAACAAAACCAAACATATGCTAAAAGGAGAATCTTTCTATGATAATGAGATATAAAATGAAAATTTTAACCAAAAATAAAACATATGAATACCCACTTAGAGTATTACCGGTCTATGAATGGGATAGAGTACTAGGATTTAATCAAAGCGACGCTATTTATAAGCTTAATGAAGTGAAATACCTAAGAGAAATTACAAGCTTAATGATAAGTCCAAAATTTTTAGACGAATTCTACGTAATTCTAGATGCAAATAGAGAATTTATTTCTTACTACAAGGACTATCTTGTTGCTATTATTTATACCGCGCAATTCAATACTTTTCATATAGATAATGATCTAAAAAAACCCGCTTTAGTATATTTGAGTGAATATGAAAATAACGTTGGTGATTTTGTTACTTTTGACTATATCGATGATAATTTTGATTATGCAAAAGTAACTTCTTCACTTGCATCAAATTCTAATGAACTGGTTGCTAAATGAGCAAAATAAATAAAGATATTGACAAAGCTATTGCAAGTCTTAATGAGAGCAGAAAAAAGTATTTCACCTTACTTGAAGAGATAAAAAACGATAAATACTATTTTCCAGTGATTATGAATATTTGCTCATACGATGATGTTAAGAAATTGCCTTATGATGAGCTTTTAGAAGTCAACCGTATTGCTGATCTTAAATTAGAAAAAGAATTGTATGAATTAATTTTAAGTAAATGAGGGTTTAATGAGCGACAAATTTACCATTAAATTCAAGGGTGTTCTTGATCATGCCGCAACAAAAAAGGCCATTGAGCAAGATATTACCAAAATGGAAAAATATCTTAAACCTAAAAAATCTAGTTTGGGTAGTACTAAAGATATTGTAAAAAATAATTTGTCGGATAAGAAAAAAGAATTAAGCAAACAAACTAAATTTGAAAGCTTAAGAGAGCGTGTTGAGAAATATAGGCTAACACAGACTAAAAAGCTTATGAAACAGGGCATGGGGTTTGAGAAAGCTAGAAAAGAGGCTTTCAAAAGATCTTTAATGTCGGATAGAGATAAAAGACGCCTTGAGTATAAAGAACTTGCAAAAGAATCAAAAGCAAGAAATAAAATGATAGCGGCCTCCCAAGGGAAAGGCCTTGTAGCCAAAATTGCTATAGGTAGCGCCTTGGGAAATGTTATTAGTAATGCTATGGGGAAAGCAACAGGTGGAATTTTAGGCTTTGCAAAAAAAGCGGTTGAAGAAACATCTAAAACTAATAAAAAGAAACTTCTCAATAGTGCATTTTATACAGAAAAAGAACGAGATATGCTCATTAAGGGAACTGAAAAGGAGAAGGGAATTTTTAGTGGATTGAAAGGATTTGAGCGCGACTTAGAAAAAGAAGAGTTTTTAAATCAAGCAAGTGTTTTTAAAGGGACTCTAAGAGACTTGGGGAAGTTAAATTTTCATAATTTGAAAAAATCAATGGAGTTTGCAGCCGTGCTTAAATCCAGCGGTGCTATGAGCAGTGAGGATGCTGTAAAAGCCGTTAATAGTCTTCTTAGTGGAGATGGAAGTGAACTTTATGATATATTAAAAAATACATGGGGCAAGGAAATTGCCAATAAATATACAGAAGATGCTAAAAAAGCTTGGCAAAGTGGAGCAGAAGTAGATCTAGAATCTAGAATTAGTAAGATGCTTGAAATGTTAGGCGATTATAAAAGCTACGGTCTTACAAAAAAAGCGGATACAAAAGAAGAAATTGATAGCAATTTGGCCTCAGCTGAGCAAACTCTTTCAAACTTAACCACCACTGTTTTGGATCCAATACTTAAATTCATTAAAATGGTCACTGATTACTTTAATAGCTTTACTTTTCAAACACATGTTATTCAGCCCTTTTTTAAAGGGTTGAAAAGTCTTTTTGCCAACTTGCCATATATTGGTTGGGCTTTTGAAGACAATCCCACCCCTCCTAAAAACAAAAACAAAAACAACGACACCGGTGGCCCTCCTCCACCTTCGCCTACACCTTCTAGGAGTAAACCTGAGGATATGACAAACACTACCCCATAATTTAGAAAAAAGGTAATTACTTATGGACATTAACAATAAAAATATTGTCAATAAAACTAAAACAATATCGCCTGCAGAAAAAGAGGATTCTACGGGTATTATAAATGCAAATAGTGACAATGACGATTGCGAAAATAAAAAAGAAGGAAAAATGTCGTGTGAAGAGATTAGACAATTAATAAAAGATATAGCAACCCAACTATTTGCTCTTTTTGGAGCAGATAACTTCTTATTGCTATTCCCACGACCAGATTTTAAAGGTTTTGGATATGTGCCACAATTGTTTTTTATAAAGCCAAAAACCCAGCTAATTTCACGGACTTATAACACTAGTTGCTCTAAACGACCAGTTATCAACTATTATGATAGAAAAGCAGAATATGTGAGTTACAACCCCGTAATGACGGGGGAAGATATCTCATTAAGTGGTGGGATATTAACTTCTATGTACAAAGATATGCTTTCAATATTCAAAACTACTGTTTTTGGCAATTCTCTGCTTCGCTTTGACTCTCACCTTGTAAAAGAACAACTAGCAAATAGACTACAAGCTCAAGTTCCTTTTACTATCTACAGTCCAACTTTTGGCCTAAAAGAATTAGCTATAATTACAAGTCTTACGTTTACAGACACTCCCTTTATTGATGAAGTTGAAGTGAGTCTTTCAATAGAAGTAGTGAAAACATTTGCACTAGAAAAATATAAAGGATAATCAATGTTGCTAAGTTATGATTTTAAAATTGAATTTTACGATGTAGATAAATCAAAAAAATCAAATGATGGAATTCCTTTTCCAGAAGAAACTCCTAAAATTATAATCAATACACAAGATGGAATTCATGTTGATATTTCCATATCCAACGTGTATTCAAATATTCATACTATAAGTTCCAAACAAGCAAAAATTGTACTTTGGAATTTGCCTTTAGACTTCAACGACCACATTAAAGTAGGGGATATAGTAAAAATACATTATAAGAAATTTGCTCATGAGAAAAAATTTGATTTTATAATGGCAGGGACTTTGGGAACTCCCATAAGCACTGATTATCCAGGTGGAGATTTTAGTATTGAGCTTGATGTTCGTTTATTAACTAAAAGCAATTTCTTCAATCGCAAATTGGAGGGCAAAGAAGGCAAAAGCTTTAAAGGTAAAACGGTACAAGAGGCAATAGAATCTGTATTTCCCAATCGCAATATTATTAATATGGATGAAAAAGATCGGCTTAAAGTCATTGACAAAAATATTTATGCCACAACACCAAAAGAGTTTATTGACAAAATAAAAGGGGTATATATTCATGATGTAATAGCTGATATTGGCACTGGTTTAAAGGGAAATGATTGCTATATTATATTCACTAATTATAAAAAAAAGGGACAAAATGTCCACTACGAGGCATTAGAAGATTATGGACTTGAATTTATTCCACAACAAGAAATTACTTTAGGCACCACACTCAAAATAAATCTTATATTTTGGAACGCCAAAACATTTTACACACACAAACTAAATGTTGGTGACAAAGTTTCATTTATTGATGGACTAGGAAAAATGATAAAAACCACCATAAAAGAAACAAGCGCAAGCCTTAGTAACACGGGAGAGTGTTCACTGATACTTAAGTTAGAGGATGACTCTAATAGAAAAAACGTAAAAGCTA
Organism: Borreliella japonica; assembly: GCF_030438115.2. Classification (NCBI taxonomy): domain Bacteria; kingdom Pseudomonadati; phylum Spirochaetota; class Spirochaetia; order Spirochaetales; family Borreliaceae; genus Borreliella; species Borreliella japonica. The sequence goes on from NZ_CP179501.1 coordinate 11,956, forward strand.
AAGGGAGTTAGGATGGGTAAAGAAGACTATGAAATTTACAGAATGAATCAGCGCCTTTATGGCCATGCATTGGCACAAGAAGACATGAAAAATTGGATTTATTCAAATATTTTCATAACTCGACTTGGCACTGTAAAGGAATTTAAAAAGCAAACACAAGAAGCTGTAGTTATAATACCAGAATTTGAAGACTTAGAAATTCACACAAAAAATATTTCTAATATCAATTTTGAACTATCAAAAGGCGATGCTGTTTTACTACTTCAATCAAGCGTTAACATTTTTGATAAAAATGACGATATTCATTTCGACAAACATCATTTTTACATACTTAGCGCAATTAGTCCAAAAACTTTAAATTTAATTTCCGATACTGTTAAGATAAAAGCGAATAGTAGAATTGAAATAGTCAACCAAACAACTAGCTTGAAAGAAATTCTAGATAGTATTGTAAGTGCTATCAACGGTATAACTATCATAGGAGACGAAAAAACAACTATTAACTATCCAGCATTACAAGCGGTGACCTCTAGAATTTCTGCTAATATCAACAGTTTGTTTAAGTAATTTTTGCTAAATATGGTATAATTATTAGTATGGATTTAAGAATTGGAAATAATTTTGAATTGGTATTTAATAATGATTTTTCGCTTGTTGATGGAATTGACGAGCAAAAACAAAAATTATTTATATTCCTAAAAACCTTAAGGGGTAGTTTAAGCTATGCTCCTAATTGGGGCCTGGACTATTTCTTGCTTTTGAAACTTTTAAAAATTAATAATCTTCAAGCTGTAAAAAACTATTTTTATGAAATATCTAAAGATCTTAACTTAGATATAATCAATATTTCAATTGCAATACAAGACCGTAAAGCAAATATATCCTTTTTTTTCTCTGGTGATGTTTTGAATATGGAGTTTACTTTATGAGTATTGTTTTTGATTCTGATTTTGGTATTCTAAAGCGCACAATTGGGGATATAGTACGATCCAAAAGAGAATACTTACGCATAAATTATGGAATTAACATTGATGATAGTAATAGCTCGATTTACAACATTATTGCATCTTCTTTAGCATTAATTGAAGAAGAAATAATTAATGAGCTTAATCTCTTTTTTTCTAAAATGAAACCGGGTGGTACTTATTGGACTGCAATTGAAGAACATATTTCCTCTAAAAGCACAACTTACAACGCAGTTCGAGCTGCTTTACTTAATCTTAATGGAGTGGAACACGCTAATATTAAAAGTTCAGCTGGTAAAGCTAATATATATCTAATTCTTAAAGAAGATTTATTAGACACTGCTAAGACTAATATTAACAATCCTGAATTTAAAGCTAAACTTTGGAAAACATTATATCTAACAACTCCTAGTGGTACTTTACTTGATGGAGACATAGAAATTGATGGACTCAACCCAACCGGGCAACTTAAATCCTACAAAATATCACTGGGAAAAAGAAAATATGTTTATATGAAAGTAAAGTACAAACTTGATCTTAAAAACTATCTCTACTTAAACATAGACTCTCAAATTAGAAACATATATTCTAGGATTATTTCAAATAACTATTCTGATATGGGCATTAGCTTTGAATATCAAGACTTTTTTGCTCCAGTCAATGAAGTAAAAGGGATTAAGTTTATGGAAATTAAAGTTTGTGTTAAAGATACAGACACTGAAAGTATCTCAAAAATCAGTGATGGCGATTTTCAAACAAATCAAGATATTGCTATCACTGATGATACAATGCTACTTTTCAATACAATTGATCGACTACTTATTGAAATTGATACTTAAAAAGTATGAAAATACCTAATTTTTTAAAAAACACTGAAGTTCAAAAATTTATAAGTACAGAAACTGAGTACGCACAAAAACTTCTTAATGAGCTTAAAGCACTTAATTCTAACTTCATATCCATTGATGCAAAAGAAAATATAAAATCAAGGTATATTGCCATATGGATATCTCAAGTCTTATCAATTTTTTATGCAAAAACTCAAACTCTACAAAGTATTACAAGCAATATCAATAGTGTGATTTTTGCTTTACGTCATATTGGCACTGATGAGTCATTTAGACTGATTTTCAAGGCTTTTTTGAATGTGAATATTTCAGTTACTACACCTGAAGCTGGTGTTATTGATATCTCTTTAAAAGGGGCAATAAAGACAAACTTTATTACATTTATTTCACCCAGCACTGCAAAAGGTAAAAGGCCTAAAAAGATACTAATTAGAGAAAAGAAAAAAGGATACGCTGCATCTAAAAAAGCTTTAGTATTCAACTCACTTCCCAAAGGCTATGATCATTCAATTTATGCTTTTATAAAGGGGATTATTCCTATTGGTAGAGTTCTCAAAATTAATAATGAAACTGGTAACAATATTATTACTTTTAACAATTAAGGAGGCTATATGGCTGGAGAAGAAGAAAAATTACTAATTGATGAAGAAGAAACAGTCCAAATTAAAGATTTAAATAAGGTAACGACCGTTAACAACAGTGACCTTTTACTACTTGATGATGGAGTTGCAAGTAGCAACGCTATCACCTTTAAAAACTTTTTAAAAACCGTAAACCATCAAACATTTAAAGGGGAAGAGCTAGGCTATTTTAAGGAGATAATTAAATCTACAATTGCCGAAGAACTTGCAGCTGATACGGAGTTTGTAAAAAAGATTTACGCAAAAGTAATAGACAAGCTAATTGGCAATGATTCTGATAAGCTTTCTAACCTTTTTAGTAAAATTAAATCCCGACTAACAAGTAGCATATCATCCGCTACTCTATCTAGGAGTGACGACCTTTTGATAATGTCTTCAAGCACTATTCAAAAAACACCAGTTCCCAAACAATTACTCGGTGTGTCGTCAGAATTTTCCTTTGGTGGCAAGGTTTCGGGCTCTACAATTTATTGGTCTAGCTACGAACATAAAAGAATAGTTATCAATTTGGAAGACTATCAAGAAGTAAGTCTTATTTTTTATAAAAATTATGACGATCAAATCATTTACCTTGATATAGAACTTGATATAACACATCATTACAATGAAACGCGAAAATTATACTTAAAATATGAAGATGAAACTGAGAGAAATTTAGTTTATAAACATAAAAGCTACTCTGATATTGATTCTAGATTTCCAATGTATAAAGGATGGTATGTTCAAAAAAGATCCTACTTATCAGGAAGTAACGTCCCATATCTATTAAAGCTGTAAAATTTTTTAGCAAAAATTACAGTTTTGATATATACTATATATATCAAAAATTAAAATGAGGGATTGAAAAATGGATATTAAAATAACTGAACTTCTTATTAATCTAAATGAAATTAAACTAATAGCCGTAATGATTTTTGTAACAGTAATAGTTTTAGGGGTGTTAATTCTTCTTAAACCTTTGCTAAAAGACATATTATCTATAGTAATAGGCAAGATTTTTAAAAATGGAAATGGCAACAATCATATTAAAAAACGGGATTAATTTATGAAATTATCTAAAGATAATGTTGAGCTTGGACTTACGTCTTTATCAAACCTTATTGAGATATTTTCTAAATTTGAAGATGAATTTGATGAAATGGCACATAAAGGATTCTTTTTGGTTTATGAACTATATTCTCATTATCAATTAATATATACAGCAAATATGGAAAGAATTGAAAGTGCATTAACTCCAACAATATTAAAAATACTCGCTCCAATAAATGAGAAAATCAATCAATGTATTGATCTAGTTAATTCTGATGAAAAAAATCTGAAAATATCTAGTAATCTAAAATTCAATCAAGAAGGAAAACCTATCTATAAGGAAAGAACAAATAATGCAAAATAACACTATTGGCTTAGGGCTTAATCTACTATCCAACTTAACTAACATAGCTAAAACTGATACAAACATAGATCATAATTACATTAATACTTTTAATAGGGTAATAGATTTTTTCTATAAAACATATATTGGAACATTAAAATCTATGGAAACGGCCGAATCAACTAAAATATTTGAAGAAATACAAGATATATTAAAATACAATCTTGAGATAATAGAGGCCATTGCTAGCAATAAAAGTAATAAAATTATCTCCTCATTAAAAGCAAAACGCAACAAAATCATGCGGGAGTACGTCAATATTCTTAAAAGGGGTAATAATGCTTAAACTAGCAAACTACTTATTACTTACTTTACTACTATGTTGTAGTACCATTGCTAGCCTACCTGATGAGCCAAAACCACCAATTATTAAAACACTAGGCGCTTTAGCTAAATATGAGGCTCAATTATCAGATTATGTTATGTACCTTGTAACATTTTTAGCCAAAACAAAAGTTAAAGTTAATGATCCAAATTATCCAGAATTTACTTATCCAGATTTATCAACATTAAAAGACGAACACACAATGACTTCAGTAAAACATAATATCAAACTACTTTTGGAATATATTCAAAAAACAAAACCCATTGCAAAAAAAGTCTATAATCAGTATTCAAGATTAAAAATGTAAATTACAAAAAGTTTTTTTTTGCAAGAAATTATACTTTATATTATAAACAGATAACCCCCTATTAACCCAAAATAGTGTATAATATGACTATAAAGGAAAAATATTATGAAAACCGTGCTAACAAATACTGTAAGTGAAGAACAAATATATAACGAATTTATAAGATTGGGAATGGAACAACTAATAGCACAAGATTTATCTAAAAGATATTATCACAATGAACTTACATATAGAGATTTAGAAAATTTAGAAAAACAATTTGGGATAAAGTTTGATAATCTTGTTTCTAAGATTGATAGTGTAGAGAAAAATTTAGATACTAAGATAGATAGTGTTAAAAGTGAACTTAATACTAAAATTGATGGTTTAGATACTAAAATAGATAGTGTAAAAAATGAACTTAATACTAAAATCGATTTCGTAGAAAAGAATTTAGAGACTAAAATAGATGGTGTAAAAAACGAACTTAATGCCAAAATAGATGGTTTAAATACTAAGATTGACACCGTAGAAAAGAATTTAAATATCAAAATAGATAATTTAGACGCTAAGATTGACACCGTAGAAAAGAATTTAAAACAAGATATGTCTAATTTGGAACAAAATCTTAAACAAAATCTTGACGAAAAGCTAGAAATTAATACCAAATTGCTTTTAGAAAAAATCGAGATAAGTAACAGAATGATAACTATTGTAACAGCAGTAGTGGTTCCCATCGCCATATCAGCCATAGCAACTATTGTTGTATCGCTAATTGCCGGGTTTTTCAAATAGTAATTATAGAGAATTCCCAAAATATAATTTATGATAATTTATCATTTTCAAACAACACTCTAAAAAACAGAAATTATTAAACACTCTTTTTTAACCCTTATAAATTAGTAATATTTAAAAAAATAGGGTCTATATTTATAAGAATAAACTTTTTCATTACTTAATGTATTGTACTGAAGATAAAAAGGAGTAATAATGAAAATTATAAATATATTATTTTGTTTGTTTTTAATTATGCTAAATGGTTGTAATTCTAATGATAATGACACTTTAAAAAACAATGCCAAACAATCACAAAGTAGAAAAAAGCGTGATTTAGAACAAAAAGAGTCACAACAAGAAAAACCAAAATCTAAAGAAGAACTTCTTAGAGAAAAGCTAACTGATGATCAAAAAACACAACTTGACTGGTTAAAAGACGCGTTGGGCAATGATGGAGAATTTGATAAATTTTTGGGATATGATGAAAGTAAAATAAAATCAGCGCTTGAGCACATAAAAAGTGAACTTGATAAATGTACTGGGGAAAATGCTAATGATCAGAAAACTACTTTTAAAGAAGTAGTTAAAGGTGCGCTTGGTGGTGGTATAGATAATTTTGCAAGTCAAGCAAGTAGTACATGTAATGCCGGTGGCAATTAATAATAGGGAAAGTAAATGAAAATGAAAATTATAAATATATTATTTTGTTTGTTTTTACTTATTCTGAACAGCTGTAATTCTGACGATAACAACACTTTAAATAAAAATAATACACAACAAGAAAAAAGTAGAAAAAAACGTGATTTAGATACACAAAAGCCTCAAGAAGAAAAAGAAAAAATCACTCTAACTCCCGATGAAGAAAAAAAGTTTAATTCATTAACAAATGCTTTTAAATACACAATTAAAAAATTGTCAGGGGAAATACAAGGGTGCAATAATGGAAACAAAAGTAAATGTGATAACTTTTTCGATTGGCTTTCTAAAGATATTCAAAAACAAAAAGAATTAGCCAATGCCTTTACAAAAGTTTATGACTTTTTAGAAAGTAAAAGAAAATCAAAAGCAAACAACGAAGATTTTGATACTTATATTAAAGGGGGAATTGACTGTCAAGAGAATAACAACGGCAATTGTAATGATAAACATGGAGATGGTGCTAACAACCTAATAAAAGAATATTTCAAAGGCGTCGCTGGTGATATATTTAATAAAAATGACACTGAAGAGATTTATAAGTGCTTTAAAGAAGAACTTTTAGACGAAAATGACCATTATGACAGTCTTTCAAATTGGAATTAACTAAAACAGTATTTAACCACACATCTTGGATTATGATACGCATAGCAGGCCCCCGATAAGGGGCCTGCTATTTAAAGGTGCACTATGCAAACATATTGCTATGCTGCAAATATATAATCAAATTGTTTATCTTTTTTAAGACACTAAAGAATATTAGCGGGCTAGCACCATAAATAGGTTGCTTAAACGACATAAACTTTTCAAAATCTTGCAAATCCTTTAATCTATTATTTCTCTTGAAATAGTTTTTTATAATCTCAGCCCAATAGTTTATACTCTTAAAATCACTATTTTTCTCAAAATACGAGATTAAATCGGCTTCAATTTTCTTGATATCATCAACATTATTAGTGTCTATATTCTGAATAAAGCTTATTTTTTGAATAATTGAGTTTATATTATCTTTTGTTGTAGAGCTATTTACCCAATTTTTTATATTAGACAACGCTTCTTTAAAAATACTGTAGTAATAAAACCTATCTTTTTTTTGTTCTTGCTTAATATTATCTTTCTGATTTTGATTATTGTAGTTTTTTTGTTCTTGCTTTTTATTAACACTAATTTGCTTATTAGGTGTAAAATTTTCGTTTCCATAATTACTGTAAATAGGTGCTGCATCAGTATCCACCTCACTTTTTATGCAAAAATATGCAACTAAAGCGTACCTTTTGAAATAAGTAATAGCTGATCCAACCTGTTGTGGAAATGTATTTACACTGTTGCATTGTAATTTATCTGTATGAATTGGCGTATCAAATGATTCTCTATACTCAGTACTTTTACTAAAGAATGTAGTTCTAATAACATGTTCCTTAAAGCCATCCACAACTGACCAAGTTGGTTTTTTGATAAAAATCAAGCTTTAAATTATGCTTTTTAATAACGTTTTCAATTTTTTCTAATATTTCATTAAAATCCTGGTACTTATAAAAATTATTATATCCATTAAGACTTTTGTCGATGCGTGGCAAATTCATTCTTAAGGTGCCCATATCATTTAAAAAGTCTATTTCTTCTTGAATATTATTTTGTATATCTTCTTGAATATTTAAATTATTATTTTTGTGTGACATAATTGTCATCCTCCTCATAATTTTGATATAAATAATTATATAGCAAAAACTATTTTTGCCAAGTTTTTACAAAAATTTTTACAAAAAAATAGAGCTTAGCTAGATTCTCTTTCTAAAAGAACTAAGCTAAGCTCTTCTTGTTATTTTTCGCAAACTATCAAAATTACGGTAGGTGCAAATGTCAATATTTAAACAACTACGTTATTTGTAGTGTAGTCCATTTTAAAATTAAAATCAATTTATTTGCATCAAGTTACAAAAAGTGTATTTAATTAATGGAATTAATAATTAGAATTTCATATTTTTTTTAGAAAAGTATTTACTTTTAAATCATAATTTTGCATTATAATAATGTTATTATTATAAATCAAAATTATGGAGGATGACGATTATGTCAATACCAACCAATAAAAAAAGTCCAATTTGCTATAATAAACATCAACACAAATTAATAGTTCTTATCGCAACATTAAAGTATGTAAACAAAAAGTATAAAAAATACACTCAACAAAACATACTCTATTACTTTAATGAGAATCTAAAAAGAAATGGTCAAGCTACCATTAAACTAAAAACACTACAAAATTATCTTTACGAATTAGAAAAAAAATTCAAAGTCACAACTAATTATCACAAACACATGGGAGTAAATTGCGGAACCGAAATCTACTATAAACTCAATTTTCCAAAAAAAGAGTGCTACTTTAAAATCAACAAATTCTTTGAAGAAAAAAAACAATCAAGATTTGAAAAAAGGGTTAAAATAGGCCTTAAAGAGAGATTTATTAAAAATGGGAGTGTAGATTTTAAGGAGTGTTTAAGTAATAAAAATAATAATAAAAAAGAAGAAAGAAATAAGCAGATAGAAAAGTTTCAAGTAATAAACTATGCCAATAAATGTAACTTTAAAAATAAAGAAATTCTTCATATTATCTTAAATTTGGATATTAGTAAAAATGAGAAGATTGTAATGCTTAGAATTGCAAAAATGATTGAAATTAAAACAACAAAAGGTAAAAATATACGTTTTAACAAAAATTCTTTTAAAGAAAAGCAAAACAAATTAAAAGAAATTTTAAACAATAATCAAAAAAAATTGGAAAAAAATGGATATAATCCTGAACAACTTGAAATAAATTTCCAAAAAATATATGAAAATTATAAGTTTAAGCCCCATTTTATCATTGAAAATCATAAATATAACGATTTAGACAAAATAACGCTCAAATTAGAAAAAATAATTGAAATAAAAAAAGAAAATTCTTCAAAAAATTATGAGAATTTGAAGATAAACACTTTCAATATACTTATTGAGCAACTAAAAAATACGGCAGATATTGAAGTCCTAAAACCAATTGTAAAAGCCTATTTAAGTAGTAAAAAGAAATTAGAATACAATAAAGTATTTAACACGTATTATAATGATTTATTAGAGATAATAAGAAATTCGTTAACGATAGAAGAATTTAGTAAAAAGGTTGTATGAGGATTTAATATGGGGAAAAAATATACGGAACAAGGACCACTAACAAAATGGATAATAAAAAACCTAAAATAATTACAATCGCGTCAATTAAAGGCGGTGTTGGTAAAAGCATGTTGTCAATTATATTTTCATATATTTTAAGTGAGGCCAACAATAAAGTGTTAGTTGTAGATTTAGACCCTCAAAATAGTTTGACAAGTTATTTTTTACGATATATTAGTAACATTGAAATAAATAATATTTATTATCTATTAAAAAGAGATCAAACAGTGGATTTTAACGAATATATAAATCCAATAAATAATAATATGTATGTTATTCCGTCCCATCCCATTTTGTGTAAATTTGAAAAAGAAGATATTACTTATAAAGAACTTATGTTGGAATTTATTTTTGATAATAACTTACATTATTATAATCTTGATTATGTGATAATAGATACTCCACCTAGTTTAAGTTCTTTATTATTTAATGCTTTAAATATTACACATAAAGTTATAATACCTATTCAAACGGAAAGATGGTCCGTAGAGTCTTTACCAATATTAATGAATGAAATAAAAGAAGTTGAAATGATAAGAAAAAAAAATATTGACACGTCAATAGTAGAAAACCAATTTATGAAAAATAGAAATACATATAAAGATATCGAAAGTATTTTGCAGCCAAAATACAAGGATCTTATTAAGGGAAGAGTTCATTTTTATAATGCAATTAAGGTTTTTATAAACGAATTAAAAGAGCCGGACAATAAAGAAATTTATTATCAAGAAATGAAAAAAATATTAAACAATTTATTATAAAAAGTATGCCGGCATATTTATTATAGTAAATTAAAACTTAGGAGGATTAAGTGTCAAAATTAAAAGTAAAAAAAATATTATTAAATAATAGAACAGATAGCATTAAAGAATTTGAAAATGACGAACTTGAATATAAAAGTTATAAAGATCAACTTCGTAGAATTACTATTGATGATATTGATAATAAAATTAAAACAATGAAAATATTATATAAAATAAGGGAAAAAAAACTTTATTTGATAGATGGTTATAAAAAATTTGAAGACTTTTTGTCAGAATTTATAATATCCAGAAGTCAGGCTTTTTTATATCTTAAAATTTATAGAAAAGTATTAGATGGAAGTGTATCAATAGGTGACATTAAAGAAAAAGGATTAAAGGGTGTATATAGAAACATATTAAACACAGAAATTAAAGAGGATAAATCAAGACAAAACCCAATAAAACCGTTAAGATTTCAACTTAAAAGTAAAGAGAGTTACAATTTTTATAAAACTAATTCTAAATTCACGGGGTTCTTATTAGACAAATTATTTAATAATGAAAAAGAAATAATTAAAAGAATTATGAAGGAATATAAACAATTAAAAGGATAATATGTAGATTTTATGAGTAATTTAGCGTACAGAACATATAACATAGAAAGTATAAAGAATGAATTTTTAAATAAAGGGTTTAGTGAGGAGGCAATAGATTTTGTTTTTCTTCACAATGATAATTTCAATTTTGAAGTTTTAAAAGAGAAAATGAATTCTTTGGAACAACAAATAATTAATGTAGAAAAGAACTTTCAAAAAGATATATCTAGATTAGATACTAAAATAGATAATGTAGAGAAGAGTTTAAACGCTAAAATAGATGGTGTAGAAAAGACCTTACAAAAGAATATATCTAGTTTAAAAAATGAACTTAATGCAAGTAATAGAACAATACAAGTAATGCTAATAGCGGGAATAACACTTGCTCCAATTATTTACTCTATATTCAATAAGTATTTCTTCAGTTGAAAATGAGTGAAATTTTTCAAAATATCAAGGTATTATAAGCTTATTTTGTGAATAGAAATATTCTATTTTAGATCTGTTTTAAATTAGAACTTATTCGAAGTTTATAACAAAAGAATTTAAATAAGTTCTTTTGTTATAAAAAGACAAATTGATTTTAATTCTAAATTGGCAGCCAAACTTAACTTTTAAAAAACTTGACAAAAGTAGTTTTTGCTATCTTATATGTCAGATAACGTTGATTGCATAAACACCAACGAAGGTTAATTATTTAGAATTTTCCAAAAATCATTAGTGGGAATTTATAGAATTTCTTTCGTAAGAGATTTTCTATAAGTTCTCCATATTTTTATTTACAAGAAATTTTGTGTAAAAGTTGACAAAAACATATACTATTGTATAATAGGTATAGTTAAAAAAATGTTAGTATCATAAATCAAAAATCAATTTAATTAGGTTGTGACTTAACAGATTTTCTAATAAAAGAATTTCGTTAAGTCCCACTTTTTTTACAAAAATTTTTGTTAAAAAAGTGGGAAAAATAGTTTTTGCTATATAATTATTTATATCAAAATTATGAGGAGGATGACAATTATGTCACACAAAAATAATAATTTAAATATTCAAGATAATATGCAAAACGGAGTATCCAACATGATGAATTTTGAGCAACAAAGTTTTATTGGTTGTGAAATATTTGAGGAAAAATCCTCTCCCATTAAAGAAAAAAGCAAATTAAGCAAGATAGGCAAAAAATTACCAGGAATAAGCAGTCAAGAATGTTTTAAGTTTAATCGAAATATTGATTTTAGCGTGCAGAGAAACAAACTCAATAAATATGGAGCTAGTGAAGTGGGTACTGTTCTGATTGGTGGAGCTGGACTTAAAGACTTGATGATAAACAGAGTGCTTAAATATTTTGGTATGAGTATGCCTTTTGAAGAGAATTTGTATATGCTCAAGGGTAAAGAGTTGGAAAATCTAGGATTTAGAGAATTTGTTAAAGCTCACGGTGATAATATTGATGTTTTGTATAAAAATAAATATGCCAACGGTGTTGATAAATATAATTATTTCAAAAAAATGGATGGTTTTACAACTTTAGTAGGCTCAACAATTGATGGATGGTTTATAAATAAGGATGGTGATATAGAACTTTTAGAGATTAAGAGTAGTGATTCTAATTATATGAGTAGTACTATAGCCGAGTACAATAAAAATGGCAATTTTTTAAGTAGCAAGTATTTTTTCAAATACTATGTGCAGGCACAAATGCAGCTAGCATGTACTGGACTTGAGTATTGTAATTTATTCTTCTTAATAGACGCCGCACCGGTTAACTGTAAGATAAAGAGAAATAATTCTTTGATATCAAAAGTTTTAGAATTTGTTCAAAAATGTGAATGGGAAGTTTTCAACGTAAGAAACGAAATTCTTGAAAAGAATGGGTCTGATTTATTAATCTCAAGTGATTATGATAATGATATGTTTATTAAGTTTATTGAAGAGATTGAGGAGTTGGTAGTAAAGAGTGATTTTTATCGATCTGGAGTTGAGTTTGACTGGATAAATGAATTTGTAGAGTATGTTGAGTGCACTGACCTTGAGATTAAAACCGAAGAGTCTGCTGTTAATCTTGAGTGTAAGCTGATTGAGATTGACAATCTAAAATCAGAACTAGATAAAATTCAAAATGAAAACAAAAGGAGAGAAAAACCTATTAAAGAACGGCTCAAAATTAAAATCAATGAAATTTTAGATAAATATCCACTAATTAATCATGTAAATTACAGATTCAAACAATTTGTGTTCAATTACGATCCTAAGAAAAGGGCAATAGCAGATAGATTTACGGAACTTTCGACAACAAATAATAAATTTTACTTGCCTAGCAATATGAGCAATATGTCGTATGCAAATAGTGTCCCCTTTTGAATGGGGGCACTAAAAAAATTAAAAAAAATATTTAACATTGGAGGATTAATTAATGCTTATTAGTAAAATAAAACAAAAAAATAGGAGTTTACTTGGAGAGATACAAAGATGGGGGTGTTATTTTTTATGCTTGCATTATTATACAAGTTTGTTGAAGAATATTGAATTTAATGCTTTTGGAATAAATGTGGCGTATCGCAGATTTTTAGGACTTGGGTACATCAAGAAAAATTGTTTTATTAATGATCCTTGTATGATACTTAATTATTATGGAATTAGAACTAGTGTTAGATATGAATCTTCCAATTACTTTGTGGCTGCTAATGAATTTGAAATAAGTGAAGTTAAAATTGAGGGTGTTAATGGGTCACACTTTATTGCTACAAAAGAGAAAGAAATATTATATGATTCACTTGATTTAAAGCCTAATGGAAAACTATTTAAAGTAACTTCAAAGCGAATATTTAAACTTAAGTAGCTATACTATAGCTTTAAGCTATTTTTGGCACATTTATAAGCTTGAATTTTGTTTGCAGAAGAGAGTCCATATATATTATCAATCTCAGATGTTGAGTGATATTTCATAAGTTCTTTAATTTGGAAAGAATTGTAACCATTAGATTTTAAATTTGAAATAAATAAATTTCTACATAAATGAAGTGATTTATTTGCTTTAAAGCCCGATCTTTTAAGAAGATTTTTGAATTTATTAGAAATATGGATAATGCTAATTTGATTATCTTTAAACTTATGTTTGGTTTTTTGGAAAAGATAAGTACGTCTAGTATCTAGATTTTTTTCTTTAAAATGATTCTTGTGAGCTATTTGAATAGCGTCAAACTCCTTAGAGTCAATAACAATTTCTCTAATACAAGTGACACTTCTTTTTTTTGCTACATTTACTTTTATATTGTAAAAAGTTTCTCCAGTTTTATTTGATAACCGGGTAATATCTTGCATTTTTACTTTTTGAATTTCAGTGCCCCTACAGCCACTTATTAAAAGTAAATGTACGAACCAACCAGATATCGGATCAATTTGTTTTAATTGTTTGATAGATTTTACGATTAATTTGCTGGTTTTTGGAGTTAAGTAGAACTTAGGACTTGGTTTTGGATTTTCTTTTTTACTTTTAGTTGAATTTTTTATGGTATTTTTTAGAATTTTGTTTTCATCTATTACTTTTTGATAATCTTTTATGAGTTTGAGGAAAAAATCCGAAGTGTCTTTATTTAAATTAAGATAATTATTAAAGTCCATAAAATCCTCTCCTTTTAAGTGTTACTTTTAAATTAAGTAAAAGTAATAAAAATAGATAAAAATTGCAATTTATATTTTATCAAAAATGTAAAATTTTAGTCAAATTTTGGTGTCTCTCATTGCAAGCAAAATCCGGGCTGTAGAATAGCTGTAAAGAACAGAAGTGGCAATTTTAAAGGGGGGCACTTAAGAAAGACAGAATACTTTAAGTGATATATAGCAAAGACTCTGAAATTTGATTTGTATGTGTTTTGTAGTCTTTTGTAATGAGCTGATCATTTGCAATGGAGAGATTTTCTAAGTTTGATTAAAATTACATTTTAGTTTTGTTACTTTGTAATTCGAAATGTAACAAAATTAATTAGTTAAATCTTTGAAAAATTGAATTTATTGGGTACTGCATTATCTTTAAAACTTACGGAGTAGGAGTAAATTATGAATAAAAAAATGAATAAAAAAATGAGAATATTTATTATTTGTGCTGTTTTTGCACTGATAATTTCTTGCAATAATTATACAAGTGGTGAAGATTTAAAACAAAATGTAAAAGAACAAGTTAAGGGAATTAAACAAGGTATAGAAATAGAAAGAAAAATTAAACAAGGTATAGAAGAACAAGTTAAGGGATTTTTAGAAAAAAAAGAAGGAATTATTTCAGATGATGAAATAGCAAAAAAATTAAAAGAAGAAGAATTAAAGGAGAAAAAAGAAAATAAACAAGAAAAAAAGAAAGAAGAAGAAAAGGTAGAAAGAGAAGAAAAACAAGAAACTAAAGAAGAATTAATACAGGGCGATGATCCTAATAACATAAATCAGGCTCAAATATTGCAGGCAAATAGTCAAGATAGCAAACTAGAATTAGAAGCAGTACAACAAAGTGAAAGTGGTGGTCAACAAAAAGAAGAAGAGAAAAAAGAAGAACAGGCAAAAGCTAAAGCAGAACAAGAAAGAAAAATAAAAGAAGAAAGACAAAGACAAGAAGAAAAGCAAGTTAAAAGCAAAATCAAAACACTTACAAAAAAAATAGATGAGATAAATAAGAATATTGATTCCATTAAGCATCAAAGTTGGTTCGTGGAAGATGTAAAAAGAGTAATAGTCGGGGCACAAGAAGTTATAGATAAAGTTACAGGGCCTATATATGACCATTTTACTGATGATAATAATAACGCTATATACTATACTTGGAATTTAGATGGAGGAGAAGATTCAGAATTAGAAGAGTTATTGAAAAAATTGAGCAAAACTAGAAGCGATTTAAGAACTAAATTAAATGTAGGTAATCAAGCGGCTACTTGGAACAATACGCCCCCATTAAAAGAAAACGTAAAGGTTGTCGAAATTGAATCAGACTTAGATAGCCTAAAATCAGAATTAGAAAGGGTTAAAACATATCTTACAAACGAATCTAATTTTGAAACAATTAAAGAGTATATCTTTAGCAGTGATGACGAATAATTTGAAATGTAATTTGCATTTAAGTATAAATTATAAAAAACAAGACTAACAACTAGTCTTGTTTTTTTGTTCAAATTTATATCTTTTAGTGCTTTTTTAATTTTTATTGGTTTTTGTATCATTCTCTTCTTTTTTTATGCTATTATTTTCTTTAATAAAATATTTTTTATATTTAGTATGTAATTTTTTATGATTTTCAAGATTAAATGTTATTGGATCTTTAAAAATTTCAAAAGCTATTTTAAGGGTTTTAGAAGTTAGTAGTTTTTTTGAAAAATCTTCTGATTTGGATGGAGGAATCATAAAACTAGCAAAAATATAATTATCATTATATAAATTAGCCGCTGAATAACATACTATATTCCCCTGTTTAATTTGTTCAGGAGTAAGTCTACATTCAGTTATTCCAATTGTTAGTTCAGATTCTTTTTCATTATCAAAAATATATTTGATTTTAATTTTATTTTTACTTTTTATATCATGTATATCAAAAAAACCAATATTGTGTTTAGTAGCAATATCATTGAAATTAAAATAATAATAACTTCCTAGGCTGCTATTTACAAAATTCATAAGTGCATGATTTTTATTTTGCCAATTTTCTGGTCTTTCTTCTGATTTTGTTGCAATCCAGGAGTATTCTTCATTATTTTCCTTTCCATTTGTAAAAAATTTACTATCTCCTAATACTTCTTCATTATTATTCTTATTATTATTTGATTTGCAGCTTAGAATGCTTATAAATAAAAATAAGAATACTACAAATTTTGTTTTATTAGTCATTTTAAATCCTTTTTTAAAGTTTTTTTATTAATATTCTTATGAAATCAATAAAGGCTATAATTTCTATTATTGCCAACAAAGGCATAGCAATTATGAATCCAAATCCCAAGGTAAAAATATAAAGTAAAATAGAGAAAATGGTTATACATAAAAACGCAGTACCGGTTCCCGTTTTCCCCACATAAAATCTATGAGCTCCTAAATAACCGAAAAATAAGCAGAATAATGCTGCTACCAATCTGTTATAAGATTTTTTAACTTGTTTATTTTTAACTCCACAAGCAATACAAATTTCTGCTTCTTTTTTAATTGGTTTGCCACAAGAATGACAATATATTTCATTCAAAGCTTTTGACATGATTTACGCTCCTTTTAAAAATAAAACATATCTATTGAAAAACATTTAAAATAAATAAGTTATATTTTTATGTATTTAAATTTAATGAATATTGTAAATATAGATCAGTAGTTAATAGGTGTATAGAAGTTATCAGTTTGTGTTAACAATTTATTAAATTGCTTTACTATTTAGAGTAACAATTTGTTAATTTTGTTACTTTAGAGAAATTTTTTGAAAAAAGTTAAACGTTCTTTTGATGATTATGTTGCGTACTTTAGAGAAGGATTATTGGATGATAGAGAAATAGCAGCTAAACTTGGAGTTTCTAGAGTAAATGTATGGAGAATGAGACAAAAATGGGAGAATGGGGAAACTTCTGTTGGTGATAATTCTAGAGTAACAATTAGTGAAGATACTTTTGAACACCTTGTAGCCCAAACTTTTAAATCAGAAGCTAAAGCTAGAAAAATTAAGGGAGAATTAGATTTAGAGCGCTCTAATTTAGAATTAGGATTTATACGAGCATTTAAACAATATGCAAGCATTGAACTAGCCAACATGCATTTAAAAATAGAAAATTTACAATCCGAAATTGCCTTTTTAAATAAAAAATGTAACAAGAAAAATGATGTTAATGAAAAAATCAGTTTGTTAAAGAGTGAGCTTAATGATCTAATAAAGGAGTGTTCAATAAGGGAAATGGAGCTTTACTATGAGTGTATGAAAAAGCTAACTTCTGCTCATGAAGTTGATAGTAAAAGTAACTACAAAAGTAGTAAAGGGTACAAGTGAATTTATATCAAACAAAATTTTTTACAACACTTCAAAAGGAATACAAAAGTCAGTTTGGAGTTGATATATCTAAATTTTTTGGAAAAACAAACTCTTTGGTTAATTTTGCTCAGTTTGAAGAGAAATATTTAACCGTAAAGCAAAATAGGGTGATAAAAAGTATCCAAAAGAACAACGAAAAGAAAATTATACTCAGTGGCGGTATAGCTAGCGGCAAAACGTATCTTGCATGTTATCTGTTTATTAAAAGTTTAATTGCAAATAAAGAGTTATATTCCAGTGATACTAATAATTTCATCATAGGCAATTCTCAACGTTCAGTTGAAGTTAATGTTTTGGGTCAATTTGAAAAGCTATGCAAACTTCTTAATATTTCATATATTCCAAGACATAGGAATAATTCATATATACTGATTGATTCACTACGGATTAATTTATATGGCGGGGACAAGGCAAGTGATTTTGAAAGGTTTAGGGGTAGTAATTCAGCACTTATTTTTGTAAATGAGGCTACTACTTTACATAAGCAAACTTTAGAGGAAGTATTAAAAAGACTTAGGTGCGCGCAAGAAACTATTATTTTTGATACCAATCCAGATCATCCAGAACATTATTTCAAAACTGATTATATCAATAATACAGCTACTTTTAAGACATATAATTTTACAACTTACGATAATGTTCTCCTAAGTAAAGAATTTATCAAAACTCAAGAGAAACTCTATAAAGATATACCAGCATACAAGGCAAGAGTTTTGCTAGGAGAGTGGATAGCAAGCACCGACTCAATTTTCACACAAATTAATATTATGCAAGACTATGTATTTACTAGCCCGATAGCATATTTAGACCCAGCGTTTAGTATTGGAGGTGATAATACCGCTTTATGTGTTATGGAGAGAGTTGATGATAAGTACTATGCTTTTGTATTTCAAGATCAACGACCGGCTATTGACCCTTATATTATGAATATGGTCAAGACTGTTTTACAAAATTTCAATGTACACACGCTTTACATAGAAGATAGGGATAATACTAAAGGTTCTGGAGGATTGACGCGTGAATATATGACTCTTAGAAAGAATATGAGTCAATATTTTAGAATTGCCCCAGTAAAGCCAAAGTCTAATAAGTTTAGTAGAATAGCATTGTTAATTACACCTTTTACCTACAAAAAACTTTATATTGCAAAGTATAGTAGTTCTACTGTATTTAGCGATATTTACGCTTATAAAGGGGATAATAAAACTCCCGATGACGCGCTTGATGCAATATCTGCTGCATATTTGATGTTGTCTTTAGGATATAGAGATAGAAGTGTTCATTTTGGCAATCAAAGATTTTTGTAA
>NZ_CP179500.1:0-31142 GCF_030438115.2 Borreliella japonica
GGAGCTTAAAGCACTTAATTCTAACTTCATATCCATTGATGCAAAAGAAAATATAAAATCAAGGTATATTGCCATATGGATATCTCAAGTCTTATCAATTTTTTATGCAAAAACTCAAACTCTACAAAGTATTACAAGCAATATCAATAGTGTGATTTTTGCTTTACGTCATATTGGCACTGATGAGTCATTTAGACTGATTTTCAAGGCTTTTTTGAATGTGGATATTTTCAGTTACTACACCTGAAGCTGGTGTTATTGATATCTCTTTAAAAGGGGCAATAAAGACAAACTTTATTACATTTATTTCACCCAGCACTACAAAAGGTAAAAGGCCTAAAAAGATACTAATTAGAGAAAAGAAAAAAGGATACGCTGCATCTAAAAAAGCTTTAGTATTCAACTCACTTCCCAAAGGCTATGATCATTCAATTTATGCTTTTATAAAGGGGATTATTCCTATTGGTAGAGTTCTCAAAATTAATAATAAAGATGGTGCAAATATTATTACTTTTAACAATTAAGGAGGCTATATGGCTGGAGAAGAAGAAAAATTACTAATTGATGAAGAAGAAACAGTCCAAATTAAAGATTTAAATAAGGTAACGACCGTTAACAACAGTGATCTTTTACTACTTGATGATGGAGTTGCAAGTAGCAACGCTATCACCTTTAAAAACTTTTTAAAAACCGTAAACCATCAAACATTTAAAGGGGAAGAGCTAGGCTATTTTAAGGAGATAATTAAATCTACAATTGCCGAAGAACTTGCAGCTGATACGGAGTTTGTAAAAAAGATTTACGCAAAAGTAATAGACAAGCTAATTGGCAATGATTCTGATAAGCTTTCTAACCTTTTTAGTAAAATTAAATCCCGCCTCACAAGTAGCATATCATCCGCTACTCTATCTAGGAGTGATGACCTTTTGATAATGTCTTCAAGCACTATTCAAAAAACACCAGTTCCCAAACAATTACTCGGTGTGCCGCCAGAATTTTCCTTTGGTGGCAAGGTTTTGGACTCTACAATTTATTGGTCTAGCTACGAACATAAAAGAATAGTTATCAATTTGGAAGACTATCAAGAAGTAAGTCTTATTTTTTATAAAAATTATGACGATCAAATCATTTACCTTGATATAGAACTTGATATAACACATCATTACAATCAGACGCGAAAATTATACTTAAAATATGAAGATGAAACTGAGAGAAATTTAGTTTATAAACATAAAAGCTACTCTGATATTGATTCTAGATTCCCAATGTATAAAGGATGGTATGTTCAAAAAAGATCCTACTTATCAGGAAGTAACGTTCCATATCTATTAAAGCTGTAAAATTTTTTAGCAAAAATTACAGTTTTGATATATACTATATATATCAAAAATTAAAATGAGGGATTGAAAAATGGATATTAAAATAACTGAACTTCTTATTAATTTGAATGAAATTAAACTAATAGCCGTAATGATTTTTGTAACAGTAATAGTTTTAGGGGTGTTAATTCTTCTCAAGCTGTTGCTAAAAGACATATTATCTATAGTAATGGGCAAGATTTTTAAAAATGGAAATGGCAACAATCATATTAAAAAACGGGATTAATTTATGAAATTATCTAAAGATAATGTTGAGCTTGGACTTACGTCTTTATTAAACCTTATTGATATATTTTCTAAATTTGAAGATGGATTTGATGAAATGGCACATAAAGGATTCTTTTTGGTTTATGAGCTATATGCTCATAATACATTAATCTATAAAGCAAATATGGAAAGACTTGAAAGTGCATTAACTCCAACAATATTAAAAATACTCGCTCCAATAAATGAGAAAATCAATCAATGTATTGATCTAGTTAATTCTGATGAAAAAAATCTAAAAATATCTAATAATCTGAAATTCAATCAAGAAGGAAAACCTATCTATCAAGAGAGAACAAATAATGCAAAATAACACTATTGATTTAGGACTCAATCTACTATCCAACTTAACTAACATAGCTAAAACTGATACAAACATAGATCATAATTACATTAATACTTTTAATAGGGTAATAGATTTTTTCTACAAAACATATATTGGAACATTAAAATCTATGGAAACGGCCGAATCAACTAAAATATTTGAAGAAATACAAGATATATTAAAATACAATCTTGAGATAATAGAGGCTATCTCTAGCAGTAAAAGTAAAAGAATTATCTCCTCATTAAAAGCAAAACGCAACAAAATCATGCGGGAGTACGTCAATATACTTAAAAGGGGTGATAATGCGTAAACTAGTGAACTACTTATTACTTACTTTACTACTATGTTGTAGTACCATTGCTAGCCTACCTGATGAGCCAAAACCACCAATTATTAAAACACTAGGCGCTTTAGCTAAATATGAGGCTCAATTATCAGATTATGTTATGTACCTTGTAACATTTTTAGCCAAAACAAAAGTTAAAGTTAATGATCCAAATTATCCAGAATTTACTTATTCAGATTTATCAACATTAAAAGACGAACACACAATGACTTCAGTAAAACATAATATCAAACTACTTTTAGAATACATTCAAAAAACAAAACCCATAGCAAAAAAAGTCTATAATCAGTATTCAAGATTAAAAATGTGAATTACAAAAAGTTTTTTCTTGCAAGAAATTATACTTTATATTGTTAATAGACAACCCCTATTAACCCAAAATAGTGTACAATAGAACTATAAAGGAAAAATATTATGAAACCCGTGCTAACAAATACTGTAAGTGAAGAACAAATATATAACGAATTTATAAGATTGGGAATGGAACAATTAATAGCACAAGATTTATCCAAAAGATATTTTCATAATGAACTCACGTATAGAGATTTAGAAAATTTAGAAAAACAATTTGATATAAAGTTTGATAATCTTATTTATCAGATAAATTCTGTAAAAAACGAACTTACTGTTAAGATAGATTATGTAGAAAAGAATTTAAATACCAAAATAGAGAACTTAGACTCTAAAATAGATAGTGTAGAGAAGAATTTGAAACAAAATCTTGACGAAAAACTAAAAATTCATGAAAAATTTTTATTAGAAAAACTCAATGTGAGCAATAGATTAATAATTATTACTACAATAATAGTGGCCCCAATTGCTATATCTAGCATAGCAAATATTGTTATGTCAATAATTAATGGGTTTTTCAAATAGAAATTACAAATAATCCTCAAAATATAATTTATCATTTCCAAACAATCCCCTAAAAACCCGCAATATTTCTCAAAATAGGATATATACTTACAAGAATAAACTTTTTTGTTACTTAATGTATTGTACTGAAGATAAAAAAAGGAGTAATAATGAAAATTATAAATATATTATTTTGTTTATTTTTACTTGTTCTAAATGGCTGTAATTCTAATGATACTCATACTAAGCAAGTAAAAAGTAGAAAAAAACGTGATTTAGCTCAAAAAGAGGCACAAGAAGAAAAACCAAAACATCCAGAAGAAATTTTTAGAGAAAAGCTAACTGATGCTCAAAAAACACAACTTGACTGGTTAAAAACCGCTTTAACTGGTGATGGAGAATTTGATAAATTCTTGGGATATGATGAAAGTAAAATAAAAACAGCGCTTGATCATATAAAAACAGAACTTGATAAATGTACTGGAGATGATGCTGATCAACAGAAAAGCACTTTCAAACAAGTGGTTTAGGGGGCACTTAGCGGTGGTGATATAGATGGTTTTTCGGGACAAGCAAGTAGCACATGTGGTGCTGGTGGTTAATAATAAAAAAGGAATGAAAATGAAAATTATTAGTATAGTATTTTGCGTATTTTTACTCGTATTAAACAGCTGTAATTCTAATGATACTCATACTCAGCAAGTAAAAAGTAGAAAAAAACGTGATTTAGACACACAAGAGCCTCAAGAAGAAAAAGAAAAAATCACTCTAACTTCTGAAGAAGAAAAAAAATTTAAGTCATTAACGACTGCTTTTAAATACACAATTGAAAAATTATCCGATCAAGTACAAGGGTGCAATAATGGAGACAAAAGTAAATGTACCGACTTCTTTGATTGGCTTTCTAAAGATATTCAAAAGCAAAAAGAATTAGCCGATGCTTTTACTAAAGTTTATGACTTTTTAGAGTCTAAAAGACAATCAAAAGAAAAAGATAAAGACTTTGATACTTATATTAAAGAAGCTATTGATTATAAAACTAACAACCAAAACGACTGTAATAAAGATAATAAATATGGGAGTGACGACGGTACCAACGAAATAGAACAATATTTTAGAGGCGTAGCCGGGAGTATATTTAATAATAAAAATTCTAATGAAGAGATTTATCAGTGCCTTAAAAGTGAACTTTTAAACGAAGACAACCATTACGGTGGTCTTACAGGCAATTGGGATAATTAAAATAGTACTTAAGCATAAACACCCAAATTATATCCATAGCAAGCCCCCCCTATATTGGGGGGCTTGCTATGGAAGGATATCGCTATGATGCGAATATATAATTAAATGTTTCTTCTTCTTTTAAAATAAGAAAGAATTTTAATATGCTTTTTTCATAAATGCGCTGCTTAAACGCCACAAACGTCTCAAATCTATTTATATCATCAAGTTTATTATTTTTCTTTAGATATTCTTTTATAAGACTTGTCCAATAGTCTATGTTCCTAAGATTAGAATTCTGCTCAAAATGCTTGAGTATATCAACTTCAATTTTTTTTATATCATCAATATTATTGGGGTCTATTTTTTGCATAAAGTCTATTTTGTGAACAATTATATTTATTTTGTCTTTTATTGTAGCGTCGTTTACACAATCTTTTATATTTGACAAAGCTTCTTTAAAAATGCCGAAATAATGACGCCTTTGTTGTCTCTGTTCTTGATTAATATCCCTTTTCTGGACTTGAATAGTGTTGTTTTTTTGTTCTGAAATATTGCTTTTTTTCTGATTGTAATTAATCTCTTGTTTTTGTTCTTGCTTTCGATTAAAACTAACTTGCTTATTAGGTGTAGAATTTTCGTTTTCATAATTATTGTAAATAGGCGCTGCATCAGTATCAACTTCGCTTTTTATGCGAAGACATGCAACTAAAGCGTACCTTTTGAAATAAGTAATAGCTGAACCAACTAGTTGTGGCGTTGTATTTGCATTTTTAGCCCCATTTTCATTGTTCCATTGTAAATTTTCTGTAAGCATTGGAGTATCAAAAGAAAATTCATACCCAGTACTTGTACTGTAAAATGTAGTCCTAATAACATGTTCCTTTTGACCATCTATATGTTTAGAGATTGGATATTGTTTTAAATCAAGATCCAAATCATGTTTCTTAATAACGTTTTCAATTTCTTCTACTATATCATTGAAATTCTGATATTTATACCCGTAACCTTTAAGACTTTTGTCAATACCTGGTAAATTCATTTTTAGAGTTTTCATATCTTTTCTGAATTGAATTTTTGCTTGAATATTATTTTGTATATCTTGAATATTTAAATTATTATTTTTGTGTGACATAATCGTCATCCTCCTTTATTGAAAGTAATAATACTTATATAGCAAAAACTATTTTTACCAAGTTTTTTACAAAAATTTTTGCAAAAAAATGAGGGCTTAGCTAGATTCTCTTGTTAAAGAACTAAGCTAAACCCTTACATTACATTTTTTGCAAATTTCAATAAAGGTAGGTGCCAATGTCAATCATTAAACAACTACGATACTTGTAGTATAGTCTAACTTAAGACTAAAATCAAATTATTTTCTTTAAATTACAAAAAGTATATTTAATTAACAAAATTAATAATTAAAATTGAATATTTTTTAGGAAAGTATTTACTTTTAAATCATAATTATGCATTATATTATTTATAATTATTTATTTCAATAAAGGAGGATGACGATTATGTCATTATCAACCAATAAAAAAAGTCCAAATTGCTACAACAAACACCAACGCAAATTAATTGTTCTTATTTTAACGCTTAATTACGTAAACAAGAAATATAAGAAATATACACAAAAAACCATACTCTATTACTTTAATGAAAATCTAAAAAGAAATGGTCAAGCTCCTACTACATTAAGAACATTGCAAAAATATCTTTACAAATTAGAAAAAGAAATAAAAGTAACAACCAACTACTACCAATATATGGGGGTAAATTGTGGCACTGAAATTTACTATCACCTTAATTGTGAAAAAAATGAATGCCACTTTAAAATTAATCAATACTTTCAAGAAAAAAAACACTCTCGATTTACATCGAGAGTGTTTAACTACCTTAAAGACAAATCTCCAAAAAAGGGTAATGTAGAGTTGGAGAAATGTTTATGTAATAAAAATAATAATAAAAAAGAAGAAAGAAATAAAAAAATAGAAAATTTTCAAGTAATAAACTATGCCAAAAAATGTAACTTCAAAGATAAAAGAATTCTTTCTATTGTCTTAAATTTAGATATTAGTAAAAATGAGAAAATTATAATGCTTAGAACTACAAAAATGCTTGAAATTAAATTAACAAGAGATAAAAATATACATTTTAACAAAAATTCTTTAAAAGAAAAGCAAAATAAATTGAAAGAAACTTTAAACAATAATCAAAAAGAATTAGAAAAAAAAGGATATAATCCGAAACAACTGGAAACAGAATTTAAAAAAATATATGAAAATTATAAATTTAAACCCCATTTTATTGTTGAAAGTCACAAATATAACGATTTAAACAAAATAATACGCAAATTAGAAAAATCAATTGAAATAAATTGGGAAAACCCACAAAAAGATTATGAGAATTTAAAGACAAACATTTTCAATATACTCATTGAGCGACTAAAAGAAAAGGAGAATATTGAAATTCTAAAGCCGATTATAAAAACTTATTTGAATAGCAAAAAGAAATTAGAATATAATAAAGTATTTGATACATATAATTATGAATTATTAGAAATAATACAAAATGAAAATAATTCTTCAATGCTAGAAGAATTTAGCAAAAAGGTTGTATGAGGATTTAATATGGGAAAAAATATACGGAACAAGGACTACTAATAAAATGGATAATAAAAAACCTAAAATAATTACAATTGCGTCAATTAAAGGCGGGGTTGGTAAAAGTACGAGCGCAATTATATTTGCAACGCTTTTGGCTAATGATTGTAAAGTTCTTTTAATTGATATGGATACTCAAGCATCAGTTACTAGTTATTTTTATAAAAAAATAGTAGAAAGTGAATTCAATTTACTTGAAAAAAATATATATGAGATTTTGAAAGGCAATATATTAATTGACAATTCATTTGTAAATATCAATAAGAACCTAGACTTGATACCTAGTTATCTAAGTTTACACAAATTTAATAAAGAGGCTATAACATTTAAGGAAATTAAGCTACAGAAACAGCTATTAAATTTGCAATCCCATTATGATTACATAATAATCGACACAAATCCTAGTCTAGATTATACACTGACTAATGCATTAGTCAGTAGCAATTATATTGTAGTTCCAATAACAGCAGAGAAATGGGCAGTTGAGAGTTTAGAACTTTTAAAGTTTTCAATTAGTGATTTAGCTATTGATATTCCAATTTTCTTAATAATAACCAGATTTAGAAAAAACAATACTCATAAAGCGTTGTTTAATTCTCTAAAAGATAATAAAAATTTTTTAGGGTTAGTTTCGGAAAGAGAAGATTTAAATAAAAAGATAGCAAAAGACGATTTATTTAACTTAAATAGAGATTATATGCTAGAGTATAAAAATATATTAAGCAAGTTTAAAATAATAACCATGTCCAATTAGATGGACATGGTTATTATTTTAAATAAAAGGAGTTTATACATGGATATAGTAGTAAATAAAAGAAATCTAGAAGTGTTAAATGAAAGGGAAGAGCGATACAAAAATTTAAAGCAAAGATTAAAATCTAGTTTTCAACAAGAAATTTATTACAAGATGGAAGTTATCAAAGTATTAAAAGAGATAAAAGATAACGAATATTATAAATTAGATGGATACAGGACATTTGAAGATTTTATTAAGGATTATCACTTAGCAAGGAGTCAAGCATATGATTATTTAAAAATAGCAAATGCAATTCAAGATGGTGTATTAGAAGAAGCTTATGTAATAGAGAATGGTGTGACAAAAACAATTGCATTTTTAAGAAAATCACCGAGTATTTTAAAAAAATCTAAACAAAATCCAATAAAACCCTTAAGATTCCAACTTAAAACTCAGGAGAGTTACGATTTTTATAAAAAAAATGCTAAATTCACAAGTTTTATGATGCATGAGATTTTTGAAACCCAAAAAGATTTGATTAATAAGCTTTTAAAGAAGTATAAGCAATTAAAAGGATAATAAAGGGATTTTATGAACAGTTTAGCGTACAGAACATATAACATAGAAAGTATTAAAAATGAATTTTTAAATATGGGTTTTAGCGCGGAGGCAATAGATTTTGTTTTTCTTCATAATGATAATTACAACTTTGAATTTTTAAAAGAAAAGTTGATTGATGTTGAGAAGAATTTACGAAAAGACATTGCTAATTTAGACACCAAGATAGATAATGTAGAGAAGAATTTAAATACTAAAATAGATGGTGTAGAAAAAAGTTTACAAAAAGATATATCTAGTTTAGATACTAAAATAGACAATGTAGAAAAGGCTTTAAATGCTAAAATAGACAATGTAGAAAAGGCTTTAAATGCTAAAATAGATTTCGTAGAGAAGAATTTAACTATTAAGATAGATAGTTTAGACACCAAGATAGATAGTGTTAAAAGTGAACTTACTAATAAGATTGAAAATGAAGTAAAGGATTTGCGTAAAGATCTTAATATGGGGAACAGACTAGTACATTTTATGATAATCGCAGCAGCAATTTTTGGACCGTTTATACATTCATTTTTAATGCAATATATACAAGGCGTTAAATAATGGAATAATTCATAGTTTGTTTTGTTAAAGCAGTATTATTATAATACTGATGAATATTATTAAAAAGCAACAGTTTATTTTTGATCTATTCTAAATTAGAACTTATTTGAATTTTATAACAAAAAAATTTAAATAAGTTCTTTTTTTGGTAAAAAGACAAATTGATTTTAATTCTAAATTGGACTATGATTAATTAGTAGAATTATTTTTATAATAAATTCTGCTAAATCCTTGACTTTATTAAAATCTCTTAACAAGAGATTTTAATAAAGTTCCCACTGTTTTTTACAAAAAGTTTTACAAATAAATTGACAACAACTATTTTTGTTATATTATTGTCAAATAACGTTGATTGCATAAACACCAACGAAGGTTAATTATTTAGAATTTTCCAAAAATCATTAGTGGGAATTTATAGAATTTCTTTCGTAAGAGATTTTCTATAAATTCTCCATATTTTTATTTACAAGAAATTTTGTGTAAAAGTTGACAAAAACATATATTATTATATAATAGGTATAGCTAAAAAAATGTTAGTATCATAAATCAAAAATCAATTTAATTAGGTTGGGACTTAACAGATTTTCTAATAAAAGAATTTCGTTAAGTCCCACTTTTTTTTGCAAAAATTTTTGTAAAAAACTTGGTAAAAATAGTTTTTGCTATATAAGTATTATTACTTTCAATAAAGGAGGATGACGATTATGTCACACAAAAATAATAATTTAAATATTCAAGATATACAAAACGGAGTATCCAACATGATGAATTTTGAGCAACAAAGTTTTATTGGTTGTGAAATATTTGAAGAAAAAGCTCTTCCCATTAAAGAAAAAAGCAAATTAAGCAAGATAGGCAAAAAATTACCAGGAATAAGTAGTCAAGAATGTTTTAAGTTTAATCGAAATATTGATTTTAGCGTGCAGAGAAACAAACTCAATAAATATGGAGCTAGTGAAGTGGGTACTGTTCTAATTGGTGGAGCTGGACTTAAAGACTTGATGATAAACAGAGTGCTTAAATATTTTGGTATGAGTATGCCTTTTGAAGAGAATTTGTTAAAGCTCACAGTGATAATATTGATGTTTTGTATAAAAATAAATATGCCAACGGTGTTGATAAATATAATTATTTCAAAAAAATGGATGGTTTTACAACTTTAGTGGGCTCAACAATTGATGGATGGTTTATAAATAAGGATGGTGATTTAGAGCTTTTAGAGATTAAGAGTAGTGATTCTAATTATATGAGTAGTGCTATAGCCGAGTACAATAAAAATGGCAATTTTTAAAGTAGTAAGTATTTTTTCAAATACTATGTGCAGGCACAAATGCAGCTAGCATGTACTGGACTTGAGTATTGTAATTTATTCTTTTTAATAGACGCTGCACCGGTTAACTGTAAGATAAAAAGAAATAACTCTTTGATATCAAAAGTTTTAGAATTTGTTCAAAAATGTGAATGGGAAGTTTTCAACGTAAGAAACGAAATTATTGAAAAGAATGGGGCTAATTTATTAATTGCAAGTGATTATGATAATGATGCGTTTATAAATCTTATTGAAGAGATTGAGGAGTTGGTAGTAAAGAGTGATTTTTATCGATCTGGAGTTGAGTTTGACTGGATAAATGAATTTGTAGAGTATGTTGAGTGCACTGACCTTGAGATTAAAACCGAAGAGTCTGCTGTTAATCTTGAGTGTAAGCTGATTGAGATTGACAATCTAAAATCAGAACTAGATAAAATTCAAAATGAAAACAAAAGGAGAGAAAAACCTATTAAAGAACAGCTCAAAATTAAAATTAATGAAATTTTAGATAAATATCCACTAATGAATCATGTAAATTACAGATTCAAGCAATTTGTGTTCAATTACGATCCTAAGAAAAGGGCAATAGCAGATAGATTTACGGAACTTTCGACAACAAATAATAAATTTTACTTGCCGAGCAATATAAGCAATATGTTGTATGCAAATAGCGTCTCCTTTTGAATGGGGGCACTAAAAAAATTAAAAAAAATATTTAACATTGGAGGATTAATTAATGCTTATTAGTAAAATAAAACAAAAAATAGGAGTTTACTTGGAGAGATACAAAGATGGGGGTGTTATTTTTTATGCTTGCATTATTATACAAGTTTATTGAAGAATATTGAATTTAATGTTTTTGGAATAAATGTGGCGTATCGCAGATTTTTAGGACTCGGGTACATCAAGAAAAATTGTTTTATTAATGATCCTTGTATGATACTTAATTATTATGGAATTAGAACTAGTGTTAGATATGAATCTTCCAATTACTTTGTGGCTGCTAATGAATTTGAAATAAGTGAAGTTAAAATTGAGGGTGTTAATGGATCACACTTTATTGCTACAAAAGAGAAAGAAATATTATATGATTCACTTGATTTAAAGCTTAATGGAAAACTATTTAAAGTAACTTCCAAGCGTATATTTAAGCTTAGATAGTCTTACTACAGCTTTAAGCTATTTTTGGTGCATTTATAAGCTTGAATTTTGTTTGCAGAAGAGAGTCCATATATATTATCAATCTCAGATGTTGAGTGATATTTCATAAGTTCTTTAATTTGGAAAGAATTGTAAACATTAGATTTTAAATTTGAAATAAATAAATTTCTACATAAATGAAGTGATTTATTTGCTTTAAATCCTGATTTTTTAAGAAGATTTTTGAATTTTCTAGAAATATTGATAATATCAATTTGGTTGTCTTTAAACTTGTGTTTAGTTTTTTGGAAAAGATAAGTTCTTCTAGTATCAAGATTTTTTTCTTCGAAATGATTTTTGTGCGCTGTTTGAATAGCTGTAAATTCATTAGCGTCAATAACAATTTCTCTAATACAAGTGACACTTCTTTTTTTAGCTACATTTACTTTTATATTGTAAAAAATTTCTCCAGTTTTATTTGATAACTGGGTAATATCTTGTATTTTTACTTTTTGAATTTCAGTGCCCCTACACCCACTTATTAAAAGCAAATATACAAACCATCCAGATATTGGATCAATTTGTTTTAGTTGTTTAATACATTTTATGATTAGTTTGCTAGTTTTTGGAGTTAAGTAGAATTTAGGCTTCGGCTTTAGATTTTCTTTTTTGGTTTTAGTCGAGTTTTTTAGAGAATTTTTTAGAATTTTGTTTTCATCTATTAATTTTTGATGATCTTTTAATAGTTTGAGGAAAAAATCTGAAGTGTCTTTATTTAAATTAAGATAATTATTAAAGTCCATAATATCCTCTCCTTGAAAGTGTTACTTTTAAATTAAGTAAAAGTAATAAAAATAGATAAAAATTGCAATTTATATTTTATCAAAAACTTAAAATTTTAGTCAAATTTTGGTGTCTCTCATTGCAAGCAAAATCTGGGCTGTAGAATAGCTGTAGTAAACAGAAGTGGCAATTTTAAAGGGGGGCAGCTAAGAAAGACATGATACTTTAGCTGATATATAGCAAAGACTAGAAAATTTGATTTGTATATGTTTTGTAGTCATTTGTAATGAGCTGGTCATTTGCAATGGAGAGATTTTCTAAGTTTGATTAAAATTAAATTTGAGTTTTGTTACTTTGTAACTCGAAATGTAACAAAATTAATTATTTAAATCTGTAAAAAATTGTATATAATAGGTATTGCATTATCTTTAAGACTTATGGAGTAACTTATGAATAAAAATATGAATAAAAATATGAGAATGTTTATTATTTGTGTTGTTTTTGCACTGATAAGTTCTTGTAAAAATTATGCAAGTGGTGAAGATTTAAAACAAAATGTAAAAGAACAAGTTAAGGGATTTTTAGATACAACAAAAGAAGAGTTGACTGAAGGGCTTAAAAATCTCGGATCAGAAGTTTCTTCAAAAGTTGGAGAATTAATGCAAGCTGATGCACCACAAGGAGAATCACAAGAGCAAGTAGCTCAAGGCGTTAATGAAAATTCAGAATTAAAAGAAGAAGAAGAAGAAGAAGAGATTGAAAAAACAATTAAGGATTTAAAGGATAAAGTAGATAAATCTGATGCTAAAACAACTTCTCTTAAAACATATTCTGAGTATGAAGAAAAAGTAAAAGAAATAAGAGAAAAATTAAAGGATAAGTTTAAAGATAAAGAAAAACTTGAAAAGGGATTAAAAGAACTTGAAGATAGTTTGAAAAGGAAAAAAGAAGATAGAAAAAAAGAATTAGAAGAGGCTAAAAAGAAATTTGAAGAGTTTAAGAGACAAGTTGAATCTGCAACTGGAGTAAGTAGTGGTGATCAATCTAAAAACAAAGGGCAAGTTGGAAAGCAAGCTTGGACTAAGGCTAAAGAATTTGGTTTGACTGTAAGTTATTCTAATAGTGATAGTACTGATACTGGCAACATGTCTAGTGGGATAATAGATGGGGCGCTTAAACAGATTGAAGAAGAACTTAAAGAGATTGAAGAAGAGTCTAAAAGTTCAGAACAAAAAAAAGAATAGGAAATGGTTTTCAAAATCATAAAATATGAAAAACAAGACTAGTTATTAGTTTTGTTTTCTTGTTTGCATTAACATTGCTTATATTTAGACAATAAACTTGGAGGGGATATGAAAAAAATAAGTTTAGTATTTTTCTTTTTATTTGTAGTAAGTTTAAGTGCAAACGTAGAAGAAAATTATGCAAAAGCTAAAAGAGCTTTTTCTAAAGAAGATTTTAATTTAATAAATAAAAGACTAGATAATTATGGCTTTATAGATGAGTATGAAAAAAGTTATTTTTTTGCTTATGCTCCTCAAATTAGAGGGGATTTAAGAAAAATTGGAATTAAAGAAAAAAGTGTTTTTTTAGATGCTCTTGATGTTATAGGTTATCTTGTAAAAATTAAGATAAGTACTGGAGGTATTCTCCCGCCTGGAGATATGATTAGACTTATAGGAGGTTATCCAGATTCGATTTTTAATTATTTAATACAACTAGACTCTGATAAAATTGATTATGCTGAGAAATATGGAGAAGAAGCAATAGATAAGTTTAGAGAAGCATATTCTAAAGACAAAGCTAGTGCGGTTAAACAGATTTTAAAACAAATTTTGGCTGACTTACCCAAAGATTAGGTTTTAAAAATAGTGTAAATGGTTTTCAAAACATAAATTATAAGAAAACAAGACTGGCTATTAGTCTTGTTTTCTTATTTAAGATTTTTTTAACTAAAAATAACAAAGTTATTGTCCAAGATATTATGTTTTTGATATATTATTATATAGATAATATGCATGCTAATAAAGTTTCAGATTTTTATGATAATTTAGATAAGGAAACAAAAAAGGAAATACATAGGCTCTATAGAACTACCCAACCAACCTTGGGGCAAAAAAGACGAATATATAGCACTTATGAAGCAATAGAAGAATACAAAAGAAAAACTGGTAAAAGTATTAATGAAATAGTAAATGACATTGTAAAGCCTACAAAAAAATTTATTAAAGACGTTCTGAAGGATAAATGTGTAATAGACAATGTAATAGACAAACATAAAGATTCCCCAAATATTAAGGTTGATTTTAGCTACAGGGAAGAAATGCTAGAAGAATGTTTGGTGAAATTAGGAGAAGATAAATCTGCCAATTTTTTGCTTTATGTTCATATTATTCTTGATAATATTAATCAAGAAATACTAAACCCAGAATCATTGCATGTGATTAACCCATTTATAGATACATTATTCACCAGTATGCACTACTATGACAAGGGAATTTTTACAAGTAATAATCTTATAAAAAGAATAAAAAAAATTTTAAAACATATGGAGCCAAGTTTTATCAAAATGCAATAAATTAGTGAACTGCTATTTCCATAATCTTTGATTTAGAAATAGCAGCGAGCTAAATCAATAAAAGCCAATAAATATTAAACACCTGTCAATAAGTATAAAGAAGTTAACAGTTTGTGTTAACAATTCATCAAATTGCTTTACTATTTAGAGTAACAATTTGTTAATTTTGTTACTTTAGAGAAATTTTTTGAAAAAAGTTAAACGTTCTTTTGATGATTATGTTGCGTACTTTAGAGAAGGATTATTGGATGATAAAGAAATAGCAGCTAAACTTGGAGTTTCTAGAGTAAATGTATGGAGAATGAGACAAAAATGGGAGAGTGGGGAAACTTCTGTTGGTGATAATTCTAGATTAACAATTAGTGAAGATACTTTTGAACACCTTGTAGCACAAACTTTTAAATCTGAAGCTAAAGCTAGAAAAATTAAAGGAGAATTAGATTTAGAGCGCTCTAATTTAGAATTAGGATTTACACGAGCATTTAAACAATATGCAAGCATTGAACTAGCCAACATGCATTTAAAAATAGAAGATTTACAATCCGAAATTGCCTTTTTAAATAAAAAATGTAACAAGAAAAATGATGTTAATGAAAAAATTAGTTTGTTAAAGAGTGAGCTTAAAGCACTTAATTCTAACTTCATATCCATTGATGCAAAAGAAAATATAAAATCAAGGTATATTGCCATATGGATATCTCAAGTCTTATCAATTTTTTATGCAAAAACTCAAACTCTACAAAGTATTACAAGCAATATCAATAGTGTGATTTTTGCTTTACGTCATATTGGCACTGATGAGTCATTTAGACTGATTTTCAAGGCTTTTTTGAATGTGGATATTTCAGTTACTACACCTGAAGCTGGTGTTATTGATATCTCTTTAAAAGGGGCAATAAAGACAAACTTTATTACATTTATTACACCTAGTACTGCAAAAGGGAAAAGGCCTAAAAAGATACTAATTAGAGAAAAGAAAAAAGGATACGCTGCATCTAAAAAGGCTTTAGTATTCAACTCACTTCCCAAAGGCTATGATCATTCAATTTATGCTTTTATAAAGGGGATTATTCCTATTGGTAGAGTTCTCAAAATTAATAATGAAACTGGTGCAAATATTATTACTTTTAACAATTAAGGAGGCTATATGGCTGGAGAAGAAGAAAAATTACTAATTGATGAAGAAGAAACAGTCCAAATTAAAGATTTAAATAAGGTAACGACTGTTAACAACAGTGACCTTTTACTACTTGATGATGGAGTTACAAGTAGCAACGCTATCACCTTTAAAAACTTTTTAAAAACCGTAAACCATCAAACATTTAAAGGGGAAGAGCTAGGCTATTTTAAGGAGATAATTAAATCTATAATTGCCGAAGAACTTGCAGCTGATACGGAGTTTGTAAAAAAGATTTACGCAAAAGTAATAGACAAGCTAATTGGCAATGATTCTGATAAGCTTTCTAACCTTTTTAGTAAAATTAAATCCCGCCTCACAAGTAGCATATCATCCGCTACTCTATCTAGGAGTGACGACCTTTTGATAATGTCTTCAAGCACTATTCAAAAAACACCAGTTCCCAAACAATTACTCGGTGTGCTGTCAGAATTTTCCTTTGGTGGCAAGGTTTCGGACTCTACAATTTATTGGTCTAGCTACGAACATAAAAGAATAGTTATCAATTTGGAAGACTATCAAGAAGTAAGTCTTATTTTTTATAAAAATTATGACGATCAAATCATTTACCTTGATATAGAACTTGATATAACACATCATTACAATCAGACGCGAACATTATACTTAAAATATGCAGATGAAACTGAGAGAAATTTAGTTTATAAACATAAAAGCTACTCTGATATTGATTCTAGATTCCCAATGTATAAAGGATGGTATGTTCAAAAAAGATCCTACTTATCAGGAAGTAACGTCCCATATCTATTAAAGCTGTAAAATTTTTTAGCAAAAATTACAGTTTTGATATATACTATATATATCAAAAATTAAAATGAGGGATTGAAAAATGGATATTAAAATAACTGAACTTCTTATTAATTTGAATGAAATTAAACTAATAGCCGTAATGATTTTTGTAACAGTAATAGTTTTAGGGGTGTTAATTCTTCTCAAGCCGTTGCTAAAAGACATATTATCTATAGTAATAGGCAAGATTTTTAAAAATGGAAATGACAACAATCATATTAAAAAACGGGATTAATTTATAAAATTATCTAAAGATAATGTTGAGCTTGGACTTACGTCTTTATTAAACCTTATTGATATATTTTCTAAATTTGAAGATGAATTTGATGAAATGGCACATAAAGGATTCTTTTTGGTTTATGAGCTATATGCTCATAATACATTAATCTATAAAGCAAATATGGAAAGACTTGAAAGTGCATTAACTCCAACAATATTAAAAATACTCGCTCCAATAAATGAGAAAATCAATCAATGTATTGATCTAGTTAATTCTGATGAAAAAAATCTAAAAATATCTAATAATCTGAAATTCAATCAAGAAGGAAAACCTATCTATCAAGAGAGAACAAATAATGCAAAATAACACTATTGATTTAGGGCTTAATCTACTATCCAACTTAACTAACATAGCTAAAACTGATACAAACATAGATCATAATTACATTAATACTTTTAATAGGGTAATAGATTTTTTCTATAAAACATATATTGGAACATTAAAATCTATGGAAACGGCCGAATCAACTAAAATATTTGAAGAAATACAAGATATATTAAAATAAAATCTTGAGATAATAGAGGCCATTGCTAGCAATAAAAGTAATAAAATTATCTCCTCATTAAAAGCAAAACGCAACACTAATCATGCAGAAGTACGTCAATATTCTTAAAAGGGGTGATAATGCTTAAACTAGCAAACTACTTATTACTTACTTTACTACTATGTTGTAGCACCATTGCTAGCCTACCAGACGAGCCAAAACCACCAATTATTAAAACACTAGGCGCTTTAGCCAAATATGAGGCTCAATTATCAGATTATGTTATGTACCTTGTAACATTTTTAGCTAAAACAAAAGTTAAAGTTAATGATCCAAATTATCCAGAATTTACTTATCCAGATTTATCAACATTAAAAGACGAACACACAATGACTTCAGTAAAACATAATATCAAACTACTTTTAGAATACATTCAAAAAACAAAACCCATTGCAAAAAAAGTTTATAATCAGTATTCAAGATTAAAAATGTGAATTACAAAAAGTTTTTTCTTGCAAGAAATTATGCTTTATATTAATCAAATTGGCTTTTACAACAAAAGAAAAATCTAGATATTAGATTAAATTAGATTTAATATCTAGATTTTAACATTTTAAATACGAATATTTACTAATTAATTAGTACCTTCTTCGAGAAACTTTATTATTTTATCTATCTGTTCTACAGCTTCTTCAGACATTTTTTTCCCATTGCCAGAAGTATTACTTCCACTGAACTTTATAGTTACTCCAACTAATTTTGATTCTGACCATATTTTGGTTTTTGCAGTAGTATTATCAGTCTCAGAAATGCCTTGAATAGCTTGTTTAGCTTCTTTTAAAGCTGCTAATTTAACTGCTAATTTATCTTGAAATAGGTTTTGCAACTTTGATATTTTTTCCTTAAGCTCCGCATTATCTACATCCTTAAATCTTTCTTTCAATTCATTTAACTTGCTTTTATAATTTTTAAATTTTTCAATATCGCTCTTTTTATTAAGAGTTACAACTTCTGAAAGAAGTGAATCTATTTCTTCCTTTTCTTTTACATAGAAATCACAAGCCATTATAAATAGCATTGATACAAAAAATAATTTAACTAAATTTTTATTTTTCATAAGTTATTCCTTTATTTAAAAAATAATTAAATAAAGATAGCGCAAAATTGCAAAATATAAATCTCTCAACTAAAAAGTTATAAATTTATAAAAATAGGATCTATAATTATAAGAATATTTTTGTTAATTACTGTATTGTACTTAAGATAAGAAAAGGGGATAAAAATGAAAATTATCAATATATTATTTTGCTTATTTTTACTCGTCTTAAACAACTGTAATTCTAACGATAGCAACACTTTAAGTAATAATAAACAACAAGAAAAAGGTAGAAAAAAACGTGATTTAGATACACAAGAACCTCAAGAAGAAGAAAAAAAAATCACTATAACTCCTGAAGAAGAAAAAAAGTTTAATTCATTAACAAATGCTTTTAAATACACAATTGAAAAATTAACCGAACAGATACACGGATGCACTAATGAAAACAAAAGTAAATGTACTAGCTTCTTTGATTGGCTTTATACAGACATACAAAAGCAAAAAGAATTGGCTAATGCCTTTACTTCGGTTTATGACTTTTTAGAAACCAAAAGACAATCAAAAGCGAAGGGTGAGGACTTTGATACTTATATTAAAGGAGCCATTGACTGTAAAGTTACTAACGATGCGAACTGTACTGATAACAAACATGGAAATGATAATAACGAAATAGAGCAATATTTCAGGGGCATAGCTGGGGATATATTTAATAAAAAATCTAATGATGAAATTTATCAGTGCCTTAAAGATGAACTTTTAAATACCGATAACCACTACTCTGGTCTTACAACCAATTGGCAAAACTAAAACGATACTTAAACATATTATACCTATAGAAAAACCCCCCTATTTTGGGGGGTTACTTAGAGGTGTATCGCTATGATGCAAATATATAATCAAATTGTTTATCTTCTTTTATCGAGTCAAAGAATATTAATGGGCTGTCGTTATAATCACGCTGATCAGACGGCGTAAACCTTTCATCAAAATCTTTTAAATCCTTTAATCTATTATTTCTCTTGAAATAGTCTTTTATAATCTCAGCCCAATAGTTTATACTCTTAAAATCACTATTTTTCTCAAAATACGAGATTAAATCGTCTTCAATTTTCTTGATATCATCATCATTGGGATCTATATTCTGAATAAAGCTTATTTTTTGAATAATTGAGTTTATATTATCTTTTGTTTCAAAGTCATGTACCCAATTTTTTATGTTAGACAACGCTTCTTTAAAAATTCCATAATGATAAAAACTATCTTTTTTATGGTTTTTAAATGGTGTAGTTTTGTTGTTCTGAATTATTGTTTTTTTCTGATTGTAATTAATTTCTTGTTTTTGTTCTTGCTTTCGATTAAAACTAATTTGCTTATTAGGCGCAGAATTTTCGTTTTCATAATTATTGTTATTAGAGTCTGCATCAGTATCCACTTCACTTTTTATGCGAAGACATGCAGCTAAAGCATACCTTTTGAAATAAGTAATAGCTGGACCAACTAGTTGTGGTGTTGTATTTACATTTTTACACCCATTTTCATTATTCCATTGTAAATTTTCTGTAAGTATTGGTGTATCAAAAGAAAATTCATACCCAGTACTTGTACTGTAAAATGTAGTCCTAATAACATGTTCCTTTTGACCATCTACATGTTTAGAGATTGGATATTGTTCTAAATCAAGATCCAAATCATGTTTCTTTATAACGTTTTCAATTTCTTCTAATATATCATTGAAATTCTGATATTTATACCTGTAACCTTTAAGACTTTTGTCAATACCTGGTAAATTCATTTTTAGGGTTTTCATATCTTTTCTGAAGCTTATTTTTGCTTGAATATTGTTTTGCATATTATCTTGAATATTCAAAATAATATTTTTTGAAACTTCTGTCATTTTAAGTTTCCTCCTATCATTTTTTAGTTATTGATAATTATATAGCAAAAACTATTTTTACCAAGTTTTTTACAAAAATTTTTGCAAAAAAAAAGAAGTGGGACTTAACCAAACTCTCTAATTAAAGAATCTCGTTAAGTTCCCACTAGCGTATTATTTTTTTGCAAATTACTAAAAATAACAGGTAGGAAAACTAAAAAAGTTTCACTACGATATTTGTAGTATAGTCTAACTTATCATTAAAATCAATTTATTTTCTGTAATTTATAAAAAGTACATTTAATTAACAAGATTAATAATTAGAATAATATTTTTTAGAAAAGTATTTACTTTTAAATCAAAATTATGCATTATAATATTAATTATCAATAACTAAAAAATGATAGGAGGAAACTTAAAATGACAGAAGTTTCAACCAATAAAAAAAGTCCAAATTACCTCAACAAATTACAACACAAATTAATTGTTCTTATTTCAACACTTAATTACGTAAACACCAAATATAAGAAATATACACAAAAAACCATACTCTATTACTTTAATGAAAATTTAAAAAGAAATGGTCAAGCTACTACTACATTAAGAACATTGCAAAAATATCTTTACAAATTAGAAAAAGATATAAAAGTAACAACAAACTACTACCAACATATGGGGGTAAATTGTGGTACTGAAATTTACTATCACCTTAATTTTGAAAAAAATGAATGCCACTTTAAAATCAACCAATATTTTCAAGAAAAAAAACACTCTCGATTTACATCGAGAGTGTCTAACTACCTTAAAGACAAATCTCTAAAAAAGGGTAATGTAGAGTTGGAGAAATGTTTATGTAATAAAAATAATAATAAAAAAGAAGAAAGAAATAAGCAGATAGAAAAGTTTCAAGTAATAAACTATGCCAATAAATGCAACTTTAAAAATAAAGAAATTCTTCATATTATCTTAAATTTAGATATCAGTAAAAATGAGAAGATTATAATGCTTAGAATTGCAAAAATGATTGAAATTAAAACAACAAAAGGTAAAAATATACATTTTAAAAAAAATTCTTTTAAAGAAAATCAAAACAAATTAAAAGAAATTTTAAACAATACTCAAAAAGAATTGGAAAAAAACGGATATAATCCAAAACAATTGGAAACAGAATTTAAAAAAGTATATGAAAATTACAAATTAAAACCCCATTTTATTATTGAACATCAAAAATATAACGATTTAGACAAAATAACATTCAGATTAGAAAAAATAATTGAAATAAAAGAAGAAACTTCTTCAAAAAATTATGAGAATTTGAAGATAAACACTTTCAATATACTTATTGAACAACTAAAAAATACGGCAGATATTGAAGTCCTAAAACCAATTGTAAAAGCCTATTTAAGTAGTAAAAAGAAATTAGAATACAATAAAGTATTTAACACGTATTATAATGATTTATTAGAGATAATAAGAAATTCGTTAACGATAGAAGAATTTAGTAAAAAGGTTATATAAGGATTAAATATGGAAACTGCACCTGAGCCAATAAAAAAAGGTAAATGTAAAGTTGAGTGCAAAAATAAAGATAGATTTATAAAAATTGAGAAAGAAAATGGTAAAGCAATGTACCATACATCAATAATGATGGATTTATACAAATTTGGAGTTTATGAGAATAAAAAAAAGAAAAAAAATGAATTTCGAGTTTCATTAAGGGCCTTGTTTAATGGAGAAAGAATTGTTCAAGAAACCCACTTATACCCCGAAAAAGAAGGAGATAAATTTTTAGGAATTTATTACGGCTTTAGAAAACCAATAAAAAAGGCAATTATAAAGTATGAAAAAAACGGAACTAGAAAATCCTACGGCTTTGCAAGGGCATATTATATGGAAGTTAGATTTAAAGCAGGTAGCGTGTTTTTTTATTTCAAGGGATTATACCGCTTATTATATAAAGAGAGAATGAGTAATCACTACAACAAAATATTATTTAGTATGTTTACAGATTTGGAAAAACAAGTATATGAATTTTATGGGAAAAAATACCCCGAACAAGGACCACTAACGAAATGGATAATAAAAAACCTAAAATAATTACAATCGTGTCAATCAAAGGCGGTGTTGGTAAAAGCACAAGTTCAATAATATATGCAACCTTGCTAGTTCAAAAATATAAAGTATTATTAATAGATATAGATACTCAAGCATCCACCACTAGTTATTATTATGATAATATACAAAAATCTAGTGTAGATTTGCGAAAAAACAATATATATGAAATTTTGATAGAAAAATTAGATATTAATCAGTCAATTGTTAATGTTGCAAATAATTTAGATTTAATACCTAGTTATTTAACTTTACACAGCATAAATGCTTTTGGCTATAAATGCACTTTTGACGAATTTAGATTAAAAAATGAGCTTAAACACTTATATGTTGAGTATGATTTTGTTATAATTGATACTCCTCCAAGTTTGGATTTTACTTTAACCAATGCTTTAGTTTGTTGTAACTATGTCATTGTTCCCTTGACAGCAGAAAAATGGACCGTTGAAAGTTTTGATCTTTTGAAATTTTTTATGAAAAAAATAGGTTTAGAATTACCTACTTTTTTTATAATAACGAGATTTAAAAAAAATAATACACATAAACAATTATTGGAAATGCTAAACTCTAAAGAAAATTTTTTAGGAATGATATCTGAAAGAGAAGATCTAAATAGGAGAATTACTTGCAATTCTCCTATTTAGATCTTCAAATGGATTATATAAAAGAGTATAAAAACTCATTAATGAATTTTTATACAAAATTAAAATAATTTTACTTATTTGTTCATCATGTTGAACGGATAACTAAGGAGGATTGTTATGAAAAATAATACAAAATTAATAATCAATAAAAGAGATATTGATTCTGAAGGAAATGCATTACTTGTAGATTCTTCTAATGTTGGTGAAAATGGTGTTGAAATAGATCGTTATAATATTTTGAAAAAGAAATTATATGTAAACCTTAGAGAAGGGGTTTCTAATAGAATAGCATGTATGAAAATCTTAAAAGAAATTAAAGATAATGAATATTATAAGATTGATGGGTACAAAAGTTTCGATGCTTTTATAAAGGATTATGATGTTGCAAAAACTCAAGCGTATAACTATTTAAAAATTGCTAATGCAATAGAAGCAGGGGTTATTGAGGAGCAATATGTATTAGATAATGGATTTAGACTAATATTGAGTGTATTGAAAGACAAGGAAAGTCCAGTCTTGAAAAAATCTAATCAAAATCCAATAAAACCTTTAAGATTTCAACTTAAAAAGCAAGAAAGTTACGAATTTTATAAGAGCAATGCTAAATTTACAGGATTTTTATTAGATAAATTATTTAGTGATGAAAAAGAAATGATTAAAAAAATTATGAAGGAATATAAAGCATTAAAAGGATAATTTATGAACAATTTAGCATATAGAACATACAATATAGAAAGTATTAAAAATGAATTTTTAAACATAGGGTTTAGTGAGGAGGCAATAGATTTTGTTTTTCTTCATAATGATAATTACAACTTTGAATATTTAAAAGAGAAAATAATTGATGTAGAGAAGAATTTGAGAAAAGATATATCTAATTTAGACATTAAGATAGATAGTGTTAAAAGTGAACTTAATACTAAAATTGATGGTTTAGATGCTAAGATAGATAACGTAAAAAATGAACTTAATGCAAGAATTGATAGTGTAAACAATAAGATTGATTTCGTAGAAAAGAATTTAGAGACCAGAATAGATAGTTTAGATACTAAGATAGATAACGTAAAAAATGAATTTAAT
The DNA here is from genome assembly GCF_030438115.2 of Borreliella japonica. Classification (NCBI taxonomy): domain Bacteria; kingdom Pseudomonadati; phylum Spirochaetota; class Spirochaetia; order Spirochaetales; family Borreliaceae; genus Borreliella; species Borreliella japonica. The sequence continues at coordinate 24,323 of NZ_CP179500.1, forward strand.
GCAAGAATAGATGGTTTAAGCAATAAGATTGATATTGTAGAGAAGAATTTAGAAAAAGATATATCTATTTTAAATACCAAGATTGACATTGAAGTAAAAAATTTGCGCAAAGATCTTAATATGGGAAACAGATTAATACATTTTATGATACTAACAGCAGCAATTCTTGGACCAATTTTAAATGCTTTATTTATGAAATATTTACAATTCATTAAATAATAAGATAATGCACAATTTACTTTTTAAGAAGAATGTTATTAGAACAATAACATTCTTCTTAAAAAGTAATATTATATTTTTGATTTGTTTTAAATTAGAACTTATTTGAATTTTATAACCAAAGAATTTAAATGAGTTCTTTTTTTGTAAAAAGACAAATTGATTTTAATTCTAAATTGGTAGCCAAACTTAACTTTTAAAAAACTTGGTAAAAATAGTTTTTGCTATATAGTTATTAGTAACTAAAAAATGATAGGAGGAAACTTAAAATGACAGAAGTTTCAAAAAATAATAATTTAAATATTCAAGATAATATGCAAAATGGAGGATTCCACATGATACATGCTGAGCAACAAAGTTTTATTGGTTGTGAAATATTTGAGGAAAAATCCTCTTCCACTAAAGAAAAAAGCAAATTAAGCAAGATAGGCAAAAAATTACCAGGAATAAGCAGTCAAGAATGTTTTAAGTTTAATCGAAATATTGATTTTAGCGTGCAGAGAAACAAACTCAATAAATATGGAGCTAGTGAAGTGGGTACTGTTCTAATTGGTGGAGCTGGACTTAAAGACTTGATGATAAACAGAGTGCTTAAATATTTTGGTATGAGTATGCCTTTTGAAGAGAATTTGTATATGCTCAAGGGTAAAGAGTTGGAAAATCTAGGATTTAGAGAGTTTGTTAAAGCTCACGGTGATAATATTGATGTTTTGTATAAAAACAAATATGCCAACGGTGTTGATAAATATAATTATTTCAAAAAAATGGATGGTTTTACAACTTTAGTAGGCTCAACAATTGATGGATGGTTTATAAATAAGGATGGTGATTTAGAGCTTTTAGAGATTAAGAGTAGTGATTCTAATTATATGAGTAGTGCTATAGCCGAGTACAATAAAAATGGCAATTTTTAAAGTAGTAAGTATTTTTTCAAATACTATGTGCAAGCACAAATGCAGCTAGCATGTACTGGACTTGAGTATTGTAATTTATTCTTTTTAATAGACGCTGCACCGGTGAACTGTAAGATAAAAAGAAATAATTCTTTGATATCAAAAGTTTTAGAATTTGTTCAAAAATGTGAATGGGAAGTTTTCAACGTAAGAAACGAAATTATTGAAAAGAATGGGTCTAATTTATTAATCTCAAGTGATTATGATAATGATACGTTTATAAATCTTATTGAAGAGATTGAGGAGTTGGTAGTAAAGAGTGATTTTTATCGATCTGGAGTTGAGTTTGACTGGATAAATGAATTTGTAGAGTATGTTGAGTGCATTGACCTTGAGATTAAAACTGATGAGTCTGCTGTTAATCTTGAGTGTAAGCTGATTGAGATTGACAATTTAAAATTAGAACTTGATAAAATTCAAAATGAAAACAAAAGGAGAGAAAAACCTATTAAAGAACGGCTCAAAATTAAAATTAATGAAATTTTAGATAAATATCCACTAATGAATCATGTAAATTACAGATTCAAGCAATTTGTGTTCAATTACGATCCTAAGAAAAGGGCAATAGCAGATAGATTTACGGAACTTTCGACAACAAATAATAAATTTTACTTGCCTAGCAATATGAGCAATATGTCGTATGCAAATAGTGTCCCATTTTGAATGGGGGCACTAAAAAAATTAAAAAAAATATTTAACATTGGAGGATTAATTAATGCTTATTAGTAAAATAAAACAAAAAAATAGGAGTTTACTTGGAGAGATACAAAGATGGGGGTGTTATTTTTTATGCTTGCATTATTATACAAGTTTGTTGAAGAATATTGAATTTAATGCTTTTGGAATAAATGTGGCGTATCGCAGATTTTTAGGACTCGGGTACATCAAGAAAAATTGTTTTATTAATGATTCTTGTATGATACTTAATTATTATGGAATTAGAACTAGTGTTAGATATGAATCTTCCAATTACTTTGTGGCTGCGAATGAATTTGAAATAAGTGAAGTTAAAATTGAGGGTGTTAATGGATCACACTTTATTGCTACAAAAGAGAAAGAAATATTATATGATTCACTTGATTTAAAGCCTAATGGAAAACTATTTAAAGTAACTTCAAAGCGTATATTTAAGCTTAGATAGTCTTACTACAGCTTTAAGCTATTTTTGGCTAATTTATAGGCTTGAATTTTGTTAGCAAAAGAGAGTCCGTAGATATTATCAATTTCATGGGTTGAAGAATATTTCATAAGTTCTTTAATTTGGAAAGAATTATAACCATTGGACTTCAAATTTGAAATAAATAAATTTCTGCACAAATGAAGTGATTTATTTGCCTTAAAGCCCGACTTTTTAAGAAGATTTTTGAATTTTCTAGAAATATTGATAATGCTAATTTGATTATCTTTAAACTTATGTTTGGTTTTTTGGAAAAGATAAGTACGCCTTGTATCAAGATTTTTTTCTTCGAAATGATTTTTGTGCGCTGTTTGAATAGCGTCAAACTCCTTAGAGTCAATAACAATTTCTCTAATACAAGTGACACTTCTTTTTTTTGCTACATTTACTTTTATATTGTAATAAATTTCACCAGTTTTGTTTGATAACTGGGTAATATCTTGCATTTTTACTTTTTGAATTTCAGTGCCCCTACACCCAGTTATTGAAAGCAAATATACAAACCATCCAGATATTGGATCAATTTGTTTTAGTTGTTTGATACATTTTTCAATTAGTTTTCTAGTTTTTGGAGTTATATAAAACTTAAGACTGGGTTTTAGATTTTCTTTTTTAGTTTTAGATGAATTTTCTAGAGAATTTTTTAGAATTTTGTTTTCATCTATTACTTTTTGATAATCTTTTATGAGTTTGAAGAAAAAATCCGAAGTGTCTTTATTTAAATTAAGATAATTATTAAAGTCCATAAAATCCTCTCCTCATAAGTGTTACTTTTAAATTAAGTAAAAGTAATAAAAATAGATAAAAGTTGCAATTTATATTTTACCAAAAACGTAAAATTTTAGTCAAATTTTGGTGCTTCTCATTGCAAGCAGAATTTGGTGTTTAGAGTAGCTGTAATAAACAGAAGTGTCAATTTCTAAGGAGGTCGGATAAGAAAGATAATATACTTTAACTGATATATAGCAAAGACTCTGAAATTTGATTTGTATGTGTTTTGTATTCTTTTGAAATGAGTATAACATTTGCAATGAAGAGATTTTTGGGAGTTGGTTAAAATTACATTTGAATTTTGTTACTCTGTAATCCGAAATGTAACAAAATTGATTAGTTAAATCTTTAAAAAAATTGTATATAATAGGTATTGCATTATCTTTAAGACTTATGGAGTAATTTATGAATAAAAATATGAATAAAAATATGAATAAAAAAATGAGAATGTTTATTATTTGTGTTGTTTTTGCACTGATAAGTTCTTGTGGAAATTTTACAAGTAGTTCAAGCGAGTACGGTAGTTTAAGTGAGCAAGTAAGTAGCAATACAATAAAATTTTCTGAATTTACTGTAAAAATTAAAAATAAAGATGCTGGTAGTGGTAATTGGACAGACCTCGGAACTTTAGTTATAAGAAAGGAAAAAGATGGCATTGCAACGGGGTTAAACAATGTTGATCAAGGAGGAGGACACACATCTACACTCTTTTCATTAGAAGAGTCAGAAGTTAATAACTTTGTGAAAGCAATGACTAAAGGCGGATCATTTAGAACTAGTTTGTATTATGGATATAATAATGAACAAAATGATGCAAATGGTATCAAAAATAAGGAGATAATAACAAAGATAGAGAAAATTAATGATTCTGAACATATTACATTTTCAGGAGATAAAATTAAAGACTCAGGAGATAAAACTGCTGAATATGCAATATCACTAGAAGATCTTAAGAAGAATTTGAAATAGAATATAATTTGAAATTATAGGAGAGGATAATTATGAAGAAAAAAATGGTTATTATTTGTGCTGTTTTTGCGTTGATACTTTCTTGCAAGAATTATGCAAGTGGTGAAGATTTAAAAGAACAAACTAAGGAAATTAAACAAGGTGTAGAACAAAAAGTTAAGGGATTTTTGGAGGCAAAAAAAGAAGAGTTGACTGAAGGGCTTAAAAACTTCGGATCAGAAGTTTTTTCAAAAGTTAAAGAAGAATTGATGCAAGCTGATGAGCCACAAGGGCAACTACAACATCAAGTAGCTCAAGATGTTAATAATAAAAATCAAGAAGTAGAAGAAGAATTAAAGAAAAAAATAGAAGAATTAAAGAAAAAGATAAATGCCTCAGGTGATAAAACTACTCTTGAAACATATTCTGGCTATGAAAAAGAATTAGAAGGATTAAAAGAGAAATTAAAGGATAAAAAAGAGCAAGACAAGAAAGAGCTTGAAAAGGAATTAGAAACCCTTGAGAAAGCTTTAAAGGAAAAAATAGAGAAAAGAAAAAAAGCTTTAGAAGCGGCTCAAAAGGAATTTGAAAAGTTAAAAGAACAAGTTGACGGTGCAACTGGACAAACTGCTGGTGCAAGAGTTCAAAAACAAGGTAACATTGGGCAGCAAGCTTGGCAGTGTGCTAACAAATTAGGCTTAAATGGAAGTTATTCTAATAGTGATAGTACTGATAGTAATGATTTTGCAAAAAAAGTTATAGATAATGCAATTAAAAAGATTGAAGAAGAGCTTAAAAATACTATAGAAAACACAAAAGAATAAAAAATGTTTTTCGGAAACATAAATTACCAAAAACAAAACTCATTGTTAGTCTTGTTTTCTTGTTTAAGTTAATATTGCTGAAATTTAGATAATAAAGTTAGGAGGGGATATGAAAAAAATTAATTTTTTAATATTTTTGTTTTTATTTGTATTAAATTTGGGTGCAAATGTAGAAGAAAATTATGCAAAGATTAAAAGATCTTTTTCTGAAGAAGATTTTAATTTAATAAATAAAAGACTAGATAATTATGATTTTAAAAATGAGTATGAAAAAAGTCATATTTTTTCCGATGCTCCTAGAATTAGAGGAGATTTAAGAAAAATTGGAATTAAAGAAAAAAGTGTTTTTTTAGATGCTCTTGATGTTATAGAATATCTTATAAAAATTAAAATAAGCTCAGATAGTATTTTACTATCTGAGGATATGATTAAACTTATAGTAGGAGATCCAGATTCGATTTTTAATTATTTAATACAACTAGATTCTGATAAGATTGACTATTCTGAGAAATATGGAGAAGAAGCAAGAGATAAGTTTAGAGAAGCATATTCTAAAGACAAAGCTAGTGCGGTTAAACAGATTTTAAAACAAATTTTGGCTGATTTGCCCAAAGATTAGTTTTTAAATTAAAAGAGGAATGGTTTTCGAAAGCATAAATTACAAAAAACAAGACTATTTGTTAGTCTTGTTTTTCATTTATGAGTATTAATTTCGCTAAAATGATTGGTTAAAGTTTAATAGTAAACATTTTTCAATGGTTTTTGGAATTTCCTCCTTTGCTAAAATTTTAGCATATATAATTGTGTTTTTGCTATAATCATCATATGATAGACAATATGCATGTTAATAAAGTTTCAGATTTTTATGATAATTTAGATCAAGAAGTAAAAAAGGGAATACGCAAGCTCTATAAAACTGGAAAAAGTATTAATGAAATAATAAATAAAATTTTAAAACCCGAAAAGGAATTTGTTCAAGAAATTTTGAAAGATAAACGTCTAATAAAAAAATATGAAATCTCCGAAAATATGAATTTTGATTTTAGCTACAAGGAAGGAATGCTAGAAAAATGTTTGGAAAGATTAGGAGAATATAAATCCATCGAATTTTTGGTTTTTGTTAGTATTCTTCTTAATAAGATTAATAAAAAAGTAGTAAAACGAAAACAACTATTTGTGATTACAAATTTCGCAGATATATTATTCATAAGTATACACTACTATGACAAGAGAATTTTCACAAGCAATTATCTTATGAATGCAATGAAGGGTTTTTACGAACTTATAAAGTCAAGGTTTTTAAAAGTACAATAAATTAGTGAACTGCTATTTTCATAATCTTTGATTTAGAAATAGAAGCGAGCTATATCAATAAAAGCCAATAAATATTAAACACCAGTCATAGGTATAAAGAAGTTATCAGTTTATGTTAACAATTCATCAAATTGCTTTACTATTTAGAGTAACAATTTGTTAATTTTGTTACTTTAGAGAAATTTTTTGAAAAAAGTTAAACGTTCTTTTAATGATTATGTTGCGTACTTTAGAGAAGGATTATTGGATGATAGAGAAATAGCATCTAAACTTAGAGTTTCTAGAGTAAATGTATGGAGAATGAGACAAAAATGGGAGAATGGGGAAACTTCTGTTGGTGATAATTCTAGAGTAACAATTAGTGAAGATACTTTTGAACACCTTGTAGCACAAACTTTTAAATCTGAAGCTAAAGCTAGAAAAATTAAAGGAGAATTAGATTTAGAGCGCTCTAATTTAGAATTAGAATTTATACGAGCATTTAAACAATATGCAAGCATTGAACTAGCCAACATGCATTTAAAAATAGAAGATTTACAATCCGAAATTGCCTTTTTAAATAAAAAATGTAACAAGAAAAATGATGTTAATGAAAAAATCAGTTTGTTAAAGAG
>NZ_CP179497.1:0-36425 GCF_030438115.2 Borreliella japonica
ATATAATTTTTAACTAGTATAGATAATTTTGGCCCCAAACTTTAATTGTGAAAACTAAAACTTTAAACATGAAAGTTAAAACTTTAGTTTATTTTCAAGAAAAAATAAACTTTTAACCATGAAAATTAAAAAATTAAAAATTGGGAGCAAAAGTTTACAAACACGATTGGTAAAAATCAATATATATAATTATAATATTAATATTAATATTATTAACTTTTGCAAACTAAAAAAGGAGGCTTAACAAAAATGCACAAAAAATTATTAATACTTGTTATTTTGATATTCTTTTCTTGCAATTTAAGCAAATCTGAACAAAATAATCAAATAAGCGCATTAGATACAGAAAAAATAAAAGAATATCAAAAAAATGAGTCTCAAACAAATATTCAATTTTCAAACGAAATTAAAGCATTTAAAATTAAAAGTGAAACTACTATTACTACCCAAGGCTCAAATGCCACTACTAATATAGACGATCCACCCCATAGCGCAACTATCTTAAAAATAGAAAAACAAAATAACGGAAATATTATTATTACTGAAGCAAATACGAAAATAGCAGAAATTCAAAAAGACAAAATTTATAGATTTAAAGAGGCGATTGAATACGGGGGTATCTTTAGAGTAAAAGATAACAGAACAAACCAAAATAAACAAAATAGCCATGATTTTAATGATTCCATTTTTGTATCAAGTTATAGAAACTATGTACATTTTAGCCCGTCTATGATTACTAATACATCAACAGACAATAAGACAACTTATCTTAAAGAAACATACATAATGAAAGAAGACGATTTATTAAGAATAACTGGTAGCTTATAAAAACCCAAAATTAAAAATTAGAAATATAACAAGAATGTCATTTTTTAAAAAAATTGTCCCTTAGTTTGCAATTATTTTTCTGATTATTTGTATTTTTTATTCAATGCGTTATTTTTATATGTATAAAATTTATATCGTTTATTTTCATATTTGCTATACTTATAAAATTTAGACATTAAGTATACTATGAGGCACTACATTATTTACAATTCATTCACAAAATAATTTGAATATTGAAAGTGCCGTTTTTTTTTGATTGTTCAATTTTTAGTAGATTATTTTCTAATAAAAACCCTTAATTTTAATTTAAAAGATATATAATTTTTATTAATTTTTTTGAAAATTTTGGAGATTTACTATAACATACTGGTGGTCACAATACTAAATTCATAAATAATACTATAATCCTAGTGATATCCTAAAATGGAAACAAAATCTTTTAATTACTATCAAGCTAAAATAGCAAAATTAATAAATTCTTTTTATAATGAATGTTACAATTTTATAAGTTGTATTTTTGTTTGGAGAATTAATGTTGAATAAATATTTTAATAATAATAAGCAGTGTTTTTCTTGCAAAAGATTAATTAAAAATTATGACAAAATTTGTGCCGCTTGTAGGACTAAAAATAGACAAAACAAACAATCTTATTTGGGATTAATAGCATTTTTATTGTGTTTACCTTTTGGCTACATAGGACTTAATAATTTGTACTTGGGTAATAAAATCAAAATAGCTTTTATATTTTTATTATTATCAATGTTTTCTTTTTTACTTACAGTAGGTAGCACTTTTAAGTAAAGCTTTTTTATATTTTCATTACTAGCCCACTTTTTTACCAAGATCAGTATTTGTTCCCTTTACTTTGTCTAAAAACTTCTTACTTGTAGCTTTATTCGTTTAAGTACTGTTTTTAGTTGTTCTAATTTGCAGTGAATTACTTTCAATAATAAGTTTATTGTGATATAGTGAACATTGAAAAAAAAGAAGATGTGTTTGATTAGATATGTTTTTTACAAATTTTTTTCGACAGAATTAATTTCATTTTTAAGTTCTTTATTTTTTAATTTAATTATAAAAAGAATAAAGTTTAAAAAATAATTAATATCAAAAATTATAATTAAATGTTTTGATTAGCAATGGTATTCAACTTTTGAGCTCAATTATTTATAAATGATAAAATAAAATAATGAAAACTAATGGCATTGTAAAAACAAATGATCCAAATATATCTCTTTATAAAGAACTATCAAAAGATTTTATAAAAAAAGAAAATATTAATAAGCTAAAAGCCTTTTTTATTTTTGTAAAAAATAAGCTGTTGTCAATAGACGATAATTCAACAGAAGCAAATATAGAGTCTTTACTAAAATCTATATTTGAAGAACTAAATTATTCAGTAGAGCAACAAAAAGGTGGTCAAATAGATGGGGTGAAGTCTAGAGTAGATATATTACTTTTTGAAAATGATAAAGACAAAGTAGATTTTAATAATAAACTAGAAGAAGCTAAAAAAAATAATGATCCTATTCCAGCCGAAGATATCTTACTTATAGTAGAAATTAAGCGTCCATCGTTTAGTTTTGATATTAAAAATACAATAAAAGAAGCAGAGGATCAGCTATATAGATATCTAAATCAATATCAAAAACATTATGGAATACTTTCAAATGGTAAGGTGTGGAGATTATATGACAAATCGAAAGTACTTTATGGAGAAAAAAGATATATTGAATTTGATTTTTCTAAAATCGAAGAAAAAGAAGAATACAAAGAACAAGAATGGTTTGATTTATTTAGCTACCTTATAAGAAAAGAAAGATACCTAAAGACAAACAATGTAATAGAAGTCGAAAAGGAACAAATAACTAAAGAAAAAGAGATAATTCAAAAAACTTTAAAAGAGATACTTTATGAGAGGCCTGACGATTCTATAGTATTTAAAATTGCAAAAAATATATATGACAAAGAATTTAAAATATCAAACAAAGAAATTACTCAACATATTTTGACTAGTATTCTTGAAGAATCAATTATTTTTATTTTAAGAATATTTTTTATTGCATATATTGAAGATAACGACATATTTAAGAAAATATTAGAAGAAAACAAGTTATATAGATCTTCTATATCTTTTAGATATTTTTTTTATGATGAAAATACAAAAAATAAATTAGGATATAAAAAAATAATAACAATTTTTAATTTACTTGATAAAGGAAGTGATTCAATAAAATTTCCTATATTTAATGGGGGATTATTTGCACAAGATAAGGTTAAATATTTAAATAATGAAAATTTATTAAGTATTAGCGAACTTGAAGAAATACTAGTTAAAATACTTTTCTTTGAAGAAGGAAATATTAAAAATAAAAAATTTGTAGAGTATTCAAAGCTAGATCCCAAAAGTTTTGGAGAATTGTACGAAACTCTACTTGAATATGACCTAAGAATTGCAGATACTACTGTTCATCGCATTGTCGAAGACGGCGTTTATCTAATTCGCACTGAAGAAGAGCTTAAAAATAAAAAAGTAAACAAAGTTGCGACATATTTTAAAAACAATATTTATCTTACATCCAGATCCCTTGATAGAAAAAAAAGTGGGGCATATTATACACCCGATGACTTAACTGACTTTATGGTTACATCTGCAATTGAAGAACAGCTTAAAACCAAGTCCCCTTTAGATATAAAAATCATTGATAATTCTTGTGGTTCAGGTCATTTTTTAATTTCTTGTCTAGATTATTTAACAGAAAAAGTATGGTATGAGCTAAATAAATTTGAAGATGTAAAAAAAGAGCTTGATAAAGAATATAGAGCTATTCTTAAAGAAAGTGAAGAATATGATGTTCAGGACACTATAAGTAAAGAATTAGTGCTTAAAAGGATGCTATTAAAGAAATGTATTTATGGTGTTGATATTAATCCTATTTCAGTTGAAATTACTATGCTAAGTTTGTGGATTAATACCTTCATCTTTGGAACACCACTAAGTTTTATTGAGCATCACATAAAAGTAGGAAATGCTCTGCTAGGGTATACCAAAGATGAATTTTTTGATATTGCAAAAAAAAAATTTGAAAGTGGATTTTCGTTATTTAAAAAAAGAATTAAAGAAATTACAACTATTTTAGAAGATAGCTACCAAAAAATTAAAAGTATTAACGATACTACTAAAGAAGATATAGAAAAATCCAAAAAGATATACAAAGAATATGAAGAAAGTGAAGATACAGATAATTTAAGGATAATATTTTCTTTAATTAAGCTTTATTCATTATCTTTTGACAAATCTTTAAAAATAGAATTTAGTGATATTACAACTGTAATTACTTTAATTGAAAACATATTAAGCAATAAAACTTCTACTGAAGATAAAGAAAAAATAGATAAAATTAGAAAATTGAGTAGCTATTATAAACTTTTCCACTATGGAGTTGAATTTCCAGATATTCAAGAAGGATTTGATATTGTGATTGGAAATCCTCCATGGGAGGAAACTAAGTTTAATGAAACAGAATTTTTTTCAAAACATATTCCTAATTACAGAAGACTAAGCATAAAAGAACAAAACAAAATAAAACAAGAAATGCTCGGTAAAGATAATCACTCTTTAAATATTGAATACAATGAAGAAAAAAATAGTATAACTGCCATTAACAATATTTATAAATTCGATTTTAAAGACTTTTCTGGTGGTGGAGGCCCCAATCTTTTTAGATATTTTGTTGCATTTAATTTAAAATTAATGAAACCAGGAGGCAATTTAACTTATCTAGCTCCCTCTGGTCTTTGGAGTGAATATAGTTCTAGAGTGATAAGAAAGCATATTTTTAATAACTATAAACTTAACTATATTTATCAATTTGAAAATAAAAAAAGATTTAAAGATGTGGATTCTCGCTTTAAATTTGCAATATTTCAACTTAGCAATATCAAAGCCCCTGCATCAAATTTTAAAGCAAAATTCATGATTCAGGGTAGTGATAATATTTTAAAAGAAACAACTAGAGACTTAAAAGAGGGTAAAGATGATTCTTATAAAGGAATTGAATTAAACATAGACCAAATTAGAAAACTATCTCCTATTCAAGAATCAATAATAGAATTTAGAGATAGCGCTGAGCTTAAGCTTATTAACGAGATGTTTAGTCGATTTAGTACTCTATCAGAAGAGTATATTGATTTTACAAGAGGTTTGAACACAAGTATTAATAATCGTAAATCTTTACTAAAAACATATAATAATGAAAACTTTATATTTCTTTATTCTGGAGCCAATATTTATCAGCTTAATTCAAGATTTTTTGCTAGTGATGATGCAAAAGAAAGTTCTAAGCTTTTATGGATAGATAAAGAAGACTTAGAAAAGGTATTAACTAAAGATGATCAATATAAAACTGAAAGAGTATTCTATAGAGATATTGCAAGAAATACAGATGAAAGAACTATGATCAGCACACTTTCTCCTAAAAATTGTTATTGCTCAGATTCAATGTATATAAATTATGAGAAAACGCCAATATCTATTTATAAAAAATTATTTATTATATCTATTTTTAATTCATTAACATTTGATTTTTTGATCAGAAGATTTGTTAATATACATGTTCAAAAATCATATTTATACCAGTGTCCAATGCCTCAACCTGAAGAAAAAGATATTTTAACTAACCCGCTATACTTAACTTTAGTAAAAAATACTTCCTTGCTAATAGCTAAAAATGATCCCGAGAACTTTAAATATTTGCTTTACTTAGAATATTTTGAGTTTAGTAAAGAAAAAGTCAATAAAATACTAAATCTAGATGTGAAAGATGAATTTTTTAAGGAAAAAGAAATTGAAAATAACTTTATTGTGGCTAACCTTTATTCACTAACCAAAGAAGATTTTATTACTTTACTTAGAGATTTTAAAGTATTGAAAAACAAAAAAGGAGAAGATTATATTTTGTCTTTAATAAAAGGATATGAGAATTATTTAGGAGCAAATAAATCGTATGAGGCTTAATAATTTTAAGGTCTTCTATCTATTGAAGAGAGCTCTTGTTATAAGCTCATATGTTATAAGCTCATATGTTATAAGCTCATAGATAAGCTCAAAAGATAGAAGGTTTAGGCTGCTTTAATAAGTCTAATATGCTTAGTTGATTTTTTGTTCAGATTTACTTAAATCGCATGAAAAGGAAGACAAAACAATAAGTATTAATAATTTGTACATTTTTGTTAAGCTTCGCAAGACAATCAAAAAATGAAATGGATAATGCTTTAAGGCAGTTAAATACCTCTTCTTCTAAGATAGTTAAAGCAGGAGAACTAAAAAAAGAGATAGAACAACTTATTCAAAAAACAAAATCTTTTTTAGATTCTTCAAAAAACGAAATCTGTTCTGGTAATAGATTTGTGATTTTTAATAGATAAGAAAATAAAAAGATATATCTTATAATAAGATTAATTATTTAGAATTAAAGTCTTCTGTTAAAGGAAGGCTTTTTATAATTTTAATATTTATTTGAAATAAATATTAAAATTAGATGTATTACTGATATATGTTTTAAGCATTCCATTTTTTGATGGAATGTATTTAAAATAAAAAAATATATTGAAAAGTTTTTCTTAAACTTCTTTATAAGAATAGTGAATCTTATAAAGAAGTTTAAAGGAATTTGTTAAATCATCACTAAAAACCCCAAAATTATATGAAATAGTATATCCGGGCTCTTTTGAAATTTCTTTTAAACTAATTTTAGCAACTTCAACTCTATGTTGCTCAAAATCAATATTTAATCCTTCAGAAATTAATTTTAAGTTTTTAACTTCATATTTTTCTTCAAACTCTTTAGTTACCTCAAATGCTATGATTTTAGCTATTGGCACATTATTCATTAATATTTTATAATTATTCATCGTTAATATAATAATTATAGCCAAACAATGATAAGGTTTTAAATCGGATTGGTGAAAAAATATAAGAATACTTAAGCTCTCTAAGATCTTGGATTAAATTATTGTATTTATCTTTTACAGATCTTAAATTACCAGATTTTACCCATGTAACATAACCTCCTGCAAGCAATTACTTAAGGAATAATAACTTAAGGAATAATTATGAATATTAAAACAATATTTATTATTTGTGCCGTTTTTGAAATGAACTCGTGCAAAAATTATGCCGATTTACAACAAGGTGGAAAAAAATCAAAGGATTTTTAGAAAAATAATTAATGCTAAGTGATGATCCTAATAGTGATGGTTAGGCTAAAGAGAATAAAAGGAGGGAATTGAATGGCAGATACAACACAATTAGTAAAAGAGTATCAAGGAGTATCAAGAAAAGCGAAGTAAACTAGAAAAGTTTATGAAAAATCCACAACAAGATTCTAGTTTGCTGGGTAATTCCTTAGAGTTTAGAGATAAAAACATACAATTTTTTGCCTCTAGGGGTTCTAGAACCAGTGTGTGTGGTTGACAAACTAGAAAATCATCCATTTTCGGAGTATCCGTACAAGCCAGAGGGGTTAAAAGAGTTATTCAAGAAGAAAAAAAGGATGAAATTCACTATGAGCCCCATGTTGAGGCCGGAGGCGGTGAAGACTTATATGGAATATGTACTGATATAGACGAGTTTAGTAAAACAGCTACTATTGTCCCAATTACCAATAATTTTGAAGGTTATTTAGTTACAAAGGATTCTAGCGATAAAGCAAAAGACAAACTTATTTTCAATAAAGATGGAGCTCTAGAAAAGATTTCTGGAGCTAATAAGGCAACTGTTGATGTGATAGCGCTATCTGATGCACGTCAAATTAGCAATGATGTTTATTTAATAAAAGTAGCAGTATTTGGAAACAAAGCCATAAGTCGAAATTAAAAAATTTAGGAGGATTTAATATGGAATTATACGATGAAAATTATTATGCAAAAGCTGTAGCTAATATTATAAGCTTATAAGCGAGGTTAAGAACACAATTATGTATAAATGGTTTTTACCAGAATGAAAATTCTTTTAATTCATTATCATCAATAAGACTTAAAAAAAGTATAAACACGTCTTCTATATCTTATAGCTCCTCAGTAATGCTGGATGTAAATTCGTCACCCCTGATCCTCTCCCCCCAAACGTAATTTATTAAAATCGACATTCCGTATTGGCCATTGCCTTAAAATTTAAAATTGATTTCATATCCAATATTTAATCTAAATTATCGACTTCTTTTAAGAGAATTTACTCTTTTTACTAAGGAACAAGGATTATATTTATACCTGAATTTAAGGACTTTTTAATAGCATCTTTAATATTAGAAAAACTTCTTGTAATTGCCCCCATATTATAAGAATCTGTCATCATAATACTAGTAATATTTAAATTTTCCCTTATAATATTAACAACGTTTTTAGACATGCTAGTTATATCTTTAGAAATCTTAGGAACATTAACATGTCCAATCATAATAAATTTAGCAGCCTTACCAAAAATAAAAGGTACAAAATTATTTAACATTAAAAAGCTTTTACTATAAGGCAAAAACGCTAAATATTTATGTGTATCTATAGTTGTTCCTCCTAATCCAGGAAAATGTTTAATTGCTGAAAATACTCCATGATTCTGCATACCATCAATAAAAGCCTCTACCATAAGTCCTATATTATAAGCAGAATATCCCCCAAATGTTCTATTTAGTAAAGGAGTATGTGGTGCAAATTTTATGTCGGCAACTGGAGCCATATTTAAATTAATACCCAGTCTACGCAATTGTTTAGCAAGAACTTCGCCAATTTTATAAATAAGATGCAAATCTTTAACAGCCCCTACATACTCCATGGCCGGAAAATTATAAACCCCCATTTTTTTATTTTCACTAGCTCTACTAACTATTCCCCCCTCTTCATCAATAGCAATAAAAATATCATGTCCAATATAACTTCTTATTGCACTAATCAATCCTTTTGTCTGCTCAGCATCTTTTAAATTTTCTCTAAATAAAATTATACCAATCGGATTAATCTTTTTTATTCTCTTAATATCATCAGCATTAAGTTCTTGAACCTTCTTAAAACTTGTTAAATTTTTAATTCCAATAAATAAGTTTCTATCTTTTAGAATAGTTTGAAAATCTAATTCACCTAAAAATTCCTTTAAATCTACAAGATCTGATTTATCCTTGTTAAAATATTCATAATCTATTTCTGGCAAAGATTCTATCGCAAATAAATTTAAACAAAAAAAAAGAAAAAAGAAAGCTTTCAAAAAGTCCATTTACAACATCCACTAATCAAACCATAATCTTTTGACAACAAAGCAGAAAGAGAACAATATAAATCTTTATTAGAACTAGAATTATTACCTTTCTTCCTACAACAATATCCGCAACTATCTTCAAGATAGTTGCTATTAAGCAACATATCGATAAATAACTTTGCAGGAAGAAATCTTTTACTCCTGTCAACCGTTAAGATTAATGGATTTTCCATTAATCTTAACACTTCCCACGTTATTTGCTCAACCGAAACATATTTACCAATTTCTTTATCTTGCTCTATAATTCTAATGGGCATTTTTTCTATTATTTGATCAATATTTTTTATCAAATACTCTAAATTAAAAAGCCCGGTAGCACAATTAAATAATAATTCATTACCTTTATCTTCAAACCCTTGTATAATCTCCGAAGAAATCCCTCCACCAATATCAACACAAGTTAAACGATTTTCACCATTTACCGCCAATACCCCCCCCTTAAAATCTGTCTTGCTTTTAAAGCTAAATTCAAATCCAGAAGAACAATTAGTTAAAGCCATTACAGCAAGTGCTTTAAAATTAATTGTAAAGCCCACATTATCAACATTGCCAATATATATGAATCTTTTTCCAGATCTATAAAGCTGTAAATAAATGTCTTTTAAAATTTTAAAATTTTGACCATGGCCTGCAGGCAAAGCTAAAATAGTATTATCATTAAAAGTAAAATATTGATAATTAGAACTATTTAGTTTTTCATAACAATAAACTAAAGGTTGGACAGCTGTAAAAATATCTTCTTTATTAAAATTGCAAAAATTTACACTTTTAATAAAATCATCTACAAATAAATCATCCAAAAACTTTGAAATAAATTCATCCGTTTTGCAACTAGTCATTTGAAATACTGAGGGCTTAATCCTTCTACCATAAAAAGATTCATATCTTTTGGCAACCATTAAAAGGTGCCTGATTTTCAAAGCCAAAAATGAAAATCCGAAACTACCGTCTTTGTTAATATAAGCTGGGGTTATACCCTTTGGAAACTCTCCAAATTTTTCTTTAAATTCAAGTATTTTAGATTCATATAGCACATATAAATCTTCATTTAACCTTCTATTTTTAGTTAGATCAAAATAGCTTGTTGCAGAGCCCCCATTTAATATCCCAAAAGAAAGATAAGGGAAAAGCATTAGTCCCAAATTTTCAAGTTCACAAGAAGAAAAAATATAACAATCACCTTCTTCTGAATTCAAAAACTTAGAATAATCCCGAAAATATTTTTTCAAATTATCTTCAACAAAACCTTTGTTAAACTTAAAACTCAAAATTTTATCTGAAATATTTAAAATATTTTCATGATTATCACAAGGAAAATATTTAATGGATTCAAAATTATTAATTCCTATCTCACCAGAATTAAGCTTTTTTAGTATCATTTCAGAAAAAATTTCATCAACTTTAAAATTCATCAGTAAAAACCAAAACCCTTAAGATAAAGCCTATTATAATTTAAAAAACAAATTTTTTAACTATAATATAAGTAACTATATTACGGTCATTATATCAATAATATGACTAAAATATCAACGAGAAAAAATTTACATGCTTGAACAATATTCACTTAACATTAAAAATTTTAAAAAAGCTTTTGATTAAATAGCATTTTATCCTTCGGAATTTAGAAAAATTTTTGCAAAATCAAAAAACAAAGATTCAACAGAAAATGAAATAGGCAATGAAGATAAAGCACTAATAACACTAATAATATTCACTGTATTAAATTATTTAAAAATGAATCCCATTTAGAGAAGTATTGTAACAAAACAATAAAATTAGAAAGAAAAAATAAAATCCAATCTTACTATGTATGTAAATCATTAATACATAAGTTAACTTATGAAAACTATATTAACAGCAAAAATATCGAAAAATTAAAGAAAAGAATACTAAAAAATCCAATTGAAATAATAGAAGAAATGGATGGAAACTCTAGAATCAATTCAATAGATAAAGAATTGATAAAATCTTTGAGATTAAAAATAGAACAATATAATGAAAAAATAGGTATTTTCAATACATAATATTATTCCTGAAGAAAAATCTTCAAATGAATGTAAAAAGACTACTACAAAATATATAAAAGACAATTCTTTTGAGCTAAGATATGTACTAAAATATTTCAAAGTAAACTAAATCCGAAATTGATATTCGGTCTTTTAGTTCAAAGTTAAGATCTTGATATGTGTAAAGTTTAGAATACCCTTGAATATCAGATATATTGAAGTCATAAAGCATTGCAAGTTCTTGTGGTTTTATGTCAATAATTACTCCAGCAAATTCGGTGTACTTATTCTTATCAAATACTCTTTGATAAAAATCGTCATTTTCAAGTTTTACAACAGTGCCTTTATAAAATCTTAAAGGGCTAGGATCCTTAAAAACGTTGATCATACGTGTAGACATATCTGAGAGTCTTTTTCTAACGCCACTCACTATACAACTCCTACACAAGACGGCGCTGAAGTCTCTCTTTTTAGTTTTTCTAAAAATGCATCAAGTTGTGAACAAAAGTTCTTATTTGATCCACAACTTTCTCCACCGCCCTCTTCGCCTCCACCACTGCTAGGATAGTAATCAAGCTCAAGTTCATTGAATTTCTCTTTTTTAATCCTCTCAAATTCAAATTCTCGAACAATTCCTTTCTTTCTTAATTGACAACCCATATGATTTTAAAAACAATAAAACCAAAGATAGTAAAACAATATTTGTTCTTGATATAAGGATAAATCGCTTTGTGGTAAATAGATTAATTTGATAATAATAGATGAATCAGCACAGGACATTTTTAATAGGATTTTCCCATATTCAATAATACCAATAATGAGTAATAATAATAATAATAATAATAATAATAAAAAAAAAAATAAAAGCCAGGACAACATTGCAAAAATATAAATTCCCCAATTAAATTTTTTGATCTTTAAATAGTTTGTGTTTATTTTTATAAATTTCTTTTTTTCAAGCTTTAAATTTTAAATTGTTTTTTCTATCATTCATATATGCTAACCAAATGGGAATTTTTAATCAATTTGTAAGCTACTACGAATTTGGGAAAAATCAAAATATTTTTTTAATTTTACTTTGAATTCAAATTTTTATTTTTTTTCTATTGAAATTATTTAATTTATATTTATTTCTATTGATTTTTTTTATTATAGCACTTATTGCTACCTACGGAGTTTTTTTACTTATTATCTTTTTTTTTATTTAAATTTATTTTCTTAATGAAATGTCCTTTAATAAGAAAATTGACAATAAGAAGAGCTAATATTGGCAAAATACTAAAGCAAATTAATTTTAAGAGGATAATTTTTGTATTCATAATTAAATTCTCAATTTTATTATACAATTTTAATTGTATAAATTCTATTTTATTTGCTACCACCTTTAAGTATTAAATATTAATAATATTAAATGCAAACATATAAAAAACAAAAATTGCATAATTCGTGTGTTATTTATGTATTTACATTAATTTAATTAATTTTTCTACTATTTTTGCCGAGTTTGAAGAAGCTTTTTTAAAAATTTTTTATAATCATTATAATTATTTTCATTATTAACTATATCGGATATCCCCCGGATTATTATAAAAGGAATTTTAAAGTTGTAATGCTACTTGAGCCATTGCGGCGCTTTCCATATATATTGCAATTGCGTTTTCGAATTCTTCTGAGATTTCTTGAAAATTTTGATGGTCAATGAATTGGTCTCCAGTAATTATTAAGCCCATATAAGATGTCATGTTGTCTGTTTTTATATTGTTAAATGTTTGCTTTGAATTTTTTAGGGTGTTCTGGAACATGCCCAATTCCATAGCCAAATCTATGCAGATTAAAATCGTGGTTTATTGTTTCTGTAGATATTACAATGTCTCCTATTTTTAGGAATTTGTTTTTATTGCTATAAATCCCGCTAGCAACCCCAGCATTTATTACATGGCTAATTTTATATTTTGATATAATAAAGCTTGTCCAAAAGGCGGTATTTATTTTTCCAACTCCTGTAGCTATGGTAATTATATTACGATCAAGCACTTTTCCAATGGTAATCTTTTTTTTTCTATGTTTTTCTATTGAAATAGATTTTTTGTTTTGAATAATCTTATCTATTTCTGCCATTTCTGCTTTTGTAGCTGATAATATTAAAATATGGCTTTGAGGATTTTTTTCATTTGTTTTATTTATTTCTGGTTCATTTCCCCAACTATTTAAAACGATAAATGAAAAAATTATCAATGTGTTTGCTATATTTTTAATTTTCATAAAGAAAACTCCATATATGTTTTTTGTTAATTTATAAATTAATATTTTCATGTTTCTATTAGTTTAAATAGTATTGCAATATTATAGATATTTATAATATATTTGTTGACCGGATTAGATTTTTTGGATTGTAAAGATTTAAAGTACAGCTGTAATCCGTTTATTCCAATATCAAAATTGGGTTCAAAACCTGCAAGCGAAATGCCAAGTCTTTTTCTAAGATTTGCATTTTATTTATTTGCAAATGTAAATGGAATAATAAGCGAGGTTATATAGGATGCAGTAGTTGCGATGCTTCTCCTATTCCTACTAATAATCCCCGACTATTGGATATCCCCTTTTCTCATCCTGGGGCCCCCACAGCACATTGGCCGGTTGCTGACACTATGTTAGAGAGGCTCTTTGGCATCAGCATATTAATTATTTGCTTAGATTAAAGCCAAAACCTCCTTTTTTAAAAAAAAGGAGCTTATTTGACGTGCCAATGCTCACAGAAAACTTATAAAAAACAACAGAAATAATTCTAAAAATATAAATTTATTGTATTGATTATTTGGCTCTAGAGCTACTTACATGAAAAGGTATGCTCTAAGTGTTCCCCTTTAACATAAAAAAGATGATATGGATATGATGTGGTATCTATATACGGTAATCATGAAGGAAAAGGCCCTTTATTTAATTAATAAATAAATATGTGTTAATAAAGATTAAAAAAAGATAGGGTTTTTGCTATAAGAATATTTAAAAATTCATTGCTTAATGCAAAATTAAATAGACGGCTTATTAATTAAAGGCAATATAAACTAAATTACTCAAGCAATGGGGTTCTTCAATAAAAGAGCTTTAATAAAACGTTTTATACAGAATATTGGGTTTAATATTGCAAAGTATAGTAGTTCTATTGTATTTAATGATATTTACGCTTATAAAGGGGACAATAAAACTCCTGATGATGCGCTTAATGCAATAGCTGCTGCATATTTGATGCTGTCTTTAGCATATAGAAATAAAAAATGTATGATTTAAGAAAAGCAAAACTAGTAGATAAAATAAATTCACTGAAACTATATAGATATTCAATATTTTTTAGAAATTACATAGAAAATGTAGCAGAAGATTGTCTCAAGAACGGAATTATTCTTGAGTGCGCCAATATTCATGTTAGTGAGCTTGAACTTGCTAGATTAAAAGTGCAACTTAAGAATGCGCTTTTTAATTGTATTATAAGCTATTGTTTTCATGAAATTGGGATATGTTCTAGTAAAGACTAAAGATATACTACTGAACCTTGAAGAGCCCTGTTAATATAGAACTACCTATTAAATTTGAATACCTTGATGATTATGAATCTGTAAGAGACTCAGGGTGTTGACTTTGATCATATAACTGATAAAGCAAAAACCAATAATGAGGGTAATTCTTTAGATGTAGTTAAAATATACAAAAGTCGACTCATAATATATGAAAATTTTGATTATATCTTGAAAAGATATGTTCCGTATAACACGGAAAGTTTTTTCTAGATATTTATTTATTTGAAAAAATATACCTTGAAATAGAAAAACGTATTGAAAACCACAATTTTTTGTTTTACAAAGATGAATCTTCAGTGCAACTGCAGGACGCACTCTCTAGCGCAACAACGTCTTTGAGTGCGCTAACTCAGAGTAGTAATAATGAAAAAGGCAATAGCTTTTTATCATCCTTTCTAAGAAAACAAAACTCAAATAATCATAGTAAAGATATTTCTAATTTACGCAGCCTTAATGACTCATTGTAGAATGAGCTTGCTAGGCTTAAAAGCAATCTTAATAATTGAGGAGGATGTTTTATACAGCTACTCCTAGCGCTAGCTTAGAAGTTATTAAATACCAACTGTTTGCATATTGGACATTGGATAAATATAAAAGTTAATTTTATTAACATATTCGAGTTGAGGTGTTGGTAGAGTGTACTTATGAGTACTATTATGTATAAACTCACTGAGCATACTATAAAGTATTAGCATTCTAGAATTAGCATCAAAATCTTTAGAATTTAGCACTATTACAATAAAATTTTGAAAAAATTAAAGAGTATATCACTAACAGCAATTATGAATAGCTTTAGATATCGCTAAACTTTGTATACACAAAATAACAACTGGTCAGGTGTCTTACTGGTTATTATTTTTTTTGCAAATTATATTAGTATAAATACAAAAATGTTCACTACTGGAATTTTTTATTAAAAAAATATTTAAAGAAAATATTTAAAGAAGACTTTAAAATAAAAAAGCCAAAAATATTAATAATTTATCAATAAATATTTGCAACAATTGCGCTACAAGTTTAAAATTAGAATATATATATACATATATGTTGAGCAAAAATTTAAAAAATAAAAGAATCAAACTATTACAATAATTTTAAATATGTTAGGAAGGGTTAATATGATCAAATTCCCTAAAAACTATATATCAAAGATTCATATTGCAAAAGAATATGAAGACGTCACTACTAAATGGGATAAAGAATATTCATTGTTTAGAAAAATACACGGTAAAAATAAGACGCTTGAGAATTGGTTAGAATATATGGAAAAAGAAGAAAATCAAAAAATTAAAGAATTAGCAAATAAATTTATCCAAAAAAGAAAACCTAGAAATACATATTAGAACCTTTAAAGCTCTAAATCTAACTAAGGGAGGGAATAAAAGAAAAAAAAGTAAAGAAGAGTTATAAATCATAAATAAAAATGCATAGACTTACTTTTAATTAAAAAAGAAGGAAAATAATGTCTATAAAGAAGAAAAAAAGGGATTATTTGCCCGATAGACAAGTTAATATTAATTAATTTGATAATCATATAAAATCTCCTTATTGTCCTTTCAATTCTTCATATTTCTTAAAAGTTTATTAATTAAACCTTTTTGATTTTTAAAAATCAAGTCCATTGTAAAACTTATAAAGTTTACATTATTTTTGTAAAATAAAATGCTTATAAAAAGTGAGTGTATAAAATAAAAGATTTGACAAAAACAATAGTAAAATTTTGTTTTGCTTTATAATAATGATTATAACTGCTAAAGTATAAATGAAAAAATGAATTTTTTAAAACAAAAAGTAGTGAAGATGGAAAAGACCTTCTAAAAGAAAATATCCAATTGAGCACAATAGCTTAAAAAAAGAGATTCGAAATAAGAAATAATTTTAAAAAATTTTTTAGAACGGATTAATTTTAACAATGAAATGTTGAATATTCTAATAACAGTAAGGACATAACATAAAATCTACATGTTATTTGCTCTTTGTATCATTGCTAAGGGCTTACATTTAAAATAAATGCGACCTAGAAATCAATATAAAAGATGCACATATTTAATATTGACCACTAAGAAGAGAAGATTAATTTATAGTAGATTTAAATAGAGATACTAAAGCTTGATTAGTATTTATTAGTATAATAAAATTAAGCAATATAAATTTAATCTTAGTAATACAAGATGGAATGTTATTTTTTAGATAGAGTTTTTTAAAAAACTTAAAAAAGTATTTTAAAACTCATAAAATTCCTAAAATATTGAAGAATTTGCAAAAAGTTTAACAGAACATAAGGTCCTAGGATTCTTTTATAATTTTTGTTATCAAAGTACATTATTATATTGTATATCTCCTAATATAATTATACAATTAGCCCATGCTAATTATAGGAGAATATTTTTATGAAGAACAACATAATTTTATGCATATGTGTCTTTTTATTTTTTTAAATACTTGTAGCTCCGATTATGATGTTAAAAAGGTAATAAAAAAAACTATTGATGAAACAAAAAATATACCTATTGATGAAACAAAAAATATACCTATTGACGAAATAAAAAATTTAATAGATTTAATAGTGACAACTAAAGCAACCATAGATAAAAACAGAACATTTCCAATTGATCAAAAAAGTATAGAAAATACAGATGGAGAAAATAATAAAAAAGTTTTTAAGATAGGAAAAAGGGCCTTTGATTTTATAAATACTTTTTTAACGAACGATGAAATCTATAAATTTGCAACAATATTTAATAAACCAGCACTAAAATCACCAGCCAAAGTGTTAAATAGCATAACAATTGTAGAATTTTACCTAGAAAGTATAATTAATCACTTATTTTTTAAAAAAGATGTTTTAGATAAGGTAAAAATATTAGATTTAAAAAAAATCAAAAATTCCCTTGAACAAATATTCTCTATAAGGAAAATTTTTTCAAATCTAATAAAACAATTTTTATTAGATTATCAAAATAATAAAAATTCTATAAAAACAGATGATTCTAAGTTAAAAGCCTATTTCGATGCAATATTAAATAAATTTAATGATAAAAAAATAGAGGTTGATAATCTAAAAACAAGCATATTAACAACCCCTATTCCCAACATTATGGATTAGAATTTATTTTAATAGTTAACTTTAATAGTTAACTATTTTTTATAGTTTTATACTAATAAATTCTTACAATAATTATGTATAGTTAAGTTTTTTGTAGGTAAAAGGTGTAATTAACAATATTATTCTACCAAACTTATTAGACTTTGGCTTAATCAGCACAATTCTAAAATAATGACTCATATTGTTTCTAAGAGTCATATATTCGCGCGTCAATACACCAGCGCCTTTAGTATTATCTCTATCTTCTAAGTAAAGTGTGTGTACATTGAAATTTTCTAAAATAGTCTTGACCATATTCATAATATAAGGATCATTGACTGGTCATTGCTCTTGGAATACAAAAACATAATATTTATCATAAACTCTATCCATAACACATAAAGCAGTATTATCGCCTCCAATCAATACTAAACGCTGGATCTAAATATGCTATTGAACTGGTAAACACATAATCTTGAGTAACATTAATTTGTGTGAAAATTGAATCAGTACTTGCTATCCACTCTGCTAGCAAAACTCTTGCATTGTATGCTGGTATATCTTTACAGAGTTTCTCTTGAGTTTTGATAAATTCTTTACTTAGTAGAACATTATCGCAAGTTGTAAAATTATATGTCTTAAAAGTTGCTACATTATCAATATAATCGGTTTTAAAATAATGTTCTGGATGGTCCCCGGATTGGGTATCAAAAATAATAGTTTCTTGCGCGCACCTAAGTCTTTTCAATACCTCCTCTAAAGTTTGCTTGTATAAAGTAGTAGCCTCATTTACAAAAATAAGTGCTGAATTACTACCCCTAAATCTTTCAAAATCACTTGCCTTGTCCCCACCATATAAATTAATGCGCAGTGAATCAATCGGTATATATGAATTATTCCTATGTCTGGAAATATAAGGAATTTTAAGAAGTTTGCACAGCTTTTCAAATTGCCCCAAAACATTAACTTCAACTGAACGTTGAGAATTCCCTATGATGAAATTATTCGTATCACTGGAGTATAACTTTTTATTTGCAAATAAACTCTTGAGAAAAAGATAACATGAAAGATACGTTTTGCCGCTAGCTATACCACCACTGAATATAATTTTCTTTTCGTTGTTCTTTTGAATACTTTTTATCACCCTATTTTGCTTTGCGGTTAAATATTTCTCTTCAAACTGAGCAAAATTAACCAAAGAGTTTGTTGATCCAAAAAATTTAAATATATTAACTCCAAACTGATTTTTGCATTGCTTTTGAAGTGTTATAAAAAATTTTGTTTGGTATAAATTCATTTGTATCCTTTACTAATTTTGTAATTACTTTTACTCTCAACTTCATGAGCAGAAGTTAGCTTTTTCATACATTCATAGTAAAGCTCCGTTTCCCTTATTGAACACTCCTTTATGAGGTCATTAAACTCGCTTTTTAACAAACTGATTCTTTCATTAACACCATTTTTCTTGTTACATTTTTTAGTTAAAAAAGTAATTTCGGATTGTAAATCTTCTATTTTTAAATGCATGTTGGCAAGTTCAATGCTTGCATATTGTTTAAATGCTCGTATAAATCCTAATTCTAAATTAGACGCTCTAAGTCCAATTCTCCCTTAATTTTTCTAGCTTTAGCCTATGATTTAAAAGTTTGGGCTACAAGGTGTTCAAAAGTATCTTCACTAATTGCTACTCTGGAATTCTAGTCAACAGAAGTTTCCCCACTCTCCCATTTTTGTCTCATCCTCCACGCATTTACTCTAGGAACTCCAAGTTTAACTGCTATTTCTCCATCATTTAAGGATCTTTCTCTAAAGTACGCAACATAATCATAAAAAGACCTTTTAACTTTTTTCAAAAAATTTCTATAAAGTAACAAAATTAACAAATTGTTACTCTAAATAGTAAAGCAATTTCATAGATTATTAACATAAACTGACAACTTCTTAATAACTATTGACGGATGCTTAATATTTATGTTTTTTTAGATATTTATCTCTCAAAAATTCTTTGATAAATTCTTTTCTGAGTTCTAAAGTGTCATTTATTACTTCATCAATACTTTTTCCTGTTTTTTTTTATGTATTCCTGTATTGCTTTATAATTTTTGTATATACGTCTTTTTTGCCTCATAGTTGGTTGATCAGTTCTATAAAGCCTAGGTATTGCCTTTTTTGATTTTTGATCTAAATTATCATAAAAATCTGAAACTTTATTAGCATGCATATTATCTGTATAACAATACAGCAAAAACACAATATCCTGAACAATAATTTTTGTCATTTTTAGTTAAAAAATATCTTAAATACAAAAACAAGTCTGGTTATCGGCCTTGTTTTTGTATAATTTTTACTATCAAAAACCATTTTTTATTATTTTTTATCGTCTAGATTTTTAAGCTCTTCTTTAATATTTTCAATCGCATCATCTATAACTTTTTTTGAAAACTTATCAGTATCAGTACCATCATTAGTAGAATAACTTCCATTTAAACCTAATTTTTTAGCATACAGAAAAGCTTCTTGTCCGATCTTGCCTTGATTTTTAACTTTATCAGCATTTTCAGTTACTGATTCAACTTGTTTTTTAAACTCTTCAAATTTCTTTTTAGCCTCTTCTAATTCTTTTTTTCTATCCTCTTTTGTCTTTTTTGAGCTATCTTTAACCTCCTTTAATTCTTTTATTTTTCCTTCAATCTCTTTTTTTAATTGCGGATCTCCATTAACACCTTGAGCTACTTGCTCTTGTGGTCCATCAGCTTGCATTAGTTCTTTAAATTTTGAAGAAACTTCTGATCCGAAGTTTTTAAGACCCCCAACCAACTCTTCTTTTTTTGTATCTAAAAATCCCTTAACTTGTTCTTTTACATTATGTTTTAAATCTTCACCACTTGCATAATTCTTGCAAGAAATTATCAGTGCAAAAACAACACAAACAATTATCATTATTATTTTTTCATTCATAAGTTACTCCGTAAACCTAAAAATAATTCAACCCCCAATAATTACAATTTTTTTAACGACTTAAATATCTAATTTTGTTACATTTCAAATTACATAGCAACAAAACTAAAATGTAATTTTAATCAACTCTCAAAAATCTCCCCATTGCAAGTAGCCAACTCATTGCAAAAGATCACAAAACACATACAAATCAAATTTCAGAGTCTTTGCTATATGTTAGATAAAGCATGTAGTCTTTTTTTTTTCTTATCCGACCCCCTTTAAAATTGCCACTTCTGTTTATTACAGCTACTCTACATTCCAAATTCCACATGCAATGATAGACACCAAAATTTGACTAAAATTTTTTGTTTTTGATAAAATGTAAAATGAAATTTTTATCTATTTTTATTACTTTTACTTAATTCAAAAGTAATACTTTTAAGGAGCCAATTCTATGAACATGAACAATTATCTTAATTCAAATAAAGACACTTCGAATTTTTTTCTCAAACTATTAAAAGATTATCAAAAGGCAACTGATGAAAATAAAATTCTTAAAAATTCTATAAAAAATTCAACTAAAAGTAAAAAAGAAAATCTAAAGCCTAAGCCCAAGTTCTACTTAACTCCAAAAACCAGCAAATTAATCGTAAAATCTATCAAACAATTAAAACAAATTGATCCGATATCTGGTTGGTTCGTACATTTACTTTTAATAAGTGGCTGTAGGGGCACTGAAATTCAAAAAGTAAAAATGCAAGATATTACCCGGTTATCAAATAAAACTGGAGAAACTTTTTACAATATAAAAGTAAATGTAGCAAAAAAAAGAAGTGTCACTTGTATTAGAGAAATTGTTATTGACTCTAAGGAGTTTGACGCTATTCAAATAGCTCACAAGAATCATTTTAAAGAAAAAAATCTTGATACAAGAAGAACTTATCTTTTCCAAAAAACCAAACATATATTTAAAGAGAATCAAATTAGCATTATCAATATTTCTAAAAAATTCAAAAATCTTCTTAAAAAATCGGGATTTAAAGCAAACAAATCGCTTCATTTATGTAGAAATTTGTTTATTTCAAATTCATTAGCAGCACCAAAGTAGCCAAAAGATTCATACCTCACACTACTCCTAATTCCGTAGTAATTAAGTACTATACAAGGATCATTAATAAAAAACAATTTTTCTTAATGTACCCGAGTCCTAAAAATCTGCGATACGCCACATTTATTCCAAAAGCATTAAATTCAATATTCTTCAACATATTTGTATAATAATGCAAGTATAAAAAATAACACCCCCATCTTTGTATCTCTCCAAGTAAACTCCTATTTTTTTGTTTTATTTTACTAATAAGCATTAATTAATCCTCCAGTGTTAAATATTTTTTTAATTTTTTTAGTGCCCCCATTCAAAAGGGGACGCTATTTGCATACGACATATTGCTCATATTCCTAGGCAAGTAAAATTTATTATTTGTTGTCGAAAGTTCCGTAAATCTATCTGCTATTGCCCTTTTCTTAGGATCATAATTAAACACAAATTGTTTGAATCTGTAATTTACATGATTCATTAGTAGATATTTATCTAAAATTTCATCGATTTTAATTTTAATCTGTTCTTTAATAGGTTTTTCTCTCCTTTTGTTTTCATTTTGAATTTTATCTAGTTCTGATTTTAGATTGTCAATCTCAATCAGCTTACACTCAAGATTAACAGCAGACTCATCAGTTTTAATCTCAAAGTCAATGCCACTCAACATACTCTACAAATTCATTTATCCAGTCAAACTCAACTCCAGATCGATAAAAATCACTCTTTAATACCAATTCCTCAATATCTTCAATAAGATTTATAAACGTATCATTATCATAATCACTTGCAATTAATAAATTAGCCCCCATTCTTTTCAAGAATTTCATTTCTTAAATCGAAAACTTCCTGTTCACATTTTTGAACAAATTCTAAAACTTTTGATATCAAAGAATTATTTCTCTTTATCCTAAAGTTCACCGGTGCAACATCTATTAAGAAGAATAAATTACAATACTCAAGTTCCAGTACATGCTAGCTGAATTTGTGCCTGCACATAGTATTTGAAAAAATACTTACTACTTAAAAAATTGCCATTTTTATTGTACTCAGCTATAGCACTACTCATATAATTAGAATAGCTACTCTTAATCTCTAAAAGCTCTAAATCACCATCCTTATTTATAAACCATCAATCAATTGTTGAACCCACTAAAGTTGCTGAACCGCGAATTTTTTTGAAATAGTTATATTTATCAACACCGTTGGCATATTTATTTTTATACTAAACATTAATATTATCGCCGTGAGCTTTAACAAACTCTCTCAATCCTAGATTTTCCAACTCTTTACCCTTGAACATATACAAATTCTCTTCAAAAGGCATACTCATACCAAAATATTTAAGCACTCGGTTTATCATCAAGTCTTTTAATCCAATAGATAACGTAAAAAATGAACTTAATGCAAAAATAGATAGTGTAAATAATAAGATTGATTTCGTAGAAAAGAATTTGGAAACTAAAATTGATAGTGTAAACAATAAGATTGATATTGTAGGGAAGAATTTAGAAAAAGATATATCTATTTTAAATACCAAGATTGACATTGAAGTAAAATTTTACGCAAAGATCTTAATATGGGAAACAGATTAATACATTTTATGATATTAACAGCAGCAATTCTTGAACCAATTTTAAATGCTTTATTTATGAAATATTTACAATTTATTAAATAATAAGATAATGCACAATTTACTTTTTAGTCATGTTATTAGAAAAATAACATGACTAAAAAGTAATATTATATTTTTGATTTGTTTTAAATTAGAACTCATTTAAATTTTATAACCAAAGAATTTTAATGAGTTCTTTTTTTGTAAAAAGACAAATTGATTTTAATTCTAAATTGGCAGCCAAACTTAACTTTTAAAAAACTTGACAAAAATTATTTTTACTATATTATTTTGTCAAATAATGTTGATTGCAAAATATCAGCTCAAAGGTTAATTTATTTAGCATTTCCCAAAAATTATTAGTTGGAATTTATTGAATTTCTTTCGCAAGAGAGTTTCGATAAATTCTCCATATTGTTATTTACAAGAAATTTTGTGTAAAGTTGACAAAAATAGTTTTTGCTATACTATATATAACTAATAAAATTACTGTTATAGTACAATTTTCAAAAAAATAATATAAGGGTTTAGCTTAGTTCTTTTAGTAGAGAATCTAGCTAAGCTTTATTTTTTTGCAAAAATTTTTGTTAAAAACTTGGCAAAAAAGTTTTTGCTTTAATGTTGTTATTAACATTAAAGGAGGATGACTATTATGTCACACACAAATAATAATTTAAATATTCAAGATAATATGCAAAATGGAGGATTCCACATGATGCATTCTGATTAACAAAGTTTTATTGGATGTGAAGTGTTTGAGGAAAAAGCTCTTCCCATTAAAAAAAAGCAAATTAAGCAAGATAGGTAAAAAATTACCAGGAATAAGCAGTCAAGAATGTTTCAGGTTTAATCGAAATATTGATTTTAGTGTGCAGAGAAACAAACTTGATAAATACGGAACTAGTGAAGTGGGTACTGTTCTAATTGGTGGAGCTGAAGTATCTAAACTATCTATTTTGGTATTTAAACTCTTTTCAACATTATCTATCTTAACGTCTAAATTAGATATATCTTTTAGCAAATTCTTTTCTACATCAATTATTTTCTCTTTTAAATATTCAAAGTTGTAATTATCATTATAAAGAAAAACAAAATCTATCGCCTCCTCACTAAACCCTATGTTTAAAAATTCATTTTTAATACTTTCTATGTTATATGTTCTGTACGCTAAATTGTTCATAAAATCTTCTTACTATCCTTTTAATTGCTTGTATTCCTTCATAATTCTTTTAATTATTTCTTTTTCATCACTAAATAATTTATCTAATAAAAACCCCGTGAATTTAGAATTACTTTTGTAAAAATCGTAACTTTCTTGCTTTTTAAGTTGAAATCTTAAAGGTTTTATTGGATTTTGATTAGATTTTTTAATGATATTACTGCCTTCCAATTGCTTAATTGCTTTTTCAATACCATTATTAGCAATAAAATTGTAGTCAATAATGCCTTTTTCTACACCAGACACTATTTTTATATACTTATATGCTTGAGATTTAGCGATTTTAAAATTAGCTAAAAAACTATAAAAATTCTTATATCCATCCAAAATATACAATTTTTTTTGATTAATTGTGTTCAATATTTTTGCTGTTTCTATTTTATTATAAATGTCATCTATTGTTAGAGTTTTTAATTTATCTTTCAATCTCAAATATTCCTCTTTATGAATTTCTTCTAATGACTCCATTTTAGAAATATTTTCCTTTATATCCACTCTTTTGGTTATTATCATTTTATTTTTAACACTCATTCAAGCTCCTTATTTGTCCATTACTGGATTAAATTATATTTGTTATTTATTTTTAACATTTTTTTTAAAGATTTTTCATATTCTTGATAATAATCTGTTTTTGAAGAAAATTCTTTTCTATAAAACAGCGCTTTTTTGATATCATCTCTTTTAGGAATAACTCCTATTAGATTTTCTTTATACCTATTTTCTAAATTAAATATTATTTCCTTGTCAATGTTTTGCCTTTCTAAAGCTCCCGTCACTAAAAAGTAAGGCGTAATATCGTTTCTATAAACTTTATTTATTGCATCTAATATTAGATCTATACTTTCAACTGCCCATAGATCAGAATTAATTGGTATTATTAAATAATTGGTAATTACCAACGCATTGTTTAAAAGATGTCCTAAACTGGGATTTGTATCAATTATTACATAATCATATTTAGATTTAACAGCTAAAAGTCTTTTTTCTAAAAAATTGTCTTGCAATGGTATACTTTCTGAATTAAAAACGGATAATTCTAATGAACTAGGAATTATATCTAAATAATTAGATACTGTAAAAATGCAATTTTCTATGTATTTCCTTTGTTTGAAAACTTCATAAAGATTGTAATTTTCAACATCTACATTTTGTTCTTTTAATTTAAATAAAAAGTAACTCGTTATACTAGCTTGTGGATCACTATCAACTATCAATACTTTATATTTTTCTTTAGCTAGTATATTGCTATAAAACAAAACGCTGGTACTTTTGCCAACACCGCCTTTAATTGACGCAATTGTTATTATTTTAGGTTTTTTATTATCCATTTCGTTAGTGGTCCTTGTTCTGGGTATTTTTTCCCATAAAATTCATATATCTGTTTTTCTAAATCTGTAAACATACTAAATAATATCTTATTGTAGTGATTATTCATTCTCTCTTTATATAATAAGCGGTACAATCCCTTGAAATAAAAAAACACGCTACCTGCTTTAAATTTAACTTCCATATAATATGCCCTTGCAAAGCCGTAGGATTTTCTAGTTCCGTTTTTTTCATACTTTATAATTGCCTTTTTTATTGGTTTTCTAAACCCGTAAAAAATTCCTAAAAACTTATCTCCTTCTTTAATGGGATAAAGATGAGTCTCTTCAACAATTCTTTCTCCATTAAACAAGGCTCTCAGTGATACCCGAAATTCATGTTTTTTCTCATAAACCCCAAATTTATAAACATCTATCATTATTTTTGTATGGTACATTGCTTTACCATTTTCTTTTTGAATCAAAATAAACCGTTCTTTATTTTTGCATTCAACCTTGCATTTTCCTTTTTTTATAGGTTCTGGCACATTTTCCATATTAAATCCTCATACAACTTCTTTTAATATTGAAGAATTATTTTCATTTTGTATTATTTCTAATAATTCATAATTATATGTATCAAATACTTTATTATATTCTAATTTCTTTTTGCTATTCAAATATGTTTTTATAATTGGCTTTATAATTTCAATATTCGCCTTTTCTTTTAGCCGTTCAATAAGTATATTGAAAATGTTTGTCTTTAAATTCTCATAATATTTTTGGAGATTTTCTTTTTTTATTTCAATTATTTTTTCTAATTTGAATGTTATTTTGCCTAAATCGTTATATTTTTGATTTTCAATAATAAAATGGGATTTATTTTTGTAAATTTCATATATTTTTTGAATATTTGCTTCCAATTGTTTGGTGTTATATCCATTTTTTGCAAATTTCAAATATAGGTAGTCGAAAATGTCAATATTTAAACAACTACGCTGTTTGTAGTGTAGCCCAATTTAAAATTAAAATCAAATTATTTTCTGTAATTTACAAAAAAATGAGGGCTTAGCTAGATTCTCTTGTTAAAGAACTAAGCTAAACCCTTACATTACATTTTTTGCAAATTAACATTAAAGGTAGGTAAACATATGAAATGTTTCGCTACGTTATTTGTAGTGTATCCCAATTTAAAATTAAAATCAAATTATTTTCTGTAATTTACAAAAAGTGTATTTTATTAACAAAATTAATAATTAAAATTTAATATTTTTTTGAAAAGTATTTACTTTTAATTCAAAATTTTGCATTATATTATTAATTATTATTAAACATTAAAGGAGAAAACTTATGATAAAAGTTTCAAACAATAAAAAAAGTCCAAATTACCTCAACAAATTACAAAATAAATTAATAGTTCTTACTTCAACACTTAATTACGTAAACAAGAAATATCCAAAATATACACAAAAAACCATACTCTATTACTTTAATGAAAATCTAAAAAGAAATGGTCAAGCTCCTACTACATTAAGAACATTGCAAAAATATCTTTACAAATTAGAAAAAGAAATAAAAGTAACAACAAACTACTACCAACATATGGGGGTAAATTGTGGGACTGAAATTTACTATCACCTCAATTGTGAAAAAAATGAATGCCACTTTAAAATCAACCAATATTTTCAAGAAAAAACACACTCTAGATTTACATCAAGAGTTAATAACTATCTTAAAGACAAATCTCTAAAAAAGGGTAATGTAGAGTTGGAGAAATGTTTATGTAATAAAAATAATAAAAAAGAAGAAGAAAGTAATAATAAGATAGAAAAGTTTCAAATAATAAACTATTTCAATAAATGCAACTTTAAAAGTAAAGAAATTCTTCAAATTTTATTAAATTTAGATATTAGTAAAGATAAAAAAATTGAAATAATTAAAGCTTTAAAGAGATTTGAAATTAAAACAATAAAAAGTAAAAATATACATTTTAACAAAAATTCTTTTAAAGAAAAGCAAAAAAAATTGAAAGAAATTTTAGAAAATACCAAAAAACAATTAGAAAAAAACGGATACAATGCTGAACAATTAGAAACAGAATTTAAAAAAATATATGAAAACTACAAAAATAAGCCGCATTTTATTATTGAAAATCAAAAATATAACGATTTAGGCAAAATAACATTCAAATTAGAAAAAATAATTGAAATAAAAAAAGAAAATCTCCAAAAAGATTATGAGAATTTAAAGACAAACATTTTCAATATACTTATTGAACGGCTAAAAGAAAAGGCGAATATTGAAATTATAAAGCCTGTCATAAAAACATATTTGAATAGCAAAAAGAAATTAGAATATAATAAAGTATTTGATACATATAATTATGAATTATTAGAAATAATACAAAATGAAAATAATTCTTCAATATTAAAAGAAGTTGTATGAGGATTTAATATGGAAAATGCGCCAGAACCTATAAAAAAAGGAAAATGCAAGGTTGAATGCAAAAATAAAGAACGGTTTATTTTGATTCAAAAAGAAAATGGTAAAGCAATGTACCATACAAAAATAATGATGGATGTTTATAAATTTGGAGTTTATGAGAAAAAACATGAATTTCGGGTATCACTGAGAGCCTTGTTTAATGGAGAAAGAATTGTTGAAGAGACTCATCTTTATCCCATTAAAGAAGGAGATAAGTTTTTAGGAATTTTTTACGGGTTTAGAAAACCAATAAAAAAGGCAATTATAAAGTATGAAAAAAATGGAACTAGAAAATCCTACGGCTTTGCAAGGGCATATTATATGGAAGTTAGATTTAAAGCAGGTAGCGTGTTTTTTTATTTCAAGGGATTGTACCGCTTATTATATAAAGAGAGAATGAATAATCACTACAATAAGATATTATTTAGTATGTTTACAGATTTAGAAAAACAGATATATGAATTTTATGGGAAAAAATACCCAGAACAAGGACCACTAACGAAATGGATAATAAAAAACCTAAAATAATAACAATTGCGTCAATTAAAGGCGGTGTTGGCAAAAGTACCAGCGTTTTGTTTTATAGCAATATACTAGCTAAAGAAAAATATAAAGTATTGATAGTTGATAGTGATCCACAAGCTAGTATAACGAGTTACTTTTTATTTAAATTAAAAGAACAAAATGTAGATGTTGAAAATTACAATCTTTATGAAGTTTTCAAACAAAGGAAATACATAGAAAATTGCATTTTTACAGTATCTAATTATTTAGATATAATTCCTAGTTCATTAGAATTATCCGTTTTTAATTCAGAAAGTATACCATTGCAAGACAATCTTTTAGAAAAAAGACTTTTAGCTGTTAAATCTAAATATGATTATGTAATAATTGATACAAATCCCAGTTTAGGACATCTTTTAAACAATGCGTTGGTAATTACCAATTATTTAATAATACCAATTAATTCTGATCTATGGGCAGTTGAAAGTATAGATCTAATATTAGATGCAATAAATAAAGTTTATAGAAACGATATTACGCCTTACTTTTTAGTGACGGGAGCTTTAGAAAGGCAAAACATTGACAAGGAAATAATATTTAATTTAGAAAATAGGTATAAAGAAAATCTAATAGGAGTTATTCCTAAAAGAGATGATATCAAAAAAGCGCTGTTTTATAGAAAAGAATTTTCTTCAAAAACAGATTATTATCAAGAATATGAAAAATCTTTAAAAAAAATGTTAAAAATAAATAACAAATATAATTTAATCCAGTAATGGACAAATAAGGAGCTTGAATGAGTGTTAAAAATAAAATGATAATAACCAAAAGAGTGGATATAAAGGAAAATATTTCTAAAATGGAGTCATTAGAAGAAATTCATAAAGAGGAATATTTGAGATTGAAAGATAAATTAAAAACTCTAACAATAGATGACATTTATAATAAAATAGAAACAGCAAAAATATTGAACACAATTAATCAAAAAAAATTGTATATTTTGGATGGATATAAGAATTTTTATAGTTTTTTAGCTAATTTTAAAATCGCTAAATCTCAAGCATATAAGTATATAAAAATAGTGTCTGGTGTAGAAAAAGGCATTATTGACTACAATTTTATTGCTAATAATGGTATTGAAAAAGCAATTAAGCAATTGGAAGGCAGTAATATCATTAAAAATCTAATCAAAATCCAATAAAACCTTTAAGATTTCAACTTAAAAAGCAAGAAAGTTACGATTTTTACAAAAGTAATTCTAAATTCACGGGGTTTTTATTAGATAAATTATTTAGCGATGAAAAAGAAATAATTAAAAGAATTATGAAGGAATACAAGCAATTAAAAGGATAGTAAGAAGATTTTATGAACAATTTAGCGTACAGAACATATAACATAGAAAGTATTAAAAATGAATTTTTAAACATAGGGTTTAGTGAGGAGGCGATAGATTTTGTTTTTCTTTATAATGATAATTACAACTTTGAATATTTAAAAGAGAAAATAATTGATGTAGAAAAGAATTTGCTAAAAGATATATCTAATTTAGACGTTAAGATAGATAATGTTGAAAAGAGTTTAAATACCAAAATAGATAGTTTAGATACTTCAGCTCCACCAATTAGAACAGTACCCACTTCACTAGTTCCGTATTTATCAAGTTTGTTTCTCTGCACACTAAAATCAATATTTCGATTAAACCTGAAACATTCTTGACTGCTTATTCCTGGTAATTTTTTACCTATCTTGCTTAATTTGCTTTTTTTTTAATGGGAAGAGCTTTTTCCTCAAACACTTCACATCCAATAAAACTTTGTTAATCAGAATGCATCATGTGGAATCCTCCATTTTGCATATTATCTTGAATATTTAAATTATTATTTGTGTGTGACATAATAGTCATCCTCCTTTAATGTTAATAACAACATTAAAGCAAAAACTTTTTTGCCAAGTTTTTAACAAAAATTTTTGCAAAAAAATAAAGCTTAGCTAGATTCTCTACTAAAAGAACTAAGCTAAACCCTTATATTATTTTTTTGAAAATTGTACTATAACAATAATTTTATTAGTTATATATAGTATAGCAAAAACTATTTTTGTCAACTTTACACAAAATTTCTTGTAAATAACAATATGGAGAATTTATCGAAACTCTCTTGCGAAAGAAATTCAATAAATTCCAACTAATAATTTTTGGGAAATGCTAAATAAATTAACCTTTGAGCTGATATTTTGCAATCAACATTATTTGACAAAATAATATAGTAAAAATAATTTTTGTCAAGTTTTTTAAAAGTTAAGTTTGGCTGCCAATTTAGAATTAAAATCAATTTGTCTTTTTACAAAAAAAGAACTCATTAAAATTCTTTGGTTATAAAATTTAAATGATTTCTAATTTAAAACAAATCAAAAATATAATATTACTTTTTAGTCATGTTATTTTTCTAATAACATGACTAAAAAGTAAATTGTGCATTATCTTATTATTTAATAAATTGTAAATATTTCATAAATAAAGCATTTAAAATTGGTTCAAGAATTGCTGCTGTTAATATCATAAAATGTATTAATCTGTTTCCCATATTAAGATCTTTGCGTAAAATTTTACTTCAATGTCAATCTTGGTATTTAAAATAGATATATCTTTTTCTAAATTCTTCCCTACAATATCAATCTTATTGTTTACA
The DNA here is from genome assembly GCF_030438115.2 of Borreliella japonica. NCBI lineage: Bacteria > Pseudomonadati > Spirochaetota > Spirochaetia > Spirochaetales > Borreliaceae > Borreliella > Borreliella japonica. Next base: position 31,650 of record NZ_CP179497.1, read on the forward strand.
CTATCTATTTTTGCATTAAGTTCATTTTTTACGTTATCTATTGGATTAAAAGACTTGATGATAAACAGAGTGCTTAAATATTTTGGTATGAGTATGCCTTTTGAAGAGAATTTGTATATGTTCAAGGGTAAAGAGTTGGAAAATCTAGGATTGAGAGAGTTTGTTAAAGCTCACGGCGATAATATTAATGTTTAGTATAAAAATAAATATGCCAACGGTGTTGATAAATATAACTATTTCAAAAAAATTCGCGGTTCAGCAACTTTAGTGGGTTCAACAATTGATTGATGGTTTATAAATAAGGATGGTGATTTAGAGCTTTTAGAGATTAAGAGTAGCTATTCTAATTATATGAGTAGTGCTATAGCTGAGTACAATAAAAATGGCAATTTTTTAAGTAGTAAGTATTTTTTCAAATACTATGTGCAGGCACAAATGCAGCTAGCATGTACTGGACTTGAGTATTGTAATTTATTCTTCTTAATAGATGTTGCACCGGTGAACTGTAGGATAAAGAGAAATAATTCTTTGATATCAAAAGTTTTAGAATTTGTTCAAAAATGTGAACAGGAAGTTTTCGATTTAAGAAATGAAATTCTTGAAAAGAATGGGTCTAATTTATTAATTGCAAGTGATTATGATAATGATACGTTTATAAATCTTATTGAAGATATTGAGGAATTGGTATTAAAGAGTGATTTTTATCGATCTGGAGTTGAGTTTGACTGGATAAATGAATTTGTAGAGTATGTTGAGTGGCATTGACTTTGAGATTAAAACTGATGAGTCTGCTGTTAATCTTGAGTGTAAGCTGATTGAGATTGACAATCTAAAATCAGAACTAGATAAAATTCAAAATGAAAACAAAAGGAGAGAAAAACCTATTAAAGAACGGATTAAAATTAAAATCGATGAAATTTTAGATAAATATCCACTAATGAATCATGTAAATTACAGATTCAAACAATTTGTGTTTAATTACGATCCTAAGAAAAGGGCAATAGCAGCTAGATTTACGGAACTTTCGACAACAAATAATAAATTTTACTTGCCTAGAGGAATATGAGCAATATGTCGTATGCAAATAGCGTCCCCTTTTGAATGGGGGCACTAAAAAAATTAAAAAAATATTTAACATTGGAGGATTAATTAATGCTTATTAGTAAAATAAAACAAAAAAATAGGAGTTTACTTGGAGAGATACAAAGATGGGGGTGTTATTTTTTATACTTGCATTATTATACAAATATGTTGAAGAATATTGAATTTAATGCTTTTGGAATAAATGTGGCGTATCGCAGATTTTTAGGACTCGGGTACATTAAGAAAAATTGTTTTTTATTAATGATCCTTGTATAGTACTTAATTACTATGGAATTAGGAGTAGTGTGAGGTATGAATCTTCTGGCTACTTTGTGGCTGCTAATGAATTTGAAATAAGTGAAGTTAAAATTATGGGGGTTAATGGATCACACTTTATTGCTACAAAAGAGAAAGAAATATTATATGATTCACTTGATTTAAAGCCCAATGGAAAAGTATTTAAAGTAATTTCAAAGCGTATATTTAAACTTAGATAGTTTTACTACAGCTTTAAGCTATTTTTGATGCACTTATAAGCTTGAATTTTGTTAGCAGAAGAGAGTCCGTAGATATTATCAATTTCATGGGTTGAAGAATATTTCATAAGTTCTTTAATTTGAAAAGAATTGTATCCATTGGATTTTAAATTTGAAACAAACAAATTTCTGCATAAATGAAGTGATTTATCATACAAGATTGATGAATGTTTTGTGGGCTTGGAGAGCCAGCAAAAAAATGTTTGCAATTTTCTTTGCCAATACGTTGAACAAAGAAAAAAAGGCGGTTTACTTGTACCCGTTGAAAGAGGGTGATGTGTTTTACGGAATTTTTTACGGATACAAAAGAATCAAGGGAAATAGGTTTTTTAACGATTACGTGTCTGTTTGTAGATTTTCTAAAAAAAATTTCAAAACTTTCAATAAGGCTTATTACATTGAATTTAGGTTCAAAACGGGAAGTGTATTTCTGTATGTTCATACTATATCTTATTTTGTTGACGGCCGGAATATTCGGTCTATTAGAAAATTGTATAAGAAAATTTTGAAGTTAGAACAAGAAGTGTTCAAGTTTTACTCCAAAGATTTACAGCCCGAAGGAATTATTACGAAGTGGGTTGCAAAAATCAAGCAAAAAAGGGAAGAAATGCTAGATCAAATTGGTAATCTGATCAATCCCCCACCCCATCTGCGTGTACGCAGTCGATTTCGTAAGTTTTGAAAATTTACTATTATTTGGCTGTAATTTGTGTTATACTACACTTAGTAGGTGAGTGATTATGGAATTAGTATTAACAACAAACATTACTGAAGAGCAAATATATAAAGAGTTTCTTCGATTAGGCATGGAACAACTAATAGCACAAGATTTATCTAAAAGATATTATCACAATAAGCTTACGTATAGAGATTTAGAAAATTTAGAAAAACAATTTGGAATAAAGTTTGAGAATCTTGAGTTCAAGATTGAGACCGTAAAGAATGAGCTCAATACTAAGATAGATAATGTAGAAAAAAATTTACAAAAGGATATAGCTAACTTAGACACTAAAATTGATACTGTAGAAAAGAATTTACAAAAGGATATAGCTAACTTAGACACTAAAATTGATACTGTAGAAAAGAATTTAAATGCTAAAATTGATACTGTAGAAAAGAATTTAAATGCTAAGATTGATAATTTGGCACAAAATCTTGATGAAAAATTAAAAATTAATAATCAATTTTTATTAGAAAAAATGGAAATTAATAATCAATTATTATCTAAAAATCTTGACTTGAGCAATAGAGTAATAACTATTATGTCAATAATATTAGTACCTATTGCTATAGCTATTATAGGGCCTTTCATTATTTCGCTAATTGAGGGATTTTTTAACACGAAATAACAAAGAATACTCCACCTATAATTTCTATGAAATTTAGGTGGAGATGAATTTGTAACGTAAGTTAAAATATTGCATAAAGCAGATAGATATTTCCCATCAAGTAAGCTATGCAACAATTGCGGCATTAAAAATACAGCTCTAAAATTAAGTGATACTAGGTGGACTTGTAGTGGCTGCAATACTTTGCATGATAGAGATATAAATGCAGCTCTAAATCTTAAAAGTTATTACAAAGAAATAAAAACTAAGGCAGGAACTGCCTGAAGTTAAGCTTGTGGACCATGCTCTAGTGGATGATCGTTCTTTTAGAACCTAAAAAGCTATCATGGGATGAAACAAGAAGCTATTTCTATATAATCTTTGATTTAGAAATAGTAGTTCACGGAGGTCTAAAGAAACTCTCCTTAATAAGAGAATTTCTTTAGACCTTAATAGAATGTTCTCTTCTATTTAATAACTTTTTTTAAACGACAGCTGGAATCCGTTTATTCCAATATCAAAATTGGGTTCAAAACCCGCAAGGGAAATGCCGAGTTTTTTCCTAAGATCTGCGTTGTATTTATTTGCAAATGTAAATGGAATAATAAGTCCGGTTATGTGGGATACAGCAATTGTGAGGTACCCTATTCCCACAATTGCTGCTCCAGCTATTGCTTGCCCCTGTCCGGTTGCTGTACCAGTAATAATATACCCACTTAATAGAAATATTCCGCCCAATGCTTGAGTTCCAATCAATGCGCTACCACCAATATAATCTCCTTGTACAAAGGACCCTATTCCTAAACTAAAAAAGAAATTCAAAAGGAATGGCGCAAGCACGGTGGCTTTTTCGCTTTCATATTTCAAAGTAGTTGCAATATCCCCAATACCTTTTCCAACTGTATCTTCTGACGCAAAGATTTGTATTGTTAAACTAAAAATTAATATTAAAATGAAGATTTTTTTCATATTAATATTACCTCCTAATAATAAAGTTTTGATAATGTAATATTAGCTCAATTTTGTCTTTTATGTGTGGGAGATGGATTTTTTTCAATATCGTTTGAGTTACTTGAATGTTCTAAGCCGATTTTAACAATTCTTGAGAAAAGATAAAATTGGTATATATTTATATATTTGTAGATTGTTTTAGCAGCAAGGTGGAGAAGGAGTATATATGAGGATTTTGGTTGGTGTTTGCATAATAACATTAGCTTTATTGGGTTGTTATTTGTCTGATAAGCAGGAACAAGCTTTTCAAACTTTTTTTGAGAATTCACAACAAAGTAGTGATATGGATTCTGATGAGATTGTTACTGAAGGCATATTTGCTAATTTAAAATTATATGAGGCTGAGCATCGTTTGTTGATTGATATAAAAGAGACTCTACACACTTTAAGTAGTTTGAAAAATGGTACTCTAGAAATCCCTCCATTGACTGACTATAATGAGGAGTATTTTAATAAATTCTTTTTAAGCTTGGGTTCTGATCGATCTAAAGAATTGATTAAGTTTTTTGGTAGGGTAAAAAATGAGCGGAATGATAGATTTGAACGTGGAGTTTCTTGGCTTTATTCATGTATAAGGGATTTGTATTCTCCAGATGTTAAATATTTTGATTATAATACAAGCGTGTATGCGAATGATGCTGCCTCTAAGCCTACTATTGATGAACAATATTTTTATGATGAAGGAATTTATAAATAAAGGAAGCAATAGAGAACACTTTTTAAGATGATTGCCGGCTATTAATGGAGTTAGTTTTGGGTTAGAGATATTTAAACTTTTAATCTTGAAGGTTAGCTTTTATACTAAAAAAATATAATAT
>NZ_CP179498.1:0-36764 GCF_030438115.2 Borreliella japonica
ATATAATTATTAATTAGTATAGATATATTAACTCTAAAGATTAGCCCGGAAAGTTAAAACCTTTTTAAATCTAATTTCCCAAAAAAATAAGCTTTTAAAAAGTAAATAATGTTTATATGTTTTTGTTCAAGTTTTTTTAAAAAAGAAAATCTGCTAAACAGATGCATTGGACAACGGTTTACAAATTCAAACATATTCTCTAATTTGCTCTAATGAAATTTCCAGATGTATTGGATGAAACAAGAAGCTATTTCTATAATCCTTGATTTAGAAATAGTAGTTCACTTCTTAACTTTTCTTGTTATTTTTAAATTTAAATGTCACAACAATAGATAATGTACAAAAAATAAGTATTAATAAAACAAATGTATTTATAGCGCTGATAAAATTAGTTAAAATTGAACATATGCCTAGTGCTAAAAATGAAAATATACGGGATAATGTACTATTAATAGAAGTTATAGTTCCTAAAACTTTTGAATCCACATTTTTTCTTAAAAAATATTCTAAGTTATTAGAATAAACAGAAATTGAAATTACTAAAAATATTATTATAGTAATAAATATGTAAATATGTGAAACTATTTTTATTAAAACTGATAGTAAAAATATCATAGCCAAAATAACATAAATATCATATTTTGAATGTTTAATTTTTCTAAATATCCATGCTCCTATAATATCTGATACGCGAAATAGTACATATATAATTCCGAATACATTAATAGATATATTTTTATCAATAAAAATTGCTTGCCAGTATAAATAAAAAGGTTGATAAAAAAATTGAATGACGCCATTTAAAATAAATAACTCTAAAAGTTCTTTAGATTTTAATAATGTTATTATTTTTTTTTAAATTTCATAAGATATAAAGTTAAATTTTCTTCATTATGCTTATGATCTGTATTTATATCATTTGGTATAAAAAAAATTGTAATTAAAAAGGATATTAAATATATTAATAATGAAATTAGGTAAATTTTTATATCAATGTATAAATATAGCACACTTCCGATATATCCACCTAAAATAGCGCTAATACTTAGTATCATTTTTACAAATGATATAAAAGCTTTTAGCTTTTTTGAATTATTTTGATATATTTTAGTAAAACTAATATCGATTGTCCCGGTGTTAATAGCAGCCGACATCCCATATATAAACCACGAAATACAAATAAGTATGAATGACGAAGCTTTAAAAACAATAAAATAAGAAATCATTAGCAAGAAAATTGATGCTAAATAAACAATTTTTCTATCAAAAATATCTGATATTACGCCTGATGGAAATTCAAAAATAATAATTGCTACCATATAACAAATTTGTACTATAGCAATATTTTTTAGCGATAACCCTTTATTTATTAAAATAATAGTTAGTACAGCATGGGGCAATGTTCTTGCAAGTTCTAGCGAAAACAATGAATAAAAATAATATCTTTTATGTTTGCTTTCTATCATAGATCCTTATTACATTTACAAGATTTATTTTTAATAACATCAATAAAATGAAACGAGAAATCATGATTATTGATACCAATTCGTTTGTTTAAAGAATTAATTTTTTTATATTCATTACCAAAGTAAAATATGATATCAATCATAGCCATACTCGATGCAATTGCATTATTAGTAAAGAAAGAGGGGGCTTGATAGTCTTTATTTGCTAATATTATTTTACTTTCTAATTTAGAAGATGATGTCTTTTTTATAACTCCTATATCAGTACAGTAGTAGCAAGATGAGATATTTGGAATATAAAATGGACCAATAACTGAAAAATCATTAAGATATCCAATATTTATAAGTGGAATAGAATTTTCAACACAAAATTTATTAACTAAAGGCAAACAGTAATCATCATCTGCTGACAGCACTATTAATGATGGTTTAATTTTTGAGTTAGTAAAAATATTCTCTAATAATTTTTTTGAAACCTTTTCCTTATAAGCTCTAGTTTGAATTGTTTTATTTAGCGATTCTATTTTTTCTTTAATTATATCTACTTTTTCAGATCCTATATCATTATAACTAAATAAAAATTGTCTATTTAAATTAGATTCTTCTATTTTGTCTTCATCTATAAAAGTTATAGCCCCTAATCCTAAAGTAGAAAAGGAATAGGTCATAAAATTTCCAATACCACCACACCCAATTATAATGATATGCTCTTTTTCTAAGCTAAAATTTTCTGGATGTGCAAGCAAAAGATCCAAAAAATATTTATTTTTTAAGTAACCTCTATTTTTTGGATATTCATAAAAAGGAATTAATACTTTATTTTTTAATGCCAATTTTATAGTTTTATCGCTAATATTATTTTCAGTAGCAAATAATATTAGTTCTTTGTATGTTTTCTTATTTTTTGCAAATATTGCGATATCTAGCAAATGTTCAAAAATGTTATCATTTACTTTAATTTGAAATTTGCCTAAATTAACAAGATTACCAGAAGTTGATTTATTAAAAAATGAAGTTGAATTTTTTATGTAAGTCATTTTATACCTTCTAATATTTAAGACTAGGCGCTCAAACATTAAAAATGATTTAATCGAGCCTAGTCTTAAATATTAATTAAATTTTTTACCTAGCATAATCACAGCCTCCATTACATTATTATACATTATAATAATGTAAATCATAATAAAATCTATCTCTCTACGTGAACTACTATTTCTAAATCAAAGATTATAAAAATAGCTTCTTGTTTCATCCCATGATAGCTTTTTAGGCTCTCTAAAAGAACGATCATCCACTAGAGCATGGCCCACAAGCTTAACTTCAGGCAGTTCCTGCCTTAGTTTTTATTTCTTTGTAATAATTTTTAAGATTTAGAGCCGCATTTATATCTCTATCATGCAAAGTATTGCAGCCACTACAAGTCCACCTTATATATCTTTTATGAAATAAGTTCTTTAGCAGACTAAACCAACTTGAAAACCGCAACTAATTTAAACTTGTTTTAATAAAAAATCCTAAATATTTTAAGCTAAATTAAAAGCTAACATTATGTTAGCTTTTAAAATTTATTACTAGTTTAAATAGTAGTAAACTTATATTTGTCTAACAATATCCTAAAATTACCAATAATTTTTTTATTAAATTATATTTTTTTGCCCCATATATGTAGCACAAAAAGAATTATAGAATGTCCCTAATATATATTCTCTATAACTTTTCATACAGACTACAAACTCTTTATAACAATAAACTCCGCTTGAATTTTTAAGCTTAGTTAGGCTTATTTATTCTTAAATAAACTTCATATCCTTTTATTAAAGACGAAATATAATCTTCTCCTTTTTCTTTTGTTTGTATTTTAATACAATAAGATCTAATTTATTAAAATTGTTATTATATTTAATTTTATTTATATATTTATTTATAAATTTTACTTTATAATATAGGGCAAAGAAATTACTAAGCGTATTTTAGCTAGTATACTTGAAGAATTGATTCTTTTTATTTTAAGAATATTTTTTATTGCATACATTGAAGATAACGACATATTTAAGAAAATATTAGAAGAAAACAAACTATATAGATCTTCTATATCTTTTAGATATTTTTTTTATGATGAAAATACAAAAAAAAATTAGGATATAAAAAAATAATAACAATTTTCAATTTACTTGATAAAGGAAGTGATGCAATAAAATTTCCTGTATTTAACGGGGGATTATTTGCAGAAGATAAGGTTAAATATTTAAATAATGAAAATTTACTAAGTATTGGTGAACTTGAAGAAATACTAGTTAAAATACTTTTCTTTGAAGAAAAAAATATTAAAGATGAAAAATTTGTAAAATATTCAAAGCTAGATCCTAAAAGTTTTGGAGAATTATACGAAACTTTACTTGAATATGACCTAAGAATTGCAGATACTACTGTTTATCGCATTTTTGAAGACGGAGTTTATCTAATTCGCACTGAAGAAGAGCTTAAAAACAAAAAAGTAAACAAAGTTGCAACATATCTTAAAAATAACATTTATCTTACATCTAGATCCCTTGATAGAAAAAAAAGTGGAGCATATTATACTCCAGATGATTTAACTGATTTTATGGTTACATCATCAATTGAAGAACAACTTAAAACCAAGTCTCCTTTAGACATAAAAATCATTGACAATTCTTGTGGATCAGGTCATTTTTTAATTTCTTGTCTAGATTACTTAACAGAAAAAGTATGGTATCAGCTAGATAAATTTAAAGATGTAAAAAAAGAGCTTGATAAAGAATATAGAGCTATCCTCAAAGAAAGTGAAGAATATGATGTTCGGGATAGTATAAGTAAAGAATTGGTACTTAAAAGGATGCTACTAAAGAAGTGTATTTATGGGGTTGATATTAATCCTATTTCGGTTGAAATTACTATGCTAAGTTTATGGATTAACACCTTTATTTTTGGAACACCACTAAGCTTTATTGAGCATCATATAAAAGTAGGAAATGCCCTGCTAGGATATACTAAAGATGAATTTTTTGATATTACAAAAAAGAAATTTGAAAGTGGATTTTCGTTATTTAAAAAAAGAATTAAAGAAATTACAACTATTTTAGAAAATAGCTATCAAAAAATTAAAGGTATTAACGATAATACTAAAGAAAATATAGAAAAATCTAAAAAGATATACCAGGAATATGAGAAAAGTGAAAATACAGATAATTTAAGAATAATATTTTCTTTAATTAAACTTTATTCATTATCTTTTGATAAATCTTTAAATATAGAATTTAGTGACATTGCAGGCGTAATTAGTTTAATTGAAAATATCTTGAGCAATAAAACTTTTGGTGAAGATAAAGAAAAAATAGAGAAAATTAGAAAATTAAGTAACTACTATAAATTTTTCCACTATGGAATTGAGTTTCCAGATATTGGTAAATTAGAAGTTTGGTACAGCAGCAAAGTTAATTTGTTTTTTCTCTGTAAAAAGCTTTTACCATAATTTTATATATTTTTTTATTAATTAAGATTTGCTAAAATAGTTTTTGCATGTTCAATAAGTTTCTCTATTTCTTTCTTTTTTCCCATTGCGTAAATTTTTTTAGAAGAAAAAGATTCTAAGTTTTTTAAAGAACTCTGTGCTTTTGCTAAAGCCTCTCTAGATAATTGTGAAGCATAAGATAAATTACGTCTACTCTCTAATCTTTTTATAATACCTTCTTTTAAACTTTTCTTAGCGTTATCAAAAAATTCCGCTGCGGATCTTATTTCAACTTCTGCAGTATCAATATTGCTTATAAGCTTATCAAGTTCGACACCTATCTGTAACTCATTTTGTAATTGTATTAATTTACTTATCTTATCTCTATTATTCTTATAATCTCCCATTAATGATGACTTTTGATTATAAATCTCTCTCATTACATTATCAAAATCAACTTTTATTGAAACATATCCATCTTTAAGTGCACACACATCCTTAATTAAATCAGAAAATCTAGAATTCCCAAGAATACTCTCTATATTTTTAATAGCTTCATTTGCTTTTTGTTCATCATTAGTAGAAGGAATTAATTCCTCTTTTTTTATCTCTTTTTTTTGAGCATGCCCAATTGAAATATTTGATATACTAGCTTTATTATTCAATGATTCTGAATACACCCTAGACTCTATGTTCTCTACTTGAGCACTCTCCAAAACCCCGTTTACATTATCGTGATTTTTTTTCTCTTTATTGCCGGATAATTTAGAATCTAGATCGCAAGACATAAATCCCACTATTAAGAATATATATAAAGTTAAATTTTTTCTCATAAAAATATTCTCCTTTTCTCTAATTAAAAATACGTATTCTTAAATAAGAAGAATTCTTATTTAAGAATACGTATCACTTTTGGTTAATTTACAATATGATTGGCTTTATAATAAGTGAAAATATAAGGTCGATTGATTTTATAGCCTTTACTACTTAATAAAAAATCCCTTCATACCACTCCCTCCACCTTCTCTTTAGCTTTATTGTCATTTTTAACATCGCGAAACACTTAATCGCAATCAAAATGCGATATTTACACTAGTATCTTTTTCTATTATTAATACATTTTTAATAATTTTATTACTCTTAATAATCAATGTAGAGCTACTTTCTAAATACTATTTATCTAAATAACATTTCATTTATTCTTAATGAATTTTTTTGATAAAGTACTAATATTCAATAATTGAATATTAGTACCAAACTCCATTTCCATCAATTACAACTTGCATTTCTTTAAGTGAATCCTTAATTAACAAGATTGGACCTACTATTGATTTATATGCTTCGTACGAATCAGATTGTCCTTTAATACTTGAAATTAAAGTCTTTATTTTTGTTTCAATCTCATCTAATTTTCTTTTCGCATGCATTTCACTTATGTATAATAAATTTGCCGCGGTATTTGAACTCACCTGAATATAATTTAATAGAGCATTAAGATTTTTTTCAAGCTTTTCTTTTGTAAACTTTTTAGCATTTTCCCTAGCTCTAGCTTTAGCAGAGGGATCAAGAAATGTAGAATACATTCGAGTTCGCTTTGTTGCAAACGAGTTATAATTAGAATATATTTTACTAATTGTTTTAATTGCTAAATCTACATTATATTTAACACCTTGTAGATAAGATTTATATCGATTATTTAATATTGTCTCCTCATCATATTCATTATAACTTTCTTCCTCTACTTCATCGTCGTATAAAATAGTATTTGAACCCGAAACAGTCTGTAAGTTGCTTTTTGGTCTTGAATCAGAATCTATAGTAAAATAAAATTCATTGCTTTCAAAAATATCCTTGGATTCACCACTTTCACCACTAAGAAAATTCAAACTTCCTTTGATCATCCCTTTATGTTTATTCTGTTGTTTTTGTATTTTTTCCTTTCTGGTAGACTCAAGCTGCTCCCTTAATAATTTAGTTTCTAAAACTTCTTCTCCTGATATTATATTTTTTTGTAATAAATTACTACTATTAGTAAACAACCCCTTTGCATGATTATAAGGCTCTTCCTTAGTAATCTTTTCTTTGACTTCGATTTTCTTCTTATTAATAAAATTTTTAATAGATTCTTCGTTAGTACCTAAAATAGAACTTCCTTTGCCATCAAGCAAACCAAGAGATTTCTCTTTCATTTCACCTTTCATAAATACATCACAACTGATAAAACCAAATAGCAATCCCAAAGCTAAATATTTAATTTCAAATTTCATGCTTCCTCTCCTCTAAAGCTAACATTAACTTTAGATCATTTTAATTTGAATTACAAAAATTAACAAACCTTTCTTACTAAAAAGAATATCATCTGAAAAATATAAATATCAAAATTCTTTAAAATTTTAAATCCCATATAATCTACTAATGTAAACCTTTAATTCCAAAAATACAAACCTTAAATTGCATTTTTTCAAGAACTGAAAACTTTAACCTAAAAAAATAACCTTCCAAATTTTCTATGAAATCATAGGTGAAAAATTATTTGTTATTTTTTGTTAAAATCTCATTTTTTATTTTTTTTGACTTATTTGTACTGAAAACTTTTATTATTTAGCAAATAATTTTCATATCCCTTTATTAAAGATGAAATATAATCTTCTCCTTTTTTGTTTTTTAATGCTTTAAAATCACTAAGTAAAATGATAAAATCTTCTTTGGTTAATGAATAAAGACTAGCTACAATAAAATTGTTTTCATTTTCTTTTTCTTTAAAAAATTCATCTTGAGCATCTAATTTTAGCATCTTATTAACTTTTTCTTTGCTAAACTCAAAATGTTTCAAGTAGAGTAAATTGGAGAAATTTAAAGGATCATTTTTGGCTATTAGTAAGGAAGTATTTTTTATTAAAGCTAAATATAGTGGATTAGCTAAAATATCTTTTTCTTCGGGTTGAGGCATTGGGCATTGATATAGACATGATTTTACAATATCGGTACTTAAAGCAAATCTTCTTATTAAATAGTCAAATGTAAATGAATTAAAAATGGATATAATAAATAATTTTTTATATAGTGATATTGGTATTTTCTCATAATTTATATATGTTGTAGAAACACAATGACAATTTTTAGGACATAATGTACTTATCATGGTTCTTTGATCTGTATTTCTTGCAATTCTTCTATACAGTATTCTTTCAGCTTGATATTGATTATCTTCGGTTAATATTTTTTTAAAGTCTTCTTTATCTATCCATAGTAATTTAGAACTTTCTTTTGCAGATTTATCTTCAAAAAATCTTGAATTAAATTGATGAATATTTGCACCCTGATAAAGAAATATAAAGTTTTTATTATTATATTCCTTATACAATGCTTTATACTTTGTTAAATTTAACCCTACTCCAAAATCAATATATTCCTCACTAAGAATATTAAATTGACTAAACATTTTGTTAATTAAGCTAAATTCTTTATTGTCTTTAAATTCTATTATTGATTCTTGAATAGGAGATAGCTTTTTAATTTGTTCTATATTTAATTCAATCCCTTTATAAGGATTTTCTTTGATGTCTTTTAAATCCCTAGTTATTTCTTTTAAAATATTATCACCACTCTGAATCATGAATTTTGCTTTAAAGTTTGATGTGGGAGTTTTATTATTACTTAGTTGAAATATTGCAAATTTAAAACTAGAATGCACATCATGAAATCTTTTTTTATTTTCAAATTGATAAATATAGTTAAGCTTGTAGTTATTAAAAATATGTTTTCTTAGCGCTCTAGAACTAGATTCGCTCCAAAGACTAGAAGGGGTTAGATAAGTTAAATTGCCCCCCAGTTTTATTAATTTTAAATTGAATGAAGTAAAGTATCTGAAAAGATTTGGATCTCCACCACTAGTAAAGTCTTTAAAATTAAATTTATAAATATTGTTAATAATAGTTATACTATTTTTTTCTTTATTGTATTCAATATTTAAAGGGTGATTATCTTTGCTAAGTATTTCTTGCTTTATTTTATTTTGTTCTTTTATGTTTAATTTTCTGTAGCTAGGAATGTGTTTTGAGAAAAATTCAGATTCATCAAACTTGGTTTTTTCCCACGGAGGATTTCCAATTACAATATCAAATCCTTCCTGAATATCTGGAAACTCAATTCCATAGTGGAAAAATTTATAGTAGCTACTTAATTTTCTAATTTTCTCTATTTTTTCTTTATCTTCACCAAAGGTTTTATTGCTCAAGATATTTTCAATTAAACTAATTACGCCTGCAATGTCACTAAATTCTATATTTAAAGATTTATCACAAGATAATGAATAAAGTTTAATTAAAGAAAATATTATTCTTAAATTATCTGTATTTTCACTTTTCTCATATTCCTGGTATATCTTTTTAGATTTTTCTATATTTTCTTTAGTATTATCGTTAATACCTTTAATTTTTTGATAGCTATTTTCTAAAATAGTTGTAATTTCTTTAATTCTTTTTTTAAATAACGAAAATCCACTTTCAAATTTCTTTTTTGTAATATCAAAAAATTCATCTTTAGTATATCCTAGCAGGGCATTTCCTACTTTTATATGATGCTCAATAAAGCTTAGTGGTGTTCCAAAAATAAAGGTGTTAATCCATAAACTTAGCATAGTAATTTCAACCGAAATAGGATTAATATCAACCCCATAAATACACTTCTTTAGTAACATCCTTTTAAGTACCAATTCTTTACTTATACTATCCCGAACATCATATTCTTCACTTTCTTTGAGGATAGCTCTATATTCTTTATCAAGCTCTTTTTTTACATCTTCAAATTTATCTAGCTGATACCATACTTTTTCTGTTAAGTAATCTAGACAAGAAATTAAAAAATGACCTGATCCACAAGAATTGTCAATGATTTTTATGTCTAAAGGAGACTTGGTTTTAAGTTGTTCTTCAATTGATGATGTAACCATAAAATCAGTTAAATCATCTGGAGTATAATATGCTCCACTTTTTTTTCTATCAAGGGATCTAGATGTAAGATAAATGTTATTTTTAAGATATGTAGCAACTTTGTTCACTTTTTTGTTTTTAAGCTCTTCTTCAGTGCGAATTAGATAAACTCCGTCTTCAAAAATGCGATGAACAGTAGTATCTGCAATTCTTAGGTCATATTCAAGTAAAGTTTCGTATAATTCTCCAAAACTTTTAGGATCTAGCTTTGAATATTTTACAAATTTTTCATCTTTAATATTTTTTTCTTCAAAGAAAAGTATTTTAACCAGCATCTCTTCAAGTTCACTAATACTTAGTAAATTTTCATTATTTAAATATTTAACCTTATCTTCTGCAAATAATCCCCCGTTAAATACAGGAAATTTTATTGCATCACTTCCTTTATCAAGTAAATTGAAAATTGTTATTATTTTTTTATATCCTAATTTTTTTTTTGTATTTTCATCATAAAAAAAATATCTAAAAGATATAGAAGATCTATATAGTTTGTTTTCTTCTAATATTTTCTTAAATATGTCGTTATCTTCAATGTATGCAATAAAAAATATTCTTAAAATAAAAATAATTGATTCTTCAAGTATGCTAGCTAAAATATTTTTAGTAATTTCTTTGTACGATATTTTAAATTCTTTGTCATATATATTTTTTGCAATTTTAAATACTATAGAATCGTCAGGCCTCTCATAAAGTATCTCCCTTAGAGTTTTTTGAATTATTTCTTTTTCTTTAGCTATTTGTTCTTTTTCAACTTCTATTACATTACTTCTTTTTAAAAATCTTTCCTTTCTTATAAGGTAACTGAATAAAACAAACCATTCTTGTTCTTTGTATTCTTCTTTTCTTCAATTTTAGAAAAATTAAATTCAATATATCTTTTTTCTCCATAAAGTACCTTAGATTTGTCATAAAGTCTCCATGCCTCTCCATTTGAAAGTATTCCATAATGTTTTTGATATTGATTTAGATATCTATATAGCTGATCTTCTGCTTCTTTTACGTTGTCTTTGTTATCAAAATTAAATGATGGACGTTTAACTTCTGCTATAAGTAAGATATCTTCAGTTGGAATGGGTTCATTATTTTTTTTAGCTTCTTTTAATTTTTTATTAAAATCAACCTTGTTTTTATCATTTTCAAAAAGTAGTATATCTACTCTGGATTGTTCCCCATCTATTTGGCCACCTTTCTGCTGCTCTACAGAATAAGTTAATTCTTCAAATATAGATTTTAATAAAGACTCTATATTTGCTTCTGTTGAATTATTATCGATAGTTTTAACTTTATTCTTTAAAAAAAGAAAAAAGCTTTTTGCTTTAACGATATCTTCTTTCTTTATAAAGTCTTCTGATAACTCTTTATAAAGAGTTATGTTTGGATCATTTGTTTTTACAATGTCATTAGTTTCCATTATTTTATTTTATCATTTATGTAAAAAGTCTTTCCCTTGATCTTCTTCCAAAGAACCGTGAAAGAAATATTCTGCATTATTAATGCTATTGCTATAAAGATAAAATTCGATGTATAATTAAATTTTATATGTTTTAGTGCTCGTTTTTGTTTTTGACTTAAATTAGTGTAGAACCAAGTTACTTAAATTCGATGATCAATAGCTTACAAGTAAGCTATCATTAATACATTGATGCAAACCTAAAATATCTAGGAATCTCCAAAAATACTGGTAAATTACAAAAGCACATTGCATCTAAAATTTTTTTCTTTTTTAAAAGATTTCTTCTAAAGTAGATAAATTCTTTTCCAAATAATCAATCCCAGTATCTAAACTATCCTATTTTGATTTGTATTGCTTGTGGGATTAGAAATAAATAAGCTAAAAATCCTTGCGATAATTCATAGCATTTTATTATTTTTATGTTCGGTTATTTAAAGCTTTATAGATTTTGTATAAATAAAGTATATTTGGATTTTATTTAAATCCAAAAGGGACATTAATTTGCACTAAATATTCCTTCAATGTAGTTTTGGAATTATTCAGTGCATTAATATAAATATAAGTTTAATTGCTTGTTTTTGAACAACTATTTATATAATATTTGATTTAAAAATAGTTGTTCAACGCTTTACAAAAGCAATATATTAAATGGTAAAATTATTTAATACTTAACTATATTCATGAAAACCATTGGACTTTGAGGAAGTATAGATGGTTTACCAGGTTGTCTGACATCTTGATCCGGGTGAGCTGCAATGTATTTCAAGTAACTTAGTTCTTCCCATTGTTTCATCATTTCTGAATAAGAATTAATTTTAAATGATTTTGAATAATAGTCGGTTCTAACTAGCTCTAAAACCGCTTCTTGAATTCTATAGTCTAATAAAGGGCCAAGACTTAAAAAAACTACCGCGGACACAGACTCTTCAAAATAGGGCTTTATAATTTCTGAAGTATTGTCGGGTTCGAGTTGTAATGCACTAAGAACTGTATTTGCATGTTTAGAAATTATAGCCGAACTATACACCGTAGTTGTACTCATGTCAGTATCTAAGTATTTACTGATATTCTTTAGTTTTATGTCGCTGGTCTCTGCACCGTAAACGTTTTCTACTGTAGCATCAACAAATCTATAATATCGTCTACGATAAGTGCGACTAAAGTTATCTCGTTCGTGATGGTTAACTCTGTATACTAATAATCCTTGGGGAGCAAGATCATGCGCTCTTACTACTATTTCTAGCTGTCCCAAGTGTGCACCATGATAACCGGGTATACGCAGCCCTATTGTAAAAAATGTATTTTCATTGGACATTTTTTTTACATAGTAAATAGGAGCAGGTGGTTTTGGAGTCATGCCATTTTTAGATCTTATGTCTTTTACCGTTGCGTAATTGAAAAATTTAGTACTTTCTAACAAACCAGCTTTGTAAAGAGCTTGGTGCGCAGAGTCAATACTGTCCATGAACAGTGATGCAGAATGAAAGTCAACTTCAACCTTAGCGGTTGAATGTAAATACACAGTATCAACCCCTTCTGAATAGTTCAATACTTTATCTTTATCCTTTTTATTTTGACTGTCTTGGTTACAGGCCGAAATAAAAATTAATAGTGTTAAAAACAATATTTTTTGATAAATATTTCTTATTTTCATTTTATTCCCTTTATATCATTATTATTAAAATGATATAAATTGATTATATATTATTTTTAAATATATTGCAATTTTTTAAAAAAATTAAATTTCTCATTAATAAATGATCTTTAGCTATTTTTCACTATTTTTGCACAATAATGGTTAAATTTTTTTAAACGACAGCTGAAATCCACGTTTATTCCAATATCAAAATTGGGTTCAAAACCCGCTAAGATCAATGCCAAGTCTTTTTTTGTCTTTTTTTATATAATATTAATTTAATTATATTAAATTAATATTATATATTGAATAAAATTAAATATTTAGCTATACTGAAGATTAAGCTTTGCTTAAGGGGGAAGTGTTAGTGAAAGGCTACATAATTGTATATATATTATTTATTTTTCTATTTTTAAATGCTTGTACTACAGATTTTAAAGCCAATCAAGAAGATATCAAGTATCCATCTAATGATAAGAGCTCAAAATCTAGCACAGAAGTAGCTTCCAATCAAAAAGCAGAAAAGGAAAAAGCAGAAAAGGAAAAAGCAGAAAAGGAAAAAGCAGAAAAGGAAAAAGCAGAAAAGGAAAAAGCAGAAAAGGAAAAAGCAGAAAAGGAAAAAGCAGAAAAGGAAAAAGCAGAAAAGGAAAAAGCAGAAAAGGAAAAAGCAGAAAAGGAAAAAGCAGAAAAGGAAAAAAAAACATTACTTAATAATTTTATCAATTCAATAGAATCAGCTAATGCACATAAAGAAAAGTATATAAAAAAAATGGAAAAAGAACCTTCAGACCAATACGGAATATCGATTTTTGGTGCAATAGGTTGGAATGATCCAGGAGGCGAATTTACATCCAGCAATACTAATAGATCTATAAGATATAGAAGACGTGTTTATACTATTTTAAGTCTTATTGATGATAACGAATTAAAGGAATTTACAAATATTACAGCTATTGGAAATATCTCCGGATTGATGTTAGCCACCTTTAATCTTCTTGGAGGTGCTATTGACAATTCAATTGATTTCTTACACCCCAAAAAAGATGCTTTAGATAAACTAGATATTTCAGATTTAAAGAAGCTTAAAAAATCATTTGACACAATATTATCTACAGTAAAATTTGTATCAGAAACGGCAAAACAAATTTTATTAGATTATCAAAATGATAAAAATCTTATAAAAACAGATACTTCTAAGCTTAGATCCCATTTAAATACACTTTACAATCAAATTAAAGAAAAAGTTGAAGAAGCACGAAGGCTGGAAAAAGACATATTATCAAGCAAAAGTTTTTAACAAAGATTAACATATTCTTCTCCATCTAAAATTTCTATGAAATTTATGTGGAGATGAATTTGTTAATAAATGGATTTATTTTGATTTTGAATATATTTTTTGATGATATCAATAGAATTGGGCATAAATAAAGAAGAAATTCAAAAACTTATAAAATGTTCACTTGATTAATATAGTGATGGTTGTCAATAGTAAAGAAAAGAATTTATATAGTAAAAGGTGAAAAAATTATTATACAAGATTTTATTTGATAAAATAAATGTTTATGATAAGATCAATAAAGGCCCCAATCAATAAAAAAACCGCCTGTAAATAGATATAAGAAACCAGTTCCTATCCCCCCCCCCCCACATAAAATCTATGCGCTCCTAAACAACCAAAAAATAAGCATATTAATAATAATAAAATTTTATTATGGTTTTCAGCGTGTTTATTTCTAATCCCACAAGCAATACAAATCTCAGCTTCCTTTTTAATTGGTTTGCTACAAGGATGACAATATATTTCATCCAAAGCTTTTGACATAATTTTATGCTCCTTTTAAAAATAAAACATACCTATCTAAAGGGATTTAAGACAAATAAGTTATATTTTTATGTATTTAAATTTAATGAATGTTGTAAATATAGATCAGATCAAGCATAGCTCAAGAATACATAATAAAATCGGACGATTTGATTTATTAAGAATTATTGATAATTTCTAAAAATTATAGAAAAACTTGTCTCTAAAAAAAAGAAAAACAATTTTAAGATGTATAATTTTTATTGCTTTTTAGCCTAATTGAAACATTTACTGTACTATCCTTGGTATTTAATGATTTTGAACCAATAATAAGTTGCTATTTATATAATCTTTGATTTAGAAAATTTTTAAAAAAAGAAGAAAAGAAGGGAACAAAGCAGCAAAAGAAAATCCCCTTAAAAAATAACTAAAGATAATATTAAAGATGCTGTAAATAAAATAGATACTATAATCACTAAAATTACCAACATTAAAAGTAAAAAAGAAAGCTGAATAAAAAGAAAGAGATTATATTGGTGCTTCAGTATAATTTAGAGAGATTAACAAGCGATTTGGGAATATATTTAATTGCTCAATATTAATAAGTATCTAAAACATCTAGAAAGCTACAAAAATATTAATAAATTGCAAAAACACATTATATCTAAAATTTTTTCTCAATTAATATGGGTGGAAGCTCATTACAATTTTTATTTAAAATACTATTAATTAGTGACACAATAAAAGGCGTTAGAATAGATATGGCAACGGGCACGATGGACACTTAATATCTTTTTGATCAGTTTTAAAATCCGGAATGCAAGCATTTAAAAATAGAAAAATAAATATGTTTACAATTACATAATATTTTATAAATATTCTCCCTAAATAGGATCGCTCTTTATTATAATCGGACATTTAATCAGATTTAACATTTGATATTTTTTTAATAAAATTAATTATATTAAGTTTTGCAATTCAAAAAATCTAATCTAACCATCAAACATATTATAAATAACATAATATTGCAATACCTTTTAAACTAATACAAACATGAAAATATTAATTTATAAATTAATAATATATATATGGAGCTTTTTTATGAAAATCAAAAATATAGTAAAAACATTAATATTTTTTTTATCTATGGTTTTAAATAGCTGGGGGAATGAGCAACAAATAAATAAACCAAATGAAAATCTTAAAAGCAATATTTTAATACTATCAGCTACAAAAGCCGAAATAGAAGAAATAAATAAGATCATACAAAACAAAAAATCTATTACAATAGAAGAACATAGAAGAAAAAAAAATATTACCACTGGGGAAGTGCTTAATCACAATATAATTACCATAGCTACGGGAGTTGGAAAAATAAACACAGCCTTTTGGACAAGTTATATTATATCAAAATATAAAATTAGTCATATAATAAATGCTGGGGTTGCTAGCGGTATTTATAATAACAAAAATAAATTCATGAAAATAGGAGACATTATAATAGCTACAGAAACAACAAATTACGATTTTAATCTACAAAGATTTGGCTATGAAATCGGACATATTCCTGAGCACCCTAAAAAATTTAAAGCAAACACCGCTCTTATAAGGAAAGCCTCTAAGATAGAAAAAAACAACACAACATCTTATATAGGCTTAATAATTACTGGAGACCAATTCATTGATCATCAAAATTTTCAAGAAATCTCAGAAGAATTTGAAGATGCAATTGCAATAGACATGGAAAGTGCCGCAATGGCCCAAGTAGCATACAATTTTAAAATTCCTTTCATAATCATTCGAGGAATATCTGATATAGTTAACAATGAAAATAATTATGACGATTATAAAAAGTTTTTAAAAAAAGCCTCTTCTAACTCGGCACAAATAGTAGAAAAATTAATTAAATTAATGTAAATTTGCAAAGAATGCACCAATTATACAATTTTTGTTTTTTTGTATGTTTGCATTAAATACTAGATAAGTACTACTAATGATATTTTAACAATTGGTGGCGGTTGCAAATAAAATAGATTTTTTATTGTAAAAAACTATAATAAATTGATAATTTAATTATTATATTAATTATATAAAAATTTTCATAATTCGAAACCCAATCAAACATAAGGCCTTGTTTGTTATTTTATTAAATAAATTCAATAAAATAACAAACAAGTGAGCAAATAAATTTTCTATTTTACTATCATCGTAGTCACAGCTGAGTCCTTGATTAAGCTTATTTTGCAGGTCAAGATTTTTATTTTTTTCTATAAATCTTTTAAATGATTTTCGATTCCTAGCTCTAGATCTTTTGAATACTGTCTGTTTTTAACTAGGGCCCTGAAGAATATGAAGGTTTCTTTTTGATTTCTATCTAAAAATTAGATATTTTTTAATATAATGCAAGTTTGTCTCCTTTTTGAATCTAAATATAAAATGAAATTTGTTTTATATTTAGATAGCTTACATTTTATGTTATAAACATATATCAATATATTGAATATTGGTTTTTTAGTTACGATTTTTTTAAAATATGGTATGAATACTTTTTCATGTATTAAGATAAGAGATAAAAAAAAGACCTGTTACTATCTAATTTTAAAAACTATTAATATTAATAGTTTTTGTAAAATAATAATATAAGTATTTTTTCCTATAAGGAGTATGATTTTATGATTTTTTTTTTAATAAAATTTTTTCTTTTTTTATTGGTTTTTTCAAATAGCTATGTTGCTTTTTCTAAAAACATCAATGCTTTAATAGTAACTGCTATGGACTATGAGCTTTAGCAGATAAATAAGCTTATGTCTAATAAGGAAGAAATAGTTCTTAAGGAATATGATCTTAATAAAAAGATTGTAAAGGGAAAGTTGTCTAATCGCAATGTTATGGCTATTTATTGTGGGGTTGGCAAGGTTAATAATGGTTGTTTTAGATTAGCTATATTTTGTTAAAATATAAGATAAATCATGTAATTTAATTCTGTAATTGGTGGTGTTATTAGTGATAAATGTAAAATATTAAACTGGGAGATGTGGCAGTATTTTCAGAAGTTGCATATTATGATGTTGATTTAACTAAATTTGGACACAAGGTGGGGTAGCTTATAGGATTTCCTCAAAAATTTAGTTGCCAATTAGAATTTGGTTGAAAAGGCCAGAAAGGTTGTTAAATTAAAGTTTGGAGGTGCTAATACATATTCAGGATTAATATTATAACAGGAGATCAGTTTATTGACCCAATTTATATCAACAAAATTATAAAAAACTTTAAAAGATGTAATAACTGTTGAGATGGAAGGTGCAACAGTAGTACATGTTTCTCATATATTTAATGTACCTTTTTAATTATTGGGTTTATATTTGACATTGTAAATAAAGAAAAAAATGAAGTTGAATATAATAACATTTTTTGAATTAGCTGTTTTTAATTCAGCGAAAGTTGTACAAAGGATTTTAAGAATTCTTTAATTTTCATAAATCAATATAATGATTTGTCATTTAACAATTCTTGAGAAAATACAAAATCGATATATGCTTATTTTTTATAGAGGAGTTTATTTTAGTAGAGCTTTTTGAGTTTAGTAATTAAAGTAGTATTTGGATAAACTTATATATTTATAGATTATTTTAACAGTAAGGTGTAGGAGGAGTATATTGAGGATTTTGATTGGTTTTTGCATAATAATATTAGCTTTATTGAGTTGCTATTTGCCTGCTAAGCAGGGGCAAGCTGTTCAAACTTTTTTTGAGAATTTGGAAAAAGGTTACGATGTAGAGTCTAGTGAGATTGTTACTGAAGGTATATTTTCTAATTTAAAATTAGATGTGGCTGAGCATCGTTTGCTAGTTGATATAAAAAATACTTTAATTAGTTTAAAAGATCCTAATTATCGTGATGTACCTCCAGTGCCTGACTATAATGAAGAGTATTTTAATCAATTCTTTTTAGGCTTAGGTTCTGAGCAATCTAAAGAATTGATCAAGTTGTTTGGTAAGGTGAAAAATGAGCAAAATAATAAATTTAAAAGTGAAGTTTATTGGCTGTATTCATGTATAAGGGATTTATATTCTCCAGATATTAAGTATTCTGGTGAAGGAGGACATGAATATAATAATATTATGCCTAGGCCTACTATTGATCAACAATATTTTAAAGTGAAGAAAAAAATAGGAAGTATACTTTAAGATAATTTTCATTTTTAGTATTAATGTTTTTATTGATATATCTCCAAGATATATGTAGAACTTTTTAGTAGTTTTTGTTTTTTATTTATGTGAGCTGTAATTTTTATACGAATTTCTCCAACACCAGTAAAGTCTTCAAAATCAAATTTATAAATATTGTTAATGATAGTTATATTATTTTTTTCATTGTATTCGGTACTTAAAGGATGACTATCTTTGATGAGTATTTCTTTTTTTATTTTGTTAAAATCAGGTACCTTTTAATGGTTTCCAAAAGATATGAATCTCTTTATGGTAGAAGGATTTTTCTTTACAAATTTATCAATCTTTTTTCCCAAATAAACTAATGTCACATGATGAATAACGCATAACTCCAAATAGGTTTTTTGCAATCTTGATTTTTTTAGTTGATTGCTCAATAGACTCCCAAAAGCTTGGCGTATTTGCCTGAGCACATTTTTTTGATTAAAGATTCAACAAAAAAACACCTTTACAGTGTCAGCGCAAGTCTTTTTATTGAAATTAATCTAACACTGATTTGATAAAAAACGAAGATAGCAACTATATGAAGTTAAGTTTGTGAATTATATTTAATAAATGACCATTTAGATATATTCTATAATCAAAATATATCTAAATTTTAAGTATATGGAGTATGTTATGAACAAAAAGTTTTTAGAAGAGGATAAATAATGGATTTATTTAAAATCGAAGCTAATTATATTGACATATTTAATAAAGAAATTTATCCAGCTAGCATAACGATTGCAAATGGTAATATTGTGAGTGTGGAAAAAATTAATGTAACATTTGATGAGTATGTGCTGCCAGGATTTATCGACGCACATATACATATAGAAAGCTCTTTTCTTATCCCATCAAACTTTGCCTATTTAGTAGTTCAACATGGCACTGTGGCAACAATAAGCGATCCCCATGAAATAGCTAATGTTAATGGTATTGATGGTATTAATTTTATGATAAATAACTCTAAAAAAACCGAGTTTAAAATTTTTTTTGGAGCTCCTTCTTGTGTACCGGCTTTATCGTCGAAATTTGAAACCTCAGGATATGTATTAGATGATCAAGATGTAGATAAATTAATGGAATTAAATGATATTTACTATCTGTCTGAAGTAATGGATTTTAAAGGTGTAATTAACAAAGATATTGGAATTATTAATAAAATAAATTCTGCATTAAAGCGCAATAAGGTTGTCGATGGACATGCTCCCTGTTTGCCTCCCCATTTAACTTTAAAGTATGTGTCTTCAGGTATTAGTACTGATCATGAATGCTCAACAATAGAAGATGCAAGATATAAATTATCTTTGGGCATGAAAATAATAATTAGAGAAGGAAGTGCAGCTAAAAATTTCGAATCTTTGCATCCCTTGATTAGTGAGTGTTCTAAAAAATATTGTGATTCTTTAATGTTTTGTTTTGATGATGCACATCCAAATGATATACTACATGGACATATTAATTCAATAGTGGCCCGTGCAATAGAGTATGGGCACAACTTTTTTGATGTTTTAAAAATAGCATGTATTAATCCGGTTTTACACTATAAAATCCCGGTGGGGTTATTAAGAATAGGAGATCCTGCTGATTTTATAATTACTAAAGATATTAAAACATTCAAAATAGATAAAACTTACATTAATGGCAAATTGGTGTTTAATGATGGCATTTCACATATTCCATTAATAAGTGAAGCGCCTATAAATAATTTTAATTGTAGTCAAAAATCTATTTTAGATTTTAAATTTTCTACTATAAATAAGATGATACCGATAATCAATTGCATCAACAATCAAATTGTTACACATAAAACTATGATTGATAGCAATTTATTGGCTCCAGACTTTCAATCTAATATTGCTGAAGATATCTTAAAAATAGCTATAATAAATCGATATGAAGACAATAGTAGAATTTCTATAGGATTTATAAAAAATTTTGGAATAAGAAAAGGTGCCATAGGAAGCACAGTTGCTCACGATTCTCACAATATTATAGTTGTTGGAACTAATGATGAATACTTGTGCAAAGTAACAAATACAATTATCAAGAATAAGGGGGGTTTGTGCGCTCTAAACAATGAAAAAACTATAATAATGAAACTTCCTATTTCGGGATTAATGAGCACTCTTCCAGCTAAAGAAGTAGCTTCGCAATATGTAAAATTAAATGATTTTTGTAAAAATGTTTTGGGCTCTAAGCTTGATGATCCTTTAATGACTTTGTCTTTTATGTCTTTAACAGTGGTTCCGCATTTAAAGATAAATGATAAAGGATTGTTTGATGTCGATTCTTTTTGTTTTTTAAATTATTAATTTTAAATTAATAATTTAAAATTAATAATTTAATTCTATTAAATTTATAGAAAATAATAATATTTGTTTTGGCATGTTAAATAATGAAAATTTTTCATGAATTTCTAGCTTTTCTTAAAAATTTTGTTTTAGATTTTGTGCTAGATTGGATATACTGTCAATCTTAGAAGCAAAATTATCAAACTTTTTCCCGAATTGTTTTTCTAAATTAATATATTTCATAATTCACAATTTAATATAAGCTTTAGATGTAGCTATACTTTGTTTGCATATTGTATTGATATGAATATTAAAACTTTCACTACTGGAATTTTTTATTGAAAAAACAAAAGAACTTTCTATCTATAATTTAATTGCAAAAGCTTATAAATTGTATTTTTATACTACGATGATACATAAAGAAATTAACGGTCAAAAGTTAAGCTTGTAAGTAATGTCACATTGGATAACAAAGTCCTTAAAACCTAAAAAACTGTTGTGAAAAGAACTTAGAAGCTGTTTATATAGTTTTATTTTAAAATAAAAGTTCACTAAACATTAATCCAAATAATAAGAAATAGTTGTAACGATCCTTAGTATTTTTTTTGGATAACGCTCTTGATCGCCTAGACTTCTATCAATAGGAAGGAATTCAAAATATCCTTGATTTGCATTTTTAATTTTCCCTAATTTTGAACTTGAATGTTTTGAAAATTCTAAAGCTGCCAATTTAGCATTTTTAATTGAATCTGCCAACATATCGGGTTTTATATCATTAATATTGTCAAAATAATATCTTGGTCCTCCACTATTACTAATCAATATGCCTTGATTATAAAGATCAGCAATATTTTTTTCTGCTGCTTCCATTTTCTCAATATTTTTTGTATGAATATTTAAAGATATGTATGCTCTATACTTGTAAAGAGAGTCTT
This sequence comes from Borreliella japonica, assembly GCF_030438115.2. Taxonomy (NCBI): domain Bacteria; kingdom Pseudomonadati; phylum Spirochaetota; class Spirochaetia; order Spirochaetales; family Borreliaceae; genus Borreliella; species Borreliella japonica. The sequence continues at coordinate 22,257 of NZ_CP179498.1, forward strand.
TATAATTCTCTTCATCGAATTCCATAAATCCCATTTTTATATGATCTTCGCTAAATCCATGTTTTAAGAAAAAACTTTTAATTTTAGATAAGCTTAAATTATTTGCTATATTAATATCATTAATAGTATTGCCAGTCAAACTATACCTAAACTCCCAACTAGAAGATGTTGATAAAATTTCTCTTTCACTAAGACCCTTAACTGTAATATAATTTTCATTTTTAATACCAATGCTTTTTATTCCATGAGAAATTATAATTGATGATATAAGCAAAAGTATTGAAAATAACAAAAATATATTTCTTTTCTCCTAAACATAGATTGTGCCTCCTAAAAGCAACAGTAAATAATATGTTAGAATTGATGCATACAAACTTATTCTAACATATTATTTAATAAAAGTTAAGAAAATAAATAATCCGGTGACATTTTTAACTAATAGATTTCCTTTTTAGAAAATTTTAGAACTACTTTAAGAAGCGAAATAAAATTAATACCTTTAATTTTTTGATAGTTATCTTCTAAAATAGTTGTAATTTCTTTAATTTTTTTAAATAAAGAAAATCCACTTTCAAATTTCTTTTTTGTAATATCAAAAAATTCATCTTTAGTATGCCCTAGCAGGGCATTTCCTACTTTTATGTGATGTTCAATAAAGCTTAGAGTGGCGTTCCAAAAATAAAGGTATTAATCCATAAACTTAGTGTAGTAATTTCAACAGAAATAGGATTAATATCAACACCATAAATATACTTCTTTAATAGCATCCTTTTAAGTACCAATTCTTTACTTATACTATCGAATATCGTATTCTTCACTTTCTTTAAGAATACCTCTACATTCTTTATCAAGCTCTTTTTTTACATCTTCAAATTTATCTAACTGATGCCACACTTTTTCTATTAAGCAATCTGGGCAAGAAATTAAAAAATGGTCTGATCCACAAGAATTATCAATGATTTTTATATTTAAAGGAAACTTGATTTTAAGCTGTTCTTCAATTGAAGATGCAACCATAAAATCAGTTAAGTCATCTGGGATATAATATGCTCCACTTTTCTTCCTATCAAGGGATCTAGATGTAAGATAAATATTGCCTTTATAGTAGTAGCAACTTTGTTTACTTTCTTGTTTTTAAGCTCTTCTTCGGTACGTTAATGAAAATTTAAAATTAGCTTTTATAAATCTTCTCTTATGTCTTATATAAGTAGAAAAACAAATATTTGGCATAAAACTCAAGCCACTATTTTACTAGACAAGCTTTAAATCAATTATCGATGTTAATGAACCTATAAAATTATAAAAATCTTATTTTTTTTATTTTTTTTATTTTTTTTTCTTACCTTATATATACTAAAAACTTTTATTATTTAACAAATAATTCTCATATCCTTTTATTAAAGACAAAATATAATCTTCTCCTTTTTTATTCTTTACTGCTTTAAAATCACTAAGTAAAATGACAAAATCTTCTTTGGCCAATGCATAAAGGCTAGCTACAATAAAGCTATTTTCATTTTCTTTTTCTTTAAAAAATTCATCTTCCACATTTAGATTTAGTATCTTATTAACTTTTTCTTTGCTAAGCTCAAAATTTTCTAAATAAAGTAAATATTTAAAGTTTTCAGGATCATTTTTAGCTTATTTAATTCTTCTTTTACAAAAGAAACGTTGCCAAAATTTACTTTATCTATTTTATCCTTAAATTCTTTTATTTTTTTCTTCAATCTCTTTTAATCCTAGAGCTTCAACAACACCCTGGGTTATTTTTTTATTCCAACTTTTGTATACAAAAATCCCTTAACTTGTTTTTTTAAATATTGTTATAAATTTTTTACATCTTTACTGCTTGCATAAGTATTGAAAAAGTTTGTCGATACAAAAACAGCATGAATGCTAAACATTTTTCATTCATAATTATCATCTACCAAAATTAAAAAATAAATCGAAGTTCTTCATTTACAATTTTTTAGCAAATAATAAAGATTGGAAAACCAATCATCCTAAATATTTACTAAAAATGAAAATAAACTTAAAAAATACCAAATAAAACTATCGAAAAAATAAAAAGGCTTTATTAATAGAAAAAAGCTAAAATCTAAACCTTAGGATTTAGATTTTAAAATGAAAAAACCCCTTTTCCGGGCATCTTTTCGACATTAAACTAGGCAAAATAAACTTAAGCCTACTAGAAATAATAGTGTAGCATTAATCAAGCATTAAAGTCAACAAAACTTGAAAATTTATTTATTCCTTTTCTTTTTAGAATTATCATATTTAATTATGATCTCTGATAAAATATCTTTTTTACTTTTAAAAATCTCCTCTAAAATAAAATAGACTCTTTTAGTATCTTTTTTACAAAAATCATATAATTTAGCATCTTTTATTAAAATTCTAATCGGGGCATTTTCTTTGTTATTCTTATTAATATCTTCTTGATTTATTTCTGATAACCCTTGTTTTTGTATAGCATGATATATGCTATTAAACCCCACTTCCTTAATTTTATCAATAGAAATAATACCTTCCAAAACCTTTTCATAAACTTTTAAATATGTATAAGCCTGGGTTTTTGCAATTATAAAAGATTTTATAAATTGTTCAAAACTTTTAAAACCATCGTATTTATAAAGTTCTTTTTGCTTAATTTCATATAGAATTTTCATTCTTTGAATTTTATTGTCAATATCATCTTTTAAATTAAGCTTTAACTGGTCTTTTAAATCATTATAAATCATTAAATTTTCATCTTGATTATTATTTAAATTTTGACTTTTATCAATAAAATCTTCAAATCTATCATTTAAAATCATCTCTTTTTTATTTTGTTTTTTTCCCATTTTGTCCTCCTGCATTTATTTTTTGTTTTAAAGTATACATTTCTATGCATTTAAATATTAATTCGAATCTAAAAAATAAATTTACACCAATAATATGAGACAAAAAAACAGATGATAAATCTAATGCTGCCAATCTGTTTGTAAATATTGACACAAATTAAAATTTGTGTCAATATTTAGTTTTTTTATCAAAAAATACTAATAAATTATCTCGTTCGGTTCTGAACGAGATAAAAAGCTATCTCTATAATATTTGATTTAAAAATAGCGGTTCTAAAAAATATATTTTTTAGATTATTTCTAATTCTTGACACTTTGAGTATTGTTCATTATTCTATTTTTAACCGAGTTTATTGAAAAGTTTAATCCTAGTTGTTGCATCACATTAGGATTATTTTTTGTCAAAAAATTAAGCATTCTCCTTTAGTTTTAATATTCTTAAAAATGGTTTTTAACTTTAATTTCAACAGAGGTTGAAATTTATTATCTTGTGTATTATAATCTTTAACTGTGAATTAATCATCAAATATACATTAAGCTAGGAGACAAAAAAATGAAAGCTGTTATATCTAATTATAACTACCAAATTAAATCTAATAAACTACTTTCAAGGGACCAAAAACTTAAAAAAATAATTTCGGTTATTATTTACCTAAATAAAGAGTTTGAAAAAAAATATAATATATCAATACATAGAATTCATTTTGACTCTGAAAAACTGAAAGAACTGCGAGTTCATCATCAAAGAGATATACTGCGTGTACTAAACTCAAACATAGATAAAGAAAATAAAAAAGAAACTACAATTAATACTCTAAGAATGGATTTAAGATTCTTAGTTAAGCTACAGGCATTAGAAAAAAGAATAATAACATTTTCAAATAACTTTGGAGAATTCAAAGGAAAACTATGTATATATAAAGTATCACCTATTGCACATAAATTAATTGCTGCATATTTTAGCAGCACTAAAGTAGAATTAATTAAGAAAGTAAAGGAAAAGAAAGCGTCTTTTAACCCTCAAAATATCACTGAAAATATCACTGTATACAATAAACAATATATAAATATATATAATAAGAATTCTATAGAAAACTCTCTTTTTAAGAGAATTAAGTCAATAATTTCTAACACCAAAAAACCATTTAAAACGTTGAAAAACGCTTTGTTAAACTATAAAGATTTTAAAAATTATCTGAAATATGATTATGAGGTAAAAGATATTAAAGAATTTTTCTTATCTAAACTAAACGTTTATAAAAATAAAATTCACTTTATGAGAAAAGTTGCACCTTATAAAACCGATTTCTATACTCTTGTAGGAGAATTTAAAGACACTTACCATACTAAATGGAAAGTAAATAAAACAACTAGTTTTTCAGGACATGCTGGTATTATAGCTAATAATATTCTAGTGAACATTTTACAAAGGGATTAGAATTTGAATAATTTACTTGAAAAGCTCAAAAACAAAAAAAATAATATAGAAAAAAGAATTATTTTTAATAAAATTGAAGAATTAGGTATTAGAAAAATATACTACACAAAAATATTTAAACACTTGGTCGGTTTTAGAATCACTAACAAAGGAGAAAGACTAAGACTTACTTTCCAAAAATTTAATAATGCTGAAGATTTTCTTTTTTTTAATCTTTTTCCTTTAAAAAAAGATGACAAGTTCTTAGAAATAAGGTATAGATATGATAGACTTGATAAACCTTATTTTCTTAAAAAAGAAAATAATAAAACTTATGCAATAAAAAAGCTTTATTATATAGAATTTGCCTTTAAAAATGGATCTATTAAAGCATATGTTCAGTCTTTAAGAACACTTCTAAGAAAAAATAAAGAAAACACTGAGTATTATCAATTCAATTTATCACACTTGAAAAAAATGGAAAAAAAAGTGTATGAATTTTATAATAAAGAATTAAAGGATGGGGGAGTTATAAATAAATGGATCAAAAAAAACCAATTATAATTACACTGGCAAGTTTAAAAGGAGGGGTTGGAAAAAGCTCAATTTCTATACTTTTTTCTTATGTCTTAAAAGAATTGGGAAAAAAAGTACTGTTAATTGATTTAGATCCACAAAATTCTTTAACCTCGTATTTTAGTAAATATATTTCTAATGTCAAAAAACATAATGTTTATGAATTTTTAAAAGGAAATGCTTATTTTGACAAATGTGAAAATAAAATTAATGAATATATTTCTATAATTCCTTCTCATCCTGTTTTAGAAAAATTTAACACCGATGATATAGATTATAAAGAGATTATTTTGGAATTTAGATTAAATAAAAGCACAAAAAGTTTTGATTTTGATTATATTATAATAGATACTTCTCCTAGTAGAAATTTCCTTTTAAAGAATGCTTTAAATGTTACAAATCATATTATAATTCCAGTTCAAGTAGAAAGATGGTCAATAGAAAGCTTTTCTATTTTAACCGAAACTATCAACAATATTCAGAATATTAAAAATAAAAAATACAATGTTTCTATTATAGAAAACCAATTTATTAAAAATAGGAATACCTTAAAGGAGGTGGAGGATGTTTTATATAAAAAATATGGTAAATATATAAAAGGTAAAATTCACTTTTCAAATAGTATAAAAGTTTTTATAAACAACCTTTTAGAGCCTTCTTTGAAAGAAATTTATTATAGGGAAGCTGAAAATGCTTTAAAAAATATACTGTGAACTGCTATTTTTATAATATTTGATATAAAAATAGCAGTCTGCTTGTTAATTTTAGCAATTCTAGTTATTATGCCAACAATAAGTTATAAATTTATTTGTAGGTGGACTTATTAAAATTGACCCCAGAATTAGAAAAATTTAAAAGAACATAATAAAGAAGTAAGATCTTATTTTTAATCATTAGATTTTTATTTTCCTATTTCTTCTTCTAATTCTTCGTCTTCTTCTTCTCCATAGTCTTCTCTTTCTATCATCTCTTGTTCTCTTTCCGCTTCTAATTCCGCTTCTATTCTGCCATCAGGGTCATCTATAAATTCTGCATCTCCTCCCCCAGGCACAGGGCTTCCTAATAATGGTTTTTTCTTGTTTTTTAATAAATGTTTTTTAAGTTCAGATAATTGGATTATATATATCTTATTATCTTTAAATTCTAATAATATACTATCTTTATGTTTTTTTATGGAATTTAATTTTTTGTTACTACTGTTAATATTTATAACTTTTAAAGTTGTTTTAACACCGAGAAGCATAGCTTTTTTAAAATCATACCTTCTTTTAGATTTTACTTTAAAAAGCTCTTGATTATTAATACAATCTTTAACCACAATTCTACTGTCTTCTTCTTTTATACAAATTATAGTATCAGTACCTTTTCCAATATCTATATTGTCTTTATTAGTAGGATTCAAAACCGATTTAGCTTTTACTTTAAAATTGTATCTTTGGCCTAATTGGGAATCATTTGAAAAATGATCACATGAAAAAAATAATAAAAATAAGATTAAATTAATAACATATTTTTTCAATTTGCACTCCTTAATTTAATATATACTTTATTTAAAAGTATATATTAAATTTTTTATAAATCATTTTCTAATATTACTGATATTATATTGAATAAATATTTTTATAGAGGCAATAAAAGATGTAAGTGTGAAAGTACAAGCTTATATAGATGTTGTTAAAACTGAATAAAACGAAATAGCATAGCAAAAAAATGATAATTTTGCCTTTAATGCTATTGTAGTAAAAGCTGTCTATCGCATTCTTTTTTTTATAATTATATTTAGTCAAAAATAGCAATTGTAATTCCATTTTGGACATCAATGTTTTCGTTCATATTATTAGTTCGGTTTTTTCTTTTTTTCTTAATTTACCGTGTGTAAATTAAGAAAAAAATTTCATCAAAAGTTTCAATAATCTTTAGAACATGTGCTTAAAAAAATTGAAAAGAGCTTGAGGTGAACTGCTATTTCTAAATCAAAGATTATATAAATAGCAGTTCACAAAAAGGTATATCTTAATTTTCTATTGCGTTTTCAATTACTTTCTTAAGACTTTCTAGTACATTTTTTAATTTTTATAGCTTACTAATAAAAATTCTGTTCTTATTGTTTATTGTGTTTTATACATTTTCAGTGTTAAATGAAGTTCTAGCCCTTCTTAATGACATAAGAGGGTTTTGTCTTCATTTTCATTTTCAATGTCATCTCCAAAAGAGCTTTTATTTATCTCTTTATATAAATTAAAGGTAGGATCTCCAATTTTTTCCTTAATATCTTTTGTATTTATTGTGTGGCTAACTATATTTATATTTTTAAATATAGTATTGATATCTTTTAAAGTATGTTCAAGACTTTTTTTTCCATCGCTATCATCATAACTATCTATTGTTGGTATTTTTTTCTCTTTCTACTTTTTCTTTTTCTACTTCTTTTTGTTAACCACTATTATATCGTGTTGTTTTTAATTCCGGTGTATCGTTATTATTGAGTCATCTTTCTTCATTAATTCTTCTTCTAAAAATCCTTTGACTTTTGTTTTTTCACTTTGTTGTAAATCGGAATAATTTTTGTATGAGCTTATCGGTTCAAAAACGGCACAAATAATAATTTAAGGTTAACTCAGTTTTTTAGATTAGTAAAATTTTGAATTCAGTTTAATTGGCCGTTTTGTTAAGATGAATGGAAAAGTCCATTAGTTTTTGGTTTTTATTGTTTTGGTAAAAAAAAAGAAGAAAAAAAATAACTAATAGAAAAGCTCCAAATAAAAAAGTATATGAATAAAGACATAAAAATGCTCATTACAAAGTCTACTCCAAAATCCTATTTATTTAATTTTTGTAGAATAAAAAAATATTACAGTATTTGCTGTTTCGAGGAATACTCACAAAATCTATATAGAGAACTAGTAAACTCTGAAAAGAATTATAAACTAGTTCTTAGTGAATTTATAAAAAATGAATAACGTGGATACTCAATTAATAGCAAAATTTTCAAGGCTGGCTTGGGAAGATTTATTCAATAGGGGGGAGTTCATTCAGTTTGATTGGCTATGATTAAGGTAGATGAAAAATATTTTAGAGGGTTTTTTTTCACTATGAGTGTACTAATTTTATTATTAGTTGTGGATTTAGTAAATTTTTGTATCTTACGACTCGATAAGTCTTGTTTTAATTTGTATCTTGAGCTGCGATAAGTAGCACAAGATATAAGTAGTTATATGAGAGTGGATAAAATGAGCTATAATAATTTCTTTTCTAGAAAAGATACACTTTCTAATTTAAAATTGAGTGCGGTTGAATATTGTGTTTTAAGCGACATGAAAGCGGTTATTGACGAATTAAAAAATAAATCTTCTAATAAGATAGAAAATGGTATTGATTCTAATTCTTTATGGCCGTTATTTGAGGACTACGATGAAAAAAATTTTGACGATTTCTTTGTAAGTTTGGGCTCTGAAAAAGCTAAACAATTAATTAACTTATTTCGTAAGATTAAAACAAGAATAAGTGTTAGTGTATTTGAAACAGAAGTTTTTTTGTTGTATATATGCATTGAGGATGTATTTCTAGTTAATCTTATGTATTCTGATTGTGAAGATGAAGACAATTGTTTTGATTATATTGAGCCTACTCTTGATCAGCAATTCAAAAATATAAGGAAAATGCTAATCTTGAAATTAGAAGATTTTGGTGTTTTTGTATGAAATGATTTTTCTTTTTACAATTAAATCAAAAAAATGCTAAATAAGCAAGTTGTGTTTGTAGTTGTAGATTAAGTCATTCAATTAATAATGAATATTAATATCATTATTTTCTCTCCAAAGGATTTTGATTATTAATATTTGTCGATTATTTTTACAAATTGTTCTATGAGTATAAATATTTTCATTGCAAGGTAATCTCTTTATTTTACAATACTTTTGATCAGCCATATTTATTTTTATGTATGTTAAATAAATGGATTTATTTTGATTTTGAATATATTTTTTGATGATATCAATATAGGCTCTTTCAGTAAAAATAAGACAATAACTTTTAGACCAAAAATAAGGTTTCCGATAATACTTATCTAAATAAGTAAAATATTTTTTCTTATAAGCCTTGAAGATACTGTTTTTAGATTATTGATAAATTTAGACGGTTGAATATTGGATTTAAATTCTAGTAATAAATGAATATGATTCTTATCACGGTTGAATTCATTAAGGGTTTTATTCCATAAAGAACATGTATTAAGTATTATTTGTTAAAGAGAAGATAAAATCTCAGTATTTGTGCATTTATGCCTATAATAGTCCGAAAAGATAGTCTTAATTAATCTTCTTCAAGGTACTTTATTATGTCGTTTATTTGTGCCACGATATCCTTAGATAGTTCTGTTATATCGGTAGTATAGAATTCAGTAAGAGTGGTACTTACGCCAATTGGGACTGTTTTTGCCCGTATTTTTGATATATCATTATTATTGCTTTGTATAAGCCACTCAATATCTCTTTTGGCAGCTTTTAAAGCGTTTAACTTGGCCGTTAATTTTTCTTGAAAGAGTTTTTGTAAATTTAAAAATTTTTCTTTGAGTTCATCAGCATTAATTGCACCCCTTAAGTCTTCTTTTAGTAGGGCTATTTTTTTTTTGAACTGTTTGAAAACAAATTCATCGGCCTTATTGTTAAGATCCGAAACTCCTCTAAGCGTGAAATTTATTTTTTTTTTATCTACTGTGTGATTAGGTGAATTTGTTAGTGTCTTATCTATTATATGTACATAATATAGCTCACAAGACATTATGAATAATATAAAAAACAATTTAACTATGTTATTATTTTGCATTAAATATTTCATATTAATAATAAAATATATGACAGTATTGTAAAAATAAAAACATTTAATTAATTTTTTAAATGCTAAATAGAGTCTCATTGATAGTCCGAAAAGCTAATCCGAAAAGATAGTCCGAAAAGATAGTCCGAAAAGATAGTCCGAAAAGATAGTCCGAAAAGAATTTTAATTATTTTTTATCAAGTAATCACAAAGAATACTCCACCTATAATTTCTATGAAATTTAGGTGGAGATGAATTTGTAACGTAAGTTAAAATATAATATAATAATTTAAAAATAATGAGTGCTAATAAAGCTTATAAGTATAGAATATATCCCAACATCAATCAAAAGAAATATTTTTCAAAAGCATTTGGATGTGTAAGATTTTTGTATAACAAAATGTTAAGTGATAAGAAAGACTATTATGAAAAGAATAAGACTTTTCTTATTCTTTTCATAATAGTCTTTCTTATCGCTTAATGTCGCATAAGCTAACTTTTAATAATCACCGAGTATATTCTATTAATTATCACCTGGTATTAGCATTTATTACTATAATTTATTACTAAGATTCAAACTTATAAATTTATCAATAATCTAAAAACAGTATCTTCAAGGCTTATAAGAAAAAATATTTTACTTATTTAGATAAGTATTATTGAAATCCTTATTTTTGGTCTAAAAGTTATTGTCTTATTTTTACTGAAAGAGCCTATATTGATATCATCAAAAAATATATTCAAAATCAAAAGAAATCCATTTATTAATAAACTCATCTCCATCTAAATTTCATAGAAATTTAGATGGAGAATTCTTTCTTATTTTTTGTTAAACAAATTCTTTAAGAAATTTTTTATAACTTTCCTCATTATATGGAACAATAATTTCTTTGTTGATTATTTTGTCAGAAAGATTATCAATTTCTTTTTCAAGTTCAATAGGAATCATCTTGGGATTTCTTACAAACCCTACAACTCCATCTTCAAGACCATAATTTATTAATTTTCCGCCTTCAAAAGTATTAGTTTTTAAATAGTTAGATGTATAAAGACTCAAAGCTCTACCAACATCCTTGATTGCAGATGTAATTATATTATCAGGAGCAAGATATGATTGATCATCATCAACGCCAATAACGTAATGCCCAGAACCAAGTTCTTTCGCAACCTCAATAGCTCCAATTCCTGCAAGGCTTGCAGCATGATGAATAATGTCTATCTCATCAGAATACATTTTAGTTGCAATACTTCTACCAGCTTTAATGTCGGAGAAGCTACCAATGTACTGAGAAGATATATTGATATCTTTATTGGCATACTTAGCACCAGCTTCATATCCATACCTGAAAGCATCTACTATCTCACTCTCTATTCCACCTAAAAATCCAATTTTGCCCGTTTTAGAAACTTTTGCAGCAATATAGCCTGTCAAAAACGAACCTTCTTGCGCTCTGAAAGTTATGCCTACTAAATTAGCGGGAATAGTCTCATTAGAATAAACAGCGTCAATAATTGCATATTTCGTCTCGGAATTTTGCAAAGAAACAGTCTTGGCCACATCGCTAAATCTATACCCAATAAGCCAAATTAAATTTGAACCAGCATCTTTAAGCCCTTCAAGATCAGACAAATAAGAACTTGCTGAAGATTCTTTTAAAACAACTTCAACCGTAAATTTTTCTTTAATTTTTTTTACGCCACTTAAAGCACTCTCATTAAAAGATTTATCATCAAAAGTTCCATCAACTATTATAGATATCTTGGGAATTCCATTCTCAAGACTGCCCTTACCACCACAAGATAAAAAAATAATACATTCAAATAATATCAATAATAATAATTTATTCATAAACTATTTATCCTTTTAAAATGAAATTATAGTTAATAGCTTACAACTTTAACTTAATTTTAACTAGTATTTCTTCAAGTTCGCTAATACTTAATAAATTTTCATTATTTAAATATTTCAATATATACAATAAAAATATTCTTAAAATAAAAAGAATCAATTCTTCAAGTATACTAGCTAAAATACGCTTAGTAATTTCTTTGCCCTTTATTATAAAATAAAATTTATAAATAAATATATATATAAATGAAATTAAATATAATAACAATTTTAATAAATTAGATCTTATTGTATTAAAATACAAACAAAAGAAAAAGGAGAAGATTATATTTCGTCTTTAATAAAAGGATATGAAGTTTATTTAAGAATAAATAAGCCTAACTAAGCTTAAAAATTCAAGCGGAGTTTATTGTTATAAAGAGTTTGTAGTCTGTATGAAAAGTTATAGAGAATATATATTAGGGACATTCTATAATTCTTTTTGTGCTACATATATGGGGCAAAAAAATATAATTTAATAAAAATTATTGGTAATCTATAAAAAGAGTTTTTATAGATTTTTATATTAATTAACTAGAAATTTATTTTTTTTAAAAGCATATTTTTTTATAACATGTTTTAATAATATTTTCTTGATTTTTTTTGTATTAAAAACAAATTAAGTATTACATTTAAGACAATATACGCTAAATACTTCACATTTTATAACTTTAGAAGTTATCTTTTCCTTTTTAGAATTTTCAAGTTATCCTTTAATTTCTTTTAAATAACTTTTTAATCTTTCTAAATCATGCCCAATATCATTAACTCCTACAGTATTTTATTTTTTTGTCATTTAGTGACATTGGTGTTTCTTTATAATTTATATATCGACTCTACACAATAACAATTTTTAGGACATAATGCACTAGTATAGTTCTTTGATATGTATTTCTTGCAATTTTTCTATAAATTATTCTTTCATTTCGGCATTTATTATCTTTAGTTGATGCTTTTTCTAAGTCTTCTTAATCTATCCATAGCAATTTAGAACTTTCTTTTGCGTCTTTATCTTCAAAAGATCTTAAATTAAATTGATGAATATTGGCTCCAGAATAAAGGAATATAGTTTTTCTTACTATATTCCTTTTACAATGCTTTATGCTTTGTAAAATTTAGCCCTACTCCAAAATTAACATATTCTTGACTCAGAGTCCTAAATTGACCAAACATTTTGTTGATTAAACTAAATTCCTCATTATTTTTAAATTCTATTATTGACTCTTGAATGGGAGATAATTTTTTAATTTGAGTTATGATTAGATATCTATAAAGCTGATCTTCCGATTCTTTAACTTTGTCTTTATGGTAGAAGTTGAAAGAAAGATTTTTAACCTCTATTATAAGCAAAATGTCTTCAGCTGGAATAAGCTCATTATTTTTTTTAACTTCTTTTAATTTTTTATTAAAATTTGCTTTGTCTTTATCATTTTTAAAAAGCAATATATCTACTCTGGATTATTTCCATCTATTTGACTGCCTTTCTGCTGCTCTACAGAATAAGTTAATTCTTCAAATATAGATTTTAATAAAGGCTCTATATTTGCTTCTGCTGAATTATTATCGATAGTTTAAACTTTATTCTTTAAAAAAGAATAAAGCTTTTTGCTTTACAAATATCTTCTTTTTTTATAAAGTCTTCTGACAATTCTTTATAAAGAGTCATGTTTGAATCATTTGTTTTTACAATGTCATTGGTTTTCATTATTTTATTTTATCATTTATGTAAAAAGTCTTTTACTTGATCAGTAATCTTGCTATGTAGATTAACAATTTTTAGTCAAGATTTTATTCTATTAATAAAATCTTTTTTGTTTTTTTGATAAAAAATGCCATCACAAAAAAGCCCTTTTAATAAACAGTCCATTATGACTCTTATAGAAAGATGTGAAAATCTCTATCTTAAATTAGGGATATCATAAACTCTCTATTCAAATCAAGAAAAATTTTTTCTTTTTTCATATTTAGATTTCCATAAAATTTAGATGGAGATGAATTTATTAATAAATATATTTATTAGAAATCGTATTTAAGGTAGATTATTCTGCATATTTTTAGTTAAATCATTATATATTTCTAGATTTTTATCCTAATTTATTATGTGAACTACCACTCCCAATTAAAAGATAATTCTTTTCTATTTTTTCCATTCATATAAATGTCCTTAATTTATTACCATCTCATACAAGTTAGTTGATTTATAATTATGAGCCTTGCCAAGACTCATATATTTATTATTCTTTATTATTTTTTGATAAAAGCTAAGACAATTGCCTGAAGTAAAGCTTGTGCACTATGCTCTAACGGGTGCCCCTCCCCCCTGGTTCCTTATAAATAAATAAGCTATTTCTAAATCAAAGATTATAGAAATAGCAATTCATTCTCTTATATCTTACTGCTTTATAAAGTATCTCTTGCTTCTTGAATAAACTCTTCTATCTTTTTAATTTCATCCATTACTTCAATTATCTTAGAGGAAGAAGTTTTTAACTGGTTTAAAGAATTATTTGCTTCTCTTAGTGCTTTTTTAGCTACAAAATCACTTTCTCTTTTCCTTAACCAATTGCTATTTTTGTTTTTTAATCTCTCAGTAATAGCTTTCTTTAAATTATCTAGACAAGCTCAAATGGATGCAAGCAACTCTTTAAATAATTTAGAAGCTTCTTCTTTAAAAATAAATGAGGCACTAGGCAGCAAGAAAGATATAAAAGAACTTATTGAAAATGCAAAAACCGTTTTAGCAAGTGTTAATGGACAGTGAATTACTATTTCTATAATCAAAGATTATAGAAATAGTAATTCACGTGGGTGTGTTTTAGGATGTTGGTTTCTTTTTGGAAAAATATTGTATAATAATTAGTATTCTTTTTCAGTAATTTGCGATCTTTCGGTAATAGAAGAGAGAGCTTTTGAGAGATGATCTCTTTTAATAGGGTGTCTCTCAACTTTATACTAAACAATAATAATAT
>NZ_CP124061.1:0-57974 GCF_030438115.2 Borreliella japonica
TAATAATTTTTTAATAGTATAAATATTTTAACTCTATAAATATAAATTAACCCTCAATAACTCAACATTTAAACATTTAACCTAAAAACTAAAACCTTAGCCCAAAAAACTCTAACTTTTAAATTGAATTTTTCACGAAACTTAAACTTTGCCTATAAAACTAAAACTCAAAATTTTTGAACTTTTTGCAAAAAGTAATTAGAGTCTTTTTAAAAAGACTCTAATATTAATATTTTTATATATTTTTTTACCTTTTACCCATTAACACTTGCTAAAACGGTTTTTGCATTTTCAATAAGCTCTTTTATATTTTTCTTGATGCCTAGTGCCTCATTTATTTTTAAAGAAGAAGCTTCTAAATTACTTAAAGAGCTGCTTGCATCCATTTGAGCTTGTCTAGATAATTGTAATGCATAAGATGCATTTTTTTTGCTCTCCAATCTTTTAATAATACTTTCTTTTAACCTTTTTTGAGCGCTATCAAAAAAGAACTCTGCAGATCTTATTTCATTTTCTGCTATATCGATCTTATTTATAAGTTGATCAGGTTCAATATGTTGTTTATTTAACTCATTTTGCAATTGTGTTAATCTCCTTATCTTATCTCTGTTGTTCTTATAATTTTCCATTAATAATGTTTTTTTATTTTGAATCTTTCCTATCACATCATAAAAATCATATTTTATTAAAGCATATTCATCTTTAAGTACACACACATTCTTGATTAACTCAGAAAATCCAGAGTCTCCAAGAATATTCTCTAGATATTTAATTGATTCATCTGCTTTCTTTTCTTCATTAGTAGAAGGAATTAAATCCTCTTTTTTTTGAACATGCCCAATTGAAATATTTGATATACCAATCTTATTATTCAATGATTCCAAAGACACCCCAGACTCTACAGGAACAATTAAATCCTCTAAATCATTAAATTTCCGTTCTCCAAAATTTTTAGTAAAAACTTTTTGCTTTTCTTGATTACTATATAAATTATTAAAAGCATCTTCCTGAACACTATCTGAAAATTCTTTTACATCATTGTTATTTTTTTGTCCTTTATTACCGGATAATTTAGAATCTAGATTACAAGACATCAAGCCTATCATTAATAATACATATAAAAGCAAATTTTTTTTCATAAAAATACTCTCCTCTTCTCCAATCAAGAATACATATCATAAATAATAATTATTCTTAATTAAGATTATATATCACTTTGTTTAAATTACAATAAAGTATGAATATAATTATTGATATTTTATATTTATGCTTATTAAGAATTCGGAAAATATCTGATAAACTGTGAACTACTATTTCTATAATCTAAAAGATTATAGAAATAGTAGTTCACTAAAACATTTAGAATGTTTACAAATTATTTAATGTATTTTTTCATTTTTTGAAACAATATTGTTATAACTTAGTTTAATAAGAAATTTGATTTCTTAAATTTGGAAATCCGATGTACACAGAATCTGAATATCTCCTCCACCCCCCATTTACCAATATCCATAACATATCTAGCAAAGCCTTCTTTTAAGTTATTTGATTAAAAGAAACAGTAACAACAATACAATAATATTTATTTTATTTGCCCTGGGTCTAAAGCTAAACTCTGCAAAATAATCACCATGTACTTTATCTTCGATTACTGAAAGATCGCAAATTATTGAAAAAGAACGCTAATCATTGTTCTTTCATTTGAGTTTCTTGCAAACTTTCTAAAGAATACTCTTTCAGTTTGACATTGGTTATCCTTAGCTAATACTTTTTCTAAGTCTTCTTTACTTATCCACAGCAATTTAGAACTTTCTTTTGCACCTTTATCTTGAAAAAATCTTGAATTAAATTGGTGAATATTAGCCCCCACAATATAGAAATATACGGTTTTCATCATTGCATTCTTTTATTAAAAATTTGAGCTTATTCATAGCTGTTGTGCTCAAACCCCCTATGAAGTTCATACAATATTCTGAAAAAAAAAGTACTAAATCGACTAAACATCTTATCAATAAGCTTAAGCTCAGCGCTATCTCTAAATTTTATTATTGACTCTTGAATAAGAGATAGT
Organism: Borreliella japonica; assembly: GCF_030438115.2. NCBI lineage: Bacteria > Pseudomonadati > Spirochaetota > Spirochaetia > Spirochaetales > Borreliaceae > Borreliella > Borreliella japonica. The sequence continues at coordinate 2,072 of NZ_CP124061.1, forward strand.
CTTTTGATTTGAGCTATATCCAATTCAATTCCCTTATAAGCATTTTCATTACCTTCTTCCAGATCACTGGTTATTTCTTTCATGATATTATCGCACTCTGAATAACAAATTTTACTCTAAATTTTGTTGTGGGTTCTTTAGTATTACTGATCTGAAATATTGCAAATTTGCAATCGGAGTTCATGGCCCTAAACCTTTTCTGATTTTCAAACTGATACACATAATTAAGTTTGTAATTTAAAAATATATGCTTTCTCAGTGTCTTAGAGATGAATTCGCACCACAAACCGGAAGGGATCAAATAAATTACATTTACTATTACAAACTATATCTAAAATTTTTTTCTTAATTATCGTGAATGAAAAATTATAGTTATAGACAACTTCTCTATTTGAAAAATCTAGTAATTAACTATATAACAAAAGATATAAAATAGTATTAGAATCGGGACACCACTGCTAATACTACAATGATACTTTTAATATAAATTGCTACTTGTTAGCATTATTATATCAAATAAGCTTTTTAACTTCTTGGTCAAAAAATCTCAAAGAGTATGTATAACTGGTAGATAGTACTATTTTTGTAAAAAAATTGTAACTATATTAAGTTACAATTTTAGTCTCTAAAGCTATATTGAAAATTGAATTTACACATTTTTTACATTTTTTAATCCTTATAGTCTTGTTGTCATCCTTATATCAAATAATTAAAAATCTCTTTTTAAAATCTTTCTATTTTGTCTTTAATAATAACAAACATTATAAAAAATGCATCAAATTTGGGTTTCAAAACAAAAAGCTTATTAATCGCTTACTTGCAAAGTAAAATTACAAAGTAAAAAATTAATTTTAGCAAATTATATTTTTTTTTGCTTGCAACAAACTGATATTAATTTATTATAAATTGCGCTAATATTTTATTTGTCAAAACTAAACTTATTACTAGGAGATAATAAAAACATGAAAAAAATTTTCACATTAATACTAATTTTTGGTTTGACAATCCAAATCTTTGCCACAAAAGATAAGCAAACTAGAATTGAAAAGGGTATTGAAAGTTTCAATAAATATGATAAAGAAAAATAAATCCAATAGGACCATTTCTTTTGAATTTATTTTTACCTTTTGGAATAGGATCTTTTGTCCAGGAGAATTATATTGGTGGTAGCTTTGTACTTGGATTTAATTTACTAGGAGCAGTCCTTTGGGGAACAGGAATTATTCTTAACAATCGTGAAACACAATTAACCGGATCCATACTAATAGGAGTAGGCGCAAGCATGTTTGTAATATCCTATGTAACCTCACTTATTATTCCATTTACATTTGCAAATTGGTACAATGAAAATCTTAAAAAAAGACTTAGCGCTGAGCTTGCAGGTTTTGAACCCAATTTTAATATTGGAATAAGCGGAGTCCAACTGTCTTTTAAAAAAAGTTATTAAATAAATATAAGACAACAATTTTTTAGATCTAATATTAAAAATCAATAATCCTAGGAAGAAAGCATTTATCTAGATGCTTTCTTCCTAGGATTATTGATTGAACGTAAAATATCTTTAAAACTCTTGAGAATACCAAAAACTCTTACAAAATTAAACTTATATGATGTTTAAACCCAATTAAGAAAATATTCTATATGCTAAATTAATACAATATTTTTAACAATTAATAATTATAATTATTAATTAAAATGTTCTAAACATTGTATTAAAATGATATAATTTTTAATTATTATTAATAATTAAAACTACTTTTTAAGGAGACTATTTTGAAAAAAACTATTTTTATATTTACCATATTAGCATTTTTGTTTAATTGCACAAACAAAACTAATGACGACGGACTAAACAATGGACTAGATGAAGAATCTCAAAAATTACAATCCAAATCAAATCTAGTTGATGAGGATAGAATTGAATTTAGCAAAACAACGCCTTTAGAAAAATTAATAAGCAAATTAAATTTAAACTATACTGAAAAAGAAACACTAACATTCTTAACAAACTTATTAAAAGAAAAACTAGTAGACCCAAATATTGGCTTACATTTTAAAAATACCGGTGGGGATGAAAGCAAAATAGAAGAAACTGTATACAAATTTCTATCAGATCTAAAAGAAGATGAAATAAAAGAAATGCTTGCAAAAATTAAAGAAAATAAAGATACAAAAGAAAAAGATCCTGAAAAGTTAGCCACTTATAAAACTGTAATTGCTAGCGGATTCGATGGAATTTTTAGTCAAGAATCAAATTCCAAAACCATATTCAACAACCTTAAAGACGCTGCATAACGCCAAACCAAATCTAAGATTTGCAATTCATTTTTTAAAGCTAGCGGTTAAGAACACCGCTGGCTTTAAAAATATTTTTTAGTCAATCAATGAATTAAATGTAAGACTTTTATTTTTTATATTAGGATATTTTTCAATTATTTTTTTCATAGTAACATTAAAAAGCTTAGAATCAAGTGAAATTCTGTAAACTTTTTCATTTTGTGGATACTGCTTAGACTTAATGGTGATCTCAGCAATCATACCGCTCCAAATTTCATTACTATAAAGAGAAGAAAAAGCCTCAACTACTTTTTTAGGATCACTAGAACCAAAAGGATATGCGGTTACAAGCCCAGATTCAACTGATTTTTCCAACATTGGAATTCCTCCAAAAAATCCAGTCTTATTTTCATTAAAATTTATATTGCTTCCCTTGCTTATCAATTTAAATCCAGAAACAGAATAAAGCGGATCACTCTCTCTAGTAGTCTCAAAAACAATCAAAGGCATAGCATAAGAAATGTAGCTTCCATCAACAGGAGAAACAAGATATGAATACTTAATACCCTTAAGCTCTTTAATAAAACTTCCACTCTCATTAAACAAATCTCTAGCTTTAATTTTTATCCAACGAACATAAATTGGAAGAAATAACACAGTAATTGATTTTGTTCCTTCTAAAAATTCTATTTGGTTGTAATCAATAAATTTATTTTTATTCTCAAGCGCTTTTAAAGTCTCATAATTTTGAAAATCAGACACCAAACCAGAATCACCAGACAACAGCCTAAAATTCATTAAACCTAAGTTCATCTTCTCTTTACCTGAAATATCTGAACCTGGAATATCTAATCCATTTTCTCCAATAAGCCTGCTACCCTCTTTCTCCATTTTTGAATTATTATCTAAATGACAACCTAGAATTAAAACCACAACGGATACAATGAATCTCTTCAAAACGCTCCCCCTTTAAAACTTTTCTCTAATATTAAAATTTTTAAATTTATATTATTAGAAGCAAATGTAGAGCAACTAGAGAAAAAGGCAAAATGAAAAACTTAGTGCCTACTAATCTCTTTTATCAAACTGTTTAAAATGCGATTTACATAATCATAAAGTTTTTTATCCTTACCAATATTGTTGTAATAAAGTTTAAAAATTTCTAAAAAAGTATTTCTAACTTTAAGAATTGATACTCTTCTGTTTTTATTCCTAATTAAGCCTAATGCTTGTTTGAAAGATTTACGTGATTTTTCCATTTCTTTTAAAAAAGCAGCAACATCATAATTTAATGTTATTTCCTCTAGCTTTCTTAATATCAATCTGGAATATTCCTTTCCAAGTCTTTTAAACAAATCGTCAAGATTCTCAAAATCTAATTCTCCATCTAGCAAAACTCTGCAAAATTGCAACGTTTCGTCTTCTTCATCTGTTAAATTACGCTTCCAATTTAAATGCCAATCAAGCTCTGACTTTGTAGTAAGAGAAAAATTTTTTAATTCAAGAAGCTCTTTGCTAACACTGCTAATTTGTTGATCAATTGTTTTTTCAAGAGCAACAAGAATGTCTGAGTTTGAACCATTGGCATTAATTTTAGTCAAATAAAACTGTTGACACAAATTCATATCTAAAAGAGAAATTTCATCTTCTCTATCACTCTTATCAGAATAATTTTCAATCAATCGCACTAAAATGCTCATTTTAGAAGACAAATCTCCCCATCGCTTTTTTCCTATATCAATCAAAAATTGATTAACATCTTTTTCACTGTATCTATACTTTGCCAACACTTCATCATTATTTAAAAGCCATCCACCAAGAGCATATCTATTCTCATCATTTTGCAAAGATTTCTTGAAAAACTCAAAATTTTTGTCCTCTTCTAAGTTTAAACGGGGAATCCAAATCTCATCATGAGCATTTTTCAGCAAAGCTTTACCGTGTCTTGACTTACCAATACTACGCTTTGGATAAGTTTTTTGCAAAGACCCAGAATTATCTAAATTAGACAAATCATCACCAGTCTGATCCAAGTCTAACGACATTGAATTTTCAGAATTTTCCAAAATCTTCAAATCTTTTTTAAGGTCTTTAAATTCTTTTGAACTTGCTCGGCCATTCTTTTTGTTCTTTTTGCTTTCCAAATTCAAATTGGAGTCTTTAAGCTTATTATTTTCAAGCTCTAAAGATTTTTTTTCATTACCTATTAAATCTTGTTTATTGTTAGAAATGGTAGTTTTTAAATCTTCTTCTAAAGACTTGCTATTACAATTAACAAAAAGCAGAAAGCTAATACCAAATGCAATTCCTATTTTATTCATAAATTAAATTTCCTCTATTTAATTATAGATTTAAATAAAAATATAGCTCACTTTACATACACTAAATGTATACATTATTTTAATTCTTACCATACAAGAAATTAGGACTAAAATTATTTTAATAATTATTTTTTTAAAATAAAAAAACGAATTAAAATAGCGATAATAAAGCATTAAGCCTAAATTATTCTAATAACACCTTTTAAAATAATATGGTATTAATAATACCATATTATTTTAATACGTTGAAAATTTCACAAGTAAATCAAAAACATTAACGTCAACCAAATCATTATAATTTAAATCTTCAATTCTAGACGTACTTACAACACAATAAAAAACAAATATAAACAGAAAGATTAACTCCCCTTTGAAGAGTTAATCAAACATTAATTAACACAAGAAAGTTAAAACGAAGCAGATACATCATAGTTTTTCACAAGATTACAAGCCTCTTCAATGTTTTTAGCAGTTGTAAAAGATTGTCTCAAATTATCTATGTAAACTTTTTCAACTTGTAACAACTGCTGCTTAGCATTAGCAACATTTGCATCATTTGAGCGCTCAAGAGCTATTTTGGCATTTCTTTTGGCTTGCAAACACTTAACAACAGTGGCAAGCATTTCTTTTACTTTGTCTTCATTTAAATTAAAAATTTGATTAAACTTATCAGGATTGCTATCAAGAACCACTTGTTCAATAAAAAACAAAGCTTCTTTTTGGTCATCATTTAAAGAATCAACAAAAGACGTTTTAAACTCTCTATTTACTGCGCCATTAGAAGACTTTAAAGACCTTCTCCTAATATCAGGATAATTAAATTCTTTACAAGAAAAAAATAATAAAATAAAAAATAATAAAATATTTTTCATACGATCTCCCACACCGTGATTACATCAATTAATTAAATTTAAAAATTTAATTAATTTTTTTTAAAAAAAATATAAATTATAATATATCTCAACATTTAAAATAATAAACATTTTATAAAACTTTATAGCAATATCGAATAAAATATGTTAGAATGATCTTGGTAGTTAAAAATGGATATTAAAATTGACGAAAAATTTAATATAGTATTTAGCAATGATCTTAAGTTAGCAGAAAACATTGAAGAGCAAAAACAGCGTTTATTCTTTTATCTTAAGACACCAAAAGGCAGTTTAAAAGAAAATCCAAATTATGGGTTTGACTCTAACTTTTACTTTAAAATTTGCAAAGCTAATAAAATAGAATCTATTAAAAATTTTTTCTTAAACCTTTCAAAAGAACTCAAAATAGATCTTATTAATGTTAAGCCAAGTATTAATAATAAAACAATAACAATAAAATTTTTCTTTTTAGGAAAAGACACTTTAAAAATGGATTTTAAAATATGAGTATAATTTTCGATAAAAACTTAGGAATTTTGGAAAAAACAATAGAAGAAATTCAAAATGAAAAAAAACATACTTTAAGGACAAAATATGGCATAAACATTAAAGATAATTCAATTTACGACATAATAAACTTTCCAAGCTCAAGCATTGACAAACAAATATCAGAAGTCTTAAAAGAACTTTTTTTAAAAATAAAAGAAAATGGAAGCTATTTTAATGCACTCAAAGAAGACTTAAGTACTCCTAAAAGCTCAACTTACGAAGCTGTAAGAAAAGCTTTGTTAAATGTTTCAGGCGTTAAGCACATAAACATTTTAAGTGGACCTGGAACAATTAATCTCTATTTAATACTAGAAGACAATTGTTTTAAAGACAAAGAAAAAAATCAGATTAAAATTGAAACAAAACAAAATATTTGGCAAGCAATATACTATACAGCGCCAAGCGGAACTGTTTTTAAAGGTGACATTGAGATTGAGTTTTTAAACAAACACAATCAAAAAAAAATATACAAATTCAGCCTGGGTGAAAAAAAATATGCATATCTAAAAGCAATCTATAAAACAGAGGCAAAAGACGCAATCTACAAAGAAATAGATGCTCAAATTAGAGAAATTTACAATAAAATATTAACCGAAAAATACATTGAAATGGGAACATCTCTTAGATACCAAGACTTTCTTGCACCAGTTAGCATTATCAGGGGAATAAAAGAACTAAAAATTGGAACTTGTATTAAAAGTGATGACACAAAAAAAATCACAGAACTTAGTGAGAGTGATTTTAAATTCAATAAAGACGAAAACGCCAAAGAAAATGAAATCATTATTTTTGATACAAATAAAAGACTGCTTATTAATAGAGAATAAAAATGAACAAAGAGATACCAAAATTTTTAGAAAATACCCAAATTGAAAAGTTCATTTACAATGAGCTTGATTACAAAAAAGAAATATTAAAAGAACTAAAAGAACTGCTTGAAAACTTTAAAACAATCAATGTTAAAGACAGCATTAACTCTAAGTATATTGCATTACTAATGCTTTCAATATTTAACGCCTTTCACTTTAAAAAAGAGCTAGACAAAAATCTTGTCAATTCTTTAAACGCCATTATTTTTGCAATCAAATCTATTGGCACTGACGAGAGCTTTATTGTGCTGTTTAAAGCTTTTTTGCATGCAAATGTAGAAGTAAGCTCAAACGAAAATACTCCAGGTGAAATAATAATAAAATTGCTTGGAAACATTAAATCTCCTGTTGAATTTAACATTGCAGCGAAAAACCAAAAGAATCTAAAAAAACTAACTGTAAAACACGCTGGGTTTAAAAAAACTCTTGTTTCCAACTATATGCCTAAAGATTACAAAAATTCGGTATATGAATTTATTAAGATATTAATTCCTATAGGAAGAATAGTAAAAATAATAGACAAAGAACAAATAGAAATAAAAAGCACAAGAATACAAAAATTTTATAAAGTAGATAATTTTTTTTGATCTACTAAAGTATAAATAAATTTAAAACTAAAAGAAATTTAAAAGGAGAATTTATGAATACCGACGAACCACAAGAAAGCGTACAAATAAAGGATTTAAATAGAAAAACAAAAGTTAATCAAAGTGATCTTATTCCTGTTGATGATATAGTAGAAGATACTTGTGCAATCACATATAAACATCTCCTAGAACAAATACAAAACGATACATTTTACAACAGCGAATTTCACTGCTTTAAAAAAGCAATAAAAGAGGTAATTAGCAAAGAACTCTTAGAAAACAAAGAATATATAAAAAACATTTACATTAAAGTAATCTCAAAGCTTTTAGGGCTAAGTACACCACTTGAAAATATAGATTTTGATACTGTTTTTAGAAAAGTTAAATCTACGTTTATTTCAAGCTTAAAACACACAAACACAAAGCTACCTTCAAACAAAATTTCAATTTATAACTCAACCACGAAAGATCTTGAACTTATTCAATTTGAAATCTTTATTGAAAGCTTAAAAGAAGTTCTTGCAGAAAAATCTGAAATAAATCAACTCAAAAACGACTTAACCAATTATTTACAAATAAAAGATTTTACAGATAAATTTAAAGACTCTTTCAAATCAATACCTAAAAACACTTTTGACACAAAAAATGAACAACTTGTAAGCTGTTATCAAAACGGAATTCCACAAATCGTAAACACTCCTATTTGGTGGCAAGGAAAACCACATGACTTTGGGGGACTACATACAATAGTCGATGACACTGCAATACTAGAATTCCAATATAAGAATAAAGCCACAACCATTGTACTTAAAAATAAAAGCAGCGCATCAATCGTGATAAACGAATCATACAAAGACAACTACATTTACTTGCAAATTGACGCGGAAATTAGGCATTCAAGCTCAACAGAAGATCACAATAAACAATTTTACCTTCAATTTGCAAAAAGCTCTGCCAAAATACTAATAGCCTCATTCTCTTCGCAAAACATGCCCACACTTAAAACACCAATTTACAATGGTTGGTACTACGTTGGATCAGGCAGCCTGAACAAAGGACAATTGATGCCAATACTAAACAAAGTATAAAAATAAATTAAAAGGAGATATTATGGATACAATACTTATTTTTTTGTCAACAATTGACAACACAAAACTCATTATATTAGGAGGATTTATAGTGCTAGCAATAATGCCAATGATTTTAGCAATAAAGCCTCAGTTTAGAGAAAATTTAAACTTGCTCATAGAAAAGCTCTTAAAAAATATAAATAAAAAGGAAACAAAATGAACAGTAAAATAAATATCAACTTTGGTGTTGAAGCTTTAAACAATTTATATGATTTTCTAAAAAGTAGTGATTCTCCAACAGAAATCAGAGTAGAAAAGGGAATATATTTAGGACTCAATCTTTACAACCTAATAATGAGCATCTACAAAGAAAAAATCAGCACTCTTGAGAAAGAAGAATCAATAAAAATATTAAATGAAATTGAAAATATTAATAATAAAATTACTCAACTTATATCAAGCATTAATGACGAGAGAGATGCAAATATTATTGAAAATTTAAGAGCAGAAAGAAACCAACTAATGGAAATCAAAACCAAAACACTCCAAGAACAAATAAAAGGATTCTCAGAAGATTTGCAAAACAGCTCTAGTAACAATGAGAAAGACTTAAAAGGAGATAAAATTGAAAATTAAAAATTCCTCTTTTTTATTTTTATTAAGCATGCTTCTAATCTTTTCATGCTCTACAATAGCAAACCTTCCAGAAGAACCACCATACCCAAAAGAGTCAACATTAAAGGCTTTAAGCCTATATGAAGCGCATCTTTCAAGCTACATCATGTATTTGCAAACATTTCTTATAAAAACTAAACAAAAAGTAAATAATAAAAATTATCCTGAGTTTGAACTTTTTGACACCAGCAAACTAGAAAAAGATCAAACTCTAAAATCAATCAAAACAAACATTTCTAATTTAAAAAATTACATTGACAAAATAAAACCAATTGCAATGCAGATTTACAAAAAATATTCAAAAAATATACCTTAAGGTTGTTTGATTTTCCTTTTTTCCAAAAGTCCCAATTATGGGACTTTTTTAAAAAAATAAAAAGTCTATATTTGTTTCATACTTAATTAAAATTAATATCATTTTATTTTTTTTTAATTTTCTATTTGTTATTTTTGATCTTATACTATAATTGTATTTGTATTAAGTTATATTAATATAATATAAAAGGAGAATATATTATGAAAAAATATTTATTGGGAATAGGTCTAATATTAGCCTTAATAGCATGTAAGCAAAATGTTAGCAAGCTCGATGATAAAAACAGCACTTCAGTAGACTTGCCTGGTGGCGTGAAAGTTCTTGTAAGCAAAGAAAAAGACAAGGACGGTAAATACACCCTAATGGCAACAGTAGACAAGCTTGAGTTAAAAGGAACTTCTGATAAAAACAACGGTTCTGGAACACTTGAAGGTGCAAAAACTGACAAAAGTAAAGTAAAATTAACAATTTCTGACGATCTAAGTAAAACCACACTTGAAACTCTAAAAGAAGATGGCAAAACATTAGTATCAAGAAAAGTAAACTCTAAAGACATGTCATCAGAAGAAGAAAAATTCAATGACAAAGGTGAATTAGCTGAAAAAGTAATTCTAAGAGATAACGGAACCAGACTTGAATACACAGAAATAAAAAGCGATGGAACCGGAAAAGCTAAAGAAGTTTTAAAAAACTTTACTCTTGAAGGAACTCTAGCTAATGACAAAACAACATTGACAGTCGTAGAAGCAACAGTTACTTTAAACAAGCACATTGAAAAATCTGGAAAAATAACAGTTGATCTTAATGATACTTCAACTACTGCTGCGACTAAAAAAACAGCAGAATGGGATCCAAATAATTCTACTTTAACAATTTCTATTAACAACAAAAAAACTACACAACTTGTATTTACAAAGCAAGACACAATAACTATGCAAAAATACAACACAAATGGTGACGCTTTAGAAGGTGTAGCAGTAGAAATTACAACACTTGACGCACTTAAAAACGCTTTAAAATAAGGAGAATTTATGAAACAATATTTACTAGGATTTGCTTTAGTATTAGCTTTAATAGGATGTGCACAAAAAGGCGCTGAGCAAAAAAACACTTCACAAGATCACAATGATCAAGAAATTTTTGATTCCAGCAAAGTATCAAAGGACTCTAAACAATCTATTCCTTTGACAACAGAAAACTCTGTGTCTTTATTTAATGGTGATAACATTTTCATAAGCAAAGAAAAAAATAACGCTGGTAAATATGACTTAAGAGCGGTGATTGACAAGATCGAATTTAAGGGAACATCTGACAAAAATAACGGATCTGGAAGTCTTGAAGCTTTAAAAGCTGACAAAAGTAAAATAAAAATATCTATTTCTGACGATCTAAATTCAGTAACTACAGAAACATATGATGCTGGCAACAAAAAGGTTTCAAGCAAAGTTATTAAAAAACAAGGATTGCTAACAGAAGAAAATTTCAAAGCTAATAAATTAGACTCAAAAAAAATAACAAGATCAAACGATACTACACTTGAATATACAGAAATGACAGATGCTGAAAATGCTGTAAAAGCAGTAGAAACTCTAAAAAATAGCATTAAGTTTGAAGGAAATCTTGTAGGTAACAAAACATCAGTTAGCGTAACAGAAGGTACTGTTACATTAACAAGAGAAATTCAAGATGGAAAATTAAAAATCTTCTTAAATGACACCGCATCTGGTTCTAATAAAAAAACAGCAACATGGCAAGAAACTGCTCAAACCTTGACAATTACTGTTGATAGTAAAAAAACTAAAAACCTTGTGTTCTTATCAGATGGTACAATTACAGTGCAAAATTATGACTCAAATGGTACTAATCTTGAAGGCAAACCAAAGGAAATTAAAGATCTTGCAGAACTTAAAGCTGCTTTAAAATAACATATAAATAAACCTCCTACAAAGGAATTATCCTATAGGGGGTTACATATTCCAATCTAAAAATTGAATTTATATATTTTTCAATTTGTTACTTCTAGAAAAAGTCTCTTAAGAGACTTTTTCTCTCTTTATAAGAGAAAAAACAATAATATACAAATCAAACCATTTGACTTTTTAAAATCAAAATAAAAAGCTCTAATAAACTAAATGTACAGCTAAAATTAAGAAAACTAATGGGGCTAATTCCTTCACTCAAGTCTAACTCTTGAATGAAGGATAAAATAAAAAAATAATCTAAATTCTTAATAAAATTAAACCCATCGCTAATAAGCTTACTATTTTAAATAAAAATTAACGCGTAAAAATAATTTACTCTTAATATAAGTCAATTCTTTTTTATATTTTATTACAAAAACTTAATTTTGTAAAGTATATTTAACAAATATGCATTAAATATACTTTTTTTTTATTTTTTATATAAAAATACTTTACTTTTTTAAGAAACTGTACTATTAATTAATTTAGAATTAAAGAAATTACTTATATTAGGAGTATAAAATTGAAAGAATCAAAACAAAAATCACTAAACACTACAAAAAAGGTAAAAAAAACTACAAAGAATTTCCAACACAACTTGATTGTATTAATCTCTACTCTCAACTTTATAAACTCAAACTTTAAAAAATACACACAAAAAAACATACTCTATTTTCTAAATAAAAACCTTGAAAGGAATAAACAAAAACCCATAAAACTAAAAACACTACAAAACTATTTATATACACTAGAGAAAAAATTTAAAGTCACACTAAACTACTGCAAACATTTGGGAAAAAATTCTGGAAGTGAAACTTACTATAAACTGAAATATGAAAAAGAAAAATGCTATTCAATAATTAATACATACTTTAAAGAAAAAACAACTAATAAAATTAACGAATTTATGCAAAGAATAAAAAAATTCAATCAAATAAATGGTAGTGTTAAATGGGAGTGTATTAATAATACTAATAATATATATAAATATAAAGAATATAGAAATATATACCAAAATTACAAAAAAACAACAAATAATGACATGCTAAAAAAATATTTAAGCAAGTGTAATTTTAAGACAGAAATTCCAAATCTAATAATGGCTTTAGAAACTACACATAAGTCTAAAATCTACCATTTAAGAAACCTAAAGCATATTGAAAACGATCTAAAAGAAATAGATGCAAAAAGCATTGAAAAGCATCTATCAAATGTAATAAAAGAAAACAAAAATAACCCGGGATACCTATGTAAATTTTTTAAAAACAACGGATACAAAAAGCTAATAAATAAAATAAAAGAAAAAAATAAAAAATACAAAAACAAAAAAGAAATTTTAAAAAAAATACTTGAAGAGAAAATAATAGATTTAGAAAATGAGAAATATAAAAAAGAAGATCTCGATAAGTTTTTCAGCAAAACGTACGAAATTTACAAAACAAAGCCACATTTCATAATAGAACACAAAAAATATCCAGATTTAGATAAGTTGGTCAAAAGGGCAAAAACAGAAGTTCCAAAAATTCAAGACAAAAAAGAAAGACTTAAAAGTATAAAAAACAACATTTTTAGTATATTATTAGAACAGTTAAGGCATAAAGTAGATAATGATAAATTAATTCCTACTTTAAAGACATTCATTGAGAATGAGCCCGATCTTAAATATAGCAAGGTATTTGATAATTCCTACTATAATGATTTGATTAAAATAGTGAGCTGAAAATAAAATGCAAAGTTTAGCTCTGTTATTAAGGAAAAAGGAAAAAAATGACGGCTTTACTTGAACGATTAAAGCAAAAACAAAAAGAACTAAAATTAAACATAGATAATAAATCAAAGTTTAAAAAAGAAAAAAAGGCCAATGTCTTTTCTAAGATTGAGGAGGTTAAAGGTAGAAAAATATACCATACTAAGATTTTTAATGACTTTTATACATTTGGAATAAGTAAAAACGAACCCACAAAATTTTTCCTTTCTTTAAGGGGAATCTTTAACATAGAAGACATAAGTATGTTTCATTTATTCTCTTTAAGAGAAGACGATGAATTTATAGGAATTTATTATGGAATAAGAAAGCTTGATAAAGCATTTATTGTAAAGAATTTCAACAAAAAAGAAACTTATACCTTAAGAAAATGTGAATATATTGAATTTAAGTTTAAAAAAGGGTCTGTTTTTTGTTATTTAAACGGTCTTCATATTTTACTTAAAAAGGATAGGGTCAATAGCCCTTATTACAACACGCTTTTAAATATTCTTCTAGAATTAGAAAACGAACTATACATTTTTTATAACAAAAAATTATCAAAAGGGGGAATTATTCCTGAATGGATAAAAAAGAGACAAAAGTAGTAACGATTGCAAGCATAAAAGGTGGTGTTGGTAAGAGCACAACAAGTTTAATTTTTGCTACATTACTTTCAATCAAATGTAAAGTTCTTTTAATAGATATTGATACTCAAGCTTCAACAACAAGTTATTTTTTTAAAAAAATTAAAGACAGCAATGTAGATCTAATAAACAAAAATATATACGAAGTATTGATATCAAATTTACATATAGATAATGCATTAATAACTATTAACAAAAACTTGGATTTAATTCCAAGCTATTTGACATTACATAAATTTAATTCAGAGTCTATTCCTTATAAAGAATTTAAATTAAAAGAACAGCTGAAATTACTTAGCAATCATTATGATTATATAATACTTGATACGAATCCCAGCTTAGATTTTACTTTAACAAATGCTCTTGTGTGCAGTAATTATATAATAATACCAATAACAGCAGAAAAATGGGCAGTTGAGAGTTTAGATCTTTTTACTTTTTTTATGAACAAGCTATTATTAACTTTGCCAATGTATTTGATCAATACTAAATTTAAAAAAAACAACACTCATAAGGAACTTTTAAAGGTTTTAGAAAAAAATAGTAATTTTTTAGGGACAGTGTCTGAGAGAGAAGATTTGAACAAAAGAATAGCAAAAAATGACATATTTGATTTGACGAAGGATTACATAATAGAGTACCAAAACACGCTTACTGCGTTTTTAAATAAATCAGGTTACGTACACTAAGTGTACTCAGTTGTAAAGGAGAAACACAAGTGGATATAAAAATAAATAAAAGAAATTTATCTGAGAGTGTTAGAGAAGAAGAACAGGCGCTTGTTCATTACAACAAGCTTAAAGAAAAATTAAAAATCAATTTTCAAAAAGAAATTTACTGCAAACTAGAAGCAATGAAAGTTTTAAAAGAAATTAAAGATAAAGAATATTATAAACTTGACAACTATTCTAGTTTTGATGATTTTGCAAAAGACTACAGACTTGCTAGAACTCAAACATATAAATATCTCAAAATTGCAACAGCAATAGAAGAAGGGTTAATTGAAGAAAAGTATGTAGTTAAAAACGGGATTAATGAGACAATTTGTTTGCTTAAAACAAAAGAAAGTCCGAGTTTAAAAAAATCTAACCAAAACCCAATAAAACCACTAAGATTCCAGCTCAAAAAGGAAGAATCTTATTCTTTTTATAAAAAAAATGCTAAGCTTACTAGCTTTCTTTTGGAAAAAATTTTTTTTGAGGAAAAAGATTTTTTATTAAAAATAATTGAAGAATTTGAAACTTCAAGAAGCAAACGAAAATGAAATATTTATTTGCAAAACTTGAAAAGTTAGTGTATACTTTATAGGTACAGACTGACACGCAATGTGTCGCTCTTAATATAAGGACCTGTTACCTTAAAGGGTTTATTGGGGATTCTTTAGAAAGAAAATCCAATAAACCCTTTAACTTTTGATTGGAAGTTTTTATTTTTAAGAGTAATTTTAGAAAAATTTAGAAAAATTTAGAAAAGTATTTACAAAACACAAATTTTTTTATACTATAATATTAGTAAAAAACTTATATTAGGGGTTAAGATGATAAGGCTTAATAAGATTAAAAGGAAAGAATGTTACAAATTTTTAATTAAAGCTTTTGCTATTAAAACAATGTGTTTGAGTGGCTTGGTTTTAGTAATATTAAAGATTATTCTTAAAACCAAATATTTTCTTATTAAGCTTTTAGATTCTAAATTGAGATTTATTATTGATGTGCAGTCCATTAAAATGTAAAAACAAAATATTAGATTATCAATGTTTTAGAGATTTTAATGGCGTGTCTTTATAAGAGATCTCAAATGTTTGTTCTTTGTAAATAAAAATGGACAGGCATGTTCAGTTATTTAAAAATTGTATTTAAAAATTGTTTATTTTAAGATACATGAAAAACAAATTGTGAGTACACTCACAATTTGTTTTAAGTTTTTTATTCAAATATGAGTAAAAGTAAAGCACCAAAATTCATAGTTTTAGCGACTTGATTAATGGGTTTCAAGGAGTTTGATTTTAAATAGTAAACATTTTTACGATTTAAAATCTTAGGAGAATTAAAAAATGTTTATTGAAAAAATATTACAAAGCAATAAAGATCTGTTTAAAGACATTCAAAAGTCTGGATGTTATTTTTTGTCTTTGCACTATTGGATATTTATTTTGACAGGTTTTGATTTTAAGGTAAAAGACGTTAATTTAAATTATCAACGGTTTTTGGAATTAGGTTACATTAGAAATGATTGCTATATTTTAAATCCATGTAAGATTCTTGAGTGTTATAAAATATTTTCTAAGGTTAGATATGAAAATCCGCTTTATTTTCCTGTAGCTGGTAAAGAGTTTGAAATAACAGCGATTAAGCCAAAAGATCAGGCTTTTGTTCATTTTATTGCAATGGATAACAATAAAGTGCTTTATGACAGTCTTGATTTAAAATCTAAAGGAAAGAAATTTAAAATAGTATCAAAAAGAATATTTAATTATTTTATTTGAAAATGTTAATGTAGTTTTTTATTAATATTTTTCGTAGCATTATTAATGCAAATGCATTGTAAAAATTATATTAGACTTATTAAGTCCAAACAACCTAAAACCGGTTTTAGGTTGTTTGGACTATTGTTTAAAGTTAGGTATAAAAAGTGCTTATCTAGAGGAACCATTGCTAGTATTATTATTTTTATCTTTTTTCTCAAGGGCGTCTTTATTTTTTTTATGAACATTTTGCAATTTTTCTTTCATTGCTTTTGCAATCTCAAGAACCCCTTCAGCTGTATTTGGAGGAGTTTTTTCAGCTGCCTGTGAGACTGTTCCCGTCATATTTTGTATTCCAATCTTTTCTAGTGATGCTGCGGCTTTAAGCATTAAGTCATTCATTGCTGAGAATTGGCTGCTACTTCCGCTCTCTTTAATGCTGGTAGCTTCCTCTTCTATTGCTTTTAGGAATCTTTCTGCAACAGCAATAGCTCTAATTTTTGCTTTAAATATGAATGGGTTTTCTGATACTTTAGCGCCTGTCGCTTTATCTGTGTGAGATTCTAATTTTACGCCTTGTTCAGCAGCCTCTTTTGTAATTTGATCTATTTCATCTTGAATGTTTTGAACTGATGATTCTAATTTAACTTTCATTTCTCCTGTTAAACCACATGCTATAAAGAGTTTAACAAGTAAAGTTAATTTAAGTAAATTTTTAAAATTTTTATTATATTTAGTCATACATTATCCTTGTTCTTGAATTTAAATTTAAACAAAAGTATTAAATAAATATTAAATTGTAAAATTGAGACTCGCTAAAATTTTATTTTTAACGCATTCTAATTACAATATTTTAAGATTTATTTCTTTTTTTTGATTTTATTGTTTTTTTTCTCCTCACCGTTAAGGTTTTGTTTTTTCTTAATCTTTTCTAGATTATTTTCTATTTGCACCTTAGTCTAAAGCAATCTTTCGACTGTGTTTATAGGATTTTTTTCAACTTCCACTAAAACGGAGTCTTTTGCTTTTATTCCAATCTCTTCTAATGATTCTACGATTTCAAGCATTAAATCAAACATATCCGAGAACTCACTACTGTTTCCATATTCCTTAAGTTTTAAAGCTTCTTCTTCTATTGTCTTAAGAAATTTTCTTGTTGCATCAATGGCTTGTACTTTTGCTTCTCTTAAGGTTAATCCTCCGCTTGTCACTTTAGAACCGGTTTCAGTGTTTGTAAAAGCTACAAAATTTACACCCTTTTCAGCGGCTTCCTTTCTTATTTGCGAAATTTTGTCTTTTACATCCTTGGAGGATGATTTAAGTGCTATCTTTATTTCTTCTGTTTTTTTCCGTTAATTCAAAATTACAGGATGTCAACAGAGCAACAAACAAAGCTACGATTATTAAATTAAATTTTTTCATTTTATTACCTCCTTATTAAAATATTTAATATTAAATTAAATTTTAGCCCATTTTATTGGAAATAAAATGGGCTAAAATGACCAATAAAGTTAAAATAATTTTTGGATTTGTGCTATAATTCGAAAATTATTTTAAAGTGTATTATTTTGAATTGTTTTTATTGGGGGCATAAATTTGTTTTATGCAAATTTAGCAATAATATTGTTTGGAGTTACAAGCTAGTTTTTGATTTTAAGATTCAAGCCAGTTTGACAAAATATTGTAAATTAATTATTTTCTAAATAAAATCAAAGATCTAAAAAAATTAGGTCTTAAAAAGAAAAGAGAAGCCATGCTCCCGCAATTTATTGGCTTCTCTTTTGACTATTTTGACTGTTGTTTAATTAAGGAGAAGGAGTAGCAGGTTTAGAGACGGCATCTTTTAAGCCTTTAAAAAATCGTCCTGTTTTTTGTGCTCCAGAGACTATTTTATTTTTTCCTTTAACTATTATGTCTAGTAAACTTTCATTAGATGTGTTGTTGCCAGCAGCTTCTATTAACTGTTTTAGTGCTTCATTTTGTTCGGTAGCAACGATTTCCTTGATTCTTGTTTCTTGTTCTTGGGTAAATCCCCTGTTGTCCATATTGCAGGATAACATTAGTGCTGGCAGCAAAATATATTTTATTTTAAACATTTCTTTCTCCTTTACCATTTATTTTTATTCTATTTAAAAAATATATCTCACTAATTTAATTATTCCTAATGAAAAACATTTAATTTTTCTTGAGTTTTTAAAAAAATTTAATTAAAATAAAATAATGATATTTAAAAATAGAAAAGAAGAATATATTTTTTTATTTAAAAAAGGTTTAAAAGATTTAGACATTGCTGAAATTTTGGGTGTTGACGAATCTTTTGTGGCAAAAGCTAGAAACAAATATTTTAAATCCAATGATTTTGTTTGTAAAAGTGATCCTTTTTCTAGTGACTCAGCAGTAAAGAGTATTTCTAGAGCATCTTTTAATGAGGATAATTTTAACAATTTAATACTACTTACTACAAAAAAGGCTTGTGAGTTGGAAAATGCTAAAAACGAGACTGAAAGACTATTTTACGAGATAGTTTGTTCTTTTATTGATTCTCACAACAGATATAAAAATCTTAATTTGAAATCAATAAAAAAAGATGTATTAATCTTGGATTTAAAAATTAGCAAGCTTCAATGCGAGATTGATAGCAACAAAAAAAAAGGTTTCAAGGGTAATGAAAGTTTTGAAATAGAGCTTGCTGATAAGATCAAAAAGAGAGAAGATCTTGAAAAGGAGCTTATTAATATTTGCATGAGAGAGGATTATAATGCCCTTGTTAAACTTAAATCTATTTTAAATAGTAAGAATTTAAAATTGGGGTAAAATTTGAAATTCTTGAAATCCTTAACATTTCTTAATCTACAAAAAAAGTTTAAAAATAAGTTCAATATTAATATTTTGGATTATATTAAGCCAAAATCAACCAATATTTGTTTTAAAGATTTTGAAAACAAATATTTAACCGATAAACAAAAAGAAGTGCTTGTTGATATAGAAAGTCACGATTATTCAAAAGTAATATTTAGTGGTGGGATTGCAAGCGGTAAGACGTTTTTAGCTTCATATTTGCTTGTTAAAAAGTTAATTGAAAACAAGTCTTTTTATGAGAAAGATACTAATAATTTTATTATAGGCAATTCTATTGGTTTGTTAATGACGAATACTATAAAGCAAATAGAAAAGATTTGCGATTTGTTAGGAATTGATTATCAAAAAAAGAAAAGCGGTGAATCTTTTTGTAAAATAGCAGGGCTTGAGCTTAATATTTACGGGGGTAAAAACAGAGATGCTTTTTCTAAGATTAGAGGGGGCAATAGTGCAATAATTTATGTAAATGAAGCAACAGTAATTCACAAAGAAACTTTGCTTGAGGTTCTAAAAAGGCTTAGAAAGGGTAAAGCAATCATTATTTTTGATACAAATCCCGAAAGTCCAGCTCATTATTTTAAAACAGACTATATTGAGAATACAGATGTTTTTAAAACATATAATTTCACAACGTATGACAATCCTTTAAATTCAGCAGATTTTATTCAAACTCAAGAAAAGCTTTACAAACATTTTCCTGCTTATAAGGCCCGAGTGCTTTATGGGGAATGGATTTTAAATGAATCTGCACTATTTAATGAAATGATTTTCAATCAAGATTATGAATTTAAAAGTCCAATAATGTACATTGATCCTGCATTCTCGGTAGGAGGAGACAATACGGCTATTTGTGTTTTAGAGCGCACTTTTGAGAAGTTTTATGCATATATTTATCAAGACCAAAAACCAGTAAGTGATAGCCTAATGCTAGGCTCCATTCAAGTTTTAATAGAAAATTTCAATGTAAATACTGTTTATATTGAGGAGAGAGATAGCACCAAAGGAGATGGAATTTTAACCAAGACAATTCTTTTTCTGAGAAATAAGAGCATTTGCTATTTTAAAGTTGCTCCAATAAAGCCTTTGAGCAATAAATTTAAAAGAATTTGTGCTCTTATTCCTTTATTTGAAAGCCAAAAAATAGAATTTTTAAAAATAATAAGCAAAAATGTAATAACTGATATTTACAGCTATAAAGGAGACGGCAAAACAAAAGATGACGCACTTGATTCTCTTGCGAATGCTTATCTTCTTTTAACGCTAAGTTATAAAGAAAAACTATTTCATTTCGGCAAGTTTAAATATTTATGATTTGATCTAAATTTTAGTTATCAATTTTCATTTTTGTTTAATAGATATTTAAAATTTTTTATTTCTTTTGCTGATTTTGGTTAAGGTTTGCCTTAACTTAAGGCTAAGTAAATAAATTTAAAGTAATTAAATTTATTATTTAAAAAATGCAACTGTTTTTAAATAATTTAAAGTTAAGATTTAATCTTTTAAAAGTTTTGAAAAATTGATTTTTAGTTTAATTGTTTGGGAAATTTTATTTATATGATTTATAATAGATTTTCTATAAATTTTTAAAATTTTTATTTTAAGGAGTTGCTATGAGAAATAGATTTTTTTTTATGTATTTATTCTCAGCTTTGATTTTTTTGCTTAGCTGTAGTGCATTTTCAGGTGCTAAAGACAGAGAAGTATCAAATTTGACAGATGAGCAAAGGTTAAAGATTATAAACACTATTAAAAGCAAATTAGGTGGTGACTCTAAAAAAATAGCTAGGGTTGATAAATATTTCTATCGATTTAGTGATTCTAAAAGAGATGTTATTTTGCAATTATTTTCAATTGGATTTGAATACATAAACTCTAAAGAATCACAACCCACAGAATCAGAAAATAGAAAATCTGATTTAGATGCTTTAAAAAACGATTTTGAATCTAAGCTCAAACAGCTTAATTACACAGTAGAGGATTTTGAGAAATTATCAGATGAATTTAATAAGTTTGTTGAATCTGACTAGTGAAACTTATTTAAGTTAACAAAATTTAAATAAATTTATTTTAAAAATGTGTTATTTAATATTTTTTTTAATTTAAAAAGACCAATCAGGCATTTTTTTATCTATTCAAATGTATTTCAAGGAGAGAGAAATATGAGAATGGCTTTTTTTCTTTTTTTTTTAATATGGCTTTTTGGTTGTAGTTCTACTAATAGTCAACACAATAAAGATTTGTTATCCGGCAATAAAAAGAAAACCTCTGATTATAACAGAGAATATTATCAGAAGAACAGAGAAAAACTTAAATTAAGGGCTAGAGAGCGATATCGTAGAAACAGAAGGAATTAAATCAAACAAAAAGATCAAATATAAAGAATTAAACTTATTAAAAATTTTAAAGTAATTTTAATATTAAGCAATATATTTAAGTTGATTGGTGAATTTATGTAAAAGATTCATGTTTTTAGTTATTTAAATATTTTATGGTTTTGAAATAAATTGAATTTTAATTAGGAGAATATACATGAAGAGATATACTTATGTGTATATATTGGTAATAGTGGTAAATTCTTGCTATTTAAATGATTTCTCTAGTATGAAGAAAGGCAATCTTAATAAATATGATTTAAATTTTACTGAATTCTCTTTAGCTGAAAGAGAGAGCGCTATTTTAAAAATTCAAAGAAAATTCAAAAGTCTTACCGACAGAATAAGCTCTAGAATCTCTAATTATAGTGAGATTAAAGTTAGTAATTTCTTTAGCGAATATAGTGAACAAAAAATTAATCTTTTAAATAAAATATTAGAGATTTTAAAAATACAGCATGGTTTAATGGAAAAAAGTAGCAATAGTTTGAGCAAGCTTAGTATGTTAAGCGGAGGCGATCATGCTGTTTTTGATCCACAGCCAGAGTTACGACTTTTAAATCAAAAATATTCAGATATAGATGAAAAATTAAGAGAAATATGTAATTACATTCTAAGCAATAGCATTGATTTTAATAAGGTTTTAAAGGATTTGGCTTCTTTAAAAGAAAGTTCTTTAGTGCTAATGCAAAAATAAGCTTCAAGTTTATCTTATAATTTTAAAACAGAAACAGTTTTAAGTTGAGCAAGTAAAAAAAATAAACAGTTATTAACTTATACGGTTATTAAAAAAGTTTTTTGTAAATAGAGCCTAAAATTAATGACTCTATTTACAAAAATCATCTATTCGTCTAAAGGTTGTATTTCTGATAAAGCAAATCTTTCTGAATTGTTTGTGTTCCATCCCGTCCATTTATCATTTTTAAAAAGATAGTTTCCCGCAACATTGTATATTGGAATTACTGGGTGATCATTTTCAATAATTATTTCTTCAATCTTTTTAAATAATTCTAATCTTATTTTTTCGTCCGTTTCGATCTCAGATTTACTTATCAGTTCGTCAAGTTCAGGATTTGAATATCCATAAGATGCAAGATGTGAGTTTTTAGTTTCAAATATATCAAAGAATGCCATGGGATCTAAATAATCTCCTTGCCAGGACCTTATTGAGATCTCATATTGTCCTTTTAGAATGTTTGATATATGGCTATTTAGTGTTTCAGGCTCAATTTCTACATCAATATTTAAAACTTTTTTCCATTGGCTTTGAATAAAAGTAGCAATTTCTTTTTCAAGTTCATTTTTAGTGTATCTTATTGTAAGAGTTGGAAATTTTTTCCCATCCGGATATCCAGCATCGGCTAAAAGTTTTTCTGCTTTTCGTGGGTTGTATAGTTTTAATTTTTTACCATAATTATAATTATTAAAGTTGGGGCTTACTTTTCTTGTTGCTTTAAAGTTGTTATCAAGTGCTCTGTAGACCAATGTTTCTCTGTCGATTGCAAGAGACAATGCTTCTCTTACTTTTGCGTTGTTAAGAGGTTTTGCATTTGTGTTTAATGAAAAAAAACCAATTTCGTTAATGTCAGCTGAATAAAAGTCTTCTCTTAAGATAAGTTCATTAATAATGCTTAACGGGATACTGTTAAAAACAGCATCTATTTCGTTGTGTTCATACATGCTATAAATTCTGCGGGCGTCGTTTATAGTAACAAATGTAATCTCGCTAATAGCAACGGTTTTAGCATCATAAAATTTTTTATTCTTTTCAAGAGATATTTCTTCGTTTAAGATTCTTCTTTTTAGTTTAAAAGGCCCGCTTGTAACCATATTTTCTGCACTTGTCCATTTATTTCCAAACTTTTTAACAATGTGAGTAGGAATAGGTATAAATATTGGGTTTGTAAGCATATCAAGAAAATATATTGTTGGTTTGGAAAGAGTTATTTCTAAGGTTTTCTCATTAATCACCTTTATTCCAACTTCATCTGCATTTGATTTTGTTGTGTGGAATTCTTTTGCATTTTTTATTTTTGATGTTAATAGGCTAATATTTGGTAGATCTTCAGTACTTTCTAGGGCCATTATGTACGATTCTTTAATAGTATCTGCTGTTATTTTAACTCCGTCACTCCAATAAATGTCGTCTCTTAAATGGAATGTATAGCAAGTGTTGTCTAAAGAAATTTCCCAATTTTTAGCAAGTCCTGGTCTGTATCCACCTGTTTTAGGGTCACCCCTTAAAAGCCCTATAAATAGTTCATTTATAATTAAATTGTCCAATTTGTCGCTGCAAAACTGTGGATCAAGTGATGTTGGTTCGTTTCCAATTCCAACCCCAAAGAGAAGATCATCTTTTGCTTTAGAAATTGTGCACGAGATTGCAATTGTAATGAGTAGTGTTAAAAGTAATATTTTTTTTATTATCATATTCTTTATTCCTCTTCTTATTTCCAATAATTAATTTATTTTATAGCAAATTATATTGCATTTTATTTTTTTAAAATGCAATATACGATTTTGCTAAACGTCTTAAAAGGCTTGTTGAATATTTACTGTTAAGTTTAAAACTACAAATGAGGCCCTTAAAGCCTCATTTGTAGTTTTAAAGAAGTTTTCAATGAATTGTTGAATTAATTGTTGATTTATAACAATAAGCAAGTATATATCTCTCTTTGGTTTTTTCAAATAAATTTGAATCTTTATTTAGGTTTTATTTTTTTAAAGAATAAATAGCAAAATAAATACAATTAATTTTATTTTATGTCTTGAGAATGCCAGAAAATGAACTATAATTACGGCATATTTTATGGGAGGTTTTAATGAAAAGGATTCATATTTTATCGATACTATTATTAGTATTTTCTTGCAAACAATACAGTGTTGTTAAGTCACTCACAGAAGTTTATTCTGAGGATGATGAGCCTATTGTTGTTAGCGATAATCTAGCGGCTAAAGATCTGGTTGCTCAAGGGCCTACTTTAACATCACAGGAAGCTGAAAAATTAGAGGCTTTAAAAGTCTTTTTAAAAGACGCAATGTGTGCTAATGGTAGAGAAGAAAATTTAAAGGCCGAGTACGACAAATCCTACAAAGAATTTTTTGATTGGCTTTCTAAGGATGTTAACAAGCAAAAAGAGTTTGTAAATTCTTTTAATAATATTTGCGGCATTGTCGCTAAAGCAGTAGATGCAAGTAAAAAAAGATCTACTAATCAACAATCTTTAGATTTTAATGAATATGTTTGTTACAAAATTAAACATAGCAAAGGTGAGGCTTTAAGTTTATTTTTCCAAAAGGTAGCTGATGCGTTTGGCACTGAAGAGTACAAAAATAAAGATGATCAGAGTAGTCAGAAGCCTGAGAAATGTAATGAAGAGATTTTTAAAGTAATTAAAAGAATATTTACTGAAAGCGAGAGTAACAATGAATTGAAAAATTTAAAAAGTTATGGCAATGTTTAATCATTTAAGATGTGCTTGTGTTGCAAGGCAGGTTCTAGCAAGAGCTTGTCTTTTTTATTTTTTAAGCGTCCTTTAAGTA
Organism: Borreliella japonica; assembly: GCF_030438115.2. NCBI lineage: Bacteria > Pseudomonadati > Spirochaetota > Spirochaetia > Spirochaetales > Borreliaceae > Borreliella > Borreliella japonica. The sequence goes on from NZ_CP124061.1 coordinate 27,198, forward strand.
ATTTTGTAAAGATTATGTTTGTATAGGCTATGGACGATAATAACAACTCAAAGATCAATTTTCAAAATTTTAAATTCAATAATGTTGAATTTGCTGAAGAATTAGCAACTCAAGTTATCAAGTCTTCCTTAGCAATAGAGACTAATTTAAATAAAATTTTAAAGACAGTAAATTTGCAAGAGGCTTGTTTAAAGGCCCAGGAATCAAAAATGAAACTTGTTTCTACGATTAATCTAGCTAAAAAACTAAACAACCATTTACTCTTAGAATTTGATAAAATTCCTTTTGATTTTGATATTCCTGTAACATTTAGCATTGTCGATAAGATTTTAAAAGTGTTTTATTGGACAATAGTCAATTTTGATTCTCATACAGTAAATGAAATTGAATCAATAGGGTTAAAAGAGATTGATTTTTTATATGAAGAAGAAGAAGGAATAAAATCAGCAGAAAGAGAGATTAGTAGCATTAAAAATTTCAAAGAAAGAGAATTTCTTTGCAAACTACTTTTGGTTATTAAATCTACATTTAAAGCAGACAAGGCCTTAATAAAAGCAATTAAGGCGTCTCTTTTAGCAACATCTTTGATTGCTCAACGAGGAATAAAAGGTAAGCAGATTTTGTTTTTATGTTTAGCTTATGTTAATTTGATTTTCGAATGTGTTTGAATATTAAAAAGATAGAGAGCTAGCTCTCTACCTTTTTAATATTTATTGGGATTGGATAAAGTATTAATTTAACATGCTTTTTAATATTATTTTACAATATTAATCTATTAACAGTGCGTGCAAAAGTAAGTAGAATATTTTGTAAGTTTTACTTATATTCTTAAATTAATATTAGCATAAATATTCTAAAACTTATTAGTTTTTTATAAAATTTTAAATGAATTTTAATATTTTAATTTTGTAAATATTAATTATTTGATAAAAATTATTAAATAATTAATATTTGAATAAAAAACAGTTTTTGATATAATAATATATAATGATATTTAAAAAAATGATTAATGAATTTAAAATGGAAATAAAAAACAAAGAATCTAAAATTAATCCTATTGATGTTTACAGATATTCAATTTTTTTTAGAAATTACATAGAAAGTACAGCTGAAGATGCATTAAAAAATGGAATTAATTTAAGCTTACTAGAAACTTCTTGTTTAAAAGAAGGCAGAGAGTTTCTTTTGAATTTAAAAGTAGAATTAAAGGAAGCTCTTCTTGAAGCAATGATAAGCTATAGATTTAATGGAGCAGGTTATATTTTAGTAAAATCCAAAGGAGAGGATGAAGATTTAAGTAAAAAGGTTAACAGTGAATTGCCCATAGGTTTTAAATATTTGGATTTTAAAAAAATTATTAACAAAAGAGAGTCTGATTACATAGAGTATCTCTCAAGTTCAAAAGATTTAGATGGTGCTGTTGATAAAACAAGGGTTGTAAAAATAGATAAAAGTAGAGTCATAATTTATGAAAATTACGACCATGTTTTATGCTCACACGAGCCTGTTTATACACAAAGTTTACTTCTTAATATTTGTCTTTTAGAACAAATTTATTCAGAAATAGAAAAAAGAATAAGAAATTATAATTTTTTGTTTTACAAAGATGAACATTTAGTAGGACTTGTTGAATCTTTAGAACTTGCAAAAGAAGAAATTAGCGTTTTGGCAAATAATAAAGGCAAAATATTTTCTAACTTTTTTAAAGGTCAAGAGCCAAACAAAAGTTTCTCAGCATTAAGTAGTGCTTCTGATAAACTTAGCAGAGAGCTTGGCAAGATTAAAAGCACTCTAAGTAATGATGGAATTTTTTACACAGCATCAGAGAATGCTCATTTGGAGGTCATAAAATATGATCTTGAGTTTTTAAAAGACGCATTTGAACTTGTTAAAGCAAAAATTGGTGCTGATACCAAAGAGCCTTTAACTAGAAGTTTTAATGAGCAAGTCAAAGGACTTGGTAGCAACGGCAAGGGAGATAAAAGTAATTATTACGACTATTTAAAAGGCGTGCAAGAATCTGTTGCTAATGCGTGCAATCTTAAGCTTAACAAATATTACAGATTAAATATGAAATTTAATGAGCTTGAAGTTTTAAGCTATGAGCAAAGACTCGAGAGAGACAATTTACTTCTTGATGTTTATTTTAAGTATTTAGAGTTAATTAAAAATGAAAATCTAAGTCATGAGGCAAGAGAAAATTTAAAAGAACAATTAAGTTTAGTTATTTAAAAGGAGTAATTATGGAAAAAATGGCTTCTAGTTTGGATTACAAAAGTAAAAGCAACCAAGAAGATTTAAAGGATTTAAGTATAAGTAATGAAGCTTTAAGCAATGCTTTGATTCATGAGTTTTTAGAATATAAAAATCTTAAAAGCAATAATAATTCAATGGGTAGTTTTTCTCACAATGATCTAAGAGAATCTGTTGAAATAAATAAACTTGCAAATGATAATTTAAGTTTTGAGTATAATACAGAAAATCTTTTAGCAAAAGGATATTCTTTAAAAGAGGTTGTAAAAGGCCAAGCTGAAGAGCTTATTAGAAAGTATGTACAATCAACTCAAATCTTAGCAATAGCTGGAACTAACAATCTTGATGAGATTGATTCGTCTTCTCGTTCAATACTAATAAGGGTTGCAAAGACTAATATTGATCAGAATAAGAATGCAGAAAATTCATACAAAATAATAAATTTTCAAAGAATAAAAGCAAATGAAGGAAATAATTTAAGAAACAAAAATGCATTTTTTAATACATTTCATGATTTAAGAAAAGCAATGCTTAATGAATGGGAAGAGCTTAAGAGTGAATTTTATTGTAATAAAAAAATATTAGCTTGAATTTTTGTAGTTTAAGCTTTTAATAAAAAATAAATTTAAAAAAGGAGATATTTATTAATGAGTGATTCAATTGATTTTAAAAAAGAGATAGAAAAACTAAAAGCATCAAAAGTAGAACTTGAGAGTCAGCTTGAAAGTTTAAAAAAAAATCAAGCTCAAAAAATTGTTTTAGACAAATTGCAAAGTGTTAATGTTGGTAGTTACCCTGTGTTTGAGAGCTTTAAATTTCAAGATGAGGGATTTTATTTTGCTCAAAAAGGTGGACTTAAAAGCTCTTCTGCTGATAAGTTTGAAAATTACCAAGCTTTAGATTTTTGCTACAAATGTGGGGTTAAGCTTATTGTTAATGGTTCACATTTACAAATAGCAAGAGGCGGCGGCAGCGATCTTTATGGGGTTTGTGTCGACTTTGATGATTTTTCAAGAACCGGTACAGTTGTTCCAATGACATGCAGTTTTGAGTGTGTTTTAATTGCTAAGGACAAAACGATTAAAGCAGAAGATAAATTAATAATAAACCAAGAAGGGTTTTTAGAAAAAGCTTCTCAGAAAGCATCAGTTATTCACGCTTTAGCATTGGGATCTGCTGAAGAATTTAAAGACAGAAGAGATGTTTATGGTGTTAGAGTTCTTTTTTTAGTCAAGCAAATAAAAGATGCAATTTAAAATAGGAGAATTTAAAATGGATGAGAGTATATTAAATAACGAAGAGTATGTAAACATAGTAAGGGATGTTTTATTAAAGGAGTCCCCAATTCCAGAATATTATCATTTTTTAGATTCACAGCAAATAGAGAGTAGCAATATTTCTCTTGGGAGCGATAGAATTATTAAGTGGTATTCTAATTTGACAGACATTCCTACATTAAAAGTTAATGATTTTAACACAGTTTCAACAATAAAGTTTCAAAGACAAATAGTAAAGATTAATTATTTGCCTTTTCAGTATGCATTTACGTACTACGCACCAGATGGAAAATTCAGTGTGGAGGCAAACACAAATATTAACATGAGAGAAGGACTGCTAGGAGCAATAATTGAGATACAAAAGTTAATGAGTGCTCATTATTTAAGGGGTGGACTTGCGCTTTCAAGAAACAATAAAAGAACTCTTCTTGTTGATGAGTCTAACAATGAAACTATGTATGGACTTTTGAATCTTCCAAACCAAATAGACAAAACAGTCAATCAGACAAACATATTAGACCAAATAAAGTCCATAAATGATGATCTTGGAAAGATTAATTTAGAAGATGAGAGAAAAGTGCCTTTTAAAATACTTACAACTAGCAAAATCAAAGGCCGTTTACTAGAAAGACTCCCAAACAATAATTATTCATACAAAGACATGCTTTTTGATTTTATAAGTGCAATTAATAATGATGCAAATATTGAGCTTGAGACTACAAATTTGTTAGACGATGAAATTTTAATATATCCAAGAAGCAGTAAACTACTTCTTTTAAGAGACGGTCATCAACCGATATTAAATTCATACACAGAAGTTTCAAGTAGTAATTTTAGAACAAGTTTTCTTGACTTTTCTATTGGAACAATTTTGGCAACAAAAAATTCAATCCTTAGAATAAAATTGAGCTAAAAAATGAATGAAAGCAAAATAGATACCAATCAGTCTTTAAGTTTAAAAACTTTGGGTGCTGAGAATCCAGAATCAGGTTTAAAAGAAGTATATGAGCGAGTACTTGAGCTTTTAATGCTTGATTTTAAAGATCTGAGCATTAAAGAATTTTCTTTATATTTGAATTTACTTGAAAATATTTTAATTCTCAAAAGAATAAGAATTGAAAGTTTAAATGATTCTACAATGTTTGTTTTAATTTATTATTTTGTTGGTTGTGAGTTAAAAAAACGAAATAGATTGAAAGGTTTTAATTTAAATTGCATCAAGTCTGAAAAATTTAAAGAGATATCATTGGAATATTTTCCCACAGCTTTAAGTAGCAGCAGTTGTGGGGGTGATTTTTGTAAATGCTTGGATAGTTTAATAGAAGAGCTAAGAGTTAAAAAAGACTCTTTAATAGGGGTAGTTAAATGAAATCTTTAGAGATGATTAATACGGGTTTAAGTAATATCATAACAACATATTCTCAAGATCTTTTTTTCTGTAAATTTAGAACAATCAAAGATCCAATTAATGCATCTTATGAGGTTAGATTTAAAAGTTCTGATGCTGTTGGTTTTAAAGGAATGTTTTTGTTAATAAGTCCAGAAGAAGCAGTTGAGATTGAAGGTGTAAATATTTTTGATAAAAATAGTTACGCCAAGGTGTATACTCTTGAGAATTTTGAATTTGAATATGGAGATTTGGTTAAGGCTTGCGATGATTTTTATTCGATCTTGGGGGTTCAAAAGAACTACAAAGAGGGTCTAAATTACAGCATGTTAGTTTTAAGGAGTTCTTGTTGAGTATAAAAATTAGGTTTAAAGACATTTGTTCTTTTAATGAAAATAGTATTAATATTGGATCAGAAGAACTTGATAAAGAGATTACTTTCAAATTAGCAAAGGCTGCTTACAAGGATTTTTATTCTAATATTTTTTCAAACAAAGGAATAAAAATAGCTTTTAGAAAATCTATTCAAAAAGGACTTGTTGAGATAAAGGATCAGTTTAGAGTTTTTTGTAAAAATTATTTACTCAGCAGGCAAGTAAATCTTAAGACAAAAAGAGCTTTTAAGGTTAAAGAATTTAAAAGTTTAACTTTCAATACTGAAAAACTAAGTCTTTTAAAAGAAAAGGACAGTTCATGATTGTAGGACTAAATGAATCTGTACAGTTTTTAATAAAAATACTTACAAAATTTAAAAAATATTTAGATCTTAAAGAAATAGAATTAGAAATCTTAAACACTTACAACCACCCGTATTTGGAAAAGTTTACTACAAATGTTAGCAATTTAATTGTATTAAAAAGCGAGTCTTTCGAAGGGCTTACTCCTAGAAACTTAAGGGGTAGAAATTTTTGTAAAATATCTAATGAGTTTAGATTAAGGTTTTCGCTTTATTTTTTAAGTTTTACTTTATTAAAAGCCTACAGAAATTCTTATGAGAGCATGTGCAAAGTGTATGAACACTTTTTGGAATTTTTACATGAGAATAGATTTAGGTTTGAGTTTGTAAAAGAGCTTGAGAGTGGTTCTTGTTTGCTTTTGACTTATTATTTGTGTTCAATTAGTAATTTAAATAATGATGGGCTACTTGGTGTTTCGAATATGCAAAGCAATATGTGTTTTAGTTTTAATCAGATTTTTGTTGCAAATATACAAGTTGTAAAACAAGAAAGATAAATATTTAAAAAAAGAAATTAAAAAAGGAGGATAAATGCCAAAAGATACAATAAGCGTTAGTTTGGTTCAAAACAGACTAACTGCCAATAAAATTAATTATTACAATCCGCTTTTAATTTACAAAAGCAGTGTTTTAGCAAGTAAATACTTGGCATTAAGTGTTACAAATTTTGAAGAATTGCTTAAAAAACTTGAGATACAAAAGGTTCAAGAGGCTGATTCTTCTAAGAAAAAAATAGCAGAGGAGGAGTTAAAAGTTTTACAAAAATCAATCGGCGATTTTTTCGGACAAGATGGACTTAAGTCTGTTGATTTTTATGTTTACAATCAGATTAAAGAGATTAAAGATTTCTTAAAATCTAATTTGCATCCGTTTGTAGTTTTTGTAAATGAAGCAGGAGATTTTATTAGTAGTGATTTTGAAGTTATTAGAAAAGCTTGCAATTTTATTGTAATTTCTACTAAAGACGGCAACTTGCCAAATTTTTTAAAAAAGGACAAGGTTGAGCTTAGAAATGTTATTGCTGTTTACAGTGGCAATGAAAATTTGCATCTTAAGTTTGTAGCAATGTATTTGCATCAAGCAAGTATTTTTCATGCTGTTAATCCTTATGGGATGATTTTAAATTCTGCTCCTATTTATGATGATTCTTTGATTGATTCTCTTAGAAAATCCAATATTAATTTTTATTCTCTTTTAAATGAAACCGGAAATGATGGCATTTTGGCTTTCAAAGAAGGGGTTAGTCTCTCAGGCGATCTTATTGATGAGGTTTTTACGCTTTATTACATTAAAAATGAAGCAATCAAAGAGCTTATTAGGATCTGGAATAAAAACAATAGAGCTAACAGCAAGCTTGGTGCATTGAATTTGGATGGTAATTTGCCAAACGAATACACAGCAGGGCTTGAATGTTTTTTCCACGAACTTAAAGAGATGGGGCTTATTATCTTTTACAAAGAGATTAAACTTAAGGTTAACTCTTCTCAAGGTCTTAGTTTAAGCTTAGAAGTTGCGCTTAAATATAATGACAGTTTTAATAGTGTTAATTTAGTGATCACTTCACAAGAGATAAATGAATATTTAAGGAGAGCATCATAATGAGAGAATATTATTCATTAGATTTAATATTTTTTAGTTTTAATGACAATTTAATAGACAGAGGTACTATTGAGTACAGTACAGAGCCTAATATAATGGCTAAGGCAAGCACAGAAGACAGAAATTTTCCAATTCCAAGCTTTAGAGATCCAAGAACTGTTGTACATATTTTTGATTTAGAAGTAAGCAAAGGATCTCTTGATTACAAACTTTTAACAAAGCTAAGCAATGAGCAATTTTACGAGAATGTACCAAAAGCTCAAAAGTTAAAAAGATTAGTGTTTAACGATCAAATGGGATTGAAAATTATTTCAAATAGTGCATTTTTTGCAGAAATCCCAACTAGAAAGTATTCATCTGATAATGATACGGTGAAGTTTACAATTCATGCAATCAATTGTGATGTTCAAAAAGCAAGTTGATTGGACAATAAAAATGTTTTAATTAAAGGATAAGAATTTAAAATGAGATATAAGCTAAAAATATTAACCAGAGCTAAAACACATACATACGTTTTAAAAGATATTCCCATGTATGAGTGGGACAGTGTCTTGGGATTTGATGTTGAAAGAGATGAGCTTATCAGCAAGCTTAACGATCTGCAAACATTAAAAGAAATAACCAAATTAATGATCTCAAGAGGGTTTTTAGATGAATTTTATGAAATCCTAAATAAAGAGAGAAGATATTCTGAGCTTTATAAGTATGCTCTTCCCACAATTCTTTTTTCAATTCAATATTCACTTTTTGAAACAATAGAAGGGTTTAAACAGCCCGGTTTGGTTTACATTGAAAGTTTTCAAGATAAAAATGGCGATTACGTTAAGTATGACTACATTGATCAGCGATGGAGTTATGATTTTTTAATTTCAAGTAGCAAGTCTTTAAGCTTAAATCAAGAAGATTTTTTAGAAACCAATCTTGATCCTTTATTGCAAGAAGGTGTTAATGAATAAGTCGATTACAACTAATTATTTTAAATACATAGACTATTTGACAAGAGAATCTAATAAGTATTATTTTCCTATTGTAATGGGCATTTGTACCTACAAAGATGTTAAAAAAATGAGCTACAAAGAGCTTTTAGAGGTTACCCGAGTAGCTAATTTAAAACTTAACAAGGAAATATACGAACAGTTTTTGTCCTTTAGCGGCATGCTTTAAAGGTTTTTATGTACGAAGAAAACAATAATGAAGATAAATTTGCAATTACATTAGAAGGTGTGCTAGACAGAAATGCCACTAAGAGTAATTTAGAAAAAGAGCTTTTAAGTTTAAAAAAGGAAAATTTCTTCAATAAGATTAGCTTAAGTCCAAAAAGTAGTAAGGATTTTTTATTTTCAAGTCTTGAAAGACTAAAAAGTCTTGAAAGGCTTAAAAATGACAATCCGCAAAAATCAGTAGATTTTAAATCTTTAAATGGTTTTAAAAGTAATCCTTTTAAAGATTACTTTAGCCTTGATTCTCAGAAAAATAGTTCAAAGGGTGTTTTTAAGGATTTGGATTTAAAATACAAAAGAGGTTTTGCTTTTAAGTATTTGGATGTAAATAAGAACAATCTTGGCCCTTATTTAAGGCCGGAAGTAGATAAATTAGATTTAAATTTTAACAAGCAATATTCATATTTTAAAACTGAAAATATGAAAAATGCTTTTAAGCAAAATTTTATTCATAATTCTAGGGAAGATCAAACTAATGCAACTCTTAAAGATTTTAGATTAAATTCTGATCTTGATAAGATTCAACTTAGTTTTGCCAAGGATGATTTGCAAGAGCCATTATTAAAAGATGAAAATAATCAGAATATTTGGGAAAATTTAATATCTTTTAGAAATTTTTCAAAAGATTCAGTTTTGGTTGATTTTTTTAATATAAAAAATAGTTTTGATGATTTTAAATTGCCTTTAAAGGAATTAAAAAATTTAAAAGACAAAAAGATTTTCCAACTAAATCTTGAAAATTTTATTTGCAAAGATAGTCAAAGAGAAAGTGTAAATAAAATGCTAAAAGGGCAGAGATCTTTTGAAACAGAGTTTGAGAGAAATGATTTTTTAAGAAAACTTTATGTTTTTCAAAGTTCACAAAATTCAAATTTAAATGATCTTTCTTTTATGGTTGAGCTTGTAGAGAAATTGAAAAACGAAGGTTATGCAAAAAATGATTTGAAAGCTATTAGCCTAATAAGCGATTTTCTAAGTGGCCAGAATAATTTAGAAAAAGTTTTAAGCAACAAATCAACAATTTCTTTAAAGAATGAGTTAAAAGGTGAGCCTGAAGTTTTAAATAGCAATAAAATAATAAACAGTGTTTCTGATCTAAAATTAGATCCACTTTTGGAAAAAACTTTAGAACTTTTAGAATGGGCTAAAAGTTATGATTTTAGTAGTAGCGTATTAGATCCTTTAAGAAATACTTTTTCAAATCTTGGCAATATTTTAGGACAAGCCTTTGAAAGCTTGCCTTTGGTTGAGTACATGACAAATCTGCTAAGAGATGGTGGTGGCAGATTAAATTTAAGAGAAATTGATGATGATTTTAGAATGCCTTAGTAAATAAAAGAGGTTTTAAGTGATTAAAGAGCAAGTTACTAAGTTAATAGAAAATGTTGTAAATCAAATTTCAAGTTTAGCAAGTAGTTCTAATTTTGTTTTACTTTTCCCAAGGCTTGATTTTAAAGGACTTGGGTACATTCCTCAGCTGTTTTTTATTTTTGTAAAGCACGATCTAATAGAAGAAAATCTCTCAAGTGTAAGTTCAGACCGTGCGGTAATTGATTTTACGAATACAAAAAGTGAATATGTGAACTTTAACATTACAACAAGGCCTGAGATTGTAACAATAAATAAAGGGATTTTGTCATCTATTTATGACAAAACTTTGCTAAGAGTTTTAAAAGAAACCCCTTTTATGAACAGTGCTTTAGAATTTAATAGTAATTTTATAAAAATGCAATTTAGGCAGAGATTTAACTTAGGAGTTTATTATAGTATGTACAGTCCTTCAGTGGGATTTCACAAGGTGGTAAGTATTAACTCATTAAAGCTTAAAGACACAGTTTATCTAGAAGAAATAGAAATTAGTTTGCAAGTAAAAATTTGCAAAACATTTAATATTTTAACTTATAAAGGTTAAAATATTAAATGCAAGCTAAATATTGGGAGAATATTAATGAGACAATTTAAGCTTATTTTAATATTTATTTTGTTTATTGCGCCAACAATATATGCGGGTGTTGTAAGACCATTTGATTTTAGAAAATGGAATTTTAAAAAAGACATAGATTTGGCTTATGTATTAATGTATGATGCTGATAATGGGATTTTAACCAAATCTCAAGATAAAGCCGGCAGCATTAAAAGTCAAGAAATATTTGCTAAACTTAAGAAGTTAAATGTTTATTCTGATAGTTTGCAGAAAACAATAAAAAATAGACTTGTTAGGAGTAGATTTCAAAAAGAGGTACAATTACCGCTGCTTAAGATCTTTAGAAAATATAAATATTTAACAAAAAAATATAAAAATAAAATTTTGATCGAAAATCCGGAATATACAAAACTTATTGTAGAGAGAAATATTAAAAAAGTTAGTTTTCTGGAAAATTATTTTCAATCTATGCTTAATAAGAATGTAAAATCTAGTGAAAAGATCAAAAAAAGAATAGATTCTAATCATAGTAGTTTGAAGTCTTTTAAGGGTAGTAAAACCAACAACTCTTTTAGATCTAAGTTTTCAAACTCCAAAACGTCAAAAAGACCGTATGTTTTAAAAGAATGTGACAAAAAACCAATCTTAAGTAAGTATGATCTTAACCAATCAGATGACGAGCTTTCAGACGAGTTAGAGAGTGATAAATCAGATGAGTCAAAGAGTAATGAATCAAATGATTTTGGTGAAGAGGTTCAAGGCGAAGATGAGTTTTTTGATCTTCAAGAACATGAATTTAGCTAAATTTTTTAAATTTAAATATTTTTATTTTTTATAAAGCTTTTCAAGCTAGAATAATTTTTATTTGGAGAATATTAATGAGACGATTAATTTTAATTTCTTTTTTTGTTTTAAGCATTAATGCGTATTATTAATGCGTATTCTTACAATCTTCAAGATGATGAAGAGATTGCGGTTAAGTTCTTGTACGAAGAAGCAAAAATTATTGGCAATTCAACAGAAGAAACAGAATGAGCTTCTGTTGAAACTTTAATACTAATCATAAGATCTTGTTCACAGGTGTAGAGGTCGCAGTGATGGTTGTTTATAAATCAAATCTAGAGTAGAAGATTTAGAGTAGAAGATTAAATTTTGCTGGTATTTTGATTTATCAATTTTGTTACTTTTAAAAAGGAGTTTTATTTAAAAAAGATGTTAATATTTCAATACGATTTTAAGATTGAATTTTACAATTCAGTTGATTCTAAAAACAGCATTGGTGAAAGGCTTGCAGGCTTGAGGCCTAGGGTTGTTATTGTTACTCAAAATGGTGCTCCCGATTTGAATATTGTTATTCAAAATACATATTCTGAGAATAATTTAATAATTAGTAAAAAAACCAAACTTCAAATTTTTAATGTGCCTTTAAATTTTTCTGATTTTAAGACTGCAGATATTGTAAAAATTTATTATAAGAAGTTTACTCATCAACAAGATTATCAATTTATTATGGCTGGGTATTTAGCATCACCTGTTGAGAAAATTGGTGGGCTTGAGAATTTTAGCTTTGAGTGTGAATTATATCTTTTGTCCAGAGCCACTTTTTTAGAGAGGAAGTTTGAGTATAGAAATTTTAAAGGTAGTACTGTTGCTGATGCAATAAAATATGTGTTTAAGAATAAAGCAATTTTTTGTATGAATGAACTTGAAAAAACAAGAGTGATTAGCAAGAGTTTTGCTTGCAACTCACCAAAAGGTTTAATAGAATACTTGAGGCGACAAGGATACGTTGATTTTGTTGTTGTTGACATTGGAAATCTCGGGCAAGATGTTGATTCAAAATTTATTTTTACTAATTTTGGGCAATTTATTTCTGGTGAGTACAAAAGGCTTGAAGATTACGGACTTTTGTTTGTACCCCAGCAACAAGATGCTGGAAGCTTTAATACAAGTTTAAGCTTGTATCAAGCTCAAGTGATGTTTACTCACAACATTAAGATTGGAGACAATCTAAGCTTTAAAGACAGACATGGAAATAATATTTACTGTAAGGTTAAAAATACTAGCGCCAGACTAAGTAGCACTAGAGAGTGCGTTTTAAATCTTGAGCTTTACTCTGAGGGTGAAAAAGGGGTGTATTATGAACAACAACAATAATAATGGTTATGTAAGGTCAGGCAGTTTAAATGTGTCTTCTGTTGGTGTGTTAAAGCAATATCTTTTTGAAAATATTTTTATTTGCAGAATAGGTATTATTAAAAGTTTTGATTGTGAAACTCAAACGGGGGTTGTTGTTATTAAAGAGTATGAAGGGTTAAAGATTAGTGCTAGAAGTATATCTAACTTTAATCTTGATTTAGTAGAAGAAGATGAAGTTGTTTTGCTTCAAAGTAATTTTAATATTTTCCAAGAAAGCGATAATAATCATTTTGACAAAAATTATTATTACATTTTAAGTGTTCTTAATCCTAAAAAGATTGGCATTAAGCTTGATGGGCTTAATGTGAACTTGCAAGAGCTTGATACACAAAGCGAGAATATAAAATTTAAAGCTAAAAAGCTGATTATTGATGTAGATAATATTGAAATTAAAGGCAATTTAAAGATCAATGGAATTAAGTTCGAAAATCATGTGCACAGTTCTGGAACTCTAACGTATGTTAATGGTAGTGGTTTGCCAACAACTGCTACTGGAAAAACGGGTCCTCTTGCTTGAAGTGGCATAAAAAAATCAATACTAATTCATAATTTAGCTTAAGCTTGGTGTGTTGTTAATGAGTTTGTTGATTATTGCTTTCTACTAATAATAAGATCAAGCTTTCTACTTGATTTGCAAACTCTTTTGTTGCGGCAATTATTTTGCTTATTTGGTTGGTTGTTAATTTAGGTTGAACTTTTAGTTGTTCTTTTGTGGTTTTGTATTCATTTTTTACTTTTCTAAATTTTTCAGCTAAAACTTTATACTCTTTAGCGACTGATTTGTTGTAAAGCTTTGGGTTTGGGTGAAACTTTGATCCCAAGTCCCAGTTTATTTGACTTGAGTTTTCTTTTTCTTGCCATTCGTTAGCAGCATCTATGACTTGCTTTATGGTGCTTATTCCTAAGGGATCTTTAGTGTCTTCGAAAATAAGCTCACTTTTTTTTAGCTCTTCAAGCAATTTATTTTTTGTTTTTTTTGTATTCCCAGCATTAATATCGTTTTCATTGTTTTCGGTTGAGCTATTTGTTGTGTTTGGAAGGTTTTTCTGAGCCTTTGGTAAATGCTCATTCTCAAGAATTCTAGATTTTTCTAAATTTTTTATTGCATTTAATGCTTTCTCTAGAGATTTTCTAACTTGTTCTGCGTATTCTTTTGATATAAAGTTAGAATTTCTGCTTAAATATTCGTGGTTTTGGAATTGATTTTGTGTGGGGGTTTTTGTAGTATCTTTTAAAGTGTTATTTTCTTCTTTTTGATCAAAAATTTTGTCTTTATTGTTAATATTGATCTCTTCTTCAATTATATTAAGCATTGTTTGCTCGTTGGTGGTGCTTGAAATTTTGAATTCTACTGTAGTTGGATTTAAAGATTTTTGCATATTTGGGTCTAATTCGTGTTCTGCAATTTCATCAGAAGCCCCTATTAACAATAATTTTTCTTGTATTTTTGCAATTTCTTTTTCCGATTTGACCGCATTAATTTCTTCTAGTGTTTCTGGTGGTATTAAGCTTTCAGATTCAGATTTTAAGGAAAATTCTTGTTTTCCAGGTTCAATTTTTTCAATTTCTAAAATAGGAGGAGTATTTTGATTTGTGTTTGTTTTAACTTCTTTTTTAAAGCCTGATTCAATTTGTAAGCTATTTTTAATGACTTCTGAAATACTTTTTAATTTAGATTCATTTAAGGCTTTGTTTTTATCATTTGTGTCCATACTAGTATTGCAGCTAATAATAAGCAGTAGCAATGCAAATACTAAATTTGAAGCTTTTCTAAGCTTGTCTTTCAAAGCCTTACACTCCTTTTAAAACAAGAATATTGAAAAACATTATACTACATTTTATTGGATTTTTATTTTTATTTTAAAATCAAATAAAATCAAAATTAAAATAAAAAAATCCCCTGTTAAGGGGATTTAAGGGGGGTATCATAGATTTTATATTATTTTTAAATTTTTTATTCTTACTGTTTTGTAGAAATTAAATACTTTTTAGTAGTTTACTTTGGTGTATTTGTAATTTGATGTCTAAGTAGTAGTGTTGTTTTAATTATTTTTCTAAAATTCTCAGTACATTTTCTTACTACTCTCTTCTTTTTCTTCTTTTTATATTGACGCGGATTTGCTTTGTACTAAGTGTACATCATACTTTAAATTTTTCAGATTTATTAATAAAGGAGAACATCGGGTATATTCGATGTTCCTTTGAATATATTAAAATGTTGAAATGTAAGCTTGAAATTTTAAATACTAAACTAACAAAATGTTTTAAAATATTTAAACGACTTTAGTAGTTTACTCGATCTCTTCTTTTTTTTCTTCTTATTATTATTCTTCTTCTTCTTCTATTTCTTCGTCATCTAGAGGATCAGCATTTTCTTTTATTGCTGGTTTTGAGTGTAAATTTTGTTTTTTTTCATCTTTTTCTTCTTGGTCTGAGTCTTTTACCATATTATTAAGAATAGAGTCTATTAAAAATCCACGACCAATTGCGCTACAAGACATCATAAATACTAAAAACGAAATAAATATTATTTTTCTAACCATTTAATCATTCCTTTAACCTAAGCAACTTAAGTATAAGTATATACCATAAAATTATAATTATCAATTAAATAGATATTATTTTAAAGTTGAAATAACTTTAAATATATTCTTTTTGAATTACTAATTTCAGATTATTTATGTTTGTTAGTATTTCTAAGATTTGAGTGAAATTTTTATTTATTTTAAAGATTTGATTGTGAGGCAATAGATCTAATTCTATGTTGTTTTCGCTAATAGACACTTTATTGTAATCTATTGAATGGTAATCGTCTTTGTTTTTTATTTGAAATCTATAGATAGGATTTAAGTATTGTTCACTTACATTATTTTTAATAATATCTTTAAGACCTAGTAAAACATAATTTTTAGGTTTGTAGAGATCGTTTGGGGGATTGAGCATAATGTTAATGATATTGTTATTATTTTGGGATTTAAGGTTTAAAACAAATAAAAGGTCTTGATTTTGGAAAAAATCCTCAATATTTTGAATCTCTTTAAGTTTTTTGAAAGGTATTTTTTTAAATTTTTTGAGTCTAATAATTTTTGATTTATTAAGATGCTAAGAGACTCTACTTCCCCTTGTGTAGATAAGATTTTGTCTTCTGCTTCTTGAAATTCATTTTCTCTGTTGATGCTAAAATCAATAGAGAATGTTTGAATTGGATAAGCTTGTTTGTAGTAATTTGCAATTCTTATTGGGTTTTGATTTGATTTTCTTATTTCTAATCTTTGAATTGATACTATGGGGATTATTTTTGCTTTGGGTTTTTTTTCTTGAATTGTTTGCTCTTTTTTTGAGCTTGTTGATTTTCTTTCTTTGGCGAAAAACAGCTCGCAAGATAAAATCAGAATTCCTAGTAAGATCAAAATAACCTTTTTGTCCATTTATTTATCTATTCCTTATCCTTTATGTATTTATTATACACCATTAATGATTATTATTATTGTATTTAAGTTTTATTAATTAAAAATATTTAAAAAAAAGGAGTAGGCATTGATTTTTACAAAAAGAAGTTCTCTAATGCAATAAAAGAACTTCTTTGGAGGTAGTTAAAAGTGTGCTATTTTATATTGCTTTTAATGGCTACAGTTTTGGCAACTGTTTTAGCTATTTTTAAATATAGCTCAATTTTTAAAAGTTGAATTTTTCAAGTGTTTCTTAAATTTATAAAAAGAGGCTCGTAGTGGGGAGCCTCTTTAAAACGTGTGTGGGAAGTGTTTAATAAATTTATTTTTATTTATTAAGATTAATAAATAAATTCTTTTAATTTTGAAGCATTGGTTAATATTTTTAGAGTATTGAAAATGTTTTGGCTTACTTTAATGTAATATTTTTTATTAGAATAAGAAGAGTAGAAAAGTTTAAGCTTACTCAAGCTTTTTTGAAATTTGGTAAAGTTGAGATATTTCCAGCTATGATTGGTTGATACGTAAAATGAGCTTCCAAATTGCAAATCACCAGATTTGTTGTTAGCCAAGATTGCTTTGTTTATGCTTAATAAGCTGTGGTAATGAAACAAGGGCATTAAATTAATTTCCCTTTTTTGTTTATCTTCGAAATTTAAACAACATCTTATGTAGTTATTTTCATAAAAATAATTAAAATCTTTATGGTTTTTTAATTTAAGCAGGTTTTTTAAACCCGCTTTATCCATATTATTTTTGTGAGCCAATATGCTTATTGATTTTAGTTTGCCTTTTGTAGTTGCAATTTTATCGTATTGTCCCAAATACTGTGCTTCTGATTTTACTTCAATTTTTGCATTTGATTCTATATTGTAAGTTCTAATGTAAAATTGTGTACAAAGAATAGCGTTTAAGGGCTTTGTATATTGGCTTTTATGAATTAGATTATTTTTAACTTCATTCATATTTATCTCTTGTAATACTTAGATTGTTTAAATTCTTATTTAAAATACTCAAAGTTGTGTACATATAAATTATTTAATTATTCCTCAGTCCAAATTATTTATATAAATTATCATTTTATACAAATTTTATCAATAGTTTTTATATTATTTTATAATATTTTTTTTGAAATAAATAATCAATTAATATTGATTATTTTAAAATTATATTTTAATATAGTATAAATTTTAAATAAGGAGAATTAAATAATGACAAAATTAATGTACGCTATATTTTTAAGCACAATATTATTTATTGCTTGCGAAACTACAAGAATTTCAGATGAGATGGAAAATACTAGCGATGACGATTCAAAGGTTACAGCCCCAATGCAAGATAAGTCTATGAAATCAACTAAAAAATCTATGAAGTCAATTAAAAAGTAATAATCGTTACTTTTAGATTAATTTAAAATAACACTAATAATTTTTTTAAAAAAACTTTTTTATTTGCTTAAATGTAAAAAAAGAGACCTTAAAAGGTCTCTTTTTTCTTTTGGAGAGTAAATCGGAATTACTGAATTGGGGCAAGAATATTAGTAGTTGTATTTACCAAATTTAAAATTATATTGTGAATATCTGCTAATAGAGCTTTTGAATTTTTTAATGTTAAGTTTTCATTTAATTTTAAAAGATCGTTTCGTAATTCGGGATTAGTATTGTATTCTTTAATAATGTCATCTACATCTTTTAGCCATTTTTCTTTAAGTGTTGTAAGTTGATTAAAATCATAGTAGAGTGTTTTTAAATTAGATTTGTTTAGATGTTGTAGCTTGTCTTTTACAGTTAATATTTTTGCGCTGATTTCTTCCATTGTTAATTGAATGCTAAAGCCTCTGTTTATAAGCATTTCTTTAATCAAGCTTAGGTAGTTTAAATCTTGGCTAAGTTTTGATAAAATTTTTCCAAGATTTAAAATTGTGCCTTCATTGAAATTTAAAGATGTATAAAACATTCTTCTTTCATCTAAATATACGTTTTCATCAAAATGAACTGTTGAATTTGCATTGAAAAATATTTTGCTAAATATTTCTTTTTTCATTCCAAATTGATCATCAGGTTCGCCCTTGTTAGAATCAATATCTCTTGTTTGAATAATATTCTCAGATCTCTCTAGTATTTTTTGTATCAACTCTTTAGCCTCAGGATCTATTATTTGCTTTGGAGCATTAGCATTAGCATTAGCATTAGCATTAGCTTTGTTAGGTTGTTGTAAAGCTGCTAAGTTTTGTTTGTTTTTAATATTGCCAGCTGCGATTTTTGCTGGATTTTTTAAAACATTAATAGCAGCAAGCAGATTATTTGTTTTTGGTTTGTCATGTTGAGTGTTTTTAGACACTTTTTCAATGTTTGATGAGTTATTTTTAATTGTTTTTGGTTTTACTTTTTTACTTTGGTTTTCTTTATTATTGTCTTTAACGACCTCTTGTGAGCAAGAAAGCAAAATTATCGCAGTTAATATATGCAATAAAAATATTGTAATTAATTTATTTTTTTCAAAATGTTATCCTTTAATAAAAATTTTAAGTAATTATTATTAATTAATAATTTTAATTACCCAATTAATAACTTTAATTCAAAATTGTTATTGTACAAAAAAAATCGAAAAAAAAGAGAGCTTAAGCTCTCCTTGGGTAGAGGTTTTATTTTTTTTCATAAATTTTTAAATTTTATTACATTTAAATAATGTGTCTAGGTGAATTAGTGCTTGCTCAGATCTTGAGCAAATAGAAATTATTTTATCTTTATATAGTTCTTGGATATGGTCTTTTAGCTTTTCTGTATTGTATTGTAGCTCTAAAGTAGCATTTGAACTTTTAATCAATGTTTCTATTGTATTTAGCCATTCTTTTTTTATTTCGACTAAATCAACAATTACAGCGTAAATTTCTTCTAAAGTATTTTTATTAAAAGTATTTTCTTTTAGCGTATTTATGTTAATTGATAAATCTTCAAGTGCAACTTCAAATCTTTGTTGAATCTGTATGCCCCTTGATATTTTTTTTATTGTATCATGGGCTTTTGGGTTCTTGTAAAGCTTGTTTACAATTTCTGCTAAATTGAAAATGTCAGTAGTGTTATAGCTTAATGATGAATAAAATTGTCTTCTCATTTTTTGAGATTCTGTTAAGCTTGAATTCATTTTTTCTCTGAGTTTTTCTCCATTTTTAGAGTTTATTTTGTAAACATTGATTAGCTCAAACATGCTATTTTTTAGTCCAAATTGGCTAGGTATTTCTGTTTGAAGCCGGTCTCTTTTTATTATTGGCATTTCTCTTGTCAAAATTTCAGAAAGCTTGTCAATTAGATTTGTTTTGTCTTTTATGGGAATCTTTAGATCTTTTGTTGATCTTTGATCTACTTGTTTTTTGTGTCTTTTTGAAGATTTAATTCATTGTCTTTTGTTTCTGTAAATTTTGTTTCTGTAAAACTTGCTATTTTTTTTGATCGTCTGAGTAGTTTAGTTTGCAAGAGAAAAATGTTATTATCCCGGATGTTATAAATATTGATAATTTTATTTTATTCAAAATTTGATCCTTTAATAAAAATTTTAAGTAAAATTTAATTATTTAAAATTAATACTTAATTATTTAAATTTAGTTCAAATTTGAAATTAAACAACCAAAAAAAGAAGGGATAAAATCCCTTCTTTTTTTAAAATTGTTGTTAAATAATTTATTTTAGTTTTTTAAATAAATTATTTAAATTCTGTTATGCTAATGTATAAGTCAAGAACAGACTGGCGAGCGTTTTGCATTTTATCTAAATACTTAGTTTTAATGTATTGTGCTAAAGATTTAGAATCTTTTAGGCTTGAATTTGAGCTTGCATTGGAAATAAGAGCTTCAACTTGTTTTGACCATTCTTTTTTTCCAGTTAATATTGTATTTAATTTTGATTCAAGCTCTTTTATCTTGATGTCAAAATTAAAGCTACTAATTTTATCGTTTAAAAACTCTTGGTTAAGGATTTCAATTTTTTTCTCTAGTTCTTCTAGTGCAAGCTCGAAAGAAATTTGTATTCCAAGTCCTGATATTATTAATGATCTGATTAAGCTGTGATTTTGATCCTCTTTGTAAAGTGTTTCCATTATTGATCCAAATTGTGTAGTTTTTAGTTGATCAAAATTCATAATAGCATAGAATTTATTTCTTTCATTTTCTGCTTCTGGTGTGTTAGAGCTAAGCTGTGGCGCATAACTTCGATCAAAAACTGAAATATTTGAAATGACATCTAGCAGAGCAAATGCAGAATCTTTCATTTTAAATTGATCGTAAGTTTCTCTAAATCCGTTGTTGTTTTTTATTTTGTTTTTTTCTTCAGAAATTTTTCTAAGAAGGTTATTTCTTGATGTTTGTGATTTAATGCTAGATGCTTGGACAAAGCTTGACTGAGCTTGTTTTAACAGCATGGAAGAATTGTTGCTTTGCAAGTCCATTAAGTTTAAGTTTGTGTGGATATTTGATTCATCTAAACTGTAGGTTGTATGTTTTTGAGGTTTTTTAATTTTTTGTTAGGAATTTTTGTACCTTTAGGCCCAGTTTTAACCTGGGTAGGTGCTGTTTGTTTTGCTGGCGTAACTTTTGCTTTTGTTTTTGCATTTTTTATATTTTCTTTGGGTAGATCTGTTGGGGGAGTTGCTTTAAAATGTAAAATTTGCAGTTCATGATCTTTTGTTGATTGCAGTTGGTTTTGTAGCTCTGCTACTTCGGCAGTGTCTGTTTTGTTTTGCTCAGCATTTGAGTTTGTTTTAATTGTTGTTGCTTGATTATCTGTTGCGCTATTGAGAAGTTTTTCTATTTTGTTTTTATCTTCTTGCACAATTGATGCTAATCTAAGTAAAGAAAATAAAAACAAAATAGAAAAACTTCTCAATAGCGCAACAGATAATCAAGCAACAACAATTAAAACAAACTCAAATGCTGAGCAAAACAAAACAGACACTGCCGAAGTAGCAGAGCTACAAAACCAACTGCAATCAACAAAAGATCATGAACTGCAAATTTTACATTTTAAAGCAACTCCCCCAACAGATCTACCCAAAGAAAATATAAAAAATGCAAAAACAAAAGCAAAAGTTACGCCAGCAAAACAAACAGCACCTACCCAGGTTAAAACTGGGCCTAAAGGTACAAAAATTCCTAACAAAAAAATTAAAAAACCTCAAAAACATACAACCTACAGTTTAGATGAATCAAATATCCACACAAACTTAAACTTAATGGACTTGCAAAGCAACAATTCTTCCATGCTGTTAAAACAAGCTCAGTCAAGCTTTGTCCAAGCATCTAGCATTAAATCACAAACATCAAGAAATAACCTTCTTAGAAAAATTTCTGAAGAAAAAAACAAAATAAAAAACAACAACGGATTTAGAGAAACTTACGATCAATTTAAAATGAAAGATTCTGCATTTGCTCTGCTAGATGTCATTTCAAATATTTCAGTTTTTGATCGAAGTTATGCGCCACAGCTTAGCTCTAACACACCAGAAGCAGAAAATGAAAGAAATAAATTCTATGCTATTATGAATTTTGATCAACTAAAAACTACACAATTTGGATCAATAATGGAAACACTTTACAAAGAGGATCAAAATCACAGCTTAATCAGATCATTAATAATATCAGGACTTGGAATACAAATTTCTTTCGAGCTTGCACTAGAAGAACTAGAGAAAAAAATTGAAATCCTTAACCAAGAGTTTTTAAACGATAAAATTAGTAGCTTTAATTTTGACATCAAGATAAAAGAGCTTGAATCAAAATTAAATACAATATTAACTGGAAAAAAAGAATGGTCAAAACAAGTTGAAGCTCTTATTTCCAATGCAAGCTCAAATTCAAGCCTAAAAGATTCTAAATCTTTAGCACAATACATTAAAACTAAGTATTTAGATAAAATGCAAAACGCTCGCCAGTCTGTTCTTGACTTATACATTAGCATAACAGAATTTAAATAATTTATTTAAAAAACTAAAATAAATTATTTAACAACAATTTTAAAAAAAAGAAGGGATTTTATCCCTTCTTTTTTTGGTTGTTTAATTTCAAATTTGAACTAAATTTAAATAATTAAGTATTAATTTTAAATAATTAAATTTTACTTAAAATTTTTATTAAAGGATCAAATTTTGAATAAAATAAAATTATCAATATTTATAACATCCGGGATAATAACATTTTTCTCTTGCAAACTAAACTACTCAGACGATCAAAAAAAAATAGCAAGTTTTACAGAAACAAAATTTACAGAAACAAAAGACAATGAATTAAATCTTCAAAAAGACACAAAAAAACAAGTAGATCAAAGATCAACAAAAGATCTAAAGATTCCCATAAAAGACAAAACAAATCTAATTGACAAGCTTTCTGAAATTTTGACAAGAGAAATGCCAATAATAAAAAGAGACCGGCTTCAAACAGAAATACCTAGCCAATTTGGACTAAAAAATAGCATGTTTGAGCTAATCAATGTTTACAAAATAAACTCTAAAAATGGAGAAAAACTCAGAGAAAAAATGAATTCAAGCTTAACAGAATCTCAAAAAATGAGAAGACAATTTTATTCATCATTAAGCTATAACACTACTGACATTTTCAATTTAGCAGAAATTGTAAACAAGCTTTACAAGAACCCAAAAGCCCATGATACAATAAAAAAAATATCAAGGGGCATACAGATTCAACAAAGATTTGAAGTTGCACTTGAAGATTTATCAATTAACATAAATACGCTAAAAGAAAATACTTTTAATAAAAATACTTTAGAAGAAATTTACGCTGTAATTGTTGATTTAGTCGAAATAAAAAAAGAATGGCTAAATACAATAGAAACATTGATTAAAAGTTCAAATGCTACTTTAGAGCTACAATACAATACAGAAAAGCTAAAAGACCATATCCAAGAACTATATAAAGATAAAATAATTTCTATTTGCTCAAGATCTGAGCAAGCACTAATTCACCTAGACACATTATTTAAATGTAATAAAATTTAAAAATTTATGAAAAAAAATAAAACCTCTACCCAAGGAGAGCTTAAGCTCTCTTTTTTTTCGATTTTTTTTGTACAATAACAATTTTGAATTAAAGTTATTAATTGGGTAATTAAAATTATTAATTAATAATAATTACTTAAAATTTTTATTAAAGGATAACATTTTGAAAAAAAATAAATTAATTACAATATTTTTATTGCATATATTAACTGCGATAATTTTGCTTTCTTGCTCACAAGAGGTCGTTAAAGACAATAATAAAGAAAACCAAAGTAAAAAAGTAAAACCAAAAACAATTAAAAATAACTCATCAAACATTGAAAAAGTGTCTAAAAACACTCAACATGACAAACCAAAAACAAATAATCTGCTTGCTGCTATTAATGTTTTAAAAAATCCAGCAAAAATCGCAGCTGGCAATATTAAAAACAAACAAAACTTAGCAGCTTTACAACAACCTAACAAAGCTAATGCTAATGCTAATGCTAATGCTAATGCTCCAAAGCAAATAATAGATCCTGAGGCTAAAGAGTTGATACAAAAAATACTAGAGAGATCTGAGAATATTATTCAAACAAGAGATATTGATTCTAACAAGGGCGAACCTGATGATCAATTTGGAATGAAAAAAGAAATATTTAGCAAAATATTTTTCAATGCAAATTCAACAGTTCATTTTGATGAAAACGTATATTTAGATGAAAGAAGAATGTTTTATACATCTTTAAATTTCAATGAAGGCACAATTTTAAATCTTGGAAAAATTTTATCAAAACTTAGCCAAGATTTAAACTACCTAAGCTTGATTAAAGAAATGCTTATAAACAGAGGCTTTAGCATTCAATTAACAATGGAAGAAATCAGCGCAAAAATATTAACTGTAAAAGACAAGCTACAACATCTAAACAAATCTAATTTAAAAACACTCTACTATGATTTTAATCAACTTACAACACTTAAAGAAAAATGGCTAAAAGATGTAGATGACATTATTAAAGAATACAATACTAATCCCGAATTACGAAACGATCTTTTAAAATTAAATGAAAACTTAACATTAAAAAATTCAAAAGCTCTATTAGCAGATATTCACAATATAATTTTAAATTTGGTAAATACAACTACTAATATTCTTGCCCCAATTCAGTAATTCCGATTTACTCTCCAAAAGAAAAAAGAGACCTTTTAAGGTCTCTTTTTTTACATTTAAGCAAATAAAAAAGTTTTTTTAAAAAAAATTATTAGTGTTATTTTAAATTAATCTAAAAGTAACGATTATTACTTTTTAATTGACTTCATAGATTTTTTAGTTGATTTCATAGACTTATCTTGCATTGGGGCTGTAACCTTTGAATCGTCATCGCTAGTAT
Source organism: Borreliella japonica (assembly GCF_030438115.2). Classification (NCBI taxonomy): domain Bacteria; kingdom Pseudomonadati; phylum Spirochaetota; class Spirochaetia; order Spirochaetales; family Borreliaceae; genus Borreliella; species Borreliella japonica. Next base: position 51,614 of record NZ_CP124061.1, read on the forward strand.
TTTCCATCTCATCTGAAATTCTTGTAGTTTCGCAAGCAATAAATAATATTGTGCTTAAAAATATAGCGTACATTAATTTTGTCATTATTTAATTCTCCTTATTTAAAATTTATACTATATTAAAATATAATTTTAAAATAATCAATATTAATTGATTATTTATTTCAAAAAAAAATATTATAAAATAATATAAAAACTATTGATAAAATTTGTATAAAATGATAATTTATATAAATAATTTGGACTGAGGAATAATTAAATAATTTATATGTACACAACTTTGAGTATTTTAAATAAGAATTTAAACAATCTAAGTATTACAAGAGATAAATATGAATGAAGTTAAAAATAATCTAATTCATAAAAGCCAATATACAAAGCCCTTAAACGCTATTCTTTGTACACAATTTTACATTAGAACTTACAATATAGAATCAAATGCAAAAATTGAAGTAAAATCAGAAGCACAGTATTTGGGACAATACGATAAAATTGCAACTACAAAAGGCAAACTAAAATCAATAAGCATATTGGCTCACAAAAATAATATGGATAAAGCGGGTTTAAAAAACCTGCTTAAATTAAAAAACCATAAAGATTTTAATTATTTTTATGAAAATAACTACATAAGATGTTGTTTAAATTTCGAAGATAAACAAAAAAGGGAAATTAATTTAATGCCCTTGTTTCATTACCACAGCTTATTAAGCATAAACAAAGCAATCTTGGCTAACAACAAATCTGGTGATTTGCAATTTGGAAGCTCATTTTACGTATCAACCAATCATAGCTGGAAATATCTCAACTTTACCAAATTTCAAAAAAGCTTGAGTAAGCTTAAACTTTTCTACTCTTCTTATTCTAATAAAAAATATTACATTAAAGTAAGCCAAAACATTTTCAATACTCTAAAAATATTAACCAATGCTTCAAAATTAAAAGAATTTATTTATTAATCTTAATAAATAAAAATAAATTTATTAAACACTTCCCACACACGTTTTAAAGAGGCTCCCCACTACGAGCCTCTTTTTATAAATTTAAGAAACACTTGAAAAATTCAACTTTTAAAAATTGAGCTATATTTAAAAATAGCTAAAACAGTTGCCAAAACTGTAGCCATTAAAAGCAATATAAAATAGCACACTTTTAACTACCTCCAAAGAAGTTCTTTTATTGCATTAGAGAACTTCTTTTTGTAAAAATCAATGCCTACTCCTTTTTTTTAAATATTTTTAATTAATAAAACTTAAATACAATAATAATAATCATTAATGGTGTATAATAAATACATAAAGGATAAGGAATAGATAAATAAATGGACAAAAAGGTTATTTTGATCTTACTAGGAATTCTGATTTTATCTTGCGAGCTGTTTTTCGCCAAAGAAAGAAAATCAACAAGCTCAAAAAAAGAGCAAACAATTCAAGAAAAAAAACCCAAAGCAAAAATAATCCCCATAGTATCAATTCAAAGATTAGAAATAAGAAAATCAAATCAAAACCCAATAAGAATTGCAAATTACTACAAACAAGCTTATCCAATTCAAACATTCTCTATTGATTTTAGCATCAACAGAGAAAATGAATTTCAAGAAGCAGAAGACAAAATCTTATCTACACAAGGGGAAGTAGAGTCTCTTAGCATCTTAATAAATCAAAAATTATTAGACTCAAAAAATTTAAAAAAAATACCTTTCAAAAAACTTAAAGAGATTCAAAATATTGAGGATTTTTTCCAAAATCAAGACCTTTTATTTGTTTTAAACCTTAAATCCCAAAATAATAACAATATCATTAACATTATGCTCAATCCCCCAAACGATCTCTACAAACCTAAAAATTATGTTTTACTAGGTCTTAAAGATATTATTAAAAATAATGTAAGTGAACAATACTTAAATCCTATCTATAGATTTCAAATAAAAAACAAAGACGATTACCATTCAATAGATTACAATAAAGTGTCTATTAGCGAAAACAACATAGAATTAGATCTATTGCCTCACAATCAAATCTTTAAAATAAATAAAAATTTCACTCAAATCTTAGAAATACTAACAAACATAAATAATCTGAAATTAGTAATTCAAAAAGAATATATTTAAAGTTATTTCAACTTTAAAATAATATCTATTTAATTGATAATTATAATTTTATGGTATATACTTATACTTAAGTTGCTTAGGTTAAAGGAATGATTAAATGGTTAGAAAAATAATATTTATTTCGTTTTTAGTATTTATGATGTCTTGTAGCGCAATTGGTCGTGGATTTTTAATAGACTCTATTCTTAATAATATGGTAAAAGACTCAGACCAAGAAGAAAAAGATGAAAAAAAACAAAATTTACACTCAAAACCAGCAATAAAAGAAAATGCTGATCCTCTAGATGACGAAGAAATAGAAGAAGAAGAAGAATAATAATAAGAAGAAAAAAAAGAAGAGATCGAGTAAACTACTAAAGTCGTTTAAATATTTTAAAACATTTTGTTAGTTTAGTATTTAAAATTTCAAGCTTACATTTCAACATTTTAATATATTCAAAGGAACATCGAATATACCCGATGTTCTCCTTTATTAATAAATCTGAAAAATTTAAAGTATGATGTACACTTAGTACAAAGCAAATCCGCGTCAATATAAAAAGAAGAAAAAGAAGAGAGTAGTAAGAAAATGTACTGAGAATTTTAGAAAAATAATTAAAACAACACTACTACTTAGACATCAAATTACAAATACACCAAAGTAAACTACTAAAAAGTATTTAATTTCTACAAAACAGTAAGAATAAAAAATTTAAAAATAATATAAAATCTATGATACCCCCCTTAAATCCCCTTAACAGGGGATTTTTTTATTTTAATTTTGATTTTATTTGATTTTAAAATAAAAATAAAAATCCAATAAAATGTAGTATAATGTTTTTCAATATTCTTGTTTTAAAAGGAGTGTAAGGCTTTGAAAGACAAGCTTAGAAAAGCTTCAAATTTAGTATTTGCATTGCTACTGCTTATTATTAGCTGCAATACTAGTATGGACACAAATGATAAAAACAAAGCCTTAAATGAATCTAAATTAAAAAGTATTTCAGAAGTCATTAAAAATAGCTTACAAATTGAATCAGGCTTTAAAAAAGAAGTTAAAACAAACACAAATCAAAATACTCCTCCTATTTTAGAAATTGAAAAAATTGAACCTGGAAAACAAGAATTTTCCTTAAAATCTGAATCTGAAAGCTTAATACCACCAGAAACACTAGAAGAAATTAATGCGGTCAAATCGGAAAAAGAAATTGCAAAAATACAAGAAAAATTATTGTTAATAGGGGCTTCTGATGAAATTGCAGAACACGAATTAGACCCAAATATGCAAAAATCTTTAAATCCAACTACAGTAGAATTCAAAATTTCAAGCACCACCAACGAGCAAACAATGCTTAATATAATTGAAGAAGAGATCAATATTAACAATAAAGACAAAATTTTTGATCAAAAAGAAGAAAATAACACTTTAAAAGATACTACAAAAACCCCCACACAAAATCAATTCCAAAACCACGAATATTTAAGCAGAAATTCTAACTTTATATCAAAAGAATACGCAGAACAAGTTAGAAAATCTCTAGAGAAAGCATTAAATGCAATAAAAAATTTAGAAAAATCTAGAATTCTTGAGAATGAGCATTTACCAAAGGCTCAGAAAAACCTTCCAAACACAACAAATAGCTCAACCGAAAACAATGAAAACGATATTAATGCTGGGAATACAAAAAAAACAAAAAATAAATTGCTTGAAGAGCTAAAAAAAAGTGAGCTTATTTTCGAAGACACTAAAGATCCCTTAGGAATAAGCACCATAAAGCAAGTCATAGATGCTGCTAACGAATGGCAAGAAAAAGAAAACTCAAGTCAAATAAACTGGGACTTGGGATCAAAGTTTCACCCAAACCCAAAGCTTTACAACAAATCAGTCGCTAAAGAGTATAAAGTTTTAGCTGAAAAATTTAGAAAAGTAAAAAATGAATACAAAACCACAAAAGAACAACTAAAAGTTCAACCTAAATTAACAACCAACCAAATAAGCAAAATAATTGCCGCAACAAAAGAGTTTGCAAATCAAGTAGAAAGCTTGATCTTATTATTAGTAGAAAGCAATAATCAACAAACTCATTAACAACACACCAAGCTTAAGCTAAATTATGAATTAGTATTGATTTTTTTATGCCACTTCAAGCAAGAGGACCCGTTTTTCCAGTAGCAGTTGTTGGCAAACCACTACCATTAACATACGTTAGAGTTCCAGAACTGTGCACATGATTTTCGAACTTAATTCCATTGATCTTTAAATTGCCTTTAATTTCAATATTATCTACATCAATAATCAGCTTTTTAGCTTTAAATTTTATATTCTCGCTTTGTGTATCAAGCTCTTGCAAGTTCACATTAAGCCCATCAAGCTTAATGCCAATCTTTTTAGGATTAAGAACACTTAAAATGTAATAATAATTTTTGTCAAAATGATTATTATCGCTTTCTTGGAAAATATTAAAATTACTTTGAAGCAAAACAACTTCATCTTCTTCTACTAAATCAAGATTAAAGTTAGATATACTTCTAGCACTAATCTTTAACCCTTCATACTCTTTAATAACAACAACCCCCGTTTGAGTTTCACAATCAAAACTTTTAATAATACCTATTCTGCAAATAAAAATATTTTCAAAAAGATATTGCTTTAACACACCAACAGAAGACACATTTAAACTGCCTGACCTTACATAACCATTATTATTGTTGTTGTTCATAATACACCCCTTTTTCACCCTCAGAGTAAAGCTCAAGATTTAAAACGCACTCTCTAGTGCTACTTAGTCTGGCGCTAGTATTTTTAACCTTACAGTAAATATTATTTCCATGTCTGTCTTTAAAGCTTAGATTGTCTCCAATCTTAATGTTGTGAGTAAACATCACTTGAGCTTGATACAAGCTTAAACTTGTATTAAAGCTTCCAGCATCTTGTTGCTGGGGTACAAACAAAAGTCCGTAATCTTCAAGCCTTTTGTACTCACCAGAAATAAATTGCCCAAAATTAGTAAAAATAAATTTTGAATCAACATCTTGCCCGAGATTTCCAATGTCAACAACAACAAAATCAACGTATCCTTGTCGCCTCAAGTATTCTATTAAACCTTTTGGTGAGTTGCAAGCAAAACTCTTGCTAATCACTCTTGTTTTTTCAAGTTCATTCATACAAAAAATTGCTTTATTCTTAAACACATATTTTATTGCATCAGCAACAGTACTACCTTTAAAATTTCTATACTCAAACTTCCTCTCTAAAAAAGTGGCTCTGGACAAAAGATATAATTCACACTCAAAGCTAAAATTCTCAAGCCCACCAATTTTCTCAACAGGTGATGCTAAATACCCAGCCATAATAAATTGATAATCTTGTTGATGAGTAAACTTCTTATAATAAATTTTTACAATATCTGCAGTCTTAAAATCAGAAAAATTTAAAGGCACATTAAAAATTTGAAGTTTGGTTTTTTTACTAATTATTAAATTATTCTCAGAATATGTATTTTGAATAACAATATTCAAATCGGGAGCACCATTTTGAGTAACAATAACAACCCTAGGCCTCAAGCCTGCAAGCCTTTCACCAATGCTGTTTTTAGAATCAACTGAATTGTAAAATTCAATCTTAAAATCGTATTGAAATATTAACATCTTTTTTAAATAAAACTCCTTTTTAAAAGTAACAAAATTGATAAATCAAAATACCAGCAAAATTTAATCTTCTACTCTAAATCTTCTACTCTAGATTTGATTTATAAACAACCATCACTGCGACCTCTACACCTGTGAACAAGATCTTATGATTAGTATTAAAGTTTCAACAGAAGCTCATTCTGTTTCTTCTGTTGAATTGCCAATAATTTTTGCTTCTTCGTACAAGAACTTAACCGCAATCTCTTCATCATCTTGAAGATTGTAAGAATACGCATTAATAATACGCATTAATGCTTAAAACAAAAAAAGAAATTAAAATTAATCGTCTCATTAATATTCTCCAAATAAAAATTATTCTAGCTTGAAAAGCTTTATAAAAAATAAAAATATTTAAATTTAAAAAATTTAGCTAAATTCATGTTCTTGAAGATCAAAAAACTCATCTTCGCCTTGAACCTCTTCACCAAAATCATTTGATTCATTACTCTTTGACTCATCTGATTTATCACTCTCTAACTCGTCTGAAAGCTCGTCATCTGATTGGTTAAGATCATACTTACTTAAGATTGGTTTTTTGTCACATTCTTTTAAAACATACGGTCTTTTTGACGTTTTGGAGTTTGA